>NZ_BAAHZO010000001.1:0-1748738 GCF_054600815.1 Peribacillus sp. N1 | reverse complement strand
TTTCTTTATACTGTTTTTGATTTATTCGGGAGAGAACTTTTAAGGAAAACAGTATAAGGGCAACTACTTCTCTGTCATCGCCATCCTGGCTCGCCAATCGAAGAGTTTTCTTTACACTGTTATTAATTTTATTTGAGAGTGAGCTTTTAAGGAAAACAGTATAAGTGCAACTACTTCTCTGTCTTCGCCAATCAAAGAGTTTTCTTTACACTGTTATTAATTTTATTTGAGAGAGAGATTTATGGAAAACAGTATAAGTGCAACAACTTCTCTGTCATCGCCATCCTGGCTCGCTAATCGAAGAGTTTTCTTTGCACTGTTATTAATTTTATTTGAGAGAGAGATTTATGGAAAACAGTATAAGTGCAACTACTTCTCTGTCATCGCCATCCTGGCTCGCCAATCGAAGAGTTTTCTTTACCTTTTTTTACATAAATTCTTTTGTTTTTTCAAACACTAGAGTGGAATTTAAAGGAGAGTTAAAACAATGGGTATTTTAGAGAGATGGTTGGGTGAAGCGGGGGGAAAGAAGGATCTGCACCTCCTTTTGTTTATTGGCGGGCTGTACAGCCTAAGTATTGCTTTATCCAATACATTCGTTAATGTGTACTTGTGGAAACAATCCGGTCAAATTGTTGATATTGCCGTATATAATCTAACCGTGGTGCTTTTTCAACCGCTTACCTTTGTCTTTGCTGGCAGGTTGGCGAAAAAAGTGGATCGAATCATTGTTTTGCGTCTGGGTGT
The DNA here is from genome assembly GCF_054600815.1 of Peribacillus sp. N1. Classification (NCBI taxonomy): domain Bacteria; kingdom Bacillati; phylum Bacillota; class Bacilli; order Caryophanales; family Bacillaceae; genus Peribacillus; species Peribacillus sp. N1. The sequence continues at coordinate 1,747,991 of NZ_BAAHZO010000001.1, read as the reverse complement.
TATCTTTTTGGCCCTATTTTATTTATCAGTCCTATTGGTCGGCACACGGGCAACGGATTTCCTTTGGTTGCTTGGTGGACTGTTAGGAATCGGTTATGGGTTTTATTGGCTTGCCTATAATGTCTTGACTTTTGAGATAACTGAACCGGAAACAAGAGATTTCTTCAATGGTTTTTTAGGGATTTTATCATCCCTTGGGGGAATGGTCGGTCCGATTCTTTCAGGGTTCATCATTTCGAGGCTTGAAAAATTCACGGGATATTCCATTGTATTCGGATTGTCTTTGCTATTGTTTTCCGTTGCGGTGTTTCTTAGCTTTTCTTTAAAAAGACGTCCAGCACATGGCAGATACTGTTTCCTTCGGATATTGCAGGAACGGAAAAATAATCGGAATTGGCTTTTGATCACACGTGCTCACTTTTTCCAAGGGATACGAGAGGGCACCTTCATGTTCATCATTTCGATTAATGTTTTCATTCAGACGGATAGTGAACTTGCCTTAGGGAGCTATGGTCTGTTAAATTCGGCCATTTCATTCGTTGCGTATTATTTTGCTTCACGATATATAAAACAGCCGATGCGAAAAAAGGCCATTCTTATTGGAGGAATCCTGTTGTATGCAGGGGTCTTATTGATTGCATTTGATATCACATTCGGGAAGCTTCTCATTTATGGGGCAATTGTAGCTACCGCTTATCCTATTCTTTTGGTCCCTTATATATCGTTGACGTATGACATTATAGGCCGTGCTTGGAAGGCAGCGGAAATGAGGATTGAATATATCGTTGTCCGGGAACTGTTCGTTCATCTTGGAAGGATCGTCTCGATATCAGGATTCATACTTTCCGTCATGTTATTCGACCTAAAGGAAGTACTGCCGATCTATCTGTTAATCGTCGGGGCAGGGCATACCGTGATATATTGGTTTATACGGAAAATCGATATCATTGATCAAGATTGAAAAAGAGGCCTTAGAGGCCTCTTTTCCAATATCAGGACTTACCGTTTTAGGATTTATGAGCCGTAAGTCACTTTTTATGTAAAGTTCGTTATATGTTTAATATTTCTAGAACACTAAGGTAGAAAAAAATATAAATGTTCTATAGAATAGTATAGGACTATTATGACTATGTAAAAAGGATGTGTGGCTTAGTGTGAATAAAAAGAAAAAGAAAAAGACGCATGTGCCTTTCAGATTGAATATTCTTTTCTTTTTAGTGTTTGTTTTGTTTTCCGCTTTAATTTTACGCTTGGGTGTTGTACAGATTGTTTATGGTGATGATTACCGGCGTGAGATTGAAAGAACAGAGGAAGTGACCGTGAATAATTCGGTGCCCCGTGGGAAAATGTATGACCGGAATTTGAAACTGATGGTCGATAACCAACCACTGGATGCAATTACATATACACGTAAACAAGGTACGAAACAAACAGAAATGGTGGAAACGGCTGAGAAACTAGCGAAGTTGATCGAAAAGGAAACAGACAAAGTAACTGAACGCGATAAAAAGGATTTTTGGATTTTGAAGAATCCAAAGCTGGCCGAGAAAAAGATTACCGATAAAGAACGGAAAAAAGTGGAAGAGGGCGAGATGGAAGAAAGTGATTTGTATAAGCTTCAGCTTGATCGGATTACTGAAGAAGAAACAAAGCTTTCGGAAAAGGATCTAGAAGTTCTTGCCATCTATAGGGAATTTGCAAGCGGATATGCCCTTACCCCGCAAATTGTAAAAAACAAGGAAGTAACAAAAGAAGAATTCGCCAAGGTGAGTGAACACCTTGATTCGCTCCCAGGGGTCGATATATCAACAGATTGGGATCGTTTTTATACATATAATAAAACACTCAAATCTGTATTAGGTAAAGTTTCCTCATCTGAAGAAGGATTGCCTAGTGAAAGCCTGAGCTACTACCTTGCACGTGATTACAGCCGGAATGACCGAGTAGGAAAGAGTTATATTGAGGCGCAATATGAAGATATCCTCCAAGGGCAGAAAGCGAAAGTAAGGAATGTGACCGATAAATCAGGAAATGTTGTCGATTCCGAAGTGATTACTGAAGGTTCGAGAGGAAAAGATCTTATATTGACAGTTGATATGGATTTACAGCTTGCAACAGAGGAAATCATTGAAAAGCAATTGATTGCCAAGAAAAAAATGGGTAACACCAAATTCTTGGACAGGGCCTTTGTCGTCATGATGGATCCCGATACAGGGGAAGTATTAACGATGGCTGGGAAGAAATATGAGAAGGACCCAAAAACGGGGAAATCCTCGATTGAGGACTTCGCATTAGGAAATATCACGACTTCCTATACAATGGGCTCCTCAGTAAAAGGCGCAACTGTTTTGACTGGTTATCAGCAAGGAGCCATTCAGCCAGGTACATACTTTTATGATACGAAGCTGAAGATTAAGGGTACAAAGGAAAAAGGCTCATATAGTAACTTCGGGAACATTAATGATTTGACTGCCTTAAAAGTATCCTCGAACGTTTATATGTTCCGAACGGCAATTAATATTGCAGGTGCAAAATATGTTCCGAACGAACCATTAAATATAAGTTCAAGCGCCTTTTCAACCATGCGTAATTCATTTGCCCAGTTTGGCTTGGGTGTCCGCACGGGTATTGATCTCCCGAATGAAATGAGTGGATTCAAAGGTTCGGAAACGTCACCAGGTAAGCTGCTTGACCTTGCTATCGGACAGTATGATACGTACACACCGATGCAGCTCGTGCAATATGTTTCAGCCATTGCGAATGGCGGTAACCGCATGAAGCCGCATATGGTTAAGGAAATCCGCGATCCAGTTGATAATAATGAGGAATTGGGACCTGTTGCCGAAGACGTTTCACCGACTGTCCTTAATCGTCTTGAGATGAAGGAAGAATGGATAGAACGTGTGCAGAGCGGTTTCGAGAAAGTTTCGATGGAACAAGGCGGAACAGCTTATACTTACTTTGGGAATAAGTCATATACGGTAGCGGCTAAAACCGGAACGGCGCAAGCGTTCTATGATGGTCCGAACCGAGCGGATTATAGCGAACCTCAAGATACGATGAATATCACGTTGGTCGGCTATGCCCCTGCTAAAAATCCGGAAGTTGCTTTTGCTGTTGTTGTCCCGTGGGCTTATCAAGGACATTCGGGCCACAGCATGAGTAAAGAGATAGGTGAAGAAATTATGGATACTTATTTCGAACTGAAAAAAGAACGGGCTAAGAAGGAAAATACCGAAACCTCGACTGATTTGAAAGTGGAGAATGGTAAAGACGTTCAAAAGGACCAGGCTGAAGTTAGAAAAAGCCAGGAAAATGAATAACAAAAGGTTAAAAACACGTTTTTGGGTAAAACCGGAAACGTGTTTTTTTTTGCATTTTAAGAACAGGATCAGCACAGTTCTTTCATCTTTACAATAAGCACACAATTATTTACTGAATATTTACAAATGCTTTAAACGGAATTTACAGTCTGAAAGTATGATGTGAGAGTAGGACAAAATATTCATATAAAATTCTTAGGGGGATTTACAAATGAGACGTTTCAAATTTATGGCTATGACCGCAGTAATGGGTGGAGTAATCGCAGTGGCAGCTGGATGTGGATCTAATGATACTTCAAACAGCGGTAAAGGAAATGAAGCGGCTTCAGATCAACTCAAGGGCGAAGTTATTACGGATGGTTCTTCAACGGTCTTTCCGATCATGGAGGCAGTTGCCGAAGAATATATGGCTACACAGCCTGATGTGAAGGTTTCAGTGGGATCGTCAGGAACAGGTGGGGGATTCAAGAAATTCATCGCTGGTGATACGGACCTAGCCAATGCATCCCGCCCGGTGAAAGAAGAAGAAACTGCCTTACTTGATGAAAAGGGTGTTGAATATACAGAATTGAAACTGGCATTTGACGGTATTTCAATCGTTGCCAATAAAGATAATGATTTCATCGATTCACTAACAGTTGAAGAACTTCAAAAACTGTGGATTGATAATGGAAAGGTGAAGAAATGGTCTGATATACGTCCTGAATGGCCGAAGGAAGAAATTAAATTCTACTCTCCGGGAACAGATTCAGGCACATATGATTATTTCAATGAAGTGATCCTTGAAGAAAAACCGATGGTGGAAAATGCTACGCTTTCAGAAGATGATAATGTCCTTGTACAAGGTGTAGAAGGTGATAAAAATGCGATTGGATTCTTCGGTTATGCCTACTACTCTGAAAACAAAGATAAGTTAAAGATCATTTCCATCGACAACGGCAAAGGTGCCGTAGAGCCAACACATGAAACGATTAAAAGTGGGGAGTATGCACCATTGTCACGTCCACTTTACACATATGTAGCTAATAAGTCAGTAGCCGAAAAAGAACAAGTTGCAGATTATACTCAATTCGTCATTGAAAATGCAGGAGAGCTTGCTGAAGAAGTGGGTTATATCAGCCTGCCGGAAGAAGAGTACCAGAAAGATCTTGATAAATTAAAAGAACTGGAAAAATAAACGATATTACAGGCTACTGAAATCCCGCCTTGATTCGATTAAGGCGGGGGTAACAGCTTGTAAATCCAAATATTGTGTGTCTGAAATGGAGGATGCAAGTTGGAACTTAGAAAAACAGAAACCTATTCTGTACAGCAAATGATCCTGGAAAAGAAAAGTAAGAAAAAAATGAATATGGAAAAAGTCATCCCTAAGCTTTTGTTCCTTACGGCGGCTATTTCCGTTTTTACTACAATCGGGATCATCCTGACGCTTATATTTGAAACATTTATCTTTTTTGACAAAGTATCTATCGTCGAATTTTTTACAGAAGCTAAATGGCTGCCATTTGCATCTACACCGTCCTATGGGATTATGCCGCTTATAGTGGGAACGTTGAAGATAACAGTAATAGCAGCGGTGGTTGCAGTTCCAGTAGGGCTTGCAACAGCCATTTTCTTGAGTGAATATGCATCAGAGAAAACACGCAGAATCATCAAGCCGATTTTAGAAGTTTTAGCTGGAATCCCTACTATCGTTTACGGCTTCTTTGCCTTAACTTTTGTAACACCGGTTTTGCGGGATTTATTTCCTTCCCTTGACATGTTCAATGCTCTAAGTCCTGGGATCGTTGTAGGAATCATGATCATGCCGATGATAGCCTCTTTGTCGGAAGATGCCCTTGTATCAGTACCGAAGTCGATTCGCGAAGGTGCGTATGCCTTAGGAGCAACGAAACTCGAAACGACAATTAAAGTGGTATTGCCAGCAGCCGTTTCAGGAATTGTGGCATCCATCGTTCTTGCTCTATCCAGAGCGATCGGGGAAACCATGATTGTGAGTGTTGCCGGTGGCTCGACCCCAAATATGAGCATGGATATCACTTCATCGATTCAAACGATGACCGCTTATATTGTACAGGTAAGTTCGGGGGATGCAGGATATGGGACAACGATTTACTACAGCATTTATGCGGTTGGAATGACACTGTTCGTCTTTACGCTTATCATGAATTTACTGGCGCAGTTCATCTCTCGCAAGTTCAGGGAGGAATACTAAGACATGAAACTGATAAACAAAAGTCATGTTGCAAAAAAAATGCCTGTTAGGCTGGCTGTTAACACGATTTGTAAAGGATTATTCTTCTTGGCAACATTGGTTGGCCTCCTCGTATTGGCCATCTTATTTTATCGGATATTCACTCAAGGAATTGGCAGTCTGAATGGGGATTTCCTTCAGAATTTCGCTTCCAGGAAACCTGAAGAGGCTGGTATAAAGGCAGCGTTGATCGGTTCAATTTGGTTGATGGTAGTGGTGGCCCCGGTTTCCCTGCTGCTTGGCGTTGGAACGGCCATTTATTTAGAGGAATATGCCCGGAAGAATTGGATCACCACTTTTATCAAAGTGAATATTTCCAATCTGGCAGGTGTCCCGTCAATAGTATTTGGACTTTTGGGTTTAACGGTTTTCGTTCGTGCCCTAGCCTTGGACCGGTCCATATTGGCAGCAGGCTTGACGATGAGCCTACTTGTTCTTCCTGTCATCATAGTGGCTGCCCAAGAGGCCATACGTGCCGTACCTCGTGATCTAAGGGAAGCTTCATTTGGAATGGGTGCAACAAAGTGGCAAACGATATTGAAAGTGGTCCTGCCTGCTGCGATACCTGGCATTTTAACTGGGGGGATACTTGCTTTATCACGTGCAATCGGTGAAACGGCTCCATTGGTGGTGGTTGGCATACCAATGTTCATCGCCTTTTTACCTCAAACGGTCATGGATACATTCACAGTGCTGCCGATGCAAATCTATAATTGGACATCCCGTCCACAGGAGGAATTCCAGCAGGTTGCTGCCGCGGGAATCATCGTTTTACTCATCCTGTTAATATTCATGAATTCAATAGCGGTTATAATTCGAAATAAATTCCAGAAAAGATACTGATAGGAGGAAGGAAGCATGAATATGACCTTAACGAGAGAAAAAGAGTCAACGGCAATCGGAATCGAAAATGTCGAATCGGCTGCCTTGACGGAAAAGGTGTATGAAACATCCAATCTCAATTTATGGTATGGAGAAAACCATGCTTTGAAAAATATTAATCTGGATATGCACCAAAATGAAGTGACCGCCATCATTGGGCCTTCAGGATGTGGGAAATCGACCTACATCAAAACATTGAACCGAATGATAGAGCTAGTCCCGGATGTGAAAACGACAGGCCAGATTAAATATAGAAACAGGAATATCCTTGATCAGTCCTATAAGGTGGAAGATTTAAGGACACAGGTGGGAATGGTTTTCCAAAAGCCTAATCCCTTTCCAAAATCAATTTATGAAAATGTTGTATACGGACCAAAAATCCATGGAATTAAAAATAAAAAAATTCTTGATGAGATCGTCGAAAAGAGTTTAAAAGGGGCAGCCATTTGGGATGAAGTGAAAGACCGACTGCATGAAAATGCATATGGACTTTCAGGTGGACAGCAACAGCGCCTTTGTATTGCCAGATGTTTGGCCATCGAACCTGATGTCATATTAATGGATGAACCGACTTCTGCTCTTGATCCGATATCCACTTTGAAAATAGAAGAATTGGTCCAAGAACTGAAAAAGGATTTCAGCATTATCATCGTTACCCATAACATGCAGCAGGCAGCACGTATCTCTGATAGAACAGCCTTCTTCTTAAATGGGGAAGTCATCGAATATTCTGATACAAACACCATCTTCTCTAATCCGAATGATAAAAGAACAGAAGATTACATTACCGGACGCTTCGGTTAAAGAGAAAGGGAGATGCGATAATGATCGTTCGTGAAAATTTCGAGCTTCAATTGAAAGAGTTACAGGAGAAAATCGTGAAGTTGGCTAATTTAGCTTCAAATGCCATATCAAAATCATATGCCGCATTGGAAAACAATAATGTAGAAGAGGCTCTTGAAGTTATTGATGATGACACAATCGCTGATTTACTGGAAGAGGAAATTAATGACTTTGCGATTTTGCTGATTGCTAAGCAGCAGCCGGTTGCGATTGATTTAAGGCGTATCATTGCTGCCATAAAAATCGCCTCTGATATTGAAAGGATGGCGGACTTTGGTGTGAATATCGCTAAATCAGCCATCCGAATCGGTGACCAGCCATTTATTCTGCCTTTAACACCATTAAAGCAGATGCATGATATTACATTAAAGATGATTCAACTTTCAATTGAAGCATTTGAGAAGGAAGATGTTGTTCTTTCAAGAGAGATCATTGAAATGGATGACGAGGTTGATAGCTTTTATGGAGATATGATTCGGAGTCTCCTTCGCCTTTCAGATGAAAAAAACCTTCAGCAGGTTACACAGCTTTCCTTAATAGCTCGATATTTGGAAAGGACAGCGGACCATACAACGAATATCGCAGAGAATATTTACTTCCTGGTAAGAGGGAGATATATCAGCAGGAATGAATGAACCGATCCTAATTGAAAAAAAGAGAGGCTTTTTTCGGACATCGTCCATTTAAAAGCCTCTCTTATTCATTAATGGGTCAAAGTATTGGCCAATTGTCTATATTTCATATTATTCGTAACAACAAACTCACCGATTTGTATTTTTTTTGAGAAATCATGGTCATTCATGTAAGCTTCAAATTCAGCAGCATCATCGATGATTTTTTCATTGGCAAGGCTATCGGCAATTTCGGTTGTGGTCATATTCGTTTTCACTTTAATTGTATAGGTGACGATGGAGGGATCTTTTTTTGAAGCCCCTTTCTCCATTGAATCCTTATCTGGATCCTTTGGTTGGACGGTCTTTTTAGCTTCCTCCATAGGGTGTGTAACGACGAATCCTTTCTTCACGAGCGATTCCTTAGCTTCCTCCTCAGTGGGAGTGGTGCCTTCGAATAATCCGGTGCCATAATGAAAGCCAGCAAAGATTGTTGTTGTAAAAATGATACCGGCGGAAAGACCTTGCAGTCTTGCTTTGTTCATTCTCATTCACCCCGCAATCTTTGCTGCTCGATCACTGAAATTGTTTGTTCCTTCGTTAATGAGGATTGTTTGGCGATCTGGTCCAAAGAAAGACCTTGACTATATAAAGATAGAACCTGGCTTTTTAAAATTTCATGAATGGATTCGCTATCATTGGAATTGACAATTGATTTAACCTTTACAGAGGGAGCAGGATCGTCCTGGATAACGAATTCCTCTTCAAGAATCTTCACCTTCTTCTTTAATTGGTAGATATCCTGCATATACGTTAGTGTCATCTGCTCCAAATCTTCCTCTAATTTGGCAACTTTATCTTTACCGAAAAAGGAAATGATGAGAAGGACGATCGCTAAAGAAAAAAGAAGGATGATAAGTGTTTCCATGTTTTCACCTCAGAAGCTAATTTTCGACAATATATTTATATTTTACACATATTTTTAAAAAAATGGAGATTTTCATATTTTTATATTTTCCGAAATGGGCCGTAAACTTCATTTATTGTCTGTTTTGTTTCAAATATTGTCGAAAAGCTTAATGAGCGTCGTTGAATAAAAAAAATCAGGCATTAAAATGGGAAAAAAACCTTTAAGAGATAACATACATAAAATTCGACAAAATGTGTTTATTGTCCATCAGCCAATTCAGTGCTAACATAAAGATAGAATAAATCGAAAAAACAAAATATTTTGAATAGTTAAAAATCGGTTGACTATAAGAAAATGGTGTGCAGCTTCCAAAGTGGATAGATTCACTGTCAGCGCCTAACGATAAGCTATATATATAAGGATAAAGAAGGGGAAGGGATGATTATATGAATTCGCTATTCGCGTATATGCCGCAGGATAACCAGGATATATTTCGTAAGGGATTAAAGTCTGGGTTATGGATGGATGAGAGTTTTGATTGGTATCCTGAGGAAGATATGATGAGTCATCCGAATGGAGAGATCCGGACACTTTCACAAACATATACCCAAGGGCAGGTGACCTTTTCGAAGTTCACGATTAGAAATACATCATTCGAGACGAAGCGCCCAAAAGTGTTTTTTCACTATGAAAACGCTTTCGAAAGGCAGGCGGTGGCTTTTTACAGCCCGAATGAACGGGCGATTTTACATGTAGCTCCTCAATCGATTGCTTTATTGGGTGGATTGGTGAAAGGAAAAAGCATCTCTCAATATTGTATCCAAGGTAAGGGAAGCCTATATCAAGAGGGATGCTTCAAATCATTGAAGGAGGGGCTCTTGGCTTATTCACCGCTCGCCAAAGGGGAAGTTACCAGTGTGTTTACGCTAGAGACTGAAATCTTGCCGAAGGAATGTGTGGAAGCTGTGGCCTGGGTCATTCATGCTGAAACGAAAGAAGAGGCGAAAGTCATAAATAATCAGCTCCTCCTGACGATGCAAAACGTAAACAATTAAGAATTCAAAAAAGTTAAAGTTGGATTTCCCAAAAAACATACTAGCAATTCGCATTGAATAATGCTATTATAGAAAAGTCCTATGTGAAAAAGTCAATATGTTTGGAGGGAAATACACAATGCGCGTAAATATTACATTAGCTTGCACTGAATGTGGAGACCGTAACTATATTTCTAAAAAAAATAAACGTAACAATCCAGACCGTCTTGAGCTTAAAAAATACTGCTCAAGAGAAAAACGCAGCACGACTCACCGCGAAACAAAGTAAGCAACAGGATTTTTCCTGTTGTTTTTTTTATGCATTTTTTTAATCCCTTCTTCCTCTCTTTCCTTTCAGGTTGCATTAATGGATCGGCAATTTCCGACACCGTATTTTTCGTATATGAACAAATATTATGAGATAATGATAGAAGTAGACTAAAGGAGTCGGAAGAGATGAAAGAAAATAAAAAAAAGCTCCGCCAAGAAGCTAGGTCCCGTTTAATGGAGCTGACTAAAGAGGAACATGAGGAACTATCGAACCGAATCGCTGAAAACTTATTTTCACTGGAGGAATGGAAAAAAGCAAAAACCATTGGCATCACCATCTCCATACCGCCCGAAGTTCCAACGGTACGGATCATCGAACAAGCATGGAGTGAAGGAAAAGAAGTGGCAGTACCAAAATGTGATCCTGAAAAAAGGACAATGGAATTCAAGAAAATCTCGTCCTTCAATCAGCTGGAGTCTGTTTATTACGGGTTGCTTGAACCAGTGGCTGAAACAGCCAAGGCTCGGAAAGAGGAATTGGATGCATTGATCGTACCCGGTCTTGCTTTTACCAAGGAAGGGTATCGCTTAGGCTTTGGAGGCGGCTATTATGACCGTTTCCTATCTTATTACCGAGGAGATACATTGGCCCTTACATACGAGCTTCAATTAATGGATGAACTCCCGATAGAGGTTCATGATATAGCGGTCGGCAAACTCATTACCCCATCCAGGGTAATACGTACGTACTCCCATTAGAAGAAGTTTATTAATTATCACTTTTAGCTCATAAAAATCCTGTCCTGTATCACACTATTGATAGGAGGGATTGTTATGCTTCGATTAATTATTCAAATCTTCTTGGTTGGTTTAGCTGTTTATGCAGGTTACAAAAACCGGTACCGCCTGATAAATGTTGCGCTGTCCAACGGCATTTTAAGAAGATTTCTAGTGACTAAATCCTTGGATATGCCAATGTTCAGGGATAAAATGATGCAAAGCATGTTCAGTCAGACCAAATGAGAAAGCCTGCATCTTAAAAAGGAACCTGATCAGGGGTTCCTTTTTTTATTTTTAAGGAGCGGGAAAGCAGTCTCCTTTTTTACTTTTTTCATGATTTCGTCTATAGTTTTAATTAAGAAACAGGAATTTCAGAAGCATAAGTTTCATTGGAAAGTGGGGAAGGCATTGGGATTTAAAGAGGATTATTTGTTTTGGGAAACCATAAGGGAGTTGTCTGCCCATTATGATTATCGAATGATCACTGTCACTGAAAACCATCAGGAGATTTGGCTAGAGAGCGATAAGAATAAAGAATTTCCAGTCATTAGACTCATTCGACATGATTTGGATTGGGCTAATTGGCTGAAACGCGATATCGACCGAACTTTGCAGAATGGAGAAAGGATCAGAAGGAAATTATACAAAAAGCCCATTGACATATTAAGTATCTATGTTAGTAAATTCGCCCCGGTGGATGATCATGACTTTAGCTCACGAGTGGCTTCCTTTAAAAAAACGAATGTTAACACGTTTCTTCTAACTTGTGAAAACTTTCATGATTCGTTGCAAAACCTTGAACATGTTTTGAAAAAACCACTGTCAATTCAAGTTCTTGAAGATAATGAAATAGATGAGGAAAAGATTCTCGCAGTAAAGAAAGACGCCATCTCTGAGTCAGTCAAAAAGGCTAAGGCTGAGCAGAAGGTATTTCAAAATGCCAATAAGCCATTCTTTACATATATATTCATGGCGTTACAAATAGCTGTATTCATCTTGATGGAGTTTAATGGGGGCAGCACCAATTCCAAAACTTTGATTGAGTTTGGAGCTAAATTTTCCCCTTATATCATGCAAGGGGAATGGTGGCGGTTCTTTACACCGATGATCGTCCATATTGGGTTCATTCATTTATTGATGAATACATTTTCATTGTATTTGATCGGAGCAGAGGTTGAAAGGATTTACGGTAATGCCAGGTTCCTTTTCATCTATATATTCGCTGGTTTCGCTGGAACTCTAGGCAGCTTCATCATGACCCCGAATCTTTCCGCAGGGGCGAGCGGAGCCATTTTTGGCTGCTTTGGGGCACTTCTGTACTTCGGCATCGTCTATCCGAAATTATTCATGCGCTCGATGGGCTCATCGGTGATTGTGTTGATCATCATTAACTTAATATATGGTTTCACCGTAGCGGGAATTGATAATGCAGGGCATATCGGAGGTTTGATCGGAGGGTTCTTGGCTGCTGGAGTGGTGCATCTGCCAAAGTCCAGGAATATCTTACGGCAGCTGGCTTTTCTGATCGGGTCGGCAATACTGACCTATGCCCTTCTTAACTTTGGATTCAATCATCAGGAAAGTGCAGCTATGGATGATAATACGATGGCCATGATGGCCCAAAAGTATATTGATGATGATGAAGAGGATAAAGCGGAAGAGATGTTAAACAATTATGTTGATGCAAATCCTGATGCACCGCTATCGCTTTTTATGCTGGGAAATTTATCTTTTGATAATAAGGACATAAATAAAGCCAGGGATTATTATGAAAAAGCGATTGAAAGCAATCCGGATTTGCATGAAGCCCATTACAATCTTGCCTTAGTCTACATGAATCTCGAATCATTCGATCAAGCTAAGGAGCAAGCTGTTCAGGCTATTGAGCTTGCCCCCGATAATAAATCATATACAAAACTGCTGGCAGAAATTGAAAAGCGACTATAACTTTTGACGCAGCATGATTGGGGAACCGTCTTCCAGGGTAAACAAGACAAGTATTTCACTTTGATTTTTAGCCATAAGCAATAGGGGGATGGTGCTGCCTTGTGGACTCACAGTGGATCCATCCTCCTTTTTTATTCCCAACACGTAATTTTTGTAAAGTCCTTCCCACAGTTTTCCCACAATTTCTTCCCGTTTGAATTGGGGGAAGTCAGCAAGCCATTGATTTTTCTTTGACGGCAAATCTGTTAAAGAGATGATTTTGTACTGATCCAGATTAACCTGAAATGCTTGACCGGCTTTTTCCAAACCATTTTGAACCGTTTGATCTGTAAAGCCGTCCAGCGTTTTTTTCCACTGAACCTGTTCTTCCGAAAGGGGACTGTGGAAAAATTGAAAAACCGGTGTCGTTACTGTATAGAGTTTATCTTTACTGAGCTGCTGGGCACTGGTGAAAATTGTGTCACTCGGATGAACCTCGGCATAATGAAACGTTACCGCTTCATAACGACCACTCTCGGTTTCTTTAGTTTTCGCTTTTTGAGAGAGTTCTTGTTTATTTTGGCGCCAATTTTTTAAGGCTCCTGCCAATTTTCCATTTTTGTATAAAAGCGATACGTCTTGACGCAAGTAAGCTGTCTGGTCCAATGAAGAATCCACCCTCCAAGTGATGGTATAGGTTGAATCCCCGGTGCCCTCCGGTGTCAGGTTGGTGGAAGCATGTTCAAAATGAAGCGAGGAATCGATGGGAAAAAAAATGATGGTTTCCTCTGCCCTTTTATGATTTGATAAATATAGGATGACAAAAATGGTGGTCAAGACCAAAAAGACGGTATACTTCAATTGTACTTTCATTTTTCCCCTCCGTTTTCGCGCGTGATGAGTGGTTAAAAATATTAAGCTGTTGAATCAAATCGAAAGAGTCCACATTCTTGATATTTCATCATATGAATACAGTTGGACATGTATGAGGGGGATGGGGGAAATTATCAAAGGGGGAATTGGTCGCTTGTTACCAAAAGGCTGATTCGATATACTTTCCTAAAGAAAAGAGTAAAGAGGTTTACTATGAAAACATATTATGATCTTCAACAATACTTGAAAAGATTCGGTACATTTATCTATATTGGTGATCGCTTAGCCGAGCTTGAAATGATGGAGGCCGAAATAAGGGAAATCCACCGTATGCAGATGATGGATACGAAAGATTATCAAATGGCGATCCTTTTAATTAGACAGCAATTGTCTCTTGAAAGGGAAAAACAGAAAAAAAATTGATAAAAAAGGTGAGAATGATGGAAAAATGGCTGATGGGTGTGGATTTAGGCGGTACAACTACCAAACTGGCTCTGATCAATTTATACGGAGAGATCATTCATAAATGGGAAATCAGCACGGACATCTCCGAAAAGGGAAAATTCATTACGATTAATATAGCAAAAGCAATTGATGCGAAGCTCGTTGAACTTAATGAACCGAAGAGTAAGATAGTAGGGATAGGAATGGGTGCTCCAGGCCCCGTGAAATTTGTTAACGGTTCCATATATGAAGCCGTCAATTTAGGCTGGAAGGACTATCCCTTAAAAGATTTACTGGAAGTGGAGACATCTCTTCCAGCTGTGATCGATAATGATGCCAATATGGCAGCTTTGGGAGAAATGTGGAAAGGTGCCGGTAATGGTGCCAAAGACCTCGTTTGTGTCACTCTGGGAACGGGTGTAGGCGGCGGGATCATTCATAATGGGCAAATCGTCCATGGTACCAGTGGGGCTGCTGGAGAAATAGGGCATATAACGGTCGTAACGGACGGAGGGGCACCATGCAATTGTGGCAAGACTGGTTGTCTGGAAACGGTTGCTTCGGCAACGGGAATCGTCCGTATGGCTTTAGAAGCCTTGAATACCGCCGATGAAAAGTCATTGCTTCAGCAGAAAGTCGACGAGGGAAATACGGTTACTTCCAAACTGTTATTCCAATGCGCTGCAGTAGGTGATCCTATGTCCAAAGCTGTGGTGGATAAGGTGGGCAATTACTTGGGGCTGGCACTATCACATGTTGGGAATGTCATGAATCCAGATAAAATCGTCATTGGCGGGGGAGTTTCACAAGCGGGAGACATTTTGCTTGATACTGTCCGTGCTGCCTTCGAAAAGTATGCATTCAAACGGGTTAGTAAATCAACGAAAATCAGCCTGGCCACACTAGGCAATGATGCAGGGGTGATAGGTGGAGCCTGGCTCATTAAAAGCCAAATGAATACGTGATGCCTTGCTGCCCTGTGCTAACAGGGGTATAAGAAAAAAAGATGGATTTTTGAAAAAATTTCCCCGCTTTGATGGGTGGGGCAATCGTTCCTGCATTTAAATAGAGGGGAGAACCATGACCCATGATTGAGGCGCTCAGGACCATGGCTCCAGCGCTTCTTCGATGAGGAGGGACCAAGATTGAAAAGGGGCTTCAAAAAACAGGGATATTCATTGTTTTGGGTCGTATTCATTTCACTTTGGCTTAAAACATATATTGCTTATAAAACAAGTTTTGAGATAGATATTGATAATTGGCTCCAGGAGTTCATACTATTCATCAATCCTTTCAGTTTCCTTTTGCTTACTCTTGGCGTGTACATATTTTTAAAAGAAAATAGAAGGACAGCATATTTATTGATCATGAGTTTTTCCATCACCTTCATCCTCTTTGCCAACCTTGTTTTTTTTCGCTTTTTCAATGACTTTTTAACGATTCCCGTTCTTTTTCAAACGAGCAATATGAACGATCTTGGAAGCAGTGTACATGAATTGATCAATCCGAGTGACCTATTGTATTTTGCCGATATCCTTTTCTTGCTGCTGCTGCTGAAATACAAACCAAAAACATTCCATGAATGTCGATACAATCCAAAGGATCGTAAATTCTTCATGTTAATCGCTTTAGGAGTGACATTTTTTAACTTAGCTTTAGCTGAAGCGGCGCGTCCTGAACTACTGACAAGAACGTTTGACCGCGAAATCCTCGTTAAGAATATCGGTACGTACCATTATCACCTCTATGATGCAATATTACAGACGAAATCATCAGCTCAACGTGCCCTTGCGGATGGCAGTGAATTGTCGGAAATTGAAAATTATGTCCGTGCCAATCAAAAAGAGGTTAATGATGATCTTTATGGGCTGGCAAAAGGCAAAAATGTGATCCTTGTATCATTGGAATCCACACAAAGCTTTGTCATCAATAAAACTGTCAACGGTGAAGAAATCACTCCTTTTCTGAACGAATTCATTAAAGAGAGCTATTATTTCAATAACTTTTATCACCAAACTGGCCAGGGGAAAACATCCGATTCAGAATTCATTATTGAGAATTCCCTCTATCCTTTAGGCAGAGGTGCAGTATTTTTCACTCATGCCCAAAATGAATACAAAGCCACCCCCGAAATCTTATCGGAAGAAGGTTACTATACGGCTTCCTTGCATGCCAATAATAAAAGCTTTTGGAATCGTGACATAATGTACGATTCCCTAGGGTACCAGCGGTTTTATGACAGTGATGAATACAAAGTCTCTGAAGGGAATTCCATCAATTGGGGTTTGAATGATAAATCGTTCTTCAAACAATCAATCTCTCACCTGAAGAGGATGCCTGAGCCTTTTTATGCCAAGTTCATAACGTTAACCAATCATTTTCCATTCACTTTGAATGAGGAAGACCGGACATTGGAGCCGTACGATTCAAATTCCAAAACATTGAATCAATATTTTCCGACCGTACGTTATACGGACGAAGCCTTGGAACGATTTATCGGCGATTTGAAACGTGATGGATTATATGAGGATTCCATAATTGTGCTATATGGGGACCATTATGGAATTTCGGAAAATCACAACTCTGCCATGAGCCAGTTCCTTGGGAAGGAAATCACACCTTTCGAATCCATCCAGCTTCAGCGTGTCCCGCTCATCATACATATCCCCGGTCAGAAGGGAAAAACGATTTCCACCGTTTCCGGCCAAATTGATGTAAGGCCGACACTCCTTCATTTATTGGGGATTGAAAATGATGATTATATCGAATTCGGCAAAGATCTATTTTCTGAAGAGAAATTAGAATTCACCGTTCTTCGCGATAGCAGTTTCATCACGAAGGATTATCTCTATACGATGGATACCTGCTATGATAAAAAGACTGGGAGGGCGACTGAAAAGGGTTCCTGTGAGAAGTATTTGGAAAAGGCGAAACAGGAGCTTGATTACTCCGACAAAATCATTTACGGGGATTTGCTCCGATTTTATGAGCAACGTTGAAAAAAGAAACATGGCGCAATCCAGGTTTCAATTTGTACACAAAAAGGTTCCAAGATGGTTTCATTCCGGGACCTTTTGATTCTTTATTGGAATTGAAGCAGGTATGGAGAAACAGTTGACCTCTCCTGATACTTCCACTTATTCTTGCCAATTATGACGTGTCACTACTTTTGATGATCTTTGTGCTAAAAAAAAGAACTCGTTGCGCAATTATGTTTCGGTGATTGATACTCACGATAATAAGTAACTCGGTAATCGCAGGTGTTTTATAAGCTGCACGTGCGATTCAACAGCTTTCGGTTTTCCAACTCTTCCAATCAATTTTTCCGCTATAGACTTTTAGGATATTCCTATCATATCTCGTGTTACAATCGTGCCGACTACAAATCGTTCGATGGCATCAATTGATCTAAAGTAATCATTTCAAGCCGATATCGCTGAATAGACTCAAGTTACATCAGTTTAAATACTAAAACAAAAAGACTGTAGACAATAGTGTCCTATCTAAAAGTTAAAACAAAGTTGATTGGAATGTAAGGTGCGCGGCTCCCTTGGACGCGGAAAGCGAGTGCCTGAAGAGGACATCGACGTTCAAATTGTACAAACAAACTGAAGGTGATTTTCATCGAGTTTGTCTACTGATACCTGGCGCAATCCAGGTTTTTTTTGTTCCTTCAGGTAAATCGGTACCCATTACAATTATTGAAACACGTGAGACTTCCTGAACATCTTTCTGTCTTTCGCTTCATAAAGATAAAACAATGAAAGGGGCGGAGGCTGAATGAAAGTCGTGAGCAGAAGCGGGGATGATTTGGCATATTACAGTCAATTGTTCCAAATTCCCCTGGTTTTGATAGAGGATGCCAATCCCGCCATTACTGGCGGGGTTTTGCCAAATGGCATGGAAGTACAGATACCTGGATACATTGTTCAGGAAGAGTCCCGGTTAGATATCGATTTTGCCGAAATCGCATTACAATATCACCTGCCCATCGATGGGGTATCATTGTTGAATCAAGGTGGACAAAAACCTTTTTCCGTGCCCGTCCGGGTCATGAATCCCATGATTGTCACCGACAAGCCCTATGATTATCAATCACTTCTTGACGATCTGGATTCTCTATCTTTTCATTACCCCTTTATTAAGGTTGAATCGATCGGGAGGAGTGTGTTGGGAAAAGAACTCCTTGAGGTAAGGATCGGTCAAGGAGATAAGATCATACATTATAACGGTTCATTCCATGCTAATGAATGGATCACTTCGGCGGTTTTGATGAAATGGCTGAATGATTTTCTGCTGGCAGTAACGAATGATCGTACACTTTGCGGAATGGATTGTATGCCCTTCTATCGGGATATGACCATTTCGATTGTTCCAATGGTGAATCCGGATGGAGTCGAGCTTGTCCTGAAGGGGGAGGAGGCGGCAGAGGGGAAGGTCGATGTTTTAAAAATAAACAATGGCAACCCTGCCTTTTATGCTTGGAAAGCCAATATCCGCGGTGTAGACCTGAATAATCAATATCCTGCCAATTGGGAGATTGAAAAGCGTAGAAAGATTCCAAAAGCCCCTGCTCCAAGAGATTTTCCAGGAGAGTCCGCGTTATCAGAACCAGAAGCATTGGCCATGAAGGAGCTGGCAATGAGGCGGAATTTCGAAAGAGTGCTTGCACTTCACACCCAGGGAAAAGAATTCTATTGGGGATATGAGGGACATGAACCTGAAGAGGCAGCGAATGTTGCAAGGGAGTTTGAGGAACGCAGCGGATATCGGGCCGTACAATACGTTGACAGCCATGCCGGGTATAAAGATTGGTTCGTTCAGGAATTCAAACGCGGCGGTTTCACAATCGAATTGGGAAAGGGCATCAATCCGCTTCCGCTATCCCATTTGCCGGGTATATATGAAGATACCGTCAAGATATTGGTGGCAGGCCTTTATATGTGATACATTTCCCTCTAAGGGATATACTTCCAAAAAAATATAAGATCATTATTCGCCACATTTTCTCTTTTTTACTTTATAATGAAAGTCGTAAGGATTCGATTGGTTAATCCTTACTCTCTTTCTAATGTCTCGCTCACATATGCCAGGCGTTTTAGTTTTGAAGAGGGAGGTGTGTGGAGATTAAAGTATCCAAAGCAGCACTTTGTATGCGGCTTTCCATTTGTAAGATGTTGTGTATCATCCCATTATTTATCTCCACTATCCTTCTTATCTCGGCTTGTGAGCCTTCCAAGGACCTTAGTAAACCCGTAAATGATACGGAAAAAGAACACTCCCAATCAAACCTTGAAACTTCAGTAAGCAATTTAAAGGTCCCGACTGCAGAAACGGATAAAATCGAAGCCATTGTTGGATGGCTGGATTCCAAAACCATTTTATATTCTGTGAAGCGGGATGGTAATGAATTATCCCAGCTGATGGCATGGAATTTGGAAACGAATGATACTTCCGTTTTCTATCAGCCGGCTTTTGAGTTTTCTGAAGTATCGATCAGTCCGTCTGGTACGCATGTTTTGTTATCGTCCTTCACCTCTTCGGGTAAAGCATCCATCACAATACTCGATAAAACGGGAAATCCACTGTATTCCGTGGCGATCCCAGCCTATGAATTAGCTTATGAGTGGAATTCATTTAAAGATGGCCGGTTGTTTTTATCGAGTTTTTATGAAGATTGGACATACAACAGTTATGTGTTGAATCCAGATGAACAAACAATGGAAACTCTTGACTTTCCACAGCCCTTTGCTCAATGGGCAAGTGAAAAAGATTTGATGTTTCTCGATTGGGACAGGGAAGAACCTGCTTTGACGGCACCCCTAGAAAGAAAAGCGCTTAATGGGGATGGAACGGAAAGCCTTATGCTCGATGTCATTCACTTTAAAAAAATGAAACAAGCGCTGATGACGATTCAAGTGGAGACAGAAAATCAAGATCGGGGTACATATGCATTTTATGATCCATCAAACAAGCCGATCCATTCTTTTTCCGTACCACTATTGAAAAGCTTTTCAGATTGGGTGATTCCATCCTATGATTTCATTGAAAAAGACAAGGAATTGATAACGTTTATTCCTAATGAATCAAAAGATGCGGACCAATATAAGGGAAGGTTTACCTTAACTAAATTTAATTGGGAAAAAGGCACACAAGAAGAATTGATGAAGGACATGGAAAATGAACCATTAAGCTGTTCGCTTGATGGCAACTTCTGCTTATATGGATATCAATTTGAGAAAATCATTGATATGAAAACCCATCAAATACAAAGATTGTTCAAACAAACATGATGACCTAAAACAAAAGCTCGCCGGATGGCGAGCTTTTTTCTTCAATGGGCAACTGGAAAACCGCTGTTGATGACAGTCATGACAGTGAACCAGCCAAACACGACTGCACTGCCGGCAGCAAAAATGAATCCTAAGAAGTTTCTCTTTTTTAATGCGGTAAACACAGCTACTACTCCTAATATAGCCACAAGTCCGAAAACTACCATTAATATCATGTCAAAACCCCCTTTTCGTAATGAATACTTAATCCCTAATAATATACCCAGAGAATAAAGCAACTACCAAAAATATGTAGAAAAGATTGCATTTGTTAATATCTTAATATTTTTTCAATTATTTGTCGAGGTTTAATAGGTGACACTTCTATGACTTGAGTAAACTGGATTAACATTAGCAGCCTAATTAGTGTAAGATGAAGATAGAAAATCATATTGGAGCTGATGGAAATGAAATGGACACAAATACCTCTAGGCCCGCTGCAAACGAATTGTTATGTAGTTTCCGATGGACAGGATTGCATCATTTTCGATCCGGGTGAAGAGCCGCAGAAAATCATACAGTACATACAAACAAAAAACTTAAAGCCTTTGGCGATTTTATTGACACATGCACATTTTGACCATATCGGTGCTCTTGATGCTATTCGGGAACATTATGGGATACCTGCATATATTCATGAAAAAGAGGCCAAGTGGCTACTTGATCCCGCATTGAATGGTTCTCAAAACTGGTTCCCTGAAAATCCAATGCGCATGAAGCCTGCCGATCACTTCCTGGCAAATGAGCAAGAACTTACTATTGGGGGATTCACTTTCGAAGTATTCGAAACTCCCGGACACTCACCAGGGAGCGTTTCGTATTATGCCAAGGAGCAACGGCTCCTATTTTCAGGGGACGTCTTGTTCCAAGGAAGCGTAGGCAGAACCGATTTAATAGGCGGAAGCGAGGCAGTGCTGTTAAATAGCATTGAAACGAAGCTGCTGTCACTTTCTGATGATACGATCGTATTTCCTGGTCATGGGCCTGTCACGACCATTCTGGATGAAAAGAATACTAATCCCTTTTTGAGATAATGACCTTTGCAGGTGCCGTATGGCACCTGTTTTTTTAAAAGTCTTAATTATGTAAAAATATTGAAATGGGTCATTTCCAGAACTATACTGAATATAAAAAATGGGGCCTTGCCTTGTGTGCATGACTTTGATTCAGCTCTGAACTAAGATTTGTCGAAAACATTCATTTTGTAATGATGGCACGCTTATGACTGTAAGATGAAAAAATTGAACATTTTGTGAACTTATGTGTTTTGTAAAGAAAAGGAACATTTAATTTTCATATGATTGAAGATCATGGAGACGGAGGCATTGTGTTGAAAAATCACTTAAAGGAATTGATTGCAGGAAGCCCCCAAAAAAGAATTTCCTATCATGACTATATGGAAGCTGTTTTATATGCGCCCAATATAGGCTACTATGTACGCGAAAAAAAGAAGATTGGCTCCAGAGGGGATTTTTATACGTCTGGCAATGTTGGGGATGCATTTGGGAGATCTCTGGCCAGATGGTTCGTTTATTTAATAAAAAGCTGCGGAGTTTCACCAAAAATCATCGAGGTCGGCGCAGGTGATGGTAAGCTCGCTTATGATATCCTCGTTTCCATGAAGGAATTGGAACCGCAGATATGGGACTCTTTGACTTATATCCTTGTGGATGAAAGTCCATTTCATAGAAGGCTTCAGCAAGAACGTATAGGGATGTTCAAACAGGCAGTTTCTGCTGCCAGTTTGGAAAAATGGACGAAGGTAAATGGTATCCTCTTTTCAAATGAACTTTTCGACGCGTTGCCTGTACATGTGATCGAAAAGTATAAGGGAGCCCTCGTTGAGGTTTTCGTCACTGAAAAGGAAGGAGATTTTGTAGAGATGAGGGAACCTTTGGACAACCCTGACATTCTATCTTACCTTACAGAACGAACTATCACCTTAAATGAAAGACAACGATATGAAGTTCCGTTAAAAATGGTCCGTGAATATGAGAAGATCGTTTCCTGTATTGAATCGGGTATACTCCTTACAATTGATTATGGCTATACCGAAAGGGAATGGAAGGAGCCAGCTCATCTTCAAGGGAGCTTGAGGGGCTATTATGAGCACCAAATGATTAAAGATCCACTTATGTATCCTGGTGATATGGATCTGACGACACATATCCATTTTGACACATTAATCGAGATTGGAAAAAGAAAGGATCTTTCCAATCATGGGCTTTTTCTTCAAAATGAATTCTTGCTTAAGGCAGGAATATTAGAGGAATTGAGGGACCATCAAGGAACTGATCCATTCTCGAAAACGGCGAAGCGTAATCGTGCAATTCGTGGGCTAATCGTTCCAGGGGGATTTAGTGAACATTTCAAAGTGTTGCTTCAATCGAAGAATTTAGCAGACGATGTAAGGATCTTTCCTGAATGGTAACAAGTAAAAACCCATGAATCAAAATTCATGGGTTATGTAATATTGCTTGTTCTTAATGCGCAGTACCAGGAGTCATCATAAATACGCTCCAGTAGGAAAATCCTGCAAAGAAAACGGTAAGATAGGCGCCGAAAACATAAATATACATGCGCTCAGATAATTTCAAATAACTTAAAAGAACAAAAAAGATCGTTTGTGCAAAGAAAAGCAAAGACGTTTGATGCATATGGCCAAGATAAAAGAAAATTGCCATAATTCCTGTCCAAAATCCACATACTCTGAACATGCGTTCCATCCGAATCCCTCCTTATGTCTAGTCGTGTACATTCTAAATAATTATAAATGAAATTGTAAGGTAATGTAAAGGATGCCTTTTGTTTCTATGTGAGAACCGAAGCCTGGTATGAGCATGCTGTACAATTGGACAGCATGTTTTCTAATTCCACAATATTGACATTATCAAACAAGGCTTCGAACATACCTTCTAAAAATGAATTGTGCATGGAGCAGATTGTCCCTGGCTCCACTTCAGTAACTTCCTTAAACGGGCAATTGAAGATACGAAAGTATATTTTATTTTCTTCTTCGCTTGCTTGTATTTCAGGAGATAACCCTGCGATGGTAGCCGCATTTTTAAGCATGCTGACTTTTTCCTCAAAAGCAATTCGATCGATCGACTTCGAGTTCAGGGCTAGTTGCTGCTTTATCAGTTCCTCCCCGTAGCCTTTTCCCGTTTCATAAAGAGCCTGTTTTCCATGTTCCCCTAATGTCATCATCGTCTGAATTGCAATCCTGGAAAGCAGCTGATAGTTCCTATATGGAAAATGAAGCTGAATGACTTTATCAGATAATCGATAAAGCCGGCTCGGGCGACCGCCTTTACCCGTCCTTCGGGCATCCGAGGTCAACATTTCGATATCTTCAAGTTTTGACAAATGTAAACGTGCAACATTTGGATGGATGTTAAAAGAATCGGCAATTTGCTGTACCGAAACATCGCCATGGTTTTTCACAATATGCTGATATATATAATATCTGGTGGGATCTGCTAACACGTTTGTTATTTTTAACGTTTGTTCCATTACACCCTCCTGTATTCCATAGTTTACCTATGTTCATTATAATGCAGGCAGAAAAAAATGGAATAATAGAAAGCGCTAACTCCCTTTAGTTTAAAAAAAGTTCACAATTTAAACTGTTTTATAATGCAAAAAAATATACATCAATTGTACAAATGTTATACAATCATTATATATATTATAATTGTATACAAAATGTGAACGGGGAGTGATTAGTATGGCACAGTTAACTTTCTTTTCGTACCCAAGTTGTACATCTTGCCGAAAAACAAAAAAATGGTTAAGGGCCAATCATGTTTCCTTCGATGAACGGCATTTATTCAGAGAAACTCCAACTTCAGCAGAGTTAAAAAGAATACTTGAATTGACAACGGAAGGACTTGATGAAGTCTTGGCAACAAGAAGTGAAGCTTACAAAGACTTACAAGTTAATATTGACGAAATGATGCTTTCTGATGTCATCCAATTATTAACAAAAGAACCGAAGTTATTAAGAAGACCCATCCTAATTGACGGGGAAAAGCTGGTGATAGGTCATAATGTAGACGCTTTAAGAAATTTGGTTTCCCAAAGGCTTGAATTGAAAGTGAGCATGTAAGATGATTCTCGAAGTTCTTTTCGGGAATTTTTTTTATACTGGAGCAGGAATTTGTCGTGGATTGTCGAATCCTTACAACAAGAAATATAGGAGGTGATGAATGAATTGATATCGATTGAAAAGACCGCAGAAAAAATATTAACCCGTGCCATTCAGGAATCTGCATCGGATATCCACATTTTTTTTCGGAGGGAGGGACCTCTCATCCAATTCAGGATAGACAATAAGCTTGTACCCCAGGAAACATTATCATTCTTTGAAGCTGAAAGGCTGATCGCTCATTTGAAGTTCCTTGCCTCGATGGATATAGGGGAGAAAAGGAGGCCCCAGAGTGGTGCCCTCACCATTAATTTGGCTAACCAGGTTGTCGGGCTCCGCCTTTCCACTTTACCCACTGCCCATCTTGAAAGTTTGGTCATCCGCTTAATACCCCAACAGAATATCCTTCCTCTCGAACAGTTATCCTTATTTCCAAATACCGTCCAAAAATTGATTGCACTCCTGAAGCATTCCCATGGCATGCTCATATTTACCGGTCCGACTGGCAGTGGAAAAACCACGACATTATATTCCCTGCTTCACCATGCCTACGAAATGATCAATCGAAATATCATTACACTTGAAGATCCCATTGAAAATGTATCCGAAAAGGTACTGCAAGTCCAAATCAATGAAAAGGCGGGCATTACGTATTCTGTCGGTCTAAAAGCCGTCCTGAGGCATGACCCCGACGTGATCATGGTTGGGGAAGTCAGGGATGCAGAAACTGCCAAAATTGCAGTGCGTGCCGCTTTAACCGGTCATTTGATACTTACAACCATGCATACAAGGGATGCCAAGGGCGCCATCTCCAGGTTACTGGAATTTGGTGTCAGCTTGCTTGAGGTTGAACAGAGCTTGATTGGCGTGACAGCACAGCGGCTGGTTGAATTGCGATGTCTTCCATGTAAAGGGGACTGTACTTTTGCTTGCAAGATGACTGCCAGGAATAAAAGGGCCAGTGTATATGAATTGCTCTATGGAAAAAGCCTGGCTGAGGTTCTCAGGATAATGGGAGATGAAAAAGGAATGGCAACGGTCAGCTACCGCCAATTGAAGGATGAAATTGGAAAAGCGGTTGCGATGGGCTATGTGGATTCAGAGGAATATGAACGGCTGGTATACCATGAAACCAATAAGTAAATGGAGGGTAAAAGAGCAGGCGGTTTTTATTTCGAAGCTAGGTGAATTATTGAAGCATGGTTATCCCTTGGCGGAGGCTCTGCATTTTCTTGAATTTCAGGAATCAAAGAAGAAAGCGGAAGACTTCACTCAGGCTAAAGCCGATTTAAGGAACGGTTTCCCGCTGCACTTGGTGCTGACCCATCTGAATTTTCATCCGCAGCTTGTAAGTTATATATTTTATGGAGAACAATACGGCGACCTGGAACGGGCGTTGAAAGAAGGAGGGCGATATTGGAAGAAAAGAACCGAGGATATGGATAAAGTAAAAAAGTTAATGGTGTATCCTGTGTTCTTAGTCCTTTTTGTAGGTATTGTTTTTTATATTCTTCAGAGTGTTCTCCTTCCTAAATTCCAGACAATCTATTTCACGATGGATGTCGATCAGCATACACTCTTGAGATTAATATCAGCTTCCACATTCATTCTTCCAGCACTCCCCTTCTTTTTACTCGGATTGCTCCTATTCTTGTATGTACTCAAACGATTTTGGTTTAACGGATTGTGCCCATTAAGGCAGCGGAGGATTTTGATGAGAATTCCGATATTCGGGAACTTCATCAAATTATACGAAACTTATTTTTTTGCAAGCCAATTAAGTGGCTTACTCTCCGGAGGGCTATCGATTAACGATAGCATTAAATTATTCTCGATAAACCAACAGCAGCCCTTTTACCAAAAACTATGCAATATCATTAAGGATGATCTGATTGAGGGCAGATCACTTGAATTGATTTTTCGGGAGCTTCCATATTTTGATGGTAATTTGCCGGTGGTCGCTGCAAATGGTCAAAAATATGGCAGACTTGATGCGGAGCTACTTCATTACAGTCGTTTTATACTGGAGAAAATTGAAGAGAGAATGAATGCAATCTTAAAAATCATTCAGCCTCTCATGTTTTCACTGATAGGTCTGTTGATCGTGTCCATTTATTTGGCGGTTTTGCTGCCGATGTTCTCACTGCTCGAAAGTATATAGGATTTTATTATTGTATTCCGGAGGTGAAAATGCTCGAAGCCATCTAGTATTCAGGTGGTTCAGGAGCATGATGGATATGTTGAAGAACGTGATGAATGAACGTGGGTTTACACTAATTGAAATGCTTATTGTTTTACTGGTAATTTCCATCCTTTTGATTATAACAATCCCCAATATCACAAAGAACCAATCTACGATTCAGTCCAAAGGTTGTGAAGCATTCGTGAAGATGGCCCAAGCACAGGTACAGGCCTATGAGATCGATAATGCTAAACTGCCCGGAAGTATCGGTGAATTGGAAAGTCAAGGCTATCTCAAACAGACATCCTGTCCTAATGGGGATGATATTAGTTTGGATAGTAAAGGAAAGATAACGGTCGTTGAGTAGGAGAGGAGTGAATATACGGCAGTCCAATGGGGGGTATACATTATCTGAAATCCTTATTGTCCTCGTTATTTTTGTACTACTGATTTCCATCGGTCCTAATCTATATCCTAGCTTCACTAAAGGCATGGAAAATAGGCTATTTCTTTCTCAATTCCATGAAGATATCTTCTATGCACAGCAGTATGCCATCAGTCATGAGAGCTTGATCTACCTTCATATTAATAATGCCAAAAAGGTTTATACCGTGTCATCTTATAAGGAAGGGATCGTTCTAGAGAGGAGCATACCAAAGGATATTCAGTTTTTAAGTGGCACTTTGGGGTTTAGCTTCCATTTTAATCAGTATGGAAATGCTTCAAAAGCCGGAACGATTATGATTGATACGTCAAAAGGAATGTACAAATTGGTCCTCAATATCGGTAAAGGGAGGTTCAGGATTGAGAAATTGTAAAGGTTACGTTTACCTTGAGCTGATGGCCGCATTTTCCATTTGTATTTTCCTGGTACTTGCCATTTTACCGATTCTTGAAGAGTTAATGACGCATCGGAAAGATATTGCCGTAAGGACAGAAGCCCACCATTTATTATATGAAAGATTGACGGCGTTCATGGATGGGGAAATACAAGCAATTGGTCAGGAAATCATTTACAAAAGAAGATCCTATGAATTGGTTTGGAAGGACAATGGGGATTTCCCGGGGATGATTGAAGGGTGTGTACGTTATGAAGATGAATCGGGTAATCATGAATCCATTTGTGATGCTGCGAAAAAATGATGGCTTTACGATGATCGAAATGCTTTTTTCTTTAATGATATTAATGACGACGTCCCTTTTTGTTCTACAGCTTTTTTCAATCATTCACACCCAGATGGGGTCCGTTGATAAATTGCATCCTAAAGAGTGGGAGGTCTTTACCATGCAAATGAAGCAGGAGGTCCGGAGTTCCAAAGCTCAGGATGTAATGGGAAATAAATTATATTTGATGCTTT
Source organism: Peribacillus sp. N1 (assembly GCF_054600815.1). Taxonomy (NCBI): domain Bacteria; kingdom Bacillati; phylum Bacillota; class Bacilli; order Caryophanales; family Bacillaceae; genus Peribacillus; species Peribacillus sp. N1. The sequence goes on along the minus strand of NZ_BAAHZO010000001.1, from coordinate 1,719,822 downwards.
CAGATGAACAATTATCATCGTTTGAACAATATGAAGATAAGGTCCGAAGACGAGTGAATGGTATGGGGCATGAGGTCATCTTACAGAACATTTCGAAATTCCAGGTTGAGAAGGATGGCAGTGTCATTGTTATAAATATAACGGATAAAGCAGGGACTACTTTCAGTCGAAGATTTCATCCTTTCTTTAGGAATGTCACGAAAGTCGATGAATAATCAAAAAGGAGTCGTTTTCCCGATGGTCATGATTGTAGCGAGTGTTTTCATCATGTTCACGATACTAATGATCGATCAGTTTATCATTGATAAAAAATTTTATAAAGAAGTGGAAGAATCGCTTGTGGCGGACCATCTTGTCCATTTAGCAATCAAGGATGTGACGGCAGAGTGGGGCGAAGAGATCCCAAAAATCATCCAGGGGGAAATTTCATACCCTAATGGTGTGGTGCGGTATTCCGTAATGAAAGAAGAAGGTCCTTATGTCTATATCGAGTTCTCTTCCACGACTAAAAATGACCGCGAGGGAAGGGTCATCATTCAATATGATAAAGAAGCGGGGGAAGTGAAAGAATGGTTGGAAAAGCAGGCTATTTAATACGCAAAATCAACATTCTTTTAAGTCAGGTACACGTGTTCAGGGAACAAGCAAAGGAATAAAAGCTGCGTAAACGGGGCATACTTTGCATAGGGTGATTATTTTATATGTCTACAAACGCTTATATTAAATATCTGACTCAGCAGCTTGTCGAGTATTTTAATCTGACGAAAAAAGAACGAAAAGAAAAGCGCCGTCACAGAAAAGAGGATAAAAATCATGGTATGTCCCATTGGTTTGGCATTGTCCCTTTTGCTTTGTCGATGTTCGTAAGGAAAAATATCAAAAAATAAAACAGATGTCCTGAATTTAGGGCATCTGTTTTTTTATTGTTCTTACTTATCCCAATGCCCTATCAGAAAGGTAAAATAACCCTCCGTTGATGATGGATATTCGGATGTTGGGTTCATATTGAGCTTTTAAGGCATCTTTTTCGGTAAAATAGCTCTCACTTTTTTCTTCCATATCCTTGTAAAAATGCTCCAATAAATTCAAGTCATTCTGCCAGCGAAGCATTGCTTCCTCTGCCCAGGAATGGTCATCATCCTCGAAACTGGTCCTGATGTATGTATCCAGTCTTGCCAATCCGCTCTTGGGCATGATGAGCGGTGAAAGCGTAAAGGAGTAATCCGGTATTTTGGGGGTGACCTTTATCGGTAAAACCCGATGGTGAAACCTTTCCATGATCTCACCTGAGATTAAATTCAAACCGATCGACATGAAGGTATCCTTTTTACGATCGCATTGATAGGATATTTTCACATTCAGGGTCAGCCAAGGAAACAAAGGATTATTTCCCCCTTTTGATGGAGGGGTATCCTCAAAAAGTCTAGTATATCCTGCCAGCTTTTTGGTAGATTGAATAATCTGGTGAAGGCGTGGGGAGCCAAAATGAATCATTTCTCCCTTTAAATCGGATGGAGCTAGTTCTGGATCGGTAATGAAAGTCATCTGTGCTAGGTTTGGAACGCCGCCTGTTTTTTCTAGATAATGCCAATAAAAGGGTCTGTTCATTAATTCTTTATCCATATCAATCGTCAATTGGACTGTAAGGTGGGTTGGTGCATTATCCAGTATTTCACAATCATTGGCTTTAAAGTAAGTTATTAAAAAATCATGAATTTCCCGTTGCTGCATGAACCTCACCTTCCTTCATTGATTGGGCGAATTGGATTAACGATGAAAAATTATCCATCTTGATTTTCATTTCGCCCTCTGTTTTGGATTCGCCGACTACATCAATCAAATATTCTTCAATGTTGTTAATATCCAGTTTGGTTAGAATATCATCCAATTCGCCGATTACTTTCTCGAATAAATTTATTTTTTCATATAGTAACTTTAGAATATGTTCTTCCACTGTATTTTTCGTGGCAAAGTTATAAATCATCACATCTTCTTCCTGACCAAGGCGGTGTATCCGTCCGATTCTCTGTTCGAGCCTCATCGGGTTCCATGGCAGGTCAAAATTAATCAAGTGATGGCAAAACTGAAGGTTTATCCCTTCCCCGCCAGCTTCTGTTGCAATCAATACCTGTATATTTTTTTGGAATAATTCTCGCATCCAGTCTTTCTTTCCGCGCTTAAAACCGCCTCGGAAAGGAACTGAAGAAATTCCATTCTGCTGTAGGTACCATTGTAGATATAGCTGAGTCGCCCGGTATTCGGTAAAGATAATGACTTTATCATCAATTTTCTTGATCAGTTCCAAAGCTTTTTCAGCCTTTGAGTTCTGAACCGTTTCATTCACTTTAGAAAATAAATCATCAAGCTTTGCCAAAAAGTCAGGGGAAGGCTGATCATATTTATTTTTCATATTCTTTAATGTATAAAAGACCGCCTCTCTGCTGCTGCATGCTTCCCTTTGGAGAGTGAGAGCCGAAAAGGCGCTTCCTTTAGAACCATCCGAAATAGGTTTGAATTTGGAAACAGCATCGTACAATGCTTGTTCCGTTGGAGAAAATTCAATGGTGATGGTCTCCACATGCCGTTTTGTCCATTCAATGCCAGTATCGGCCCGCCGGTTTCGAATCATGACAGTGTTGACAAGTTCCTTTAGGTGTTCATCTTCAATTATGTTCCGGCCTTTCCCTTTATACTTTTCTGAAAAAAGTGAGGCATTTCCCAAGTGGCCTGGTTTCAATAACGAAACGAGGTGGAAAATTTCCTCGACTTTATTTTGAATCGGAGTGGCTGTCAGGAGTAAACAAAATTTCTTTTTCAGATTTTGGACGAATTCATAGTTCTTCGTCTTATTATTTTTAAGTTTATGAGCTTCATCAATAATGATGAAGTCGTATTCCTGCTTGAAAATGATATCTCGATGTGGAGCTCGTTTCGCTGTATCAATGGATGAAATGACCACATCACAGGAGTCCCAAACATAGCTTTTTCTCTGAACGACTGCCGGTATATGAAACTTGGTATTCAATTCAAAAGCCCATTGTGTGACAAGGGAAGCCGGAACAAGGATCAAAACTTTTTTTACAAGGCCCCTAATCATATACTCTTTTAGGATCAATCCAGCTTCAATTGTTTTTCCGAGCCCTACCTCATCAGCTAAAATGGCCTTTCCATTCATCTTTTCCACCACTTGCTTGGCTGCTTCCAATTGATGGGGAAGCGGGGTTAACTGCGGAAGGTGCTTGGGCGCCTGTAAACCTTCAAAATCAGGGATGATAAGATTTTCCTCCATTTGAACCGCGAGCTTATAAAGCTCCCAGTTTCCCCATGGACCGTCATTTTCCATCTTTTGCAGAAACTCGTCATTCCATTCAGAATTAAAGGATATATTGATTTTCATAGAAATAACTCCCTCTTAAATCATATTTTCCTTAATAAAAGGTCAAAACCCGAACATTTCATATGTGAAGTAAGAAAAATATTTCTCTTCAAAAGATATTGCAGAGATAAGTTTCTTAGGGTAGGATATAAGTATATTTAGAAAATTCCAATTTCCCAACGCTACAAAGAATCTTTGTACATCGATTTTGCAGTTCGCGTTTTCTTAGTATGGGCTATAGGCTTCTAATTTATCCAAGATTACTGAAGGAGACCAATCAAACGGTTTCTGAGGTTTCAGGAGAATTGGCAGAGAATGCATTCCACGATGCTCAGAGGTTTTACCGATGTTTGGTGGCTTATTCGCTTCCTTTCATTGGTAGACCATTTATATGCGGGTGAAGATAAGGGGAGAGACTACGGATGTAGCGCCGAAGGAGCAAACTTAGCAGTGAATCTCTCAGGCAAAAGAACTCTTATTGGACGCAACTCTGGAGAGCGCCGCCCGTTTTGGGACGGCCACCAAAGGGGAAAACCTATTACATAGGTAAACTTTCAGGTTTCAGGACAGAGAAAAAGCTCAAACGGGCTTTCTCTGTCCTTTTTTGTGCTTTTTTCACATCATGAATCAGGATATATCTGATGCGTAATGACAAGAAGCTTTTGATAATGAAGCCAATTAATTTAAAAAAATCTGAAGGGGGTCATTTTTTGACCGATTTAAAAAGAACACCACTATTTGAGGTTTATCGTGAATACGGAGGTAAAACGATTGATTTTGGCGGCTGGGAACTTCCTGTCCAATTTTCGGGTATAAAGGACGAACATGAAGCCGTACGTACAAAAGCGGGGTTATTCGATGTTTCCCATATGGGTGAAGTCGATGTTAAGGGTCCTGGGAGCCTTTCCTTTTTACAAAAGATGCTGACTAATGATATAGCAAAGCTGAAACAGGGCGGTGCCCAATATTCCGCCATGTGTTATGAAAACGGAGGCACGGTTGATGATCTCATCGTGTATAAAAGGGCTGAGGATGACTATCTGCTCGTGGTCAATGCAGCGAACACAGAAAAAGATTTCAATTGGCTGCAAGCTCATTTATCGGAAGATGTCCAAATCAAGAATGTATCTAGTGACTATACACAGCTGGCACTTCAAGGACCATCTGCAGAGAAGATTTTACAAAAACTATCGGGAAATACAGCTTTAAGTGAAATTGGATTTTTCAAGTTCAAGGAAAATGTCATGATTAACGGTATCTCCACGATGGTATCCCGTACTGGATACACTGGTGAGGATGGCTTTGAGATATATAGTGACAGTGAAAATGGTCCAGCCCTTTGGAAGGCGATTATGGATGCCGGAAACGAAGAGGGAGTTCAGCCGATTGGTTTAGGTGCTCGTGATACCCTGCGTTTTGAAGCGAAACTGCCGTTGTATGGGCAGGAGCTTTCAGCAGACATCACCCCGATAGAAGCCGGGATTGGTTTTGCAGTAAAAGTCGATAAGGAAGTTGATTTTTTCGGGAAAGCCGTTCTTGCTGAGCAAAAGGAGAAAGGAGCTCCTCGCAAGCTTGTGGGAATTGAAATGATAGACCGTGGCATTCCACGTCATGGGTATAAGGTCTACAGCGGTGATAAAGTCATTGGCGAGGTCACGACCGGTACCCAATCACCAACGTTGAAGAAAAACGTGGGTTTGGTACTTATCGATAAGGAATTTTCAGTGCTGGATGCGGAAGTCGAAGTGGAGATCCGTTCCAAACGTTTGAAAGCCGTTATAATACAAACACCTTTTTATAAAAAACCACGTAAATAGAGGGGAATGGTCATTAGATGAAACATCGTTATTTACCCATGACAGAGCAAGATAAACAAGAAATGCTGAAAGCGATAGGGGTATCCACTGCTGAAGAACTTTTCAATGATATCCCTGAGAGCGTTCGTTTTCAAGGAGAATACGATATCAAGCCTGCTAAATCGGAACCAGCATTAATGAAAGAGTTATCAAGGCTTGCTGCCAAGAATGCGGATCTTAAAAACTATGCTTCCTTCCTTGGTGCGGGTGTCTATGACCATTATGCACCGGTCATCGTCGATCATGTTCTATCCCGTTCTGAATTTTACACGGCTTATACACCCTATCAGCCTGAAATTTCACAGGGAGAGCTTCAAGCAATCTTTGAATATCAAACGATGATATGTGAATTGACGGGCATGGATGTGGCTAACTCCTCCATGTATGACGGCGGGACAGCGCTGGCTGAAGCAGCCATGCTTGCTTCAGGACAGACACGCCGCAAGAAGATTCTCATTTCAGGAACCGTTCATCCTGAATCAAGAGAAGTCGTGAAGACATATGCGAAAGGGCAACGCGTGGAAGTGATCGAAATTCCTTATAAAGACGGTGTGACGGACTTAGCTGCTTTAAAGGAATTGGCGAATGAGGACATTGCAGGAGTGATCGTGCAATATCCGAACTTTTTTGGCCGGATCGAGCCATTGAAGGAAATGGAAGAAATCATTCATGGCGTCAAATCCATGTTTATCGTTTCCAGTAATCCGCTTGCATTGGGAGCTTTGACATCCCCTGGTGCACTCGGTGCAGATATCGTAACGGGGGATGCTCAGCCATTCGGCATTCCAGCGGCATTCGGTGGACCTCATTGTGGATATTTTGCGGTTACTAATAAACTTGTTCGGAAAGTTCCGGGCCGACTCGTCGGTCAAACCGTGGATGAAAATGGTAAAAGGGGATTTGTACTAACGCTACAAGCTCGTGAACAGCACATTCGCCGTGACAAGGCCACATCCAACATTTGTTCCAATCAAGCTTTGAATGCGTTGGCAGCTTCTGTTGCAATGACCGCCCTTGGGAAAAAGGGTGTCAAGGAAATGGCCGTGCAAAATATTCAAAAAGCACATTATGCGAAAAAAGCAATTATGGCAGTAGGGGTGGAAGTGATATTCGACGGTCCTTCGTTCAATGAATTTATCATTAAACTGCCTGCTTCGTTTTCAGAGATCAATAAAAGCCTTTTTGAAAAAGGGATGATCGGCGGCTTTGATTTAGGGACGGTTTATCCTGAGCTGAAAGACCATATGCTGGTTGCGGTAACTGAACTTAGAACAAAAGAAGAAATTGATGCACTTGCGCAGGAATTGGGGGATCAACATGAATAATCAAGATCAATCACTCATTTTTGAAATCAGTACTTCCGGTCGAATCGGGTACAGTCTGCCAGAAATGGATGTTGCAACTATTCCGCTCGAAGAAATTCTTCCTGCCGACTACATCCGTGAAGAAGAGGCAGAACTGCCTGAGGTGTCCGAACTGGATATCATGCGTCACTATACAGCACTCTCCAAACGGAATCATGGGGTGGATTCGGGTTTTTATCCGCTGGGTTCATGCACGATGAAATATAATCCGAAAATAAATGAAAACGTGGCACGTTTCAACGGCTTTGCCCATATCCATCCATATCAAGATCCGGCTACCGTTCAGGGAGCATTGGGACTCTTATTTGATTTGCAGGAACACTTAACTGAAATCACCGGGATGGACCAAGTGACATTACAGCCTGCAGCAGGTGCACATGGTGAGTGGACAGGGTTGATGATGATTCGCGCTTTTCACGAAGCGAATGGCGATACAGAACGGACGAAAGTGATTGTACCTGATTCTGCACACGGTACGAATCCTGCCTCTGCCACTGTTGCCGGACTTGAAACGATTACAGTGAAATCCGATGAAAATGGATTAGTCGACCTTGAAGATTTAAAGCGTGTTGTCGGACCTGATACGGCGGCCTTGATGCTGACGAACCCCAATACATTGGGATTATTTGAAGAAAACATCTTGGAAATGGCACAACTTGTCCATGATGCAGGTGGGAAGCTTTATTATGACGGAGCCAATCTGAATGCAGTCCTTTCAAAAGCACGCCCGGGTGACATGGGCTTTGATGTGGTTCACTTAAATCTCCATAAAACATTCACAGGTCCGCATGGCGGCGGCGGTCCGGGTTCTGGTCCTGTAGGTGTGAAGTCGGACTTGATTCCTTACTTGCCTAAACCTCTTATAATTAAACAAGGTGAGCAATTCGCTCTTGATTATGATCGTCCGCAATCCATTGGCAGGGTAAAACCTTATTATGGTAATTTCGGGATTAACGTGAGGGCATATACGTACATTCGTTCAATGGGGCCTGATGGCCTTAAAGCTGTCACCGAAAATGCGGTCATCAATGCCAATTATATGATGCGCAAGTTGGAACCTTATTTTGACTTACCATATAATCGTCATTGTAAGCACGAATTCGTATTAAGCGGACGCCGGCAAAAGAAATTGGGGGTTAGGACTCTCGATATAGCCAAAAGATTACTGGATTTCGGGTATCATCCTCCAACCATTTACTTCCCGTTGAACGTGGAGGAAGGAATGATGATAGAACCGACTGAAACCGAGTCAAAAGAAACGCTGGATGCGTTCATCGATGCGATGATCCAGATTGCCAAGGAAGCGGAAGAAACCCCGGAAATCGTTCAGGAAGCTCCGCATACAACCGTTATAAAGCGGCTTGATGAAACTCTTGCTGCAAGAAAACCTGTTCTGCGTTATCAAGCCTAGATTGATAGCTTATACGAAAAAAATCCCTGCCTGCCGGCGGGGATTTTTCATGTTTATGTAAGATTTCATTAAAGTCCAGCAGTTAACTTTCTTTTCCTTGAGCTATTGAATTAAAAAGAGCCCATGCGGAGATGGGGTCTTATTTCTTTGCTTTGATTTTCCCGGTCCACATTTTGAAACCGCCCTTTAGGTGAAAAAGTTCCCTGTAGCCCTTTTTGTATAGCATGGCTGCAGCTCTGCCGCTGATGATTTCGCTTTGAGCGTACAAATATACAGGCTTGTCCGGCCTAATTTCGACCAAGCGTGTTTTCATTTGAGTCATAGGGATGTTTCTTGCGCCTAAGATATGGCCATTATCGAAATCATTCGGTTCCCGCACATCGATTAGCTGCACTTTTCTGTAGTTAGCGATAAATTCGTCCTGTGTTAGTGTTTTAACGATTTTACGCTGGCGGTACCAATTAAAAAGTGAATACGCAATAACCACTCCTAAGATGATGAGCAGTGTATATAATATTTCCAAACATAAAAACTCCCTTCTACCTTAACGAATACAGACAATCTTTATTATATAATTGCTTTACCCAATAATCAAAAAGAATTTTCATCAAATTCTTCATGGACTTGATAGTACTTTCTTTTTTAGAGTGTTAAAGTCTGTTAAACTACTACATGTGAGTTTTTTGTGGGGTATTGAAAAACAGTCTATCGAAACGAGGGGTAAGGATGGCTAAAGATAAATGGGGTTTTATAGATTCGGGGTATTGTTCACCGGCTTTTAATATGGCACTGGACGAAGCTCTGTTAAACTGGCAAAGCAAAGGGGAAATTCCGCCAATCATACGCTTTTACGGCTGGGATCCAGCTACATTGTCGATCGGTTATTTTCAAAAGGCGGAAGCGGAAATTGATTTGGAAGAGGTCAAAAGGCAGGGCCTTGGTTTTGTACGCAGGCCAACAGGAGGACGAGCGGTCCTGCACGAGCATGAATTGACTTATAGCGTAATCGTTCCAGAATCCTATCCGGGAATGCCGACTACCGTTACTGAAGCATATCGTGTCATTTCTGAAGGAATATTAATGGGATTCAGGAATCTGGGATTGGATGCTTATTTTGCCGTGCCTCGAACCGATCAGGAAAAAGCGGCTTTAAAATCGCCCAGGTCTTCGGTTTGCTTTGATGCTCCAAGCTGGTATGAACTGGTCGTTGAGGGCAGGAAGGTCGCTGGCAGCGCTCAAACCAGGCAAAAAGGCGTCATCCTTCAGCACGGATCCATTTTGCTTGAACTTGATGATGATAAGCTTTTTAGCGTATTTAAATTCTCAAATGACAGGGTTAAAGAGAGAATGCAAAAAAACCTAAAAAACAAAGCTGTGGCCATAAATGATATTGCAGGGAGAAAGATTACCATCCCTGAAGCGAAAGAAGCTTTTGAAAAAGGTTTTGCCGAAGGACTTTCGGTCGATTTAGAGCCATACGTCCTCACCGAAAAGCAATTGCTGGAAGTGAAGTCCATTGCAGAAAGCAAATATGAAAGCGATGATTGGAATTTCATGAGATAGAGGAAGCATAATTAGAGTGGATAATAAAAAAGTTTTTTCAGATTTGTTTGACCAAATAACGCATCCCTTGCAGGGATAAGCCCTAAAAGGGATGGGGAAAAAGCAAGGTCCAAATTAATTGAAATCTGATGAAAAATTATTGTAAATCGACATTTTCCTCCTTATTGCTAACTATATTAATTGATTTATCGTTTGACAAAATTAAAAGTTATTCAAAACAAACACAATATATAGTAGTTGAAATATTTAATGCGACACTATATGTTGATTTTTGAGTTTCGCTATGATAAATTTAGGGTACTTGTTAAGCGAAACGGACATGTAAGGTTACATAAGGATTTTTGCGGCAGCAAGAACGGATCTTGAAACATATAAAGGAGAGGGAATTATGTCGGTTGTAATAAAAGAAGCTTTAAAGGTTGATCTAGAAAGGTTGAATAAGGATATTTCTTTATTTCCCCAGGTTCACCCTGTAACTGCTGATATGAAAATGGCGCATAAGGGAGTGTCCCGTCTAGTCATGCTTGACCGCTATTCTTTTAAGGATACTGAAAAAATCACACTCTCGGCAGGCGATTTCGTCGTGTTGACGATTAAGGAAGATCCGAAATTCCCGGCAAGGGGTCTCGGTTACATCGTTGAAATAGATTGGGAAACCAAAAAAGCGAAGGTTTTGGTGGATGAAGAGTTCCGTGGCGTTCTGGATAATCCGGAAGAAATGGAGACGGGAATTGTAAACCGTCCTTTGGATATTATCGAAAAGCCGCTTGAAATATACTATGAACAAATTGCGAAACGTAATGCAACGGGATTGGCATCAGTGGAAACCACGGAAGAAAAGAGAACGGAATGGTTCAATAAATTCTATGAAGAATTAAAGAACCTTAATTTCGTCCCGGCAGGACGAGTATTATATGGTGCAGGTTCCAATACGGATGTTACTTATTTCAACTGTTATGTAATGCCATTCGTACCGGATTCACGTGAAGGTATTTCAGAACATAGGAAACAAGTGATGGAAATCATGAGCCGCGGCGGCGGAGTGGGAACGAACGGGTCGACACTGCGTCCAAGAAACACTCTGGCAAAAGGGGTGAATGGAAAATCCTCGGGTTCAGTTTCATGGCTTGACGATATTGCGAAACTGACGCATCTTGTTGAACAGGGCGGTAGCAGACGCGGCGCGCAAATGATCATGCTTGCTGATTGGCATCCTGATATTGCAGAGTTCATCATTTCTAAAATGCAAAACCCAAGGATTCTGCGTTACCTAGTGGAAAATACTAAAGACGAAGCAATCAAGAAATATGCGACGGATAAATTGAAATTCACGCCGCACACGGAACAGGAAACGGCTATGTATCAAGGGATCATCAATTATAAGGAGATTCCTGGCCAAGGTGGATTCAGCGAGAAAATCATTAGGGATGCAGAGGAAAAGCTCCGTACAGGGGGAACATACAGTGTCCATAATTCTGATTTTCTGACTGGAGCCAACATCTCGATTTGCCTGACTAAGGAATTCATGGAAGCGGCGGAACAAGATGCGGAATACGAATTGCGTTTTCCTGATGTTGAAAGCTATAATGCCGAAGAAATGGCCATTTACAATGAAGAATGGCATAATGTCGGCGATGTTCGCGAATGGGAGAAAATGGGTCACAAAGTCCGTGTTTACCGTAAAATCCGCGCTAAAGAGCTTTGGAATTTAATAAATATTTGTGCAACATATTCTGCTGAACCAGGTATTTTCTTTATCGATAATGCTAATGAAATGACGAATGCCAAAGCATACGGTCAACAGGTCGTAGCGACGAACCCTTGTGGAGAACAGCCATTGGCCCCATATTCAGTATGTAACCTTGCGGCAGTCAATCTGGCTGAGATGGCTGATAAAGAAAGCAAAACCGTTAATTTCGAGAAACTTAAGCAGACTGTCGAAGTCGGTGTGCGTATGCAGGACAATGTCATTGACGCAACTCCTTATTTCTTGGAAGAAAACAAAAAACAGGCACTGGGCGAGCGACGGGTTGGACTTGGTGTAATGGGTCTGCATGACCTTTTGATTTACTGTGAGACGGAATATGGCTCTGAAGAAGGAAATATCCTGGTTGACAAGGTGTTTGAAACGATTGCGACGACAGCTTACAGGGCTTCCGTGGAACTTGCTAAAGAAAAAGGCAGTTTCCCGTTCCTGATCGGGTCAACGGACAAAGAAACCGATGAGCTTAGAACACGTTTCACACAAACCGGATTTATGGAAAAAATGCCTGAAGATATCAGGGAAAGTGTTGCTGCACATGGCATCCGTAACTCTCATTTATTGACAGTTGCTCCTACAGGAAGCACAGGAACTATGGTCGGGGTATCAACAGGTCTTGAACCATATTTCTCCTTCACGTATTTCCGCAGCGGCCGTCTTGGTAAATTCATTGAAGTTAAGGCTGACATTGTACAGGAATACTTGGACCGTCATCCAGAAGCCGATACAGAAGAGCTTCCAAAATGGTTCATTTCCGCTATGGAATTAGCTCCAGAAGCACATGCTGATGTTCAATGCATCATTCAACGCTGGATTGACAGCTCGATCAGTAAAACGGTAAATGCTCCAAAAGGATATACTGTCGAACAAGTTGAAAAAGTATATGAACGTCTATACAAAGGCGGAGCAAAAGGCGGTACTGTATATGTGGATGGCAGCCGTGACAGTCAGGTTCTTACGCTCAAAGCGGAAGAAAACCAAATGGACGAGCAGCTTGAAATGGATGAATTGAAAGGTGTGGAAGTAAAGAAAAAAGTCGTATTGGTCGATACGATAAATGAACTGCGTTCGACTAACGTTACGATTGGGTCGGAAGTGGGCAACACTTGTCCGGTGTGCCGTAAAGGCGAAGTCCAGGAAATGGGCGGATGCAATACTTGCACGAATTGCGGAGCACAATTAAAATGCGGGCTATAAGCTGATGTAAGGGAAGCCGTTAAGTATGCTGCAAAGCCTATCTTAACGGCTTTTTTTAGTGTCTTAAATGTTTGTTAGTTACCGTCTGTTCAATTACAAACAATAGAGAAGACCGAATCATCGTAAATTCGGTCTTCTTTTTGCGTTCAATCAACCATTTTCATTTTGCTGCCCTATTTCCTTCTCGGCTAGATATTGGTTTCCATCTTTCAATACCGAAAATTCATCGACCGAGTCTCCAGGTATATTCCTTGGATTTGGATATTTATTATCTGTTTGGACGGTGATCGCTTGTTTCCCCGTTCCATTTGTCAAGAAATCTCGTTTTTTATTAGCCATATGGCATCTCCTTCATTTTGAATTTCCAAGTAAAAACAATCATGATGATAACAGAATTAAGAAAAACTATCCTTATGAATTAGATTGTGTAGTTCGATTAAAAGTATGAACAGAATGGAGAACGGAATGAAACCATTTATGCCACAATTAGTGTATATAGAGCCCAGGGCACTGGAATACCCTCTTGGCCGGGAATTGAAGAAGAAATTCGAAGATTTGAACATTGAAATCCGGGAGACCACATCCCATAACCAAATTAGGGACCTTCCTGGGGAAAACGATTTGCAAAAATATCGCGTCGCCAAATCGACGCTTGTGGTAGGAATAAGAAAAACATTGAAATTCGATTCCTCAAAGCCATCTGCTGAATATGCCATCCCTCTTGCTACAGGGTGTATGGGGCACTGTCACTATTGCTATTTACAGACGACACTCGGATCGAAACCATATATTCGGACATATGTGAATCTTGACGAGATTTTCGAGGCAGCCGAAAAATATATAAATGAGAGAAAGCCTGAAATCACACGTTTTGAGGCAGCCTGTACATCGGACATTGTCGGAATTGACCATTTGACACATTCTTTAAAAAGGGCCATAGAATATTTTGGCAAAAGTGAATATGGGGTTTTAAGGTTCGTAACTAAATTTCATCATGTCGACCATCTGTTGGATGCTGAACATAATGGAAAAACGAGATTTCGGTTCAGTATAAATTCGCGTTTTGTGATAAAGAATTTCGAACCCGGGACTTCGAGCTTCGAAGAACGGATGGAAGCGGCACGCAAAGTGGCAGGTGCCGGATATCCCCTGGGTTTTATCGTAGCTCCAATATATCGTCATGAAGCATGGAAGGAGGGCTATCACGAATTATTCGAACGATTGAGTGAGGCGTTAAAAGGAGTGGATATACCGGATTTGACTTTTGAATTAATCCAGCATCGGTTCACTGGTCCAGCAAAAAAAGTGATTCAAAAAAACTACCCGAAAACAAAATTGGAACTGGACGAAACGAAGCGTAAATATAAATGGGGCCGATATGGCATTGGTAAATATGTTTACCAAACCGAAGAAGCCGCAGAACTGGAAACGACCATTCGTGGGTATATCGCTGAATTTTTCCCGAAAGCGGAAATTCAGTATTTTACCTGATGAAGGTAATTTTCTATTCAAAACTGTCATAAATCCCTCTAATCCTGCTTAGAAATGTAAAGACCGGATTAGGGGAGGGCAGCTATGATTATTGACGGCGTTTTTTCCGGAGGCGGGATTAAAGGCTATGGTTTAGTGGGAGCCCTGCAGGAATTAGAAGAACGGGGATTTGTATTCCATCGGACAGCAGGTACAAGTGCAGGATCCATAATTGCAGCTTTCGTGGCAGCTGGGTACACCGGAAAAGAAATGGAAAAGCTATTTATTGATATAGATTTAAGCGGCCTGCTGGATAAAAGGCGTGGTCTTTTGCCTATCCCGCTTGCCAAATGGCTTCTTGTATACTGGAGACTTGGCCTTTATAAAGGCGATGCATTGGAAGGTTGGGTTGCGAGTAAACTTGCCGAAAGGAATGTAGTCACCTTTAAGGATGTTCGACCGAAATCCCTTCGTATCATAACCTCTGACATCACAAATGGGAAATTGGTGGTTCTGCCTGATGATCTACCGAACTATGGCATTGATCCGATCACTTTTCCAGTTGCAAAGGCAGTAAGAATGAGTTGTAGCATTCCTTATTTCTTTGAGCCAGTCAAACTCGATGTCGGAAAAAGCAAGTTCCTTTTTGTTGATGGAGGTGTTTTAAGCAATTTTCCTATGTGGTTATTCAATTCAGATCATGTAAGGAAGGAACGGCCGGTCATAGGCTTGCGGCTGAGTGTCGATGAGATATGGAAACCGCATGAGGTGGATAATGCGGTTGAATTATTTTCCGCACTATTCAAAACGATGAAAGATTCCCATGATGCACGATATATCTCCAAGAAACACGTCCATAATATTGTATTTATCCCGATGAAGGGAGTTTCTGCAATGGATTTCAATCTGAATGATGAACAAAAGGGTGAATTGATGAATCGGGGAAGGCAGTGCACGAAAGAATTCCTAAAAAAATGGACTTATTGATTATAAATAAAAAATCGGGCTCTTAAAAAGAAGCCCGATTTTTCTTTTTATTCTTTTTCCCTTCGATAACGGTTAAGTGACTATCCGTTTTCTTTCTCCATTTTATTTTCTTGGATGATTTTGCTGCAGAGAAGCTAGCCACATTATCTTTTTTCGAAGTTCGGTTTTTTAGCCTTTTTTTCGATTGGCGGGCAGCCTTTCGGAATGCTTGCTGCTCTTTCTTAACTGGTTTTCCCTTTGTTAATCCGGTATAAATCATATAAATAATCCCTGCGACAATGGCTATTATGAGAATGTTTCTAAAAAAGCCAATCGGGTCATTAAATAGTCGGCTCAATAGTCCGAGGACTCCGAGGGCGATGATTCCGTATATCATGAAAGATATGAAACGTTTCAACAAAGACACCTCCTTAAGAGCATCATAAGCATTTTTAGCTTATTTTAAACATTCTTCATGTAAAATATTTGAAAAAAATGAAGGTCATTCCCTTAGTTTAGTATATGATTTTTCATAATCAAAATGTGTATAGATGTTTTACACAATTACATCCGATTCTAAACCTTTTTTGGTCTCTTTTTCCATCCTCAACAGTTCTTGGAATGAGGCTAATGCGACTTCGACTTGATCATCTGTCGGGGCTTTGGTTGTCAATAACTGAAGCCAAAGGCCGGGATAGCCAAGGTAACGCAGGATGGGAGTGTCCCTTACTTTGTTAGTCAATTGCAAGACTTCGAAGGCTATGCCAAGCACGACGGGGATAAGCAAAATGCGATTGACGACACGTACCCATAGCGGATCAATTGGTACAAGAAGATAGACAAACATCCCTACAATGACAGTAAATAAAATAAAACTGCTGCCACAGCGATAATGAAGGCGGGAACTTGCCTGCACATTTGCAACCGTCAATTCTTTTCCGCTTTCAAAGCAATTGATCACCTTATGCTCTGCTCCGTGATACTGAAAGACCCGCTTGATTAATGGCGTCAAGGAAACTACATAAATATATACGAGCAGTAAGATCAGCTTGAACAAGCTTTCCACTAATACCTGAGCCGTATGGCCACTGAAAATGGGTTCTGTCAATTTTGCGAGGAAGACAGGAATCAAGGTGAAAAGCAATTTCCCAAATAGGAAGGAGATCACACCGATCACGGCAACACCTAGCCAAAGACTTAATTTAGATGGGTCTTTCGTTTCTTTTTTCTTTTCTTCCTGCTTTTCCCCGTCTTCTTCTTCATACTGTTCAGTTGAAAAGTTAAGATGTTTCGAACCGGTGGCACTTGACTGAATCAGTGATACGATACCTCGCAGAAACGGTATTTTTTTTAAGCGGTTTACAACAGGTTTCGATTCACGCGGCAGATGATAATATACAATCGTCGAATCTTTGCGGCGTACCGCAGTGACTGTGTGATGTTTGCCACCGAACATGACGCCTTCCACAACAGCCTGCCCTCCGTAAACGGGTTTTTGAACCTCAGACATTTCTACACCAACCTAATAGTTATTCACGTAGCTCTCTCAAGGGTGCTAACATGTTTATTATCAAGCATCACAAGGGTAAAGGCGCTCCTCCAAAATTGAATGGAAGCTTTAACCCTGCAATTACTTTATGAATGTTGAATCACAGGAAGGTAGTATCCCGTGTACATTATAAATTTCAACAGAGGATGTGTATTTTCCTCTGAAAAAAGCAGATTATTTATGATTTAATCATACAGAATAAATAACAAAACCTCTAGTGATTCTCCTTCCTAAAAATAAAAAAAAATAGTTCTATTTAACAAAGGGCATACTACGTAGCGGAGGTGATTGATATGTCTTCTAATGAAAAAGGACAAATTCAACAGGAATATCAAAGCATGTTAATCTACAATGTACTTGCTGTCGGTTTTGTTGGGGGGGCTTTAGCCAGTTTTATCGGAATCATAGCCCATTATATTAACTTTATGGATTTTAGCCCAAAATTCATACTTACCTCGTGGTCCAATATGACCTGGATCGATCATTGGCTTGGTACGGTAATGACCATAATTTTGTTCGGAATTCTATCCGTGGGGATAGCTTTTATATACTATAGTCTTTTTAAAAGGATGAAGAGTATTTTTCCGGGTATTATTTTGGGGGTGGTTTGCTGGGCTTTGCTGGTATTTATCCTGAAACCGATGTTCGTCGATTTGCCAACCTTTTCTAAAATGTCAGCAAATACGGTTATAACAAGTGTATGCATTTTTATTATATACGGTCTTTTTGTAGGGTTTTCTATATCATACGATCAACAGGAATATATCCGTCAAAAAAACAAAGCCGAGAAGCAATCGGAAAGCTGATTGCTTCTTGGTTGTAAAAAAGTAGTAAGACAATTTGCAATTATGATAGAATGTTCATGGAAAGCATTCTTTTAACATGAGCAGGTGTTTGATGATGACAAAAATCTTACTAATCAATGGTCCGAATTTAAATCGCTTGGGGAAGCGTGAACCTGCGCATTATGGATCCTCGACGCTTGCGGATGTGGAAGCGCAATTAATGAAGCAAGCTCAAGGGCTAGATGTGGAATTGACTTCTTTTCAAACTAACCATGAAGGAGCGATTATCGACAAGCTCCATTGGTCGGAGGATCATGGGATCGACGGGATTATCATTAATCCTGGAGCTTTTACTCATTATAGCTATGCGATTCGTGATGCAATAGCCGGAATTGATGTTCCAGTGGTGGAAGTGCATATTTCGAACATACATGCCCGTGAAAGCTTTCGGCATGAATCAGTGACCGCACCGGTAACGGCGGGACAGATTGTCGGCTTGGGGATACACGGATATGAATTGGCGTTGCAGGCGATCACAAAGATTGCAAAGGGGAGAAATTAAATGAATAAACTAATGCGCTTAAGAGCCTCAATGGAAAAGACGGGCATTGATGGTTTTTTGATTACCAGTACATATAACCGTCGATTCATGACCAACTTTACGGGAAGTGCAGGTGTTGTACTTATTTCCCAAAAAGAAGCTAAATTCATCACTGATTTCAGATACGTGGAACAAGCGGGCAAGCAAGCGCCGGACTATGAGATCGTTCAACACAAAGGAACCATCATCGAAGAAGTCGGCAAGCAGGCTAAAGCGATGAATATCGGCAAGCTGGGCTTTGAGCAAGAACACCTGACTTATGCTACATATAAGGCATACGAAGCGGCCATTGATGGTCAACTTTTGCCGGTGTCGGGGGTAATTGAGAATTTACGCTTGATAAAGACTTCATCAGAGATTAAGATATTAAAGGAAGCGGCTGCTATTGCTGATGCTGCGTTTACACATATTCTGGATTTCCTGCGTCCAGGGATCTCGGAACTGGATGTATCCAATGAACTTGAGTTCTTTATGAGGAAACAAGGCGCAACATCTTCTTCCTTCGATATTATTGTAGCATCCGGCTTAAGGTCCGCGCTTCCGCATGGAGTGGCTACGGATAAAATCATTGAAAAAGGCGATTTCGTCACATTGGATTACGGGGCATACTATAATGGGTATGTGTCTGACATCACTCGGACATTAGCGGTTGGCAAGCCAAGTGAAGAACTTATTAATATTTATGACATTGTTTTAGAAGCTCAACTGCGAGGAATGGCTGGGATTAAACCTGGTATGACTGGCAAGGAAGCGGATGCACTAACTCGAAATCTAATTGAAGAAAAGGGATATGGGCAGTATTTTGGACATTCGACCGGACATGGAATCGGACTTGAAGTTCATGAAGGTCCAGCATTATCCTTTAGGTCGGATATCATTTTAGAACCAGGTATGGCCGTAACCGTTGAACCGGGCATTTACTTACCGGGGGTAGGCGGAGTGCGGATTGAAGATGATACAATCGTTACACTTGATGGTAACGAAGCACTTACCCATTCAACCAAAGAGTTAATCATTCTGTAAACATGTACATGTAGGAGGACAAATTTATGATTTCTGTAAACGATTTTCGCACGGGTGTTACGATTGAAGTAGATAATGGAATTTGGCAGGTTATCGAGTTCCAACACGTTAAACCTGGTAAAGGTGCAGCTTTTGTACGTTCTAAACTTCGTAACCTTCGTACGGGTTCAATCCAAGAGAAAACATTCCGTGCTGGTGAAAAAGTCGCTAAAGCACATATCGAAAACCGTAAGATGCAGTACCTTTATGCAAGTGGGGATAGCCATGTATTCATGGATAACGAAACATATGACCAAATCGAGCTGCCTGCATCAAGTATTGAACGTGAACTTAAATTTCTTAAGGAAAATATGGAAGTTCATATCATGACTTTCCAAGCGGAAACACTTGGGGTCGAGCTTCCAAACACAGTGGAACTTGAAGTGGCGGAAACGGAGCCGGGAATTAAAGGCGATACATCTTCAGGCGGCACGAAGTCAGCCGTACTTGAGACGGGCCTTTCGGTTCAAGTTCCATTCTTCATCAACCAAGGTGACAAACTATTGATCAATACAAATGAAGGATCATACGTATCACGTGCATAAAGAAGACCGAGGTGAAGATCTCGGTTTCAGTTTGTAGACAAAAAGGTTTCGGAATGGACTCATTCCGAAACCTTTTTGATTTTTTAGTGGATTTGACTTGATGACGCAGATGATTCCATATATTCTTGCCGAATATGGCGTGTCACCACTATCTGATGGTCTTTATTTTCTGTACACTGTAGGATTTGTACTCACGATAGCCCTTTTTATTTGTTGTTGTGTACTTTAAATCTCCATTTTACAAGCTGGAACCAGTTGGTCTAAAGTAATCATTTCAAGCTGATCTCGCTGAATAGAATCATGTTAAAAAAGAAAACACATCACTCAAGTTTTAATAATTCTATTTTAAAACAATAAAGACTTTAGGTAAAAGGGATCTATCTAAAAGTTAAAAAAGTTGATTGGAGCGGGTGTTCGAGACTCCTGCGGGAAAACCGCGTCCAGGTGAGAACCCACAGGCGGCAATGCCGCCAAGGGCTGACCGCCAGCGGAAAGCAAGTGCCCCTACGTTATAATCAACTTCTAAATTGTACAAGCCATAAAAACCTGTGGGCAAACTCGCTTTGTTCGAATTTTTTTACAGCCTGAGACCGAGATTAATTTCTCGGCTTTTTTTGTGTGTTTTTTAGACCCCGAAGTATAAAAAAATCAATAAATGGTCTGTTTCTTTAATAGCCTGTCATCATTGCAGGCTGGTCGGCATATATTTTATTGAAAGTGGTGTATACAGGAGGATTGTCAAAATGGAAACGATTCTTTCTTTTTTACCGAAAAAAATATGTGAGCAACTCCGGGGTATGACACCGATGATGATCGATAAGATGGAAGAGCTGAGAATTCGGGTTGGAAGGCCGCTTGAGGTCATTGTAGGTGGGGAACCATACTTCTTTTCCTATGAAGTGACCCATTCGGATGCGGATCAATTATTGAATCAAATAGGTCAATTTTCGTTATATACACTTGAGGAAGAATTAAAGCGAGGTTATATAACCATAGCAGGCGGACATCGGGTGGGGCTTGCTGGCAAGGTGATTTTGGAAAATGGATCTGTCAAAGCGATCAGGGATATTTCCTCCTTCAATATTCGGGTTGCACGTGAAAAAATAGGTGCAGCTGAACCGCTCACTTCTTACTTATATGACGGGGAATGGCAGCATACAATGTTGATCGGTGCTCCGCAAACGGGAAAAACGACCATATTACGTGATATTGCAAGAATGATATCCAGTGGTAATGAAAAACACGGCATTGCCCCTCAAAAGGTGGGGATAGTGGACGAGCGCTCGGAAATTGCCGGATGTGTTCATGGAGTGCCGCAGCTCCAATTTGGAACAAGGGTTGATGTGCTCGATGGATGTCCTAAAGCGGAAGGGATGATGATGATGATCCGTTCGATGTCCCCGGATGTATTGATCGTGGATGAAATAGGCCGCGCGGCGGATACGCAGGCTGTGCTGGAAGCGGTGAACGCAGGTATTAAACTCATGATAACTACACATGGCCATACACTGGATGAAATTAAGAAGCGACCTTTTATAGCCGAAATATTAAAGCAAAACATCTTTGAACGTTTTATAGAATTACAGAGATGTAAATCAGGTAAGAGGAGCTACAAAGTCCTTGATGCTGCTGGAGTTCCCATTTTCTTAGGGGAAGGTGTGAACCCGCATGTTTAAGTTAATAGGAGCTGCGATCATTATTATTGCAACGACATGGGCAGGTTTCGAGGCTGCGAAAAAATTAAGTATGAGGCCTCGTCAACTGAGACAGCTGAAAGTCGCCATGCAATCGCTTGAAGCCGAAATAATGTTTGGTCATACACCTTTGAAAGAAGCGGCGAGGAAACTTTCTAAACAGATGGCCAAACCTTTATCCATCTTTTTCGATGCATTTGCAAACCGGCTCGAGTCCGGAGAGACCACCGTCAAGGAAGCATGGGATGATAGTTTGAAGAAAATATGGCAATCCCTTGCTTTAAAACAGGGAGAATTCGAGATTCTTTCACAGTTTGGGGAGACGCTTGGAAAAAGCGATAAATATCATCAGCAAAAGCAAATCATGCTAACGATGGCACACTTGGAACGGGAAGAGAGCGATGCACTCGACCGACAGGGGAAATATGAAAAAATGATGAAAAGTCTTGGTTTTTTATCAGGGCTATTATTGATCATCTTGCTGATGTAGGAATATGTGGGGGGAATGAAAATGGGCATTGATGTGGACATCATATTTAAAATAGCGGGTGTAGGGCTAGTAGTGGCATTTCTTCACACGATACTCGATCAGGTTGGGAAGAAGGAATATGCCCAGTGGGTGACACTTTTCGGATTCATCTATATTTTATTCATGGTAGCTTCTGTAGTAGAGGATTTATTTCAAAAAATTAAATCTGTATTTCTATTTCAGTAAGGGAGGGATTCGCGATTGAAATCATAAAAATCGTGGCCATTGCCCTAGTTGCCACCTTCTTGGCACTGATCGTCAAAGAGCAAAAACCAAATTTAGCATTCCTGCTTGTCGTTTTTGTAGGATGTTCCATTTTTCTTTTTTTAGCTGACAAAATATACGAAATTATTTTAATGTTAGAAAAAATTGCGGTTAATGCAAATGTAAATACCGTGTATCTAGAGACCATCTTAAAAATAATCGGAATTGCCTATATTGCAGAATTCGCTTCTCAAATTACAAAAGATGCAGGGCAAGGTTCCCTCGCTTCCAAAATAGAATTAAGCGGAAAAATCTTGATACTTGCCATGGCGATTCCGATTTTAACGGTCATTATCGAAACGATTATACAGATGCTCCCAAGTTAACGGATTACTCCTACTAGTCAATGAGGTGAATGTATGAAGCAGCGGATGCCTTACTTATCCATTCTATTCGTTTTACTCTTTTTTTTGCATGCATCTATTGGACAAGCTGCCGAAAATCCTGAAAATGGTGAAATCGAACAAGAGCCCATCATGCAGTCCGAGCTGGTACAAGCCCAAATAGAAAGGCTGGGTGTCGATGAGCTCAAACAATATTGGGATGACATCGTTACGGAATATGGAGGATTTCTACCGGAAAGCCAGAAAGGGAGCTTTATGGACTTCGTAAGCGGCGACAAGAAATTTTCCTTTGAGCAATGGATTAAGGGAATGACAAAATTCATTTTTCATGAACTGCTCGTGAATGGAAAGCTGCTGGGATCACTCATTTTATTAACCGTTTTCAGCATGTTCCTCCAGTCTTTGCAGAATGCGTTCGAGCAAAGCTCCGTGAGTAAGGTCGCTTATGCAATCGTTTATATGGTGCTGATCATTTTGGCTCTTAACAGTTTTCATGTGGCGATTGAATATACAAAAGATACGATAGATTTGATGATTTCCTTTTTAATGGCACTCATCCCTTTACTCTTGGCATTGATAGCTGCTTCAGGGGGACTTGTATCGGCAGCTTTCTTTCATCCGGTTTTGATGTTTTTGATGAATACAAGCGGTATCTTGATCCAGTTTGTCGTCCTTCCGTTATTATTCTTTGCAGCGATTTTAAGCATTGTCAGTACGCTGACGGAACATTACAAAGTGACACAGCTGGCACAGCTTCTCCGTAATTTTGCTATCGGTATCCTTGGGGCTTTCATGACCATATTTCTTGGTGTGATATCCGTTCAGGGGGCATCATCTGCTGTAGCTGACGGAGTGACGATCAGGACGGCCAAATTCGTGACAGGTAACTTTATACCGGTAATAGGGCGCATGTTTACCGATGCAACGGATACGGTCATAAGTGCCTCCGTTCTATTGAAGAATACAGTCGGCTTGTCTGGCGTCATCATACTCTTGCTCATTACCACGTTTCCCGCCATAAAAATCCTGATGATTTCTTTTGTCTATAAATTGGCAGCGAGCCTTTTGCAGCCGCTTGGCGGAGGACCTGTAATAAAATGCCTAGACATTATTAGTAAAAGCATGATTTATATTTTCGCTGCATTGGCCATTGTCTCACTCATGTTTTTTTTAAGTATCACGGTAATTATCGCCTCTGGAAACATTACCTTGATGGTTCGTTAGAAAGGAGGAGGGCTTGGTGAGTTTTTTAGCTGGCTGGGTATCCAACATCATCATATTTGTATTGCTGGCTACTGTGATCGATATGCTTCTTCCGAATTCGGCTTTACAAAAGTATGCCAAAATGGTAATCGGACTTTTACTGATTGCGATCATCATCACTCCTATATTGGGATTATTCAATAAGGACTTCGACGAAATCCTCTCTGCGGCTACTAGTGAATTTGAGGATCAGAAAAAAAAAGATTTAGGAAATTTGACAGAAATGAAGAAAAAAGAAATACAAGCAGCACAGGGTGCATATATTTTAGAACAAATGGCTGTCCAATTACAGACAGAAGTGGAAGAGGAGCTGATGGTGGATTATAACATGAAGATTAGTTCAATTGATGTAGGGGTCAAGAATGAGGAAGAACCTGGTGTTGATGATCTGCAGAACATAACCATCTCATTGGAAAAGGCAGAAGGGAAAGAAAACTCGGAGATAGAGGCAGTAGCGAAGGTTGATATCAATGCAGATAGCCCATCCACTTCAAATGATGCCAATCTGGATGCTGTCAAAAGGTTTCTGGCAACAAGTTGGTCCGTTGATGAAGAGATCATTGAAATCGCCGGGGAAAGGAAGTGACTGAGTATTGAACAAAGACAAAGGTCCATTATCCTGGCTGCAAAAACTATTAAATAAAGACCCTGACCAAAAAGAGCCTAAGGAAAAAAAACCTTCCCTGTATGTCTATGCTCTAATAGTTGTCCTTTTGGGATCGGGAATCATGATGGCCGGGAATTTGTTAACCACCAACCAGACGGGACAAACATCTGAAGTGACGACTGTATTCAATAATGATAAACAGCAGGATGATGAAGAGGATGTCGAAACATTCGGTCAGAAGAAATCAGAATTCAAGACTACAAAAGACTATGAAATATATCTACAGAATGAAATGAAGGAAGCGCTTGAATCCATTGCAGGTGTCCAGGATGTAAAAGTCGTAATCTACGTCGATGCATCCGAGAAGAAAGTATATGAACGAAACAAAGTCACCCAAAAACAAGTCACCGAAGAAACCGACCAGGAAGGCGGCAAAAGGACGGTCGAAGACACATCGGTTGATGAACAGCTCGTTTTGGTCAAGAGCGGTGAGAAAGAAGGACCGATCATTTCGGAAACGAAAAAACCTAGTGTACGAGGAGTCCTGGTAGTCGCAAAAGGGGCCGAAAACATTCAAATAAAGAAGTGGATCATCGAGGCTGTCACACGCTCACTTGATGTACCGAGTCATAGGGTTTCTGTCATGCCTAAAAAATAAGGGGGAAAATCTACATGTTATTAAAAAAACAAACCGTTTGGTTATTGACTATGCTAAGTTTGGTCGTTGTGCTTTCAGTCTATTATTTAACAGCTCCGGAAGAAAATGCCGCCGATATGACGTCAACAGAGCAAATGGAACAGAAAGAAAATAAAACTGAAAGCAAAACAGAGAACAAAGCGGATACAAAAGGGGAAACTAAAAGTGAAAAAGAAACGTCCAAAAATACAGAAGGTTCCTCTGTAACCATTGCATCTGGAGATGAGTTCGAATCTTTAAGGATGCAGATTGAAGATGAACGGGCGAAGCTGAATGAAGAATTGACTGCAAAGATGGGCAACACAGAATTATCAGCTGAAGAACGAGACGAGGCTTATGCAAAAATCGAACAATTAAGTGAAACGAAAGTAAAAGAAAATATCATCGAAAACTTAATTGTTGCCATGGATTACAATGCCGCACTGGTCAGGGTGGACGGAACGGATGTAAAGGTGAGTGTCAAGGCCGATAAACAAACGAAAACAGAGGCTAATAACATTATCCGCCTCGTAAGGAAAGAAGTGAGCGATGCGCAAAATGTAGTGGTCGACTTCCAACCGGAAAAGTGATGACACATACAGAACGCTGATACAGAACAGTGCAACATCCTAAAAATTAGAAAGCCCTCCTTAATAAAAAAAGGGAGGCTTTTTATTATGATTTTTTTAAATAGCTTAAACCGGGAAACTTTAGAGGAAAAGTTTTTTTATGTCAATTGATATCAGGAACTCAAATAGAATCGGTGATAATGATCCTCCGTAATATTCTAGAAAAGTAATTATAGTGGATATTATTGCTGATTTTCTACGTATGAAATGCAAAATTCAAGAGAAAGCGTTAAGGTGCCCCAGTTGAAAAATATTCACAATATTATAATAAAGGTGTAATATAAAAGTATGGATAACAAGTTACAACTAATCTATCATTGAATTTGTATAAGCTAATATTGTATGATGTTAGAAGCTGGTCATAAACTTTTCAATTCTCTAAGGGAAACAATATTTTGAGAAAGTGAAATATCTGTTATAATACAGATGAGGTTTGTATTCAGTTTATTCGCATTCGCATAAAGAAGGCGGCTACTTTGTGCAGTATTGGACAAAGTAGGATAAGCTAAGGGTAAGGTTACATAAAATATTATTGCCTCACAAACTCATATTAAATTAGACAAGGGGTGCCACAAAATGAAAGTGCAAGAAATTCGTGAAATTATTAAGCTAGTCGATCAATCAAATATCAGTGAATTCGTTTTTGAAAATGAAGGAACGAAAATTAAATTGAAAAAAACTGAAACGGGTACAGTATTACAACAAGCAGCAGCTCCAGCAGTTGTTCAAACCAATGCAGCTGTAGAGGTCAAGCCCGCAGCGGCCCCTGCCCCTGAAGTGCCGAAAGCTGTTGAACCTGCAAAACCGGCTGCAGCAGACACTGAAAATTTACATAAAATCACTTCTCCGATGGTTGGGACATTCTACCAATCTCCTGCACCGGATTCACCTGCATACGTAAAAACAGGTGATAAAGTAACGGGGGATTCCATCGTCTGCATCGTGGAAGCCATGAAGCTTTTCAATGAAATCGAAGCCGAAGTAAGCGGTGAAATCGTTGAAGTCCTTGTAAAAGAAGGCCAGCTTGTAGAATATGGTCAACCATTATTTTTAGTAAAGCCGGAATGAGGAGCTGTTTCTAAATGATTAAAAAGGTATTAATTGCCAATCGCGGGGAAATTGCTGTCCGAATCATCCGGGCATGCAAGGAATTAGGAATCGAGACTGTTGCGGTCTATTCAGAAGCTGATAAAGAAGCATTACATGTCCAGCTTGCGGATGAAGCATATTGCATCGGTCCTAAATTATCAAAAGACAGTTATTTAAATACAACGAACATTATCAGCACAGCCAAGAAAACCGGATCCGATGCGATTCACCCAGGATATGGCTTCCTTGCTGAAAATGCTGACTTTGCTGAGCTATGCCGTGAATGCAATATCATTTTCATCGGTCCTAGCCCCGAAGCTATCAATAAAATGGGAACAAAGGACGTAGCAAGGGAAACCATGCGTAAAGCTGGTGTACCGATCGTTCCAGGTTCTAAAGGCATAATCAAGGATACGGATGAGGGTGTAGCTTTAGCTAATGAAATGGGCTATCCAGTCATCATCAAAGCTACTGCCGGCGGGGGCGGTAAAGGTATCCGCGTCGCAAGGACGGAAGAAGAGCTCATTAAAGGCATTAACATCACACAACAGGAAGCCGCGACGGCATTTGGGAATCCAGGCGTGTATATTGAAAAGTTCATCGAGGACTTCCGACACGTTGAAATACAGGTCATGGCAGATAATCATGGCAATGCCATCCATTTAGGTGAGCGTGATTGTACGGTCCAGCGACGTTTGCAAAAGCTTGTTGAAGAAACCCCTTCACCGGCATTGGATGGTGAAACACGTGCGGAAATGGGGCAGGCTGCAGTAACGGCAGCACTTGCCGTTAATTATTCAGGTGCCGGAACAGTAGAATTTATTTATGACTATGTGAATAGAAAATACTACTTTATGGAAATGAATACACGTATCCAGGTTGAACACCCTGTTACAGAAATGGTAACGGGCGTGGATTTGATTAAAGAACAGATCAAAGTTGCTTCAGGCAGCAAACTATCGCTTTCGCAAGAGGATGTCACTTATAACGGATGGTCTATCGAATGCCGGATCAATGCTGAAAATCCAGAAAAGAATTTCATGCCTTCCGCAGGTAAGATTCAAATGTATTTACCGCCAGGCGGCTACGGAGTTCGTGTTGATTCCGCGGCATACCCTGGGTACTCGATACCGCCGTATTACGATTCCATGATCGCTAAATTGATTGTCCATGCACCTACTAGGGAAGAGGCAATCGAAAAGATGAAACGCGCCTTAGGTGAGTTTGTCATTGAAGGGATCAGTACCACAATTCCTTTCCATATTAAGTTACTTCAGCATGAACAATTTGTTTCCGGAGAATTTAATACCAAATTCCTTGAAATATATGATGTAATGAACTCATAATGTAAAGGAAGACAGGAGGTGCTTTTGAATGAGTGAAATGGAAGGCCAATTACTCGAAATGAATGATTATAATAGTGGGCTGGGCAAAGTGGAGATCGCACCTGAGGTAATAGAGGTGATTGCGGGTATCGCTGCATCGGAAGTTGAAGGTGTTGCACATATGCGCGGGAATTTCGCCACGGGTGTTGTTGAAAAGCTTGGGAAAAAGAACCACGGTAAAGGTGTTAAAGTGGACTTAACGGGAGAATCCATCAAAGTCGAACTTTATTGTGTCATGAAGTTTGGTGTTTCAATTCCGAAAGTTGCTCAGGAAGTGCAAGATAACATTCGTGAAGCTTTGTTGAATATGACCGCTATCGACGCGGGCGAAGTGAACATTCATGTAGTGGGCATTGCGTTTGAAAACGCTAAACAAGAAGCGGATTACGAACAAGAAGTGTAAGTGGCTTCATTCGATTCGCACCTGCAAAAACCCGGCAAAAGCCGGGTTTTTGTTTTTTTGAATGTTAACTCCAGATACCCCGTTTTTGAGGCCTGCTTATAATATTAAATTTAAATGAACATAATAAGGCGGTGTCTGGAAGTTTCCCTTTAATTCAAGGGTGATTTCTGTTAGAGTGTAAAAGGTGAAATATGAGCATGAAAGCTAGGCATGAGCTTTTTGACACTTTCAAAAAGTATGGGACTGTGTTGGCCGTTTAATTCCGAATGTAATCTTGTATTGTTATCCTGAATCAAGATATTTGAGTCTTTTGGCCTTAATTTTAGTGGGATTTAGCTTATTTTTTTAATAATATAGCGAAAATCTTAATATTTTTGAAAAAATGTTATTTAATGTTCGTTTGTTCTAGCATTTTCATATATAATAGTAGATGTTAAAGGAGTAAGATTATGAAAAGAAGAGAAGCCCGTGAAAAATCCCTTCAAGCACTATATCAAATAGATATTGCCAACTCGAATGCAGAAGAAGCAATGGAAAGCGTACTGGATGGTGCTCCTACTGATGAATACTTCAAGAAATTAGTAATGGGGATAACGGAAAATCGTGAACAAATTGATGGAATGATCAGGGACAATTTAGAGAATTGGACGTTGGAAAGACTGGCGAACATTGATCGGAATTTACTGCGTATCGCGGTTTATGAAATGATTCACAGTGAAGATGTTCCTGTAAGTGTTGCAATGAATGAAGCTATTGAAATTGCTAAGAAATTCGGTGATGATCAATCGAGCAGCTTTGTAAATGCCGTTTTATCCAAAGTGAAGGTGAAAAGCGGCAGCTAAAGCTGCAGCCTTGAGCAAGGATTCTCTCAGCAATTTCTTTAGCAAAATTAACTTGGGAGGAATAAACACATGTCAGCTCAAATCATTAATGGTAAAGAAATTGCAGAGTCAGTTAGGCAGGAAATCAGTAAGGAAGTTCAACAGTTACGTGAAAAAAATATCGTTCCAGGTTTGGCTGTAATCCTGGTGGGTGACAATCAAGCATCACAAACCTATGTGCGCAATAAGCAAAAGGCCTGTGAGGACTTGGGCATGCATTCCGTATTAATTAAAAAGCCTGCGGAGCTCTCTCAGGAGGAATTAATTCAGAGCATTGCTGAATTAAACCAGGATGACAGCATTCATGGTATATTGGTGCAGCTGCCATTGCCTGGACATATTCAGGAAAAAGCGATCATTGAAGCGATTTCCCCTGAAAAGGATGTAGATGGTTTCCACCCGATTAATATTGGGCGGATGATGACGGGACAGGATGCATTTTTACCTTGTACCCCATACGGCGTCATGGTGATGCTTGAGTATATCGACTATGACCTTGAAGGTAAGCATGTTGTCATCGTAGGGAGAAGTAATATCGTCGGAAAACCAGCCGGACAATTGTTCTTGAATGCAAATGCAACCGTTACTTACTGTCATTCACGGACAAAGGATCTTGCATATTATACCAAGCAAGCCGATGTCGTTGTCGCAGCTGTCGGAAAGAGGGACACGATCACGAGTGACCATATTAAAGAAGGCGCAGTCGTCATTGACGTCGGAATGAACAGGAATGATGAAGGGAAGCTTTGCGGTGATGTGGCGTTTGATGAAGTGAAAAATAAGGCTTCATACATTACACCTGTTCCTAAAGGCGTTGGTCCCATGACGATTACGATGCTTATGAAGAATACGGTCAAATCTGCTCAAAAAGCACTTGAACTGAACAAGCAAGCATTAAAAAGCTGAAAAAAACGTTAAATTATTTTAAAGAAGCGGACCTCTTGTTTTATAATAACGGGAGACCGCTTTTTTTCCATTCATGGATCCATAGGTGAGTTTTCTTTAAATCCGATTTCCATCGGAAGGAGACAATATATGAGCAACCAACAATATTTGAGTGTGTCGGCTTTAACTAAGTACATCAAAAGGAAATTCGATGCCGACCCCCATTTGCAAAATGTATACATAAAAGGTGAAATTTCGAATTTTAAACAACATACAAGCGGACATATGTATTTTACTTTAAAGGATGAGAAGGCCCGACTTCTTTCCGTTATGTTTGCCGCCAATAATAAAGGGATGAAATTCCTGCCCGAAAATGGTATGAAGGTACTTGTTAAGGGCGATATATCATTATATGAAGCTGGGGGACAGTATCAGCTTTATGTGAAAAGCATGGCCCCTGATGGTGTGGGGGATTTGTATCTTGCTTATGAACAGCTGAAGAAAAAGCTGGAGGCGGCAGGTTTGTTTTTGGCCGAACATAAGAAGCCGATCCCGCAGTACCCTAAGTCTGTAGGAGTCATAACATCTCCGACCGGAGCTGCATTAAGAGATATCCTGATAACCATCAAGCGGAGATATCCAATCGCCAGGATTATCGTTTATCCGGCACTTGTACAAGGGAATAATGCCGCTAAATCGATTGCCAAGGCAATTTCAATGGCTAACGCAAGGGCGGAAAGTGATGTTCTCATTGTTGGAAGGGGCGGCGGGTCGATCGAGGAGCTATGGGCCTTTAATGAGGAGATAGTGGCTGAATCGATTTATGATTCCGATATACCGGTAATTTCTGCTGTCGGTCACGAAACCGATTTTACCATTGCTGATTTTGTCGCCGATATGCGTGCTCCTACACCGACTGGTGCAGCGGAGTTAGCGGTTCCTCACTTAAATGAAATACTCGAACGCCTGATGAACCGCAAAAATCGGTTGACCCGCTCCATTCAAGAAGCGGTCAATTTTGAACGAACCCGTTTGACCAGGATGGAGAGGTCTTATGCTTTCCGTTATCCGCATAAAATGTATGAACAGAAGCTGGAACAGCTAGACAAGACGATGGACAGGCTAGGGAGGACCAGCACGCGATATTTCATGAAAAAGAGAGATGAGCTGAATCAGCTGAACGAAATTCTGAAAAAGCAGCATCCTGAACAAGCGGTGAAAAATGCGAAAGATGAATTGCAGCAGCATGCAAAGGTTTTACGTAGGGCCATGGAAGCCATCTATCGGCAAAAATCACAGCAATTCGTTCATATTACAGCCACTTTGTCTGCCCTCAGTCCACTAAAAATCATGGAACGGGGCTATGGATTGGTTTTTGCTGAAGATGAGACATTAGTGAAAAGTACACAGCAAGTATCCAAAGGGGATAAGATAGCGGTTTCGATTAAAGATGGAACCCTTGAATGTGAAATTAAAGAAATAAAGGAGCGGATTGAACCATGACAAAAAAACAAGAAGCTACATTTGAAGAAGCGATGGAGAATCTCGAAAAAATTGTGGAACAGTTGGAAGAAGGCGATGTGCCCTTGGAAGAAGCCATCTCCATATATAAACAAGGAATGGATTTATCAAGGCTTTGCCATTCAAAGCTTAAGGCTGTTGAAGATCAGTTGACTCAAATTTTACGCGAAGATGGGGAACTTGAAAACTTCGCTGTACAGGAGGAAGAATGACATGGGTACGGCGTCCTTTGAAATGTTTTCTAAAGAATATAAAACGGTTATAGAACGGGAAATCGTAGAATATGTCAATAAACTTAAAGCACCGGCAGTGGTCAAAGAAGCCATGATCTATTCGCTGGAGGCAGGGGGTAAACGGATTCGCCCGTTATTGGTCTTTGCGGTTCTGGAGGCCTTTGGGAAAAGCTTGAGGATCGGGATACCTGCAGCGGCTGCCATTGAAATGATCCATACATATTCTTTGATTCATGATGATCTTCCAGCGATGGATGATGATGATCTCCGCCGCGGAAAACCGACTAACCATAAAGTGTTCGGTGAAGCGGTTGCAATATTGGCAGGTGACGCGCTTCTTACATACAGCTTTCAATTGGTGACGGATATGATCGATCCCGAGGTGACGGCTGAAATGAAGCTGAACCTTGTAAGTGAAATTGCGAAGTCTGCCGGAGCCGAAGGAATGGTTGGAGGTCAAGTTGCCGATATGGAAGGTGAAAATAAACAGCTGACCCTTCAGGAATTGGAGTATATCCATGAACATAAAACAGGGAAGTTATTGACTGCAAGCATCCTTTCCGGTGCTATATTATCCGGAGCGAATGAAGAACAGCAACTCCATTTACGTGACTTTGCATACCACCTGGGGCTTGCATTTCAAATTCGGGATGATATTCTGGATATTGAAGGGTCCGTCGAGTTGATCGGCAAGCCGGTTGGCAGTGATGTGGGTAATCATAAAAGCACATATCCTTCTTTACTTACGCTTCAAGGGGCAAAGGAAAAGTTGGAGCATCATATAGAACTTGCCCATGCCGCTTTAGGAAAAACAACCCTACAAACGGGTTTGTTGAATGAACTAACCGATTTAATAGCGAACCGTAACCATTGATTGAGCTAAATTTGTTATCAATTGAGGTTTTATGGTATACTCATTGTGCAAAAATATGTGAAAATCATAATGAATTTTTTAATTGAGATACGTGATAAAATAGGTATATTAAGCCGCCGAAATCACCTGGGTGTTGGCGGCTATTTTTTAACTTAAAACCAATTTTTCGGTCAAGTCCCCCATAGCCTTCTTTTATGAGGCTTTGTTTATGCTTACAACCGAAAATGACAGAAAGTGAGTGGTCCTGTTTGGATCTTCTATCTATAAAAGACCCTTCTTTTTTGAAGAAGATGAATAATGAAGAACTTGTCGAGTTAAGTGTGGAAGTACGTAAATTCCTTGTGGAAAAATTATCGGTGACTGGTGGGCATATTGGTCCGAATTTAGGTGTCGTCGAGTTGACTATAGCCTTGCATAAAGAATTCGACAGTCCGAATGATAAAATTTTATGGGATGTCGGACATCAATCCTATGTCCATAAGATCCTGACTGGCAGAGCAGGAGAGTTCGATACCTTAAAGAAATACAAAGGTCTTTGCGGTTTTCCTAAAATGATTGAAAGCCCCCATGATGTTTGGGAAACCGGTCACAGTTCGACTTCCCTTTCAGCTGCAATGGGAATGGCGGCTGCCCGTGATATCAAAGGTGAAAACAGTTTTATTTTGCCAGTGATCGGGGACGGTGCCCTAACAGGCGGAATGGCGCTTGAAGCATTAAATCATATCGGTGATGAAAAAAAGGACATGATCGTTATCCTGAATGATAATGAAATGTCCATAGCCCCTAACGTAGGTGCCCTGCACACGATATTGGGAAGATTGCGTACAGCAGGCAAATATAACTGGGCAAAAGATGAATTGGAGCTGCTTTTGAAAAAAATCCCTGCAGTCGGTGGCAAACTTGCAGCTACAGCTGAACGCCTGAAGGATAGCATGAAGTACTTATTGGTTTCAGGAATCTTTTTCGAGGAGCTCGGTTTCACATACCTAGGACCAGTGGATGGTCATAATTATGAAGAATTGCTGGAGAATTTAAGATATGCCAAGAAAACGAAGGGGCCTGTACTGCTGCATGTCATCACGAAAAAAGGCAAGGGCTATTCACCTGCCGAGCTGGATACAACAGGAAACTGGCATGGGACAGGCCCATACAAAATCGAGACAGGCGATTTCGTGAAATCCCCTAGTAAAGGTCCTGCTTGGAGCGCTCTTGTAAGCGATACTGTCAGCAGGCTAGCACGTGACGATGAGCGGATTGTCGCAATTACACCTGCAATGCCCGTAGGTTCGAAATTGGTGGGCTTTTCCCAAGAGTTTCCAGAGCGTTTCTATGATGTAGGGATTGCCGAGCAGCATGCTGCAACTTTTGCAGCCGGATTGGCAACGCAAAAAATGAAACCTTTCCTGGCTATATATTCAACATTCCTGCAAAGGGCTTATGACCAGGTGGTGCATGATATCTGCCGTCAGAATTTGAACGTATTCATCGGGATCGACCGTGCCGGATTGGTTGGCTCCGATGGTGAAACGCATCAAGGCGTTTTCGACATTGCTTTCTTACGCCATGTACCGAATATGGTATTGATGATGCCGAAAGATGAAAACGAAGGTCAGCATATGGTCAATACGGCCTTAAACTATAATGATGGTCCGATTGCTATGCGTTTCCCTCGTGGGAATGGTTGGGGAGTTGTGATGGATACTGAATTACAGCAGATTCCAATCGGTTCGTGGGAAGTTCTTAAAGAAGGAACGGATGCTGCCATCTTAACGTTCGGTACAACGATTCCGATGGCTCTTGAAGCGGCAGAACTGCTCGAGAAAGAGGATTATTCAGTTAAGGTGATCAATGCCCGGTTCATTAAGCCTTTGGATGAGAACATGCTAAGCAGTCTCCTTGGTGAAAAAATGCCGATTTTGACAATAGAAGAAGCGGTTCTTCAAGGTGGTTTTGGTAGTTCAGTACTTGAATATGCCCATGATCAAGGATTTTATGGGGCAATTATAGATCGAATGGGGATACCTGATTATTTCATTGAACATGGAAGTGTCGATGAACTGCTTGAAGAAATCGGTTTAACGACTGAGACCGCGATCAAAAAGATTAAAATGATAACACCCAAAAAAGAAAAAAGGGCCTGACAATATGAAAGTGATGAAAGAAAGAGTAGATGTATTACTTGTAGAACAAGGCTTGGCCGATACACGTGAAAAAGCGAAGCGTATGGTCATGGCAGGCCTTGTCTACGCGAATGAAGAAAGGTACGAAAAACCGGGGGAAAAAGTGCCGGTCGATCTCGAATTTACGATCAAAGGAAAAGTCATGCCTTACGTTTCAAGAGGCGGTCTTAAACTTGAGAAGGCATTAAGGGAATTCGATTTACAAGTTAATGGGAAAGTACTGCTTGATATCGGTTCTTCGACTGGTGGGTTCACGGATTGTGCGTTGCAAAATGGCGCTCTCATGTCATATGCGCTTGATGTGGGCTATAATCAACTTGCCTGGAAGCTCAGGCAGGATGAGCGGGTTAAAGTAATGGAACGAACCAATTTCCGTTATGTTACACCCGCCGATCTCGATGGGGAGATGCCAAACTTTGCAAGCATTGATGTTTCTTTCATCTCGCTTACGTTAATTTTACCTGTGCTAAAGACCTTGCTCGTCCCGAATAGTGATGTCGTTGCATTGGTTAAACCGCAATTCGAAGCTGGAAAGGATCAAGTGGGTAAAAAGGGGATTGTTCGCGATCCCAAAATTCATAAACAAGTATTGGATAAGATCATTTCTTTTTCTATAAAGGAAGGCTATGATATTAAGGATGCCTCCTTCTCACCGATTACAGGCGGTGATGGGAATATTGAATTCTTACTTCATTTACACTGGCAAGGGTCGAAGGATGATGGAGCGATATTGCTTTCGAAAACGGTTGATGACATCGTTGGAGAGGCCCATGCTCAATTTAAAAAAGAATAGTTAGAACTTGTATGGGCTCCTTTGGCTGAATGGTTGGCTAAAGGAGCTTTTTAACTTTACATTGTGGTAATCCCCTTGAATCATTTAAGGGTGCATACATAAAATAGGTACGTACAAAAAATAGACTTGTATTCATTTTTAGAGAAAAAGTTGTACAATTGCATAAAAATCCGATAACATTAATATTAGCCACTTTCTAAAGCGGCCTATTTGCACGTACTGAAGATAACGAAGCAATCCCATATTGGGGCAGCTTGCTTAAGTGAAAAATGAAAGTGATACCAATTACCATTAATATGAGCAACAGTTGAGAAGAGGTGCTTCTACTTATGAATAAAGGACAACGACATATAAAAATAAGGGACATCATAACGAATAATGATATCGAAACCCAGGATGAGTTAGTTGAAGAATTGAAATTAGCTGGATACAATGTAACTCAAGCTACTGTTTCAAGGGATATTAAAGAGCTTCACCTTGTAAAGGTTCCATTGACGGATGGAAGGTATAAATACAGTCTGCCGGCCGACCAGCGCTTCAATCCACTTCAAAAATTAAAGAGAATCCTTGTCGATGCATTTGTACGCATTGACTCAGCCAACAATTTACTGGTTATGAAGATGCTCCCAGGTAATGCCCAGGCAATCTGCGCATTGATTGATAATTTAAATTGGCAAGAAATACTCGGGACGATCGGCGGCGACGATACTTGTTTGATTATCTGCCGTTCTGAGGAAGATGCAAAGATCATTTCCGGCAAATTCTTGGACATGCTCTAATAATGTTGTGAGGTGACCTAGTTTGTTAACAGAACTATCGATTAGGAATTTTGCGATCATAGACAGCCTGTCCGTTTCATTTGAGAAAGGCTTGACGGTCTTGACAGGAGAAACAGGGGCAGGGAAGTCAATCATAATAGATGCCGTTCATCTTTTGGTTGGGGGACGTGGTTCAGCAGAGTTCATTCGGCATGGAGAGTCTAAGGCCGAAATAGAAGGATTATTCCAAATTGAAGATGAAAAACACCCGGTCTTTGCCAAAGCGGAAGAGTTTGGCCTGGATATGAATGATGGGATGGCGATACTTCGAAGGGACATCTCACAAAGCGGCAAAAGCGTTTGCAGGGTGAATGGTAAGCTTGTTACGATTTCCACTTTACGCGAGATAGGCCGGACATTGATAGATATCCATGGTCAGCATGAGCATCAGGAATTAATGGATGAACGACTCCATCTTCCACTGCTCGATCAATTCGGCGGTGAAAAAATCGCATCTGCGCTCACTGAATACCAAAAGCTATTTAAACGTTATGAAACAGCTTCTAAACAATTGAATGGCTTGAGCCAAAATGAACAGCAAATGGTCCATCGCCTTGATTTGATCCAATTTCAATTCGATGAAATCCAAAAAGCTGATTTGAAGTTACGCGAAGATGAAGAATTGATGGAAGAGCGGAAGAAAATTAATAATTTCGAAAAAATTCATGAAGCGCTGCAAACCAGTTATAATGCTTTAAATGGTGAGCAGCATGCAATTGATTGGCTTTCCGTAGCCATGAATAATTTAGAGGAAGCGGCAGGGCTTGATGAGGGTTTAAAGAATAGCTCTGAAACCGTTTCAAATAGCTACTTCCTGCTTGAAGAGGCCGTGTCAAACATCCGAGACCAATTAGACTCCTTGGATTATGATACAGAACGTGTGGAATTCATTGAAGGCCGCCTTAATGAAATAAATCAATTAAAGCGGAAATACGGGCGGACCATCGAGGAAATCCTGGAATATGGAGCCGCTATAGAAGAAGAAGTCGAAAAACTGCAAAATAGGGAAACCCATATAGCGAAGCTCGAAAAGGAAATGAAATCCATCAAGGCAGATTTAATTGTCGAAGCAAAGAATCTTTCTGAACTTCGCCAGAAATTCGCTCAGCAGTTAACCAAAAAGATCCATCAGGAATTAAAAGATTTATACATGGAAAAGACAATTTTCGAACCACATTTCCTTCAAACGGCTTATACTTTCGATGAATTGTCAGATAGGGGCATTAATCAGTCAGGTCTGGATTCAATGGAATTTTATATTTCCACCAATCCAGGTGAACCGTTAAAACCTCTATCCAAAATCGCATCTGGGGGAGAACTGTCGAGGATCATGCTGGCTTTGAAAAGCATTTTCTCCAAGCATCAAGGCATAACATCCATTATATTTGATGAAGTTGACACAGGTGTGAGCGGACGGGTTGCACAATCCATTGCCGAAAAGATCTATAAAGTGGCAACTGGATCACAAGTATTGTGCATATCCCATTTGCCACAAGTGGCCGCTATGGCGGATACCCATCTTTTTATAGCGAAAAATGTAAGGGCCGGACGCACGAATACCTCGGTCAAGCCGCTAATTGAAACCGAAAAAGTAAAAGAAATCGGCAGGATGATTTCAGGAGTCGAGATAACGGATTTGACGAAGCAGCATGCTAATGAATTAATCCAGCTGGCCAAAAGGCTGAAGATTACATCATGAAGGGCCGGTAAGAACATTATTTAAACTTATCATAAGCATTCATTGTAAAGCTATCCAAAAACGGATAGCTTTTATTTTTTGCACCTGTTATAAATGATTGTCATGAGGGCTAAATTAAAGGTGTAGCCATAAAGTTTCAGAGAGCGAGGAGAGTGAATGGATTGAAATTTATATGGATAAACAGGATCATCGGTGGAATTCTCCTTGTTTCGCTATTAACATTAGGGTTATACCAGCCATCTCGTGAATATTTTTTAATTCCAAATCATCTTGTACTATTTGAAGGAAGTCAATATAGTATTTCCAAATCATTGCCTGTTACTGCAAAAACTTCGGGATCCAGTGATGGAATTTCGCTTCATGATGAACAAGCCTCGATTACACTTGGTGCTGAGAAACCAGGTACGAATGAAGTGTTACTCGATGTAGCAGGCTTACCTGCCAAAAAGGTCGACATCAGGGTGTTAAAAGACTTTAAGGTCATGCCTGGAGGCCAATCCATTGGAGTAAAGCTTAATACTCTTGGGGTTCTCGTAGTAGGTCATCATCTTATTGATACTGCGCAGGGGAAAAAATCACCGGGAGAAAAAGCAAAAATTGAAATCGGTGATATTATTACAGAAATCAATGGTCAGACGATAAAGAAGATGGGGGATGTAACCCCTTTTGTTCAGCAGGCAGGTGAAAAGGGTGAGGCGTTGAATCTTGTCATTAACCGTGATAATGAAGTGCTTCACAGTACCCTATTACCTCTAAAAGATAAGAATGAAGGAACTTACAAATTGGGTTTGTATATCCGTGATTCGGCAGCTGGCATCGGAACGATGACGTTTTATCACCCGGATTCGAAAAAATACGGGGCTTTGGGACATGTCATATCCGATATGGATACAAAGAAGCCGATTGTTGTCAAGGACGGACAGATTGTTCAATCGACGGTCACATCCATCGAAAAGGGAAGCAATGGTGATCCGGGAGAAAAACTTGCACGCTTTTCTTCCAATAAAGAAAAAATAGGAAATATCAATCGCAATAGTCCCTTTGGAATTTTTGGGAAGTTAAATCAAGATTTTAAAAATGGAATTAACGATAAGCCACTCCCCATCACCCTTTCCCATGAGGTAAAGGAAGGACCAGCAAAAATCCTTACAGTGGTGGATGGTTCTGAAGTGGAGGAATTCGATGTTGAAATCGTCAGTTCCATACCACAGAAGTTCCCCGCAATTAAGGGAATGGTCTTAAAAGTGACGGATAAGGAATTGCTTCAAAAAACGGGTGGGATCGTTCAAGGTATGAGCGGCAGTCCTATCATACAAAATGGGAAATTAATCGGTGCAGTCACCCATGTATTCGTTAATGATCCTACAAGTGGGTATGGAGTCCATATCGAATGGATGTTAAACGAAGCCGGTATTAATATATACGACAAAGATAATTATGAAAAGGCAAGCTAAGAATCCGGGTATCCTTTTGGATGCCCCTTTTTAATGGAAAGTTATGATTAGCATAGATTTTGGGTAGGAATTAAATTGATTTCTTCAAAAAATAGAGGTTTTTTTGAAACGATGTGATAAAATGATAACGAAATGAAGATTTTTCGACAATCGCTTTATTCGAATAGCAAACGAAGTCGAAAACAAGAGATATCCGGAGAATAATATTGAATTCCTTATATTTTTTCAAAAATAAAAGGAATTTAGTTTCCATTGTCGAAAAGTTCAATTACAATAGAATTTAGTCATATAGAAAAAAAGACCAATTGTAGTTGAGGAGGAAATCAAGCGTGAAAAAAATTAAGGTGTGCGTTGTAGATGATAATAGAGAACTTGTTGGCCTTCTGGAAGAATACATTTCTGCACAGGATGACATGGAAGTAATAGGGGTGGCACATAACGGTCAAGATTGCCTGGGTATGCTTGAAAGCGTTGACCCGGATATATTGATCCTCGATATTATCATGCCTCATTTAGATGGGTTAGGTGTGCTAGAAAAACTTCGTGAAGTAAAACGGGGTGCCATGCCTAATGTGATTATGCTTACTGCCTTTGGTCAAGAAGATGTAACGAAAAAAGCTGTTGATTTGGGTGCGTCTTACTTTATCCTGAAGCCATTTGATATGGAAAATCTGGCCAATCACATACGTCAGGTAAGCAGTAAAGGTCAGGCAGTTTTAAAAAATCATAGTCAGTTTAGCTATCGTCCCCAAAATGAATCCAAGCCGAAGAACCTCGATGCCAGCATCACAAGCATCATTCACGAGATTGGAGTACCTGCACATATAAAGGGCTATTTGTATTTAAGGGAAGCCATATCCATGGTATATAATGATATTGAACTATTGGGTTCCATCACCAAAGTTTTATATCCGGATATCGCAAAAAAATACAATACTACGGCGAGCCGTGTTGAACGTGCTATCAGGCATGCGATTGAAGTGGCCTGGAGCCGTGGCAATATAGAATCCATTTCATCGCTTTTCGGATATACCGTAAGCATGACTAAGGCAAAACCTACAAATTCCGAATTCATTGCCATGGTTGCCGATAAGCTGCGCCTCGAACACAAAGCTTCTTGACAAGTGTAGGATCGTTGATTTGACGGCAATTTGGACGGGAATTTAACCGTGAATTTATCGCTAATCCGATAAACTTTCCGGTGGAATATCAATAAAGACTGATCGTATTTTGCGGATAAACGGCATCGTTACGAGTCAGTATATAGGAAAATTCCGCAGTCGTCCAAACTGGGCGGCTATTATTTTTGTATAGGGGCCTGGTATTTATGTCAATTCGTATCGATTGAAAGAATGACGTCATGACCCATCGTATGACCCGAACGGAATTTGCGCAATTATAGGGCTAAGCGTATTTCAGTATAACCGCTACGAAAAAGAGGCCAGTGAACCTTTTTAACAATGCAAAGCTCATTAGTGAAAGGAAATCACGGTCAATCAAATATTTTATAGGGAAGAGTCATGACGTCCATTGTTGGGCGTTTTTTTTATGATTTCGACTTGCCGACTTCGTTTGTAAATTTGTAAGGTCAGGCATCTTTATACGCACATTTTCAAACACTCGACTATGCGCATTGCAACACAGTTGGAAAATAGTTGCGTAATAATGTCGGTTATTTTACCTTTCGATTCCGTAACAGATTCAACTCAGTTAATAAAGTGGACTTAAACGAGTGATAAAGCTGGTGTAATAGGAATCCGGAAACCTGTTAGAAAAGGACCGGAGGGGAGAAATGTTTAAAAAAGTAGAAGAAGCTCGTTAAAAAAGAAGCATAGTTTAATCTTAAGTTATAAAGTTCAGAGGCGCAAAACATATTGGAGGTTTTCCATTTTGGACAATCTTTTTTTGTACACTATTGAAACGGATATTAAACTAAATTTATGATATTTTTTTGTGAAATTTCTTTCAGGTTATTTATAGACGCTGATTGAGGAATTGGGAAGACAAAATATGTTTCAATAATAATGAAACTTGAATCAATAATGAAAAGCTTGAAGTGTATCAAACGCCTCTTGGAGAATTGACTTGTGAGCAAAATTTTCAATATGAACAAACAGGAAATCAATACGAGAGGTTGATGGTTCAAATATATATATAGGATGAAAAACGGAAGTCAATCATGGATATGCTTGAATCAAAAGGGGGAGGGGAAATTACGATTGGTCAAATGGCTTTTCCGGATGCTTGCTTGCAAATCAAAAGCATGCAAAAAAAATTGAGTGATTTGACGAAAGGAACCTTCTATGCAGAAAATAATCAACTGCATTTTATTAAAGTATTGAACTAGATGAAAATAATTTGCTGTTTCTGTTCATAACATTGGGATATAACCATTATTGAGAGAGGCGGCGTTTCTCCATGACCTTAATCTTTGCACATCGAGGCTCAGCAGGAACACATCCGGAAAATACGATGTCGGCGTTCAAAGAAGCTGCCCGTGTCGGGGCGGACGGTATTGAAACGGATGTCCAGCTCTCAAAAGATGGGGAAGTGGTCATCATTCACGATGAAAAGCTCGATCGGACCACGAATGCCTCGGGATATGTAAAAGACAGGACCTTGAAGGAGTTGAAAACCCTTAATGCTTCTTCAAACTATAATGGTAAATTGGGTAAAGAAAAGATTCCGACACTTGAAGAACTATTCATTTGGCTTGACGATAATCAGCTTTTTTGCAACATTGAGTTAAAAAATACACTTTTTTTGTATCCAGGCTTAGAAGAGAAAGTCATCCGACTCATTCGTACTTACGATATGGAGGAAAGGATTATCCTTTCTTCTTTCAATCATTATAGCTTGGTCAATTGCCATCAATTGGCACCTGAATTGGAAACCGCACCGCTTTATAGGGATGGTCTATACATGCCTTGGATATATGCCAAGGCAATAGGCGGAAGTGCAATCCATCCAAATATCCGGGCTGTCCCTGATGCGCTCATTCAAACATCTGTGAGTATGGGTGTTCCTGTACGGCCATATACCATTAATAAAGAAGCCGAGATGAAGAGGCTATTCAAATTGGGGTGCAGCGGCATCATAACCGATTTTCCCGAGGCAGCCGTACGGGTCAGGGAAGGATTGAAATCAAGATAATGAAAGAAGGTGCCATATGATACATGGCACCTTCTTTTTGCGTTTAAAATTTATTGAACCTGCTTTGGACCTTATTTTGTTTTCGATCTCGATGAAGGACGAAGCCGGCGATGAAGGCTATTCCGCCAATCGTAATGAGTAGTCCTATTAAAAATTGCAGCCAAAGGACTGGATAGGGAGGCTGTAGAATACCGAACACCATGTCCCTCATTATTTTTATGCCATAGGCAGCAAAGGCACCGGGTATAAAAAGAATCAAAAAAGCGATTAAACGTTTCATGCAGTCAAATCCCTTCCGAAAATTCCGTCTTTAAAAAATGATAAAGGATATAAATTATTTGTCAAGTTTCGGGAATGTAGATAATGACTGGGAGTTGGTGGCTGTTTTTAAAGGGAGCCGATATGGTAAAATGGTGTGAAGTATGAAAAAAATTGCATAGATTGATCTAATAAAAGGGGTAATTATATCTTAAGGGGGATGGCTCATGCAAAAGGTCATGATAGTAGGGGGAGGAGTGGGAGGGACAACCGTGTTGAAACTCCTATCGGAAAGTGAAGTATTCTCCATTGTTTGTATGGCTGATACGAATGAATCCGCTGAAGGGATGCTTGCTGCAAAGGAACGAGGGATCCCTTCAGTGACTAATTGGAGCCTGGGATTGGAGCGGGATTTGGACATCATTTTTGATACGACCGGAGACCCGTCTGTCTATAAAAAGATAAAAAGGGACATGGACGAACAAACGATTCTCATTCCTGGAAGTGTCGCCCTCATTATGACTAAGTTGTTTGAAGAGAAAAATCGTTTAATAAGTAAACTGGAGAATACCTCGGCAAAAATGGACTTGATTCTTAATACGACCAGTGAAGGGATGGTGGTGATTGATCATGGAGGATTCATCATCATGTTCAATGATAGTGCCGAACGAGCAACAGACACAAAGCGCGAGGATGTGATAGGCAGACATATCAAAGATTTCATCCCTTCAACTGGATTGCTGCGAGTGATGCAAACAAACCAAAAAGAAGTGAATCAGGAAATCACCCTTAGCAATGGAATGGAACTCATAACGACAAGGATACCTCTTGTGAATGCCGATAAGGAAATCATAGGGGCTTTTTCAGTGTTTAGGAATAAAACGGAAGCTGTACAATTGGCGGAGCAGATCACCGATTTAAAAGAGATACAAACGATGCTTCAGGCGATCATTCAATCCAGTGATGAAGCCATATCCGTTGTGGATGATCAAGGCAGGGGGCTTTTGATCAATCCGGCATATACAAGAATCACGGGATTAACAAAGACCCAAGTGATCGGTAAGCCGGCTTCCATCGATATTTATGAAGGTGAAAGTATGCATA
This sequence comes from Peribacillus sp. N1, assembly GCF_054600815.1. NCBI lineage: Bacteria > Bacillati > Bacillota > Bacilli > Caryophanales > Bacillaceae > Peribacillus > Peribacillus sp. N1. The sequence goes on along the minus strand of NZ_BAAHZO010000001.1, from coordinate 1,675,579 downwards.
TGAAAGTACTTCAGACAAAAAAGCCTGTTCGGGGTGTCAATATGCGTGTCGGCCCAAAACATAAGGAAGTGATCGTGAATGTTGCTCCAATCATTGTGGACGGGTGCCTGAAAGGGAGCGTTGGCGTCATTCATGATGTATCGGAAATTCAAGCCCTGACCCACGAACTGAATCGGGCAAGACAGATCATCCGGACATTGCAGGCTAAATATTCCTTTGATGATATAATCGGGGCTTCCGAAGAGATGAAGCTTCCCATTGAACAGGCGAAATTATCGGCAAGAACACCTGCTACTGTCTTATTAAGAGGGGAATCAGGGACTGGCAAAGAGTTATTTGCACATGCCATCCATAATGCGAGCGATAGGAAATTCAATAAATTCGTTCGTGTAAATTGTGCGGCCATCTCGGAATCATTACTTGAAAGTGAACTGTTCGGTTATGATGAAGGAGCCTTTACAGGAGCAAATAGGGGCGGAAAGGTCGGTTTTTTTGAAGAGGCAAATCAAGGGAGTATCTTTTTGGACGAAATTGGTGAATTACCAGCCAACATCCAAGCTAAGTTACTTCGGGTTTTACAAGAAAAGGAAATCGTCAGAGTGGGGGGGACGAAGCCGATTCCCATCAATGTCCGGGTCATAGCCGCTACGAATATCAATCTCGAAGAGGCCATCTCAAACGGATCATTCAGGGAAGACTTATATTTCAGGCTGAACCGCATGCCTATTTTCATTGCTCCATTAAGAAAGAGAAAAGAGGATTTGAGAGAATTGGCGGAGCATTTGATTAATAAAATCAATCAGGAGTATGGACGAAGCATAGAGGGAATTACAGCAGCAGCTATACATAAAATGCAAATCTACAACTGGCCAGGTAATGTTAGGGAACTGGAAAATATCTTAGGACGGGCAATCATTTTCATGAAATTGAACGAGACGATCATTGATATACAGCATATTCCGGATTTTATCGAAGAGATTCCAGTAAAACAAGAGAAATTATTAATGAACCCTTCTGGCTACGTATCGGGGAAACCGCTCTCGGAGATAATAGACCAGTATGAAGCCGATATCATTCAGCAAGCGTTCCATACCCACAAGGGAAATAAAACACTTACGGCAAAAGCTCTTGGGATATCTGTCAGAAATCTATATTACAAAATGGAAAAACTAAAACTGTGAAATTTTTTGCACGCAAGTAATTGCGCACTATGAAAAAAACTGCACGGAATTTTCTGATTTATTTTAATTTAAGCGAGACTCCACTTCTAACATGAAATTTTTTTCAATTTGTTATAGGCTATAGTTGCCCAACATATAAACCAGCATCTCCTTATTTTGGATAAAAACGCTCTCATTATGTATTTTATTGGCATGTTATTTGCATATTTAAAGGTGTATGGATTTTTCAAGGGAACCATTCCCCATAGGGAAAATATCATGTGAGTAGCGGATTTTATTTAAAATGAACGTGGAAACAAGTAGGAATGAGGAGAAATTCAGTGTCCTCATATCTGACATGTATTAAAACATCTAGGGAGGATTCCTTTATGGAAATTTTTAAATATCTTGAGAAGTATGATTACGAGCAACTGCTATTCTGTCAGGACAAACAATCGGGTTTGAAAGCGATTATTGCCATTCATGATACAACATTAGGGCCTGCGCTTGGAGGCACAAGGATGTGGACGTATGCATCTGAAGAAGATGCCATTGAAGATGCCTTAAGGCTTTCGAGAGGAATGACATATAAGAACGCCGCTGCAGGTTTGAATTTAGGCGGGGGGAAGACCGTCATCATCGGCGACCCGCGTAAGGATAAAAATGAAGAGATGTTCCGTGCATTCGGAAGATATATCCAAGGGTTGAATGGGCGTTATATAACAGCTGAAGATGTAGGTACAACGGTTGAGGATATGGATCTCATTCATGAGGAGACGGATTTTGTCACTGGGATTTCCCCTGCATTCGGTTCTTCGGGTAATCCTTCCCCTGTAACTGCATATGGGGTATACCGAGGTATGAAGGCTGCTGCAAAAGAGGCTTTCGGAACTGATTCTTTAGAAGGTAAGGTGGTTGCGGTCCAAGGCGTCGGGAATGTTTCTTATAACTTATGTCGTCACCTTCATGAGGAGGGCGCCAAGCTGATCGTTACGGATATCAATAAAGAAAGCGTGGCCCGTGCGGTTGAATCCTTTGGGGCGTCCGCAGTTAATCCAGATGAAATTTATGGAGTCGACTGTGATATCTATGCACCGTGTGCTTTAGGGGCTGTCATAAATGATCAAACAATCAATCAAATCAAGGCGAAGGTCATTGCAGGTGCGGCCAATAATCAGTTAAAAGAAACTGTTCATGGCGATCAAATTCATGAAAAAGGTATTATATACGCCCCTGATTATGTTATTAATGCAGGTGGAGTCATAAACGTGGCCGATGAGCTTTTAGGGTATAATCGGGAAAGAGCCCTTAAGAAAGTGGAAACGGTTTATGATACAATTGAAAGAGTCATCGAGATTGCAAAACGTGATCAAATCCCAACTTATAAAGCCGCGGATAGGATGGCAGAGGAGCGAATTGCTCGCATGAGGAATTCAAGGAGCCAATTCTTGCAAAATGAAAAACATATCTTGAATGGAAGAAAATGAATGTAGTTTTACAAGATTAGATTCCTGTGTTTTTTTTAATAAACACAGGAATTTTCAACATGGATAACGTAATAAACATAGGACAAGTAAAAATGGTTACAAACTGTATGTATTTGTGAGGAGGAGTGGTTTTGGCTGAAGAATTTGACCTCGTTATCCTCGGAGGAGGAACAGGCGGGTATGTGGCGGCAATAAGGGCTGCTCAATTAGGATTGAAAACGGCTGTCGTGGAGAAAGGCAAGCTCGGCGGAACGTGTCTACATAAAGGCTGTATCCCTTCGAAAGCACTTTTAAGGAGTGCGGAAGTTTATCAGACTGCAGTGAAAAGTGAGGAATTCGGTATTGTTACCGGGGATGTAAAGGTAGATTTCCTTAAGGTGCAGGAAAGAAAGAATAAAGTGGTCGATCAACTCTATAAAGGTGTTCAGCACTTGATGAAACAAGGAAAGATAACGGTTTATGAAGGGTTAGGGCGTATACTGGGTCCTTCTATATTTTCACCGATGCCTGGGACAATTTCCGTGGAAATGAATGATGGCAGTGAAAATGAAATGCTCATTCCTCAGAATGTCATCATTGCAACGGGTTCGCGTCCGAAGACACTTCCCGGTTTAGCGATTGATGGGGAATTGGTGCTTACATCGGATGAAGCTCTAAAGCTTGAGAGCCTGCCAAAATCAATGATTATTGTAGGCGGTGGAGTTATCGGCATTGAATGGGCTTCGATGCTTAATGATTTTGGTGTGGAAGTGACAGTACTCGAATATGCAGATAGAATTATCCCGACTGAAGACCATGATATTTCCAGTGAAATGCTTCGTCTCCTAACGAAAAAAGGCGTCAAGTTCGTTACAGGTGCCAAGGTATTGCCTGAAACCCTGAAAACGGATGCTTCAGTATCCATTTCTGCTGAAGTCAAAGGTTCGGTAGAGGAATTCACAGCTGAAAAAATGTTGGTGTCCGTAGGCAGATCAGCAAATGTTGAAGGGATCGGCCTTGAAAATACGGAAATTGTGAAAGAAAAAGGTTTTATTGAAACCAATGACTTCTTCCAAACGAAGGAATCACATATTTATGCGATCGGTGATTGTATCGGCGGTCTGCAATTGGCTCACGTTGCTTCCCATGAAGGCATTACGGCCGTTGAACATATCGCAGGCCAAAAACCGGAACGGCTGGATTATTCGCTCATTTCAAAATGTGTGTATTCAAGCCCTGAAGCTGCAAGTGTCGGTTTGACGGAAGAACAGGCAAACAAGGAAGGCTTTGATCTTAAAATTGGGAAATTCCCATTCCGTGCAGTTGGTAAGGCCCTTGTTTTCGGGGAAGCGGATGGTTTTGTCAAAATCATCGCCGATAAGAAAACGGATGATATATTGGGCGTTCATATGATCGGGCCACATGTTACGGATATGATTTCTGAAGCTGGACTTGCGAAAGTGCTTGATGCGACACCTTGGGAGATAGGCAAGACAATCCATCCGCACCCAAGTCTTTCTGAAGCAATCGGAGAGGCGGCCCTTGCTGTCGATGGACGTGCCATACATTCTTAAAGAATAAGGTCAGGAGGTTTTATGATGGTAGAAAAACGTCATGAACAATTAGGCTTAAATGAGGAAACGGTTTTAGATATGTACCGGACAATGCTTTTGTCCCGCAGAATTGATGAGCGCATGTGGCTTTTAAACCGATCCGGGAAAATTCCCTTCGTGATTTCCTGCCAGGGGCAAGAAGCTGCACAGGTTGGGGCAGCGTTTGCGCTAGATCGGCAAAAGGATTATGTACTGCCTTATTATCGGGATGTAGGTGTGGTACTTACCTTCGGAATGACCGCTAAAGACTTGATGCTTTCCGGTTTCGCCAAAGAGGAAGATCCCAATTCCGGCGGGCGCCAGATGCCTGGTCATTTCGGTCAAAAGAAAAATAGGATTGTCACTGGATCATCACCTGTAACGACACAGGTCCCGCATGCTGTTGGAATTGCCCTTGCAGGGAAGATGGAAGGTAAGGATTTGGTAACATTCGTAACGTTTGGGGAAGGTTCATCCAATCAGGGCGATTTTCATGAAGGGGCCAACTTTGCAGGTGTGCATAAGCTACCGGTCATTTTCATGTGTGAAAATAATAAATATGCGATTTCCGTTCCTATTTCGAAACAGCTATCGTGTGAAAATGTTTCCGACAGGGCGATTGGCTATGGGATGCCTGGAATAACGGTGGATGGCAATGATCCGTTGGAAGTGTATGCAGCGGTGAAAGAAGCGGCTGACCGTGCAAGAAGGGGAGAAGGTCCTACACTGGTAGAAACCGTTTCATACAGGCTCACACCTCATTCAAGTGATGATGATGACCGAAGCTACCGGACGGCGGACGAAGTGGCCGAAGCCAAAACGAAGGATTCCATAATGACATTTGGAGCGTATTTAAAAGAAGTGGGAATCATGGATGATGACCTAGAGAAACAAATGAATGATGAAGTCATGAAGATAGTCAACGAAGCAACCGATTATGCTGAAAATGCTCCATATCCGAAGGCTGAAAGTGCTATGAATCATGTGTATGCACAAAAGTAAGGGGGTAATAGAATGCCAGTGATTTCATATATAGATGCCGTGACAATGGCAATGAGGGAAGAGATGGAACGTGATTCCCGTGTATTCGTATTGGGTGAGGATGTAGGAAAAAAAGGTGGGGTCTTTAAAGCCACTAATGGTTTATACGACCAATTCGGTGAAGCCAGGGTCATCGATACCCCGCTCGCTGAATCTGCAATTGCAGGAGTGGGAATTGGAGCCGCCATGTATGGGCTTCGGCCGATAGCTGAGATGCAATTCGCTGATTTCATCATGCCTGCCATTAACCAAATCGTTTCAGAGGCAGCCAAAATTAGATATCGTTCTAATAATGACTGGAGCTGTCCAATGGTAATCCGTGCTCCATATGGCGGAGGGATTCATGGAGCTCTTTATCATTCACAATCGGTTGAAGCAATCTTTGCCAATCAGCCGGGTTTGAAAATAGTGATGCCTTCCACTCCTTATGATGTAAAGGGTTTGCTTAAAGCTGCCATTCGCGACGAAGATCCAGTGCTTTTCTTTGAACATAAACGCGCGTACCGCTTGATCAAGGGTGAGGTACCCACTGAAGATTATGTACTTCCCATCGGTAAGGCGGATGTGAAAAGGGAAGGGGAAGACATTACTGTCATCTCCTATGGCCTTTGTGTGCATTTTGCCCTTCAGGCAGCAGAAAAATTAGCTGCAGATGGAATTTCTGCACATGTTCTTGACTTGCGTACCGTCTATCCTTTGGATAAGGATGCTATCATAGAAGCGGCTTCTAAAACGGGGAAAGTATTACTGGTTACGGAAGATAATAAAGAAGGAAGCATCATGAGTGAGGTCGCAGCCATCATTGCCGAGCATTGCCTTTTTGATTTGGATGCCCCTGTAAAACGATTGGCCGGACCTGATGTACCAGCCATGCCATATGCGCCTACGATGGAAAAACAATTTATGGTGAATCCTGATAAAGTGGAAAAAGCAATGAGGGAATTGGCTGAGTATTAATGACTGTTAAGAAGGAGGAACGATTTATGGCTATGGAATTAATGAAGATGCCTCAACTAGGCGAAAGTGTCACAGAGGGAACCATCAGTAAATGGCTAGTGAAGCCTGGGGATCATGTCACCAAATACGATCCGCTAGCTGAAGTGATGACGGATAAAGTAAATGCTGAGGTTCCTTCTTCCTTTACGGGCATCATCAAGGAATTGAAAGCGGATGAGAATCAAACATTGGCAGTCGGGGAAGTCATTTGCTCGATTGAAGTTGAAACGGCAAAGACGGATAACGATAATGCTGGGCAAGCTGTTTCTCAGAATGAGGAAAATGTTGATGCACCTGTTACAAGAGAAGTGCAGCAAGCGGCCGAACCATCAAGGAAAGCTCGCTATTCGCCTGCCGTGTTAAAACTTTCCCAGGAGCATGGAATCGATCTTTCAAAGGTTAAAGGAACGGGGAATGAGGGACGGATCACCCGTAAAGATTTACTGAAACTTGTTGAATCAGGGAATCTTCCTAAGGCGGATGAGCCTTCCGTGATATCCGATCCGGCTCCAAAAGAGGTCGCCCCTCAAGTTAGTCGTCAAACCAGTCCAGTAACAAATGTGCCGACTGCTGCTGGTGACAAGGAAATACCCGTTACCGGAATCCGTAAGGCAATTGCGTCCAATATGTTGAAAAGTAAGCACGAAATCCCGCATGCTTGGACGATGGTGGAAGTTGACGCAAGCAATATGGTGAAATTGCGTGATAATCTAAAATCCGACTTTAAACAAAAAGAAGGCTATAATTTAACGTACTTTGCCTTTTTCGTAAAAGCGGTTGCTCAAGCCCTTACGGAATTTCCAGAGCTCAATTCGATGTGGGCAGGCGAAAAAATCATACAAAAGAAAGAAATCAATATATCGATAGCCGTTGCAACTGAAGATGCATTATTTGTACCGGTCATTAAAAATGCAGATGAAAAATCAATCAAAGGTATAGCAAGGGAGATACAGGAACTTGCATCCAAAGTGAAGTCGGGTAAGTTAAAAGCAGAGGATATGCAAGGTGGTACGTTCACTGTTAATAACACTGGCTCATTCGGCTCTGTCCAGTCCATGGGAATCATCAATTATCCACAGGCGGCCATTTTACAAGTTGAAACGATTGTAAAACGCCCAGTGGTCATAAATGACATGATTGCAGTACGAGATATGGTAAATCTCTGTTTATCACTTGATCATCGTGTTTTGGACGGACTGGTATGCGGACGATTCCTCGCGAGGGTTAAAGAAATCATCGAAAAGATTTCCAAAGATAACACTTCCATTTACTAAAATGAAAAAAAGGAAGGCCGAAGGTTATTCCTTTAGACTGTAGGCAAACTCGATGAATCGAGTTTGCCTACAGTTTTTTTATGATTGCTACAATTTGAACGTTGTTTGGAACTCCAGGCATGGGGTTCCACTGGACGCGCTCTTCCAAGCAGGAGTCTCGCAAACCCGTTTCAATCACCATTGTTTTAAAATTTTGAAACCATACCTAAGGTGATAGGGTGGTTCCTGAACTTCATTTAGTCTAGCAGTTATCGATTTCCCTTTCACTTTTAATTTAGTCAAAGATGAACTATGCCGATTCGTTCGCCAAAGTTTAACCCAGTCATTTCTCTTTTCCGTAGAAAAACATCGACAAAAATTTTATTTTTGCTATTATTTTATTAAGAGCTGTTCTAATACAGATCAGGGCTGTACTTGATTTAAAAAGAGGCGAAATAAAGCTAGTGTTTTCCCTTATAACAGATTTGCTAATTTCTATTGTCTTAAATTTCAAGAAAAATATGGTAGAATGTTAGTATAATCCAGATTAAATTGACGGGAGGGTGGTTTTCTTATCCAAAACTGACTGAGCGTTCGTTCTCCGAATGAAGGGACAGGGCGTATGAGGCGGCAAAAGATAAGAAAGCGATTACAGATGGAACTGAAAGATGTAAAAAACATAACCTTTCCTAAGCCTTCTTTTGAAGAGTGGAAAGAAGCTGCGGAAGCAAGTTTAAAAGGGAAAAGTGTAGAAAAGCTAAAAACGAATACATATGAGGGCATCACTTTATATCCGCTCTATACAGAAAAGGCGGAATCAACGGAAAAAGTAGCCGAATTGCCAGGATTCTTCCCTTTCACCCGAGGAACTTCCCCAACGGGATATCATGAGAAACCTTGGCTTGTCGTTCAACCTGTAAGCGGTATCACGGCTGAAGAAGCAAATGAAAAGATGAAGGCTTCATTCAAGCGCGGTCAAAATGTCGTGGCATACCCTGCACGATTGCTTGCCGAGGGAGCAAGGGCTGAAAAATTGTTTAAAGATATCCCATTAAAAGAAATACCGGTTTTCATTGACCTTAAGGGGAAACAAAAAGGATTATTTCCTCAATTCAAAGCGGTTGCAGAAGCACAAAATACCCAAATGACAGGCGTTATTGCTGAAGATCCCATTGCAGAATGGCTCATTTGCGGTCAGCTGCCAGAAGATACGGATAACTATTTTGCAGACTGGCTAGAGACAATCCAAGATTATCAGAAGGTAGGCAGGGATTTAAAAACAGTTTTGATTAATACGGCAGTCTACCATAATGGAGGAGCCAATGCCGTACAAGAAATAGCTTACGGATTATCGGCAGCGGTCCAATATCTATTGGAAGGGCAAAAGCAAGGGCTTTCTATTGCTTCGGTTTCCGAAAGAATAGTATTCTCTTTTGCTGTGGATTCGAATTACTTCATGTCCATCGCTAAGCTACGGGCTGCAAGAAGGCTTTGGGCAGGTCTTGCAGAAGCTTTCGATACAGCATCTGACCATTTTAAAATGGCGATACATGCCGTTACTTCCGAGTTGACAGAAACGCTATATGATCAGCACGTCAATATTCTTCGGACAACAAACCAAGCTTTCGCTGCCGCAATTGGAGGCATTCAATATCTTCAAATTCATCCATTCACACACGCAACTGGTGAAACCGATGATTTCTCAGAAAGAATTGCCCGTAATACTCACTTGATTTTAAAAGAAGAAACAAATATCACAACAGTGGTCGATCCTGCTGGCGGTTCATGGTATGTTGAGCAACTAACGGATGAATTGGCTGAAAAGGCTTGGGCGAAATTCCTTGAAATCGATGCAGCTGGAGGGATTCTTGAGCTAATTAAACAAGGCACCCTTCAGAAGGAAATAGCTGAAGTTTACCAAGAAAAGGTTCAAAATGCGGCTTTCAGAAAAGAAAGTATCATCGGAACGAATGTATATCCGAATCCTGCTGATAAGATTAAAAACACGACACGGGATAACCTTGTGTCATATATGAAAGTTGAGAAGCCGGTTGGCATTACACCACTTTACTTGGATCGGGTATCCATTCAGTTCGAACAGTTAAGGCTACGCAGTGAAAAGTATAAAGAAATAAGTGGAATGGCCCCAACTATTGGTTTAATTAATTTGAAAAATCTCAAATCTTATAAACCTCGTGCAGATTTCGTAACAAGTCTTGCTGCAGCAGGTGGTATTGAAACAACCGGAAGTAAGGGGTGTCAAACCGTTAAGGAAGCAGTCGATTATGTAGCTGCGACCAAGCTCCCTATCTATTGTGTTTGCGGCAGTGATGGTGACTATTCGGAATTGGCGCAAATCACCATTAAAGAAATTAAAAAGCAATTCCCTGAAATCACTATTTATAGTGCCGGCAAGCAGCAAGAAGAATTTGAGATTACACTAAGTGAAGCCGGAGTCAAAGATTTTATCCATGTCAAAACGAATGCAATAGCCATTTTATCGGAATTATTGCAGAAGCTGGGGGTGAACTGAAATGAAAAAACCGAATTTTTCTGCTATAAATCCTGCTAAGTCTGAGGTTAAAGGTACGGTGGAGGCATGGAAAAAGGAAGCCGAAAAAGCCGTTGGGAAAAACATTGAGGATCTTTTGTTTGAAACCAATGAACAAATAAAAATCAAACCGCTTTATATTGAGAAAGATAATCGTGACTTGGAGCATATGGAAAGTGTGCCAGGCATCGCTCCTTTTACAAGGGGACCTTATCCTTCGATGTATGTCAATCGTCCTTGGACGGTACGTCAGTATGCAGGTTTTTCGACTGCTGAGGAATCCAATGCGTTTTACAGACGTAACCTTGCGATGGGGCAAAAAGGGCTCTCAGTTGCCTTTGATTTAGCTACACACCGCGGTTATGACTCCGATCATCCACGCGTTGTCGGTGATGTGGGGAAGGCGGGAGTTGCCATTGATTCGATTCTTGACATGAAAATCCTATTTGACGGCATTCCGCTTGATCAAATGTCCGTGTCAATGACGATGAACGGCGCAGTATTACCCATACTTGCATTTTATATCGTGACAGCTGAAGAACAAGGCGTAACACAGGATAAGCTTTCTGGCACAATTCAAAATGACATCTTAAAGGAATACATGGTTCGGAATACGTATATCTACCCACCTGAAATGTCCATGAAAATCATAGCTGATATATTTGAGTATACATCCAAATATATGCCCAAATTCAATTCCATTTCCATCTCCGGGTATCATCTGCAAGAAGCGGGGGCACCGGCTGATATCGAACTTGCCTATACGTTGGCGGATGGGCTTGAGTATGCACGTACCGGAATGAAAGCAGGTATTGATATCGATAAGTTCGCACCACGACTGTCATTCTTCTGGGCTGTAGGAATGAACTATTTCATGGAAGTCTCGAAAATGCGGGCGGCTCGTTTCATTTGGTCAAAACTGATGAAACAATTCGAGCCGAAAAATAATAAAGCGATGGCATTGAGAACCCATTCCCAAACCTCCGGCTGGAGCCTCTCCGAGCAGGATCCGTTTAACAATGTCGCAAGGACCCTTATTGAAGCGCATGCCGCTGCACTTGGGCATACACAGTCCCTGCATACGAACGCATTGGATGAGGCCATTGCCCTGCCAACGGATTTCTCGGCACGAATTGCACGTAACACACAGTTATATCTGCAGGAGGAAACGGGGATCACAAAAGTAATCGATCCATGGGCGGGTTCATACTATGTAGAATCACTCACAAATGAATTGATCGAACGGGCTTGGGCTCACATAGAAGAAATCGAAGGCCTTGGCGGAATGGCGAAGGCTATTGAAACCGGCCTTCCAAAAATGAGGATCGAGGAAGCCGCTGCAAAGCGTCAGGCTAAAATCGATTCTCAGGATGAAACGATCGTAGGTGTAAATAAGTATCGTTTGAAAAAAGAAGATCCGATTGAAATACTGGAGATTGATAATACAGCAGTTCGCGAAAGTCAGCTTAAGCGTTTGAGCGAATTAAAAGCGAAACGTGATCAGGAAAAGGTGGATGAAGCCCTTCAAGCGCTATCCATGGCTGCCAGAACTGGCGAAGGTAATCTTCTTGAACTGGCTGTGCAAGCTGCAAGAGTACGGGCTTCATTAGGTGAAATCTCCGATGCGATTGAGGAGGTTGCTGGACGTCACAAAGCAACGATCCGTTCTATCAGCGGTGTATACAGCTCGGCATACTCAAAGGAAGCGGAAATTGAAGAAGTCGTCCGCATGACGGGAGAGTTTCTTGAAAATGAAGGAAGAAGACCGCGATTGTTAATGGCTAAAATGGGTCAGGACGGTCATGATCGCGGAGCTAAAGTAGTCGGAACGGGGTTTGCGGATTTGGGCTATGATGTAGATATCGGTCCATTATTCCAAACACCGAAAGAAACCGCCATCCAGGCCGTGGAAAATGATGTGCATGTAGTCGGAATGAGTTCGCTTGCTGCCGGCCATAAAACATTGTTGCCGCAGCTTATGACGGAACTGAAGAACTTGGGACGTGAGGACATTATAGTGATCGTAGGCGGGGTCATCCCCGCACAGGATTATGATTACCTAATGGAAAATGGCGCTACAGCCATTTTTGGACCTGGTACGGTCATTCCGCAGGCAGCAAAGAAAGTGCTTCAGGAAATATACAATCGCCTTGGATATGAGGAAGTGGCTCAATAATGAGTGAAGACAAGAAGCCCGAATGGGTCGACCATAACAATCAGGAAGGTTTTGCTTCTTCATTAAAGCCAGGTGTAGAATTAGCAGCAAGCCATAACAAACCTTCTAAAAGCAAATTCGTCAAAAAACATAATGTAAACATACCGGTCCATGAACTTAAAGAGGGAATCATAAAAGGTGACAGGGCCAAGCTAGCTAAAGGGATTACATTGGTTGAAAGCAATGCATCCCACCACTTCGATCATGCACAGGAATTATTGCATAGCATCCTTCCTCATACAGGAAATTCGATTCGCATCGGGATTTCCGGAGTGCCCGGTGCCGGAAAAAGTACCTTCATCGAGACGTTCGGAACCTATTTGTGTGACAGGGGCCATAAGGTTGCCGTTCTAGCCGTCGATCCAAGCTCTTCGATCAATGGCGGAAGTATACTAGGCGATAAGACAAGGATGGAGGAGCTGGCAAGAAACCCCCATGCTTTCATAAGACCCTCTCCATCCGAAGGCACTCTAGGAGGAGTTCACCGCAAAACGAGGGAAACGATGTTGCTTTGTGAAGCGGCAGGATTTGATGTGATACTGATTGAAACGGTCGGTGTCGGTCAGAGTGAAGCTATAGTTCGAAGTATGGTCGACTTCTTCATGCTCCTTGTCCTTACAGGTGCCGGAGATGAATTACAAGGGATGAAAAAAGGGATTCTGGAACTTGTGGACGGAATTGTGGTCAATAAAGCCGATGGAGAGAACATTCCGCTGGCGATTAGGACGAAGTCCGAATATAGCAGAATCTTGCACTTCCTTCAACCAGCAACAAAGGGTTGGGCAGGAAAGGCATATACTTGTTCAGCGATAACCGGTAAAGGAATTCCTGAGCTTTGGGATGTAATGAATGAATTTTCCGATTTGACCAAGGAATCGGGTGTTTTTCAAGAACGGAGAAGAATGCAATCTAAGGAATGGCTTTATTCATTGATGGATCACCAGCTTAAAACGATGTTTTATAAAAATGAAACCGTCAAGAGTCTTCTCCCAATTCTCGAGAACCAAGTGATGTCAGGGAATAAAACGGTCACTGCTGCTGTTAAGCAGGCCTTTCAATCTTTTACCGATACATTTAAGTCAAATTAAAAAGAAATGGGATGGGGCAGGCGGGGATTGTCTCCCACGCCTGCCCCATCCTTTTGTAAGTCTTGTTGTTACACACATGATTCCCGCATACCTTTCGTTTTAAACGTGTTCGGAAATGGTTTATGCAGTTTTGACAGGTAAATTTATTGAATCACGAAGTGGCAATTGTTATGATAGGATTGAAGAGAAAACTTGGAAGGAGCACATGCCATGAATATGGATTTTAATTTTTTAATGAACGACGTAGTCAAACAGGCTCGCGATGAGATAAAGACTGCTGGATATACAGAATTGACTACTCCCGAGGAAGTTGAGGAAGTATTTGCACAAAAAGGAACGACACTTGTTATGGTCAATTCCGTCTGTGGCTGCGCCGGGGGAATAGCTAGACCTGCAGCGGCACATGCAATCCATAATGATAAACGCCCAGATCAGCTTGTAACCGTTTTTGCTGGGCAAGATAAAGAGGCGACGGAGAAAGCCCGTGATTATTTCGAAGGATATCCGCCGTCATCTCCATCATTTGCATTGCTGAAGGATGGAAAAATCATCACGATGATAGAGCGCCATGAAATTGAAGGACACCACCCGATGTCTGTAGTGGAAAAATTACAAGACTACTTCGATCAATATTGCGAAGAAGTGTAACCCATAGCGATAACCTTAAAAACCCGCCCAATCGGCGGGTTTTTTTATTCATGAATCTGCATAAGTAAGGAACATTTAGGAAAGAAGATAGATAAGGAAGCCGAAATATTCCCTTTTGGGAAAAAGCGAGATGCCAGAAATTAAGTTATAGTAATATTCTGAAAAATGAATCTATTATTTACGTTATTGAATAATTATTAGAGTGTGTTAAAATACACATTAGTGTATGAATATTAGTTATTCGAATTTTAACTAAACCGAATTTAATAACAAGAGAATTGAAAATATCATTTTGGAGGAATAATAATGAAGTTGAAAAAGCAGTTAGCATTGTTGCTTACTTCTGTTTTATTAGTAGGTATTTTAGCGGCATGCGGAACATCAGAGAAAGAAGATAAGAACACAGCTGACAAAGAAGACAAAAAGGTTCTGGTAATGGGAACATCTGCGGATTATCCACCATTTGAATTTGTTGAAACGTCTAAAAGTGATGAAATCAAAGGATTTGACATTGATATCGCTAAAGCAATCGGAAAAAAATTAGGTTATGAAGTCCAAGTGAAGGACATTGACTTTAATAGTCTTGTGCCTGCTCTGGAAAATAAATCGGTCGATTTCGTTATCTCTGGAATGACTCCAACTGAAAAACGTGAGCAATCAGTCGATTTCAGTGATATTTACTATACAGCTAAAAACATGATCATCACGACAGAGGATAGTAAAATCAAAACTGTTGAAGATTTAAAAGGGAAAACGGTAGGCGTACAGCTTGCATCCATCCAGGAGACATTGGCAAATGACTTGAATAAATCCCAAGATATCGGGATGAAAGTTGAAAAACGGAATCGTATTCCTGAGGTTGTTCAAGAAATGTCAACAGGACGTTTTGACGCCGTGATCATGGAAGATACTGTTGCAAAAGGCTACTTGAAAGATAATAAAGAATTGGTGGGACATTTGATCAAGTCTGGTGATCAAGATGCCGGTTCGGCAATCGCTTTCCAAAAAGGAAGCAAGTTAACTGAAGAATTCAATGCCGAGTTGAAAAAAATGATGGAAAATGGTGAAATGGAAAAATTAATATTAAAATGGTTCGGTGGCAGTGAAACTGAATAAAACAGAGAGATGAAAAGCGTTCAGAATGCCTTCTGAACGTTTTTCCGCGCTTTATTGCTAATAAAATGAAGCAGGAGAAAGGCCCGATAACGGCCTTCATAAGAGAGGATGAATGGAGTGAATCTTGAATTTGAAAGGATTATTCCTTCCCTTCCATATATCCTGGAGGGGATACCGACTACATTAAAGGTTGTAGCGGTAGCGGCAGTAATCGGATTTGTTTTGGGAATATTATTATCTATACTTAAGATCAGCAGAATCAAGCCCTTAAATTGGATTGCTGACTTTTATACATCCATTTTTCGCGGTACCCCTTTAGTGCTGCAATTAATGCTGATTTATTTTGGTTCACCACAAATATTAGGGATTCAAATCGAAGCGTTCCAAGCAGCATTTTTAGCATTCGGGCTAAATTCAGCAGCATACATCTCTGAAATTATCAGGGGAGGCATTTTAGCTGTCGATAAAGGCCAACGCGAGGCTTCGCTTGCACTTGGTGTTCCCTATTCAGGAATGATGCTAAATATTATCCTACCGCAGGCCATCAAGAATATCCTGCCATCCCTTGTGAACGAATTGATTTCCTTAACGAAGGAATCAGCCGTCGTCACGATTATTGGATTAGGGGATATCATGCGCCGTTCTTATATTGTCGGCGGTGAGACATATAAATTCTTCGAGCCGATATTATTTGCCGGCCTCATTTATTATGTGATGGTCATGGTTCTCACCATCTTAGGCAAAGTGATTGAAAGGAGAATGAGACGCAGTGATTAAAATTGATGGACTCAAAAAAAACTATGGCAAGCTCGAGGTATTAAAAGGAATCAGCACCGAGATAGGGCAAGGTGAAGTGTTAGCGATCATCGGTCCATCAGGGTCGGGAAAATCAACTTTCTTGCGCTGCATCAATATGCTTGAAACTCCAACTGATGGTCAAATCAGGTTTAAAGATCAAATCATCACTGAAAAAAAGACCAATATCATGAAGGTGCGTGAAAATGTCGGAATGGTATTTCAGCATTTTCATTTATTTCCGCATAAAACAGTACTGGAGAATCTGACATATGCACCAATGAAGGTGAAAAAATTATCAAAGGCCGAGGCTGTAAAACAAGCTCGTGAGCTTTTGACTAAAGTCGGTTTGGCCGATAAAGAATCGGCTTATCCAAATCGACTGTCAGGCGGACAAAAACAAAGGGTCGCTATTGCACGGGCATTGGCAATGAACCCGGAAGTAATGCTTTTCGATGAGCCGACTTCAGCGCTTGATCCCGAAATGGTAAAAGAAGTGCTTGAGGTTATGAAGTCACTGGCACATACGGGGATGACCATGCTGATCGTAACGCATGAAATGGGGTTTGCCAAAGAAGTGGCCGATCGAGTACTATTCCTGGACGGAGGTCTGCTCGTTGAGGAAAGTGCTCCGCAAGAATTCTTTACCAATCCGAAAAGCCAGCGTGCAAAAGACTTTTTGGAAAAAGTTTTATAAGTTAAAGTGAATAGTATATAATTGTGAAAAAAGGTAACGTTTAGGTTACCTTTTTTATTTTTTTCCTATAATGTATTTTTGCGTGAATGTATTTAGAAAAATTGGAAATTTAACTCGCAAAGGACTGTGAAAATATCTCATTTCCTGATAGTATTATAATAGATAGAGAAAGAGCCAGGTGATACATAACAATGTTTAAAATCGGATACAGGACGATTAAAACTGCTTTGGGGGCCACCCTGGCAATTATTATTGCACAAATGCTTAATCTCGAATATTTCTCTGCTGCGGGAATCATTGCGATCTTATGCATTCAAGTTACGAAAAAGAAGTCGGTGTATGCCTCCTGGCACCGGTTATTAGCTTGTTTGATTGCAATGGCCTATGCATCCCTATTGTTTCAGTTCATCGCATTCCACCCGCTGGTAATAGGTTTGATCCTCTTGATTTTCATTCCAACGACAGTTGCCTTGAAGATTAATGAGGGGATTGTAACGAGCAGCGTCATCATCATGCACCTATATGGGTCTGGTGACATCACTTTTTCCCTGCTGATCAATGAAACGATATTAATTGCAGTTGGAGTTGGAGTGGCGCTTGTCATGAACCTGTACATGCCCAGTGTCGATGACAAACTGCTGGCCTATCAGGAAAGTATCGAAACTAATTTTAGTGCGATCTTGATGGGGATTGTCCGCTACTTAAGGGATAATGATCACACATGGGATGGTAAGGAAATCACCGAAACGGCCAATCTTCTTAATCAGGCCAAAAGCCTTGCCTTCAGGGATGTGGAAAATCATTTTTTAAGGGAAGAAGACCTGTATTACCATTATTTCAAAATGCGTGAAAAGCAATTTGAAATAATTGAACGAATTCTTCCCCTAGTCACGAATATTCCGTTGGTCGTGAAGCAAAGCGGGATAGTGGCTGATTTTATAGAAGATTTGGCAGAAAACGTCCACCCGCAAAATACGGCCATTCTTTATCTGAAAAAACTTGAAGAAATGGAGATTCATTTTAGGGGAATGGCACTGCCGCAGACACGGGAAGAGTTCGAATCCAGGGCCGCATTACTGCAGCTCATGAAGGAAATGGAGCGCTATTTATTGTTGAAGCATTCTTTCAAGGGGTTGCCCAAGCTGACCAGCAACCGAATGAAAAAGAGGCACTTGGCTTAAACTAAGCAAAAAAGTAAAGGAATTGATACAAATGAAATGGATCCTTTCTTTGTTGCTTATGCTATCGTTGTGGCCGCTTCAGGTACAAGCCCAACCTCAGCCGGTCAAGCCTGGCGATCCGTTTATCATCATCAATAAAGCCAACAATAAATTGGCGTTCATTGATGATAACGAGGTCAAGGAGATTCTGCCGGTCGGTACGGGAAAGAGTCAGGAACTGACGCCTGAAGGGATTTTCACGGTAAAAGTAAAAGCGGTCAATCCATATTACCGGAAAAAGAATATTCCTGGAGGCGATCCAAGGAACCCTCTGGGGTCGCGGTGGATTGGATTCGATGCACGAAATACCGATGGGAGGATTTACGGCATCCATGGTACGAATCAGCCATCATCAATTGGTAAATACATATCAAATGGCTGTGTACGGATGCATAAATCCGATGTAGAGCGTTTGTACGAAAAAGTCCCCATCGGCACTAAGGTGTTGATCACCATATCGAACGAGGATTTCAAAACGTTGGCAAAGAAAAATGGAGCGATAAAATAAAGAGAGGGAAGCTTTGCTTCCCTCCCGATTACGGTGTCTATTACAAAAGAAATGCGATACCTGATAATAAGCTTGTTAATAACATTGAGATAAGCATTAAATACACGACGATTTTTCTGATTTTCTTGTTTCCCATATGCCCTCTCCCTTAAAACAGTTTAATTGATTTTATTTTAACTTGAACATTTAGTAGAAACAAGTAAAAGTATAATGTTCATATTATTCCGAATCTTAAAAGGTTTTATGCAAGATTAGTAGTATTTTAATGGAGTCATCCAATAATACATAGCATGGAGGTTTTTATGATGATTAAAAATATCGATCATATCGGTATTGCCGTCAAGTCCCTGGATGAAGCCTTGCCGCTTTACACGGAAACGTTGAAATTGCAACTTGAAGGAATCGAGACAGTGGAGAGCCAAGGAGTGAAAGTGGCCTTCATCCTGGCAGGCAATACGCGTTTGGAGTTGTTGGAAGCGTTATCACCGGCAAGCCCAATCGCCAAATTCATTGAAAAACGCGGTGAAGGGATTCATCATGTTGCCCTTGGGGTCGATGATATTGAAGATAGAATAAAGGAAATCAAAGAATCTGGATTGCGCATGATTGATGACTCATCAAGAAAGGGAGCGCACAATGCGGATGTTGCTTTCGTTCATCCCAAGTCAACCGCGGGTGTATTATATGAGCTTTGTGAACAAGCATTATCAAAGGAGGAGCAGGAATGACAGACATATATGATACAATCAATGACCTTTATGACAGACGCCGTAAAGTGGAAATGGGCGGCGGTGAAGAAAGAATCGATAAGCAGCATGAAAAGGGCAAACTAACTGCAAGGGAAAGAATTGAACTTTTAGTTGATCCGGGTACTTTCATAGAGCTTAATCCTTTTATCAAACACCGTAATACCAATTTTGGCATGGAAAAGGAAGAAGGTCCGGGAGAAGGGGTTGTCACCGGTTACGGTAAGGTCAACGGCCGCGACATTTATCTGTTTTCACAGGATTTTACTGTTTTTGGCGGAGCACTCGGTGAATTGCATGCTCTGAAAATTGCCAATGTTATGGATTTGGCAGCGGAAAATGGAGCGCCATTCATTGGTTTGAACGATTCTGGCGGGGCTCGTATTCAAGAAGGTGTAGTTTCGCTTGACGGATATGGCCAAATATTTTACCGGAATTCGATTTATTCAGGGGTCATCCCACAGATTTCGGTTATTATGGGACCTTGTGCAGGCGGAGCCGTATATTCCCCAGCCATAACCGACTTTGTCTTCATGGTTGAAAAAACGAGCCAAATGTTCATAACAGGGCCTAAAGTCATTGAAACGGTTACAGGTGAAAAGATTTCATCTGAAGGATTGGGTGGAGCGACTGTACATAATACCATAAGCGGTAATGCCCATTTCAAGGGGGCATCTGAGGAGCAAGTACTGGCAGACGTTAGACGCCTCCTGAGCTATCTTCCACAAAATAATGAAGAGAAGCCGCCGGTTTTGGAAGCTGACGATGGAGATGACTACCGTCCGGACTTAACGGATGTAGTACCTTATGAAGGGATCCGTCCATATGATGTCCGGAAAGTATTGGAGCAGGTTGTCGATGAGGATTCCTTTATGGAAGTTCAAGAGGGTTTTGCAAAAAACATAGTTGTCGGCTTGGCGCGCATCAAAGGGAAATCAGTGGGGCTTGTCTGTAACCAGCCAAAGGTGTTGGCAGGGGGGCTTGATATTGATTCATCAGATAAGGCTGCCCGTTTCATTCGTTTCTGTGACTCGTTTAACATTCCGCTAATTACGTTTGAAGACGTTTCGGGTTTTTTCCCGGGCGTTAAACAAGAACATGGCGGGATCATTCGCCATGGTGCAAAGCTCCTGTATGCTTATTCGGAAGCGACAGTACCAAAATTGACGATCATCCTGCGTAAAGCATACGGAGGAGCTTACGTGGCACTTAATAGTAAATCCATCGGTGCGGATCTTACGTTTGCATGGCCTAATGCTGAAATTGCGGTAATGGGCTCTGCTGGAGCGGCAAATATCATTTTTGCCCGTGAAATACAAAATAGCGAAGATCCGGAGGCGACACGTGCAGCTAAAATTGAAGAATACCGTGAGAAGTTCGCCAATCCATATGTTGCCGCAAGTCTTGGAATGGTGGATGATGTTATTGATCCCCGTGAAACCAGGATTAAGATCATTCAATCTCTAGAAATGCTGCGCAACAAAAAAGAAACTCGACCATGGAAAAAACACGGAAATATCCCGTTGTGATCAACATGGAAAAGAGCCCAAACCATCTGTTTTGGGCTCTTTTCCATACTGGGAAGCTATCATTTTAAAGAAAACAATATTTAAGTCTTCATTCACCTTTTTAACAAGGCCCCCGCGGCAGGGAAATGACCAGCATGTTTTATCAGGCTGGGTTCTTCCTATCACATTATTTGCCGGGGCGCGGCTTTTAGAAGTATAATTAAAGAGGAAAACTTTTTTGGAGGTTTTATTTTATGATTAATGAAGAACGTTTAGTTAATGAATTTATGGAATTGGTGCAGATTGATTCCGAAACGAAAAATGAAGCAGCCATCGCCAAAGTGCTGAAAGAAAAATTCGGGGCACTGGGTGTAGAAGTTTTTGAAGATGATACAACAGCAGTTACCGGTCATGGTGCAGGGAATTTAGTATGTACTTTAAAAGGAATGAAAGAAGGCGTAGATACCATTTATTTCACCTCCCATATGGATACGGTTGTTCCAGGGAACGGAATCAAGCCTTCCATCAAAGATGGATACATAGTGTCAGACGGAACGACCATTTTAGGGGCGGATGACAAAGCTGGATTAGCGGTCATGCTAGAAACGCTTAAAGTGTTGAAAGAACAGAATATCGAACATGGAACAATCGAATTCATCATAACAGTCGGTGAAGAATCTGGCTTGGTTGGTGCAAAGGCATTGGATCGCTCCCTTGTAACGGCTAAATTCGGTTTTGCACTTGATAGTGATGGAAAAGTGGGCAATGTGGTTGTTGCTGCACCTACTCAGGCGAAAGTGTCTGCAACCATTTTAGGCAAGACTGCTCACGCTGGTGTCGCTCCTGAGAAAGGCGTTTCGGCCATTACGATCGCTGCCAAAGCAATCTCTAGAATGCCATTAGGCAGAATCGACGAGGAAACGACAGCCAATATCGGACGTTTCCAGGGTGGACAGCAAACCAATATTGTTTGTGACCATGTGGAAATCCTTGCAGAAGCAAGATCCTTGATTCCTGAAAAAATGGAAATACAGGTAGCGAAAATGAAAGAGGCATTTGAGACTGCAGCCATTGAAATGGGCGGACGTGCTGAAGTTGAAGTTAACGTCATGTATCCTGGTTTTAAATATGGTGCTGGTGATCATGTAGTCGAAATTGCAAGGAAGGCAGCAGAGAAAATCGGCCGTCCATGCGAGCTGGTTAAAAGCGGCGGAGGAAGCGATGCGAATGTCATTGCAGGCTTTGGCATCCCTACTGTCAATCTCGCAGTGGGCTATGAAGATATCCATACTACGAATGAAAGAATTCCGGTTGAGGAATTAACGAAGCTAGCTGAAATGGTCGTCGCTATCATCAAAGAAGTATCAGGGGAATAATCACCTGCAATATGACAGTGTAATGTAGGAGTTTTCCTGAGTGAATCGAAAAGGTGGTCGCATTTCTTGCGAAGGATAAGGGATATGCCTTTTCGATTGAACCCGTGAAATTCTTGATTTATACCCATTGAACGGTGCCTTATTAAGTAATCGGTATTGCGGTTTGATTACGACATTGATCAGCAAGAACTCGTATATATTTGGAAGGCGTTCAAAGTATTGAAGGATTACAGTCATCAATGACATGATGGCTGTTTTTCTTGGAGTGGAGCATCTTTCACCGAGGTTACCAAAGATAAATAGGGGTACCTTAATAGAAATGGTTTTTTATTGTCCCAATAATCCGGTGTTTCTTATTTTTACAAGGATGTGACGGTCAAACATGAAGGACATGTATCCCAAAAATGGCAGGGTCATTCTCCATGTAGACATGAATAGTTTCTATGCTTCAGTGGAAATGTCATATGATGTTTCATTGAAAGGCAAACCGCTAGCCATTGCGGGCAATGTTGAAGAGAGAAGGGGGATAATCGTCACCTGCAGCTATGAGGCGAGGAAGTTCGGGGTTAAAACGACCATGCCGATTTGGCAGGCAAAAAAACTATGTCCTCAATTAGTCATTCAGAAACCGAATTTCGAGCGCTATCGAAAGGCATCACTGGCTATTTTTGATGTATTGAGGCAATATACAGAGATGGTTGAACCGGTTTCGATTGATGAGGGGTATCTGGATATTAGTGAATGCGCCGAGTTGGGTTCGCCTTTAGATATAGCCAATAGCATTCAGGAAAGAATTTTTAATACGATGGATCTCCCTTGCAGCATCGGGATTGCCCCTAATAAATTTTTGGCCAAAACTGCTTCCGATATGAAGAAACCTATGGGAATCACTGTGTTAAGGAAACGGGACATTCCGGAAAAGCTCTGGCCTTTACAAGTTGGCGAAATGCACGGCATCGGGGATAAGACCTCGGAAAAGCTTCAAACTATCGGGATAAAGACGATAAGGGACCTAGCACACGCCAATGATAGTCAACTTAAACAGCTACTTGGTATCAATGGCATCCGTTTGAAAGATAGGGCTAATGGAATCGACCCCAGAGTAGTGGATCCCGAAGCGATTTTTGAGCATAAGAGCATTGGGAACTCGACAACTCTTCCGCATGACTCTGCCAATCAAAAAGAACTGATTGGAGTATTGGATAAGCTTTCCGGCAAGGTAGCCGTCCGTTTGAGAAATAAACGCCTGCTTGGTCAAAAAATAGGTGTGACGATCCGTTACAAAGACCGCCGCACTATAACGAGAAGCAGAACGGTTCCTAATCCAGTTTTTGAAAAAAAGGATATTTTGGATGGAGCTATCGATCTATTCATGAAAAATTGGAATGGGGAAGGAATCAGGCTTCTTGGTGTCACTGCCTATGATGTCATCGAAAAAGAGTCGGCCTTCAAGCAACTGGATATTTTCTCCTTTCAAGAGGATGCAGAAAAAGAACCTCTGTATGAAGCGATGGAACACTTGCAAAATAAGTACGGAGAAAATATTATTAAAAAGGGATTACCCTTGAAAAATCGTTCAATTGGAACAGACACTAGCTTCAGTAAAGATTTCTTTGAGCAAACTAGGAGGAATGATCCTTCTTTTGACAAAGATTAGCGTACAGGCTGTGTAAAGATATAGAGAAGGGAAAGATGAATCATGACAAAACAGCAGATTGGCGTTATCGGACTAGCCGTAATGGGCAAGAACCTTGCATTTAATATTGAAAGCAGGGGATATTCAATTTCCGTGTATAATCGCTCAGGATCAAAAACGGACGAAATGATGAAGGAAGCGGAAGGCAAAAACGTAACAGCCGCTTATACGCTTGAAGAATTCGTCAATTCTTTGGAAACACCCCGCAAAATTTTATTGATGGTTAAAGCAGGAGCGGCAACGGATGCAACAATCGAGCAGTTAAAACCGTTACTTGAAAAAGGTGATATCGTTATTGATGGAGGGAATACCTTCTTCAAGGACACTCAGCGCCGCAATGAGGAGTTAAGCAAGCTTGGCATCCATTTCATCGGTACAGGCGTGTCAGGAGGGGAAGAAGGAGCTCTGACAGGTCCATCCATCATGCCTGGAGGTCAAAAAGAAGCATATGAACTGGTTGCACCGATCTTGAAGGACATTTCAGCTAAGGTCGATGGGGATGCTTGCTGCACTTATATCGGACCGGATGGGGCAGGTCATTATGTTAAAATGGTACATAATGGTATTGAATACGGAGACATGCAATTGATTTCCGAATCTTATTTCCTTCTGAAAAATCTTCTTGGATTATCTGCTCAAGAATTGCATGAAGTCTTCTCTGAATGGAATGAAGGGGAACTTGATAGCTATTTAATTGAAATTACTGCTGATATATTTAAAAAATATGATGAAGAAACCGGCAAGCCGATGGTCGATGTCATTTTAGATAAAGCTGGCCAAAAAGGTACTGGGAAATGGACAAGTCAAAGTGCGCTTGATCTTGGTGTTCCGCTTCCAATCATTACGGAATCCGTATTCGCCCGGTTTATTTCAGCAATCAAGGACGAGCGTGTTGAAGCGAGTAAAATCCTTCGTGGGCCAAAAGCCGAATCATTTACAGGCGACAAAAAGGCTTTGATCGAAAGTATCCGTAAAGCACTTTATATGAGCAAAATCTGTTCATATGCACAAGGATTTGCACAAATGAAAGCAGCATCGGAAGAAAATGACTGGAACTTGCAATATGGGGACATCGCGATGATTTTCCGTGGCGGATGTATCATCCGTGCACAATTCCTCCAAAAAATCAAGGAAGCATACGATCGTGAAGCGAACTTGAACAACCTTCTTCTAGATCCTTACTTCCAAGGAATCGTCGAAAGCTATCAAGGAGCTTTGCGTGAGGTAGTATCAACGGCAGTGATGAATGGAATCCCGGTTCCTTGCTTGTCATCAGCACTTGCCTATTTCGACAGCTATCGTACAGAAACGCTGCCAGCTAATCTTATTCAGGCACAGCGTGACTATTTTGGAGCTCATACTTATCAACGCATTGATAAAGAAGGAACGTTCCATACCGAATGGATGGAAAAATAAAAAGTTCAAGCCGGCTTTGAAGGGGATTCCCTTTTAAACCGGCTTTTTTGTTTCGGGATCCAGTTGTAGTAAAAAAAGAGGGCGCTTGGCGCCCTCTTTTTTTACTATCTCCGATGCTCTACAAGGTCAATGACCCCTAATACAACATGTGCCAAACCGAAACCAAAAACCGTATTAGCTACCATTTTGTTTGAGCCACGGGTCTGCTTCATTGCATAACCCGCAGCTGTCACGGCTGTGCCCAAGGCTGTTGGAATTAATCCTTCACGAATGTCCATCGTTTAATCCCTCCACATCGAAGTTAGTGGTGCCGTCACTGGCGCCTTTTCTAGTGTAACCTTAGCAAGGACTTACCATTCTATTTCTATAAAGAGGTTGGAAGGGTTAAAATGGTAAAGATGAACTAGTTGTAAATAGTTCCAATTAATTTACCTTTTTTAGGAAAAACATAGTATGATGTATGCATTCATCCATGCTTTTTAGGTTTAAACACCTGCGGAAAAAGGAATATAAACAATGAAAGAGATGGACGGACCGTAGGATATAAGTAGGCAGAGAGAAGGAGCGGGTGACTTATGTTCATCATCTGGTGGGCTGTAGCCATATTTTTATTTTTCATCGCCTTAGAATTCGGTGTTTCATTTTGGCTCAATTCGGAAGTGGGGGAAGAAATGTCTAAGCCCAAGGAAATGTATCATATTATCCGTGATAAATTGCTGAGGAAGAGTGTTTCATGAATGAAAAAAGGGATGCAGATTCAAATCTGCGTCCCTTCTTCATTTCAATCATTATTATTTTGGTTTTTCTTGACTTGCCACCAGATATGTCCATCTTCTGCCAGGAGTTCATCGGATGCAAGTGGACCTGTGGATCCAGCTTCATAGTTAGGGAAAGACTCGTCTTTAGTGTTTTCCCATGCATTGGAAATGGTATCGACGAACTTCCATGAGAGGGCAACCTCGTCCCAATGCGTAAAGTTTGTAGCATCCCCGCGCATGCTGTCAAACAGTAGCTTTTCATATGCCTCGGGAGAATTGATGTGTTCGATCCCTTTGTTCGAGACGGTCAGCTTCATTGGCTTTGTATTGGATGTCGTCCCGGATTTCTTCACATTTAGGTACAATGTGATACCTTCGTCAGGCTGGATATTGATAACGAGAAGATTCGGGTTCAGTGTTTCTTCCGTTTTATAATACAGGTTCATTGGGATATCTTTGAATTGAACAACGATATTCGTTGATTTGACATCCATTCTCTTACCGGTGCGGATATAAAAAGGAACACCGGCCCATCGGAAGTTATCAATCATCAATTTACCCGCAACATAGGTCTCTGTGTTTGATTCCGGATTTACGTTATGTTCATTGCGGTAGGCCGGAAGTGTTTGACCGTCTATCGTTCCTTCACCATACTGGCCTCGGACGAAGTATTGATTGACTTCGTCCACTTTCATTGGTCGAAGTGAACGCAATGCCCGCACTTTTTCGCTTCGAATCTCTTCCGTCGTCAAAGCGATCGGAGGCTCCATGGCTAGCAAGGCCACCATTTGCAGCAGATGGTTTTGGACCATATCCCTTAGGGCACCGCTGGTTTCATAATAACGCCCGCGTTCTTCAACGCCGAGTGTTTCGCTTGAAGTAACCTGGATGTTGGATATATATCTGTTATTCCAAAGCGGCTCGAATAGGGCATTGGAAAAACGGATTACCTCGATATTTTGTACCATTTCCTTACCTAAATAATGATCGATACGGTAAATTTCATCTTCAGCGAATGCAGTTCGAATCTGCTCATTCAATTTTTGTGCTGTTTCGAAACTGTGTCCAAATGGCTTTTCTATGACCAGGCGCTTATATCCATTCGTGTCACTCAGGCCTTGTGCTTTAATCTGTTCGGCAATCGTTCCGAAAAACTCAGGCGCCATCGCCAAATAGAAGATCCGGTTTCCTTCTAATTGATATTGTCCGTCTAATTGTTCGGCAATGTCTTTTAACTGCAGGTATGATTCCGAGCTGGAAACGTCGTGGGAATGATAATGGAAATGGGAAATGAATTCGTCGACCTTTTCTTCCGCATGTCCGAACGTAAGTATCGAGTCCTTGACACTTGTTTGAAACTCCTCGTTCGTCAATGGCCTCCTTGCCACTCCAACGACGGCGAACTTATTGATTTTCTCTTTTTGAAATAGTCGATATATGGAAGGAAACAATTTCCTTTTCGCTAAATCTCCGGTAGCACCAAAAATCATGATCAATGCTGTGGGTTTATTGTTTTCTGTCATGTTTAAAACCTCAACTTTCCGTTAAATCTGTCTATAAAGTTGGAATTCCCGAATGTGTACCAATTTCTAATTTTACGTTTAGCTTTCCCTCAAAGCAATCAATTTGCGCATTTTTTCTCTATATTTCATTAAAAGTTTAATTTGATTTCTGTTTTAATGGGTCATAAATGAAAGAGCACCTTGGTTATGCTATAGTTAAGTCATAAAGTATTTGCAACGGAGGTAGTATGAGTGGATTTCGTTTTATTGGGTACAGGCGCTGGGGTTCCGGCTAAAGCGCGTAATGTGACATCAATCGCCCTTCAATTATTGGAAGAACGTGGGACGGTTTGGTTATTCGATTGTGGGGAAGCAACACAGCATCAAATATTAAAAACGGCAGTCAAACCGCGAAAGGTTGAAAAGATCTTCATCACCCATTTACATGGTGATCACATCTTCGGACTACCTGGATTTTTAAGCAGCAGATCTTTTCAGGGCGGAGTGGATAAATTGACCGTATATGGTCCACAAGGCATAGAGGCATTTATTATGACGAGCTTACAGGTGAGTGGAACTCATTTAAAATATTCCTTGGAAATCATCGAAATAGAAGAAGGCGAAGTGTTTGAGGACGAACAATTCACAGTGACGGCCATGTCGCTTGATCATGGCATTTACAGCATCGGTTACCGGATTGTGGAAAAAGATCGTCCGGGAAGCTTACTGGTCGACCGGCTGCGGTCTGAAGGTGTGAAGCCGGGGCCTCTTTTTAAAGCATTGAAAAATGGGCAAACGGTCTGTCTCGATGATGGCCGTGTCTTAAATGGGAAGGACTATCTCAGTGCTCCGCAAAAAGGCCGGATCATCACGATTCTTGGTGATACAAGAATGTGCAGCAATGCGCTCATTCTTGCTGAATCGGCGGATTACCTTGTTCATGAAGCTACATTTTCAGCGGAAGAAGCGGAAATGGCATCAGCCTATTATCATTCGACCACCGTTCAGGCTGCAGAAACGGCTTTGAAAGCGGGAGCTAAGCATCTAATCCTTACGCATATCAGCTCACGGTATACTCCGGAGGATGCCGAGAGGCTAAAAGAGGAAAGCAAAGCGATTTTTCCAAACACGATTATGGGTGAAGATCTAATGGCCATTAAAATTCCTTTGTATTCAGAGGAATCGGGCAGCTGAAATCAAAGCTAATGTTTGATATAATTAATCAATTGTTCATTGGATATTTAAAGGAGTGTAAATATGACTGACAAAAGTGCCCTACATACTAAAGCAATGGATTTTCTCCTAAAAACAAGCCGGACTTTTTTCATTCCGATCAGCTATCTTCCAAAGGGGTTACAAGAGGCCATTGGAGCTGCATACCTTTGCATGCGCGCCATCGATGAGATCGAGGACCACCCAGGTCTTCCAGAAGATATTAAGGTTTCCCTGTTACAGGCCCTTAGTGAGCTTGATGCTGATTTCAGGGAAGAAGATCTTCAATCGTTATTTGAACCATATAAGGATGATCTGCCCGAGGTGACCCTGTTTCTTTCGGACTGGATTGAATTTTGTCCTCCCGGTGCAAAATCCAAAGTCTTGGAGTCGACTAAGGAAATGGCCGAAGGCATGGCAAAATGGGTTACTAAGGACTGGCAAATCCATAATGAAGAGGAACTCGATGATTACACATATTATGTTGCAGGTTTAGTGGGGGTCATGCTGTCCGATATGTGGAACTGGTACGATGGAACCGAAACGGACCGTGAACTTGCCATCGCATTTGGCCGTGGACTCCAAACGGTCAATATCCTGCGTAACCGTGAGGAAGATGCAGAACGTGGTGTGAACTTTTATCCGGATGGCTGGGGTTTCGACGAGATGCTTGCCCATACCGAACATAATCTTGCATTAGCCGATGCGTATATTGGAGAGATTGAAACGAAAGAGATCATCCAATTCTGTAAAATACCTTTGGAATTGGCAAAAGCCACATTGAAAGCCCTAAAAGAAGGCAAAGAAAAAATTGATCGTGCTACAGTTACCGAAATTGTCAGCCAGGTCGTCGAACACTGATTTTTCAAAAAGCTGCTGTGAAAGTTACCATACCTTTCACAGCAGCTTTTTTCATGTTTTATATTTAGAACTCAAAAAATTCTAAAAAGTTAAAAAATATATTGGAATAATTGGGACTAAACGATTATAATTTAGGAAATAAAAGCGAAAAAGCTGGCATCATTAGAAAAACATTATTTTAAATAAGGAAAAAGCGGGGGGAAAATATGAAAAAGAAATTATATTCAACAGCAGCCATGACATTGGTCGCAGGTTTATTATTGGCTGGGTGTGGAAATGACAAGGAAAAAGATACGGCAAAGGATGAAAGCGGAAAGGATACCTTCAACATTGGGGTAACGCAAATCGTTCAGCATGATTCCCTGGATCAAGCATATGAAGGATTCCAGGCGGCACTGAAGGACAGTGACATCAATGCCAAATATGATCTTCAAATTGCACAGGGTGACCAAAACAACAGTCAGACGATTGCCAATAACTTTGTTGGGGATAAAGTTGATCTGATATTTGCCAATTCGACTCCTAGTGCTCTTAGTGCTTTAAATGCGACCAAGGATATCCCGATCGTCTTTACATCGGTTACCGATCCTGTAGCGGGTGAACTTGTTACTTCTTTGGAAAAACCAGGCGGAAACGTGACGGGTACGACGGATTCCCATCCTGAAGCCATTGCAAAGTCAATGAAATTCCTAGCGGAAGAGCTTGGGGCGAAGACAATTGGAACTGTCTATAATACAGGGGAGCAAAATTCAGTCGTCCAAATAAAGAATGTGAAAGCGGAAGCGAAAAAAGCTGGTTTGAAAGTCGTGGAAGCATCCGTCTCGACTTCAGCGGATGTTAAACAGGCAACGGAATCTTTAATCGGAAAAGCGGATGCTTTCTATATCATTACTGATAATACAGTTGTCTCGGCATTGGAATCGGTCATTTCCGTGGCAAATGATCAAGATATCCCATTGTTTGTCGGCGAACTTGATTCCGTGAATGCTGGCGGTTTTGCAGCATATGGCTTCAGTTACTATGACATTGGTTATGAAGCGGGGCAAAAAGCGGTTGAAATCCTGAAGGATGGTAAAAAACCTGGAGATATCCCGGTTCAATATCCACAAAAACTGAAATTGGTCATCAATGAAAAAGCAGCAAAAGATATGGGTGTTGAAATAAAAGAAGAATGGAAAGCAGATGCTGAGTTTGTAAAATAAACTCTGCTTTTGTTCGGGGAAGGAAGAAAAAAATGTTCTCAGCCTTATTCAACTCTTTTGAGTCGGGAATGATTTATGCGATCATGGCACTAGGTGTTTATTTAACATTCAGGATTCTCGACTTCCCGGATATGACTGTGGAAGGCAGTTTTGTGACAGGGGCCTCTGTTGCCGCGATTATGATCGTTAACGGTTACTCGCCGATCGTTGCCACGTTGAGTGCCATGGTGGCAGGGTTCATCGCTGGGACGATAACGGGGTTCCTGCATACGAAAGGGAAAATCAATCCTCTCTTGGCGGGTATCTTAATGATGATTGCGCTCTACTCGATCAATTTGAGGATCATGGGTGCATCCAACATTCCGTTGCTTTCCCAAACAACCATTATCACGAATATCCAGGATGCCTGGGCTGGCACCGGGTTGGACAATTTGTTGAATGGTCTTTTATCATTCGTGGGTCTCGGTGACAGCCTGCCGAAAACGTGGGCCATATTAATCGTTATGCTGATTGTGGCTGTAGTCATCCAAGCAGGAATGTCAGCCTTTTTAAAAACGGAAATTGGTCTTGCCTTACGGGCGACTGGTGATAATGAGGCCATGGTCAAGAGTTTTTCCGCCCATACCGGCAACATGAAGATCCTGGGACTTGCAATCGGAAATGCACTAGTGGCTTTTTCGGGATCCTTGGTTGCCCAATATAACGGTTTTAGCGATATAGGCATGGGGATTGGAATCATTGTCATCGGATTGGCATCCGTCATAATCGGTGAGGCTCTATTTGGTGCAAAAACGATTGCACGTGCTACGCTGGCAGTCATAGGAGGGGCGATCATTTACCGAATCGTCGTAACTTTGGCACTTCGCGTTGAATTCCTTGAAACGGGTGATGTTAAATTAATTACGGCACTTATTGTGGTCGGGGCACTTGTCATTCCTAAAATTTCTGATAAGCAAAAGGAAAAAACCCGGAAGAAAAGGCGGCTTAAAGAAATACAGATGCGCCATGCTGGGACTTTACCGAAAGGGAGGGAAGAATATGCTTCAGTTAAATCAGATTTATAAAGTTTTCAATGAGGGAACGCCAGATGAAAAGTTAGCCCTTGGAAATCTGGAACTGCAGATGACAAAAGGTGAATTTGTAACAGTCATCGGAAGTAATGGAGCAGGTAAATCGACGTTGATGAATATGATTTCCGGTAAAATTCTCCCTGATGCAGGTGAAGTCATCATCGATGGTGAAAACGTATCGGCCATTGAAGAACATGCCCGTGCCAAAATGATTGGCCGTGTTTTTCAGGATCCCATGCTGGGGACTGCACCACATATGACTATTGAAGAAAATATGGCGATTGCCTATGGCAGAACCAATAAAAGAGGTTTAGGCTTTGGGGTGACAAAAAAACGGAAAGAACTTTTTAAAGAGTGTTTGGGCACCCTTCATTTAGGTTTGGAAAATCGGATGACTGCAAAAGTGGGATTATTATCAGGAGGGGAGCGCCAGGCACTATCATTGCTGATGGCGACCTTCACCGACCCTAAAATCCTGCTACTTGACGAACATACAGCAGCACTTGATCCTTCACGGGCAGAGCTCGTTACAAACCTGACAAAGGAAATCGTCGAAAAGAACCAGTTAACGACGTTGATGGTGACTCATAATATGCAGCAGGCAATCGATCTTGGAAATTCCTTGATTATGATGGATAAGGGACAGATCATTTTTGAAGCCAGAGGCGCTGAAAAGCAGAAGCTAACCGTCGAAAAACTGCTTAACGAATTCCAGCGCATTAAAGGCGAAAAAATGCTCAATGACCGTGCAGTGTTGATTTAAGATGATGAAAAGGCCCGACCCAGATAGATTAATATTGGGTCAGGGCCTTTTTATTTTGGGGTAATTAATAAGGTCAGGTCCTATTACTGAAGTCCTGTTACTGAAGAAATGTTTTGCTTAAGAAAAATGGCTATCGTGGGTGTTCATGAGCAGTCTTGAAAAACGATGTCAATCGCTGTCGGCTGTGCTCCATGATGAACTATCGTTCTTTCTGTTTCCAAAAATCATTTTTATGAATGGCCTTTTCTTCGTCTTTTTAGTGGCAGCAGCTTCTTCAGCCGCGAGGAAATAATCAAAGTTTTGACCCATTGGTTTTTCTAGCGCTTCGATACGGGCTTCAAGCTTCTTAACGAGTTTGTGCATTTCTTCCATTTCACTTCTGTGCTGTAAAAGCTGATAGGATACAACATCGTCCGCCTTTGTTTTCAGGCCATTTTCAAGCCTGTTGACCCGTTCAAGCAGTTGATCATTCGGTTCGGGGTGTTTCTGGATGGTTGCTTTTCTAAGCTTCTTCTCTGAGATGCTGACCTTTTGGAGAATGATGCCCTCGTTCAGCTGATCTTGGATTTTTCTCAATAATCCAATGTCTTCATCCGAAAACTGGTAGTGGCCAAGCTGATTCCGTTCTACTTCCATGTTCAATTGGGTGACCCAGCGTTGAATCGTACTATGGGAAACATTCAGTAACCGGGCAACTGCACTTGTATTCATCGAGATTCCCCCTTTTGGTTGTTGAATTCGATAAGTATAAGGAAATTCCTTTACAGTTGACAAAACATGTATTCATTCGGCAAAGAAAGTGAAATTCCTACGTAATTTGCATGAGGGGCAATCCAAGGTGGAATTCCATGTGGACAGCTTTTTGTAAATGGTAGCGTTGTTAGGAACTTTTAGAAGCATTTGTGATGGCATGGATGATGGTAATCAAGCTAAAAAGGGAAATGTGATGCAGATGTCGAATTTACCCTTAAAACATGGAAAAAGGAGGACCAGTATGAACAGGATTACTTTAGGTGTCAGGGATATTGCTGAATCATTAAGGTTTTACCGGGACGGGTTGGGATTTCATACAACGGTTAAAGAGGACGAACCCGCAATCGTTTTTTTTAATAATGCCGGAACGAAACTTGCTTTGTATCCTTTAGAGGAGCTAGCAAAAGACATCAATGAGAAAGAACCGCCTAAGAAAAATGGTTTCCCGGGACTTACGCTTGCTTATAATGCCAAATCAATTGAAGAAGTGGATGATGTGATCAACAAAGCTGAAAAGGCCGGGGGAACAATCGAGAAATCACCTCAGGATGTTTTTTGGGGAGGGTACAGCGGATATTTTTCAGACCCCGATGGTTACTATTGGGAGGTTGCGTATTCGAAGGATTGGAGTTTTGATGAAAATGATATGCTGATTATAAAGTAACGCACACTTCGGAAGGGTTACCCCTTAGAAAAAAAGGGCTGTTGCCTTGCAACAGCCGATCATCATCATGCCTTACTGCGAAACGACATATTTGGCTAGTTCTTTACTTATTTGATTGCCCATCCGCTTCGATTGCTCAGTCGCTTCTTGTACACAGGCAATGAATGCTTCTTCCACTTGATGTGCTTGAAGTGCTTTCAGACCTGCTTCAGTCGTTCCGCCTGGTGAAGTTACTTCCTTTCTTAGTACGGCAGGCGTTTTAGGTGATTTCTGTAACATATCGGCCGCACCCATCAGTGTCTGGAGAATCAATTGCTTAGCGGTCTCGGAATCGAGACCTATTTTTTCTGCTGATTTTTCCAATGCCTCGACCAAGTAATAAATATAAGCCGGACCGCTGCCAGATAAGCCTGTTACCGCATCTAGCTGGGTTTCTTCGACAACTGCCACTGTACCTACCGTTTCAAAAAGGGTAATCGCCGTTTGTAATTGCGCTTCTTTCGTATGACAGTTAGCCGCAAGGGCCGTTGCTGATTTCCCTACAGCTGCCGATGTATTGGGCATGGCACGGACAATCGAGAACCGTTTGTTGGCGATACCTTCCAAGCTTGTTGTATGAACCCCGGCAACAACGGAAATGAACAGCATTTCTTCACGAATATATTCTTTTATTGATTGCATTGTTTCTAAAATATCTTTCGGTTTCACCGCCAGCACGACAAGGTTGGCATCCTGTACTAATAGCTGCAGCGATCTTGTGGCAGTTACACCATATTGGTTCTTTAAATAATCGAACCGATCATCATTTGATTTATTTGTTACAAAAATATTTGCCGGTTCAATTACCTGTTGGGTCACCAGCCCCGAAATGATTGCTTCTGCCATCGATCC
The DNA here is from genome assembly GCF_054600815.1 of Peribacillus sp. N1. Taxonomy (NCBI): domain Bacteria; kingdom Bacillati; phylum Bacillota; class Bacilli; order Caryophanales; family Bacillaceae; genus Peribacillus; species Peribacillus sp. N1. The sequence continues at coordinate 1,640,815 of NZ_BAAHZO010000001.1, read as the reverse complement.
AGCTCCGATAAATGCGATTTTCTTCATATTTCCCGCTCCTTTTTCTTTTAAAGTTTTCGGCCTTTTTTAAAAAAACAAAAAGACCCCTCATCCAATAAAGGACGAAAGGTCTAGCTTCCGTGGTACCACCTTTGTTCAACTTTCCCATAATAAATAAACAGAAAAGCTGCACTTGAATCCTCTAACGCGGGAATTACGTCAGGTTTTCCTGAAGGCTCATAAGGTAGGTTCAATAATGAGGGGGCGATGAAGCCTTTCAGCACATTCCGAGCTTCACTCTCTTTACGCCATCAATAATTTACTTGGCCTTAATCAAAGCCATGCCGTCTTTAATTACTTGTGATTATGAAGGATAAATTAGCACTCTGTCAATGATAATATATGCATGGACGAGAAAAAATAGACATGAATTATGTGAAAATAATGACAGTAATTAAAAATACATGTAAAATGGTAATTATACATGATAAGTATACTTAGAATTCTGTTTAGTGTATAAAAAGTTTTATATAAATATAATTTTCTAAGGTGGAAAAAGATTATGGTGAATTGGAATGGAGATATTGCAAAAATTACTTTGCCTACGCCGTTTGCAGTGGGTGATGTGAATGTTTATGTAGTTAAAGGGGATGCTTTAACGCTAATCGATACTGGAGTGAAAACAAAACGATCAAAAGAAGCCTTGACTAATGGGCTTGGGGATTTGGGTCTGAAACTGACTGATATCGAACAAATCATTTTAACCCATCATCATCCTGATCATGCTGGTGGACTCGATTTCTTTGAAAAAGAGATCCCGGTTTATGGACACAAAAACAATCAGCGCTGGCTGACCATCAGTGATGAATTCCTAGAAATCCATAATCGTTTTTTCCTTGATTATGCCGCAAAGTTCGGAGTGGCAGAAGAGCTGAAAAATAAACTGATCCACAATCGCGACGAAATCAGTTTCCTTAGTGAACGGAAGCTGAATGGATATTTGGCTGAGGGAGATGAGCTCCCTGGTCTTCCAGGCTGGAAAGTGATCGAGACTCCAGGGCATGCGCAAAGCCATTTATCCTTTTACCGCGAAAGTGACGGGGTCATGATCGTTGGCGATCATTTGCTTGCCAAGATTTCACCTAATCCATTAATGGAACCACCTTTACTTCCCGGGGGCATGAGGCCTCGTCCGTTACTGCAGTATAATGCATCACTTCAGAAATTATTGGATTTTTCCATATCCACCGTTTACTCCGGACATGGATCTGAAGTGGATGGAGATGCGGTTGCCGACTTGATTCACTATAGATTCGAGCGGCAGCATAACCGTGCCATGCAGGTGAAAAGCATGCTTCAAGATAAGCCTTTATCGGTCTTTGAAGTATGTCAGCAGTTGTTTCCGAAAGTATACCTTCAGGAAGTGGGCCTGACACTTTCGGAAACGGTCGGTCAGCTGGACTATTTAGAAGACTTGGGTGAAGTCGAAACAGAAATTCAATCAGGGGTCATTCTGTATTCAATCGCTTAATGTTCGCAAGGAGGCTCACTTTTTTGAATAAGTTGCAAGGCAAAGTCATTGTTATTACTGGAGCTTCCGGAGGGATTGGCAAGGAAGTTGCCATTCAAAGTGCAAAGCAGGGGGGGCGTCTCGTCCTCTTGGCCAGAAGTATGGATAAATTACTACAGCTAAGGAATGAATTGATCACCCGATATGGAATTGATGCATATGCCTATAAGCTTGACGTGGCAGACACTGATCAGGTGGCAAATGTATTTAATGACATTCATGCGCAAATAGGTGAAGTGGATGTGTTGGTCAACAATGCCGGTTTCGGCACGTTTAAAGAAGCGCAGGATACGGAATTAAATGAAACGAAAGCAATGTTTGCTGTCAACGTCATTGGATTGATGGCCTGCACAAAGCAGGTTCTTCCGTATATGAAGCAGAGAAAATCGGGGCATATCATCAATATCGCTTCACAGGCCGGTAAAATCGCCACTCCTAAATCAACATTGTACTCATCGACTAAGTTCGCGGTTCTTGGCTATTCAAACGCACTTCGGCTTGAGCTGATGGAAGATCATGTTTTTGTGACCACCGTTAATCCTGGCCCCATAGAAACGAATTTCTTTAACATTGCCGATGAATCAGGTACATATTTAAAAAATGTTGAAAAATTCATGCTTAAGCCTGGAGATGTCGCTGCTAAAATCGTAGCGGCGATGCTGACCAATAAGAGGGAAATCAATCTCCCTGGCTGGATGAATTTTGCTGGGAAATGGTATAACATGTTTCCAAAAATCACCGAAACATTAGGAAAAAAAGCATTTTTTAAAAAGTAAGCAACTTTCGATGTCGGACAAGGCGAAAGATGGTCTAATATAATAGGCAAAAGGGGAATGTCGATGACATTCCCCTTTTTTGAAATAACCGAAGTTTTCATATGAATTGGTAACTATTTCATGGGGGATCCGTCTATTTCTAGTAGGAGGGATTTGTATGAAGAGGATTGTAAACCTTTATATATCCATATTCGTTGCCTTTATTCTGGGTAGCTGTCAATCCCCTGATTGGAACAGGGATGATGCCGTCGGTAAGGGGGAAGAAGGTTTCATTACGGATCTTGACGATAAAAGGATTTTGATTAAAAGGACGTATTATAAGGTGACCACTGATACATCCATTCAAGATCAACATGGTAACGCTCTCGATTATTCCGACCTGGAAATCGGGATGAAAGTGAAACCATGGCACCGGGGCGGGGTGAAGAAATCATTTCCTGGGAAAGCGGAAGCGGAACTGATTCTTGTTTTGACGGATGTAAAAAGCTTGGCCGAACAAAGGGCGGTCACTGCTGCCCTCAATCATGTCAGTAAAGCGGAAAGTCAGCGATTCATGGTTCTCGAAGTCGTCCATTTACCGTCAGAGCATGTTTATAATATCGAAATGATGAACCGTTCCAACTTGGACGCTTCATTCATGGTGACAGTTGAGGATTTAACGGATGAAATATTATATATAAAATAAAACAACCGGGCTGAATCACTATGAATTCTGTCCGGTTGTTTTATGGGATTTTATAAAGTTTTCGCACCTAAATATTTTGGTTTCCAATAAGAATTATCCATATCCGTGATGGTTATTCCTTTAGAAGAAGTAGCACTGATGAATTGACCATTTCCGATATAGATACCAACATGGGATACCCCTGTTCTTCCAGAAGAAGTATCAAAGAATACAAGGTCACCCTTAGCTGGTGAAGATACTTTTAAACCTGTATTGGAATAAAGCAAGGATGTTGTACGCGGTAAGGTGATTCCTTGTGATTTCTGGAATACGTAATAGACGAAGCCTGAGCAGTCAAATCCAGTTGGTGTTGTTCCGCCCCATTTGTAGGGTTTGCCTATTAAGGTTTTTGCATAGCTGATCAAGCTTGTATTATTGACCTTATAAACACCAAGCTTATTAAATGTGTTACGGCCCGCAATTCCGTCGGCAGTCAGCCCTTTAGCTTTTTGGAATTTTTTTACTGCTGATACAGAATAGGTGCCGTAATATGTAGTCAGTGAACCTGAATATGTGAAATAACCTTTGGTTTTTAAAAGTTGTTGTAGTTGTTTGACATCACTATGTGTCATTCCGGGTCTGAGGGTTTGATCTCCAATATTTGCAAAGGCTTGCAGCGGGGTTAGCATCATGGCAGAAGCAACAGCAGCTGAAGCGATCCATTTCTTCATAATTTTCATTTCCTCTCTATCTATCTCTCTATATTCTTAACAATATTATCCTACAATACCATTATGACAATTAGACATAATTTTGGTTACAGTTTTATTACAAAAAATGAGTAGTAAGACTAAATTTAAAATAGACGAAAGACTGTTGAAAAGGGTGAAAAAAATTAAAAAAACTAAGTATAAGGATCCATTGAAAATTATTCAAGCTACGAATTGATTCTTTTTTAAAAAACTATTTGGGTATTAAGTTTAAATATGGTATTTTAACCATTTTTAGTATCTATTATATTTTTCAAGGAAATTACATTAAAAAGTAGAAATTTGTATGAAAACTTCCATTGAATAAGAACGTATATTCGGTTAAAGTTATGAATATAATAAAAGCGAACGTATATTCTTGTTAGGGTGAGAAGTGATGGATTATGGGACGATGCCGAAACAATCAATTATGTGTATCGATATGAAAAGTTTTTATGCAAGCTGTTCAGCGGTCATGCTTGGTCTGGACCCGCTTAATTGTTATCTGGCGGTGGTTGGTGATTTGAAGAGGACAGGGAGCATTGTGCTTGCGGCTTCTCCAAAGATGAAGAAGGAATTTGGCATCAAGACAGGTTCGCGGATGTTTGAGATCCCGAATGATCCGAGGATTGTCGTCGTTGAACCTAAAATGGCGACCTATTTAAGGGTTTCGACGGAAATCACTCGCTTGTTCAACCGTTATGTGCCCAAAGAAGCGATTCACGTATATAGTGTGGACGAAAGTTTTGTGAAAGTCGATGGTGCCGCTTCTTTATGGGGAGATGCCCGGATGATAGCTGAAAAGATAAAGGATGAAATCGAACGGGAATTACAGCTCCCCTGTGCCATTGGAATTGGACCGAACATGCTTATGGCAAAACTTTGCCTTGATTTGGAAGCCAAACATAATGGGATTGCAGAATGGAAGTATGAGGATGTGCCAAGCAAACTTTGGCCGATTTCCCCGCTTCGTGAAATGTGGGGGATCGGCAGGCGCGTAGAAAAAACCCTTCATGGAATGGGAATATTTACGGTTGGACAGCTTGCCAATTATGATCTTGAATTACTTGAAGCGAAGTTTGGAATTATGGGCAATCAGCTTTACCACCATGCTTGGGGAATAGATTTATCCGATATGGGGGCAGCGATCATCGAAGGGCAGGTAAGCTTCGGCAAAAGTCAAATCCTGCTGCGGGATTATAAGGAGGAGCATGAGGTAAAGCAGGTCATGCTGGAAATTTGCGAAGAAGTTGGAAGAAGGGCACGCACCCATCGCAAGGCAGGAAGGACGGTGAGCCTAAGCATTGGTTACAGCAAGGATGAGTTCGGCGGAGGTTTCCAACGTTCGCGTTCAATTAGCGAACCGACCAACATTACGATGGAGCTATATAAAGTTTGCCTGGAGCTTTTTCATGAGAACTATAAGCAAAAAACGGTTCGGAGCATAGAGGTCAGGCTCTCGAATATTGTGGATGATAACGAAATGCAGCTGACTTTATTCGATGCTTCGCGCTGGAAGAAGCGGGAATTGAGTTACACGGTTGATCGAATCCGCCATAAATATGGAGCCAAATCGTTATTGCGTGCCGTTTCGTATACAGAAGCAGGTACAGCCGTTTACCGAAGCAAGCTGCTTGGTGGTCATAAGGCGTAAGGTTGACTTTGAAGGGAGGGAAAAGAATGATACGTGATCGCGGCCGTATCAAATGGACATCGATGATGTTGCCGGAGCATGTGAAGATGCTTCGGGATTGGGTGGTGGAGGATGGCTATGAAACGAAACGCATCCTGGATGAGCAGCAACTGGAAGAAATGAATGCGGTAATGAGGGAAGCGATGGAGGAAAGAAAGGATGTCACGATTGCTCATTATGAAGGCAACCGGTATCAGCTGTTAATCGGCAGGATCCATTATTATAATGAGCTCACCCAAAAGCTTCATATCGTCGATCGGTTTCAGCAGGCTCACTATATCAGGCTTTCCGATATCGCGGATGTAAGGATAATGGAATGATGAGCGGAAGGGCTGTTCCCAAGGGACAGCCTTTCAAAACGGCATCGTGATGAAAGGTATCACGGAGGAGTATGAGAATCGGCATTTGTTAGCACGGTCAATGAAGAAAGTGATTTTCGTGTCGGCTGAAGCTTGCAAAGGAAGGCAGTTTCTTTAACAGAAGCGTATTTATCGTTTATAATGGGGGAAACATCGGGAGGCGTGCAATCATGTATATTGAATGGACGGAAACAGCGGCTGAGAAAATGGCCGATAAGGTACAGGGACAAGAAGGATATTTACAGTTGAAATATGATACTGATGGCTGTGGCTGCGTGGTAAGCGGTGTGACCGCGCTATGGTGGGTCAACGAACCTGAAGAAGGTACCGAAAAAGTGGAAACAAACGGGATTCCACTATATGTGGAGAAATCAAAAAAGATTTTTCTTGATGAAGTCATGAAAATAGACTTTGTTCCGGAAGCGAACAGCTTTCAATTAAAAAGTCCGAATCAAATCTTGAATCCAAGGATGAGTTATTTTAATAAAATCTGACTAAAAAGCAAAGAGGGGATCTTGGATACCCTCTTTTTTCTTCTCAGACAAGTTTTAGAAACTGATCGATTTGATCTTCATATTCTTTTGGATTTTCATTATAAGATTGAGCGTGGGCCCCTTTTTTAGCGATGTAAAGCTGCTTTGGGCCCTCTTTTGCTGCATATAATTCCGCTGTCATGGAAGCGGGAATGAAACTGTCATTTTCACTATGGATGAAGAGCACCGGGTTTCGGATATTTTTTATATAATCGATTGGGGACACTTCGTTGGTCCAATATCCGTCACGGAGTTTGATGAACGTACGCCCAAGCGGAAACACGGTCCAGGAAGGAAATGGGACTTCATGCTTGAGCTGGTGTTTGATTTGATCCTCGAAATTTGAAAATGGACAGTCGGCAACGTAAAAATCAGCACCATCTTCAAGCATTCCGGCATATAAAAGCAGGGTTACGGCCCCCATGGATTCACCATGAATGCCAATATGAAGGTCGGGACCTTTACGTCTTTTCAATTCATCGATTACGGCCTTCAGGTCGAATTTTTCATAATGTCCGTAACTGCTCGTCTTGCCACCGGAATCCCCATGCCGGCGGTGGTCATAAATGATTGCGTTGAAGCCCAGCTTAAGAAAAATATTCATGTACTTAATCGAATTGACTTTGTTTTCCGTCACACCATGAGAAATGATCACCCACTTATTGGTGTCATGCGGTTCGATAAACAAGCATTTCAAGGAATATCCGGATGGTGACGATACCCAAATTTCCGTTTTAGGCAGATTATCAAAATCCTCCCGGATCAGGCGCTTAGCCATGATTTCACGATTCTGGATAAAATCATCTTCCTTCTTTTTCATGTACATGATCCGATTGGAAAAATAAATGCCGACGCCGATGATATACGATAGGATTCCGGCGAGTGTAAACCACCATTTCTTCATGAAAGGTCCTCCTAGGTTGATTTTCTTTATTTTACCATGTGGGAAATGGGAAAACACTGTTTGAAAACGATGACGAGGAAAACGGCAGTCGTGATATAATAATTTCATAAATGGGCCAGGAGGTTTTAAGGATGAAAAAGAAACAGCCGCGTAATCAAACTCAAAGCAAAAACCAAGATAAAGATTCATCTTCATTGAAACTTGGTGATATGATCAATCAAGATATCATGTCCCAGCTTCGTCAAAAGCAAAAGGAACTTAATGAGGCTGAACAAGAAAAAAGGGCAGCGGAAGAAGAAAAGAAACGCGAAGAAAGAAAGCGGCGGGAGAAGAATAAATCATTTGAAGAACTATTGGGTGAAAGCAATCTGAACTGGAAGAACTATAAATGAAGGACAGGGAGCAGTTTAAGTTTTAAGTGGGCTGGCTCCCTTTTTCTGTTCAGGAAGACCATTCCTTGCTGATATTCCTTTATTTTATAAAGTATAACGATTATATTAAAGATAAGTTCGATATGCTTTCATATCGGATGGACTACTATTAGCTGGTGATATGATGCAAAATAAAATAGAAAAAGTACTGGAAGACCAATTATGTTTCCTGCTTTATGCAAGTTCGCGGGAAATGACGAAGAAATATAAACCGCTGCTTGATAAACTTGAAGTGACATATCCTCAATATCTTGTCCTGCTTCTATTATGGGAACAGGATACACTTACAGTAAAAAAACTTGGGGAGCTCCTTGCCCTCGACTCAGGAACGCTTACTCCCATGTTGAAACGAATGGAGCAGAATGGCTTGATTGTCCGTGAACGTTCGACTGAAGATGAACGGTCTGTCATGATCAAGCTGACGGAAAAGGGACTTGGTTTACAGGAAGAGGCCTGCTTCATTCCCGATCGCATTTCAGCTATGTCGGGTGATGATAAGAAGGTGGTTGAGGATTTAAAAGCTTCACTGCTCCAACTATTGAAAACTTTACAGCAATTTTAGCAAAGAAAAGACGCTTGGGGTTCCCCAAGCGTCTTTTTGTCGGATTTAATCTACATCTATTTCAAAGGCGACGTCCACATTGCCGTTGATTGCTTTTGAATAAGGACACATTTGATGTGCTTTATGAACAAGGGTTTCGAATGTCGCCTTATCGACCCCGGAACCCTTCACAGCCAAAGTTACAGCCAAGCTGTACTGATGCATCTCACCCATCAATAGGCTGACGCTTGCGGTGACCTTGGAATCGAAGGGAACGCGTTCAATTTTACCAACTGATTGCAAAGCACTATCAAAACATGCAGCATATCCAGCTGCAAAAAGCTGTTCTGGATTAGATGCTTCAGGCATCTGTTTAGCCCTTGGTGTTCCAGGCATCGCAATATCAACCGTGAAGTTGCCGTCAGCAGAAATTGCCGTTCCTTCTCTTCCACCATCAACTGTTACAGACGTTGTAAATAATGTTTTTGTCATCATTTTTTCTCCCTTTATCTTTTTATTTTTAATTGTGCACAACTGAATTGTACAATATTAATTTTGGGATGTCCAATGAAAAGTTTAAAACCGTTAAATGGGTTTGGAAAGGAATTAGAATGATCGGAAACTTGAAAGCTGTACAGAAGAGAGTATGGCGAAAAAAACGATGGAATGGAAAAAGGCTGCCTATCACGTTGTTAAACGGAGATAGTGCAGCCTAATTTATTTGAAACATTTAGTTTAGTTCCATTCTTTTTAATCCCGGTGACTTTCATATTTGTTCGCTTTGGTCAACTGCTTTAAGATATCCAACTCGGTTTTGGACAGTGAAGGACTGTTAGCGGCCTGGCAGTTCTCACGGAGCTGCTGTACTGAGCTTGCTCCTGGTACAACGGTAGCGACGCTTGGATGGGACAATACATATTGAAGTGCCGTTTCATTCAACTTCCTATCGGAAAGTTTGTCCTTTATTTCCGGAAGCAAATCTTTAAGTTCGTGATAGCTATAGTCAAGGTATCCATCCTCATTTGCCTTTTCAAGCATTTTTTCACTGAGCAGCCCTTTGGCAAGGGGGCCACGGGCAATAATGCTGATCTGTTTGTTGGCCAAAAGGGACATCCACTCTTCTGGGCGGCGGTCGAGTAGATTAAACTGCATCATCACGGAATCAAGCTTAGACTTTTCCGTGAATTCCTTGATCACATTCGGACGAATCGAGGAAATTCCATAATATCGGATATAGCCTTCTTTTTTCAAATCTTCAAATGCTTCTACCGTTTCTCCGATATTGTCTGAAATGGTGCCGCCATGTAACTGATAAAGATCAATATAGTCAGTTCCCAATCTCTTTAAGCTATCTTTTACTGCCGTTTTAATATATTCGCCAGATGGATCCCAGCTCCAGGAATCTTTGTTTTCATTCCAGCGGTTTCCGACCTTGGTGGCTATGTATACCTTATCGCGGACCGATTTTAAATTCTTTCCGACGATTTCTTCATTCATGCCGAAATCATATAAGTCAGCAGTATCAAAATAATTGATTCCTTCATCTAAAGCGGCCTGTATGATTTCGGATGCCTGATTTTCAACAGTCCCCAATGACATGCATCCGAGCCCGATTTCAGAAACTAGCAAGTCTGAATTTCCTAGTCTGCGTTTTTTCATGTTATCCACTCCCTTACATTTCATTGTAAAGGAGAAATCCATTTCACTCAAAGAATTCACTTGATCCGTTTTAAAGGAGTGGGCGGCACCTGATCGTGTATGTCGGCTATCCAATCATTGATATAGACATATTGATTTTGCAATTGTTTTAGTTTTTGAAGGATTTCCCAACTCTTTCCGGATAAAGTAACGCTTTTTTCCAGTACGTAAACTTTCATTAAATCGCCCTCCATCTCTATTATGGTAAAATGTATGAGGAATCATGCTGCAATTAGAACAGAGGAGTGGTCAGGATGAAAAAATTTGAAGAAAAAACGCTGTCTTCGGAAAAAATCTTCACAGGAAAGGTAATCAGCCTGCAAGTGGATGATGTAGAGCTTCCTGATGGGAAAACGGGTAAACGTGAAATAATCAAGCATCCGGGAGCGGTTGCCATCATAGCTCTCACGGCAGAAAATAAAATCATCATGGTTGAACAGTACCGTAAAGCGCTGGAGAGAAGCTTGGTGGAAATTCCTGCAGGAAAGCTGGAAAAAGGCGAAGAACCGGTTCTGTCGGCTAAACGGGAGCTGGAAGAGGAGACAGGTTATGAATGTGAAAAAATGGAGCACATCATATCCTTCTATACATCGCCAGGTTTCGCCGATGAATTGGTCCACCTATATGTGGCCCACAATTTGAAAAAGAAAGAAAATGCAGCCCCGCTGGATGAAGATGAATTCGTCGAGATGATTGAACTCACGCTGGAGGAAGCCCAAACTTATATGGATGAAGGGAAGATCAAAGATGCCAAAACGGCATATGCAGTTCAGTATCTACAGTTGAAAAAGGCGATGAAATCGTAAATGAAAGAGTTTTACGCTGACCTGCATATCCATATAGGCAGAACGAGAAGCGGAAGGGCCGTGAAAATAACAGGTGCTAAAACGTTAACCTTCAGCAATGTGCTGCAAGTGGCAAGTGAAAGGAAGGGCCTTGATCTAATCGGGATAATCGATTGCCATTCTCCTGAAATTATCGAAGAAATCGAAGTGGGGATGCTGGACGGCGAAATCACGGAGAAGATTGAAGGAGGACTTCAATACAAGAATACAACCATCATTCCAGGCTCGGAGATTGAAATTTATGATCAGAATTGTAATGGACCGATCCATGTCCTCGCTTATTTTCCCACTATAAAAGCGATAAGGGAATTCTCCTCATGGATGAGCGGACATGTTAAAAATATTACCTTGAGCTCCCAAAGGATTTATTGTGATGGAAGAACACTGCAAAAGATCGTGAAATCACTGGGCGGCCTGTTTATCCCGGCACATGTTTTCACCCCATTTAAAAGCTTATATGGAAAAGGGGTGCGATCCAGTCTTACAGAAGTATTCGATCCGGAGCTGATTGATGCCATCGAACTTGGTTTAAGTTCTGATACAGAAATGGTCAAGGATATCGAGGAGCTGGACTCCTATGTATTCGTAACAAATTCCGATGCCCATTCGCTTGGGAAAATCGCTCGGGAATATCAAAAAGTCCTGCTTGAGGAACCAAGTTTCAATGAGCTGGCAAAAGCCCTTAAAGAAAAAGGGAATCGTAAGGTGACCGTTAATTATGGATTGAACCCCTTATTGGGAAAGTATCATCAAACTGTATGTTCAGGGTGCTTACACCAGGTATTGAGGGATAGTGAACAATGTCCCGAATGCGGTAATAAATCCATTATAAAAGGGGTATCGTCCAGGATTGAAGAGCTCTCCATTTCCGGGACGGACGGAAGAAATGGCAGGGAAAGGCCGCCGTATATCCACCAAGTACCACTTGATTTCATTCCGGGACTCGGTCCTAAATCCATGGAAAAACTGCTGGTGGCATTTGGAACAGAGATGAATATCCTACATGAAGTTACGCTTGAACAGCTCAAGGAAATCGTTCCTGAAAAATTGGCGGGCTATATCGATTCTGCCAGAAAAGGGACGCTATCTTTTGAAGTGGGGGGCGGAGGAAAGTACGGAAAGGTCAAAAAGGAATTAACCTGAAAAAAGTCCTGACAGATGGAGATCTGTCAGGGCTTTTTTAGTTAGTTGTTTTTGCATAAATGGAGGTGTCCCGCACTTCCTTGCCATCTGCACTAAGAAAGTCATTACGCAAAATTCCTTCAAGGGTATACCCCAGCTTTTCGGGAATCCGTTTGCTGGCGATATTATTAGGATCACAGCGGATCTCGACCCGCTTTGCTCCATAATGGTAAAAGGCGAATTTGGTTAACTTTTCTACCGCCTCCGTTATGTAGCCTTGTTTACTGTATCTCGTATCAATCCAATAGCCAATTTCGAATTTGGGGATATCCCAGTTAATTCGGTGCAGACCGGTGGAGCCGATGAATTGATCGTCTTCTTTCCTATAAATATGGAGTCTGATATCCTCTTTTAAAATGAAATCCGAAAAGGACTTAAGGACATTCTGTTCAGAAGTTTCCAAAGAAACATCTTGATGGGCAAACGGCAGCCATTGTTTCAATTCAGGTTTGGAATGGACAATGGCCTCGTGAACGTCCAGGCCATCGCCAGGCTGACAGGGCCTTAGATATAATCGTGGGGTTTCGATTTTTTCGGGGAAATCCATTAATATAGCTTTCATATCCTGCCTCCATATCGTTAGTATGGAAAATTATAACATGAATTGAGCTCAATGTGTTCGGCTGAGGGAGAAAGTTTTCTTAGCATAAATGAGAGAGTGAAAACATAGATTCTAGTAAGCGGAGTTGGGAGGATGAAAGATGAAAAAAAAATCTGTCGTACAAAATGCCGTAATGAAACATATTAACGAACATTCCTCATTATATGTCTTTATCACTGTGCTTTTTTTGATGGGTGTCATTTTTGGGGCAATATTGGTGAATAGTTTGAGCTTTACCCAAAAGGAAGACTTGTTCTATTATTTATCGCAATTTTTCGGACAAGTATCCAAAGGTGAATTTGCCTCTTCGCATGATATGTTCAGCCAAAGTATTATGCATAATATAAAATATATCGGGGTCATCTGGATTCTCGGAATATCGGTCATCGGTTTGCCAGTCATCCTGGTTTTGTTATTTATAAAAGGGATGGTTGTTGGATTCACAGTCGGCTTTTTAGTCAATCAAATGGGATGGAGCGGTTTTTTATTATCGTTTGTCGCTATTTTGCCCCAAAACATATTCATCGTCCCGATATTCATCGTGATAACCGTGCTTGCCGTCTCGCTATCAATGAAAATGATCAGCCGGATTTTCCTAAAGCAGGTTCGTGAACCGCTGAAGCCGATAATTTCACGGTATATTTTCTCATTGATCTTGTCGGGAATATTTTTGATTACAGCTGCTGCATTTGAAGCGTACCTATCCCCTTCTTTAATGAAAAATGTCGTAAGTTTATTGGGTCATTGATTGAAATTTGCCGTTCCCGCAAATTTTTTTATCATTAACAAGAAATCTATTTTGACAGTTTTCCCTCTTTTGATATAATGGATAGGATAGCGGCGCGGGAGGGAATATTAGGTATGGAAATAGAAAACAGAATTGATAGGATAAAAAAGCAGTTACACTCGTCCAGCTACAAATTAACGCCTCAGCGAGAAGCGACCGTCCGCGTTTTACTTGAGCATGAAGAGGATCATTTAAGCGCAGAAGACGTTTACCTCCTTGTCAAAGAAAAGTCGCCGGAAATTGGATTGGCAACAGTTTACCGTACACTAGAGTTGCTGACTGAATTGAAGATAGTAGATAAAATTAACTTTGGAGACGGGGTTTCCCGTTATGATTTAAGACAAGAAGGAGCTGCGCATTTCCATCATCATCTTGTTTGTGTGGAATGTGGTGCGGTAGATGAGATTCAGGAAGACCTACTTGAAGACGTAGAAGACATTGTGGAACGCGACTGGAACTTCAAGATAAAAGACCATAGATTAACCTTTCATGGCATTTGTCATCGATGTCATGACAAAGAAGAAAATAAAGGTGAATGAAGTCGGACCTTTTCCATTTAATGGAGAAGGTTTTCTGCATTTTTAAAACCTATTTTCTCAAGTAAGAGTTGTTTTTGTTTTCTCCTTTCCGAAACACGTATAAAACTTGTCCTGTTGGGCATAGATTGATACAAAGGATCGAATGGGAGGGGAAAGATGATGAAAACATCATTATCGCTTGTTTTGCATACGGCTAAAGTGATGATTCTCTTTGTTAGCTTCACTGTTCTTTTTTATATAGGAATGGTATGGTTAAATCAGGAATATCAAGATTATCATCGTTATGATGAACCGAAAGGCATGGCTGTAAAAGTATCGAAGGCAGTAGATACGGGTGATGATGCATGGCTTGAACGCTTAATGTTGTTTTATTTAAACGGGGAGTAATGAATATGGAGAATCAAATTAGGGATTTCATTCATTTTTTAACCATTGAAAAAGGGCTTGCCAAGAATACGCTCGTTTCGTATGAGCGTGACTTAAGATCATATTGGAGCTTTCTGAAAGAAGCTGAAGCCATCGAAAATTGGAATGATTCACGGCGGGTCAACATCCTGCATTTTCTCGTGCATTTGAAGGATCAAGGGAAATCATCGAAGACGGTGGCGCGTCATATAGCCTCCATTCGGTCTTTTCATCAATTTCTTCTAAGGGAAAAAGTAACCGATCAGGATCCGTCCATACATATAGAAACGCCAAAACCAGAACGAAGTCTTCCAAAGGTATTAAGCATGGAAGAGGTTGAAGCACTATTGGAAGCCCCAAAGAAAATGGATGAATTCGGCTTACGCGATAAGGCGATGCTAGAACTGATGTATGCGACGGGTATGCGTGTCAGTGAGTTGATATCCATGGATGTAAGTGATGTCCATGCATCCATGGGTTTTGTCCGTTGTGTAGGGAAAGGAAATAAAGAGAGAATCATTCCGATTGGCCAAACTGCATTGGGTGCGATTGAACATTATATGGAAAGTTCCCGGGGAAAAATGGCCAGCCCTAAGCACAGGACAGATTCACTTTTTTTGAATCATCATGGAAACAGGCTGACAAGGCAGGGATTTTGGAAAATTCTAAAAAAACTTGTAAAATCGGCACAAATTGAAAAAGAAATTACACCGCATACACTAAGACATTCTTTCGCGACACATCTATTGATGAACGGGGCTGATTTACGTGCCGTCCAAGAAATGCTTGGTCATGCGGATATTTCGACAACTCAAATTTATACACATATTACGAACGTACGGATCAAGGATGTATATTCAAAATTCCATCCGCGCGCTTAAAAGAATAGTAGAATGATAGAAAGGTTGTGAATTTAACTGCGAAGCGGTTGAAGGAGCAGCCTTTTTATTTCAGTAAGGCTACTGATGATTCTAAAGCATGCTCTAGTGTCAGTTTGTTTATTCCGAAATATATTATTTGTCTCCATCATGGTAATCGTTTACAATGTAGAGAGGTCAGACTTCTGACGTTCTCGCAGTTTCATTTAAAATGAAGAGTAAATGAGCAGAATAAGGGTATTATAGAGAGTATAAAAAGTGATTTACTATTTTAGGAGGAATGACTTATGAAAGGGAATTCAGCATTTAATCGAATATTTGTAATAGTTATGGATTCAGTTGGAATTGGTGAAGCACCTGATGCAGATTTATTCGGTGATAAAGGGGCGGATACACTCGGCCATATCGCAGAAAGAATGAATGGATTGAACATGCCGACTCTCGCAAAATTGGGTTTAGGCAATATCCGTGAAATCAAGGGGATTGAAAAAGCTCAGCAACCTCTCGCATACTATACGAAAATGAAGGAAGCCTCTACAGGAAAAGATACGATGACTGGACATTGGGAAATCATGGGTTTGAACATATCAACTCCATTCCGTGTATTTCCGGATGGTTTCCCGGAATTATTAGTCAATGAACTCGAGGCGAAGATGGGTCGGGGAATTATTGGGAACGTCCCTGCAAGCGGCACGGAAATCATTGAGAGGCTCGGCGAGGAACATATGAAAACGGGTGCGCTGATCGTATATACATCAGCAGATTCCGTATTACAGATTGCTGCACATGAAGACATCGTCCCGATAGACGAATTGTACAAGATTTGTGAAATTGCCCGTGAAGTGACAATGGCTGATGAGTTCAAGGTTGGACGCGTGATTGCCAGACCTTTCACAGGTGAACCAGGAAACTTCAAAAGAACGCCTAATCGTCATGATTATGCATTGAAGCCTTTCAATCGGACAGTAATGGATGAATTGAAAGATTCTGGATATGACGTGCTCGCAATCGGGAAGATCTCGGATATCTTTGATGGGGAAGGCGTCACTGAATCATTAAGGACCGTATCCAATATGGATGGAATGGATAAATTAATCCAAACGGTAGAACAGGATTTTAAAGGGTTAAGTTTCCTTAATCTAGTCGACTTCGATGCTTTATACGGTCACCGCCGCGATCCAGAGGGATACGGAAAGGCATTGGAAGAATTCGATGCTAGGATGCCGGAAGTCCTTGATAAACTGAAAGAGGATGATTTATTGATCATCACTGCCGATCACGGGAATGATCCGGTCCATGAAGGAACCGATCATACACGTGAATATGTACCTTTATTAGTCTATTCCAAACGATTTACAGAAGGTGCCGAACTCCCGATAAGAGATACATTTGCTGATATCGGGGCGACGGTCGCTGCTAACTTTGATGTGAAAATGCCTGCCTACGGGAAAAATATATTGGGCGATCTAAATTTAGGGGAGATTAAATAGATGTTTAATAAAATAGAAACTGCTGCGTCATTCATAAAAAGTAAAATTGAAGGCTCTCCGGAGATAGGCCTGATTCTTGGTTCCGGACTTGGAGTATTGGCAGATGAAATTGAAAATCCCATTACGATTCCATACCACGAAATCCCGGAATTCCCGGTATCGACTGTTGAAGGACACGCTGGACAGCTTGTCATTGGACAATTAAGTGGCAAAAAAGTTGTAGCCATGCAAGGGCGTTTCCACTTTTATGAGGGTTACTCCATGGAGAAGGTCACTTTTCCTGTACGTGTAATGAAACTTCTTGGTGTTAAGCAGTTAATTGTAACGAATGCTGCCGGAAGCGTTAATGAAAGCTATGAACCAGGTGACTTGATGCTCATTACGGATCATATTAATTTAATGGGGGCAAACCCATTGATTGGTCCTAATGAAGAGCGTTTCGGTCCTAGATTCCCTGATATGTCGGAAGCTTATAATAAAGACCTTCGGTCACAAGCGAAAAAAATAGCAGCTTCACTAGGATTGGATATTAAAGAAGGTGTCTATATCGGGAATACAGGACCGACCTATGAGACACCTGCAGAAGTGAAAATGGCACGGATCCTTGGCGGGGATGCAGTTGGTATGTCGACAGTTCCGGAAGTTATCGTAGCAAGGCATAGCGATATGAAAGTGCTCGGAATCTCATGCCTTACCAATATGGCCGCAGGCATTCTGGATCAGCCTTTGTCGCATGAAGAGGTAATTGAAACGACGGAAAAAGTGAAAAGCAGCTTTCTGGAATTTGTTAAGCACATCGTTAAAGACATATAAAACGGACCAAAAAATACAAGTACACCTAAAGAGAAGCGGTGTCCTTAAAAAAGTGGGGATTCTAATATGAGAATGGTAGATTTAATCGAGAAAAAGCGTGATGGAAAGGCTCTTACTACAGAAGAAATACAGTTCATCATCAAAGGGTTTACCGACGGATCGATTCCGGATTACCAAATGAGCGCTTGGTCAATGGCTGTTTACTTCAAAGGCATGAATGAGCAGGAACGTGCTGATTTAACCATGGCAATGGTCGAATCAGGAGATCAAATTGATTTATCGATGATTGAAGGAATTAAGGTCGATAAACATTCAACAGGCGGTGTTGGTGATACGACAACATTAGTGCTTGGGCCATTGGTTGCTGCTGTAGGTGTTCCAGTGGCAAAGATGTCAGGACGCGGTCTTGGCCATACAGGCGGAACGATCGATAAGTTGGAGTCTGTAAAGGGATTTCATGTCGAAATAGAAAACGACGAGTTCATACGACTTGTTAATAAAAATAAGATAGCTGTCATTGGACAAAGTGGTAACCTGACTCCAGCCGACAAAAAGCTATATGCATTGCGTGATGTTACGGCTACCGTTAACAGTATCGGTTTGATTGCTGGCTCGATCATGAGTAAGAAAATCGCAGCTGGTGCTGATGCAATCGTACTTGATGTTAAAACGGGAGCGGGCGCTTTCATGAAAACGCTTGAAGATTCCGAAGAGTTGGCGCATGCAATGGTTAGCATCGGAAACAATGTAGGGCGAAATACGATGGCTGTCATTTCCGATATGAGCCAACCGTTGGGTTACGCAATCGGAAATGCTTTAGAAGTGAAGGAAGCCATCGATACACTTAAAGGAGAAGGACCGGAAGATTTAACGGAACTTTCTTTAACACTAGGAAGCCATATGGTATACCTTGCCAAAAAGGCAAGTTCTCTGAAGGAAGCAAGAACCTTGCTGGAAAATGCGATTAAGGATGGTTCTGCACTTAACTCATTCAAGGTTTTCCTAGAAGCGCAGGGAGGCGATGGTTCGGTTGTGGATCAGCCGGAAAAACTGCCGCAGGCTGCCCATACTTTCGAGCTGGAAGCGAAAGAGGACGGATATGTATCGGAGATCATCGCTGATGAAGTAGGAACGGCAGCCATGCTGTTAGGTGCCGGGCGGGCGACTAAGGAATCAGAGATTGATTTGGCAGTCGGACTGGTACTTCGTAAAAAAATAGGGGAAACCGTGGCAAAAGGTGAATCCCTTGTGACGATTTACAGCAACTTTGAAGATGTTTCAAAGGTAAAAGAAAAATTGTATGAAAGCATTGCGATTTCAAAAGAGAAAGTAGAAAAACCTACATTGATCTATAAAGAGATCATGGAATAAATATTTTCCAAAAAAGGCCGCGCTTTTGCGTGGCCTTTTTACGTTTATTTCATTGAATGTTTAAAAGAGGATGCCCATGCGCATCCTCTTTTAATTTGGTTCACTTTGTTACCCTATATCCAGTATATGTTCAAAATTCATCTTTATTTGTATAAAAATGGGTTTAATGGAAAAAATAAATCCTATAAAGATTGGAGGGTATGGAGATGAAGCGGATTCTTTCTCTATTTTTAACCGTATTGGTAGCAATGGGTTTTAGCGTCCCACATACAAAAGCAGCTGAGGAAAAAGGAGTCGAATTGGCGGCAAATGCTAAATCGGCTATTTTGATTGAACGGGATACAGGTACTGTTCTCTATGATAAAAATGCAGACGTTCGTCTTTCGCCGGCAAGCATGACGAAAATCATGACAATGCTGCTGATCATGGAAGCGATCGATAAAGGCGAACTTAGCATGAAGGAGAAAATCAGGACTAGTGAGTATGCAGCATCAATGGGCGGTTCCCAAATCTTCCTCGAGCCAGGTGAAGAAATGACCACAGAACAAATGCTCAAGGGCATCTCGATTGGTTCGGCGAATGATGCATCGGTGGCGATGGCAGAACGTCTAGCTGGATCGGAAGAAGAGTTTGTTAGGAAAATGAACAAAAAGGCGAAAGACCTCGGGTTGAAAAATACAAAGTTCCAAAACGCAACAGGCCTTCCTGTTAAAGATCATTACAGTTCGGCACATGATATGTCGATCATGGCGAAGGAATTATTGAAATACGATACGATTACAAGGTTCACGGGTACATATGAAGATTATCTCCGTGAAAATACCGAAAAGAAATTCTGGCTAGTCAACACGAACAGATTAGTGAAATTTTACCCTGGGGTCGATGGACTGAAGACAGGATTCACAAATGAAGCGAAGTATTGTTTGACAGCGACCGCAAAAAAAGGGAATATGCGTGTCATTGCCGTCGTTTTCGGAGCCGTTTCTCCTAAGGAACGAAATGCTCAGGTCACAAAGATGTTAGATTATGCATTTTCACAATATATCACATACCCGATTTATAAACGCGGCGAGGTGTTAGGTGAAGCAAAGGTAAGTAAAGGCGACAAGAAATCGGTGGTGGGTGTGACAAGTGAACCTATTTCAGTTTTGACAGCCAAAAATGGAACGGCAAAGGACTTTACAAAAAAAATCACGCTTGATAAAGATTTGGATGCCCCTATTAAAAAAGGTGATGAAATTGGTACGCTTGAATTGAAGAAAAACGGCAAGGTGTATGTCGAATCTCCGATTGTTGCGAAGGAAACTGTTGAAAATGCCAGCTGGTGGCAATTGTATAAACGGGCTTTCGGCATGTTTACCCAAGCGAAATAGAATAAATTGTCGCAATACCTGTTAATCGTACTAATTTAGGCGAAACTCCACTAGTTTTGCTAGTAAGGAGGAATCGGCAGGTGAAAAAGAGAATTTGACTCTTTATAAGACAGTGAAGGAGGCTGTATATAATGAGTCTTACGATTAATATGGAGGCGAAAAATCGCGTATTGTGCATTCGTCTCAAAGGTGATTTAGATCATCATACAGCAGAAAAATTGAAAAACCAGGCAGAGGCAGCCATTCAAAAGCATAATATCAAACATATCATCCTAAACATGGAAGAGTTGGATTTTATGGACAGTTCAGGGCTTGGAGTTATTTTAGGGCGCTATAAGCAGGTGAATAAAAAGCAAGGTGAAATGGTGGTATGTGCAATTTCTCCGGCAGTAAAGCGGTTATTTGAGATGTCAGGGTTGTTTAAAATTGTTAAAATGGAACTATCCGAAAAAAACGCTTTGCAAAGACTGGGGGTTGCCTAAAATGAAAAATAAAATGGAAACGAAATTTTCTGCACTTAGCCAAAATGAATCTTTTGCCAGGGTAACTGTTGCGGCTTTCATTGCCCAATTGGACCCGACGATGGATGAATTGACAGAGATCAAGACTGTCGTGTCAGAAGCCGTTACGAATTCGATTATCCATGGGTATGAGAGTGACCCGGAAGGTTGGGTATACATTTCAGTGATCATCGAAGGCGATACTGTGGAATTGACCATCCGGGATGAGGGACTGGGCATTGAAGACGTCGAGGAGGCTAAACAGCCGTTATTTACGACAAAACCCGAACTTGAACGTTCCGGAATGGGATTCACCATCATGGAAAACTTCATGGATGAAATCAATATAATTTCCCATAAGGGCGAAGGCACGATCATTCGATTAAAAAAGCACTTAACTACAAGCAGAGCTTTGTGCAATTAAGGGAGACTTGCATATGGATGTGGAGGTTAAAAACGAGAAGGGCAAGAAAGGCCAGCCCCATTTAAAAGATGAGGAATTGCGGAATTTAATCCAACGCAGCCAGAGCGGTGACCAAGATGCGAGAAATCTGATTGTCAACAGCAATCTGAGGCTTGTATGGTCAGTAGTGCAAAGATTCCTCAATCGAGGTTACGAACCGGATGACCTTTATCAAATAGGCTGTATTGGTCTGTTAAAGTCCGTGGATAAATTTGACTTATCGTTTGAAGTGAAATTCTCAACGTATGCTGTGCCTATGATCATTGGTGAAATCCAACGTTTTATCCGTGATGACGGAACGGTTAAAGTAAGCCGGTCATTAAAGGAAATGGCGAATAAAATTCGCAGGGCCAAAGAGGAGCTTTCAAAGACGTATGGCCGAGTTCCGACTGTCAATGAATTGGCGGAACATCTAGAGCTGTCGCCAGAGGAAATCATCATGGCCCAAGAAGCTAGCAGGAGCCCTTCATCCATCCATGAAACGGTTTACGAAAATGATGGAGATCCGATTACTCTTCTTGACCAGATTGCCGACAATAATGAAACCTCCTGGTTCGATCAAATTGCTTTGAAAGAAGCCATACAAGAATTGAATGAACGTGAAAGGCTGATTGTTTTCCTGAGATATTATAAAGATCAGACGCAATCGGAAGTGGCGGCAAGGCTTGGCATCTCCCAAGTCCAGGTGTCAAGGCTGGAAAAGAAGATTCTTCAGCAAATGAAAAACCACATGAATCAATGATTCATGTGGTTTTTCATTGAGCTTGAAAATAAATGATTGATTTTAGGAAAAAGTAAAAGTGGTTCTTATTAAGTAGAATGAAAATATGAGCGGGGTCGAATTTTTTAGTTGAATTTAGGATTAAAAACGAATATTATAGTAAAGGTCGCGTTTTTCATTCGTTTTTTTAGCTTTCTTTTAATCAATATTGATTAGGAAAAACGTTGATGCAGTACAATATTAGGACACCTTGTCTTTTCGTGCAAACGGTTGTCGGTGTTTCCTTTAGATCTGGAGGTCTAAAATATGTTTATGGAAAAGTTTTTCTCCCTGAAAGAAAATGGGACGGATGTCCGTACAGAAGTCATGGCGGGTGTTACGACATTTTTAACTATGGTTTATATCCTAATCGTGAATCCGGCTTTATTGTCTTCAATCGGAATACCATTTGAGCAAGTTTTCATGGCAACGGTCATATCAGCGGTGATCGGTACCCTTATCATGGGACTCGTTGCAAAATACCCGATTGCGATAGCACCAGGGATGGGTTTGAATGCGTATTTTGCCAGCGTAGTGGGTGCTCAGGGTCTTTCATACCAGACCGTATTCGGTACGGTTTTCATTGCTGGTTTGCTATTTCTGCTAATTAGCGTGACAAGCTTGCGTAAAATGATAATTGATGCGATTCCTAATTCATTAAAATATGGCATCACATCAGGAATTGGTTTATTCATTGCGTTTATCGGATTAAAAAATGCAGGAATCGTAGTTCCTAATGAATCAACTATGGTGACGCTTGGGGATTTGCATCAGCCTGGAACCGTTTTAGCATTAGCAGGCTTATTCATTACCTTGATTTTTATGGCCCGTAATATTAAAGGGGCAATTTTCATTGGTATGATCGTTACGGCAATCATTGGCTACTTTATCGGTTTGCTCAACTTCGATGGGGTCTTATCTGTACCTCCAACACCAGTATTTTTTGATATCGATATTGCCGGGGTCTTTACGAATTCTTTATATTCAATTGTTTTCGCCTTTTTACTTGTGACGATTTTTGATACGACAGGAACCTTGATTGGCGTGACGGAACAGGCAGGACTAACGAAGGATGGGAAAATCCCCCGTGCCAAGAAAGCCTTTTTAGGTGATGCGATTGCGACGACGGTCGGCTCGATGTTTGGTACAAGCCCTTCGACTGCCTATGTTGAATCAAGTACGGGAGTGGCTGCTGGCGGACGTACGGGATTAACCTCTACAGTCGTGGCAATCTTGTTTGCTGCATCGATTTTCTTTTCTCCATTGATATCGGCAATTTCTTCAGTTCAAGCAATCACAGCTCCTGTTTTGATCATCGTGGGATGTTTCATGATGGAAGGGCTGGCAAAAGTCAATTGGAAAATTTTCGATGAGGCATTTCCTGCATTTGCGATCATTTTAACGATGCCGCTTACTTCAAGTATATCTACAGGCATTGCAATCGGGTTCATTACTTATCCCCTTATGAAGGTATTTAGTGGAAAAGGAAAATCCGTACATCCGCTCATTTATATTTTTGGATTGATATTTTTGGTTCAGCTGATTTTCTTCCCCACTCATTAAAGTATGAATCTAAATCAAAAAGACATGCTGTCATTGCAGCATGTCTTTTTTTGTTTTCAAATTAGTAATATATGGACATGGTTCACTTCCTGCATTTTCAAACTGCTTCCAATCCATACTACTAGCATAAGGAAATAAAAGGTCGGGATGTGATGATAGTGGCAGTTGTATATATCAGGATGAGGAACCGTGTACAAGTAAAGGGAAATCAAACGGTGAGGATAAAAGATATTGCAAGGATAATCGGACCTGAAGAAGTGATCACCTTAATTGAAGAAATCATATTATTAACGGTCAAGAAGGAAGATAGGAATATTATTGTCATTGATTTGGCTCAAGTTATCATGGCCATCCGCAAGGTGGATTCGACTATTGAAGTGGAGACATTCGGGCCATCTCAAACGATCATCGAAATCATCCTCTCGAAAAAGAAAATGTCATACCTGACATTCGCCTTAGTTTGGTTTTTATTATTTGTCGGCGGCGGAATGACGATAATGAATTTTCATGTGGATGTCAGCATGGGGGAAGTGCATCAAAAAATCTTTACTATAATAACGGGAAAAGTGGATGATAAGCCGTTATTGATTCAAATCCCATATAGCTTCGGCCTTGGTATGGGCATGATTCTATTTTTTAATCACTTCTTTAAAAAACGCTTCAATGAGGAACCTAGTCCGCTCGAGGTTGAAATGTTCAACTATCAGCAGGATTTGGACCGTTATGTAATCATGAATGAAAATAAGGAAAACGTGCGCCACCTTGATGACCGGTAAAATCATCTTCGGAATCTTTGTCGGTTTAGCTGGGGGTTTTGCGACAGGTGCCGGTTTTGTAGCGTTTTTAACTGTACTTGGGGTGATTCCAAGACTGACTCAGCTGACAAAAACAATGAAAATGATACATTACTACGAAGGAGCCATCATTGCCGGAGTTGTCGCAGGAACATGGTTAGGATTACAGGAAACGGAACTTTCCCTCCCGCATTTTTTATTAATTCCGATCGGTTTGGCTGACGGGATATTTAATGGGATGCTTGCGGCAGCCTTAACTGAAGTCCTGAATGTATTTCCGGTTCTTTCAAAACGAATCGGAATTCAAGAGAAGATCATATATCTGTTAATGGCACTCGTATTGGGAAAAATAGCCGGATCATTATTCCAATGGATTTATTTTGTCGATTTATAAGTGTATGAGGTAACTATTCCTGATGATGAAAGGTAGGCCCAAGATGGTGACCAAACGAAAAGTGATATTGATTACGGATGGAGATGAGTATGCGAAACGGGCTGTCGAGCATGTAGCCAAGGAAATAGGGGGAAGATGTATCTCCATGTCCCAAGGTAATCCATCACGATATACGGGCTTGGAGTTAGTTGAATTAATAAAAAAGGCGAAGTATGATCCTGTATTGGTCATGTTTGATGATAGCGGTTTTATAGGAGAAGGATCAGGCGAACAGGCAATGAAGGTAGTTGCCGGACATCCTGATATTGATGTCCTTGGCGTGATAGCGGTCGCTTCAAAGACTAGAAGGGAAGAATGGACCAAGGTGGATATCTGTATTGACCGTGATGGTAATTTGACACCGAACGGGGTTGATAAATACGGCGCCGAGGAATTTGAACTGGGCAAGATAACAGGAGATACGGTTTATTGCATCGATCAATTACATGTTCCCATAGTAGTTGGGATAGGGGATATCGGAAAAATGTCCCATCAGGACGATTTTAAAAGAGGAGCACCGATAACGAAGCTAGCGGTGGAAATCATATTGGAAAGGAGTGGTCATGATGACTTCAGAAAAACCTGAAAACATGATGCCGATTCCGAGTAGGGTAGCGGAAGTTGACGCATACATGGAAGAGAAAGTGGGTCTAGGCGTCAGCTTCGACTTAGGAGTAAGAAAGATAAAGGTCTTAAGAAAAGATGTGCATATTTACTATATAAACGGGCTGACGGATACAGAGTACATCATTGATATCCTCGATTCTCTTATTCATAACAAAAATGCCGATATCGTGTCTACTAAAGTTTTTGATGTAGTCAAAGACTTACTCGTACACCAATCCGTTCAGGAAATAAAGACGATGGATGAGCTTGTTGATCAGGTATTATCCGGTTTAATCGTCGTTGTTGTTGATGGTAAACCAATAGGATTGGTTGTGGATGTCAGGAGTTATCCTGGGAGACAGCCAGTAGAACCCGATACGGAAAAAGTCGTCCGTGGATCAAGGGATGGTTTTGTCGAGAATATCATCATTAACACAGCGATAACCAGACGGAGAATCCGGGATGAAAGATTACGTTTCGAAATGCTGCATGTAGGGGAACGATCGAAATCGGATATATCCATCGGCTACATTAAAGATATTGCCGATCCCGATTTAATAGAAATCGTTCGTAAGGAATTGAATAATATTGAGGTTGATGGCATAACGATGTCTGATAAAACGATCGAAGAGTTCATCGTCAATCAAAAGTATAATCCATACCCGCTTGTCAGATACACGGAACGGGCTGATGTGGCGGCAACGCATTTGCTTGAGGGGCATGTCCTTATTTATGTGGATACTTCACCGAGTGTCATCATTACTCCGTCCACTCTTTTCCATCACATGCAACACGCTGAGGAGTATCGGCAGGCACCTGCTGTTGGGACCTTGGTGCGCTGGGTCCGGTTTCTCGGGATCTTTGTTTCGTTATTCTTGCTGCCGATTTGGTTATTGTTTTGTTTAGAGCCTTCCCTCCTGCCGGAAAAGTTCGAGTATATCGGGCCGAATGAAAAAACGCATATACCCATAGTGGTCCAAATCTTCATATCCGATATTGGGATAGAATTTCTAAGGATGGCAGCCGTTCATACTCCGACCCCGCTTTCAACGGCGATGGGCTTGGTTGCGGCAGTTTTGATAGGGCAAATAGCGATAGATGTTGGCCTCTTTGTTCCTGAAGTGGTTCTCTACGCTTCAGTGGCTACAATCGGTACATTTGTCACTCCGAGTTTAGAACTAGGGGTTGCGAATAAAATTTCCCGTTTGGCACTGCTAGTTTTGGTCGCTATATTTAAAGTGCCTGGCCTAGTCATAGGCATCACGCTCTACATTATTATGCTTACTAGCATAAAAACGTTAAATACACCTTATTTATGGCCGCTTCTACCGTTTCAGCCGAAAGCCTTGTCACATATAATATTTAGAAGACCTTATCCAGGTTCTATAGAACGTCCGAGTATTGTACATCCCCAGGATTTATATAGGCAGCCAAGAAAATCTAAAGGTTGATGTTGTCGAAAAGTTGTGGTAATTTAATTTTATTCGGATAAAGCGGTAAAGTTAGGATTCACAAAGAGATAAAGCTACTATGACTCTTTGGAGTTTAAACCAATCTGTCTTTCCCTTCGAACTACTAAGCAGTCATAGAGGACAATATTTACATGGGATAATCGATTAGGATGAGGCTTGTTCATATAGAGAACCTTTTACAGCAGGGTTTCTTTATTTGAGGCTGCCTCATTTCTTATTAATCTTTAGTTTTAAGTCAGGAAGGTGAGGCTATCATGCATTTGTACGGAACCAGTGGTGTCAATGAACGTGGACATCTGGAGATTGGCGGAGTGGACACGATCGAATTGATCGAACAATTTGGCACACCATTATATGTTTATGATGTAGAGCTAATTCGCGAACGGGCAAGAGGGTTTAAGAGAACTTTTGAGGAATTGGGGATTTCGGCTCAAGTTGCTTACGCAAGTAAGGCCTTTTCTTCGATTGCCATGATCCAGTTGGCTGAGCAAGAAGGACTTTCTCTCGATGTTGTCTCAGCGGGGGAATTGTATACGGCAATTAAGGCAAATTTCCCAACAGAACGGATTCACTTTCATGGAAATAACAAAAGTGAAGAAGAGCTACATATGGCTTTGGATTATGACATTGGCTGTATAGTAGTCGATAATTTTTCAGAGTTGACACTGTTGGAAGAAATTTGTACAAACCGTGAACAAAAGGTGAAAATCCTTCTTCGTGTAACACCGGGTATTGAAGCCCATACGCATGATTATATTTTGACAGGGCAAGAAGATTCGAAATTTGGTTTTGATCTTATTAATGGCCAGGCCGAAGCAGCCCTTAGGCAAGCGCTGCAAAGTGAATTCCTGGAAGTTCTAGGGCTGCACTGCCATATAGGTTCCCAGATCTTTCAAACGACAGGTTTCCTTCTCGCGGCCCAAAAAATTATTGGCAAGCTGAATGATTGGCACGATTCGGTAGGGTATCAACCAAAGGTATTGAATCTTGGAGGGGGATTCGGGATTCGATATACACAAGAGGATGATCCGCTACCGGCGTCTCAATATGTTGAGGAAATCGTTAGGGAAGTGCAGAACCTGATTGCTGATTCCGATTTAGTAATGCCTGAAATCTGGATTGAACCTGGCCGTTCTTTAGTCGGAGATGCCGGTGTGACGTTGTACAAGGTCGGTTCTGAAAAGGAAGTTCCTAATGTCCGTAAATATATTGCCGTTGATGGGGGCATGAGTGATAATATACGTCCAGCTCTTTATGAGGCGAAGTATGATGCAATTCTGGCAAACCGGCCGCTTGACCCTGTAGAAGAGACAGTGTCCATTGCCGGGAAATGCTGTGAAAGCGGAGATATGCTGATTTGGGATTTACCATTGCCAAAAGCCGGCCGCGGTGATGTTTTGGCGGTATTTTGTACAGGGGCATATGGATATTCCATGTCGAATAATTACAATCGGATTCCGAGACCGGCAGTCGTCTTTGCCGAAAATGGAGAAGCCCGGTTGGTCATCAAACGCGAGACGTACGAAGATCTTATCCATTTGGATTTGGCCCTTCATGAAGAGGCAGTCGTCAATAAAGAATAGAAAAAAGGATGGCATTGGCCATCCTTTTTTTATTGGAGTCAACTGAAAAGTGACTTGATCGCGTCTATTAAACTAATGAAGACTTCTTTCAATTTATCCAGAAATGATTGACCCTCTTCGGATTCAAGAAAATTGGAAAGCTTATCTTTAGCTGCAGTAAGCTGATCACCGACAGCGTTCCAATCAATATCCAATTCTTTTAGTTTATTGAATAAATCAATTAAACTTTGGACTTGAGCATCATTTAAGGTGATTCCAAGGTCTTTTGCTGAAGACTCGACAACCTCGCGGACCTCCTCAGTATTGGCTGGTGGATTTGCAGCCATTTCCTCTTTGATTTTCGTTACAAGTGCAGAGGCTTCTTCTGTACCGATTTCGTCACCCAATTTTGCTGTTTTCACCATTTCTTCATTCGCTGCCTGTTTCACATCTTCAGGAATCTTCTTATCGGCAGAGATTTCATAGGCTTTAATGACCCCTGTCAAAGCCGCTGTACCGGAGACGGGTATTGGCGCTGTGACATAAACGGTAGCATCCTTTACTCCAGCTGTTGCCAGTGCATTGATATACATTTCATCGGAAACCCAGTTAATGTTTTTCGACTCCAATTTAAGTCCGGTCCCTTTTTCCTCCAAAGTAATCGCAGAAGATGAAATCGCTTTTGTACCGATCAGACGGCTAGCAATATAGTCTCCTAAGTATTCATGTTCCTCCGCATTTGTAACCGTAAGGACCTCAACATCATTAGGTGCTTTCATTTCTGATAAAATCATATTTTTTTGTTCATTCGTCAGATTCTCACCAAGTGTGACGATCATTTCACCAACAGCTGCATCTGCAAAAGCCTTATATGGCAATAATAGGCATAATAAAATGGTTACAATGACCCATTTATTCATTTTTTTCATGATAATCCTCCTTAACTTTTCCTGCTGAATTGGGAATCTTTCAATAAAAGGGCGGCACTTTAAATCAGATTCATAGTATTTGACGAAACAAAGGATAAAAAAGATACATATTTTCTAGAAAAAATTTATATAGCCCAAGATAGCTACGTTTTTTTAACGAAAAAGTTTGCTGTATCTTTGTCTTTTATACCTAAGAGGGCATTCTATGAACCTAGATCACTTTACCAATGTAGTAAAATCGAAGCAAGATTGCAAGGATATTTGTCAGATTGTGTTAAGTTATAGTAGAATGAATTCGTTATTTAAATATTTGGACCATTCATAAAGGGAGTATGGGATGAGGAAAAGTAATAAGACTCTTTTACTTATGATGCTTATTATCGCTTTGATGTGGGGAATCGTTTACTGGCTGTTTATCGCTTAGCACATAGCACATCGATAAATCAAGTGCTGAAAGTGATGTTGAAACGAACGAGGTTTTTATGTATGATGTAAATGTTATATGTGAGGATTATTATTCAAAGCAAATTAATTGGAAACAGGAAGATAATAAAAACGTTATTTAGTAACGAGGGATATTATGTTGATTAAGTATAAGAAAAGTTATGAGAAGTTTGCCATGGGATTATTATCTTTCATGCCAAATGAAAAAGAGATAAAAACACTTCGGAATACGATGAAGAATTATGAAACGGATGAAAATCTACAGCTGTTCTTATGGAAAGATGAAGAGATTACGGGCTTGATTGGAATAGAAGTCTCTCCAAACCACATTGAGATACAACATATATCTGTAAATCCATCCTTCCGGAAGCAAGGTATAGGTAAAACGATGGTCAGGGCCATCAAGGAGCAATATCCTGACAAAGAATTAAAAGCAAATGAGTTTACCGAAAGCTTTCTTGACAGATGTGAAGAATTCTGAATATGAAAGCTGGAAAGGAGGACCACCTTTAAGGGCGGTCCTCCTTTCTTGTTTTTCGAAGGGATAGCTGCCGAGCCCTTTCAGAAATGACATCCGAACGGTCACGCATTAGATGCTTATCGACTATGGAGGAATTAGCCATGTCGCTGTCTGCACCCCATATGTACCCTTCTTGCAAACACATGGTCTGGCAAATTTCGATCAAGCCTTGATCCGCAATAGGCAGATTAATGCTTTCATATGGCTTTTGAGATAACATTCGCTCATGTGTGTCCTCGAGCAATTTGTACAGTCGTTCTGGATCGAGTCCCAACTCCAGGAGCTCGGCCTTTTTATGGTGGAGATTTGATAGGGCTTTAGACAGGGTCCTTGCAGCCCCTTTTTTGTTTCCCCTACGATCATGATACAGGGCAACCGCAATTTGAATGAGCCCGACCCAATGAGAGTCACGCTCTTTTGGTGCGGTTTCTTTCCAATATTCTTCAAGAATTTCATGACATTCGAAGTAATCCCTAGTCCCATGGAAATGGACTAGGAAAGAAAGGTAGTCTTCCGCGTAATTCAATAGGAGCACCCCTTTTGTTTGATGGAATTATCTAAGGTAAGGCAAATAACATTTTCTTATAGCCTAACACCCACTATGTATACTCACCAAGTTTAGCATAGAATTTTTTCTTGGAAAATAAAGAAAGCCGATTGCAAGGCAATCAGCTTGATTCATCAGCCTTCATTTAACACCAAGAAGCACCGACGATAACTAATAAAATGAACAATACTACAATAAACGCGAATCCGCCGCCGTGTCCAAAACCACCTGCACCCATAATGAGTACCTCCTTTGTTCTGCTATTCTTACATTTCTAGGTTATGTTGGATTTCGGAATGTGATTGGGCATCAACCCATTTGTCGGAAATCCATTAAAGAACTTTTTTGAGGACAGTAAATTATTATTTGGATAAAGGGCGGCAATCCACTATACTTGATAAGTAAAAGAAATAGGCCTTTATCGGCCAATTAGATTTAAATGAGGTAATTTAATGGGTTATAATATTAAAATTGACGCTTTCGAAGGTCCGATGGATTTACTCCTGCATTTGATTAATCGCCTGGAAATAGACATCTATGATATTCCGATGGCTGACATAACAGATCAATACCTAGGGTACATCCATACGATGCAGCATCTGGAATTGGATGTGGCCAGCGAATATCTGGTGATGGCTGCAACACTGCTTGCCATCAAGAGTAAAATGTTGCTTCCAAAGCATGAAGATGAACAATTGATTGATGAAGATGGGGAAATATTTGAGGAAGATCCACGGGACGAGCTTGTGGAAAAACTATTAGAATATAAAAAGTATAAATATGCAGCCGAAGAATTTAAAGGGATGGAAGAAGAACGCAGCTTGCTGTTCACTAAACCCCCAAGTGATTTATCTGTTTATGTTAAAGAAGCGGAAAGTGATAAACAAGAGTTGAATATAAGTCTATATGATATGTTGGGTGCTCTGCAAAAACTGCTGCGAAGGCAAAAAATTCAAAAGCCGCTATACACGAAAGTAACGAAACAAGAGATATCGATCGAGAAACGAATGGATGAAATCATGATTGAGTTACAATCAATAAAAGGGAAGAAAAGTTTTTTTGAACTATTTTCGCTCCCTGTTAAGGAGCATATCGTCATCACTTTCATGGCGGTGCTGGAACTGATGAAACTAAATGATATCATCGTTGAACAGGAAGATAACTTTTCGGAAATCATGATTGCTGCTAAGGAAGGTGTAGAACCAGTTGGAAGTTATTAATTGGAAAGGGATTCTTGAGGCATTATTGTTTGCTGCCGGAGATGAAGGG
The DNA here is from genome assembly GCF_054600815.1 of Peribacillus sp. N1. Taxonomy (NCBI): domain Bacteria; kingdom Bacillati; phylum Bacillota; class Bacilli; order Caryophanales; family Bacillaceae; genus Peribacillus; species Peribacillus sp. N1. Next base: position 1,608,772 of record NZ_BAAHZO010000001.1, on the reverse strand, counting down.
CTCTCCGTCAAACAAATTGCCTCTGTCCTGGAAATTACGGAATATCAAGCAACGGACATCGTTGAAAGTTTGAAGGAAGAATATATATCTGATGTACGCGGGATTCAGGTGATCGAAATAGCGGGTGTTTATCAAATGACGACAAAGAAAGAGCACTCGGATTACTTGAAAAGACTAGTGGAAACATCAAGCACTCAAGGCTTGTCCCAGGCTGCCTTGGAAACACTCGCAATCATTGCCTATAAGCAGCCGATTACCAGAGCGGAAATTGATGAAATTCGGGGAGTGAAAACGGAACGCCCCATTCATACACTTGTCACTAAAGTCTTAATAAAAGAGGTCGGCCGTGCTGAAGGCTCCGGCCGGGCTTATTTATATGGGACAACAAAAGAGTTTTTGGATTACTTCGGCCTGAATTCCATAGATGAATTACCGCCACTAGCCGATAATTCGGATGATAGCTTTGAAAATGGTGAAGCCGATCTGTTTTTTGAAAAATTTCAGCAAACAATCGAATAACATTTTTCTTTAAATTGTGATAATATAGAAAAAAATGAATGCGGGGGGATTGCGGGTGCAAATTGTAGCATGCAATGGATTTGGGCTTGAAAAGTCAAAGTCAAATTCACCTGAGGATTTTTTTAATCGATCCGTTATACAATACATAAAGGATGGAGAAGAAAAGACGCTGAATGTACTGTATCTTCGCTATTTTGATGAGATGGTCACTCGTTGGACCCCATATCCCGCCAATCCCATATTCAAAAGCCCTAACAGGGATATTTATATGGCTGATATCATTGCCATGGTCTGTTTACTCAAGGACCCGAGCCTGGTTAACCGAAAACGTATATATATAAATGCAGAAAAAGAGCTGGCTGGTTATTTCGAAAATATAGATTTTGAAAAATTGGAGAAAGTGTTTATATCTATTGACCAAGCTAAACCATATGATATAGAATCACATGTTGACTATTATATTCAATCTTAATCATTTTGAGGAGGGTTCACGGTTGGGGAATACATTGGTAAAATCTCAGCTTGAGGATGTAAAAGGCTTTTTAGAAACGACAGTGGCTCAGCTAGAGGAATTTATAAATGAGACGACCTATTCTAAGCTGCAAGAAGAAAAAAGCGGGGATGAAACCTATTATAAAGGGATTCTTTCTAGTTTAAGAAGAATGCTTGTAAGTTGTGAAGAGGGCTTGGAGGCTTGCCAAATCGTTCTGAAAAATGATGTTTTCAATAAAGCTGCAGCTGAAAAGACGCTTTATAGAATTTATCATCAATGTATCGAAGAATACTTTTCCCCAAAATCAGATCGGTGGTTTGAGGACAGCAGATCTGCCTATACAGGGAAAAACTCGATTAAATTTCACCAAAGTGTACCTGACAGCATAATAACCATTCTGAAGGCAGTGGAAAGTGGATTCCAGACCATGCGTGAAGAATTGGAGTTTTATGAAACGGATTACCGGACGAAAATGTTACAGTCAAGATAATGAAACAGCTAGGCTTAATAGGCCTAGCTGTTTTTTTTATCTATAAATGGAATCTCCGCTTATTCGAAACATAAAATACTTTGATGATTTATGTGCATAAAGGCTAAGAGGAGGTTGCAAGATGTCTGATGTAAGAGATTATGCTAAAGAGGTAAGTGATTGGGTTGATGGAGTGATGGAATATCTTGAGAAGATCGATATCACCGATTCGCCATTGCTGTCAAATATTGAACGGCTTTCCGAGATGACAAAAGATATGGATGCAGAAGAAATGGATTATGAGGATATGGTCCTGATTGAAGAAGAGATGGCTCGGGTTTACGAGGAAATTGAAGAGCTCGCTAGGGAATTCAATATACAGGAAAGGCAATCGGTGCCGATTGGGAAGCATACGCTACCGCCGTTACCTTATTCCTATGATGCGTTGGAGCCGACGATTTCGAGGGAAATCATGTATCTGCACCATGATAAGCATCATCAAGCATATGTCGATGGTCTGAATAAAGCGGAATTGATGATGAAAAAAGCGAGGGAAACAAAAGATTTTTCCTTGTTGAAACATTGGGAAAAGGAAGCAGCCTTTCATGGGTCAGGCCATTATCTCCATACGCTGTTCTGGGAAGAGATGATCCCGGGAGGGGGCGGACAGCCAAGGGGGGATTTACTTAACCAGATTGAGAAGGATTTTGGAAGCTTTGCCGCTTTTAAAAGTCATTTTAGTGAAGCTGCCAAACAAGTGGAAGGTGTTGGCTGGGCGATTTTAGTCTGGGTTCCGCGTGCGCGGCGGCTAGAAATACTTCAATCGGAATTGCATATGGTTTTGACTCAGTGGGATACAATCCCGATCCTTGTTCTTGATGTATGGGAACATGCTTATTACCTGCAATATAAAAATAATCGGGCAGCCTATGTGGACAAATGGTGGGACATTGTAAACTGGCCGAAAACAGCCGTAAGGTTCACCGAAGCGAAAAAGCTTATTTGGAAAATGCAATAACAGATAAAATATAGTAAAGTTTTTGGAGAACCAAATACAAATACAGAGCCGTAAAGGTTCGTTCCGGACTGTAGACAAACTCGATGAAAACTCAGTTTGCCTGCAGTTTTTTATTTGAAAAGTTCCGCCGACTGTCTGCCAAGCAAAATCAAAGCAAGCGCCTTTGGTGTCTCTGCTAGCCAGTTTTTTGGCAGTAGTGTCGTAAATTTCTCAATTCAATGAAGATGACGGTAAAAACCATAAAGACCGGAGAGCTTTTTCCGACCCGCAGCACTGTCGTGGGACGTTAACGCAGTTTATCGACCTAAACTACACTTTATTCGACCTACCTCGCACTTTATTCGACCGTCGAGGCACTATATTCGACCGTTCACAAATTTTTTTCGACCTTCACCTTACTATTTGGAATCCGAACAACATTTTGCCACCAAACTGAAACGAGCCTAAAAGGTTCGTGTTTTTTTGCCTGAAATTTTGTATCAAGAATTTTTTAGGGAAATTATGGCAAGGATATAAAGGAGAACCTGCTAATTTAATTTTAAAGCGACTTATGATTCTCATTTGGATATTATAATTAGATTGAAAGGGAGATGATATCATCTCACGAAATAGTGAGTACATGTCTTATTTAAATCCTTGAAATAACATTGGAAATGTGTTATTACTGCATATCTGAAGTACTATGGGTTTTTAAAAATAATTAATTTATATCAATATAAAAACTGTGACCAATTTGTGAACTTAAAAATTATTAAGGTATATTTATTGACTAGTTTCTATTTAATAATTATTATAAATAGGAGCAGATAAAAAAATTAGCTATTGGAGGAATTTATTATGTCATTAATCAATAAACAAGTTGAAGATTTTAAAGTACAAGCTTACCATGCAGGAGAGTTCAAAGAAGTTACACTTGAAGATGTTAAAGGAAAATGGGCAGTATTCTTTTTCTACCCAGCTGACTTCTCTTTCGTATGTCCAACTGAATTAGCTGATCTTCAAGATAACTATGAAACATTCAAGGAAATCGGTTGTGAAGTTTACTCAGTTTCAACAGATACTCATTTCAGCCACAAAGGATGGGCTGATGCTACTGATACAATCGGTAAAATCCAATATCCAATGCTAGCTGACCCGGCAAACGTTTTATCCCGTCAATTCGGTGTATTGATTGAAGAAGATGGCTTGGCTCTACGTGGAACTTTCATCGTAAATCCAGAAGGACAAATTAAAGCATACGAAGTCAATGATTTAGGAATTGGCCGTAATGCAGAAGAACTTGTAAGAAAAGTTCAAGCTGCACAATTCGTAGCGGAACATGGAGATAAAGTTTGCCCTGCAAAATGGACTCCAGGTGAAGATACACTTGAACCAAGCCTAGACCTTGTAGGTAAACTTTAATTTTTAATGGGAGGGTCCGTTTCTAAAGGTAATGGACATACCCAGCATTGATTACGATTACTGGACAATTCGTCCGAAATGATCTAATGACAAAAGGCACTTACCTAAAATAAGTGCCTTTTGTTTTTCAAAATAATCATTTTAGCACGTTATAATCATTCAGCAAGGAGCACAAAAGATGAAAAAAATATATGATTTATTAATTATTGGTGGCGGTCCTGCAGGCCTCTCAGCAGGTGTTTATGCAGGAAGAGCCAAGCTAAAAACAATAATCCTAGAAAAAGGAACTGGCGGCGGACAAGCTGCAACTACGTCGGAAATAGCCAATTATCCTGGTATCCGTCATATATCGGGCCCTAGGTTAGTTGAAGAAATGAAGCTTCAAAATGAAGATTTTGGCGTTGAGTTCGCCAAAGCCGATGTAACGGGCGTGGATTTCTCCGGTGAGGTGAAAGTCGTAAAAACCCTTGGAGGGGACTACCATGCACGCGCCGTCATCATTGCAACGGGTGCTTCTCCAAGAACACTAGGATTTCCAGGTGAAGAGGAATTTACCGGCCGCGGTGTAGCTTATTGTTCAACATGTGATGGTGAATTCTTTGAAGGGTTGGAAGTTTTCGTTATCGGGGCAGGATATGCAGCTGCTGAAGAAGCTATTTTCCTGACACGCTTTGCAACAAAAGTTACAATCATCGCCCGGGAATCAAGCTTCTCGTGTGCCCCGTCCATTGTTGATAAAGTAATGGCAAATGATAAGATTGAAGTGAAATTCAATACGGAAATCCTTGGGGTATATGGAGACGGGATGATTCAAAGTGCCCGTTTCATCAATAATGCGACTAAAGAAGAGTTTGAATATAAGGCGAAGGAAGAAGACAGTACGTTTGGCGTATTCGTTTTCATAGGTTACGAGCCGAAAACAGAGATTTTCAATGGCCATATCGAAATGGATGATGCTGGTTACATTTTAACCGATGATGATATGAAGACTAGTGTGAAGGGTGTTTATGCAGCGGGCGACCTAAGACCCAAATCCTTGCGCCAGATTATCACGGCTGTATCTGATGGAGCGATTGCAGCAACGGATGCCGGTAAATATATTACAGAAGAAAAAGATCGCCTGGGAATCAAAGATGAACCTGAAGTTGAGAAACCGGCGAAAAAAGAACAGGCCGCTGTCCCAGCAGGCAAGAGCGCTTTATTGAGTGATGCGTTACGTGGCCAATTAAAGGGAATCTTCGGCAAGATGGAGAGCGACGTTACATTAGTGTCCATCGTCGATGAAAGTTTGCCAAAATCAGTCGAATTGCGAGACTTCTTGTTGGATGTTGCGGAATTAGGAGATAAGCTCCATCTTGAGTTATACAACAAAGGGGAAAATACGGAAATTGAAGAAAAAATCAATGCAGATAAGTTCCCTGTCGTTTCCCTCTTAAATTCGAATGGTGAATACAGTGGCGTCAAATACCACGGTGTACCAGGCGGCCATGAGTTGAATTCCTTCATTCTGGCTATCTATAACCTGGCCGGACCTGGTCAAGCATTGGATTCAGTCGTATTGAATTCAATCAAGGGTATCAGTAAAAAAGCGAACATTAAGGTTATGGTTTCATTGGCATGTCACTACTGTCCTGACGTTGTAGTGGGCGCTCAGCGCATAGCGATTGAAAACCCTAACGTTGAAGCTGAAATGGTCGATATAAGCAATTTCCAGGAAATCAAGAAGAAATATAAAGTCATGAGCGTGCCGGCCATGATCATCAATGATGAAGAAGTGGTATTCGGAGCTAAGAAAATTGATGAAATCGCTGCATTATTAGTATGATAGAACACTAAATCGATAGGGGTCCCCTATCGATTTTTTTTTATGGGAAATCACTGAGAAAATCAGTAGATGACATGAAGGATTACATTCTTTTATTCATAACCCTTGTCCCTTTGCATAAACTTGTACAAAAACAAGTAAAGAGACGAGGGGGCACTCATGCGTTTTCCATATAAAGGGTTATCAAGTTTGTGTATCGTCATTCTCCTGTTGTCTTTTATGGCTCCTGTACAAAGCGCCAAAGCAAATGTATCCGTAAGTGCCCATAGTGCGATATTAATGGATGAGGATAGCGGAAGGGTCATTTATGAAGTGAATGCCCATGAAAAGAACCGTATTGCAAGCATTACGAAAATAATGACGGCTATCTTGGCTATTGAATCGGGACAAATGGATGAAAAAGTGAAGGTAAGCAGCAATGCCTTCGGGACGGAGGGCTCTTCCCTTTATTTAAAAGAAGGAGAAAAAATTAAGCTCGAAGATTTGGTTTATGGCTTGATGCTTCGTTCAGGTAATGATGCAGCAGTCGCGATCAGCGAAAAGGTTGGCGGAAGCCTGGATGGATTCGTCTGGATGATGAATCAAAAAGCTGAAGAAATCGGAATGAAAAATACCCATTTTTCAAATCCACATGGTTTGGATAATACGAAGAACCATTATTCAACCGCATATGATATGGCCATACTCACTCGTTATGCCATGCAAAATAAAACGTATGTAAAGATTGCCGGCACAAAGGAACACAGGGCACCTAATTCCACAGAACAATGGGATTATGTATGGAAGAACAAAAACCGTTTGCTTACACAACTATATGAGTATTGCACAGGTGGGAAAACAGGTTATACCAAACTAGCAAAACGTACCTTGGTCACGACGGCAACAAAAAACGAACATGACCTGATTGCTGTGACATTGAATGGCCCGGATGATTGGAATGATCATATTCAAATGTACGAATCCGCCTTTAAGGATTATAAGCCGACAGAAATTTTACCCGAAGGCATGGTAAAAAATATGGAAAATGAAATATATAAAGGGCATGTCTACATTAAAAATGATTTTTCGTACCCACTGACAAAAGAAGAGAGAGAAATGGTCAATGTGAAAATGAAATTGCTGAAGCCCCAGAAGGCTTGGAAAGATAAAAGGAAAATCCCGGAAGTGGTTGGCAGAGCATCCATCTATCTCGATGGAAAGAAAATAGGCACTCGTTCGATTTTTTATGGGGAAGCAAAAGAAAGCTTCAAGCAACAATCATTCCAATCTTCATGGGCTGAGGTATTTGAAGCGGTATTGGGAATCGGACGAAATGGTTAATTACATTTGGTTCGGGATGTTTGTGATCGGTATTGTCTTTGGCATGGTTAATGGGACGATGGAACAGGTGAATGAAGCTCTTTTTGTCAGCGCAAAGGAAGCGGTCACCCTTTGTCTGGGATTGATGAGCATACTAGTTTTTTGGCTGGGCCTGATGAAAATAGCGGAGGAGTCGGGGCTGTTAGATAAACTATCCAACTTGTTCAAGCCATTCATGAGATGGCTGTTCCCAGAAGTTCCTCCTAATCATCCCGCTATGGGGTATATACTTTCCAATATGATGGCAAACACATTCGGATTGGGGAATGCAGCTACGCCTCTTGGTATAAAAGCCATGGAACAGCTAAAGAAACTAAATGGAGGAAAAGCAACGGTCAGCCGCTCGATGGTCACTTTTTTAGCAATCAATACCTCAAGCGTAACGTTGATTCCAACTACTGTCATAGCGATCCGCATGAATTACGATGCCCACTCCCCGACGGACATCGTTTTTCCGACCATAATAGCAACGGCCATTTCTGCCGTTGGAGGAATCGCGATAGATCGATATTTTTATTACAGGAGAAAGAGGAACGGGAGGGAATAGGATGTTGCACTGGATGACCACCATTTCGATTTGGATGATACCGATTTTGATACTCTGCATATTACTCTACGGCACATTGAAAAGAGTTCCCACCTATGAGACCTTCGTTGAGGGGGGGAAAGAAGGAATCAGCATGTCTTTTTCCCTCATCCCTTTCCTGGTAGGGATGCTTGTGGCGATTTCAGTATTTAGAGCATCAGGGGCGTTGGATTTCATTGTACAATCACTGCAGCCCTTGCTTTCCTTTCTTCATTTTCCGTCTGAGGTTTTACCCCTTGCGATTATTAGACCAATATCCGGAACCGCCGCTTTAGGAATCACCAGCGACCTGATATCGGTTTATGGACCGGATTCCTTTATTGGGCGCTTGGCTGCCACGATTCAGGGAAGTACAGATACCACCTTCTATGTATTGACCGTTTATTTTGGAGCCGTCGGAATCAAAAAAATGGGTGATGCCCTTAAGGTCGGCCTATTGGCAGACTTGATCGGAATCATAGCTGCCGTTATTGTCGTCACACTGGTTTTCGGTATGAATTAAAGGTAGGGAAATGGGCGATTCCATTTCTTTTTTTTTGTCTTTTTTCTTAAAATTAGTCCTCCATTAATAGGGTTCATTCAAAATTTCATCAAAAGAAACATTTTTTTGTATGGAAAAATAAGCTATGTTACACTCATTATGGAAACCAACCCATTTAACCGTCCCATTATTGGTGTAATAATAAAAGAAAAGCTCTTAATAGCGAAAAACCTTTTGTTTTTGCCTCTCAATATGTAATAATTGTATGATTGTGTATGTATAGACAATAACAAACGAATGATTATACTATGGGGTGAAGATAGATGGAACGATTACAAAAGGTGATAGCACATGCTGGACTGGCTTCCCGCCGTAAAGCAGAAGAGTTGATTTTAGAAGGTAAGGTAAAAGTGAACGGCAAAGTAGTGAAGGAATTAGGTGTGAAGGTAGGGCCTAATGATAAGGTCGAGGTTAATGAAGTCCCGCTTGAAAAAGAAGCCCCGGTTTATTTCCTATTCTATAAACCGCGCGGCGTCATTTCGGCAGTTTCTGATGATAAGAACAGAAAAGTCGTAACGGACTTTTTCCCTTACATCAATGAACGGATTTATCCAGTTGGCCGATTGGATTACGATACTTCGGGCTTATTGATTTTAACGAATGACGGAGAATTTGCAAACACGTTAATGCATCCGAAGCATGAAGTGGATAAAGTGTATGTGGCAAAAGTGAAAGGAATGCCTTTGCGTGAAAGCTTGAAAAAGCTGGATAAAGGTATCAAGTTGGAGGATGGCAAGACTGCTCCAGCCAAGACAAGGGTATTGTCTACCGACAAGAAAAAGGAAACGGCCATCGTTGAAATCACAATACATGAAGGCAGGAACAGGCAAGTCCGCCGGATGTTCGAAGCAATTGGCCATCCCGTCATTAAATTGAAGAGGGAACAATATGGTTTCTTGACATTGGACGGTTTAACAGCAGGAGATTCCCGGGAGCTGACTCCACATGAAGTTAAATTAATGCGGACATTAGCAACGACCGAACCTAAACAGCGGAGAATGTAGACAAGATTTTTTCCTGTATTGATAGGTTGAAACCACTACCCCATTCTTCTCCTGGAAGAATGGGTGGTGGAAAACAACCTGTAAATACCTTTTCCTTCATGAATCGGGAAAGAATGTCACAAAACCTTCAGAAATGTAAATAAAAAGGACATGGCGTTAAATGGTATAATGGTATGGTTAAATTTAGTGTGGCCTTAGGAGGATCTCTATGGATAAGAAGAAGCGACGCCTAATTAGCAGAACCATCATTCTCCTGCTTTTAGGTGCAGCTTTAGTGTTTGCCCTTTATACGAACTTCACTAAAGATAAGAATGAAAGCCTGAGAAAAGGATCCGATGCACCCAATTTCGTCTTGACTGATATGGAAGGCAAAGAGCATAAACTTTCCGATTACAAGGGAAAAGGCGTCTTCCTGAACTTTTGGGGTACATATTGCAAGCCGTGTGAATATGAAATGCCTTATATGGAAAATCAATATAAAAACTTTAAAGACCAGGGCGTTGAGATATTGGCGGTTAATGTCGGGGAATCTGACTATGCTGTCAATAATTTCATTACAAAGCATGATCTTACCTTTCCTGTCATGATCGATAAAGGTAGGGAAGTGGAAAATGCTTATCGCGTGGATATATTGCCTGTCACCTTTTTGGTTGATAAAGAGGGGAAAGTGATAGATATCATCACTGGAGCTTTGACAGAAGAGAGCATCCAAAAGCATATGGAGAGAATTAAACCATAATATTGGGGAGTTTTTGACATGAAAGAAGTAAAATGCGATTGTGGTCATGTAAATCCGTTTGGCACAAAGATTTGTGGGAAATGCGGTATGGTGCTTGATAACGAAAAAGAGAACAAGCTTATTGATATGAGATATGAAGGAAGTGCCAGGCGTTCACAAACATATAAAAAAACGATCATCGATAAAATATGGAACTTCTTTTCTTCCGTTAAGGTCGGGGTGACGCTCATTGTCATTGCCTTGATCGCTTCGGCTATCGGGACGATTCTACCCCAGGAAATGTACATTCCTTCAACAGCTACGCCTGCAGAGCATTATGAACTGGAATACGGCTGGTTCGGAATGGTGTATTATGAACTCGGGTTTCATAACTTGTATAGCTCATGGTGGTATTTGATTATCATAGGCATGCTGGGCATATCACTATTGATTGCCAGTATCGACCGGTTCTTTCCGTTATATCGATCGTTAAAAAAACAAGGGGTCACACGTCATGACGGGTTCATGAAACGTCAGCGGATTTATGGGGTGACAAAGCTTGAAGACCAAGATATAAACCTTGAAGGAGTAAAGGATAGACTAAAAAGGCAGCGTTATCATATACGAGAGGAAAACGGTCATATACTTGCCGAAAAGGGTCGTTTTTCACGTTGGGGACCCTATGTAAATCATATTGGACTTATCATTTTCTTAATTGGAGCATTATTGCGTTCCGTCCCTGGGATGTATATCGACAAAGTACTTTGGCTGCGTGAAGGCGAGAGAAAAGAAATCCCGGGTACAAATGGTGAATACTACCTCCAGAATAATGAATTTACCTTAGAGGTGTATGACAAAGAGAATGAAGAAGATGAGCAGTACAGTGCTGCAATTGATAAAACCGGTACGATCGCAAAAACCTATCAATCCGATGTTACGCTCTATGAGCGCAAGGGAGAAACCTTACCAGGGGAAAAAGTGGACCTTGATAAGCTTAAAGATTACAAAATCAAAGTCAATGAACCTCTGAAACATGATCATTATGCTCTCTACCAAGTAGACTATAAATTGGATGAGCTCAGTACGATGGCTTTTAATTTGATAAATAAAAAAACCGAAGAGAAATATGGCAGCTTAAAGGTTGATTTGAATAATCCTCAAAAGAAATACGAGTTGAAAGAAGGATATTCCGTTGACTTGATCAGTTACTTCCCAGATTTCGAGTTCGATGAAAAAGGCGAGCCTAGAACGATATCGAAGATTCCGAATAATCCAGCATTTATCTTTAAAATGCATACTCCGGATAAGCCAGAGGGTGAAGTCAGTTTCGTGGCGATTAAGGAGACTGTGGAGCCCTTAGGGGAAAACACTTATAAAATGGCTTTTAATGGTGTGGAAACCCAAGATGTCACGGCTTTGACCGTCAGGAAGGATTTAACGCTTTGGATCCTATTCACTGGTGGGATTATCTTCATGATCGGCGTTGTCCAAGGGTCTTATTGGAATCACCGGCGTATATGGATTAAAAGGAAAGATGATGAGATACTTTTGGCCGGCCATACAAACAAAAACTGGCATGGCATTAAAAGAGATATAAAACAAGCGATAGAATCAACATCACTTTCCGAACCAATGGATCAACTTGAAGAGGAGAAATCTTCTAGTAAGGGGGAAGTTTTAAATGGCTGAATTAAGCAGTAACCTTTTATATGCCGCTTTCATTTTATATCTGACCGCTACCTTTTTATTTGGGGGATCGATCAAGGATAAACGCGGGGCGGAGGAAAAGAAACAAAACAAATGGGCTAAGCTGGGCATTTTCATTACTATTATCGGATTTGCAGCGCAAATTGGGTATTTCATCACAAGATGGATTGCTGCAGGGCATGCCCCGGTAAGTAACCTGTTTGAATTTACGACCTTTTTCGGAATGATGCTGGTCGGTGCTTTCATATTAATTTATTTTCTTTATAAAACACCTGCCCTTGGGCTATTCGCTTTACCGATCGCATTATTGATAATCGCTTATGCAAGTATGTTCCCAACAGAAATTTCGCCACTCATTCCTGCTTTGCAGAGCGATTGGCTTCATATTCATGTAACGACTGCTGCGGCAGGACAGTCAATCCTTGCCATAAGTTTCGTTACTGCCATCATTTATTTAATCAAATTCGTCGATCAGACACAATCAAGCAAAAGAACGTTCTGGCTTGAAGCCATCATGTTTACATTAGTCTGCACCCTCGGTTTCGTCATCATCACTTCTTCTTTTGCTGCCATGGGTTATAAGGCAAATTTTGATTGGGTCGATAAAAATGGTGTAGAGGTCAAACAGGAATTCAACCTGCCGGCATTGGTAGGTCCCAATGAAGGGAAACTTATCGAGACGGATCGGTTTGAACCTCTGGTGGACATGCCTGCACTGATCAATGCCAAGAAACTGAATACTGTAATTTGGTCAATCGGTGCGGGACTCGTCCTGTACGGTTTAATAAGGTTGATCGCTCGCAAAAGAGTGGCGGCATTGATTAAACCGATCGTTAAAAATGTGAATTTGAATTTATTGGACGAGATTAGTTATCGTTCGGTCCTTATCGGTTTTCCGATCTTTACACTCGGTGCCCTCATTTTTGCAATGATCTGGGCTCAAGTGGCCTGGACACGATTCTGGGGCTGGGATCCGAAAGAAGTCTGGGCACTGGTTACTTGGTTGTTTTATGCGGCTTTCTTGCATCTCCGCATGTCAAAGGGGTGGCAAGGGGAAAAATCAGCTTGGCTTGCCGTAATCGGTTTTGCCATCATAATGTTTAACTTGATATTCGTAAATCTTGTTATTGCTGGTTTGCATTCATATGCTTGATTCTGTATTGTAATATTTAGATGAAGGGGGTCTTTTGATAGAAACGTCGAGGAGTAGGCTTATCGATTTTTCTGGAAAATGCCCCCTTTTTTGTCGCTCCCTTTAAAAAACAATATTTCGTTGAAATAGCATTTAAGAATTCTAAGTGGGCGGTCAAAGTCTTTTTTTGTGACAAAATGGTGAAAGGTTCATGGAAGCCATGCGAAATACGCTCTTTATCGTACTTTGTGAGGAAAAAGTATTAGTCATGGAAGTTTTCATTTTGTAGAATATATGATAGGAGGCTGATTACATAATGTATAACGCTATTAAAATTCTCGTGGTGGATGATGAGGAAAGAATCCGCCGGCTGTTAAAGATGTATTTGGAAAGAGAAGAATACATGATCGATGAAGCTGAAAATGGAGATGTGGCTTTAACAAAAGCCCTTGAAAATGATTATGATTTAATTTTATTGGATATTATGATGCCTGGTAAAGATGGAATCGAAGTTTGCCGTGAATTAAGGGAAAAGAAAACGACACCGATTATCATGCTGACTGCTAAAGGTGAAGAAGTGAACCGCGTTCAAGGGTTCGAAGTGGGTACCGATGATTATATCGTAAAGCCTTTCAGTCCGCGTGAAGTGGTGTTAAGGGTTAAGGCTTTATTACGTCGATCATCAAGCACAAGTTACATGCAGACGGAAACGACGGCAAAAGATGTGATCGTCTTCCCACATCTAACCATTGATAATGATGCCCACCGTGTACTTGCAGATAACAAAGAGGTTTCATTAACACCAAAAGAATATGAATTATTATATTTCTTGGCGAAATCCCCAGATAAGGTTTTCGATCGGGAGCAATTGTTAAAAGAAGTGTGGCACTATGAATTCTTTGGAGATCTTCGAACTGTAGACACGCATGTTAAACGCTTACGTGAAAAATTAAACCGCATATCCGAAAACGCAGCAAAGATGATTGTCACCGTTTGGGGTGTAGGTTACAAGTTCGAAGTCGTTAATGACTGATGCTATGGGGCAGTGTTGTAGGGAAGCTATGGGCAACGATCCTATTGCTCGTGTCGTTTGTATTAATCGTGTTAACTGTTCTGCTGGTCGAATTCTTTGAGAATTTCCAAATTGAAAATATTGAAAATGATTTAACCAAAACCGCTGAACAAATCATTAAGGTTACCAATGAACATCAGGGATCCAGCAATGAGGTTTTACAAATAGCTTCGGAACTAATAGGCAACGAAGCGAAGATGATCATTCTAAATGATGACAAAATGATATTCTCATCCATCGGAGGAGATAAGGAGTTCGAAATCACACCGGAACTCATAAAAAATGATTCCGAATTACTCAAGGTTTTTACAGAAAGAAAGACTGTGAAAAAGGAAATGGCGCTTTCCGATGATGCGGGTAACGAGGAATTGTCAGCAATCGTAGTAGGCATTCCACTTGAATTGAATGGGGAACAGGATGAAGTATTTCTATTTCAATCGTTGGAGTCCATGGAAGAAACCACAAAATCCACTACACAGTTCATTTTATTGGCAGCAGGCATCGCCATTATTTTGACAACGATTTTTGCTTTCTTTTTATCCACAAGAATTAATGCCCCATTGGTGAAGATGAGGGAAGCCGCTCTAGCGATTGCCCGGGGGAAATTTGATACAAAGGTTCCAATTCTGACTCAAGATGAAATCGGTGAGCTGGCCATAGCGTTTAATCAGATGAGGAAGCAGCTGAAATTCAATATGAATGCACTTAGTCAGGAAAAGGAACATCTCTCAAGCATTCTTAGCAGTATGGCAGATGGGGTCATTACCTTCAATAAAGATGGCACAATTCTTGAAACGAATCCGCCTGCGGAAAGGTTCCTGCAATCCTGGTACTTTGAAAAGGGCTATAACCGGGAAGATAATGTGAATGTCCCGTTGGTTTTAATGAATCTTTTTGATGAATCAGAATCCTTCGATAAGGAGAAGGTCGGTGAAATTACCTTGCAGGGCCGAGATTGGGGATTGATTGTCAGTCCCCTATACACAAATGCCGACAATATACGGGGAGCGGTGGCCATCATACGGGATATGAGTGATGAAAGACGTATGGACAAACTTAGGACTGATTTCATAGCTAATGTCTCGCATGAGTTAAGAACGCCGATTTCAATGTTGCAGGGATATAGTGAAGCGATCGTAGATGACATTGCGAGCAGTGAAGAGGAAAAGGTGGAAATGGCCCGCATCATCTATGATGAGTCTTTGAGAATGGGACGGTTGGTCAATGATCTGCTCGATCTTGCTAAATTGGAATCGGGTAAAATGAACCTTAGCTATGAATGCGTACCTATTTCTCCTTATTTAAAGAGGATTACAAGTAAGTTTTCCGGGCTAGCTAAAGAAAAAGGGATCACAATTTCAGCCAGTCTTGAAGATGATCAAATTCAATGGCATTTCGATCCGGACCGTATTGAACAGGTTTTGACCAATTTAATTGATAATGCGATTCGTCATACTCCTCCAGGAGGTAACATTGATGTCATTCAGAGGACAAGTGATCGAAGGGGTCTGATCATTGATGTGAAGGACTCTGGATCTGGAATTCCCGAAGAAGATTTACCTTTTGTATTCGAGAGGTTTTATAAAGCGGATAAAGCAAGGACCCGCGGGCGTTCGGGCACCGGATTGGGTTTGGCAATCGTAAAAAATATAATCAATGCCCATGATGGCTTCATATCGGTAAACAGTTTACCTAATAAAGGGACAACGTTCAGTTTTATCCTGCCTCGAATTTTGGAGAATGCTGAATGAATGACGGGTGGCTTGCCAAAAAATCTTGTTTCATAAGGAACTGAGAAGACAAAGGCAATTGGATTTCTTTCCAACTTGCCTTTGTTTTTTTTTAGGAAACAGTAAAGTCCCGAATATGTGGAAATTAACGGAATTTTATAATAATATAAAAGCCGAAGTATGTAACTTTTATTTAGGATTGACGACTATATTTATGAACGGATGTGGGGAAATGATGGATTCCGTTTTCCACGATCTTTATGAGAAATATCATCAGGAAATTTATCAATTCATTTTTTATATGACCAAGAATCGAGAAACGGCTGAGGACCTTGTTCAGGAGGTCTATATCCGGGTGATGAAGGCGTATGAACGCTTCGAAGGAAAGAGCAGTGAAAAAACGTGGATGTATTCGATTGCTAGAAATGTGACGATTGATTATTTTCGGAAACAAAAAGGGTGGAAAGACAAAATCTTCCCCAACTTTGATTGGGATAGGCAATTGATAAAAGATAAAGAACCCATTCCCGAAGAAGTGGCTATCATGAACGATGAAATCCAAGATATTTATCAATGCCTAAACCGGTGTACCACGAATCAAAGATCCGTCATCATTTTACGATATATTCAGGGATTGTCCATTACGGAAACTGCTGAAGTATTGAATTGGAGTGAAAGTAAGGTAAAAACAACCCAGCACCGTGCTTTGAAGGCTATTAAAAAGTTGATGGAGGATTTATCAGGAAAGGAGGGCCACCGCATTGAGAAGGTCCCGTTGGAAAGAAAGCGAAATTGAAGACTTGCTCCGAGAGCTTCCGAAATTTAAAGATGACCGAACCAAGGCAGAGGTGTTTGCGAGAATACATGATAAAAAGAGAAAGAAACACTGGATACCTCTAATTGCGGGTGTTGCCTCCTTATTCTTAATGGTTGTTTTGGCATCATCGTTAATTATCGAAAAAAAAGGAACGACAAGTCAAGAGGACAGCGGCAGTAGTGGGAAATTATCTCTATCTGAAAATAAGGAAACGGCAGATCATGAACGGCAGGATGCAAGCAACAAAGAAATTCCTCCAGAAGATAAACAGGATTATCAAGAGTTTTCGAGTAAGCAAGCAAAAATTGAATCTAAAGACGAGGTTTCAGAAATGGAACCCGGAAAAGGGAAAAAGGAAAAAAACTTTGCACAAGCGATTTATCAAAATGACCTTAACGATGCATCGATCATTACGATGGGGATCCCAGATGATCAAATGAATTTCATCGTTCCCATTTCAATTAAACTCAAACATTACGATCAAAGTGATACATTGAAACAGTTAGTTAATCAAATGTCCGATATCAATGAAGAGCAATATGGGCTATCTGATTATTTTCCACTTGATATAAAGATTAGCCAAGGAAACGATACGGCCACTGCTCATATTGACTTTCAAGAAAAAAGCCAACTATTGGATGAAGATACACTTTTTCTCCATTCGTTGGAGGAAACTCTTTCCTATAATAATATAGAGAAAATGACATTTTCTACAGATGGTGAGCAAGGTGCCATGTTTGCGCATGCGGGATATTTAAAGGAGTTGGATATACCTCATCAAAAAAATCGCACATACCTGCTTTACCAGAAGGATGAGTCCTCCCCAAGGTTTCTTGTTCCAAGCAATATGGGATATCAGGACTTTGAGGAAGCGCTGCAGGCTGGAAAAGGGGAGGCAGACATCGAGGGAATTTCACCTGCAATCCCGCCTGACCTGAAATGGGAAAGGATAAGCTCGAATGGAGATCTTGTGATCATTCAATTATCAGATCAAGCTGCTATTGAAAATAGTGAGGAATCCCTTCAAGCTTTAGAAGCCATCCTCTTCATAGCTAAGGATTTTGGTTTTGAAAAAGTGAAGTTTGAAAATGCTCCAATTGAAGAGGTAGGCCAGCTGAATTTAACTGAAGACATATTGGTGCCCAAAGCTCCGAACCAAGTGAATTGATGCAGCGGGCTTAGGTTTAATAAATATGAAGGTTTTTCATATGATGGTGTGTTATAAACACACTGTCCATGGTAAGCAAAAGCCCCTTGCATTCACAGAAAAAGTGCCCGCGCTGACGGGCACTTTTTTGTCTTATAATGAAATACGGGCCATGAATGTAATTTCTTCTGTTTCCATTAAAAATTGTTTCATGTTATCCTCCAATGGTAAATCAAAGCTCAAAACCATGATGGCTTCCCCGCCAGCTTCTTTACGGCCAACCTGCATGGTGGCGATATTCACTCCGTGATCACCCAGGACCTTACCTACGTTACCGATTACACCAGGTTTATCGGTATGCTGGATATAAAGTAAATTCGGTTCTGGATGAAAGTCGATTTTGAAACCATTCAAACTTACAATTCGAGAACCGTAATTTTCGATATAGGTCCCACTGATTGTTAATTCACGGTGGTCACCTTTTACTTTAAGGCTGATCAAATTCGAGTAACCTAAAGAGTCCGTAGAGATTTTTTCACCAACGGTTATGCCACGCTCTTTTGCGATCAACAAGGCATTCACTTCATTTACAGATGCATCGACTCTTGATCTGAAAAAGCCGGAGATTAGACTTTTTGTAAGAATCGCTGTATCGAAATCCAATGATTCTCCGGCATACGTAACGGAGATCTCCTGAATTCCTTCATTCATGCACTGAGAAGCAATGGATCCCATTTGCTGAACAAGTTGATAGAATGGCTGTACCTTTTCAAACACTTCTTTAGATATGGCTGGCAGGTTGATCGAACTTGAGACTGGATTTCCTTCGAAATAGGTCAATACCTCCTGGGCAACCTGTACGGCAACATTTAATTGGGCTTCTTTAGTTGAAGCACCCAGATGAGGTGTAGCAATGACGCTATCCAGTTCAAGCAGTTTATGGCCAATTGGAGGTTCTTCGACGAAAACGTCCAGTGCCGCCCCTGCGACATGTCCTTGAACTAACATTTCATATAAATCATCTTCGTCCAGAATACCGCCCCGGGCGCAGTTAAGTACATAAACCCCTTTTTTACAGGTAAGCAGTTTTTCTTTATTGATTAATCCTCTAGTTTCTTTCGTAAGTGGTGTATGAACAGTAATGATGTCTGCTTTAGGAAGCAATTCATCTAACGGCAGGGCAGTTACGGACATTTTCTTTGCACGATCGACAGTAAGGAACGGGTCATAGACAATGACATCCATGCCGAATACCTTAGCGCGTTTGGCAATTTCCCCTCCGATACGTCCAAAGCCAACTATTCCTAATGTTTTACCACGAAGTTCAGTACCCGTATATGAAGAACGTTTCCACTCCCCATTCTTCAGTGAAGCATAAGCTTGCGGAATGTGGCGCATTAATGAAGCCATCATGGCGAATGTATGTTCAGCTGTTGAAATGGTGTTGCCGTCAGGTGCGTTAACCACGACAATCCCGCGTTTTGTCGCCGAGGGGATATCTATGTTATCAACACCGACACCAGCGCGTGCTATAATTTTTAGCTGCGGCATACGGTTCATTAAATCCTCTGAAACCTTCGTAGCACTTCTTACAAGAATTGCATCAATCTGATCAAGTTCGTTTGCAGCTTCCTCTACGGTCTTTTGAATGAGATGAATATTGGATGCCTCAGATAGCGGTCCGAGTCCTTCTGGTTTAATGGCGTCTGCTACTAAAATCCGATACACGACTTAACACCTTCCTAGGAAAAAAATTATCTTAAATTTCAGTTAATTTTACAATTGAAATGCTGAATATGTCAATTTGGCTTAACTGGATGTAAGCGCTTAATAGAATGGTGATCTTCTGATCATCTGTTTAATGTCGCGATATAAATGGCTTTATCAAGGATTGAATAGTATAAAAAAATTTTCATTATTTCGAATTTTCATTTTTGTATCCACTATTTATTTTAAGCCATTCACTGTGACGATCGATAATCATCCTGAATGAATCAACTGAGAAAAAAAGTGCTATCAAAAAACAGGTAATTCAGATATAATGGGAAGTATAAAAAAAATTTATAGATCTATCTTCGGGGCGGGGCGCAATTCCCCACCGGCGGTGATGAAGAGTTTCTTCTTCTAAGCCCGCGAGCCTTACAAGGCAGGATTTGGTGCAATTCCAAAGCCGACAGTATAGTCTGGATGGGAGAAGATGGAGGTTCCTGAGTGCGTTTCAACAGTTATTTGCTGAACGTTTGTTTGATGTAACCTTTAATTTATCCCTTTAATTCTATTGGAATTAAAGGTTTTTTTATTGAACATCAACATATTTTGGAACCCTAACCTCTTTTTCAGGTAGATCGGAAAAGAAGGAGAGAGACCTATGAAAAAGAACAAAGTGAAAAAAACGGTCACACTTGCCATGATGGGAAGCATTTCTTATTTATTGATGCTTTTAAATTTCCCGTTTCCGGGATTCCCGCCTTTTCTCAATGTTGATTTTAGCGACATACCAGCACTGATGGCGGCATTGATTTTCGGACCGATGGCTGGAATTCTAGTCGAGTTCATTAAGAACCTATTGGATTTAGTCATGACAGGGACCTTGACTGCTGTACCTGTGGGGCATATTGCTAACTTCATAGCCGGAATACTGTTTGTCTTGCCGACTTATTATGTATTTCAGAAAATCAATTCAAAAAAAGGGATGACATTCGCTTTACTTGCGGGAACAGTTTCCATGGCAGTATTCATGAGTGTTTTAAACTATTATGTCTTCTTACCGGCTTATACCTTCTTTATGGGATGGGATGCAATGTCGGCACCCGAGTCAAGAGAGCTCGTTACGACGGCAATCTTGCCTTTCAATGTGATAAAAGGCGTACTCATCACATCCGTATTCATGTTGCTGTTCATTAAATTACAGACATGGATCAATAAACAAACATTATATAAGAATGCTTAATGGCATTAACGATAGAAATAAAAAAACAACCGGATATTTGTATTCAGTTGTTTTTTTATGCCTGTTTCATTTTGGAATGGGATGGCAAAAAAAAGCCATTTTCGATTGAAAATGGCTTGTACGTTATTCGAATTTAAGTGCATCTCCGTCAAATGCCTCGTCAGCAACTTTAATAGAATCCGTTGGGCATCCTTCAAATGCATCCATCATGTCATCTAAAAGTACATCAGGAATTTCAACGATTCCCTCGTTATCGTCAAGGGTAACAAATGCAATCCCTTCGTCATCGTAATCATATATATCTGGTGCCGCTGCTCCGCAAGCTCCACAAGCTATGCATGTTTCTTTATCCACAATAGTAAATTTAGCCATGAATATAACCCCTCCTAAGTTGATTGACAACTGATAATCTTTTTATTTCAGATTATTATCTCTTTCTTATTGTAAGACCGAATGCCAAACTTTTCAATAGAAATTGTATTGATAATAACTATCATGTAGCACAATGTCAACGGAAAACATCGAAATACTTAACTTGGTTCTTTCCATGATTCGTCATTTAGTCACATAATTTTCCTTGTATTCATCAATAATAACGGCGATTTTTGCAGTTATTTGTTACAATGGGTTTATTGGTTAAATGAAACAAGGATGTGAGTCCCATGAATAATTATCTACAGGCCATCATTCTATATGCGATAAAAAAATTTCAAGGCGAACGCTCCATTTATGCTATATACCATATGCTGCAAGGGAAGAAATCGTCACAAACAATCCAGGATGCCCATTTATTCGGGCTAACGGATATTTTTGGGACAATACCTCGATTTACCCGTCAGCAATTAAATCAAAACATTGAACATTTACTTAAGCATGACTTGATTAAATTAACGGATAAACCAGATGCATATGAAATTAGTATGCAAGGTGAGGGAATGTTAGTCGATTACTTTAAAAATAATCCTTTTCCGGCGTATATTAATGGTTGGAAATATCACAATATCACCCCGGTTTTCTGGGGAAGGTTAAACTTACTCATTCAAACCATATCCCATATTGTCCACAATGAAAGACGTTTTTATCCGATACAAAGAAATCCCAAAATCCAATTCTTCGTAAAGGAATTTTTACATGCCAATCGTCAGGATCGAGCATTGATTGCCCAACATCTATATGATGAACTGATATCCCTTTTAGAAAGTCAAAGTGATATGAAACGAGACATATTCATTTTGAAAATAACCGGGATCAACAGGATTGGACTTACGTTTGAACAGATTGCAAAAAGGAAGGATGTAGAAGAAGAGTATGTCCGCTTTACATTCCTTGACTCATTGCATCAAATGCTTGCTGAAATGGAAACGGGAAAGGATTACCCTCTCTTGTCCACATTAACAAATGATTGGAAAAGTAGTGGGAATCCTCATTTGACACAATCTACACAGGCTACTTTACGATACATCCATGAAGGGAAAAGTCTGGGTGAAATTGCTGAAATCCGCAGATTGAAAGTCAACACCATCGAAGATCACCTCGTAGAAATTGTCTTATCGGACAAGAGTTTTCCGATTTCAGATTATGTGAATATCGAGGATGAGAGGAAAATTGCTGAAGCTATTAAGGAACTTGGAACAAAAAAGCTTAAAGCAATCAAGCAGATGGTCGATAATAAAGAGATAAGCTTTTTCCAAATAAGACTTGTACTTGCGAAAATAGGTGAGTGATGATGAATATAGAACGAGTCCTCAAAGAAAAATTCGGTTTTGATGAATTCCGTCCTGGACAAAAGGAAGTGGTTGAATCATTGATGTCCGGCAATCATACCTTAGCGATGCTACCGACCGGATCAGGTAAATCATTATGCTACCAGCTGCCGGCTTATCTTTTAAATAAGACTGTCCTAATTGTCTCCCCATTATTATCATTAATGCAGGATCAAGCAGATCAGCTGAAGATGAGTGGCGAAAAAAGTGTATTGACCCTCAACTCCTTTTTGACATTAAATCAAAAAAGGAAAGCTTTCGACCGGTTGCATAGTTATCGTTTTATCTTTTTATCTCCTGAAATGTTAAGCCTGGAGGGTGTAATAAAATCCTTGAAATCCATAGATATAGGTTTGTTCGTCATAGATGAAGCTCACTGCATCTCACAATGGGGGTATGATTTCCGTCCGGATTATTTGAATTTAGGAGAAGTGAGGCGTGAATTGAACAATCCGTTGACTCTTGCCCTGACAGCAACTGCAACCGATGAGGTCCGGAGGGATATCGTTGGTAAACTCAATATTAAGCCGGTCAATGAAACGGTCTCATCTGTTGATCGGGAAAATATCGCAATTATTGTCGAGCGAATGTTCAGCTACGATGAGAAGCTAGCACGTGTGCTGGAGCTTGTCAGAAAATTTACCGGAAGCGGGATTATTTATTTTTCCTCTAAAAAAGTGGCGGAATCTGTCACAAGATTTTTACAGGAAAACGGGATTGATAGTGTCAATTATTATCACGGTGGAATGGAACAGGAACAAAGGATGCTGATTCAGCAACAATTCATTTCTGGCCAGTTAAAGATTATATGTGCAACAAGTGCTTTTGGAATGGGTGTGAATAAATCCGATGTCAGATATGTTATCCATTTTCATATCCCATCGACGATGGAAGCATATCTTCAGGAGATAGGCAGGGCGGGACGGGATCGTAAGCAAAGTGTGGCTGTCTTATTATATAGTGAAGGGGATGAAGGGCTTCCGCTGCATTTGATGGAGCAGCAGTTGCCTTCGGATTCTCAAATCGATGGTGTATGTTCTTTCCTTAATGCATCACAAAAGATTCCGGTGAATTTGACCCTTTCAGAAAAAGAACAGCTGTCTCAATCCTTTTCGTTAAACGAAGTCCAGCTGCGTTTTTTTACCCAGTTTACGGGTAATAACCTACATCAAGTGGCTGCGATGAAAGAGTATTGTCAAAAGAGGAAATCCAGGAATCAAGAAAAGCTGCATAACTTCCTGCACTGGATCTATGCACCGGAATGTCGACGTTTAGGAATACTGGACTACTTTGGAGAAGAGCATCGGGAAGTGAATCCCATCTGTTGTGATATTTGTGGGATGGATACCGAAAAAATGGCTGATGTATGGCCGGAAGTCAAGGTGGATCCGGTCAATTCCTTTTCCTCGTGGAAAAAGGAATTGGCTTATATCTTATTAAAGAAGGAATATGGCAATGAAAAATAAGCAAGCTGAAATGATTAAACAACTTACAGATAAACAGTTGCTATTTAATTTGTTTCTTACACAAATTATTCTCTTAACGTTAGCCATCTTTTTAGGTATTATTTTATTTAAAGACCGTTCTGCCTTTTTCGACTTATTTATCTATGATGACCTGAACATTTTGCTGATTGGAATTCCCGCAGGAGTCATTGTCGTGCTATTTGACTTATTGCTTATGAAAGTGACACCCTCTTCCTATCAGGATGATGGTGGTATTAACGAACGCATTTTCAGTAATTTGTCATACCCGATGATTTTTGTCGTAGCTTTAGTGGTGGCGATTAGCGAAGAATTATTATTCCGTGGAGTGCTGCAAACACATTTTGGTTTGCTTCTTACGAGCATCATTTTTGCAGCCGTCCATTATCGTTACCTTTTTAATTGGTTTTTATTTTTGAATGTTTTGGTTTTAAGCTTCTTTATCGGTTTTCTATTTGAAATGACTAATAATATCATCGTGACGATTACGGCCCACTTTTTGATTGACTTTATCCTTGGTATTTTAATCAGGAACAAAAAGCAAAGAGGGTTGAGCAAGAAAGGGGGTGACTTGAATGAGCCGGGTACAAAAGAATGAAAAAGAAAATGATCAGGCTGGTGAACTTCGTTCGCGAATTGAACGTCAGAAGGCTAAATCATCATTGCCCAAGCGCAGCAAAGTCCACCAGAATAAAAAGAAAAAAAGTAAAGTGAAGATTAAGTTCCCAATGATACAATTATTAGCGTTATTTTTTATTTTGCTTCCAATTGTATTTTATACCCTTTATACATATCTGCAGGATAGGCCTGTACCTGTTACTAAAAGTGACCAAGTCGTCTTAAAAGAGGAAGATAAAGAATCGATTCCAACTACAGCAACGGCAGAGGACTTAAAGGAAAAAGAGTCAGCAAAGGCTGAAGCGGAGAAAGAGAAAGAAGAAGCTGAGGCTAAAGCCAAAGCGAAGCAAGAAGCTGAGGAAAAAGCCAAAGCGGAGCAAGAGGCTGAAGAAAAAGCCAAAGCGAAGCAAGAAGCTGAGGACAAGGCCAAAGCACAGCAAGAGGCTGAGGAAAAGGCCAAAGCACAGCAAGAGGCTGAAGAAAAAGCCAAAGCACAGCAAATAGCTGACGAAAAAGCAAAGAAGGAAGCAGCAGAAAAGAAAAAGTCTGCCGAAAATGTTCAAGCTGCGAAAACGGATAAAGAGGGATACAAAGTTGTCTTACATACTGTTCAAGGTCAAGAAACATTATTTCGCATTTCCATGAATTACTACAAATCACAGGAAGGGATTGCTCTAATCAAGGAGTGGAATGGGCTGAATGGCAATGAAATTTCCAAAGGTCAAGTATTGAAAATTCCGATCAAGAAATAACGATGGCACTCTGTCTTTATAGGCAGGGTGTTTTTAAAATTGCTTGACTTGGCCCGGTATGAAGCCAAACGTGGCAGGTACTTAATCATTTTTTCCTCTACTCTTTCATATCATGATTTGAAAGAGTAGAGGAGGAAATGCGATGGAATCGACAATCATTTTATTGGATGAGAAAACGGATCAAGCAACAAAACAAATGCTGCAGAATGTCGTGGATCGAAAGAAAAAATTCGAGGCACTTAAAAAGAAGCACCTGCAAAGCTTATGGGCAACCATGATTGTTGCTGTCCTTTTTATGATTTATCTTTATTTTTATATCGTTGTACCTTATTCCTATTCCTTTTTCAGTATGTTTAGTGTTTTCGTCGATCATTTTAGCCACTTCCTTTTTTTGGCGGCAGCAATAGGCCTATATGGATATATGGTTTTAATTAAAAAAAAGCTTGATAAAGCTGAGAAGGAGTTTCAACTGCTACGCTGTGAAATCATTAATAAAAGTAAGCAATTATGGGAAAAAGAGGAAGAATGGAAAAATCGACATAAGGTTTTTGAAATGATGAAGAAGAATTATGATATTAACTTATATCATGAAAATAAATGACGGGCGCGTTAAATCATATTTAATTGCGGGTAATTTGATTTTATGGTTATATGAAAGTACGTTTGGGATAAGGATGGAAAGAAGGTTTAACTAAGATGTATTGGTTATCTGGATTATTTTTAGTCATCATTCTGCTGTCGTTTGCCATGGTCATTTACATGTGGCGTACTGCTATGCAAGATAGGGTGATTTTTCAAGACTTATATTTCAAAGACTTTCCTGAAGGCTTTGGCGATGTTCGGATTTTTTTCATTTCCGATCTTCATCGACGGATTGTTGCGGATAAGTTAATAGAGGAAGTTCGTGACAAGGCAGATTTGGTGATAATCGGCGGTGACATTAGGGAAAGCGGGGTTCCCATAGAACGCGTGGAAAAAAATATATTGAAACTAAAAGAAATTGGACCCCTTTATTTTGTTTGGGGAAATAATGATTATGAAGGAGACTTCCACGAACTGGATGCGACTCTTCTGAAACATGGTGTGAAAATCCTTGATAATACAGCTGTTTCTTTTGAGTCTCAAAATGGCAGCAAAATAGCTCTTCTGGGCATTGATGATATATCGGAAGAACGTGATAGGCTTGACCTTGCACTGTCGGATTGCGGGAATGAAGATTTTCGGATTTTGGTGAGCCATAATCCATTGGTGAAGAATCAGTTGACTCCGGAACACCATATTCGTTTTGTCCTGTCAGGTCACACCCATGGCGGGCAGATTCGCATATTCGGATTTGGGCCCTATCAGATCGGCAGCATAAAAAAAGAGGGGGACTGCTTATATATGACGAGTAATGGCTATGGGACAAGCGCAGTGCCTTTAAGGCTTGAGGCTAAGCCGGAAACACACCTGTTCACCCTGAAAAGGGGGACGGACACTGAAATAGGCGAAGCAGTGGAAAAAACCTATTAGGCTAATTTTAGAAGAGCATATCGGGATTTTACAGACTTTGAAAAATCCACTATAATTTCAACAAATGATCGTACAGTTATTGGAGGCCTTGTAAAACCATGCAAGAAGGTAAATATAATATAAAGGCGGTTTCAAAACTGCTGGACATTCAGCCGGGAACCCTAAGGGCATGGGAAAGGCGCTATAAATTTATCGAGCCTGTCAGGAATGAATCAGGGCACCGGCTTTATACAGAAAAACATCTGCAAATCCTTAAATATCTCATCAATAAAACAGCGCAAGGTTTTACAATAAGCCAAGCCGTTTCACTTCTCGAAAATACTGGCACAAAAACGATTGGAGTTCCTGAAACGAACCGTCAGGATGAACAAACGGTTAAGTTATCGGATGAATTGATTGAAGCTCTATTAAATTTCAATGAAAATAAAGCCCATATGCTGATAAGCCAAGCATTCAGTATGTATACAATCGAACAAACCATAGTTGAAATACTCGGTTCAATATTGGTTCAGGTTGGGGATAAGTGGGAAAGGGGAGAAATTACTTCCGCTCATGAACACTTTGCGTCGAACATCCTAAAATCCAGGATCAGTTCAGTCATGCATGCGATTCCGACTAATGGTTTCCTTCCGAAAGCACTTACCGTTTGTGCTCCCGGTGAAAAACATGAATTTGGACTGTTGGTCTTCACCATTTTTTTGAAGCGGAAAGGCTATGAAACCATTTATTTAGGTGAATCCATTGCTGATAAGGACCTTTTCACCGTTTTAAACATCATAAAGCCCTCATACCTATTCATGTCATGTTCACTGAAAGAGAATCTTGATGGAACATTTATGCTGCTTGAATCGTTAATAAAGGATTTCCCGGATTTGAAGGTGGGTCTTGGCGGTGCGGCGCTGAGCGATATATCCGAAGAAAACCGTACGGCCTTCAGCGGAGTTTTAATGGGGGACACGCAATCTAAATGGGAGGAATGGCTGAAAGATTAGCTGCGCCGCTTAGGCGAAATAATGGATATGCACCCTGCGACCAAGGCTTCATATGATGTATGAAGATGGTAACCAGGGGGCATTTTTTTATGAAGCTGGAGCGATTAACCAATAATAAAATCAAGATTTTTTTGACCCTTGATGATTTAATTGATAGAGGCATTACAAAAGAAGATATTTTAGGGAATTCCTTAAAGGTCCACAAGCTATTTCAGGATATGGTCGAAGAAGCATGCGAAGAACTCAGCTTTAAAATGAGTGGCTCCATTGCAATTGAAATTTTCTCCTTGCCTGCTCAAGGATTGATAATCATTGTGACAAAGGACGAAGAGGAATTATTGACAGATGAAGAGGAGTACTTGGATTTACAAGTGAAAATTGATGACTTCCCCCATATTCTGTATGTTTTCAATGACTTTGAAGATATCGTCCAATTATCTCACAGATTATCTTTTCAAGGTTTGCTTAAAAGTACTCTTTATCATTTTGAGGGAAGATACTATTTACTTATCGAAAATGTTAAAGACACCACCTACGACACGGTCATATCCTTAGCGGCTGAGTATGGTCATGCATCTACATTGACACTCTGCCGCATAAACGAATACGGAACATGTATAATCGAAAATGAAGCGATACATGTTTTGCTCACACACTTCAGTTGATGTAAAACGAATGAGACAAGGCAGCCACATTAGGAAAAAACAATGCGGTTTGCCTTATTTGTCTCAGCCCTCGGCCGAAGAAGATATGCGGTTAAAGTGTATGAAAACAGTTGATATGATAACGTTTTCATTTTTAGAATATTTCCAACTTTTAAATTCCCATTTTTACTCTTGCATATCTGTATCGAAGGTGTATACTAGCACATGAAGAGGACTATTTGTACATTATAGATTTTATATATGGATGAGATTTTCTAGGAGGTACTTTAATGGAATCGGCAAAAGGCAATAGCCATGTAAATGAAGAAGAAAAACACGACGTACTGAGGTCTACCCAAACTGTAATACATAAAGCTTTGGATAAGCTGGGTTACCCGGAAGAAGTTTTTGAGCTGTTGAAGGAACCATTGCGCTTATTAACGGTGAAGATACCAGTCCGCATGGATGATGGCTCGGTTAAGATTTTCACGGGTTACCGTGCACAGCATAACGATGCTGTTGGGCCTACAAAAGGTGGTATCCGTTTTCACCCTAATGTAACGGAACGTGAAGTGAAGGCATTATCCATTTGGATGAGTTTGAAATGCGGCATCGTTGATTTGCCATACGGCGGGGGTAAAGGCGGTATCGTATGTGATCCTCGTAATATGTCATTCCGTGAGCTTGAAAGGCTGAGCCGGGGCTATGTTCGCGCAATTAGCCAAATCGTTGGGCCGACTAAAGATATCCCGGCACCTGATGTGTTCACAAACTCTCAAATCATGGCTTGGATGATGGACGAATACAGCCGTATGGATGAATTCAACTCGCCAGGATTCATTACGGGTAAACCGCTAGTGCTTGGTGGTTCCCATGGCCGTGAATCAGCGACTGCCAAGGGTGTAACGATTTGTATCAATGAAGCTGCCAAGAAACGCGGCATCGATATTAAAGGGGCACGGGTCGTCATTCAAGGTTTTGGTAACGCAGGTAGTTTCTTAGCTAAATTCATGCACGACGCTGGTGCTAAAGTTATTGGGATTTCGGATGCATATGGCGCTCTTCATGATCCTGAAGGCTTGGATATCGATTATCTTCTCGATCGGAGAGATAGTTTCGGAACCGTAACGAAATTGTTTAAAAGCACAATTTCTAATAAAGAACTGCTTGAATTGGAATGTGATATTCTAGTTCCGGCTGCAATTGAAAACCAAATCACTGAAGAAAATGCTGCAGATATCAAAGCATCGATCGTTGTCGAGGCAGCTAACGGACCAACAACAATTGAAGCGACACAAATCCTAACGGATCGCGGAATCCTTCTTGTTCCTGATGTCCTTGCTTCTGCTGGTGGTGTTACGGTTTCTTACTTCGAATGGGTACAAAATAACCAAGGATATTACTGGTCTGAAGAAGAAGTGGACGAAAAGCTGGAAAAAATCCTTGTGAAATCCTTTAATAATATATATGAACTTGCACAATCAAGACGTGTAGATATGCGCCTAGCTGCTTATATGATTGGCGTAAGAAAAATGGCTGAAGCTTCTCGCTTCCGCGGTTGGATCTAAAAACTTCAAATCATTTATTAATTTATAGTTAAAATCATGTTCATTGCTTTATCATTGAAATGATTTGTAAAAACTCCTATCATGTATTGATAGGAGTTTTTATATTTAGACGAACGAATTACATAGTGCATGGAAAGGCAGTGGAATAAAGATGAATGTTGAAGAAGTCATTATCATAGGTGGGGGCCCTTGTGGATTGGCTGCTGCAATCGCTCTTAAAGAAGTGGGAATACAGTCCCTGATCATTGAAAAAGGCAATGTGGTTGATTCCATTTACCGTTATCCGACACATCAAACATTTTTCAGTTCGAGTGAAAAACTGGAGATTGGTGATATCGCTTTTATAATCGAAAACCGTAAACCGGTCCGCAATCAGGCGCTAGCCTATTATAGGGAGGTAGTCAGAAGGAAAGAATTGCGGGTCAATAAATTCGAAAAAGTGGAGAAAGTGGAAAAGCGTGAAGATGGGAAATTTTTAGTCAAGACATCGAAGAGTGACTATACTGCTCTGCATGTCATCGTATCGACCGGATACTATGATCATCCGAACTATATGTGCATACCGGGTGAACAGCTTCCAAAAGTGTTTCATTACTTCAAGGAGGGCCACCCCTACTTTAATTGTGATGTTGCCGTCATCGGTGGCAAAAACTCAAGTGTGGATGCAGCTCTGGAATTGGTCAAATCAGGAGCAAGGGTTTCAGTCCTTTATAGAGGATCGGATTACTCTCGAAGTGTCAAACCTTGGATCCTTCCCGAATTCGAATCATTGGTACGCAATGGAACGATCAAGATGGAGTTTAATGCGAATGTTGACAGGATAACGGAAGACAGCGTCATCTATCATGTCGGCGATGAGGAAAAAGTCATTAAAAATGATTTTGTATTTGCTATGACTGGATACCATCCTGATCATTCATTTTTAGCTTCAATGGGCATTACTATTGATAAGGAGACTGGAAGGCCCGCATATAACGAGGAAACGATGGAGACGAACGTTAAAGGTCTTTATATTGCAGGAGTTCTTGCAGCCGGAAATAATGCGAACGAAATCTTCATCGAGAACGGCAGGTTCCATGGTGGATCGATTGCTTATCATTTGGCTGTTAAAGAAAAGTGATTATATAAATAAGGAGCTGGGACCGTATGGAAAAAATATCATTAATAACGACTGGTGGGACTATTGCCAGTAAAGCAACAGCGAATGGTATGTTGGCCTCTGGTGCATTGACTGGCCATGAATTGGCAGCACTTTGCGAATTGCCCAACGATATCGAGGTTAAAGTGGTTGATCTTTTCCAGATTTCAAGCATGTCCATGTCCTTCGAGAAAATGCAGCAGCTTAAATCAGCCATTCAAAAGGAATTGGAGGATCCTGATGTCACGGGAATCGTCGTGACCCACGGTACGGATACACTTGAGGAAACGGCTTATTTCCTTGATGTCACGACTAAGGATCAACGTCCAATCGTAATAACCGGCTCACAACGTTCTCCTCAAGACGTGGGCACCGATGTATACTCCAATCTAAGGAATTCGATATTATGCGCTGCGAGTGATCTTATAAGGGATGTCGGAGTAGTAGTCGTTTTTAATGAGCGGATCTATTCAGCCAAGTATGTCAAAAAAGTTCATGCTTCCAATTTGCAGGGGTTCGTATCTTTTGGCTATGGATATTTGGGGATAATTGATAATGATGTCGTCAGCATCTATCAAAAACCATTACATAGGGAGTGTTATGATATTGGGGATTGCATTCCCAGGGTGGATATCATCAAGTGCCATACAGGCGCTGATGGCCTCTTTATTGATGCTGCGGTTGCAAACGGTGCGAAAGGCATCGTGCTCGAGGGTGTAGGAAGGGGACAGGTTACCCCTGTAATGGTAACTTCCATACAGGCTGCAATCGATAAAGGCATAACGATCATCATGACTACAAGTGCGGAAGAAGGAAAAGTTTACCCAGCTTATGATTATGAAGGCAGCGCATTTGATCTAAAACAACGCGGTGTGATATTAGGCGCAGACTATGACAGCAAGAAGGCCCGGATCAAGTTAGCTGTCATGCTGGCAAGCGAAAACACTATAGATGAGACCTTCTTTAAATACTGAAGGATAAAATAAAATTTGGAAGACTTGATTCTTGGATTCAGTTTTTCTTCATTCCATGGTACGATTAAGGAAACGAAGATGAAAAGAGGGTCAGCTAATGCTGGTCATGTTGTCAGCGGCCATTGCGCCTGGATTGGCGCTACTGAGCTATTTTTATTTGAAAGATCAATATGAAACCGAACCGATATCGGTTGTGGTCAAAACATTTTTATTCGGTGTCTTTCTTGTATTGCCGATTATGTTCATACAGTATGTGCTCGAAACCGAACATATCTTGAATACCGATTTAGCAAATGCTTTTTTATGGGCTGCACTGCTTGAGGAATTCTTCAAGTGGTTCATACTCATTTATGTCATTTATCAGCATGTAGCATTCGATGAGCCGTATGATGGGATTGTTTACGGAGCTGCAGTCTCCCTTGGATTCGCTACAATGGAGAATATTTTGTACCTGTTGGCCAACGGGGTGGAACATGCTTTTCTCAGGGCCATCCTCCCTGTATCCAGTCACGCTTTGTTCGGTGTGATCATGGGATATTATTTGGGCAAGGCGAAATTTTCAGCATCGAATAATAAGGTCTATTTATCATTGGCATTGATCATACCAATTTCGTTACATGGGGTTTACGATTATATTTTAGTTTCCCAAAAATTTTGGGTTTACTTTATCATGCCATTCATGATTTATCTATGGTGGCTAGGCATGAAAAAAGTAAAGAAAGCACGTTTGTTGTCTGACTTTCATGCTGAAAAACTTTCTCAAAATCAATTCCTTAGCAAATGAAGAATACTATCAAAACGGAGTGCTGGCATATTTTGCCCGCTCCGTTTTTTTTATGTTTGGAATAAAAAAGCCAGTAAAGAAGAAAATAGAATTACATTAATTCAAGAAAAAGAGGAGTGTTTTTGATGAAAGGAATTTCGTCAAATTGGAAATGGCTTTTGCTGTTTTCGTGTATTACTATTTGTTTCGGAATTTACCCGGAAACAAGAACAAACGCCTTTTCGAGCCAAATCATTCAAAAAGGTGCGGTTGGAGACGATGTAATTGAACTGCAGGCACGCCTACAAAACATCGGTTACTATAATGGAAAGATTGATGGAGCCTATGGATGGGGCACTTATTGGGCACTTCGGAATTTTCAACAAGATTTCGGGCTTCCAATAGATGGTTTGGCAGGGACTACAACAAAACAGAAGTTGACGAATGCCTCTAATTTCAATAAAGAATTTGTTCACGAACAGATCAATAAAGGGAACGAGTTCACCTATTATGGGGGAGTCCCCATTGAAAATCAGGTAAAAGCGAAAGGAAATGGCACTACGTCTGGAGGGGCCGCTTCCGGAAAAGCTCCTTCCAAAACAACTACAGCCAATCTTCCAGGAGGATATTCTCAAAACGATATACAGTTGATGGCCAATGCAGTTTATGGAGAAGCACGAGGGGAGCCATATACAGGTCAGGTTGCCGTTGCGGCAGTAATACTGAATCGAGTGGAAAGTGCTGCTTTTCCTAATACCATTTCAGGAGTGATTTTTGAACCTGGGGCCTTTACGGCTGTTGCGGATGGACAGATTTGGCTGACACCGAACGAAAGGGCGAAAGAAGCCGTGGTGGATGCTATCAATGGATGGGATCCAAGCGGTAATGCAGAATATTATTTTAACCCCGACACGGCAACAAGCAAATGGATCTGGTCAAGGGAACAAATTAAAAGAATCGGAAAACATATCTTTTGTAAGTAAAGAGGTGAAGGAAAATGATCAGGAATATAGTGATTGCCCTGCTTGTTGTAGTTGTTGCGGGAACTGCATTCTGGGGCTATCAAGAACATAAGGAAAAAAATGCTGTATTAATCAACGCTGAAAATACGTATCAGCGAGCCTTTCATGATTTAAGCTATCAAGTGGATTTATTGCATGATAAGGTCGGCGGTACTTTGGCCATGAATTCACGTTATTCATTAAGTCCGGCTTTAACGGATGTTTGGCGTATCACTTCCGAAGCCCAAAGTGATGTCGGGCAGTTGCCATTGACCTTGCTTCCTTTTAATAAGACAGAAGAATTTTTATCGAAAATTGCAGACTTCAGTTATAAAACAGCGGTACGTGACCTTGAAAAAGAACCATTGAATGATAAGGAATATGCGACTCTACAATCCTTGTACACACAGGCAGGGGACATCCAGGGCGAGTTAAGAAAAGTGCAATATCTAGTCCTGAAAAACAATTTAAGATGGATGGATGTCGAAATGGCTCTTGCATCAGGGAAAGAAAATTCGGATAACACGATCATCGACGGATTAAAGACGGTGGAGAAAAAAGTATCTGGGTACGGCGAAACGAATGAGATGAATCCGACTTTTACATCTGCACAACAGAGGGATGAAAACTTTAAAAATTTGCAAGGTGAAACCATAACAAAAAAAGAAGCCATTGCGACAGCTAAAAACTATGCACACTCAAAAAGCAGAAATTTGCAGGTGAATGTGGAGGAAAACGGAAAAGGTTCCGATTTTGGATTTTATAGTGTGAGCATCCTCGATAAAGATTCCGATACCGAATTGAATATGGATTTGACAAAAAAAGGCGGTTACCCTATTTGGTATATCAATAATAGGGACGTGAACAAAACAAATATTGATTTGAATCAAGCCTATACAAAAGCCGAAGAATTTTTAAAGGAACATGATTTCAGTTCACTTGAATTATTTGAAAGTGCTCAGTACGATAATATCGCGTTATTGAATTTCGTGACATCAGAAAATGGCGTCAAGATTTATCCGGATTCAGTCAAGGTCAAAGTCGCATTGGATGATGGATCAATTATTGGATTTTCAGCCGACGAGTATTTAAAATCACATAAAACCAGGGAATTAGCGAATCCGAACATATCCGAGAAAGAAGCTAAGGACAAAATCAACAGTAATGTAAAAATAATGGAAGAAGGAAAGGCGTTAATCACCAATGATATTGGTGAAGAAGTCCTATGTTATGAATTTCTCGGTACGATTAAAGATGATACTTACCGTATTTTCATTAATGCAGATACCGGTCAAGAAGAAAAGGTGGAAAAATTAAAGAATTCCGAACCGATATACGAGAATTTAATTTAATGTTAATTGTTAACATGAATCATTAGTTGTAGGGAAAAGTGCTTAGTCACTTTCCCTTTTTCTTATTTCATGGCATAATAACGTAAATGATCATTGGATAATATGGGAAATTGATAGGTAATATTGCGTAGTTACCTTTCTATCAAAGGACGTGGATAACAATGTTTAAAATTGGTGATATATTAATGCTCGAACCGAAATACTCATCACAGAAGGAAAAGTTCAATTGTATGGTTGTCGAAATGGGACATGGCTGTGTCTATACCGACTTTCCCATCAATTTAGAGACTGGTAAAACTGCATTCCTTATGGATGGGACACTATTGAACGTCACATTTTCCAATGAAGAGCAGGCTGTTTATATATTTGATTCTGAAGTGCTTGGAAAAGTGAAAGGCAGGATCCCCATGATGCAAATTTTGCTGCCCGAAGCAGAAACGTTTGTGAGAATCCAACGGAGGCAATACGTGCGCCTGGATGTAACCCTGGATACAGCCATTCATCCAGAACATTCCGAGTTTCCCCCTTTTCGCGCATTAACAGAGGATATAAGTGCAGGCGGGGCTTCGATAAGGCTTTTAAAAGGCACTGATATACCATCGGTTTCCCACTTATACCTGTGGATGGCGCTCACGCTTAAATCAGGTGAGATTCATTATTTAAGGTTAAAAAGCAAAATCATTCGCGTAACGGAGAAAGAGCATGGAAATATGCTGCTGCACGTCAAATTTCTTGAACCTACAAAAAATGATGTACAGACATTAATGAGGTTTATATTTGAAAAGCAGGTCGAATTAAAGAAAAAAGGCTTGCACGTTTAACATGATTGAATGAAAAACAGCGATTCCATCCATACTGCTAATATAAACAGATGGAGGGTGCGGCTTATGAAAACATTTGAAAGGCTATTAATTAAAGTGATCATCATTCAATTGGCCTGCTTATTTTTTTTCCAGTTCCTTTTGAGCAGGGAGGATCAAATCATTGATTTGACCAAGCTCTCGAGATATGAAGGTGTCACCAGCAATAATTATACGAAAATCATTGAAACATTCAATGGGACCGATAGTAAAAGCGGTGATTAATTTCATCTTGTCGACAAAATGAGGTTAGGAATCTCCTCCGAACCGTGATTTAGAAGTGAAGTTTATTTTCCTTTTTATATGGAAAAAACCCCTACCTAGATTGAACAATTTAATGAAAATACTGCAGGCAAACCCGTTTTTATATGAATTGTCTACAGTCTGAAGCGGTGATCCGCTTTTTTGTATGAAGAGTTTTCAAAAAAGGATAACTATTGATGGCTGTAGTGATAAAAAAAGAACTAAGGTGATTTTGAACCTACACATCCCTTTTATTAATGATTTTCCCGCTAGTTGTGATAAAATGAAAGGGTACTAAATAATCAGCATGATTGTAGGATTCTTGGGAGGATTTATGGAAAAAAAATTATCAGTCGCAATCGATGGACCAGCTGCTGCTGGAAAAAGCACGGTTGCTAAAATTGTTGCAGAAAAGTTTAATTACATATATGTGGATACAGGTGCAATGTATAGGGCCCTTACCTATAAGGCCCTTAATCAAAAGATTCTTCTTGATGATGAACCAGCGTTATCAGAAGTTCTCATCAATACGGAAATCGAATTAAGACCAAGTGAAAATGGACAGTTGGTGTTCTTGGATAATGAGGACGTGACAGCCCAAATCAGGAATAATGAAGTGACTGGTTCCGTATCGGAAGTGGCAAAGCACCGAAGCATCCGGGAAGAATTGGTTCGCAGGCAGCAAATCTTTGGTGAAAATGGCGGTGTCGTCATGGATGGCAGGGATATTGGTACGCATGTTTTACCCAACGCCGAAGTTAAGGTATTTCTTATCGCATCTGTGGACGAAAGGGCACAGCGGAGGCATCAGGAAAATTTATTGAAAGGTTTTCCTTCAGATATTGAAAAGTTAAGGGAGGAAATTGCAACAAGGGACAAGCTGGACTCGGAACGCGAGGTATCGCCACTGAAAAAGGCTGCGGATGCTATCGAAATCGATACGACTTCATTATCGATTCAGGAAGTTGCAGAAAGTATCATGTCTTTAATAGAAGAGAGGAAAAGATGACATTGGATTTTTACACATTTGCCAAGAACATCGTAAAAGGCGTTTTAACGCCTTCGTTTAGGGTTAAAGCGCTCGGAAAGGAACATATCCCTAAAGAGGGCGGAGTATTGATCTGTGCCAATCACATTGATAATTTGGATCCGCCCATAGTTGGAATGACATCTCCTAGGGATATTCATTTCATGGCGAAAGAAGAGTTGTTTCAAGCACCTGTTTTAAAGGGTATATTACCCAGAGTAAATGCATTTCCCGTGAAGCGGGGCAATAGCGATCGGGAATCCCTGAGAAAAGGTTTAAAGCTTTTGAAGGAGGGCAAGGCGATCGGACTGTTTCCCGAGGGAACCAGAAGCAAGACTGGTGAATTGGGAGAAGGTTTGGCGGGTGCTGGATTTTTCGCTTTGCGGTCTGATGCCGTTATCATACCATGTGCAATCATCGGCCCATATAAATTTTTGCGTCCGTTGAAGGTCGTTTACGGTCCTCCAATAAATTTTACTGAATATCGCGAACAGAAAATATCAGCCGATGAAGCTACCAAAATCATCATGGACCAAATCGGGAAATTGATTTCCGAGCATAAATAGTCCTTCATACTTGACAATTTTCTGATTTTGTTAGAATTTATAAAATAAGGGTATTGTTCCTTATTGCCGATAAAAAGGAATATAACTTTATTACTCTAAAAAAACTGTTTTTATCTTTATTAGGAAAGTGTTTTTATTGAACCACTTTAAATAAAAAATGTGGCCGATGAAGAGGAAATTTGCTGATCAGTCATGGGTTAAGGAGGAGTTAGTAATGACAGAAGATATGAACCAGGTAGAAGTGAACAATTACAAAGTTGGGGATCAAGTTAAAGCAACCGTTTCAAAGGTAGAAGAAAAACAGGTCATTGTCGATGTGGAAAACAGCAAGACTGATGGAATCATACCAATCAGTGAGCTTTCAAGCCTTCATGTCGAAAAGGCGTCAGATGCCGTTTCGGAAGGTGATGCATTGGAGCTGGAAGTCATTAAGGTCGAAGAAGAAGCTCTCATTCTATCAAAACGTAAAATTGACGCTCTTAAAGCATGGGATGACCTGGAATTGAAATTTGAAAATGGAGACGTATTTGAGGCTGAAGTTAAAGATGTCGTCAAAGGCGGGCTTGTTGTAGATCTAGGCGTACGTGGTTTTGTTCCGGCTTCTCTAGTAGAAGACTATTTCGTTGAAGATTTTTCTGATTACAAAAACAAAACTTTAACATTCAAGATCGTTGAACTTGAGAAAGACAAGAATCGCTTAATCCTCTCGCATCGGGCAGTCGTCCAAGAACAAAAGGAAAAGCAAAAAGCAAACGTTTTGGATAAGATTGAAAGCGGGCAAGTGCTTGAGGGTGTGGTCCAAAGGATTACCGATTTTGGTGCATTCGTGGATATTGGGGGCGTAGACGGTCTTGTCCACATTTCCCAGCTTTCCCATCAGCATGTCGACAAGGCATCTGATGTCGTTTCCGAAGGGGATAAAGTGCAAGTTAAAGTACTATCCATCGATCGTGATAACGAAAGGATCTCACTTTCAATTAAAGATACCCTTCCGGGACCTTGGGCAGGCATTGCAGAAAAAGCGGCCAAAGGCTCTACACTGGAAGGTATCGTCAAACGCCTTGTTTCTTTCGGAGCATTCGTGGAGATTTTCCCAGGGGTGGAAGGGCTTGTTCATATTTCCCAGATTTCCCACAAGCATATTGCCACGCCGCAAGAAGTGCTTAAAGAAGGTCAGTCTGTCGAAGTGAAGGTACTGGAAGTCAATGAAACGGATCAACGTCTATCATTGAGCATTAAGGAACTTGAAGAACCTCAAGCTAATTACAATACATCGGATTATGAGATCCCTGAAGAATCGAAGGGCTTTCAGCTAGGTGAAATGATCGGTGATCAATTGAAAAAACTAAAATAAGATAATAATGGTGATGTCCTTGGAGAGAAAACAACGAAAATTAGATCATATAGAATTTGCGCTAAAGACAGGGCAGCAGCATAAAACAGGATTAGAAGATATTTCGTTTATTCACCAAAGCTTACCAGGTATTTCCTTGAATAATGTGAACCTCACAGCAGAAGTTGGCGGACTTGAATTAAGTTCGCCAATTTTCATAAATGCCATGACCGGGGGCGGAGGCCCTGAAACCGAAAAATTGAATGGTGACCTAGCCATTGCTGCTCGGGAAACAGGAATCGCCATGGCGGTCGGATCTCAAATGGCAGCCATCAAGGATTCTAGCCAGCAGGCTTCTTTTAAAGTTGTAAGGCAGGAAAATCCTAATGGTGTGTTGATTGGTAATCTCGGTGGCGAAGCAACAGTCGAACAGGCTAAGCGGGCCAGCGATATGATCGGGGCAAATGCCCTTCAGATTCATATCAATGTAATTCAAGAATTGACGATGCCTGAAGGGGACAGGGATTTTGCCGGTACCCTTTCGAGAATTGAAAAAATCAATAGAACGATCGGAATCCCTGTCATCGTAAAAGAGGTTGGATTTGGGATGAGTATGGAAACGGTGCAGCAATTACATTCTATTGGTATTTCGATCATTGATGTAGGCGGGTTTGGCGGAACGAATTTTGCTAAAATCGAGAATGAGAGACGCGCAAAAATACTCGGATATTTCAATGAATGGGGCATACCGACAGCCGCTTCGATCGTCGAAGCAGTTAATGTTTCACCACAGCTATCAGTCATTGGATCAGGCGGAATTCAAAGTCCTCTGGAAATTACAAAAAGCCTGGCATTAGGAGCGAAGGGTGTCGGCTTGGCCGGGCATTTCCTCAAGCTCTATAAAGAGCTGGGCTTGGAACAACTGATTAAAGAAATAAATTACATACATGAAGATTTAAAGATCATCATGACTGCACTCGGGTGCGGTAATATCTCAGACCTAAGGAAATCGAAATTAGTCATCAAGGGCAATACCTATCATTGGTTATCTCAAAGAGGCATTGATTGTTCGGCATATGCTAAATGAATGACCAGAAAAAGAAGCATCTCAATTGAACGGATTGAGATGCTTCTTTTTGTTCAGGGATAGACTTAACTATTCCTTTTTCGAGCCTCTTCAGGGCTTTCCATTCTAGTTGCTCCTTTATGCTCCAGTGATTGGTCCCTGTCAGACTCCACCCGTTTACTTTCTTTCAATTTCTTCTCTTGCCGATCTTTTCCCATGTTTACACCTCCTTTTCTAATGATAGTACGAAGATTTCCTCATTAAATGCCGTGCTATACGTTTATACTTTGAATAAACAAGCCATAATGTTCCTAAAAGGGGGGCGCTGCATGGATGGAATAATATTTTATTGGATTTCATGGATAGTTTGGGTCATTGTCATGTTTTTTATTCCGAAAACGGTTCCCTTTCGTTTTGATTTTCTATTTCATCTATTAGCCGTAATGGTTTTAGCTGGATATAAACTGGATGCTCCCTTGGTTTCCGTGCATTTGAGCGGGCCGTATCTTTTCTTTATACTGTGTGTGTATATTAGGAAGGAATCAATCATCAAGATGATGGAACTGATCAGCGGAAGTCTTATTATCACTCTCGCTTATGCCAGTTTTCAACTTTTTTCTTTGCTTGATCCGATATGGCTCATCATTAAACCGATTTATCTTTTATGTATTTTCCTGAATTATCTTATCCTATTACTTTTTAAAAATTGGAAACATCGATTGTTCGTCCTTTTAATTGGGATGATGATGGGAGATATCATATATTCTGGATTGCTTGCTTACCACTCTTTACCTTATGTGGCTCTTGCTTACGCATGGCATGATAATGCAGTGCTGGTTTTGGGCACAAACATATTGTGGAGAATATTGGAACTGGCTGGCCAATACATTTATTCAATTTCTCAATCGAGATTTTTATCAAAACAAGGAAAAGAGAATTTTAATCAATAAAGAGTATGGTGAAAAATTTATCAAAATGGTGCAAACTGGAATTAGAAGGCTTTTATTCATACAATCATTGTTGATTGGCCAGAAATTTGTTACTATAGGATAGTTAGAGGTCTGTAGATAATCGTAAAATGCTCTAAACAATTAAAAAGGAAGCCGTATGCCGAAGCTTTCTTCATTTTTTTGGGCTGTTTATAATCAAGTTTGAGCAAGCAGAGGGTCAGCTTCACGTCACCTCAGGAATTGGGGCGTCAAGTGGACAAACTGCCCGTGAATACTTGCATTTAAATGAACATCAGTTGCGAATTTTTTACTGATGAAAGATTCCTTTAAATGATGATGGATACAGCTCTTTCCTTTAAAAGGAAATAATGAAAATCAATAATGCAAAGCAACCGTATAAATGCATTCATGAATTTCGTGACTTTGACAGAGATATAGTAGCAGAAAGGGTGAAGAGCAATGCCAAAACCGGTAATTGCGATAGTCGGTCGTCCGAACGTGGGAAAATCGACAATCTTTAATAGAATAGTTGGAGAACGGGTTTCGATTGTCGAAGACGTTCCTGGAGTGACCCGGGACAGGATTTATAGTTCTGGTGAATGGTTGACACATGATTTTAACATTATTGATACAGGTGGAATTGATATCGGTGACGAGCCGTTCCTGGAACAAATTCGCCAGCAGGCTGAAATAGCCATCGACGAAGCTGATGTGATAATTTTTATGACGAATGGTCGTGAAGGGGTAACGGCTGCTGATGAAGAAGTCGCTAAGATTCTCTATAAATCGAGAAAGCCAGTTGTCCTTGCAGTAAACAAAGTAGATAATCCAGAAATGAAGGATCAAATTTATGATTTCTATGCGTTAGGTTTTGGCGATCCATTCCCGATCTCCGGGTCTCATGGACTTGGTCTTGGTGACCTTCTGGATGAAGCGGCTAAACATTTCCCTAAATTCGACGGCCAGGATTATGCTGATGATGTCATTAAATTCAGTTTGATTGGAAGACCGAACGTAGGTAAATCTTCTCTGGTCAATGCATTGTTAGGTGAGGAACGTGTCATTGTCAGTGATATTGAAGGTACGACTCGTGACGCGATTGACTCTCCGTATAAGTACAATGGCAAAGAATATGTCATTATTGATACAGCAGGGATGCGGAAAAAAGGTAAAGTGTATGAAAGCACGGAAAAATATAGCGTACTTCGTGCATTAAGGGCAATTGAACGTTCAGACGTTGTTCTTGTAGTCCTGAACGCTGAAGAAGGAATTCGTGAGCAGGATAAAAAAATTGCCGGATATGCCCATGAAGCGGGTAGGGCGGTCATCATCGTCGTCAATAAGTGGGATGCCATCGAGAAAGATGAAAAAACGATGAAGGATTTTGAAGAAAAGATCCGTGCCCATTTCTTATTCTTGGATTATGCGCCAATCATTTATCTTTCTGCCTTAACGAAAAAACGGACACATACCTTGATACCGGTCATTGATCAGGCTAGTGAGAATCATGCTATCCGGGTTCAGACAAATGTATTGAATGAAGTGGTCATGGATGCCGTGGCGATGAATCCGACACCGACACATAATGGCAACCGTTTGAAAATTTATTATACGACTCAGGTAGCGATCAAGCCGCCAACTTTCGTTGTATTCGTTAACGATCCGGAGTTATTGCATTTCTCATATGAGAGATTTTTAGAAAATCGAATTAGGGATGCCTTTGGTTTTGAAGGAACACCAATACGAATTTTTGGACGTCAGAGAAAATAGTAAAGGTGGTTATACCATGGTGAAAGATAAAGAAAGTATCGCAGTGATCGGAGCAGGGAGCTGGGGAACTGCTTTAGCGCTCGTGATCGCTGATAACCAGCATGAAGTGAGATTGTGGGGACATAATCAGAATCAAATCAATGAAATAAATCAAAAACATACGAATGAAAAATACTTGCCTGGGATTGAATTGCCTTTGGGGATTAAAGGTTATTCTTCGATTAAGGAAGCATTGGTCGGGATTGAAATAATAATTTTGGCTGTGCCGACCAAAGCCTACCGGGAAGTGCTTGGTCAGATTGAAGAGGCTCATGATAAGCCATTGACAATCGTTCATGTAAGTAAGGGGATTGAACCTGATTCCCTGCTTCGTATATCGGAAATGATTGAAGAAGTCTCTTCGGCGGATTGGCTTAAAGATATAGTGGTTCTTTCAGGACCGAGTCATGCTGAAGAGGTCAGTCTACGTCACCCGACAACAGTTGCCGTTTCTTCCAAGAATATGAAGGCTGCCGAAAGGGTTCAGGACATCTTCATCAATAATAATTTCCGTGTATATACAAATCCGGACTTGATTGGTGTTGAAATCGGAGGGGCATTAAAGAACATCATAGCATTGGCTGCCGGAATTACGGATGGTTTAGGCTATGGGGATAATGCCAAGGCTGCATTAATGACACGAGGATTGGCTGAAATATCCCGTCTAGGGGTGGCCATGGGGGCTAACGCGCTTACGTTTTCAGGTTTAGCTGGGATTGGCGACTTGATCGTCACTTGTACAAGCGTACACTCCCGTAATTGGAGAGCTGGGAATATGCTTGGAAAAGGGCAAAAGCTTGAAGAAGTTTTGGAAAACATGGGTATGGTCGTTGAAGGTGTCAGAACCACTAAAGCCGCCTATCAACTAGCTCAAAAGTACGAAGTGAACATGCCGATCACTGAAGCCCTGTACGATGTTTTATTCAATGGGGAAGAAGTGAAAAAGGCAGTTGACCTCTTGATGAATCGTTCAAAAACGAATGAGATGGAAGAACTTTATAACATTTTGGATAGCAGACAGCACGATTGAAATCCGAATCTGTTGATTTTCATAAAAGAATTTCATTAAATTAGGCATTTGATGATGCGCCTTGCCGTGTATCAGCATACAATGCAACGAAAGTAAACTAGTAATTTGACCTCGGCACGGGGGATTTAGTCAAATGAGCAGAAGATATCTAATATCTTCTGCTTTTTTTTATGGGCAAAAAATCATCAGTTCTATTATGAATAATTGAATAGGTTATTCAAGTTTGCATAAAACATTCTACATATTTCCTTGTTTTTTGTTATAAATCGACTATTTTTTTTGGTATGAAAATTGCGAGGTGTAATATGACCAAAGAATTATAAGGGAGGCCAGAAAAGTTGGTTAACTTTTCTCGCTAAAAAAGGAAGGGGAATGATACATGCAAACAGGTAATCTGAAAAGGTCTTTAAACTTGTGGCATATCGTATTGCTTGGTGTTGGATATATGACACCGATGGTTGTTTTTGATACATTTGGGATAGTTTCCGAAAAAACGGGGGGGCATGTTCCAACCGCTTATGTCATTGCTCTTTTAGCGATGTTGTTTACTGCCGCAAGTTATGGGAAAATGGTAAAAATTTATCCGCAGGCAGGTTCATCCTATACTTACACACAAAAAACGATCAATCCACATTTAGGCTTCCTTGTCGGGTGGTCTTCGTTACTTGATTATTTATTTTTACCGATGGTGAATGGCATATTAACAAAAATATACTTAACCGCTCTTTTTCCGGAGGTGTACCCGTGGATATGGGTGGTGGCATTTGTCCTTTTAATGACAGGCATTAACTTATTCAATGTTAATTTTGCAGCCAACTTTAATAGCTTCCTTGTATTTTTTCAAATGTTGGTGATCCTTATATTTGTGGCGCTTGTCGTAAATGGGGTCATGGGTGGAGAAGGGACTGGAGAGGTCTTATCGGTTCAGCCATTCTTCGGGCATCATATGGAGATGTCGACGCTCATAACTGGTGCTACAATCCTGTGTTTTTCTTTCTTGGGGTTTGACGCTGTCACAACTTTATCGGAAGAAACACCGAATCCATCTAAAACGGTTCCCCGGGCC
The DNA here is from genome assembly GCF_054600815.1 of Peribacillus sp. N1. Lineage (NCBI taxonomy): Bacteria > Bacillati > Bacillota > Bacilli > Caryophanales > Bacillaceae > Peribacillus > Peribacillus sp. N1. The sequence goes on along the minus strand of NZ_BAAHZO010000001.1, from coordinate 1,563,773 downwards.
ATCTTTTTGACCGCCCTTATCGGAGGGGTTTTATTTGTGACGGCAGCATTCTTTACACAGTTATTTTTCCCGGATGTTTCCCGTTTTAGCGATCCAGAAGCAGCTTCTCCGGAAATAGCCCTTTTTGTGGGCGGGAAGTTATTTCAAGCCTTCTTTCTTGCAGGAACTTTATGCGGTACACTTGCCTCTGGGCTTGCATCCCATGCTAGTGTTTCTAGGTTGCTATATGTCATGGGACGTGATCAAATGATCCCGAAAAAACTATTTGGGTTTGTCCACCCAAAATACAACACGCCATTTTTTAATGTCATATTTGTCGGGTCCATATCATTGGTTGCCTTATTCCTTGATTTAGTTACCGCCACTTCCCTCATAAACTTCGGGGCATTAATTGCTTTTACTTTCGTGAATATTTGTGTAATCGTCCATTCAATAAAAAACAAAAGCTTCAGAACGATTAAAGGATTTCTTTCAACAATTCTGTCCCCGGTTTTAGGTGCTGCATCGGTCTTCATCCTTTGGCTTAATCTCGAGACGAGTTCATTGATCCTAGGAATTGTATGGGCGGTAATTGGGATTGGTTATCTTCTGTATCGAACAAAATGGTTTACGGAATCCCCTCCGTTATTCCGTTTTGAAGAGGCATAGTGAATTTACTCACTTCATGAACGAAGGAGGTTTAATATCGCTGATTAGAAAATTTTTTGTACATGGAATTAGCAACAGTGATTTAGCGCATATTGGATTGCTGCATAGATGTCATATGGAATGGTTCCGGAGGCCTGTCTGCTCGCTTTAATGGTGATGCTTCTCACAGCGTATATTATGGACAGAAGGAAAAGGCCATTCCTTCGGCAGGTTCGGTATAAGCGTATGCGCAAAGTTCCATCAATACATATGCCGGTTTTCTTAGATGGATTATTTATTCATTTCAAAGGGCAATTACTTGTTCAGCATTTTTCTTTTCAGCAGCTTTACCTTCTGTACCGGCTTTTGCATAGGTGCTGAATTTACTGATTATTGTGACTGTTATCAATATCATAGAGGTGAAACCGGCTGAGTTCTGTACTAAGGCTGCTTTTTCATTATCATATTCATCGCTTTATCTATCCTGATCAGGAATAATAAGAAAAGGTGAATGATCCTTTATAAAATAAGTCTAGAGTGCATAACAGGTTTTTAAGTCAAAAGGGTCCGTTAAAGGACCCTTTTGTTGTGGAATGGAAAAAGGTAAATGCTGGATATGAGTAATCGTACATGTTATTTTTTATCTAGCAATTCAGAATTGTGATAAAATATAGGTTAGGTTACAAAAGGAGAGTGAAACTGTGTTATCTATTCCGGATGATAAAATAAGACCATTCATAACTATTACAATTGATCAGCCTACATTATCAGACCAAAAAATTCATGAGATACAGGAACCTTTCTTCTTTCTTATGAAGGAAAATCATGTGTTTGCGTATATCCGCATGGATGACCTCCCGTTAAATGAAAAAATAACGACAGTCGATCAGCTTTTACAGTATGCTTTTTCGATTGATAATGTCTGTAAATTAACCCCTAACATATCCTTGCCGCTTCTGTTTCAAATTATCGGAGAACCTATCGTGCTGATAAAAACGGATGATGGCCTGCTTACCGGTTATGTAAAAAGGGAAGATGTGTTAGCAGAATTATTCAAGCAGGACAGCAAACAGAATTTAGACCTGCTAAATGTTATTTTAACCTCCATACCTATGGGGATTTTTGTAGCTGATAAAGAAAAAAATATCGTGAACTTCAATGAATCAGGCTTGAAGATGATAAAAAAGCCTTCTGAACAAGTCCTAAATGAACCTGCTGCGGACATCTTCAATAAGCAGCATATACATAGCGTGTTTGCCAGTGGGAGCAGTATTCTGAATCAGTTGGAGATTACTGATGTCATGAGTGTGCTTGTCGACTATAGCCCGATTCTGAACCATGAAAAAGAAGTTGAAGGCCTGATCATCATTGTTCAGGATTTACCGATGGTTGAGGAAATGGCCATGGAAATAGAATTGATAAAAAGCTCGAATAAAGACTTGAATGCCATTTTAGCGAATATCTATGATGAAATACTTGTAGTCAATCAAAAAGGAGAGCTGCTGCGTTATAGTGACAGCATCATCTCAGGATTCTGGGGTAAGGATTTAAAAGATTATATTGGGAAGAATCTTTTGCAATTAGAAGATGAAGGGATTTTTAATCCTTCGGTCACCCGGTTAGTCCTTGAACAAAAAAAGAAAGTATCGATTGTCCAAGATACGAAAATGAATAAGAAAGTCCTTTCCGTCGGCACCCCTGTGTTCAATGAAAAAGGGGAAATAGATCGAATAGTCATTGCATCAAGGGATATAACGGAAACGACACAATTGAAATCTGAATTAAATGAAATGAGGAAAGAACTGGATTCATTCAAAAAACAGGATCAATTTTATAAAGAGTTGGTTTTTGCAAGTCCTAAAATGGAGCAGATAATCAGCCAAGTCAAGAAAATCGCTCATTTCTCATCAACCGTATTGATCAACGGGGAGTCGGGAGTAGGTAAAGAAGTGATAGCCGAAGCCATTCATAAAATGGGCAGGCGGTCCAAGCAGCCTTTCCTAAAGATAAATTGCGGGGCGATTCCGGAAAACCTCCTCGAAAGTGAATTGTTTGGTTATACGAAGGGTTCCTTTACAGGAGCAGATAAAAATGGGAAGGTAGGATACTTTCAGCAGGCCAATAAAGGTGTTTTATTCCTTGATGAAGTGGGTGACATGCCCATACACCTGCAAGTCAAGCTACTGCGGGTCCTCCAGGAACAGGAAGTGATTCCGATTGGCAGCACTACACCCATTTCCATTGATGTTCAAATTGTTGCGGCCACGAATAAGAGTCTGGAAAAAATGGTCGAGATGGGGACGTTCAGAGAAGATTTATTCTATAGATTAAACGTCATACCCATACATGTGCCCCCTTTAAGGGAAAGGCCGGAGGATATACCGCCACTAGCCTTTCATTTCCTGCAAAAACTGAATGAAAGGTATCAGCGGAATTACCACTTTTCCCCTGATGCATTAAATATCCTGGAAGTCTATACATGGCCGGGGAACATCCGTGAATTGCAGAACATGATTGAAAGATTGGTTGTTTCTGCAGATGAAGAGACGATCGATGCTGATTTCATTCAAAGGTTCATACCTGTGGGCAGTGACTTTAAACAATCGAAACCCATCATTACGAGAATCCTTCCGCTGCAGGAAGCACAGGATCATGTCGAAGAGCAATTGATCATGCTTGCCATGAAACAGTATAAAACTACGACCAAAGCGGCAAAAGCGCTCGGGATAAGTCAATCGTCAGTGAGCAGGAAGTATCAAAAAGTGTTAGCTGAACAGAGTAAGAAAATCGAAAAAAATGCATATTGAATAAAAGCCGTTGCCGAGTGATGAAAAATCGCTTGTCAACGGCTTTTCTTTTTATAGTAGCATTTGGTCAGTCTTTTTTATGATTTACAAGGATGGTTATGCAAATTGAAATATCGTTATGCAAATTTGCATAATTATAACGTAATTTAACAAAAAGAATGCTGTTTTGTTGGTGAATTAACTTGGCATGGTTCTTGCTTGATAAGTAAGTATAAGAAAAAAGGGAGGTAAGCATCAAAGTTTATAAAAGAAGCAATCTCAATTAACCATCCACTAAAGTTATAAAAAAAAGGAGCTTATAAAATGTCAATTAACGTAGAAAGTAAAAACACTCAAGCTAACCAAACAGCAACCCAAGATTATATTAAAAAAGTGCTTCAATTAATCGAACAAAAAGAAATTTCAAAAGAAGACGCGCAGTGGGTAACAAGAGAAACGGTCGAGAATTTCCGTAACCATGTAAACCCTGGATTTTTGGAATATCGGAAGACGGTCACTAAAGACACGCAATTCGCTTCCGTGGAGTGGTCTGATCAAGATTCCTGTTTTACCGATGTAAATGGAAAAAAATATATTGATTGTTTAGGTGGCTTTGGTATTTATAATGTTGGCCATCGTAACCCTAAAGTAGTAAAGGCCGTAACCGATCAATTGCAAAGACAAGCCCTTCATAGCCAGGACTTACTTGATCCATTACGTGCAATGCTTGCCAAGATCCTTGCCGAAATCACACCGGGAGATCTAAAATACTCGTTCTTTACGAACAGCGGTACCGAGAGCGTGGAGGCTGCACTTAAGCTGGCTAAAATGTACAGTGACCGATTCACGATCATTTCCACGACAAAATCATTTCATGGGAAAAGCCTTGGTTCCCTATCGGCAACGGCAAAGGGCATGTTCAGAAAACCTTTCATCCCGTTGGTACCAGGTGTGCGTCATGTACCATTCGGTGATCTGGATATGATGAGAAAAACGTTTGAAAGTTGTGCATTGGTCGGTGAAGATGTTGCTGCTGTGCTGTTGGAGCCTATTCAAGGTGAAGGAGGGGTCATTCTTCCTCCGCAAGATTATTTAAAGCAGGTTCGTGCATTATGTGACGAATATGATGCGTTATTGATCTTGGATGAAGTGCAAACAGGGATGGGACGGACAGGTAAAATGTTCGCTTCTGAGCTATATGATGTTGTTCCGGACATTATTTGTTTAGCGAAAGCATTTGGCGGCGGAGTAATGCCAGCAGGGGCTGTCGTAGCCAATGAGAAAGTGTTTAAAAGCTGGTTCGACAATCCATTCATGCACACAACTACATTTGGAGGAAATCCACTCGCTTGTGCTGCGGCCATTGCTACGATCGACGTACTTTTGGAAGAAAACTTACCGCAGCGTGCTGCAGAAGTTGGTGAATACTTCCTAAATGGGTTAAGGGAAGTTGCTGCTGAGCACAAAGATAAGGTTTTGGAAATCCGCGGCCAAGGATTGATGATTGGTATTGAGTTCCATAAAGATGAAGTGGGTTATGAATTCTCAAAAGCCCTCTTTGATAAAGGCATCTTGGTGGCAGGTACGCTTATCAATTCCAAAACAATCAGGATTGAGCCGTCATTGACTATTAAGTTGGATGAAGTCGATACAGTCATTAAAGCGTTTAAAGAGGTCTTGCCGACGCTTCAATCTTAATTTAAAAAAGCAGAAAAACAGCCTTTGGGCTGATTCTTAGATAAAAAGGTTTCGGAATGGTCTTATTCCGAAACCTTTTTGTTATTTTTTGCTTTGTAGCAATTTTAGGAATAGTGAACACTCCAAGGTCATTATTTAGACCATTTCTACCCTTCGTCAAGTCCAGTCGGCCATCTTCTTTACATTAATGGCAGCCTAACTAACCAAATGGTTTGCTGCACCAGGTGGTCTAAAGTAAACATTTCAAGCTGATCAAAGGTACCCTCATCACCTCAAGTTTTCATCCTTCTAATTAATGAGTAACGGAAGGTACGAGACTCCTGCGGGGAAAGCGGTCCAAGAGAGACCCCGCAGGCGCTAATAGCACCGGGGAGGCTCCAAAGACCGGCTGCGGAAAGCGAGTGCCCTGCGTTCCAATCAACGGTAAATTTTAAACACCTTAAAAAATTGTCGGCAAACTCAGTTATTATCGAGTTTGTTTATAAACTGAAACAGCCTTTGGGCTTTTTTTGTTGCTTGGAGGGAGGAGGTATGGAAATCACTTTTACTATACTTAGTTCCCGTTTTATAGTTTTTTTCATGAAAATGCGTCATGAAAACGGGAATTACCCAGATTGGAAAAGGATTTAATTCCTTTAACGTAATTTGGTATGTTATAATAATTTCTGGAAAAAGGAGTGATGAAGATATGACACCTGCTCTGCAAAAAATGTGGATATCCTTTATAGCAATGGGCTTTATGATTATCTCTATATTTCTAATTTACTTAAGCCGCTATAAATTAAAAGGTTTTTGGAGAGTCTTGACAGCAATTATCGCATACATACTTATGATTCTGGCCGGATTGATCATCCTTATCGTTGTTCTTAGCGGGCCAACCACTTGATAGGTGAGGAGAAATGATGAGAAATTTTTTCAAAATATTATGTTTACTTTGCATCTCTGTTTCATTATCTGGCTGCTTATATCCAGAGAAGCAAAAAATGCAAAACCAATTGCCTTATAAAGAGCAAATACAATCCGTCCAAAGTGCAGTGGATCAATTTCAGAAAGATGAAGGTGGCATACTGCCCATCGTTACAAAAGATGCTGATACACCGATTTATCAAAAATATGTCATAAAATTTTCAAAGATTTCACCGAGGTATATGGCTGAACCGCCGGACAATGCATTTGAATCAGGAGGCGTCTTTCAATACATCCTCGTTAATGTTGAAAATGATCCGACCGTAAAGCTGTTGGATGTCAGGATGGCGCAAAAGATTCAGGATGTTTCCTTGAGATTGACTGCCTATCAGCAAAGCAACGGATATCCGCCATTTAAGGAAAGGTTATCCGGTAATGTCTTCACGCTTGATTATGAAAAAATGGGCCTGAAGGAAGCTCCGACGGTCACGAGTCCATTTTCACAAAAAGACTTATATCTCGTAGTTGATGGTCAAGGCAGTATTTTTGTTGATTATACCCCGGATTTAATTGAGGCATTGAAGAAACATGAGGGGGAAGTGAAGCCAGGTGAAGATATCCGGGAACTGCTGGTGCAGAGTTCGGAGTTCGTCCCTGCCTATTCATTGCCATATACAATTGATGAAAAAACAAAAAATCCAATATTTCTTACAAAATAGGCATAACCCTTCTTCTACAAAATATATTGTAGGGGAAGGGTTATTTCTTTTATCTTTATTTCATCTTACTTTTAAAATAACAACCCTTATATAAAATTTCTGGTGGAGGAAGGGATTGAACCAGGGAAATAATTGGAATAAATTTTTAGGACAACATCATAGATATATATTGTCCTAAATAAATGCAAATGGATAAACGAAATCCCAAAACTCTAATTCGGGAGGGGATACCTTGGAAAAGGTAGATATTTTTAAAGATATAGCTGAACGGACCGGTGGCGACATATATTTGGGGGTGGTCGGTGCCGTCAGGACGGGGAAATCCACATTTATTAAAAAATTCATGGAGCTAGTCGTCATTCCGAATATTCCGTCAGAGGCGGACCGCGCAAGGGCACAGGATGAATTGCCTCAAAGTGCTGCTGGAAAGACGATCATGACGACGGAACCCAAATTCGTACCGAACCAGGCAGCATCGATTCAAGTGGCTGAAGGTCTCGACGTGAATATCCGCTTAGTCGATTGTGTCGGTTATACAATACCTGGGGCTAAAGGGTATGAAGATGAAAATGGTCCCCGCATGATTCACACGCCTTGGTATGAAGAGCCGATTCCATTCAATGAAGCAGCTGAGATCGGTACTCGCAAAGTAATTCAGGATCATTCCACATTAGGCGTGGTCGTTACGACGGATGGGTCGATAGGAGAAATCCCGCGAAGTGATTATTTAGAGGCAGAGGAACGGGTTGTCGAAGAATTGAAGGAGGTTGGCAAGCCATTTATCATGATTGTCAATTCCGTTCAGCCTCACCACCCGAATACGATAGCCCTGAAGGAATCCCTGCAGGAAAAGTATGATATCCCTGTATTGGCGATGAGTGTCGAAGGTATGCGGGAATCGGACGTTTACAGCGTACTCCGCGAGGCCCTGTACGAATTTCCAGTTCTCGAGGTCAATGTTAATCTTCCGAGCTGGGTAATGGTTTTGCGCGAGGATCATTGGTTGAGGGAAAGTTACCAGGAAGCGGTTAAAGAGACCGTCAAGGACATTAAACGACTGAGGGATGTAGATCGTGTTGTCGGTCATTTCAATGAATTCGAGTTCATTGACCGTGCAGCGCTTGCAGGCATTGAGATGGGGCAGGGTGTTGCAGAGATCGACCTATACGCCCCTGATGAACTCTATGATGATATTCTGAAGGAAATTGTCGGTGTGGAGATTCGGGGCAAGGATCATCTATTATCTTTAATGCAGGATTTTGCGTATGCCAAAGCAGAGTATGACCAGGTGGCCGATGCATTGAGAATGGTCAAACAAACAGGATATGGTGTCGCAGCCCCTTCCCTCAACGATATGAGTCTTGATGAACCGGAAATCATCCGTCAGGGAGCCAGGTTCGGTGTCAGGCTAAAAGCCGTAGCTCCTTCCATCCATATGATCAAGGTCGATGTCGAATCCGAATTCTCGCCAATCATCGGTACTGAAAAGCAAAGTGAAGAATTAGTCCGGTATCTGATGCAGGATTTCGAAGACAATCCACTTTCCATTTGGAACTCAGATATTTTTGGCAGAAGCCTAAGTTCCTATGTAAGGGAAGGCATACAGGTGAAATTAGCGATGATGCCTGACAATGCCCGCTACAAATTGAAAGAAACACTGGAGAGGATTATCAATGAGGGCAGTGGGGGATTGATTGCCATCATCTTATAAAATGTTTAAAAGCTGGACCAACTCCATTTATGGATTGGTCTTTTTGCATGCGAAATACTCAGGATAACAAGAAAAATATCATTTATGAGCGCTAAAATTTGAAATAATCTGCTGTTTTTTAGTATAATCTTGAAAAAACCCTGTGGTTAAGCGATTTTCAGCAATATAATAAGTTTAATTTCTATAAAAAAGGGAAATGATGAATAGCGAAAGACAAAATTTATAATATATACAATTATTAATGAAAAGATTCCCATTATTTTTTGAATTCCCTTGCTAAGCTAATAGGATTTGTGATAATCTACATACAGAAAACGCGTTATAACAGCGATTTCAACGTATTTATAAACTTTTCGTATGAATTATTTGGAAATCAATACGGCTTGGTAATCCTTGATTGCCAGGGAATGAAAATTTTGGACCGAAGCTAATATCAAATCACTATTATAGTGTTGTAATAATGATTTTTTATAAAGATTCCTTTTGGGAGGAGGTGAATGGCATGAACAAAACAGAATTAATTAATGAAGTTGTTACAGCAACTGAAATTTCTAAGAAAGACGCTACAAAAGCTGTTGATGCTGTTTTTGATACAATCTTAGAAGCTCTAAAAAACGGTGATAAAGTCCAATTGATTGGTTTTGGTAACTTTGAAGTTCGTGAACGTGCGGCTCGTAAAGGCCGTAACCCACAAACTGGTGACGAAATCGAAATTGCAGCTAGCAAAGTGCCAGCTTTCAAACCCGGTAAAGCGCTGAAAGATGCAGTGAAGTAATTCTACCATTACATACGGGTGCTTAACCGAAAAGGGCCGCGTGAAAACGCGGCCCTTTTTTTGCTTCTTAAATTCCATCTGTGATAATATAAAAGACAGTGAATATTTTAGGAACGCTGTAGATGGTTAATCCGTCACAAGGAAATGACCATCCAAAAACCGCTTCCGGCGAAACTGCCGTTCAAGGGCTCAATGTAGGGGTCTTCTTTAATAATTGCAATTATGGATATCCGGGTGCAACGCGCTTTGGATTTTTTATCTGAATACATAATATTATTGATTTTTTAGGAGGTACAAAAATGGCTAATGTTGATCATGCCAAATTGGAAGAAGCGGTTAAAATGCTTCTTGAGGCTGTAGGGGAAGACCCAACGAGGGAAGGACTGCTGGATACTCCTGGCCGTGTAGCCAGAATGTATGAAGAAATTTTTTCTGGACTTAATCAGGATCCAAAGGAATATTTCGATACTGTTTTTGGAGAGGACCATGAAGAACTCGTACTTGTAAAGGATATTCCGTTTTACTCAGTATGTGAACATCATTTAGTCCCTTTTTACGGGAAAGCCCATGTAGCATATATTCCGAAAAACGGAAAAGTGACTGGCTTAAGTAAATTGGCACGGGCGGTTGAGGCTGTATCGAAGCGTCCGCAGCTTCAAGAGCGCATCACTTCCACAGTTGCTGACTCGATAATGGAAAAGCTCGAGCCTCATGGTGTAATGGTTGTAGTAGAGGCTGAACATATGTGCATGACCATGCGAGGTGTAAAAAAACCTGGATCTAAAACAGTGACCTCAGCTGTAAGGGGAACTTTTGCGAAGGATCATCGTACTAGAGCTGAAGTGCTGGCATTCATTAAAGACTAAGGACATGGGGGCAGGAAAAAATGAATGAAAAAAAGATCTTGAATGATTTTGTCGTAATCAAAGCCATTGAGGATAGTGTGAACGTCATCGGGTTGACAAGGGGAACGGACACCAAGTTTCATCACTCCGAAAAACTTGACTCAGGAGAGGTGATGATCGCACAATTCACGGAACATACCTCGGCAATTAAAATCAGGGGCCATGCAAAAGTCTATACTCCATTCGGAGAGATAGAAAGTGATTCCAAAAAGAATTCACCTGACAAATGATATTCTCAATACTTGGTTAATTAGTAAATCAATCATCTGATATCACGTTTAACAAGCTGTAAATTTCCCGCATCCATTTTTTTGAAGAGCAAAAGTCGATAATTTCCTTACCTTTGGAAGTTTCATTTTATAAACGTTGACCATTTCATCTGATTGTTTTTATGGTATAATAATGTGTATTTTACACAGACAGAAACCAATATGTATGAAAAAAATTATCTTTCGGGGATGCAAGGGTGATCTCAATTGTTAAACATAACGGACGACATAAGGCAATTAAAGCGATTAATAGAAACGAAAGCTCAACATCCATATTTATTGAAGTATATACAAAAGCCAAGCCTGGACGAAGATAAACTGATATTGCTTTGGGGATTGTTTAACGATTTGGACGTTTTAAGCGAAAAACGCAATCAATACATCATTTCAACCATGTTAGTGCAAATAGCTCTGGATACCCATGAAATCGTCTCGAATTCAGGAGAAGGAACCGAGTTGCCCGAGGTATTGAAAAATCGTCAATTACAAGTGCTTGCCGGTGATTACTATAGTGGCTTATATTATCAAGTGCTTGCCAGTGTAGGTAATGTTGATATGATCCGTATACTTTCGAGCGCAATAAAAAAAATAAATGACAATAAAATCATTCTTTACCAACAAGGGTCCATTAATGATGTCCCAACGCTTTTAATGACGATCAAAGCGATCGAGGCTTCCCTGATTCATAAACTCGCGGATTACTATAATGAGCCTACCTGGATAGAAGTAGCGGAAGATCTGCTGCTTTTAAAACGGTTGCATGCCGAGAAGAGCAGTTATATGGAGTCGGGGCAATCGATAGTTTTTGATGTCCTAAGGGAAATGCCTCTCGATGACTCGATTGGCGGGGAAGTTACCATTTCGGAAAAAGAAGAACAGGTACGCACCCAATTCGACAAGTGCCTGAGGGATGCCAGGCAATCCGTACAGTGCTCGATGCGGAAGCTGGCTAAGTTGGATGATGAACTTCTTGAAAGAGTGAAGGCCATCTTGGAACAAACAGAGAGTATAGCAAATTCATATGTGAAAGAAGGGTGAATCATGGAGCAGTCTAAAGAGCAAAAAGTTCATCATGTCTTTGAAAAGATCTACGGAAATTATGACAAGATGAATTCCCTCATCAGCTTTAAACAGCATCTTAAATGGCGGAAGGCTACAATGGCCATCATGAATGTCCCAAAAGGCGCCCATGCACTGGATGTATGCTGTGGAACAGCGGACTGGACCATTGCCCTTGCTAATGAAGTAGGACCAGAAGGAAAGGTTGTTGGTCTGGATTTTAGTAAGAACATGCTGAAAATCGGCGAACAAAAGGTAAATGAACTCAATCTAGAGCAAGTGTCCCTAATGCATGGGAATGCAATGGAGCTTCCTTTTGAGGATAATAGCTTTGACTATGTCACGATCGGTTTCGGGCTGCGGAATGTCCCCGATTACATGAAAGTGCTTAAAGAGTTAAACAGGGTAGCCAAGCCGGGTGGAATGATCGTTTGCCTGGATACTTCACAGCCTACGATGCTTGGCTTTAAACAGGGCTATTATTTTTATTTCCGTTTCATCATGCCCATGTTCGGTAAATTATTCGCAAAAAGCTATAGTGAATACTCATGGCTGCAAGAATCGGCTCGGGATTTCCCTGGCATGAAAAAGCTTGAAAACATGTTCAAGCAGGCGGGAATGGAAAAAGTCAGTTATAAGGCCCATTTCGGTGGGGTAGCAGCAACACATTTCGGGTACAAGCCTTCAAAATAAGCATAATAGCAATGGACAAAGCTGGGTGGAATGTATGAAATTTAAAATGATGTATTCATTTTTGAATGCAGATTTGCAATTAATAGAAAAAGAACTGGAAGCCGCAATCGAAGCGGATTCCACGGTTTTAAGGGAAGCTTCCCTGCATTTGCTGCAATCCGGTGGAAAACGGATCCGTCCGGTATTCGTCCTATTGGGTGCGAAGTTTGGCAACTATGATATTCATGTCGTAAAGCATGTCGCAGCGACTTTGGAACTAATTCATACAGCTTCCCTTGTGCATGATGATGTTGTGGATGATGCGGATTTACGCAGGGGATCTGCTACCATTAAATCAAAATGGGATAATCGTGTCGCCATGTACACAGGCGACTTCATTTTTGCTCGTGCACTGGAAATGATGGCGGTTATCGAGTCTCCGCTAGCGCATCAAATTCTCGCTGATACTATGGTTGAACTATGTCTTGGGGAGATTGAACAAATAAAAGATAAATACAATTTCGAACAGAATTGGCGGATATACTTTAGAAGGATCAAACGGAAAACAGCACTGCTCATTGCATCCAGCTGCCAGTTGGGAGCCATTTCAGCGGGTGTTGAAGAGAGAATTCACCAAAAGCTATTTAAATTCGGATATTATGTCGGTATGTCTTATCAAATCACCGATGATATATTGGATTTTACTGCTTCGGAAGAAGAACTTGGGAAACCTGCCGGCAGTGATTTGATTCAAGGTAATATCACTTTACCCGTATTGATTGCTATGGAAGATCCAAAGTTAAAAAAGCTTATCGAAACAGTTCGGGAAGATACGCCAAAAGACGAAATGTCCCATATAATTCATGCGATAAAAACTTCCGGTGCCATTGAACAGGCAGCGAGGATCAGTGATATGTATTTAGAAAAGGCTTTTACCGAGTTGAAAGGACTTCCTGCCATTAAAGCTAGAAAAACTTTATCGGATATCGCGAAAAATATCGGAAAAAGAAAGTTTTGATAATGGGAGTTGCGAAACTCATCAAACAATGGTAATATTCTAAAAGTATTGCCTTATATAGGCAAATAACAATGATACATATTAGGAGTGACATTCATGGAAAGAACATTTTTAATGGTAAAGCCTGACGGCGTTCAACGCAATTTAATCGGTGAAATCGTTTCCCGTTTTGAAAAGAAAGGCTTCCTTCTTGCAGGAGCAAAATTAATGGTCATTTCTCAAGAATTGGCTGAGCAACATTATGGCGAGCACAAAGAACGTCCTTTCTTTGGCGAACTAGTGGACTTCATTACTTCAGGTCCTGTCTTCGCAATGGTTTGGGAAGGTGAAAACGTAATCGCTACTGCACGTCAAATGATGGGTGCCACTAACCCTAAAGATGCAGCAGCAGCAACAATTCGTGGCGATTTTGCCGTAACTGTCGGCAAAAACATCATTCACGGATCAGATTCAGCTGAAAGCGCTGTACGCGAAATCGGTCTATTCTTCAAAGAAGAAGAACTTGTTGAGTACTCTAAACTTGTTAACGAGTGGGTTTATTAATTAATACGATTTCTTTAAAAAAGCGGGTTCCATCGTCATTATGCGATGGAACCCGCTTTTTTTAATTGCTTTTTTAGTTTCAAGCAGCAACGTAAGGGATTATTTTAGTTTAAAGAAAATATGGCACTCTCCGATATATATAAAGGTAAGAATCACTAAAATAATTATGTGCAGGGGAGTCGTGGGAATGCCTCAAGAATATGAAGAGTTTATTCGTAATATCAAAATGCTGACAGGCATTGATTTGGCATTATATAAGGAAGGACAAATGAAAAGGCGACTAACATCTCTATATGAAAAAAGAGGATATCATTCATTTCGTGAATACTACAAAGACATGCAAGCCAATCCCGGTGTTTTAAATGAGTTTTTGGATAGAATGACAATCAACGTTTCCGAATTTTATAGAAATGCGAAAAGATGGGAAGTGTTGGAGCGGAAAATCCTGCCTAGGTTATTAGAAAGCAAAAAAAAGTTGAAAATTTGGAGTGCTGCCTGCTCAACTGGTGAGGAACCATATACGATTGCCATGATATTATCCAATCTGGTCCCACTTAGCCAGATAGAGATATTGGCAACGGATCTCGATGAAAATGTATTGGAGCGAGCGAAATTGGGGCTGTATCCCGAACGTTCCTTAAATGAAGTGCCTGAGGAAATAAAAAGGAAATGCTTTGAAAAAAAAGCGGATTATTATCGTGTCGATGATGAAATCAAGAGAAGGGTGACCTTTAAAAAACAAAATCTTCTTGCTGACCGATTCGACGAAGGCTTCGATTTAATCGTTTGCCGCAATGTTTTAATTTATTTCACTGAAGAAGCCAAGAATTTATTATATGAAAAATTCAGTGTATCGCTAAAAAGCGGCGGTGTATTTTTTGTAGGAAGTACAGAGCAAATATTCACCCCAGGAAACTATCAATTTGAAACGATCGATACATTTTTTTATAAGAAAAAGGAAATACTTTAGAAAAAAGGGACTGATTCTGCACGTGCGCATTCAGTCCCTTTTCGTTTGCCGTGTAATAGCAATTCCAGTAGAACTCTAATTTGAAAGAATAAACTATATCGAAAATGTTTAAGTACTTGTAAAATAGAAAGAAAAGTGATTAAATTCAAACAATATGGTTTTTACGTTTTACATATACCCACATTTCATAAAATTGTGGTATATTGATACATATACACTTTAAAGTGCTAAAAGGGGGCTGGAAGATGAGATATTTAACAGCGGGAGAATCACATGGTCCGCAACTGACTACTATCATTGAAGGATTACCGGCAGGAATGCCGATTTCGAAAGAGGATATCAATCAAGAATTAGGACGCCGGCAAAAAGGGCATGGACGTGGAAGAAGAATGCAGATCGAGAAAGATCAGGCTTTTATTTCTTCGGGAATCAGACATGGCTACACACTCGGTTCACCGGTTGCTTTGGTGGTTGAGAACGATGACTGGAAGCATTGGACAAAGATTATGGGAAGCGAAGGGCTTTCAGAAGAGGAAGCTGAAGAAATTAAACGTAAAATCACCCGGCCACGTCCTGGTCATGCCGACTTGAACGGCGGGATTAAATATGGGCACCGCGATTTGAGAAATGTTCTGGAACGCTCTTCAGCCCGTGAAACGACAGTAAGGGTGGCAGCAGGAGCTGTCGCTAAAAAACTATTGTCTTTATTGGGGATAGAAGTGGCATCTCATGTCTTGGAAATTGGCGGAGTGAAGGCAGAACCGCCAAAATACGAAAATATTCAGCAATTGCAACAAGTAACAGAAGAATCTTCTGTTAGATGTTTTGACAAGAACGTAGAACAGCAGATGAAGGATGCAATTGATGAAGCGAAACAAAAAGGAGACTCCATCGGCGGCATCGTTGAAGTGATTGTAGAAGGAATGCCGGTAGGTGTAGGAAGTTATGTGCATTATGACCGTAAGCTTGATGCAAAACTAGCGGCAGCGATAATGAGCATCAATGCATTTAAAGGGGTGGAAATAGGTCTTGGATTTGAAGCTGCCCATCTATTTGGCAGTGATGTCCATGATGAAATAGCATGGGACGAAGAACAGGGCTATTACCGGAAAACCAATCGCCTTGGCGGTTTTGAAGGCGGTATGACAACTGGAATGCCGATAGTTGTACGCGGTGTGATGAAGCCGATCCCCACTTTATATAAACCTTTGAAAAGCGTTGATATTGATACGAAGGAAGTGTTTGAAGCAAGTGTCGAACGTTCCGATAGTTGTGCGGTTCCTGCAGCAGCAGTGGTTGCTGAGGCGGTAGTAGCATGGGAACTGGCGGCTGCCATCGTTGATCAATTCCCTTCAGATCGTTATGAGCAATTAGCGGAATACATAAGATCATATCGGGAAGAAGTAAAGGGGTTTTAAATCATGGAATCCATCCAAATAAAAACGGCTTCCAAGCATTATCCGGTTTTAATTGGCAAGAAGGCAATAAATGAATTGCCCGAATTAATATCACATGAATTAAATCATCTAAACAAGATTCTGATCATAACTGATGAGAAAGTGGCGGCACTTCATTTGCAGACCGTGAAAAACGCCCTGATCAAGACGGGGAAACCTGTTCTGCATCATGTAGTGCCAGAAGGGGAGCATGCTAAAACATTCGATGTGTTTTATGAATGCCAAAGCTACTGCTTAACTCAACAGATTAATCGCAAGTCATTGATTATCGCCCTTGGCGGTGGTGCAGTAGGTGATTTGGCTGGATTTGTTGCGGCTACATTTATGAGAGGGATTCCATTTATACAGGTTCCGACGACTTTACTCGCCCACGATAGTGCAGTGGGCGGCAAGGTTGCCATCAATCACCCGCTAGGGAAAAATATGATTGGGGCCTTTCATCAGCCTGAAGCGGTCATTTATGATCTTGAATTTTTAAAAACTCTGCCCCTTAAAGAATTAAGGTCAGGTTTTGCAGAAGTCATTAAACATTCATTGATAGCAGATAATGAATTTTATCTATGGTTAAAGTCGAATATTGTTGATTTGAATGATATAACGGATGAGCAATTTCTGACAATGATTACAAAAGGGATTGGAATCAAAGCTAAAGTTGTCGAAGAGGATGAGAAGGAAAACGGCATTCGTGCCTTCTTGAATTTTGGTCATACGCTCGGTCATGCAGTGGAAGGTTCAATGGGATACGGAAACTTTACGCATGGGGAATCCATTTTAATCGGGATGGTATATGCTCTTAGATTAAGCAAAAAGAAAGTGGATCTCGATTTTAAACTGGATGAGTTTATTAGCTGGGTATCTTCTTTAGGTTATCAAATAACGATTCCGACCAGGCTTGAACATGCAATGCTGCTTGAATTAATGAAAACAGACAAAAAATCGGTCAATGATTCAGCTACTTTTGTCCTGCTAAACGAAGTGGGGTCACCGCTATTAATGGATATAGCCGACACTGAGCTGATAGAGGAAATGGCCGATATGATATAGAGTTCAGGAGAAGGGGGGACTATGTGTGATAAGAGGAATAAGGGGTGCCACTACTGTAGAAAGAGACACGGAAATGGAAGTGATTTCCGCTGCCGAAAAGTTGATGGCAGAGATCATTCAGGTCAACGAGATTGATCCCGAAATGGTAGCTTCTGTGTTTTTTTCTGCTACGGAAGAGATTCGTTCTGTCTTCCCTGCCAAAGCCTTGAGGAAATTCGAAGGCTGGACTTATGTACCGGTTACATGCATGAAGGAAATACCGGTCAGCAATTCCTTGCCATTTTGCATTCGGGTCATGATCCATGTAAATACGACGAAATCTCAAAAAGAGATACAGCATGTATACCAGGCAGGGGCTACGGTATTACGGCCAGATTTGACAAAGCAGATATAAGATGATTTTAAATCTATGAATATGATATACTATTCTCACACTTTCTTACTTTAAAGTGATAAAAATATAGAGGTGATTGACATGAAATGGAATGAAGCGGTCCTTTCCTTGAAGTCTTATCAACCGGGAAAATCCACTGATGAAGTGAAAAAATTATACGGATTGGAAAAAATCACGAAATTAGCTTCGAATGAAAATCCTTTCGGCTGTTCGGAAAAGGTACAGGAGTCCGTTAGGAATTCAACACATTCGTTTGCCATCTATCCAGATGGGTATGCAACGATGCTAAGGGAAGCTGTTGCAAAACATACAGGTGTGAAAGAAACTCAGCTTATTTTTGGAAATGGATCTGATGAGAACATTCAAATCATCTCCAGAAGCCTATTGGGAGCTGGAAAGAATACGGTCATGGCAACAGGCACTTTTTCACAGTACCGCCATAATGCCACGCTAGAAGGTGCGGAAATCAGGGAAGTTCCTCATATTGATGGTGCTCATGATCTAGAAGGAATGCTTAAAGTTATAGATGAAAAAACAGCTGTTGTCTGGCTTTGTACACCAAATAATCCAACAGGTAAATACATTTCGGAACAGGACTTATTATCATTCATTGAAAGAGTGCCGGAAGATGTACTTATCGTTTTGGATGAAGCTTACTGTGAATATGCAACGGCTGAGGATTACCCTAGAACGAATCAATGGATTAATAAATATAAAAATTTGATCATACTCCGGACATTCTCAAAAATCTATGGACTTGCCAGTTTTAGGGTAGGGTACGGATTGGCGGATGAGGATATCATCCAGAAACTGGATCCATCCCGGGAACCATTCAATGTCAACACATTCGCACAGAATATTGCTATCGTCGCTTTGGAAGATCAAGCCTTCATTGAAAAATGCAAGGAAGAAAATCAAAAAGGGCTCAAGCAGTACTATGAATTTTGCAATAAGGTAAATTTAGCTTATTACCCGTCACAAGGTAATTTCATCTTTATCCATTTTAAACAGGATGCCGATGTGGTGTTTCAATATTTACTTGAGCGCGGATACATTGCAAGGTCGGGGAAATCTTTCGGTTTTCCTAACAGCCTAAGGGTCACGGTTGGTTCGACGGAAGAAAATGAAGGAATGATTAACGCTATTAAAACTTTTTTGAATGAAGTTGAGGCACCTTCTGATTCGCTGCTTTAACGTTTCATCAAACCTAGAGGAGCACAATAGATGCGGGGGAGAGAAGAGTGAAAGGTAAGGTTTTTGTAATAGGTCTAGGTCTAATTGGCGGATCATTGGCCATGGCTGTACGCCATGCACATCCTGAAGCCGTGATTGTTGGTACGGACCTAAGTGAAAAGAATATTCAACTATCGATGCTATTGGGGATCATTGATGATTCTGTATCATCATTGGAAGCAGGAGCATGTGATGCTGATTTGATTCTACTTGCTGTGCCTGTCAATGAAACCGTGAAGATTTTAGCTCAATTGGCTGAAATGGATTTAAAAAGTGATGTCCTTATATCGGATGCAGGAAGTACGAAGGATACAGTCGTTAAGGCAGCAAAACCATTGATAGATAAAGGGGTGGCCTTCATCGGGGGGCACCCTATGGCTGGTTCCCATAAAAGCGGTGCTGCGGCAGCCAAATTGCATTTATTCGAACATGCATTTTATTTGCTTACTCCTGGAGATTCCATCGAAGAAGAAAAAGTCGAGCAGCTGAAAGGGTGGCTGCAAGGAACAAGGGCGAACTTTCTGGTTGTGAGTCCTCCCATGCATGATAAGCTGACTGGGGTCATTAGTCATTTCCCGCATATTGTCGCATCGGGGCTCGTTAAGCAGGCAGAAAATTACAGTAAGGAAAATAAGTTGATTTCAAGGCTTGCAGCAGGTGGATTTCGGGATATTACAAGAATTGCTTCAAGCAGTCCGGAAATGTGGCGTGACATTTTGTTACATAACCGGGATGTGTTACTTGAATTAATGAATGATTGGCTGAATGAAATGGAGCATATAAAAGGCCTGGTCGCGAATGAAGATAGTGAAGGAATCCTTCGATTCTTTACCGATGCCAAGATCTTCAGGGATGATTTGCCAACACATGCGAAAGGCGCCATACCAGCGTTTTATGATTTATATATCGATATACCGGATTATGCCGGAATAATTTCTGAGATTACCGGATATTTGGCACAAGAAGGTATCAGCATTACAAACATAAGGATCATTGAAACCAGGGAAGAGATATACGGTGTGCTGGTCATCAGCTTCCAAACGGATGTTGACCGCATAAAAGCTGCAGAGTGTATTTCAAGACATACAGATTATGAAACGATCCTGGCATAACATTTATAGGGAAGGATGGTTTTATGAATACAAAAAAATTACAAACGAACATCCAATCATTACGTGGTTCGATTGCCATACCTGGAGATAAGTCGATCTCCCATCGTTCGATAATGTTCGGAGCCCTTGCCGAGGGGGAAACGACAGTCACTAATTTTCTTCCAGGAGCCGATTGTTTAAGTACGATTTCCTGTTTTAAGCAGCTTGGAGTTCATATTGAACAAGATGGCCAGCATGTCAAAATTGAAGGCAAAGGTTTTAATGGATTAAAGGAACCGGAATCAGTACTGGATGTCGGAAACTCTGGTACCACGATCAGGTTAATGATGGGCATTTTGGCAGGACAGGAATTTTCGGCCGTTTTGGCAGGTGACGAATCGATAGCTAAACGTCCAATGACCCGGGTAGTCAACCCTCTTCGTCAAATGGGAGCGGTCATTGACGGTCGAAAAGGAGCCGAATACACCCCCCTCTTCATTAGAGGAGGCAAGTTACAAGGGTTTCGCTATGAATTGCCTGTGGCAAGTGCGCAGGTGAAATCAGCGATAATCTTGGCCGGTTTACAGGCAGAAGGTGAAACGATCATTATCGAACCGGAAGAGACCCGGGATCATACAGAACGAATGATTCAAGAGTTTGGCGGAAAAATCGAAAAAGACGGTCAAACGATTAAAGTAAGCGGAAACCAAGTCTTCAAGGGGACCACCATCCATGTCCCGGGTGATATTTCTTCAGCGGCTTTCTTCATGGTGGCTGCAGCGATTACGGAAAATAGTGAAGTGGTTTTAAAGAATGTCGGCCTTAATTCGACAAGGACTGGAATCATCGAAGTCATGAAATCGATGGGGGCGGATATTACGATTGAGAAGAAGACGAGTAAGGGTGAACCTGCAGGAGACATCACTGTCAGAAGCTCCCGGCTAAAGGGAACGACCATCAGCGGTGATTTAATTCCCCGTCTCATCGATGAAATACCGGTAATTGCACTCCTGGCAACACAGGCTGAAGGGATAACGACAATCAAGGATGCAGCAGAACTTAAAGTGAAAGAGACGAATCGAATTGATACTGTTGCAAATGAGCTTTCCGTCCTGGGCGCAGATATAACCCCGACAGCAGACGGATTGATTATCAAAGGGCGTAAAGCCTTGAATGGTGGTAAGGTTACAAGCCATGGGGACCATCGTATCGGGATGATGCTTGCTGTAGCGGCTTTGATAACGGATGGGGAAGTGGAACTTGCCGACCCTGATGCCATAGATGTATCATATCCACAATTTTTTGGGCATTTGACGCAATTGATAAAGTGAATATAAAAAAAGTTTACATACCTTATTTGGTCTGTAAACTTTTTTTAAATGCTGGAAAGTGTTGAAAGCGCTAACATTTTGGCTTTTTCTATCTGTATTGATCATGAAAATAATGAAAATGGTGTGCATGATCAAAAAGGAGATTTACCATAGCGTGGAGAATTAACTAGTAACCTTTTTTTAATGAGAATGGGAGGGGACTTCATCGATGGAATACAGGGCTACAGTATGGTAAACTAATGAATACTGTTTACTATGCATCTCGCGATTATATGGTATTTTGTTCTTAATGGCAGAGTATGTTACATTATGGCGTGAGTGTGTATGACTAGGGACCAAGTCTATCATGCAAAAGGAAGGATTCAACAATGAACACAGTGGAACAAGTTATACAGCATTTAAAAAAAGGGGAATTAACAGAAGCTCTTAAACATATAAATCGAATTAAATCATCAGAGTCAGCAGAGGACATATTGTTGCTGGCCGAAGAAATGCTCCAGCTTGGTTTTGCGGAGGAGGCAAAGGATCTTTTTGAACATCTGCTGCAACTCTATCCCAATGAAGGGGAATTAATTGTTTCGTTGGCAGAAATCCTGATTGACATGGACCAGGAAGATGAAGCGATGCTAATGCTTGAAAAAGTAAGTGCAGATGATGAAGTATATCCAAGTGCTTTGCTTTTGGAAGCGGACCTCTATCAATTACAGGGGATGGACGAGGTCAGCGAAAGGAAATTACTGCAGGCCAAGGAAATGCTTCCAGATGAGATCATCATTGATTTTGCACTAGCTGAACTGTTCTTTCATCAAGGAAGGGATCAGGAAGCCATTGCAAATTACATAAAGGTTTTGGAACAGGAACAAGAAATCGCTGGTGTTAATGTCAATCAGAGGCTTGCTGAAGCATTAAGCAGTTCGGGGAAGTTCGAGGAGGCCCTTCCGCATTTTGAAAAGGCCTTAAAGGATGGACTTGAAATCAATACCCTATTTGAATATGCATTTACAGCATTTCAGGCAGGTCTTTATGACACAGCCGTACGAAAGTTCATTGAACTGAAACAATTAGATCATGAATACCATTCTTTATATTTGTACCTGGCAAAGAGTTATGAACATCTTGAAGATTTGGAAAATGCCTTGAAAACAGTCAAAGAAGGAATCAAGGCTGATGAATTCAATAAGGAACTTTTCTTCTTCGGTGGAAAGATAGCCTTGAAAAGCGGGCTTGATGAAGAGGCGGAAAATCTATTTAAAGAAGCACTAGCCATTGATCCGGGATACCTGGAAGCTGCACTCACCCTCTTGAAATTGTATATGCACCACGAAAGGTATGAAGATGTATTGGAGTGTATTGGTGAAGTAAGGCGATATGGAGAGGATGATCCGCAGTTTGAATGGATAGCTGCTGTATCATATCAGCATACTGAACAATTTAAAGAGGCATTAACCAGCTATCATAAAGCATATAATTCATTCAAGAACAATCAAGATTTCCTTGAAGATTATGGTTTCTTTTTAATTGAAGAAGGAGACAGAGCCACATCTAGAGAAGTATTTAATAAGCTCCTTGAGATGAACCCGGCGAATGATGAGTATGTGATGATTTTGGAGCGGCTAGGTGAAAGCACAGATGAAATGTAGATAAGTGAAACGAAACTAAATCTAGACAGAGGAGGGAATTCATGGTGGCTGCCCCTGTTTCTGTGAATGAGAAGAAGGATTTTATTCGGTGGTTTTTAAATCATTATCAACTGAAACGAAGAGAATGTGTGTGGATATTGAATTACTTAATGAGTCATGATCAACTAATGAAAAAGGTTCATTTTGTAGAAAATGCACAATATTGCCCACGTGGACTGATTATGTCGACACATTGTGTGGATGAGGTCCCTTTCAGGTTCTATAAGTCCAATATCATGACGACCGATGCAGAGAAATCTTTTCATGATATCCGTTTAAATCGAGATGAAGACATTTATATTCAGCTTAATTTTAAATCTTCTTATTCTTCCTATCAATATGCAGCGGTACTCGAGAACAATCCCTTCATGCCGAAATCAACGGCATCGAATGAAAAAGACCAGCTGCTTGCTGAACAATTTTTGGAAAGAAGCATGTTGTATTTTCAAAGGGACCGTCTGCTTAAGGAAATCGATGAAGCCCTTGATAAGCATGATGAACAAGCATTTAAGAACTTAACCGAACAATTGAATCAATTAAAAGTACTTGGATGAAATAAATTGACCTTTCCGTAATCAGGAAAGGTTTTTATTTTTTATAAAACATTGATAAAATCCACATTTTTGTAAAGACTATGGGTATATGGTAAAGATGTTATAAAAATAATGGTAAAATGATAAGGAGTTGATTTAAAAATCGGGAGTGAAGAAAAAACATGAAGTGGACAGCAAAAGATCTTGACATGTATATGCAGTCAAAAGAGTATGTGGATACCGTTTTAATTCCTTTGGTTCCCCTTTCTTTTCGAGGGCAAATGAAGCAAACGGGCTCAATGAATGAATTTCTTACCATTTTAAGCTTGGAAATTGAAAAGCAGATGAAAGGAAGGATTCTTCTATTGCCAACATTTCACTACTTAAGTGGTGAATTGGATAAGGTTGAGCGGTTAAAGCGTTGGGCCAATGAAGTGAAAGAAAATAATTTCGAGCATGTTTTTTTTCTTACATCGGATTTCGAGTGGAAAAAGGAAGAGCGGGTATTAGAAAATAATTTAGTATGGATTCCTGCCATCCCCTTGGAAGGGCTTGAAATTGAACAAGCAAGGGAAATGATTAACCAGCAAGTTCTCCAAATCCTTGATATTTTCTCTTATAATTGGAAAAATGAAAAAAAGTAGGATTTTTCGCATTATTTGACACATAGTTGCCACCTTTTGGGTTTTACAAATATTGACCTTGGTAAATTATTGAGATATCATGGAAATGTCCTAGTTTTATAGTGTCGCTATTTATTGGTCCTTTGGGCTCTCAGTATAGTAATAGAGGGGGGGAAAACGCATGAGCAAGCATAATGTTTCACGACGTCAATTCCTTAATTACACACTTACTGGCGTTGGTGGATTTATGGCGGCCGGTATGTTGATGCCTATGGTTAGGTTTGCAATTGATCCTGTATTATCAGCAGATAAAGGCGGGGATTACGTTGCAACTAAACAGAAGGTAGGTGAACTGACTACCGAACCAACCCGTGTCGACTTTAGTTTTAAACAGGTCGATGGGTGGTATGAGTCTGAAGAAACAAATACAGCTTGGGTTTACAAAACGGATGACGGTAAGATCGTTGCTTTATCTCCAATCTGTAAGCATTTAGGCTGTACGGTAGGCTGGAATACGGATAAGACTAATCCGAATCAATTTTTCTGTCCTTGCCATTATGGCAGGTATACGAAAGATGGGATGAATGTCAAAGGGACACCGCCGGTTTCACCATTGGATGTCTTTGACACGAAAGAAAAAGATGGAATACTTTATTTGGGTCAACTAAAACCGCACGGGGAGGCGTAAACATTGCTAACAAAGTTATATGACTGGGTGGACGAGCGTTTAGATATTACGCCGTTATGGCGGGATATTGCTGACCATGAGGTTCCTGAACATGTTAACCCCGCACATCATTTTTCTGCATTCGTATATTGTTTTGGTGGGTTAACTTTCTTTATTACGGTCATCCAAATCTTGTCAGGCATGTTCTTGACGATGTACTATGTCCCGGACATTAAAAACGCTTGGGAATCTGTTTATTATTTACAAAATGAAGTTGCCTTCGGTCAAATTGTCCGTGGTATGCATCACTGGGGAGCAAGTCTAGTTATCGTTATGATGTTTTTACATACTCTTCGTGTCTTCTTCCAGGGAGCTTACAAAAAACCGCGTGAATTGAACTGGATGGTCGGCGTATTGATTTTCTTCATTATGCTGGCGCTAGGCTTGACTGGTTATTTATTGCCATGGGATATGAAAGCGCTATTCGCAACGAAAGTTACTTTGACAATTGTCGAATCGGTACCGTTAATGGGACCGGCACTCAAGACTTTGATAGCAGGAGATCCAACAATCGTTGGTGCACAGACATTGACACGATTCTTTGCGATTCATGTATTCTTCCTGCCAGCAGCATTATTTGCTTTACTAGCGGCTCATTTCCTGATGATCCGAAAACAAGGTATTTCAGGTCCGCTATAAAAGAATGGTGAACCAAAAACCAAAAAAACCTTTTCATAAAGGAGGGGAATTGTTCAATGCATCGTGGGAAAGGTATGAAATTCGTAGGTGACTCGCGTATCTCCGCGGACCGTAAACCGAATATTCCGAAAGATTATTCAGAATATCCTGGGAAAACTGAAGCATTTTGGCCTAATTTCCTTTTAAAAGAATGGATGGTAGGAGCCGTATTTCTTGTAGGTTATCTTTGCCTGACAATTGCACATCCTTCACCATTGGAAAGGATAGCAGATCCTACAGATACAGGGTATATTCCGCTGCCGGACTGGTATTTCCTATTCCTTTACCAATTACTTAAGTATACCTATGCTTCAGGTCCTTATAACGCAATCGGGTCCATGGTAATACCTGGGTTGGCTTTCGGGGCATTGCTCTTGGCACCTTTTCTAGATCGTGGTCCAGAGCGGAGCCCGGCGAAACGTCCTTTTGCTGTAGGCTTCATGCTATTGGCAATGGCCGGCGTTTTCTATTTAACATGGGAGTCCGCAGCCCATCACGATTGGGAAGCTTCCAAGAAGCAAGGAGCAATCGTTGAAGGTGCAGATATTGATAAAGAGAGCGATGGGTATAAATTGATGGATTCTAATGGCTGTATTAGCTGTCATGGAGCAGAATTAACTGGTGGAGCAGGAGCGCCAAGCTTAATTGACACTGGTTTGAGCCCAGAAGAAATCTCTAAAATCGCAGTCAAAGGCCAGGGCGCTATGCCAGCTGGCATGTTCAAAGGAACAGATGAAGAATTGGCAACATTAGCTGAATTTGTATCTGGTTTATCGGCAAAATAATATATCCATCCACAGCATTTTCTTTCATATGCTGCAAATGAAGCTGACGACTACGGTTGTCGGCTTTTTTATTGGTAAATTGAAGTGTAATTGAGAAGAAATTGAAATGAATGCTTGGTTTTCTGGTTGATGGCCTGTAAAATGAGAATACATGAGAATGTTAGTGAGGGTAAAAGAATGAATGTTATCTACAGTTGCCTTGCAAATCGGCAAATGCTCGTTTTGTTATTAATAATAAATATATTCGGAACTGCCTATGGATATTATTGGTATGGCAGTCAATTGGAAAACACTCCTGCGATTTTTTTGGCATTTGTACCGGACAGTCCGACGGCTAGCCTGTTTTTTGTTTTTGTTTTATTGGGGTTCCTGTTAAGAAGGAATTTTGGACTTATTGAAGCGTTGGCGATAATGACACTATTCAAATATGGCATATGGGCAGTTGTAATGAATTTGATGACCTTAGTGACAACAGGTTCATTGCCTTGGGAAGGTTATATGTTAATGGCTTCTCATTTGGGGATGGCGATTCAAGGGGTATTATATGCACCGTTTTATCGAATAAAACCCTGGCATTTGATAGTGGCAGGGATTTGGACCATACATAATGACATAATCGACTATGTTTTTGAAATGATGCCAATATACCGTGATTTATTGGTGTATATGGACTCGATAGGTTATTTCACTTTTTGGCTCAGCATACTTTCCATTTTTGTCGGCTGGTTCTTTGGATATAGGAAAAAGCGGTTCACCCTGTCCTTCATCTCTTAATAATCAACACTAAATACAGCTTTGTAAAAGTATGGTTAACTTTTTTATGTTGAACGAGGTCTACTCATGTTTTTTCTTTCATATCGTTTTAGTAGAGATATGAGGAGGGACGAGTAGCATGTTGAAAAAATTCATATTAACCATTGCTGTTTTATTTGTCGTCTTACATTTCCCTGTCTATGCAGAATCCTCTTCAAGTTTGGAGCAATTAGATGACATTTCCGATAGAGCCTTGGAAATGACCAAGTTGAAGCGATATGGAGATTCGGAAAAGATGCTGACGTTTTTTTCTGACCGGTTTTTAAAAGATACAGCGAAAGAGCAGATCCTTGACATGGACGAACTTCGAATTATCACTGTAGCTCATAATGAGGCGTTGATGACAATAAAGGATATGAACAAGGGAGATTCCGAAAAGGTTAATTCTGTTACAAAGTTCCGGCTTGTTGTTGATGCGGTCAAGTCCACTCATCAGCCACTTTGGACAGAGATGGAGGATCAAATGATGAATTCTTTCCAGCAGACAAAGAATGCCGCCATCAAACAAGACACAATTACATTCAATAGCCAATTGAACTTATTCCTATCACAATATGAAATGATATATCCAAGCTTGAAAGTCGACCTTTCAAAAGAAACGATGCAGCAACTGGACACGAGGATTCAATACATCAACCAATACCGCCCGGAGGTAATCAGTGATGGAGATAATCAAGAGGAACTGGATGCGTTGCAAAACGAACTAACCTCCATTTTTGATGATATGGGTGAGGATGATGCAGATCCTTCCCTTTGGTGGGTCATCATTTCGACAGGCTCAATTATTATCATGACGCTTTCTTATGTAGGCTGGAGAAAATATAAAGGTGATAGGGAAAAACCAAGGAAAGAGCATAATGATTAAAAAGACACGGGTAGAGAACACTATATTTGACAGGGTTGCCTTCAATCCATAGAATTAAGGGTAATAAGATTTATAGGAGGATTCCATGTATTTCATTTATTTGGCGATTATTATTTTAATCCCGATTTATGCACAAATGAAAGTGAAAAGCACGTATAAAAAATATTCAAAGGTATCGGCCTCTTCCGGAATGAATGGTGCTGAGACGGCTCGTGCCATTTTGGATCAAAATGGATTGTTCAATGTCAGGGTCGAAGAGACACCTGGAATGCTTTCGGACCATTATGACCCAAGGGACAAAACGGTGCGTTTATCAACGGATAACTATCACGGCCATTCAGTTGCCGGCGTAGCTGTTGCAGCCCATGAAGTGGGACATGCGATTCAAGATAAAGAAGCATATGCATTCTTGCGTTTCCGCCATGCATTAGTACCGGTAGCTAATTTTGGCTCTAACATATCTTGGGTTTTGATTTTAATCGGGATGCTAGCTTCACTTCCTAATTTGCTTTTGGCGGGTATCGTATTTATGTCAGCTGCTGTATTGTTCCAAGTGATAACACTGCCGGTTGAATTCAATGCTTCTTCTAGGGCTATGGATCAACTCGTTTCCGCTGGGGTCATCCGGAATGATGAAGAACGGGAAACGAAAAAAGTATTAAGTGCTGCTGCGATGACTTATGTTGCTGCCGCTCTTGTAGCTGTACTGGAATTAGTTCGTCTTCTGCTTATGTATACAGGAATGAGGGAAGAAGATTAATTTGAAAAAAGGACTCCATCTTGGGATGGGGTCCTTTTCATTTGGCTTTGTTAAAGAATAATGTTGTTATTTGATTTGATCGAATGGTCGTTAAGTAATGATGATGTAGCGACTTAATATCTAGACCATTTTTTGAGCTGGTTCCAATTCTTAGACACCTTCAAACATATAAAAGATAACTTTACGAAAACCAAAATGGTTTTAGACAGTTGTTCTTTCTCACTTAACACAACTTATGATAAACTAATATTATCAGAATTTTCCAAATAACGGAACGTTCCTTGTTCCGTTAAAGGGCCAGTTTAATTGAACAAGGAATTGGCATGACACCGTGAGCTATCTACAACACGCCGCAAATGAATTTTGACCAAAGGGATTATCTATTAAAGGGGTTAAATTGGAGGGAATAGAAAATGGATGTAAAGACACTTTTGCTACAACAATGGGCAAGCTGCTTAGATGAAGAAGACTGGTTTCCACCACTTGAAAAAGTGCTAGAGGATATTACTTTTGAACAGGCAATTTGGAAACCAGCTGATGTGGCAATGAATTCCATTTGGGAATTAGTTTGTCATTTACTTTTCTATGAAAAGAGATTTCTGATGCGATTTCTTGGTGAAACAGCGAATGAACCACAGGCAGAAAATAATGAATCTACATTTCGATTACCACCTAAGACGTTAGAAAATTGGAATGAAACAAAACAAGAATACTTTTATGTTCATCGTGAACTTGGAAAAATACTAGCAAAATCAGAACATGAAGATTTGTATAGACAGATCCCAGGAGAAGATAATTCATTAGTGCTTGAACTGAAGAGTTTAGCAATGCACGACGCATATCATATTGGGCAAATTGTATTCCTTAGTAAAATGCAAGGAGCTTGGCCAGAGAAACGCAGCTTTTAAAAAAGCTTCATTAGCTTTACGGTTATTCCATTATAGGGGGGCTTTAATGGAATAAGAATGGGAACGTCCAAATCGGACGTTCCCATTCTTATTCCTGAAAAACAACAACAATACTACTTAACAAAGCCTTTCATTTTAAAGAGTTTTTGCTGCACATTGCTAATAAAATGCAGTTAGACAGGGCAACATTAATCAATGGATTACCTTTCAATGGGGTTCTTGTTCTCATCAAGGGTAAAGCCCTCACCCAATACATCATGAACTTCACTTACTGATACAAATGCATGAGGGTCCACCGATGTTATGGCATTTTTTAAGCGGACTAACTCATTTTTCCCGACAACACAATAGAGTACTTCCCGGTCATTGCGTGTAAAGGATCCATATCCCCTTAATACAGTTACGCCCCGCTCCATATCATTCATGATTTTTTCTGCAATTTCCATGTTTTTATCACTAATGATCATTGCACCTCTAGCAGCATAGGCTCCTTCTTGCATAAAGTCGATTACTCTGGCACCTATAAATACGGCAACGAGGGTATACATCGCTTCTCGGTAATCCAGGTAGGTAAGGATGGACAGGCTAATGACGACTGCATCAAAGATGAACATCGTACGTCCCATGCCCATTCCTAAGTAACGGTGGGCAAAACGGGCAATGATATCCACTCCGCCTGTTGTCCCGCCGTAACGAAAGATGATGCCCAGCCCGACACCAACAGAGACCCCGGCGAACAATGCGACCAGCATCAAATCGTTTCCGAGGTCGATTTCGATTTCGTATCTCTCGAAAACCCATAGCCAAACGGAGAGGCCAACCGTTCCGATAATCGTATAAAAGAAAGAAGTGCGCCCTAAATATTTCCACCCTATTAAAAATAAGGGAATATTCAAAATCAAATTAGAATAAGAAGGATTTATCCCGATAAGTTGATATATAATCAATGTGAGACCGGTGAATCCGCCTTCGGCCAAGTTGTTCTGCATGTTAAAATGCACAAGGCCAAAGGCGAAGATTCCAGCCCCAAAAAGGATGAAGATGATATTTTTCAATTTTAAGCCCAAAAGCATGTCCTATACCTCCAAAGGTTTACATTTCATTAATTTACTTATTATAACTAATTAACCAACTATGGGCAATTTTGATTCGTGAACGTATCTGTTGTCATCTGTTTCACTTTTAGCTAACATGGAGAAGGTATGATGTTTGAAAACGAAATTCAAGAATGGGTGACGATATGGAAAACCATAAGACGATTCAACAAATGCAAGCGGAAGTCGACCAATACATAGGACAATTTAAAGAAGGATATTTCAGCCCTCTGGCCATGCTGGCCCGTATGTCTGAAGAACTTGGGGAGTTGGCTAGGGAAGTCAATCATTACCATGGTGAAAAACCAAAGAAGGCAACAGAAGAAGAGAATACGATTGAAGCGGAATTGGGGGACATGCTTTTTGTGTTGATTTGTTTTGCCAATTCTTTAGGGATCGACCTTCAAAATTCGCATGATTTGGTCATGAAAAAGTTCACAACCCGTGATAAAGATAGATGGACAAGAAAAGAAGGAAAAATGGAGGAGGAAGGTAAAGATGAGTAAAGTTAAAGTGATTGTAGCTGGTCCACGTGGCAGAATGGGTAATGAAGCGGTGAAGCTTGTACATAGGACAGAAGGGTTTGAATTGGCAGCTGTCATAGATCGCAAGCATAACGGGGAAAGCCTCTCCGCAATAGAAGGTTTTCACGGTATTGAAGCACCTGTTTTTTCTGATATAAATGAATGCTTTTCTTCCGTAAAGGCGGATGTATTGATTGATTTGACCACACCGGAAGTGGGGATGCTTCATACCGAAACGGCACTTAATCATGGCATCCGCCCTGTAGTGGGAACGACTGGTTTTACTAAGGAAGATTTAACGAAGCTGGATTCATTAACAAAAGAAAAGGGCATTGGTTGCATCATCGCGCCAAACTTTGCAATTGGAGCCATTTTGATGATGAAGTTTTCCCAAATGGCCGCAAAATACTTCCCGGATGTGGAAATCATAGAAATGCACCATGATCAAAAACTGGATGCACCTTCTGGAACTGCTTCAAAAACGGCAGACATGATTGCAGCAGTACGTGAAACGAAACAACAGGGGCACCCTAATGAAAAAGAAACCATACAGGGGGCAAGAGGCGCAAATGTAGATGGCATGCATATCCACAGTGTCCGGCTACCTGGATTGGTTGCCCATCAACAGGTGCTTTTCGGAAGTGATGGAGAGTTATTGACGGTTCGGCATGATTCCTTTAATCGAGCTTCCTTCATGTCAGGAGTCAAACTTGCTGTCGATACTGTCATGAAATTGGATGTTCTTGTATACGGCCTGGAAAATATTATTGAATAGGGATCAGGAGGGTTTACGATGAAAATTGCCTTAATTGCCCATGATATGAAAAAAGAAGATATCATTCAATTTGTAACAGCCTATAAAGATGTATTTGAGCAGCATGAATTATTTGCTACAGGAACGACCGGGAAAAGAATCATGGAAGAAGTATCGCTGCCTGTCCATCGTTTTCATTCAGGACCTCTTGGAGGGGATCAGGAAATAGGTGCGATGATCGCGCGTGGAGAAATGGACATGGTCCTATTTTTCCGCGATCCATTGACATCACAGCCACATGAACCTGATGTATCGGCGCTTATACGCCTATCAGATGTTTATGAAATTCCTCTGGCGACAAATATGGGCACGGCAGAAGTGCTGATACAAGGTTTGAAGCATGGGTATATGGACTGGCTAAAACTACGGAAAAAACAAGGTGAGATAAATGATAAACAAAAGTAACATAGATATTCTGGCTTTTGGCGCACATGCGGATGATGTTGAAATCGGTATGGGTGGCACGATCGCCAAATATGCGCAACAAGGCAGGGAAATTGTCATTTGTGATTTGACAAAAGCTGAAATGTCTTCCAATGGAACCGTTCCATTGCGTCAGGAGGAAGCACATAAGGCTGCTGAAATCCTTGGGGTGAAGAGGATTTCCCTTGATTTACCCGACCGGGGCCTATACATGAAAGCGGAATACATAAATCAAATCATTACGGTCATTCGCCAATATAAGCCTGCACTTGTATTTGCACCATTTTTGGAAGATCGCCATCCCGATCATGGTAACTGTGCCAAATTAGTGGAGGAAGCAGTTTTTTCGGCAGGAGTAAGGAAGTATATGGAAGAAGCAGGCGTGGATTCTCATCGTGTCCAAAATATGTACTATTATATGATCAATGGGTTTCACAAACCGGACTTCGTCGTGGACATCAGTTCCACAATATCGAAAAAGCTGGATAGCCTTAGGGCATATCGCAGCCAATTCGAAGAAAGTCAAGTATCTGTAGAAACACCGCTGGTTAATGGCTATATCGAGACTGTCGAGGCACGGGAGCGGATGTTCGGTAAAGAAGTGGGTGTCGCCTATGCGGAGGGATTCATGACTAAAAAACCGTTACTGATCGATGCCGACTTGTTAGGAGAAAAATAATCTTATGAAATTAAAAATTGGAATTACCTGTTACCCTACAGTTGGGGGTTCTGGTGTCGTAGCAACTGAATTAGGCAAGATGCTTGCAGAAAAAGGACATGAGATACATTTCATTTCTTCAAGCCTCCCTTTTCGCTTGAATAAGATGTACTGTAATATTTTTTATCACCAAGTTGAAGTGAACTCGTATTCTGTCTTTCAATATCCACCATATGACCTCGCGCTTGCGAGCAAGATAGCGGATGTCGTAAAGCGGGAGAAATTAGATATTCTCCACGTTCATTATGCAATTCCCCATGCTGTTTGTGCAATCCTTGCAAAGCAGATGTCAGGTAATGAAGTAAAGATCGTAACCACACTGCATGGTACGGACATAACCGTATTAGGCCATGATCCCTCATTGACCAATTTGATAAAATTCGGGATAGAGCAATCGGATGTCGTTACAGGAGTATCTAATTCCCTTGTTCAGCAGACGCACGAATTAATCGCACCGGATAAGGAAATCAAAACCGTTTATAATTTTATTGATGAAAGAGATTACCATAAATCCAATTCCGATTACCTTAAGGATGAATACGGAATCAGTGCAGATGAAAAAGTGATCATACATGTTTCGAATTTCCGTTCGGTCAAACGAGTGAAAGACGTCATCCAAGCTTTTTATCTAACTCAAAAGAAAATGCCTGCAAAGCTTCTGCTCGTAGGGGACGGACCGGAAGTGACAACCGTTTTGAAATTGGCTAATGATCTTGGAATCGATGATTCGGTCTTGTTTCTTGGTAAGCAGGATAACCTTGCCGAATTATATTCAATCAGTGATTTGATATTCCTGTTATCGGAAAAAGAGAGTTTCGGACTTGTGCTACTCGAGGCGATGGCATGTGGAGTTCCTTGTATAGGGACAAATATCGGGGGAATTCCTGAAGTCATCGTTGACGGGGAGACTGGTTATATTTGTGAATTGGGAGATGTCAAAATGGTTGCTGAAAAAGCGATTGGACTTTTAAGCGACCCGGTTTTACATAAACGCTTTTCTGAAGCTGCGCTGGAAAGGGCCAATACTGAATTTCATAGTGATACGATTATGGCTGAGTATGAAGCCATCTACATTCAAGCACTTGAAGGTAAATCCATCGAATAGGGAGGGGATGCTGATGGATCGATTATTCTTAAAATCAGTACCCATTCTGGAATTGATTGAAGAAGCAGGATACGAGGCTTATTTCGTTGGCGGCTCTGTAAGGGATTATATCCTTGGCAGACCCATTAACGATGTGGACATCGCCACTTCCGCAACACCCCAGGAAATCAAAAGGATTTTTCCTAATACGGCTGATATCGGGATTGACCACGGAACAGTGCTCGTCATAACGGATACGGGTACATACGAAATTACGACGTTTAGAACGGAAAGCGGGTATTCGGATTTTCGCAGACCCGATGCTGTACAATTTGTCCGTTCTTTGACTGAGGATTTGCAAAGAAGAGATTTTACGATGAATGCAATGGCAATGGATAAGACCGGTAAGATCATCGATCCATTTAATGGTAAGCGAGATTTGGCTGAAAAAAGGATCATCACGGTTGGCAACCCGCATGAAAGGTTTCATGAGGATGCATTGAGAATGATGCGTGCATTAAGATTCATCAGTCAACTTGATTTTGAACTGGATCAAGAAACCTTTGATTCCCTTAAAGAAAACGCCCAGATCATCAGTGAAATTGCTGTCGAAAGAATCCTGGTTGAATTTGAGAAACTATTGGCAGGCTCGAATAAGTTAAGGGCTTTTTCACTCTTGCTGGAAAGCGGTTTGTATCAATACCTGCCTCTATTCTCCAGTAAAAAGGAACATTTAATGGAATTACTGAACCTGCCGCTTCATCAACTGAAAGCGGCAGAAATATGGTCTATAATCATGGTTCACACAAAAGATCAGGAAATGGAAGAGGCTTTGAGGGAATGGAAGCTGCCATTGAAAAGCATAAGAAACGTTCAACGTACGATACAGCTAGTGAAGAAAGAAGATCCATCAGCCATCGATGTATTTCAGGCAGGGCATGACGTAACTGTACAAGCTGCAAAAGTCAGGGCGGCGATGACTGGCGGGAATGTATCGGATGCGGAGGAGAATGCACATCAAAGCTATAATGGACTTATTATTAAACAAATGTCGGATCTTGCCGTTACGGGAATGGATTTATTGAATTGGCAACAAGAAAAGCCAGGTCCATGGGTCAAGGAATACTTGGAAAAAGTATTGAAAGCTGTCTTGAATGAAGAATTAAGAAATGATAAAGAAGAAATAAAGAGGTGGCTGGTGAAATGCAATCTGAGTTAAGAACAAAGCTGATGGAAGCCCTCTCAAAAGCGGATGGTGCATTTATATCCGGTCAGGAAATTGCTGAATACATTGGCTGTTCGCGCACAGCTGTCTGGAAGCATATAGAAGACCTGCGCAGTGAAGGGTATAATGTTGAAGCCGTAAGGAAAAAAGGCTACCGGATCATATCAGCGCCGGAAAAAGTGTCCGAGAGCGAAATACAGCTTGGCTTGGAAACAAAAACGATCGGCAAGATGATCCACTATCAGGAAACTGTGGAATCCACGCAAAAAATTGCGCATCAACTCGCTAATGAAGGCGTTCAGGAGGGGACCCTCGTCGTTGCCGAGGAGCAGATATCCGGAAAAGGAAGGCTAATGAGATCTTGGCATTCCCCAAAATTCAGCGGCATATGGATGAGTCTCATCTTGAGGCCGAAAATCCCGATTCATGAGGCTCCACAGCTTACATTATTGGCCGCGGTCGCTGTTGCTCAGGCTATAGAGGATACCACTGATTTGAAGCCGCAAATAAAGTGGCCGAATGATATTTTGGTGAATCGCAAGAAAGTGGTGGGCATCCTTACGGAGATGCAGGCGGAATCAGATAGGATCCATTCTGTCATTATCGGAATTGGAATGAATATCAATCAGCAATTGGAGGATTTTCCTGAAGATCTGCAGGAAAAGGCGTCTTCCCTTCTCATAGAAAGTGGAGTGACGGTTTCAAGGTCCAAGGTCATTCAACGAGCATTGTTTCGTCTGGAAAATTTGTACGAACTCTATTTAGATCAGGGCTTCATGCCAATAAAGGATTTATGGGAGAGTTATGCGATCAGTCTTGGACAGGTAATCAAAGCGAGCACCGTTAATGACACGATTGTCGGAAAAGCGTTGGGCATAACGGATTCAGGCGTTTTACTTCTTGAAGACGGCAAAGGAACCGTACATTCGATATATTCTGCAGATATTGAAATTCAGTAGATTTTTGTCAAATTCGTGAAAATTAAATAGAAATTTTCAATTTGGCTTGATATAATGCAAGTGGGCAGTATCATGTGAACTGCACCCCCATAAATACCAAATTATTTGAAAATCTGCCTTGATCCAGAGAACTGGACGGGGACGGAGGGATGAAACTTCTGATGAAACAAAGGGATTGACTAAAAGATGAGTCTGTTTATTGATCGAATTTGGGCTTTTTCAGCCATTTTTCGTAGCGAAACAGATACTTTTTTAGTCAGTCCTTTTTTTGCGGATGAATGTATAGACACCAGTTTTCGCTGATGTTTTCATCTCCTCCATCAAAAGGAGGAAACGTAATGAAATTGTCCGGAGATTTTTTGAAAATGAAACAAAATCAAGAGAAGATTGTCATGCTGACGGCTTATGATTACCCGTCAGCAAAGTTAGCCGAACAATCAGGTGTAGACATGATTTTAGTCGGAGATTCTTTAGGAATGGTCGTATTGGGATATGATTCAACGATTCCAGTTACGGTGAATGACATGATCCATCATACAAAGGCAGTAAAACGCGGGGCACCGAATACATTTGTCGTAACGGATATGCCATTTATGAGCTATCACCTATCTATGGATGAAACACTCAAGAATGCAGCCAGGATCATGCAGGAAGGTCATGCAGATGCCGTAAAGCTTGAGGGAGCGGATGATGTTGTTGAAAAAATATCAGCATTGACCAAGGCGGGCATCCCGGTTGTAGCCCATCTTGGCTTGACTCCTCAATCAGTCGGCGTTCTGGGCGGATATAAAGTACAAGGAAAAGATGCCGAAAGTGCAGCACAGCTCTTGGAAGATGCGAGAAAGTGTGAAGCTGCGGGGGCGATGGCAGTAGTCTTAGAATGTGTTCCATATCAAGTGGGGGAACTCGTCACACGGAACCTTGACATTCCAACCATTGGAATTGGGGCAGGAGCTGAAACGGATGGTCAAGTCCTCGTTTACCATGATGTCATCAAGTACGGGGTAGACCGGCTGGCGAAATTCGTAAAAGTTTATGGAGATGCAAATGAACTGATTGGCCAAGCGCTTACAAGCTTCGTGAATGAAGTGAAATCTAAAGTTTTTCCGTCGGAGAAACATACATTCACGATGAAGGAAGAGCAGCTTTCCGAACTTTACGGAGGGAAAAGATGAAAACATTTACATCAGCAGCTGCTTTGCAATTGGCACTTAGAGAGGGAAAAAACAATAACAAAAGCATTGGCTATGTAGCGACAATGGGGTTTTTACATGAGGGGCATGCAACCCTTTTGGAAAAGGCGCGCAAAGAAAATGACATTGTGGTATTAAGTATTTTTGTCAATCCGACGCAATTTGGACCCAATGAGGATTTTGAAACATATCCGCGGGATTTGGAACGTGATGAAAAAGTCGCAGCCAATGGCGGAGTTGATTATCTCTTCTATCCAACTGTCCACGAAATGTACGGTGAAGAACCATCTGTAAAAGTTGTTGTCCAAAGCAGGACGGATGTTTTATGCGGCAGACAAAGGCCCGGACACTTTGATGGTGTTGCGACAGTCTTAACGAAATTCTTCAATATCATCCTTCCTGATAGAGCTTACTTTGGTAAGAAGGATGCCCAGCAAGTCGCCGTGATAGATGGACTGATCAAAGACTTCAATTTCCCTATCCAGCTTATTGCAGTGGATACTGTACGTGAAGAAGATGGGTTAGCGAAGAGCTCGCGAAATGTGAACCTATCAGTTCAGGAGCGCTTGGAGGCTAAAGAGCTGTACCAAAGTTTATTGAAGGCCAAAGAGGCGGTTGAATCAGGTGAAAGAAATGCAGCAACCGTCACGGCTCTAGTAAGTGAACATATTGGTGCCCACACAAGTGGAGTGATCGACTATATTGAAGTCTATCAATACCCGGAACTTAAACCGCTTGAATCGCTGGCTGGAAACATCATCATTGCAATGGCTGTCAAGTTCAAGCATGCAAGACTAATTGATAATATCACTTTAAATGTAGAATAATTCATGAAAATCAGGGGGTATTGAGATGTTTCGAACGATGATGAATGGAAAAATCCACCGTGCAAGGGTTACTGAGGCTAATTTGAACTATGTAGGCAGCATTACGATTGATGAGGATATAATTGATGCGGTGGGTATTCTGCCTAATGAAAAAGTCGCCATCGTGAATAATAATAATGGTGCACGACTTGAAACGTATGTGATTGCGGGAGAACGGGGCAGCGGTGTCGTGTGTTTGAACGGAGCGGCAGCAAGACTGGTGCAGCCGGATGATATCGTGATAATCATTTCTTATGTGATGGTTTCAGAGGATAAACTGGGGGATTATAAACCAAAAGTTGCGATCATGGATGAAAATAACAAAATCATTGATCTGATTTCAAACGAACCTGCAGCTACAGTCATGTAAGCGGAGGGCCGGCACAATATGCATGGATCATGCATACAGGTGCCGGCCCTTTTCGTCCGTTGGTGAACCGCTTGTTTCCTTTATTACGATTATTATGGTATAAAAAAGATAAGAGAATTCCATCAGGAAGTGGAGAAAGTGAAGTTTGAGGTGTACAATTCATGATGCAACGATATGTAGTGGTCGATTTGGAAACAACAGGGAATTCTCCGAAAAAAGGGGATAGGATTATTCAATTTGCTGGCGTGGTCATCGAAAATGACCAAATTGTGGATGAATACTCCACATATATCCACCCTGGACAGGAAATTTCCTTGTTTATTGAAGAGTTGACCGGAATAAGCAACGAGACGGTAAAAAATGCACCTGACTTTGAAGATGTTGCAGGAAATATTGCCCGGCTTATAGAAGGGGCTTGTTTTGTTGCCCATAATGTATTATTTGATTTATCTTTTCTACAGGAAGAACTAGTACGATGCGGGTTTGAGCCGTTTTATGGTTCAACCCTTGATACAGTGGAGTTAGCGAAAATATTAAAACCAACATCCGATGGATATAAGCTGCACCAGCTGGCTAAAGAAGAAAATCTAGACCATTCCAGGCCCCATCAAGCGGATAGTGATGCATATGCGACCGCTTTATTATTATTGGAATTGAAAAAAAAGCTGATGAATCTTCCAGTGATGACACTTAAACAGTTATATCGATTATCATATTCCTTACAAAGTGAGATTTCCGAATTGATAGACGCTTGCATTGCAAGCAAACTTGCTAAAGCAGAAGTCCATTCACCTGATCTTATTACTTATAGGGGCCTTGCATTTAAAAAGGCCGAAGACGAAGGTGATCAAAAAGACACGGGGGCGGAATTTCCTCTTGATGATGAGAAAAAAATAGCCATGCTTCAAAGTGCATACCCTGCCTTTGAAGCAAGAAGCGGACAACTTGCTATGATGAACATGATTAACCATTCCTTCGAATCCAGCCAGGATGCAATCATTGAAGCTGGGACAGGTATTGGGAAATCCATAGGCTATCTGCTTCCGGCCGTCTATTTTGCAAAAAAACATCATAAACCTGTCGTCGTTTCAACATACACGCTTCAGCTACAGGATCAACTTCTTCAAAATGAGGTTCCCAAGCTTAAAAAAATACTTCCCTTTACCTTTCAAGCTGTTTTGCTAAAGGGGAGAAGTAATTATTTGAGCTTGGCAAAGTTTGAAAGGGCATTGCGTGAGAAGGAAGATAATTATGAAACGGCATTAACGAAAATGCAGATATTGGTTTGGCTTACTGAAACCTTAACAGGAGATAAAGATGAATTGAATCTTACAAGCGGCGGTCAGCTATTTTGGAATCGGCTGCAAAGTGATGGTCTTACATACGCCGGATTAAAACAGCCCTGGCTTGAATTGGATTTTTTTGAACGGGCAAAAAGAACAGCCGCCAAGGCGGATATCATCATTACTAACCATTCATTTTTAATGACGGATCTGCTTACAGAAGATGCCTTGATTCCAAAAAAAGGGTATTTGATACTCGATGAAGCACACCATTTGGAACAGGCAGCATCTAAACAGCTTGGGAGCAGGCTAAATTACATTTCGGTGAAGACGGTTTTAAACAGACTAGGGACATCAGATCAAAAGCAATTATTATATAAATTGGGCAGGATGCTCTTAAATAATGGACTTGCCGAGGGGAAGTCCACGCACGA
Organism: Peribacillus sp. N1; assembly: GCF_054600815.1. Lineage (NCBI taxonomy): Bacteria > Bacillati > Bacillota > Bacilli > Caryophanales > Bacillaceae > Peribacillus > Peribacillus sp. N1. The sequence continues at coordinate 1,523,207 of NZ_BAAHZO010000001.1, read as the reverse complement.
ATTAGATCAAAAGCTTAGTGATTTTTCTTATGAATTCGAACAGCTTTTTTATTACATTTCCAATCAGGCGGAAAAACTTTCACGTTCCATGAGTCCGAAACGGCTTTCATTCAAAATAGATGATGGAAGATGGGGTAAAGCGATTCTGGTCGCTGAGCGATTGGTGGATTTATTAGGATACATCATCACGGAGTTAGAGAAAAGATTGGCCCTTTTATTGAATAATGAGTCCCCATTAGGAAAAAATTCATTATTTCATTTGAATGATATCGAGGTGCTGCTTGGACATTTACAGGATACCAGGGACTCCTTGCATGAATTCTTCATCAAGCCGCATGAAGAAAATATTTATTGGCTTGATTATACGAATGCAGCACCCCAGCATGGGGTGACTTTGACGGTTCAGCCGATTGCAGGAAGCAAACGGTTATGGGATTCCTATTTCGGACGCCAAAAAAGTGTGGTCATGACATCGGCAACCCTCGTTGTGAAAGATTCTTTTAAGTATTTTAAAGAACAACTCGGTTTAGAGAATGAACCGATGCAGACAGCAAGTTTTCCTTCTCCCTTTCCTTATAAGGAACTCGTAAAGGTACTGGTTCCAAATGATCTACCAGATATCAATTGCTTATCGGTGGAGGAATTCTCCGAAACCGCGGCAAACCATATTATTGCTGCCGCTCAAGCAGCGAAAGGGAGGATGATGGTATTATTCACCTCGCATGAAATGCTGCGGGCGACCTATAATTCCATCAAAGACAGTGGGGTCCTGGATGAGTTCACCCTGTTTGCACAAGGGATTTCTGGCGGAAGCCGGATGAGGCTGCTCAGGAATTTCCAAAACTTCGAGAAAGCAGTCCTGTTTGGGACAACCAGCCTATGGGAAGGCGTCGATATCCCAGGCGAGGATTTATCTTGTTTAATCATTGTCAGGCTGCCATTTTCGCCACCGGATGAACCAGTGACAGCAGCAAAATGTCAACTTCTCGAGAAGCAAGGGCGTAATCCTTTCTCTGCTTATTCTTTACCTGAGGCCCTGTTAAGGTTCCGGCAAGGATTCGGCAGGCTTATACGGACGCCAGAAGATAAAGGGGTTTTGGTTATACTTGATCGCCGCATAATCACTGCCAAATACGGACCTGAATTTCAAAAGGCCATTCCCGAAGTGAACTGGCACCAAGCCTCAATAACAGAAATGGCTGAAATGATAGAGAAGTGGATTTAAAGAATCTTTAGATATTTCATTAATCTAAAATGGATTTTTATGAATTTATAAAGAAAAATAACCTTTGAACTGGTATAATGTGATAGGTGGTAAAGCCTTCAAATCCTATTCATACCAGTGGTTGTTGACAATTTATTAAAATGGAGGGGCGTCTCATGGAAAGTAAAATCGAAGTAATTTCAACAGTCAGGTTGCAACATTCTCCTGATCTGTATAAAATTGTGGATTCCTTGAACCGAACATTGAAAAAAGATGATTTAATGTTCGGTCTGGCATTGGATTCCGAAGATCAAGAAAAAGCGATATTTACAATTTATCGTACATAGAAAGAGGGAAAAGCAGCTTTGAAAAAATGGTTGATTATTGCTTCCATCCTGGTCCTTTGTTTTATCGGATTTGTCAGCGGGGCATATATTAAAGCGTTGCAGCCTAAAAAAGAGGCTGGTAATGAGGCTTTTAAAAAGGCGAAGGAAGAGGGCGGCCTTGTGACCATGGAAGAATTCTACCTTTATAATGGGCAGGATTCATACTCCGTCATCATTGGTAAGGGAGAAAAAGGGACTAAAAAAATAGTCTGGCTTCCTGAGGACAAGAAGAAAGAAATAGTAGTGGAAAACTATAAAGATGGTAAATCAAAAAAAGAGATTTTAAACATTGTCAAAGAAAAGCTTAATCCCCAAAAAATCATTTCGGTTAAGCTAGGCATGGAAAAAAACGTTCCGCTTTGGGAAGTAACGTATCTTGATGAATCCGAGCGTTTTAACTATGACTATTATGATTTTAAAACTGGGGAATGGCTAAAGTATTATCGAAGCATTTAGAATGGAGGATTAATTTAATATGAAATTAGCGAACCGGGTTCAGTCATTAACGCCATCAACAACATTGGCCATTACGGCAAAAGCAAAGGAGCTTAAGGCCCAAGGTCTGGATATAATTGGTTTGGGTGCTGGTGAACCAGACTATAATACACCCCAACATATCATAGATGCAGCACTTCTATCCATGAATGAAGGTCAAACTAAATACACGCCATCCGCTGGTCTGCCGAAGCTAAAAGAAGCAATTGCGGCTAAATTGAAGCGTGATCAAGGCTTGGATTACAAACCATCTGAAATTGTAGTTGGCTCAGGTGCAAAGCACTCGCTTTACACATTGTTTCAAGCTATCCTGGACGAAGAAGATGAAGTCATTGTTCCGATACCATATTGGGTGAGCTATCCTGAGCAAATCAAGCTTGCTGACGGAAAGCCGGTTTATGTAGTCGGTACGGAAGAAAATCAATATAAAATCACTAAAGAACAATTAGAACAAGCAATTACCGAAAAAACGAAAGCGGTTATCATCAACTCGCCAAGCAATCCAACGGGCATGCTTTACTCCAGGGAAGAATTGGCGGCTATCGGGGAAGTTTGCCTGGCTCATGATATCTTGATCGTTTCCGACGAAATTTACGAAAAATTGGTATATGGAAATGCTAAACATACATCCATTGCAGAGATTTCACCTGAATTGAAAAAGCAAACGATCATCATCAATGGTGTTTCTAAATCGCATTCGATGACTGGCTGGAGAATAGGTTATGCAGCCGGTGATGAGTCCATCATTAAAGCAATGGCGAACCTTGCCAGCCATAGCACATCAAATCCTACCACAACTGCTCAATATGGTGCTATTGCGGCTTATGAAGGTACGCAGGAGCCAGTTGAGGAAATGCGTCAGGCATTTGAAGGCCGTTTGAATAAGATATATGATAAATTGGTTGAAATTCCAGGAGTAAGCTGCATTAAACCACAAGGGGCATTTTATTTATTCCCGAACGTTAAACGTGCAGTTGAATTAACAGGGTACAGCAATGTCGAAGATTTTACGACTGCGTTGCTGGAAGAAGCTCAAGTGGCTGTTATTCCAGGTTCAGGGTTCGGTGCACCTGATAACATCAGACTCTCTTATGCAACTTCACTGGAGCTGCTGGAAGCAGCAGTTGAAAGAATACATTCATTCGTTAAATCAAAAATGGCATAATTTTTTAATAACCTGCAGACTAACTGGCTACATCAGTGTCTGCAGGTTATTTTAGTTGAATTATATCTATGGCACAGGAAAGGTCGATTACTGATCTCCCTTTTTATCAATGGAGTTTTTGTCCCATTAAGTCCTGCAGAGAAACAGTACATAAAGAAAAAAATCATATATGATTTTTAATAAAAATCGATTGCAATCATATATGATTTCATATATGATGAAAATATGGAAGAGAAAAACAAAATACCCAGCAAAAAGCAAATAGCTTATGAGCACCTTCGTAAATTAATTTTGGATGGAACATATGGTTCTGGACAGCGGATCATTATCGATCAAACGGCAAAAGAACTTAGTCTAAGTCCGATTCCTGTCAGGGAAGCGATCAGACAACTGGAATCCGACGGCCTTATTCAATATAAGCCTTATAGTGGAGCAGTGGTTACAAGTATTAATGAGAGCGAATACATTGAAACTCTTTCAGTTCTATCTTTGCTTGAAGGATATGCAGCTGCCCTTAGTTCTTTAACGATGAAAGATGATGATTTTGAAAATCTGATTAATTTAAACAAGGAAATGGAAAAAGCCCTCCATAACTTTGAATTAGAGCTGTTTGGTAAGTTAAACGAATGTTTCCATGAGGAAATTTATGAAAAGTGCGGAAATTCCTTTTTGAAGGAGGAAATTAAACAGGCTCAACAAAGAATGAATAGAGTCAGAAAGTCCATGTTCACCATGGTACCGCAACGCGCAGTCCAATCGATTCGCGAACATGAAAGCATCATAAAGCTTTTAAAGGAAAAAGCATCTTTTGAAGAAATTGAATCTCTGGTTAGAAAGCATAAACTGAATGCCATCAATACATTCAAGCAGAGGTCGGAAACTAATCACGATCAGGCACTTTGATGACCCAGGCCTTGTTTTATAATAGTCGATCGATTATTCATAAAAGCAAGGCCGATTTTTTCATTTAATTATTCCGAATATTCAAATAATGAAAGGGCGGTAGAAAAAATGTACGAGGAAATCAAAAGTCGTTTAAGAGGATCCATAGCTCCAATTATCACTCCATTTGATGACAAGATGGAAGTGGATGTAAAGGCCATTGAAAATCTTGTAAACTGGCATATTGAAAGCGGTTCCCATGGAATCTCGGTATGCGGGACAACCGGCGAGCCGAGTTCTCTAACGATTGAGGAACGGGAATTAGTGATGGAAACGGCAATCAAAGCAGCAAAAGCACGTGTTCCGGTTGCACCAGGTACTGGATCTGCCAATCAGAAAGAAACATTGCATTTGACTAAAAGGGCACAGGAAATGGGGGCTGATGCTGCTTTAGTCATCGTTCCTTATTACAATAAGCCGAATCAGCAGGCACTTTACAATCACTTTAAGACGGTGGCCGATTCCGTTGATATCCCGCTTATCGTTTATAACATTCCCGGAAGAACGGCAACGAATTTGGAAGTTAAGACATTGGCACGCCTTGCTGAAGATTGTGAAAATATAATTGGCGTAAAGGAATCTAATAAAGATTTTGAACATGTGAACCGTGTCTTATTGAATTGCGGAAGGGATTTTCTCTTATATTCTGGCATCGAATTATTATGCTATCCGATGCTGGCTATTGGAGGAGCAGGACATATTAGTGCTACAGCTAATATCACTCCTAAAGAAGTGGCTGAAATTTATAACCATTGGGTGGAGGGTGATGTGGAAAAGGCACTTGACCTCCATTACAAATTAATGCCATTGAATGATGTTTTGTTTAAAGAAACCAATCCAGGACCATTAAAAGCTGCGATGGGGATGATGGGGAAAATCAATCCTGCATTACGGCCGCCGATGGGACCGCCTTCGGAACCGTTGGAAAAAGAACTGCGTGAAACCCTTCAATCATACGGTTTGATTGACCAAAAAATCCAGTCATAATTGCAAGATTGGGAAGATTGCACAAATCCAAACGATTATTGTCATCTTCCTGAATTAATTTTTAAAGGAGGATTTATTCATGCAAACTTTTCCGGTGCAAGATGTCAAGCATTACATCAATGGTCAATTTGTTGATGGAATCTCAGGAAAAACATTTGAAAATCTAGGCCCTTTTAATAATCAAGCAATCAATAATGTGGCAGAAGGATTTAAAGAGGATATTGATCAAGCGGTAGCCGCCGCAAGAGCTGCATTCGATAACGGTCCATGGAGAACGATGAAAGTGGAAGAAAGATTGAAGTACATTAATAGGATTGCTGATTTAATTGAAGAGAATGCCGAAGAAATTTCCTTTTTGGAATCCCTTGATACAGGGTTGCCGATTAGCCAGACAAAAAAACAGGCGGCAAGGGGAGCGGAGAATTTTCGTTTTTATTCTGAAATGGTGAAAAGCAGGCTGATAGGGGAGTCGTATCAAGTGGATGACACTTTCATCAATTATACGATTCATAAATCGATAGGAGTGGCAGGATTAATCACTCCTTGGAATGCGCCTTTCATGTTAGAAACCTGGAAGATCGCCCCGGCTCTGGCTACAGGTAATACATGTGTCCTTAAACCGGCGGAGTGGTCTCCATTGACTGCCAATAAATTAGCACAAATCATTGACCAATCCGGTCTGCCAAAGGGCGTATTCAATATCGTTCACGGTTTTGGGGAGACAGCTGGGGCGTCCTTGGTTGCCCATCCAGAGGTCCAATTGATATCCTTTACCGGAGAAACGACAACTGGCGCTGAAATCATTAAAAATGGTGCGGATACGATGAAACGTTTTTCCATGGAACTCGGAGGTAAATCACCAGCCGTCATTTTTGAAGATGCCGATCTGGAAAAGGCCCTGGATTCGGTGGTTTGGGGAATCTATTCATTCAATGGGGAGCGATGCACAGCCAATTCCAGATTATTTGTCCATGAATCGATAATAGACCAGTTCGTTGCAGAATTGAAGGAACGTGTTCATAATATCAAAATTGGAAACCCAATGGATCCAGAAACGGAAATCGGACCGCTGATCCATCGTGACCACTTTAATAATGTCTCCCGTTATCTGGATATAGCAAAAGATGAAGGGGCTGAAATTGTAAGCGGTGCGATACCAAGTGCGTTCAACGAAGGGAATTATATTGCCCCGACGCTTCTCTTGAACTGTACAAATGATATGACGGTAGCACAAGAAGAGATTTTTGGACCAGTCATGGCAGTCATTCCTTTCAAGACCGAAGAGGAAGTACTGAGAATGGCTAATGATGTAAAGTATGGGCTTGCTGCATATGTATGGACAAATGATATGAAACGGGGACATAGGTTTGCTCAAGCTGTCGATAGTGGGATGGTATGGGTGAATTCCCAAAACGTAAGGGATTTGCGGATACCGTTTGGAGGATCGAAATATAGTGGGGTAGGACGTGAAGGTGGCCATTATAGCTTTGAATTCTATACGGAAACACAAGTTATCCACGTAGCAATTGGAGAACATCACATTCCGAAATTTGGGGACATAAAACGAAATGCCGTTTCTTCTGCTGAAAAATAATCGGGTGTCATAAAGAAGGGGAGAATACAATGAATTTTTCTATTATTCGTGTTGCGAGAACGATACTTAATGTAACGGATTTAGATAAATCAAGAGCCTTTTATGTGGATGCTTTAGGTTTTATTGAAACGGAAAGAACGAATGATCACATATATTTACGTGGTTTAGAGGAAGCGCATCATCACTCGCTTATCTTGCAAAAGGCAGAAAAGCCAAGCGTTGAAGCGATAGGATACAAGGTTGAAAAAGAGGAAGACCTTGAAGAATTGGAATCTTTTTTCCTGTCCAAGGGAATGAAAATGAAGTGGATGAAGGAAGGAACACAGCATGCACTAGGCAAGTCGCTCCGAGTTCAGGATATTTCCGGATTGCCAATCGAGTTTTTCAGCAAAATGGATAAAGCAGAGAGATTGCTGCAAAGATTCGATATGCATAGGGGGTCAAGGGTCCAAAGGATCGATCATGTGAATTGTAATGTAACAAATGTCCAAAAAGCCTATGATTTTTATGTGAAAGAATTAGGTTTTGCCTGCTCGGAAGATACAGTGGATGAGTCGGGCCAATTATGGGCTACGTGGCTACATAGAAAGCAAACCGTCCATGACCAGGCATTCATGAACGGAATCGGTCCAAGACTTCATCATGTAGGCTTCTTTCTGCCTGACCCCCTTGCAATTATCCATGCCTGTGATGTACTGGCATCACTTGGATATGCACAGTCCATCGAACGCGGACCAGGAAGGCATGGCCTATCCAATGCATTCTTCCTATATTTAAGAGACCCGGACGGTCACAGAATCGAATTATACAATGGGGATTACTTAACATCTGACCCGGATATCGAACCGATTCATTGGGATTTGAATGATCCAAGACGCCAGACATTTTGGGGAGCAAAAGCCCCGGATTCATGGTTTGATGAGGCTTCTGCTGTCCTTGATATAATATCAGGTGAAGAAGTTCCTCTTAAAGAACCGATTCTGGCAAAAAGCAAGCCTGAATTCATCATCTGAAAAAAGCGGGATTCAGGATGAATGATCGAGTGTTTCGGCAAAAACATACATTGACCGCACATTGTCATTTTGATAGGGTGCTTGTTTATATATACCTGTATTGTCACCGTTTAGGGAATTGGTGAAAGTTTGATGGAAAACTGGAAGATTTGAAACGTGAAAGTATAAATAAACCAAAACGGATGAAGGATATGCAAGCGAAGTCTATTGCGAAAGTGCAAGCCTTCTATAAGATATAGTCTGGGCCAGGGCAGCAGTGGGAACTAACTGCTGCCCTATCTGTATGTGTCACCGGTTAGACAAAATGCGTTCGGAAAGCTTAGGGATGGGCTTAGCCCTTCTTGTGCAGATAAGTTGTTTGGGTTTTTGGAAAAGATTTGGCAATGGAAAGGCTCAATACTATTTATAGTACCGTCCTTTGAAAAATAAATATCAGAAGAGGTGTGAAGAGATGGTTCGGTTGGAAAAAAACCTTCAAGAATCGGAACAAACTAATCTAGTGGATTATGAAAGGATTGTTGCTTCCAAAGAGTTTCAGAATATGCTTTCCGATAAAAAGAAATTCGTCATCCCTTTTACGATATTCTTTATGGGATATTCCCTGCTTTTGCCCTTCTTAGTTTTTTACACTGATATCCTGGATCACCCTTTCATTGGAGACATAACATGGGCGTGGGTGTACGGTGTCTCCATCACGGTTATGTCTGTATGGGTTTGCAGCGTATATGTAAGGAAATCCGAAAGAATCGATGAACAAATAAAAGAAATCATCGAGAAAGAAGGGCTTTGAATCATGAATTGGACAGTTATTATTCTTTTTGCACTAATGTCGATAGGCACCCTTTTCATTACGTATTTCGCTTCCAAAAAAACTAAAACGGCAGGCTCTTTTTATACGGCTGGGGGCGGTTTGACAGCTAGGCAAAATGGACTTGCATTGGCCGGGGATTTTATGTCGGCTTCCACATTTTTAGGGTTGATTGGAGCATTTTCCTTAACGGGGTATGATGGATTTTTCCTGATGTACGGAGCACTTGTTTCATTCCTTGTTGTATTATTCCTGGTGGCTGAACCTTTAAGGAACTTAGGGAAATACACATTGGCTGATATGGTGACTACAAGGTTTAAATATAAACAGGTCCGGGGAGTGACCGCTTTTAATACCTTGGTGATATCAGTCATGTACATGCTGGGTCAACTTGTTGCGGCAGGTGCTTTATTTAAATTGCTTTTAGACATCCCGTATAATACCTCTGTCATTATCGTAGGTATTGTCATGTTGGTATTTGTACTATTTGGGGGGATGACGGCGACGAGCTGGGTGCAGATCATTAAAGCAATCCTGCTGATTGGCGGCGTGTTTATATTATTCATGATCGTCATGTGGAAGCTGAATTTTAGTTTCATCGGAATTTTCACGGAAATGAAAACAGCGACACCCATGGGAGCAGCTTACCTGAAGGCAGGTATTAAATATGCCAGTGGGTGGGATGCAGCTTCCTTGTCCCTGGGCCTAATTCTGGGAACGGCAGGTCTACCGCACATTTTAATACGTTTTCTGACTGTCCCGAATGCACAAGTGGCAAGGAAGTCGGTTGTTTGGGTGATGTGGATTATGGGTGCTTTTCATATCATGGTCATTTTTCTCGGATTCGGTGCTGCGAAGTTGGTTGGAACATCGAATATCATGACCGCTAATCCAGCGGGTAACATGGCTGCACCATTATTGGCCCAACTTGTGGGCGGGGACATCTTATTCGCCTTTATTGCGGCCGTTTCCTTTGCAACGATACTGGCAGTTGTTGCGGGAATCGTTTTAACAGGTGCTACGGCATTTTCACATGATTTTTACAATGAAATTTTAAAAGATGGAAAAGCAACGGAAAAACAGCAAATGACGATGGCTAGATGGGCGTCCATTGGTGTGACTGCACTTGCAATCGTTTTATCATTAGGTCTGCAGGAATTCAATGTAGCGTTTCTGGCATCGATTGCTTTTACATTGGCAGCCAGTTCGAATTTGCCGGTCATCCTTCTCACCATCTATTGGAAAAAATTCAATAAAACCGGTGCAATGGTCGGTATGATGACAGGTCTTTTTGGTACACTTTTGCTCGTGGCCTTAAGTCCAAATGTCTGGAACCCGGTTCCCGGAGCCACCATCATGACAGGTGACCCGATTTTCCCTTTGAATTCACCAGGAATCGTTTCCATTCCTCTTGGGTTCCTCGCATGCTATTTAGGTTCCCTGTTCAGTAACCGCAGGACAGATTTGGAAACGGTTACAAAAGACAATTATAATGAAATCCTCGTAAAGTCCAATACGGGTCATGATGTTAAGGGTGTTTTGCGACATTGAATGGTATGCATATAAATAAAGTGCAGCTCATCGAACTTGTGAATCGATTTTTAAAAGCAGCCATCTAGGTTGCTTTTTTTCTTTTCAATGGAATAGAAATTCCAACCAACACCATAGATTATTAGAAAAGGTGCAAATGAAATGAAGATTTAAGGAAAACTGGCCATTCATTCGGAAAAAGTTTCTAGAAATTTGACGGCGCCTTTGGAAAGATAGCGTTCTTCGAGCCAAATAAGGGCGGCTTCGGATTGTACTTCACAATCTATCAATTCGACTATATTTATACCCTGGGTTGAAAACGAATTTGATGTGGTACGTGGCATGATGGTAGCTCCTATTCCTTCCTTCACTAAAGATAATATCATTGCAGCATCAGGACATTCACATACAATCGTAGGTTCAAATCCATGTCTGAAGCACTCATCCACTATAAGCTCATATGTACCTTGACCGCTTACCCTATGCAGCAACAAGAGGGGAAATTCCTTGATTTGTTTAAATTCGATGAAGTCTGGGATATCCCAATCATGTGGGGTGACAAGTACAAAATCTTCCGGTGGAAGGTTAACCGAAGAAAACTGCTTACCATTAATTGGGAGTCGCACGATGGCCAACTCGATTTCCCTGTTTATTAAGCCTTCCGTTAAACGGAACGTATCACCTTCCATTAACTTGAATCGTATATCAGGGTATTTTACTCTAAAGGTTCTCATCCTTTGCGGAATGTAAGAAAAGCAGGTTTTTACAGACCCTATGGAAAGAGTGCCCTTTACCCCTTTACTGACTTCCTTCACTTCCAGAAGTGTTTCTTCAAACTGATTCAATAGAGCTTCAGCTTTTTTATATAAAACCTGACCAGTCTCAGTGAGTTTAAGTTTCTTTCCATTCCGATCGAAAAGTTTTTCACCAATTTCCATTTCCATCAATTTAAGTTGCTGGCTAAGAGGCGGTTGAGCCATATGTAATTTTTTTGCAGCTTTGGTTACTTGTTCTTCCTGAACGATTGTCACAAAATATTTTAACTGCCGGATGTCCATTTTATACACCTCATACATATGATTTACATATACATATTGAATTTTTAAAGTATTTTATATATATCATAACACATGGTATATTTTGTTATATAAATTAATTCAATATTTGGAATTTTAATTGTAAGCGCTTCATTTATATCGATTTTAAAGGGGGATGCAAGCATGCCGGCTAAAACAGGTAAAGAATATATCGATAGGGTAGACAAAGCAAAGGCGAATGTATGGATCAATGGAGAGCAAGTAAAAGATAAGATCAGTCAGCACCCAGCTTTTAAAGGGGTCATGAAAACACAGGCTGAATTATATGATTTGCAGCATGATTCCGCGAAAAATGACATCATGACTTATATTTCACCAACTTCAAACGAAAGAGTAGGGACCTCATTCATGCAGCCGCGGACAAAGGGAGACCTTGAAAAAAGGAGGAAGATGTTTCAAGAATGGGCAAGGCATAATAATGGAATGATGGGACGTTCCCCTGACTATATCAACAGTGGGATGATGGCGTACGGTACTGCAGCGGATATGTTCGGCACTCAGGATTCGGCATTTTCAAAAAATATGAAGGATTATTATGAGCTCTGCCGGGAAAAGGATTTGTCGTTGACACATACCTTGATTCAACCACAGGTTAATAGGGGAGTTAGTGCCGCAAAGCTTCCGGATCCTTACATCGCTGCAAGAATTGCTGGCAAGAATTCAGAAGGGCTTATTATAAAGGGAGCCAGATTATTAGCTACACAAGGAGGAATAACGGATGAAATCATGGTTTTCCCTTCGACATTGCTAAAACAATCAGAAGAAGAAAACCCTTATGCATTCGCATTCTCCATTCCAAATAATACACCGGGGTTGAAATTCATCTGTCGTGAATCATTCGACTATGGCAAATCACATTTTGACCATCCACTTGGTTCACGATTTGAGGAGATGGATACGATTATCGTTTTTGATGATGTAGTCGTTCCTTGGAATCGGGTATTTGCATATGGGGATGTCGGCATTTGCAACCAGGCATATAATGAAAGCAATGCAGTTGTTCATATGACCCATCAGGTGGTATCGAAGAATATCGCCAAAACCGAGTTCATTCTGGGGATTTTGCAACTTATGGCGGAAACCATCAATATCGGGCAATACCAGCATGTTCAGGAGAAAATATCGGAAGTCATCATGGCGCTTGAAACGCTAAAGGCTTTCATAACAGCTTCGGAGGCAAACGCGAAATTGGATAAATGGGGAATGATGACACCTGATTTTACACCATTAAACATTGCCCGTAATTATTATCCGAAAATTTACCCTAGATTCAGTGAAATAATGCAGCTTCTTGGAGCTAGCGGCTTAATGGCGATTCCAAATGAAGCCGATTTCAATTCGGAGCTTCGACCGGATTTGGATAAATATCTTCAAGCAGCGAATGGTGGAGCATATGACAGGGTCAAATTGTATCGTCTCGCATGGGATGTATGCATGAGTTCATTTGGATCCAGGCAAACGCTGTACGAAAGATTCTTTTTTGGAGATCCGGTCCGTATGGCGAGCGCTTTATATAACGGCTATGATAAACAGGAATATGTGGATCGTGTCAAGGAGTTCTTGAACCGTACTGAAAACCTTGCAGAAATCAACTGAGCGCGGCAGCAGTGGCAAAACATAATAATTTAAAGGCCTCCCCAATGAAGGGGGAGGCCTTTAAATATGAAATCTTGTTCATTTATGATATCGATCATGGATATTATTCTTTTTATATGTGCCAAAATTACTGAATTCCGTAAGTTCCATGGAGAGTGCAAGATATCTTTTTGAAAAGAGGGATGCCAAATGAGATTCCATCGTTTCGAATAGATGGTCACATACTTTGGTTTTATCACTGTCCTGGCGTCCAGCGCCAATTTTTAGGATGGCATGAACAAAGGCATCATCCTCTGTACCATCGGCAACACGATAATGCTTCAATTCAATGGCCCGGGATCGAATGCCGCCAATTGGAAAGATGGAAGGGTAAGATATCAGGACATCATTCACCTTCTTTAATAAGCCATCAATCTGGATTTCATCTTTGATATTATCCGTATATTCAATAATTATATGAGGCATGTGATTAGTCCCTTCCGTTAATTATGGATTTTTAGATGCGGCCGATCCCTGCCTTCAGTAAATGCATCGTCACCGACTATTGTGCTGATGAGTTTCCCGATTCCTTCAATTTCAGTGATGATTTCATCGCCTACAGCGGTATCCGCCAATCCTTCAGGTGTGCCTGTCAAAATGATATCGCCTGGACTCAATGTCATGAAGCTGCTGAAATATTCAATTAAATCAGCAATGCCGAAAATCATGTCTTTCGTGTTGCCTTGCTGAGTCAATTTTCCGTTGACGTAAGTTTTGATGGCAAGGTTCGAAGGATCTGGAATATCTTCGGCATCGACTAGCCAAGGTCCAATGGGGGTGCAGGTATCGCGATTTTTGACCTTTAAGTTTGGTCGGTAGTAATTCTCCAGATAATCACGTATTGCATAATCATTTGCAATCGTATATCCACTTACATACTTATAGGCTTCTTCCTTTTTTATGTTTTTCGCCTTTTTACCTATGACGACTGCAAGTTCACATTCATAATGCATATAAGCTGCATCAGCAGGCCGTCTTGTCTGCCCACGGTGGCCGATAAAGGTATTGGGACCTTTTAAGAACGCAAGGGGTTCTTCCGGGGCTTTAAAAGCAAGCTCCTTCGCATGGTCTGCATAATTCAGGCCAAGCGCGAAGACAGTTCGTGGTTCCACCGGGGGAAGCCAGACAACATCCTGCTCATTGACAATCCGTCCATCCGCCAATTTGAGCTGGCCATAATATTCACTTGCTGGATGTACGGCACCTGCATAGGCTACACGTGCTCTCTTCATAAAATCCCCTCCAGTGATAGTTTTTCCTCGGAAATGATAGTATTTTCCAAATGCCCGATTTCGTCTATTTCTATTCTGACATGATCATTGGCTTTTGCCAGCGGTGCATTCTCTGGAACTCCAACTAGAAGGACGTCACCCGTACTCAAAGTCATGAAGTCTGTTACATCCTCAATAAGGCGGGATATGGAGCGAATTAGATTTGAAGTTGAATTTTCTTGCTTTAGCTCTCCATTTATATATACACGGATTCCTAAAGAATCGGGGCTGGATATCGATTCCTTGGATACGACCCATGGACCGATCGGGCAAAATCCATCACGGGCTTTATGGCGGATAGCAGGACGGAAAACACTTTCATGTGGAACGCTAATATCATTGGCGATCGTAAAACCTTCTATATAATCCAATGCATGTTCTTTCTTGATTCTTGTAGCCGTTTTACCGATTACAATTCCCAGTGCGGCCCCGATTTCCAATTCAGGTATGCCGTTTGGAAGGGGAACTGGATTTGAAAAAGAAGAAAACGTGTTTCTAGGTTTAATATATAGGATCGGCCCTTTAGGAGGTTCATTATAAGGAGGATGGTCGACCTTTCCCTTCAATGCTTCCAATGATCCTTTATAGTTTAATAATGTTCCATATACCGTTCCTGAAATAGGGTTATCCAAATTGATTTGTGATACCTCATACTTATCACCGTTCATTAATATATAGCGGTTCGACAGTATTTCCATTTCTTCCGAATAATCTGACTGTTTGAGTTTCACTCTTGCTTTTGCCATGGACACTCACCCCTTGATTTTATTAATAATCATATATGATATCGTATATGATTATTTGTTTAAGTTCAACATATTTAGATTATTCAGTAAAATCAGACAAAAAATGTTAGAAAAAAGATGGGTTTCAACAGAAAAATGCCTTGAACATTTAGTTAGTATAAAGCTAGAAATCCAAATTGAAAGATTGTGAATGGGGGATGTTCCGATGATGAATGGCAAAGAGTATTTAGAAAGTTTACGAGACGGAAGAACGGTATTCTTGAACGGCGATAAGGTAGATGATGTGACGACACACCCAGCATATCGCAATTCTGCCAGGTCAATTGGCCAACTATATGATGCTCTCCATGATCCGGTTAGTGCTCGGATTTTAACGGCTAAGACAGATGAAGGCCATACTACCCATAAGTTCTTCAAGGCTTCAAAGAACGCAAAAGAGCTGCTTGAAGCAAGGGATGCCATAGCAGAATGGTCAAAATTGAGCTATGGTTTCATGGGTCGTACCCCTGATTACAAAGCTGCTTTTACAGGATCATTGGGACCGTATAGCGATTTTTATAAGGGATTTGAAGATAATGCGAAAAGATGGTATGAAAAAACCACAAGGGACGTTCCCTTCTGTAACCACACAATTATAAATCCGGCAATGGACAGGAATAAACCGCTACATGAAAATAAAGAGGTATTTGTACGTACGGTGGAAGAGCGGGATGATGGAATAATCGTAAGTGGAGCTAAAATGGTTGGAACTTCAGCAGCACTTACGAATTATAATTTTGTCGCGAATTATTCTCCTGTCGATCTTGGGGAAGGGGATAGAAGCCATGCATTGATTTTCTTTGTGCCGATGAATGCGCCGGGATTAAAAATGATCAGCAGACAATCTTTTGAAGAAACGGCTGCGAGGACAGGCACTCCTTTCGATTACCCGCTTTCTAGTCGGTTCGACGAGAATGACGCAGTCATCGTCCTTGATCATGTATTCATCCCATGGGAGAATGTATTTGCCTATAATAATGTGGAAATTGCCAATGGATTTAGATCCAAGACTGGGTGGATGAACCGATATACATTTCATGGCTGTACACGCTATGCGGTGAAATTGGACTTTATGGCTGGGCTTCTGATGAAGGCTACGGAGATGGCAGGAACGAATCAATTTAGGGGAGTACAAGCCAACATCGGGGAAGTGCTTGCTTACAGGAACATGTTTTGGGCAATCTCGACAGCGATGGCTACAGATCCGATGGAAGGGCCGTATGCCACTGTTCTGCCCAATAGCACATACGCAACTGCATATAGGGTGTTTGCACCTATGGTATGGCCAAAGGTAAAACAGATATTTGAACAGGTTGTAGCAGGTAATCTCATTCAACTCCCATCAAGCTCCAAGGATTTTTTAAACCCTGAGGTCTGTCCGTATCTCGAAAAATATTATAAGGGTTCTGGCGGGGTTTCGGCAGTGGAAAGGGTAAAACTGATGAAACTTATATGGGATTCCATCGGAACGGAATTTGGTGGCAGGAATGAATTATATGAAATCAATTATGCGGGTAACCATGAAAATATTAGGCTGGAAACCATGAAAATGGCAGATTCAAATGGACAATCAGATAAATTCAAAGCTTTTGTGGACTTGGCAATGGACGATTATGACCTTCATGGCTGGACAAACGATAAGTGGATAAATGAAGATGAAGGCATTGATGCTGATTTGATCCGGCTCCGAACGAATTAATCTGAGTAGAAAAACGTGAAAAAGAATGGTTTGTATCGGACTCCCACCGGCTTTTCCACCACTGCATGATATGAATGCGTTTACATTTTTATCTTGATAGGTAAGGTATGGAAAAAGTATAATATTATGTAAAAGGAAAGCCGTGGGGAATCATGACGAATCTTTTGAATCTTAAGAATGATGAAGGAGAAATTCATTTAAATGATGAGAGGATGATCCTGACTTCCTCTTCAATTTTCGGTACCCTAAGAAAAGACTTGATCGAGAATATTGGATTTGAAAGAATGAAGTCTTTTTTAATACGTTATGGCTGGAATATCGGAGTCAATGATGCTAATAAGGCACTAAAAGGGGATTTGTCAACGGTAAAGGAAATACTGAGGCAAGGTCCAATCTTACATATGCTGCAGGGTTATACAAAAGTTAATACTACGAACCTGGAATTATCAATGGATAATCAAACGGATGTACACTCTGTAAAGGTGGAAGGGGTTTGGGTGAATTCCTATGAGGCAGAGGAACATATCACCCAGACAGGCATTGCGGAAAAGCCAGTCTGTTATACATTGACGGGTTATGCAAGTGGATTTTATTCGACGGTCTGCGGTCACGAAGTGATTTTTAAAGAAAGTGCCTGTAAGGGAGCAGGGCAATCAGAGTGTAGATACGAAGGTAAATCGATACATTTATGGGGCCTGGAGATTCAAGATGAGTTGAAATATTATAAAACCAAACCGATTGTACAAGAGCTTGCCGTAACATATGAAAAGCTGCTGGAAGAACGCAATAGTTTATCAAAAGTGATGGATATTCATAATTTGCTGACAGAGGAGTTAATTAACGGAAGAAGCCTTCAATCGATAGTGAGGATGGTTTATCAGAAAACGAAAATTCCTTTGTTGATGGAGAATTTCAATAGCAATCAGGTTTATCATGCTGGGTTTCACATAGGGAAGGTAAGGGAAGTCAGGAATCAGCTCAAACTGATGAGGGAAAATGGTCCTGTCACTTTGGAGACCGGAAGAATCGTAAAAGATGGGATGGAGCTGCTTTATACTCCCATAACGTTACAAAATAAAACTTACGGCTATTGTGTTTTTGCGCAATCGGATCCGGTTGAAGGAAAAACGAACCTGGAAATCAATCGAATGATTCTTGAAAGGGTTTCCATGACCGGTTCCTTATTCCTCTTAAATGAGAAAAGCAGTTTTGAAGCCCTTGAAAGGGTAAAAGGTTTATTTCTTGAACAAATATTAAATGGAGAGTTTGCTTCCAGAGAAGAAATAATTAAAAAAAGCATGTATTTAGACGCTTCATTGGATCATCCTTTCACCATTGCGTTGCTTGGCTATGATTTTTCCTCCGATCGGGGGACAGCGAATGACTATTTCATTCAGCAGAAAATCATCGAAGAGATTTATAGTTTCTTTTAAAAGCGGAATCAAGTTGTCTTAACAGCCTTAAGGGATGGTAATATCGTATTGCTTATACCGATGAGTCCGGGAACTGAATATCAGCTTCGCACCAAGGAATGCATCAATCACTTATATACTGTTTTTAGCGGATATAACTTTAAAATGGGTCTTAGCACAATAAGTGATGAATTGGAACGGGCTCACGAGGTTTTTCAAGAAGCTTTAACCGCATTGAATATGAATGAAGGAACTTGGGATATTATCAAATTTGAAGAAGTAGATCTGCTATCCATTTTAATGCATACGGGGAGTACTCCAGCGGTACTAAAAAAGGCAGAGAAAATGCTGGCTCCTTTATTAATGAAAGATGACCCAAAAATGAAGGAATTATTGAAAACGCTTTATGTATTCCTGCAATGTGGTGGAAATCTTGAATGCAGTATGAAAGAATTGAACATTTCAATGAGTGGTTTACGGTATCGGATCAAAAGACTTGAAGAGCTGCTTTCCTGCCAAATAAGAGATCCTAAAAGTGCTTTTCAATTATATGCATCATTTGAAACTTTGTTGAAGGCGAAAATGATTACCATTGGTTGATAGGATTCAATCCCTTGTTGAAAATGGAAATGTCGAATGATACATATACCAAGATGACTTTACTGTAATGAGCTTTGGGCGATAGTGAAAAATAATCTACCATATAATCTGGCGGGTATGCTCCAAACATAATAAGAGTGATAGAAAAGGCATGGAAGTTCTACTTCAATTGATTTATTTGCTTGTAAGCAGGGCTATGGGTATAATAAGTAGAGTAAATTCCTTAGTAAGTTAAGCTATTTTTGGAGGTAAATTCCGTGAAAATTACAATAAAAGATGCTAGCAAATTCGTCGAACAAGAAGTAACCATTGGAGGCTGGCTTGCCAGCAAACGTTCCAGTGGGAAAATTGCTTTCCTTCAAATCCGTGATGGCTCTGGTTTCATTCAAGGTGTGGTCGTGAAAGCTGATGTGGGTGAAGAAATATTCGCTCGTGCGAAATCGGTTTCGCAAGAGTCATCCTTGTATGTAACAGGTGTCATTCAAAAGGATGAACGCTCGCCGTTCGGTTTTGAGTTACAGGTGAAAGATATTGAAATCATTCATGAATCATTGGATTATCCCATTACACCTAAAGCGCATGGTCCTGAATTCTTAATGGATAACCGCCATTTATGGCTGCGTTCAAAACGGCAGCATGCAGTCATGAAGATCCGTAATGAAATAATCCGTGCTACATATGAATTCTTTAATGAAGAAGGTTTCGTTAAAGTGGATCCCCCAATTTTAACTGGAAGCGCACCAGAGGGAACGAGTGAATTGTTCGCGACCAAGTACTTTGATGAGGATGCATACCTTTCACAAAGTGGTCAGCTCTATATGGAAGCGGCTGCCATGGCACTTGGGAAGGTATTTTCATTTGGACCTACCTTCAGGGCAGAAAAATCCAAAACAAGACGACATTTAATCGAGTTCTGGATGATTGAACCAGAAATGGCTTTTATCGAATTTAAAGAAAACCTGGAGGTTCAGGAGCAATTCGTTTCTTCGATCGTCCAATCCGTATTGAAAAACTGTCAGCTTGAGTTGAATACACTGGGCCGTGACATAGCGAAGCTTGAACAAATTCAAGCTCCTTTCCCGCGTATTACATATGATGAGGCCATTAAGTTCCTTCATGAACAAGGATTTAATGATATCCAATGGGGTGATGATTTTGGGGCTCCGCACGAAACTGCGATTGCGGAAAGTTATGATAAGCCCGTTTTCATAACTCATTACCCAACTAAAATCAAACCTTTTTATATGCAGCCAGACCCTGACAGGGAAGAAGTCGTTCTTTGTGCCGATTTGATCGCTCCAGAAGGATATGGAGAAATAATTGGCGGTTCAGAGCGGATTCATGATCAGGAATTGCTAGAGCAGAGAATCAATGAGCATGGCTTGAGCGAGGATGCTTACAAATGGTATATGGAATTAAGAAAATATGGCTCTGTACCGCATTCAGGCTTCGGTTTGGGATTGGAA
The DNA here is from genome assembly GCF_054600815.1 of Peribacillus sp. N1. Taxonomy (NCBI): domain Bacteria; kingdom Bacillati; phylum Bacillota; class Bacilli; order Caryophanales; family Bacillaceae; genus Peribacillus; species Peribacillus sp. N1. The sequence continues at coordinate 1,503,118 of NZ_BAAHZO010000001.1, read as the reverse complement.
CGTACCGTTGCATGGATCAGTGGAGTCGAGCATGTCCGTGAAACCATCCCGTTCCCACGCCTATTAAATCGATTATATCCTTGATTCCGTAATGAAGCGGTTATCTTGCCATATTTGGCAGATAACCGTTTTTTGTTAAAATTATAAACTTATTCGGGGAGCCGTATTCATGTTATACTTAACCAGAGGTGTCCAAAAACATGAATAAAGAACATTTATATGCGTGGTTTAAGGAAGGAACGATAACGATTCCATCCTTTTTGCTGACTAACTATAGTACAATGGGACTAAATGAACAAGAAATGGTCCTTTTATTACAATTGCAAAGCTTCATAGATAAAGGTAACCATTTCCCTGCACCATCCCAGCTTTCTGACCGAATGACATTGCAGGAAACGGAATGTCTATTCTTGATCCAGCGTTTGGTCCAAAGGGGATTTATTGAAATGATGGTTGAGGATAGCCAAGAAATCGGACAGGAAAAATACTCGTTGTCTCCACTTTATGAAAAAATGATGGACTGTTTCTTGAAAACTTTGAAACAGACAGAGTCTGCTGAAATCCAAAAAGCGGGGGAGAGCCTTTATACGATTTTTGAACAGGAGTTCGGCCGCCCTTTATCTCCTTATGAATGTGAGACATTGGCAATGTGGATGGAGGATGACCATCAACCCGAAATCATTAAGTCAGCTTTGAGGGAGTCTGTCATTTCCGGAAAATTGAATTTCCGATACATTGATCGAATTTTATTCGAGTGGAAAAAGAATGGAATTAAAACCTTGGAACAGGCAAGGGAGCAAGGACAAAAATTTAGAGTTCACCAAAAGAGGGACCGAAAGACGGAAAATGCACGACCATTGAAAGATGTGCCTTTCTATAACTGGCTCGAGCAGTAATGTAAATTGAAGGAGAACCAATATGTTGAATAAAGCTCAAATTCGATATTGTCTGGATACGATGGGTGAAATGTTTCCGGATGCCCATTGTGAGCTGAATCACTCCAATCCATTTGAATTGGTGATTGCTGTTGCCCTATCAGCTCAGTGTACGGATGTATTAGTCAATAAAGTAACGAAGGATTTATTTCAAAAATATAAAACGCCTGAGGATTACATAAGCGTTCCGATAGAAGAGCTGGAAAATGATATTCGCTCAATCGGTTTGTTTCGTAACAAGGCTAAGAATATACAAAAGTTGTCGCGCATGCTGATCGAAGAATACGATAAGGAAGTTCCCAGAGATCGTGATGAGCTTGTTAAATTGCCTGGCGTTGGCAGAAAGACGGCGAATGTAGTCGTTTCTGTTGCTTTTGATGTGCCTGCGATTGCTGTGGATACCCATGTAGAGCGTGTTTCCAAGCGTCTGGGATTATGCCGTTGGAAGGATAGTGTCCTTGATGTTGAGAAAACGTTGATGGCTAAGATACCAAAGGATGAATGGTCCGTTACGCATCACCGCCTGATATTCTTTGGACGCTATCATTGCAAGGCCCAGTCACCAAGATGTGAAACCTGCCCGCTTCTTGAATTATGCCGTGAAGGAAAAAAAAGAATGAAAAGGAAAGAAGCCAATTGACGCAGTCCATATCATTAAAAGTCCCTGAATTATTGGACCACCCTTTGTTTTTCCCTGAAAAGGAAACCCTCTTGGAAAAAGAGCGTTTTGCAGGTTGGAGTGGAACGATCCCATTCGAGGCTTTTCCGTATGAGTTACTTTATTATAATAATGTTGAGGCTTATGCTCCTTGGTCTATGGGGGCATTGCATATAAAGGAACTGCTGGAAAAATGGAAGGGAATTGATTCAGAATGCAGTTTGCTATTTTCCGAGCGAAAAGTGGGGCAGACTTTGTTACTCATGAAGCAGGGGATCGGTTTATTTTTAACCGCAATCTTCTGGATGCATGGAAAGCCAGTGGTTTTGAGTGATTTACGGGCAAAAATAGAATCCTTTACCAATATTCCGGTGAACCTTGCTGAAAGGCTTTCTTTCATCCTTGCTAGACCCGCTTTTTTTCATTCATATAGACAGCTTAGTGAGTTGTTCCGAGAATTTGAAAAGCAATATGTGAAGTTCATGATCAAAAATAAGAACATCCAAAAAAACGTCTAAGCTTTTAGCTTAGACGTTTTTTAAGTCAATCTTTATATATATTTATTCCGTATCTTTGTTTGGATCTGGGTCCGGGTTAGGGTCAGGGGTCTCGACTGGTTTTTCCTCTTCTACCGTTCCAGGGTCAGTGGCATCATCCCCGCCTTCGACGTCCTCATCACCACCATTATTGCCATTTCCATTTCCATCATCAGTGTTGTTGCCATTACCATTATTATCGTTGTTGCCATTACCGTTATTACCATTATTGCCGTTATTTTCGTCATTTCCATTATTTCCATTATTGCCGTTTTCGCCATTGTTATTTTTGTCTTCGTCTTGCTTATCTTCCTCGCCCTCAGCAGGCGTTTCTTGTTCAGGATCTTCACCTTCGGCCGGATCTTTAATCTCCTCGTCCTCAGTATCCTCAGGAGCTTCCGCTTCAGCAGGTATTTTGACTGATGTGCTCGCAGGATCACTTTGTTGGTTATCCACTAAAGCTACCACTGAGAAAGTATATTTACTACCAGGGGTTGGATTAGGGAGCGTTAAACTAGTATCCTTCGATTTTTTTAATACGCTCTCTGCTCCGCCATCAACGGACATCTTAACCTCGAATTGGGTATTCCCATTTCCTTTAGGATATGACCATGAAAGATTGATTTCATTGCTTTCCTGGTTGTAAGAAGCGTTAATGCCAGGTGAGTCGATTTTTTCATATTCTGTCGTCACTTGTGTTGGCTCGTGACCTTTAACATAATATTCATAAGTGATTTTACTGCTTGGTGTATATTCATTGGCTTTAACAGCTGGATTCGAACCTTTGATGACTCCAACCTTCACAACACTGTCAGGTTGATCAAAGTCTTTCGTTTCTTTTGATTGAGCCATATGTTCCATTAAATTTTTAAAGATGGATTTAGGGATTCTTTGAGATGATTCACCCAGATATTCCATTTGCTCACCAGATGCATTATCATAACCAGCCCAAACCGCGACTGTATAATTGGTTGTATAACCTGCCATCCAGCTATCTTTTACACCGGAAGATGGGATGTTGTTCGCTGCACGCTGCTCAGGCGTGAAATTGGTTGACCCCGTTTTACCGGCTACCGGAAGACTAGGTATATTGGCTAACCTTCCTGTTCCATAAGGTTCTTTCATGACGCTTTTCAACATGTCCGTAACGATGAAAGCTGTGGAATCTTTCATGACCGGTTTTGATTCCGTCTTGTTTTTGATGGTTGTTTTATCACGTAAAACAATCTTTTTCACACTATGCGGTTCATTATAGATACCGTTGTTTCCGAATGAACTGTATGCACCGGCAAGTTCAAGTGTTGAAACATCCTTACCGCCGCCCAATGCTGCAGATTCGGTAATTTCCTTGTCAAAAGGAATGCCAAGGTCAGTGGCGAAATCACGTGCCCGGTCCAAGCCGACTGCTTGAAGCGTTTTTAAGGCAGGAATATTTAATGACCGTGCCAGTGCTTCACGAGTCGTTACAGTACCATAATGTCGTCCGGAAGCATTTTTAAGCGGTGTTCCATCACTGTATCTATATTCCTCATCCTTGATTTGATGGTAAGTGGACCAATTTAAATATTCTACGGCAGGACCATAATCCAGAATCGGTTTAATGGTCGAACCAGGTGATCGCTTGGCATCCGTTGCATAATTCCAGCCGCGTTTAACCGTCGTGTTCCTGCCGCCGCCCACTGCTTTAATTTCACCAGTTTCTGTATCGAGTAATGTGACTCCTGCTTGGAGATCTTTACTTGGATAATTGATGATTTCATCACTGTTCAACATGTTATAGACATATTCCTGGGCATCTTTATCAATGGTCGTTTGGATTTCCAAACCATCGGTAAAGACGTTATAGTCACCCATATCCCCGACTTCCTCAATTACCAAATCGATGAATGCATCGTATGCGGTCGTATCGATTTGGCTCTTATCGATTTCTTGAAGTCCTTCTGTTATATCGATGCTTTGTGCATTTTTCATTTCCGTTTCGGTGATATAACCATGTTTATTCATTAAGTGCAGGACAATATCACGGCGTTCTTTCGCACGTTCAGGGTATTTATACGGGTCATACCTGCTTGGGCTTTGCGGTAATCCTACAAGCATGGCCGCTTCGTTCAATTTCAATTCGCTAAGATCTTTTCCATAATAAGTTTGCGATGCAGTTAAGATCCCGTTGGCACGGTTTGCAAAGAAAATCTTATTCACATACATTTCGAAAATTTCTTCTTTTGTATATTTTCTTTCAAGCTGTATGGATAGCCACATTTCCTGGACTTTCCTTTTAATGGTTTTATCAGGTGTTAAATAAGAACGCTTGATAACCTGCTGGGTCAATGTACTTGCACCCTCTGAGCCGAATCCGTTTTTGACGTTGGCTATGACGGCACTGCCCAGACGTAAGAAATCGACCCCGTGGTGTTCATAAAAGCGGGAATCTTCCGTTGCCAGGAAAGCTTCTTCGACAAGATCGGGTATGTCTTCATAATTTACATAATCCCGGTTTTCCTTTCCGATTTCAGCTAACAATTTACCATTTTCATCGAGAATCTTGGATGTGACCGGATCTTTCAAAAGCTTTTCGTCAAGTTTTGGAGCGTCGCTTATAAAGTAAGCCATTGCAGCTCCTCCGGCAACCAAGCCTATTATTCCGATTGTAACAAGTATAAGGAAAATGCGCTTAAGCATATTGGTTGGCTTTTGAGGACCTTTCTTCGGTCCCTTTTTTTGTGTCTGCCCCTGCTTTCGGCGTTCTTCTCTAGTATTATATTTTTCAGCCATTACAGCTAACCTGCCTTTCTAAAAAAACTAAAAATTTTCTGAGATGAGCGAATCTACTACTTTAATATAGTCAATTCTCGGTTGAAAGCCAAGAGTAATCTTTCGTGAACTGCTTTCAACCTCTTGAAGAGTTATAGATTTGCGTCCGCCGTCTTTCATTCTCTTCCAATAAAAACTCAGTTGTTCAGAACTCATTACATATATATCATCCATTGCGGAAAACCGAATGATCACAAATGCAATTCCGTCATGCTGAACGATATGTTTCATATGTTCGATTTGATGGTCATGAAAATTCTTCAGAGGGAAAGAACTGCTGTTTTTCGTCTCCTTTGCCTCAAAATCAATGTACTTTCCTTTATAAACACCATTGTAATCGGTGGTCGATGCTTGTTTGAAATAAGCTTCTTTAATGACTGCAGCACTTCTTTTCGGATAGTGGACATCGACAATTTGAATGGGTGTCGGTTTTTTATGGATGACGGCAATGCCGTGTGCTAAATAATACTGATTGGTTTCGTTCAAATCGTCTTCCAATGTTTTTCCCCGGTTGCTGTAACTGATTTTTTTAAGTGGGCTTTTCTTTTCTTCCATAGCCTGCGGTACAAATCTTCGTCCGTTGGGATAATGAAATGCCACTTTTACCCCTCCTTTTTTTCACTTATCTATATTAGCAAAAAAAGAATCCAAAATGTGAATAAAAAGAATTGTTTCTTAGAACGATAGGATTTATGTACAACTATATGTCACAATTCATCTCTATAGAAAGGCGGACACATAGATGCGAATATTAATGACGGAAAAGCAATTGCTACATTCCATAAAAGCCCAAACCGCTAAAGGAAATAGGGATAATATATCAAGGACAAAGGCATATGAACGATTTTTCAAAATGCATCCCGAAATACAATGGTCTTTTTTAGCGGGGATGGTTTCTAGAAATGCAGGCTGGAATATGTGTGATCTTGAAGGGATTTGGTTTTCCCATTTGCTTGGCCAGAAATACAGGCATCTTTTATTCCTGACGTATGAAGAAGCCAACTGGAGAATATTCCAAGATGCTTATCCGCAATTACTTCTCTATCATTATTCGACGAAGTATGGACGTCCTTTGTTTCACTTATGTCATTATTTTTTTATTACCAAATTCATGACGAACGAATGGTATTCCTTTTGGAAACATGGAAATCGGGAAAAATTAGTCACTGCGCTCATCATAAATGAACAAAACATCATAGAAGAACCGGTTATTAAAAAACAATCTTTCGTATTTCATTCTCTCTTATTTTTCCTGCAGGACTGGATGCATTTTAGCACGGTTTTATTTCCTGCTTGCAATGGAGAACTATATGGATCGTCCGTTTCGCATTTTAGAAATATCGATAAAAGGATTGAATTGGGGAAAAGGTTGGCCGGCCTTTTATTTTCTGAAGATTTGTTTCCGCTATTCTATGAATTTTCCTGCAGGACAGAACCAACGGGTGCCAGATATGATTATGAACAATATCGAAAAAATCCTAGGTACCATGAAACCCCGATGCTGAGGGGAGTATATCCATTGATTCATCATCAAGCAGGAATGACAGAGCAATGGGATATGAAAAAAAAGGTTAAAAAAAAATGGTTCATTGAACCCAAATGGGAAGAAGACCCGCATTTGACCGATTGGTATGACCTTAAACAAAAGCAGCTACATACGGCAGCAATGATTAAAAATTGGATATTATAATAGCAAACAGGGAAGGCGTCATGTAAGCCTTCCCTGTTTTATCAGTCAGTATTTATGTCTTACGTAGAGGGGCGGTTTTCTCCGCTAAGCTTCGGATTTCCCGTTCCTGCCTTTTTAGTGGGCGGCTTTTGTCGTTTTTCGTTTTTTTGCTGTCTGCTTTCATTCGACTGCATAAAATCACCTCCTGTCTGTATTCTTGTTTAAAACTTCATTCTTCATTCTGCCATTGTTGTCGAAGGGCATAATAAATTAAGCGAATTGCACTTTCTTTGCCGATTCCCTTCTAGTTTTGTCAGTCATGAAGGGCTTTCTGATAAAAAAAAGAATAGTACAGGTAAAGAATGGGAGGGATCAGCATGGTCAATAAAAGTGTCGCAACAGAGGAGATATTAAGGATGATAGCTGAGATCAGTACCAGCCTGGATCGTTTGGAAATTTCATATGGGGAAACTGTAAATACAGTGCGGTGCAAACTATGGGCGGAGCAATATACATTAGTTAACGAAGCCCAGGAAGCCATTGAGAAAGCCGAGGATTATTGGGTGAATGCTGAAGGTGTAAACCATTCCTTTTCCATTGTCCCGAAAAAAACAATAATAAAGCACAATGTTCTCACTGAATTGCACGTATAAGCCAGAGGAATATCATTTTATAATGAACTGGATTATAATAAGGGAAACAATTGTGCGGAGGAATATATTGTGCAAAAAGAAAAACTGCAGCTATTAACAGAACAATTAATAAAATATACGGACCAAGTGGATGATATCTATGAGGGTGTACGGAAGGAAGGAAAGGAAAAGGATTTTTTTTCGGAAGTCAAGCCGTTTGCAGACCAGGTAAGGACCGCATGCATCGAATGGGAAACCGGAATGAAGGAGTGGATGAAAGAAACTGAATTTAGGCATCTTTTCCCCGAGCAAATCGAACAAACCGCCCATAACCTTTCTGATGTGGCCGTACAGGCATTTTTTCCAAAAACAAGTTATAAGCGATTTAAAAGCCATGTTCAATCGGTGGAATTCATCCTTAATAATGTAAGAACGGAAATCAATCGGATTTTATCATAAAAATACCTACACTTTATTCCCCTTTTTTTCATATATTATCAGAACCATGTAATGAAAAAAGAGGAGGGCTCATTGACATGATGAGATCCGGTTTTAACCATATCTCCCCAAATCAAGGACAGTTTCCTCAATCAATGACGGAATATTGGGGAGGGTACCAGCAGCCAATGCCGTATCCTCCGCCCAATAATCATAATCATGAACAACCATTTATGTATCCATATCATCTCCAGGATACAGGGGGCTATATGACACCATATCATGATCCTTATCAGCAAGCGGCCTATCATCCATTCCAACCTGTCCAGCAGCAGGCGATGCCTGTGGGAGCTTATCCGGGCAGCAGTGTAATGCAGCCAATGGCACAAATACAGCCAATGGCACAAAGTCAGCCAATGGCACAAATGCAGTCAATGGCACAAATGCAGCCAATCCAGTCCAATCAGCAGCCGCAAGCTTTTAGCCCGTTCGCCAATCCGCTCCAGCCAGCTAAAAGACCTCCGCAAGGTCAGCAGCAGGCTCATAATCCATATCCTAAGCAACAGTTCATGCAAAAACCCCAGCCATCGGGTTTCAAATCGGTCATGAATCAATTCAAAACACAAGATGGCTCGATGGATATAACGAAGATGATGAATACAGCTGGACAAATGATGAATACAGTTTCTCAAGTATCTTCAATGGTCAAAGGAGTAGGGGGCTTCTTCAAAGCTTAGATGGTGAATAAAGGAAAAGCAGACTTACAAGTGACCCAGCCACTTTTTTAAGTCTGCTTTTATTCATGTCTAATGGATTTCAATCCGATTCCCCCTGATTTTGGGTAGCTGAAGCGTGAGAATGCCATCGCGATGTCGAGCGGTGACTTTTGCTTCATCAATGGGTTTTGGAAAAGAAATGGTTCTTGAAAGAGTACCTGCTGAAACTTCTTTTTGAAACATTCCTTGATTTTTATGTCTTCTATCTACTTGCTTTGCAGTTATGGTTACAGCATGGGCCAGTACATCAATTGATATTTGGCTGCGTGCAATTCCAGGCAAAGTGGCGGTAAGTGTATATTCTGAATGCGTTTCGTGAACATCAACCGGAAAGCTGCGTTCTTTCGCCGAACCGAAGAAATCGTCAAGAGATTGCAGCATGCCTTTAGGAGGCCTTTCGGAAAACAGCCGATCCATTTTGTTAATGAAGTGGGTAAAGGGTTCTATTCTCCGATTATTATTTTTTTCAGAAGAGGTCATCACGGTGCTCCTTTCTAAAAAATTCCTTTGCCTATAGGCTATGTGAGGAATTAAGAAATGTGAATGCGCTGTTGGGTTTCAGATAAAGGACTATAGGGAATAACGTTACTGAATGATTAGAAAAGGAAATGAGGGTTTTATATGAAAGATAATGGCAAGCTTTCCTACATAGATACCGGGAAAGGAAATAAAACATTGTTGTTTATTCATGGATTTTGTGGAAGTCATGAATACTGGAGTGACATCATTACTGAATTAAAGGCTGATTACCGAGTTATTGCCGTTGATTTACGGGGGCATGGTGCAAGTGAGGAAATAGGGGAATCTTTCTCGATTGATGATATGGCTGCTGATATTGCGTCGTTACTGGACGAACTGGAAATCGCAAAGGTATATATGTTTGGTCATTCGCTTGGGGGATATATCACCTTGGCGTTCGCAGAAAGGTTTCCTGGGAAATTGTCAGGTTTTTCATTGGTACATTCTACAGCTTTGCCGGACGATGAAACTGGAAAGGCTGGGCGCTTAAAATCTGTCGAGAAAATCAAAAGTGAAGGAATTCCCGCTTTCATTGACGGACTTATACCAAAGCTTTTCTCTAATCCCGAAGATTCCAATATTGAACAAACTAAGGAAATCGGATATAAAACAAGTGAAAGCGGTGCGATAGGGTCTTTACATGCCATGAGGAACAGAATAGACAGAAATCATGTACTCAAAGACACAAAGCTGCCTGTCTTATTGGTTGCAGGTGAAGAGGATAAGCTAATTCCCGTTGAAAAAACCTTTTCTGCAAAAGGGATCCATATCCATGAAGTTATACTTAAGGGAAGTGGCCATATGGGAATGCTGGAAGCTCCAAGCAGACTACTCGAAGAAATCATTCGCTTTGCCGAAAAGAATTAAATGATAAAAGACCGAGCTGGAGACGGGATGTTGCCGTTTCCAGCTTTTTTTTTTGAATAGGAAATAGTTTCCCTTTTGCATAGAACGTTCATTCGGTAGAATAGGAGTATGAGGTGGTTATATGAAACTGCGAAAAAATTTACAAGAAGTTATTAAGGATTTAAAAACTAATGAGGATTTTAAAGATAACATCGTACATTGGCAAGTAATTGAAGCGAAAGAGGCAAAACATGTCCCTTTTCCCGCTGCAATGAATGATAAGATCAAGCATGCTCTTGAAATACGGGGGATAAATGGGTTATACACCCATCAGGCAACTGCATTCGACACTGCTGTCAGTGGCAATAGCCTTGTGGCGGTCACACCAACAGCTTCTGGTAAAACATTATGCTATAATTTGCCGGTCCTACAAAAAATACTGGAACATGAAAAAACCAGAGCGCTTTATATATTTCCGACAAAAGCGCTAAGCTATGATCAAAAAAGCGAATTGAATGAAATGATTGATGAAATGGATGCTAATATAAATAGTTATACATATGACGGGGACACACCTTCAAACATCAGGCAAAAAATCCGCCAGGCAGGGCATATCGTGATCACCAATCCTGATATGCTCCATTCGGGAATCCTGCCCCATCACACGAAATGGGTCTCTTTGTTTGAAAACTTGAAGTATGTGGTCATTGATGAACTTCATATTTACCGCGGCGTTTTCGGAAGTCATACAGCCAACGTCATAAGAAGGTTAAAAAGGATCTGCAAGTTTTATGGAAGCGACCCTGTTTTCATCTGTACTTCCGCTACGATCAATAACCCAAAGGAGTTAGCAGAAGAGCTTACGGAAAAACAAATGGTCCTGATCGATAATAACGGAGCCCCAAGTGGGAAAAAGCATTTTGTATTTTATAATCCCCCAATAGTCAATAAACCGCTCAACATACGAAGGAGTGCGGTATTGGAAGTCAGGAAGCTGGCAAATGAATTTTTGAAAAATAAAATACAAACCATCGTTTTTGCGCGAAGCAGGGTTCGAGTGGAAATTCTATTGACATATTTACAGGAACTTGTATCAAAGCAATTGGGGCCAAAATCGATCAGGGGCTATCGAGGCGGATATCTGCCAACACAGCGTAGGGAAATTGAACAAGGCCTCAGGGATGGTTCCATTTATGGGGTGGTTTCCACAAATGCACTTGAGTTGGGTGTCGATATCGGTCAGCTTCAGGTTTGCATAATGACAGGTTACCCTGGATCCATATCGAGTGCCTGGCAACAGGCTGGGCGAGCAGGAAGAAGGCATGGTGAAGCATTGATCATCATGGTCGGCAGTTCCAGTGCCCTTGATCAATATATCGTACAACATCCCGATTATTTCTTTACCAGAAATCCAGAAACTGCAAGAATCAATCCGGATAATCTTTTGATCTTGGTTGATCATGTAAAATGCGCAGCATATGAGCTGCCATTTAAAAAAGGCGATACTTTTGGGAAAACAGAGATTATCGACGTTCTTGAATTCCTTACGGAAGAAAGGGTCTTACACCTAAATGGGGACAAATGGCATTGGATGAATGATGCTTTTCCCGCAAGCAATATCAGCCTGCGCTCAGCGGCACAGGAAAATGTCGTGATCATCGACCAAACGAATGCACCGGTTAATCGGGTCATAGGGGAAATGGATACTTTCAGTGCAATGACCCTTCTTCACGATGAAGCCATTTATTTGCACCAGGGTATTCAATTTCAGGTGGAAGAACTTGATTGGGATGAAAAGAAGGCTTATGTACGTGAAGTCAATGTGGACTATTATACGGATGCTAACCTTGCTGTTCAATTGTCTGTATTGGAAGTCGATAAACAGCGAACTTTCGCTTCCACAGCAGCTGCTTTTGGTGATGTCGCAATCCGGGCGATGCCTACGATCTTCAAAAAAATCAAATTCGAAACTCATGAAAATATTGGTTCAGGTCCAATCAGTCTCCCTGAGATGGAACTGCATACGAGTTCGGCCATGCTTTCCATGGATCCTGATATATTTAAGTGGGACGAAAATCGAATAGAACAAGGAATGATAGGTGCGTCGCATGCACTTAATTACATGATTCCGCTATATGTTATGTGCGATCCGCATGATATTCATGTTTATCCGCAGGTTAAAGCAGCGCATAATGAAAAACCGACCATTTTTATCTATGATAGTTATCCGGGTGGCATAGGGTTAAGTGATAAAGTATATGAAAACTCTGAAGTCATTTTGCTGGAAACAATATCAATGATTGAAAATTGCACTTGTGAGAGCGGCTGCCCTTCCTGTATCGGTACGGAATCCGCAACGAAAACAGCCAAGAGTGATGCCAAACAATTATTAGGTCAATTTTGTAAGCAAAAACATTAATAGATTGCATTGATAGGAGAAAAGAGGTGTAATTTCATGTCTTTAAAAAATAAATTGAACCGTATGAAAACGCATATGAACCTAGGGAAACAACCTTCTCCTGTAGAAGAAAATGACCAGAAAGTGAATGAAGAAATTCCTTACTTTGAAAAGTGGCTTGAGAACGATACCGTTTCCTTTCATTTCGACGGTGACTATTGTTTCATTAGGGAAGTCCGCTACCCTATAAATCACATACACGGGTTATATGAATTTTCCGAGCTGAAAAAGGTCGTAAAAGAGTGGAATCAAACTTCATTGGAGCATCCACTTTCCGCCAGGGGCGTTAAAAGTGAAGATCTGTTTTTCTTCGATACGGAAACGACAGGACTAGGAGGCGGAGCCGGCAATACCATTTTTTTACTAGGGTATGCCTATTTAGAAGGTGAAGAAGTAGTCGTGAAGCAACATATCCTTCCGCAGCCTGGAAGTGAAATACCGCTTTATCAAAGCTTTTTGGAAAACATCAATTACGAAACACTTGTCACTTATAATGGTAAGTCCTTTGATTGGCCACAGTTAAAAACGAGACATACCTTGATAAAGGAACATGTGCCAAAACTACCGGAATTCGGACATTTCGATTTGTATCATGCTTCAAGACGCCTATGGAGAAACAAATTGGAACGAGTGAAATTATCAGCTGTCGAAACAGATATTCTAGGTGTACATAGGGAGGATGATATTCCTGGATATTTGGCACCGATGATTTATTTTGATTTTGTTGAGAGGAAGAATCCGGAAATACTGTTTGGAATCATGAAGCATAATGAATTGGATATCTTATCATTGATCACTTTGTATATTCATTTGTCCCGAAAAATCCTCCAAATCGATGGATATACGGAAGAGTCCATGGAAATTGCACGATGGCTTGCTTATTTGGGGAAAAAAGAGGAGTCAGTTGAGACATATCAAAAAATATTGGAAGCGGGTAATGAGGAAGATCGGATTATAGCTGGCCATGCATTAGCCTTCCAGAAAAAGAAGCAAAAACAATTCGATGAAGCTTTGGAAATTTGGAAGGAAGTCGCCTTAAAAGGGAATGTGCAAATTAGGGTACAGGCACAGATTGAATGTGCGAAATTATACGAACATCAATTTAAGGACGTCGGTCATGCTCTAAAATGTTCAATAATCGCGCATCAAGAGATGGTTAGGGAAGGGACCGCCCTGGGGAAAAAACAGTTGGAATTGGAAAAGAGGATCCGGCGGCTCGAAAAGAAAGAGGAATCAAAGGATATTTCTGTATAAGATTAGGGAGTGAGAAACTTCTTTTAGTGCAAAAGGCCGAAAATAAAAAATATGTATACATTTATTGTAGCCTTCAACTATTGTGTGTAAAATGGAAAGAGTTGAGGGTGAAATTCCGAAGCGTTCATTTCATGCCTTTACATCATATAAAATTAAGGTGAAAGCGGAGCGGAGAAATGTATAAAACGACTTTATTTCTATTTTTTGTAGTTCTTTGTTTAACGATAGTTTTGTTTACTTCATTAAAAGACAGTCTCTATTCCTTTTTATAGAAAATCCCTCATTTCATTTGACGGTTAGCCAGATATAATAATGCTAGTGTACTTATTGACAGCCATCCATCGTTTTATACTTATTCTGTATAAATAGGTCATTTCATCAGTACACGTATCCCCTTTTTTTCATAGTCTGTAATGGTAAGACTAAACTTATCATGATGAAAGGGGACGTATTATAAATGTATTTTCGTAATTGTGGAGGAAATAACCCCAATGTAATGGGAGCATCCAACAATGTAATGGGTGCATCTAACAATGTAATGGGTGCATCTAACAATGTAATGGGCGCATCTAACAATGTAATGGGAGCATACGGGAACGCACCTGGAGTAATGGGCGCATCAACCGGTAAAAACTCCAACGTAATGGGAGCGTCAGCTGGTAAAAACTCTAACGTAATGGGAGCCTATAGTCCATCTGCTGTATCTCCAGCGCAATATGGTCCATCGGCTGTGTCTCCAGCGCAATATGGTCCAACCCAAACATCTCCATCTCAAGTTGCCCCAGCGCAAGTCTCTCCAACACAGCAATATGTCAATACGAATGTATCGAACACAGTGATCCCTGTCGTTCATCCATCACATACTACAAATGTCAATAAACATGTGAACACGTATAAGCATTATTTCCCGCATACTCAATCCGTGGTGAACGAGTGCTATAATCAACACTTGATTTGTGGCAGGCCGCCGCAAAACCCATGCTGTCCACCTAAGCATTTCGGATACTAAAAAATAAGGGCTTATTAAGCCCTTGTTTTCATACATAATCATGTTAAAGGAGATTAGCCAAGAGATGAAGGTTTTGTATATGACGGGCTACAAAGCTTTTGAATTCGGGATATTCAAAAATGACCATGAAGCCGTAAAATATATAAAGAAAGCGATGAAGGAGCGTCTCCTGCCATTGGTGGAAGACGGGCTGGAATGGGTGATCATCTCAGGTCAGTTGGGTACGGAACTATGGGGTGCCGAAGTGGTGTTCGAATTACAGGAAGAATATCATCAGCTTAAATTAGGGGTGCTTACTCCTTTTCTGAAACAGGAAGAGTCATGGAACGAGACGAATCAAGATTACTACCGATCCATATTGGCCCGTGCCGATTTTGTCGAGTCCATTTTCAACAAACCATATGAAGGGCCACAACAGCTGAAAACCAAAAATAGGTATATGGTCCATAAAAGCGATGCCATGCTCATCATTTTCGAAGCTGAAAAAGAAGGATCAGCCCGATATCCTTATTTCGAGGCGATGAAAAAGGCGGAAACACAGCCATACCCCATCTTTCAGATAAACTTTGATGATCTGCAACTGGCTGCGGAAGAAGCCAGCTGGTCCGAAGAATGATGGAGTGAAAATAATTATGGATTAAAAGTTGTTTCTAAAGCATAATCATATTATGATGAAATTTAGATACAGATTTAATGGGATTACATATCGTTCTCTGAAACAGTAAGCTTACAAAATGGTGTTTCGTTGACAAACCCAAGCAGATTTGAAAAAATAATAAAAAGTCGATTGTATTGGCGAAAGTATTGAGGTGAAGTCTTATGCTATCCGATAAGATAAAATTAACGGCTAAAGATATTCTTGAAAAAGATTTTAAAACAGCCATGCGCGGTTATAAACCTGAAGATGTGGATCAATTCCTGGATCTGATCATTAAAGATTATGAAGTGTTCCATCAGGAAATTGAAGATCTTAAACAAGAAAATCTTAAATTGAAAAAACAAGCCGAAGAGAGTACAAAACGTCCAAATCAACCTGCTCCCAGTGCCACTCCGGGAACCACTAACTTTGACATCCTTAAACGGTTATCCAACTTGGAAAAGCACGTTTTTGGTAACAAGCTTTTTGACTGAGATTTTGCATTGTAAAAGTGAAAATGATTTTGGTATTGTGTTTTCGTGAATAATGGAGTATAATCAATTATGTTATGTTAACGTTTGGGTAATTGCTGCTGCATTTATGCAGTAGAGGAAAGTCCATGCTCGCACGGACTGCGATGTCCGTAGTGTTCGTGCCTGGCGAAAAAATAAGCTTGGGCAGCAATCTTGGATTGCTGACGGCTGGGAAAATGCCTAAGTCCTTTTGGATATGGCATGAATACCTATAAAAGTGCCACAGTGACGTAGCCTTTACAGAAATGTAAAGGGTGGAACGAGGTAAACCCCACGAGCGAGAAACCCAAATTAATGGTAGGGGCGCTTTCTTCCTTGGAATTGAACGAGGAGAAGGACAGAAGCATATGCTTCTGTAGATAGATGATTACCGCCGAAGTACGAGACGCGAGTCGCTTGCAGTACTGAGGAACAAAACATGGCTTACAAAACGTTATCATATAACACCAAAAGCACAACTCTCCTTTTAAAAGGAGAGTTTTTGTTTATGGAGAATGCATTATAATAAAAAGATTGGGCATTTCCATTTATTTTTCGTTTTCTGAAACATGGCTGTGTTAAACTTAAAACTTGGCAAGTTTTTCATTGCGTTCGAATGATTAGGAAAATGGCTTAAATGAAGTCTGTCGGTAACGTTTTTAAAAATAGTGTTGGAATGTTAAGCATTTCTTTGATTCTGGGTATCCTATTTATAAAGGTTCCTTATTAGCCCTAAAATGAAGGTATCAAAACAGAACTTCAAACTTCAGGATAATGGATGGGAAGCATACATAATTGGTCGGATGATTTAATTGCAGCATGTATCCTAAGGTACATGGATAATTGAGTATAGCTTTACATCACGGTGATTAATACGCTACATGATCGGCTAACTGAAATATAAAAACGCGGTGGACCATAAGGTTTACATGTAAAAAATCAATGCCTGATTCTAAATACATAAATGAAAGAAATTCGGGAAAAAGTGCCATTGATTGGATTAATGGAAAGAAGGTGCAGGATTAATGAAACAATTCGATATAATTGCAACATCAGCAATGGGATTGGAATCAATTGTTGCCAAGGAGGTGCGGGATCTTGGTTACGATTGTCAAGTCGAAAATGGTAAGATCACCTATAAAGGGGATCAATCCGCCATTGCCCGCTCTAATTTATGGCTGCGCAGTGCCGATAGGGTGAAAATTAAAGTCGCGGAATTCAAAGCATATTCATTTGATGAGTTGTTTGAAAAAACAAAGGCCTTGAATTGGGAGGATTTCTTGTCAGCCGATGTCGAGTTCCCCGTTAGTGGAAAATCCGTTAAGTCAAAGCTATACAGTGTCCCTGATTGTCAGGCTATTGTAAAAAAGGCGATTGTTGATAGATTGAAAAGTAAATATAAGCAAGTATCTTGGTTTGCAGAGACAGGTCCTTTGTTTAAAATTGAAGTGTCTATTTTAAAAGATGTAGTGACACTTACCATAGACACTTCAGGTGCGGGTTTGCATAAGCGGGGTTATCGGACAGGGCAGGGAGAGGCGCCCCTTAAAGAAACATTGGCGGCTGCGTTAATCATGCTGACCAATTGGAAGCCGGATAAACCTTTCATAGATCCATTTTGCGGATCTGGAACGATTCCCATCGAGGCGGCCTTAATTGGACAGAATATAGCACCGGGGTTTAACAGGGAATTCGTTTCTGAAACCTGGTCATGGATGGACAGCAAGGTATGGGATGAAGCGCGGATTGAGGCTGAAGATTTAGCCGACTATGATCAATACTTGGACATAACCGGTTGTGATATTGACCATCGAATGGTCGATATAGCTAAAGCGAATAGTTTTGAAGCCGGTCTTGGTGATTTGATTGAATTCAAACAAATGCAGGTAAGGGATATCTCAACCAAGAAAGAGTATGGTGTCATTGTCGGGAACCCGCCTTATGGAGAACGTCTAGGTGAGAAAAAAGCGGTAGAGCAGATGTATAGGGAAATGGGCCAAGCCTTCAAGAAGCTTGATACATGGTCGGTATACATGATTACCTCCAATCCTGACTTCGAACAGCATTATGGTAAGCCTGCAACGAAAAAAAGGAAATTGTTCAATGGTTTCATCCGTGCTGACCTTTATCAATATTGGGGGAAAAGGCCGCCAAGGCAGCCTCAAGGTGAATGAGTAGGTAGAATATAATGGAGGATTTTGCTAGTCAGGACGATTTATTCATAATAGGTTCCAGTCTTGCTTATCATTTCCTTTTCTGTTATTCTAATAATGAATTATTTTTGTTCAGATTTAAGGAATACCTTAATATTCTTTTGAGCAAGGATAGTAATATAATGTGTGGAGAACACACTAGGAGGCAACAAAAATGGAACAAGGTAAAGTAAAATGGTTTAACGCAGAAAAAGGTTTTGGATTCATCGAACGTGAAGGTGGAGACGATGTATTCGTACATTTCTCAGCTATCCAAGGCGAAGGTTTCAAAACACTTGAAGAAGGCCAAGACGTTACATTTGATGTAGAACAAGGTCAACGTGGACCACAAGCATCAAACGTAAACAAAGCTTAATTCAACCCTATATTATTTACAGACAGGCTCTCTTGGAGCCTGTCTTTTATTTTACGAATCGGGCAACCAGACAGCATACATACATATTGCCTTTCATTCTGATAATAGGTAAATATCTTGACTACTAATGTGAAATAAAGGATAATATACTTTTGCCTAAGATAATAATGATTCGGATTTTATATAATGATGATAGATAAAAGGGGAGACCATGATGCTTAAAACACTGCCTTTTTCGGTAACAAAGGAAGATTCTTTTTACGATAAGCTTTCAGAATGGATCGGTGATGTTTTTTACGATATTCTTCCCGAAAAAGGATTTGAGCTGCGTGACGAACAAATCTTCATGGCTTTTCAGTTAGAAAAAGCCTTTAAAGAAAAAAATATAAGTTTTGCTGAAGCAGGGGTAGGGACTGGTAAGACTTTGGTCTATTTACTGTATGCGATTTGTTATGCGAGATATACGAATAAACCGGCAATTATTTCATGTGCAGATGAAACGTTGATTGAACAGCTTGTCAAAGAGGAAGGCGACATCCAAAAAATCAAGAATGCTTTAGGTATTGAAGTGGATGTCCGGCTTGCCAAATATCACGATCAATATGTATGTCTTAAGAAATTGGATTATGCTGTGAATCATGAGGATTCAGAGGGGATAGATCAGCTCTATGATGAACTTCCCAAGTTTGTTCATGATAACTCATCCATGAACGCCTATACACCATATGGGGACCGTAAACAGTATCCATATTTAAATGATGAAGACTGGTCTAAAGTTGGCTGGGATCAGCTTCAAAACTGTTTTACTTGTGATAAACGCCATCGTTGTGGGCAAACCCTATCACGGGACCACTATCGAAAATCAAGTGATTTGATCATTTGTTCACATGACTTCTTCATGGAGCATGTATGGACTAAGGAAAAGCGTAAGCGTGAAGGACAGTTACCATTACTGCCTGAACATAGCTGTGTTGTCTTTGATGAAGGCCATCTTTTGGAATTTGCTGCTCAAAAGGCTTTAACTTATAAAGTTGGGGAACAAACCCTCGCTTCGGTTCTGGAATTGCTAACAGCCAATCAGGTTCGTGAAGAAACCTTATACATCATCGAGGACTTAATTGATATCAATGAAGAGTTTTTTGATTTGTTGGATGAAAAAGCGATACATGTCAGCGGGTCTAATCGTTATGAAATCCCAATGTCAAAAGAAATAACAAGCTTTGCCCAAAAGCTTCATAAAAAGGTTGAAGAGTTAGAGGAGAACCTAGTTTTTGAAGCGGAAATGTACACGATCAATGATTATGATTTAAAAGTGACGGAAGAGTATTTAGAGCAGCTGGGCTATTCCCTTTCTCTATTTGTGAAGGATGAACAGGCCGTTTCCTGGTTTGAAGAAAATGAAATGACCAAAACATTGGTGATCATGCCAAGGCTAGTGCAGGATATTTTGTCTGAACAGGTATTCTCGAAAAAAATCCCTTACATTTTTTCATCGGCAACATTATCGGATAATAAATCCTTCCAATATATTGCAGATAGTTTAGGGATAGAAAAGTATGACAGCTTTTCCGTTGAATCACCATTTGATTACGATGAAGTCATGAATATGAACATGCCGGTCTTCGAAAATGGAGACCAATTGGCAAAACTTCAATATACAATGAATACAATTGAGGAAAATGAAGGTCGAACACTAGTGTTATTCCACTCAAAAGAAGAATTGCAATGGTTCAAGGAAAACTGCCCAGTATCATCCTATCCATTTTATTTTGAAGGGGAAGCGGAAATCAGCGAGCTTGTTAAGAAGTTCCAAGAGGATGAGCAATCTGTCCTTTTCTCCTATCATTTATGGGAGGGTCTTGATGTTCCAGGACCTTCATTACAAAATGTAGTGATACACTCGCTTCCATTCCCGCCTCGCGATCCGGTTTTCGAAGCCAAACGTAACTCGGTTACCGATGCATTCGAAGAGGTGGATCTTCCATACATGCTCCTTCGATTGCGCCAGGGAATAGGGCGTTTGATCAGGACGAGCAATGATTCGGGAACCGTCCAGATTTTGATTGAAAAGAATCTTTCGGAACATGTGAAAGAGAAGATTGTATCCATTCTTCCTGTAACGATTTAAATATAACCCCCAAAAAAAGAGCCAAGGGAACCCCTTGGCTCTTTTTTATTTTAATTTATTAATCGGAGTGGTTCTGATATGAAAGACTTTTGTATAATATGGTAAAGTGTAGTTGGAAGGAGCAGTGAATATGAAAAAAAAGGGTATAGATCTGATAGAAAAAGAGTTTAAAGAATATGTAAAGAAAATCTCTGCTTATAATGAAGCTCTCGCGTTAATTTTTTGGGATTTGCGTACAGGTGCACCTAAAAAGGGAGTTGAGCAGCGTTCCGAAGTTATCGGTATGCTTTCCTCCGAAGTGTTTAATATGAGCACAAGTAAGGAAATGGAATCCTTCATTGCAGAACTTTCGATGGATAAAGCCATTCTTGGTGAATCGACGAATAAGATGGTACAAGAGTGTAAAAAAGAGTTTGAAAGGAATAAGAAAATTCCTGTGAACGAATATAAGGAATTCGTCATTTTACAATCGCGTTCCGAAAGTGCATGGGAAGAGGCAAGGGAAAAAGCTGATTTTTCTTTATTTCAACCTTATCTGGAGCAAATTGTAGCATATACCCGCAGGTTCGTAGAGTACTGGGGATATGAAGGGACGAAATATAATACCCTTTTAGACATATATGAACCAGGAATGACTGTAGATATACTTGATGGAGTATTCAGTGAGCTTCGGTCGAGGATCGTTCCCTTGGTAAAACAGATTGCAAAAAGCGAACATAGACCGGAAACAGCGTTCCTATATAAAGAATTTCCAAAAGAAAAACAGCATCAATTCAACTTGGAAATTTTAAAACAGCTAGGATACGATTTCAAGGCTGGCAGGCTTGATGAAACAGTTCACCCTTTTGAAATTAGAATAAATAGGGGCGATGTCCGGGTGACGACCCGATACGATGAAAATGATTTTAGGGGGGCAATCTTTGGTACCATTCATGAATGTGGACATGCCATTTATGAGCAGAATATCGCTGAAGAGTTAACCGGAACACTTCTCGATAGCGGGACATCAATGGGGATCCATGAATCACAATCTTTGTTTTTTGAAAACTTCATTGGGCGGAACCATAGCTTTTGGAAAAATAAATTTTCCTTATTAAAGGAATATGCTCCCGAACAATTCCAAGATGTGACGCTGGATGAATTTTACCGGGGCATTAACGAATCAAAACCATCGTTCATCCGTATTGACGCTGATGAACTGACGTATCCTCTACATATTATGATTCGGTATGAACTGGAAAAGTCCCTCTTTAATGGGGAACTTGAAGTGAAGGATTTACCGGAAGTCTGGAATGAAAAATACAAGGATTATCTGGGAATTGTGCCAGAAAATGATGCAATGGGCGTGTTGCAAGATGTACACTGGGCAGATGGCAGCTTTGGTTATTTCCCTTCTTATGCATTGGGATATATGTATGCAGCTCAAATCAAGCAATCGATGCTTAAAGATTTGCCTGATTTTGATGAACTGTTGGAAGCGGGTGATATTGAACCAATCAGGAAATGGCTTAATGAAAAAATACATAAATACGGAAAAACAAAAAAGCCTCTGGAGATTTTGAAAGAAACGACAGGGGAAGGCCTGAATGTTCAGTATTTAATAAAGTATCTTGAAGATAAATATAAAGAAGTTTATAAAATCAAATGAATCAAAGAAGAAGGACTTGGATTAAATCTCAAGCCCTTCTCAGTTTGTAGACAAAAGGGGTTCGGAATTAAAAATTCCGAAACCCCTTTTGAAATTTCCTTTAAATTTCCGCCTGAAATTAAGAGATTGGGGCTCTACAAGCCCACCAGGTTAGGCCATTTTTGGACCTTACCATGTCCAATTGGCCATCTTCTTTAAAATAACAGCAGCGAAAGTAAGCATCGCCTGCATTGACAATTTTTAAGTCCCCTTAAAGTAGTCCACTGAATACCATTCTTTTGCATTTGCGAATACACGCTCAATCGTTTCTTTACGTTTCGCATATATAGGTTTTACATCTTAATGATGACGCAGATGATCTGCTTCTTCCGCATATGTTTGCCAGATAGGCCGTGTCACCACTTTTTGATATTCTTTTGTACACGGTGATAAAGATGATGAGCATGTTGCACAGAGGTGTTTTGGTGATTTGTACTCACGATAGCCCTCTTTATATGTTGAATACATATCTTTCACCAATTCATAAATGAAAAAAAGTCAATGGCAGCCTCCATTTCACGAACCAAATGGTTCGCTGGCACTAGTTGATTTAAAGTAATCATTTTCATTTGATTTCGCTGAATAGAATCATGATAGAAAGCATCCTCATTCCCTCAAGTTTTATAAATTTAAAAACAATCAAGACTTTAAGCAAAAGGATTCTATCTAAAAGTTAAAAACAAGTTGATTGGTGCGGGTGTGCGAGACTCTTGCGGGAAAAGCGAGTCCAGGGGAGACCCCGGAGGCACAAAGGCGACGAGGAGGCTCCCGGACCGCCCCCGGAAAGCGAGTGCCTGTAGAGGAAATCAACGGTCAAATTGTACAAACCATAAATAACTGTAGACAAACTCGATTTTAATCGAAGTTTGCCTACAGTCTGAGAAGGACTTGGGTTAAATCTCAAACCCTTCTTCTTTCTTTAGGGTCGCTACAAAAACGCATGGTATATACCAGTAAAATGGAAAATGGTGTTTTTTTTGATAGGAAATCCAAGTTATTTAGGTTTGGTGATTTCACAATTTTCTAATAATACGAATAATGATTTATTTTTTTAATTTAAAGTTCGGCTTTTTATCAAAAATTACTTTTCAAATAGAGCCAGCGTTGGTATAATTCAGATATTAATATAATATAATGTTTCACTCGTATAATAGCAGGGATATGGCCTGCAAGTTTCTACCGAATTACCGTAAATAATTCGACTATGGGTGAGTAATAGATCTTGTTGCGTAATGAAGGCTTTTGTTGATTCATTTTTCATTCATGCCCAAGAAGTATTGCTTCACTCCAAAAAAGTGCCGCAATGTTTCTTGGGCTTTTTTATATGCCGGGAAATAATTGTGTGGTTTATGGGTCAATAAACATCCAAGATTGGGAGGAACCTTCATGCAACTTTTAAAGGAAAAAATCTTGTCCGAGGGTCAAGCTTTATCAGAAGATATTTTAAAGGTAGATTCATTCTTAAATCATCAAATGGATCCTATGCTAATGAAAGAAATTGGTAAAGAATTCGTTAATCGTTTCGAACACAAGGAAATCACGAAAGTGCTGACAATTGAATCATCAGGCATTGGTCCTGGTTTGATGGCTGCTTTGGAATTGGGAGTTCCGCTCATTTTTGCCCGTAAACGTAAATCACTTACTTTAACAAATGATTTAGTGACGGCTTCCGTTCATTCCTTTACAAAAAAAGAAACCAATACCATTACGGTTTCCAATAAATATATTGAAGCTGGAGATAAGGTCTTGATCATCGATGACTTCCTTGCGGTCGGACAGGCAGCCAGGGGCTTGGTGGAAATCTGTAAGCAGGTTGGAGCAGAAGTGGCCGGAATCGGCATCGTGATTGAAAAAGCATTTCAAAGTGGTGGTAAGGATCTTAGGGAACAAGGCTTCCAAGTGGAATCACTTGCGAGAATTGCTGAGTTGAAATTCGGTGAGATAACGTTCGCTGAGGAAAAGGAAGGAGCAGCCGTCAATGTCTAATCAATCACCATTAAAAGTTGCATCCTTAGGATTACAACATGTTCTCGCCATGTATGCCGGTGCCGTCGTCATTCCATTGATTGTCGGTGGGGCGCTGGAATTGACTGCAGCGCAGTTAACTTATTTAGTTTCGATAGACATTTTGATGTGTGGGATAGCAACTTTATTGCAAGTGTGGAAAAATAAATTCTTTGGAATTGGGCTTCCGGTCGTCCTAGGCTGCACATTTACAGCAGTTAGCCCGATGATTGCAATTGGTACGCAATATGGAATCAACTCCATTTATGGATCTATTTTGGCGTCGGGATTGATCGTCATTATCATTAGTAAGTTCTTCGGAAAACTGGCAAGGTTCTTCCCGCCCATTGTCACTGGATCGGTCGTTTTGATTATTGGCATTACGCTCATTCCTGTTGCAATCAACAACCTTGGTGGAGGCCAGGGAGCTGCTGATTTCGGAGACTTGAATAATGTAGCTCTTGGTTTTGGAACTTTATTATTCATCATTTTCATGTATAAATTCTCGACGGGATTCGTACGCTCCATTTCTATTTTATTGGGGCTGTTAGTCGGAACCTTTGCGGCCTTCTTCCTTGGAAAAGTGGATTTTAGCTCAGTGGTCAGTGCCAATTGGCTGCATATGCCACATTTTTTCTACTTTGGAACTCCGACATTTAACGTCACGGCAATCATTACAATGACATTGGTGGCGATCGTCAGCTTGGTGGAATCGACTGGTGTTTATTATGCCCTTGGTGAAATCACGGACAAAGAGATTTCAGAAGACGATCTAGCTCGCGGATATCGTTCTGAAGGACTTGCCATCATGATTGGCGGTTTGTTCAATTCGTTTCCTTATACAGCTTTTTCACAAAATGTCGGCTTGATTCAATTGTCAGGCATTAAAACAAGAAATGTCATATACACAACAGCCGGCATTCTCATTTTCATAGGTTTTGTTCCGAAAATCGGTGCATTCACGACTATTATCCCTTCATCCGTGCTTGGCGGTGCAATGGTTGCGATGTTCGGGATGGTAATTGCCGCTGGAATTAAGATGTTGAGCAAAGTGGACTTTGCTTCTCAAGAAAATTTATTGATCATCGCTTGTTCAGTAGGTATGGGACTTGGAGTGACGGTCGTTCCTGAGTTATTTGCGCAAATTCCGGAAAGCTTTCAAATCTTAACTGAAAACGGTATTGTAGCCGGAAGTTTGACAGCCATTTTCTTGAATATTGTCTTTAACATCGTCCCTACAAAAGGCAAAGTGAAGGAAACGCGTATTGAAGGTCAAAATGTAGCCTGAATATAGTTTCGCTAAACTTGATAGATTCACCCATTAAATGCCCAAATTTCTCAGATGATGAGGATTGGGCATTTTTACATTTAGGCCGAATAATATCATTGATAATCAAATTGGCGTTTTGTCAGATAAAAGGAAACTCTCTTCACTTTTTGAATATATTGATAGTATATGTTCAGGAAAGTAGTGATAGGGATGGAGAAAAAATATTGTATTCATTGTCGGACCATTCTAAGCCAGGAGTATAGGTGCAGTGTGTGTGGAAAAGAGGAGTTTCAAAATATCATCATACAAGTGCAAAATCAATCTTCAGTAAAGAAGGAAGAATGAAAGTGCCCCCTTACCTAAAATCGGTAAGGGGGTTTTATTGTTTTGTGAATTACATTTCGATCATTAAGATGATAAGAAGGGTACCTACGCCCTTTTATGATATGGGTAACATGCATTTCGCCATTGCCCACAATGACGGTGGGCGGTGTAATATCAATCAATGGATTCTCTTCTGCTAAAGGGGCGGTAATATTACCGGCAATTATGTTACCGAATTCTACTGCATAAGATCAAGCATTTCACCTTCTAACGGCATGCCGAACATACTTTCACCTATTTTACTCATGCATCCGTTAGTCCCCTCAATCATTATTCTCCCAAGGATATCCCCTGTCATGCCAATAAGGACGCTATTGGGTTCCTGTTCGAAAGGCTGTCTTATAATTTAAATGTCCAAAGAGAAAGGAATAAGGGACTATCGCCCAGGATGGTTCCATATAACAATTTTGTGATTATAGTGTTGATTTCCAATTTCATTCCCACTTGTATGGTTATGTTCTTTTATCGAATTTATAGTCTTTTTTTCTATAAGAAAAAAGGAAAAAATATTATAAGATCCAGACAAATATAACCATTTAGCTATAAAGCATAATTGATATCCTGGTGGGTATATTAACCATATCATGAATAATTAGGGGTGGAATCATGCCGTATTTATTATCTGCATCACATGTAAAGCTGCCATATTTACTTTCACAGGAAAAAATCATGGAATTTTCGAGAGAAATATTTGGAGCATCTTTTAAGAATATAGAACGGTTACTAAAGGCCTTTAAGAATGGACAAGTGGAGAATCGATATTTTTCAAATGATCTCGATTGGTTTAAAGAGGATCATTCTTTTGCCGAGCGGAATGATTTATATATACAGCAGGCAGTCAAGTTTGGGAAAGAAGCTATAGAAAAATGCTTAGCGAACACAGCATTTTTAAAAGAAGAACTGCCGGCAAACGAGTTAGATGCTTTCTTCTTTATCTCAAGCACGGGGATTGCCACCCCGACCATTGATGCCAGGATAATGAATGAACTTCCATTTAACCCGCATGCTAAAAGGATTCCGATTTGGGGGCTTGGCTGTGCAGGGGGAGCGAGTGGACTATCACGTGCTTTTGAATATTGCCAAGCATACCCGACTGCGAAGGTCATTGTTTTAAGCGTGGAGTTATGCAGTTTGACATTTCAAAGGAATGATATCTCCAAAAGCAATTTAATTGGGACTTCCTTATTTTCCGACGGAGTAAGCTGTGTTTTGGTTTGCGGTGATGAAGTGCCGAATGAACAGTTTTCAAAAAAAGTAAGACATTTGCAATTTTTGGATTCGCAATCGACGCTTATGCCGGATTCATTGGATGTCATGGGTTGGGATGTAAAAAATCAAGGGTTATACGTGATCTTTTCGAAAGATATCCCTACAATCATCAAGGATTGGCTTAAACCGAATGTTCAAGAGTTCTTAATGGAGAATGGATTCGATTTAAACGATATAAAAGATTTCATCGCTCATCCTGGAGGCAAGAAAGTAATTGATGCATATCACGAAGCTCTCGGGTTCGATGAAAGCATGACGGCAGAGGCAATGAGCGTATTGCGTGAATTTGGCAATATGTCATCAGCGACTATTTTGTATGTTCTGGAGAGGTTCATGCAGCGGGGCGGGAATAAAGGTGAGGTGGGCCTGGCTGCTGCATTAGGGCCTGGGTTTTCATCTGAACTTGTGTTAATGAGGTGGAAGTGATGATCTTTGCCATTCTCATTATCTTGATCGCTATACAGCGCCTAGTTGAATTATATATCGCCAAACAAAATGAAAAACAGCTGAAAGCTGCAGGAGCAGTGGAATACGGTGAGTCCCATTACAGGTGGATGGTTCTAATGCATCTTAGTTTTTTTATTGTTCTCATTATTGAAGTAATCGTGCTTGAAAGGAATATGTCTGGACTTTGGCCAATTTTGCTGACCCTTTTTCTAATTGCGCAGTCAGGCAGGATTTGGGTAATCCGTTCATTGGGCAAACATTGGAATACAAAAATCATAGTGGTTCCTGATGCCGATGTAGTCATTAAAGGTCCTTATAAATATTTCAAACATCCGAACTATATCATAGTCGCAACTGAGATTTTAGTTATTTCCTTATTATTCAACGCATATTATACTGCTATCATCTTTAGTTTATTGAATGTTTGGATGATGACGGTAAGAATCCCGCTGGAAGAGAAGGCATTAAAGGAACATACGGAATATTCTACGGTTTTTAAGGGAAAATAATAAAAAAATTTAATTTCTTATTGAAAATGATTATCGTTCGTGATAAGATTCTAAATGAAGATGAAAATTATTCTCATTCGGATCTCGATAATTTTATTTAAATAACTAATAACTAATAACTAAAAGCTAAACAATATATAAGAGGATGGTGTTGGTAATGGTTTGGGTATTCATTTTATTGACAATCGCTACATATGGTTTTGTGATGAAACATGTATTGAATAATATTCAAAAACCGGCAAAGGCATTAAAACCTTATACCGAGTCACCAATTGAAAACCGAGCTGCTTTTAACCCCACCCCTACAACCAGGTAAACATCCTGGTTTTTTTTTTTGCATTCCAAGTCAATATGAATCAAACTGCATGAATCCACCAATCGGTGGTTTTTTTTTTGAACATGGACTGTAATGAATCATATAGTAAAAATAAAGCTGATGGTATGAATAACAAACGAAATCGTTTACAATAAGAATATCAAAATGACGATAGATTAAGGGGTATGGATTCATGATTCAAGAAACATTAAAGCAACAGTCCAAATTGGGGATTTTGACTGCCATGTATGAGAAATTTCAATCGGCAGGTGATACAGGCAATGCCGATAAACTGAAACAGTTAATCATGAAAGTGAATAAAGAGGAGTTCATCATTGCTTTTTGCGGGCATTTTTCAGCGGGGAAATCCAGTATGATCAATTTTTTCCTTGGTGATCAAGTACTGCCTTCAAGTCCGATTCCAACGAGTGCAAATACGGTAAAGGTCCAAAAAGGCGAAGACTATGCCAAGGTCTTTTACCATCATCAGCCACCAGTATTATTTCCTGCACCTTATGATTTTAAAGAGGTCAAGAAATTTGCCAAGGATGGAGACTCAGTATCGGCAATAACGATAAGCTCCAATGATTTTTCACTGCCGGATTCATGTGCGATCATGGATACGCCAGGAATTGATTCAACAGATGATGCACATAGAGTTTCTACGGAATCTGCCTTGCATCTAGCTGATGTCGTCTTCTATGTCATGGACTACAATCACGTCCAATCAGAGGTGAACTTCCTATTCACTAAAGAGCTGTTAGAGGCAGAAAAACCGACATACTTAATTATCAATATGATTGATAAGCATGATGAGAACGAGCTTAGCTTTCAAGACTTCAAGCTTTCCGTTTCTGAAGCATTTGCGAACTGGAATGTATATCCTGACGGGATTTTTTATACTTCCGTAAGAGACTTGAACAATAGTGAAAATGAAATAGAAGTGGTCAAGCAATTCATATATGAAATGGCTGGCAAAGGTCTAAATGATGGCAAAGATGCCATCATGCAATCTGCTAATGCCCTTGTCGAAAGGCATCTTAATTGGCTGAAGGAGCAGTATGAAGAGGAACATGCCGATGATTTTGAAGTATTGTCAGAACTTCCTCATGAAGAACGAGTACACCTGACGAATCAAGTGGACAGCCTATTGAAAGAAAAAAAATCATTAACGGGACGCATAGAGGACATCAAGGTTCAATACGCTGATGCATTAGAAACGATTTTGAAAGGTGCGTACATCATGCCCGCGGCAACACGGGACCTGGGTAAATCTTTCTTGGAATCGGCTCAGCCAGATTTTAAAATGGGTCTATTATTTGCCAAGAAAAAAACGGATGCCGAACGTGAGGCACGTATCAAGGCGTTCTTGAGCGATCTACAAGAAAAGGTAAAAACCCAGCTTGAATGGCATATTAAAGAATTAGCAGTTAAAATGCTTAATCAAGCGGAGATGCATGATTCAACACTTGAAGGTAAGGCTCAGGCACTTCAGATCGAGGTAACGGAATCTTACATAAAAAATTCTTTGAGGCCTCAAGTCGATATTACGGGTGAATACGTTTTAAACTATACGAATGATTTAGCATCAGCCATCAAAAAGAAAGCACGTGATGTATCTGAAGGATTTTTGAATGAAATGGTTACCGTTATGGAAGGAATAGTGGAACAGCAGTCTATATCCATCGATAAGGAACTTGAAGGATATTCTGAATTTGCGGAAGCCCTTAAAGTTACTGCTGCGATGAACGCGGAAATCGTTTACCAAACGGAGCGTTTAGAGGCCATTGCCCATCAAACTGAATCATTAGTAGATGAGCGTGATATCGATATGCTGTTAACTCAATGGAATGAAGAGGAAAAAAATATTACGGTCAAAATCATGAAAACCGAAAAAGGAAGTAATTCAAGGTCCGTCAACGAACAACCTGAAAGTGATGATAAAGAAAACAAGGAAGCTGTACCTTCCGTGACAGTTTCTTCATCTGATGCTGCTGATTTACGCGGAAAAGAAAAGCTGATGGAGACTGCAGCGAGTTTACAACAGGCAGCCAAGCTTATACAGCCTTTGAGAGGATTTCAATCACTTTATAAGGAATTGAAAGAGAAGGCAAATCGCTTGGAACAGCAGACGTTCACGGTTGCCCTCTTCGGTGCATTCAGTGCGGGCAAATCTTCCTTTGCCAATGCGTTGATGGGAGAAAGCGTTCTTCCTGTTTCACCAAATCCGACAACTGCCGCAATCAACAAAATCATGTCTTCGGACGCTGAGCATCCACATGGAACGGCAACCGTCAAATTAAAGACCGAAGCGATGCTGTTGGAAGATGTAAGCCTGGCCTTGGCAGCTTTTGATAAATCGGCAAAGACTCTAGATGAAGCCCTCCAACTAGCAGGGCAAATCATTGCGAAGGCGGGGGAAGTCGATAAGGGGAAGACTCATTTATCCTTTCTAAGGGCTTTTCATCAAGGGCTGCCTGAGTACCAAAATGATCTAGGAAATGTGGTTACGGTAGATCTTGAAGGATTTAAACGTTTTGCTGCAGAAGAGTCCAAGTCATGTCTTGTTGATCTGATTGAATTGCGTTATGACTGTGAAATGACAAAGCAGGGGATGGTCCTTGTTGACACGCCTGGGGCGGATTCGATAAATGCACGACATACAGGAGCAGCTTTCGAATATATTAAGAATTCGGATGCCATTCTTTTTGTGACCTATTATAATCACCCATTCTCACGGGCGGACAGGGAGTTCTTGATACAACTTGGACGTGTGAAAGATTCATTCGCTATGGATAAGATGTTTTTCATTGTCAATGCCGTCGATCTGGCTCAAACCACTGACGAATTGGACGAAGTGATGGATTATGTCACAGATCAATTGAATGGATTCGGAATCCGTTTTCCAAAACTGTTCCCGCTTACGAGTAAGGGAGCGTTGATGGAAAAACAAACGCCTGGTTCATTTAAGCATTCTTTCCTTCCTAATAGCGGAATTTCCGAATTCCAAGGCCAATTCGATTCTTTCATAGAAAACGATTTAACTGGACTTGCAATTGAATCGGCTCAAGCGGCTGTAAAAAGAACGGAAGAACTGCTACGAGATGTAATTACAGCTTCAAGGCAGGATGAGAAAGCGAAACGAAATGCCCTGGAGACCCTTTCTCAAGAGGCACAGTCCATTTCGGAACTCCTCTCAGTCATTAAAGGGGATGCAGAAAGGCAGCGTTTGAAAAAAGAAGTCGACGAATTGACCTTCTATAGTAAACAACGAGTCTTCTTCCGGTTTAATGATTTCTTTAAAGAATCGTTCAATCCGGCTGTTTTAAAAGATGATGGAGGCGATCTGAAAATTGTCCTCAAGCAATCGATGAAGAACTTATTGGATGCGTTAGGCTTTGACCTTGCCCAGGAAATGCGGGCAACGGCATTAAGGACGGAAATGTTCGTAAATAAATTACTGAATGAGAAACAAAGCAGTTTGCTTCAGCAAATGCAAAAAGTAAGAAGAACCCTTTCATTGCAGCCATATGAGCCTAATGAGAGGGAGTCCATTGAATTTACAGGAGCTTTTGCCCAATTGGATTCAGGAGAATTCAAAAAGGAATTAGCATTATTTAAAAATCCAAAATCTTTCTTTGAAAAAAATGAGAAAGCGAAAATGAGCGAAGGGCTTCAGAAGCGTTTGGATGAACCTGCCCTTATATATGTTAAAGAACAGGGTGAGCGGATTTTCGAAATGTATACTGAAGTCCTCGATCAAGAGTTACTCGCGATTCAAAAAGAGTTTAAAACGGAAATATCGGATATCTTTGCAGGCTTACGTGCAGCATTGGAGGAAACGGTCGATTTACCGTATTATGAAAATGCTGTAGCTGAATTGGCAAAAATGCATTCGAAATAGAAACGAGGTTCATTCATGAAAGAAAACCTTATTTCAAGATTGAGATACCTGGAAAAGAAAGAGGATATGACCATTTTGATGGCTGCTGTTACTGGCAGCCATTCTTTTGGTTTAGCATCCGGCCAATCTGATTATGATGTTCGATATATATATGTTCATAATGATAAGCGATCATACCTCAGCTTAAGTCAGCCAGTTGAAGTCATTCAAATGAAAGAAGGCCAATTTGACATGGAAGGCTGGGATCTATTTAAATCATCACGTCTTACCTTAAAGAGTAATCCTGCTTTATTTGAATTATTTCAGTCGCAAATCAAGTTGATTATGCATCCGGATTATTATAGGAAGATGAATGGTTTGATAGCGGATTGCTATTCCAAAAAGGCACTGGGGCACCATTATTATCGGATGATGAGCGACAATCTTCAACAATTGACAAAAACAAGGGAATCCAAAAGAAAAGAACTAAAAATATGGGTACAAGTATGCCGTTCATATTTAATCTTGGAATATATCATCCAACGGGGTTCACTGCCACCTTTATCGGTATGGGAATTACTTGATTTGGTTTCAATTGATCAAGACCTGAAAACCCGGATGACCCGGATATTCAAGACAAAACAAATGGAAGAATGTATAAGCAACAATGAAAGTGAAAAGAATCTTTTGCTATTGGAAGGGAAATCACTTTCCTTAAAGAATGAGATAACTGAGCTACATCAAGGGAAGAGCATGGAAACGGAGCTTAATGAATTAATTTGGGCCATTTTGAAGTAGGGGGTTATACAGATGAGTTTAATAATCGAAAAAGAAGAGCTGTTGCCGTTGTTGAATTCCAATGATATCAGAATTTGTGACTGCCGCTTTCAGCTAGGCACTCCTGATGCAGGGTATAAGGCATACAAAAAAGACCATATTTTAGGCGCTGTTTATTTCGATCTAGAAAAGGACTTATCGGGTCAGGTTAAAGAACATGGAGGAAGACATCCTCTTCCTGACCTGGAAACCATTAAAGGTAAACTGGAATCACATGGAGTCACCAATGATACGGTACTCATTGCTTATGATGGCGGAGAAGGTTCTTTTGCTTCCAGGTTTGCGTGGCTGCTGAGCTACCTTGGACATAGGAAAGTTTTTGTTCTTAACGGGGGATATCGCGCCTGGAGGGATGCGGGCTATCCCATTGACTCGAATCAAACGAATTATGTGCCAGCTGAATATCATATTGATTTAAATGAGTCCGTTTTTGCTTCTTTCCAAACAGTAAAGAATTACACAATGAATAGGCCAGACGATGTCATTTTAATCGATTCAAGGGAATCTAAACGCTACGAGGGAATTGAGGAGCCGATTGATAAAAAAGCCGGCCATATACCTGGTGCCGTAAATAAGGTGTGGACGAACGTTCTGGAAAATGGCTATTTTAAAAAGAAGGAAGATCTTCAGTCGAATTTCACAGGCATCGGTAATGATAATGAAATCATTGTTTACTGCGGTTCAGGTGTAACCGCATCACCAAATTATATCGCCCTGAAAGAAGCGGGTTTTAAAGATGTGAAGATTTATATTGGCAGTTTCAGTGACTGGATCTCCTATGACGATAATCCAATTGAATAATATTTTTTCCAATTAAACGATCCTTAAAAAAGGGGACGGTTATGTTAAAATGGAAGTACATCATGATAGAGGTGATAATGTGTTAATGAAAGAAAACGAGCAGCACCCTTCCTTTATGCTTGTCGATGGGATGGCGCTTTTATTTAGAGCTTTTTATGCAACGGCTGTTACTGGTCAATTCATGATTAACTCGAAAGGCATACCAACCAATGCCGTTCAAGGTTTTTTGAAGCATATGCTGACGGCGGTGAATCACTTTTCACCCAGTCATGTAGCGGTTTGTTGGGATATGGGCAGCAAGACCTTCAGAAATGAATTATTTGATGGATACAAGGCTAATCGATCAGAAGCTCCAGTCGAAATGATTCCTCAATTCGACCTGGCGAAAAAAGCGGTTGAAGCATTTGATATCCCTAACATAGGGCTCTCTGGATATGAGGCGGATGACTGTATCGGGACAATTGCCAAAGCATCTGCCCAAAATAGCCGGGTGGGTATATTGACTGGCGATCAAGATATGCTGCAGTTAATAGATGAAAACATTTCCGTACTTTTGTTAAAAAAAGGGTATGGTAACTATGAGGTGCATAATCCCGATAGCTTTTTTGAATGGAAAGGGATTACACCAAGACAAATGATCGATTTAAAAGCTTTAATGGGTGATACAGCTGATAACTATCCCGGAGTTAAAGGAATAGGGGAAAAGACAGCGTTGAAATTATTGATCCAGTATCAAAATATCGAAGGGATTCTTGAAAATGTTGCTTCATTGACGAATGGGCAACGGGCTAAAATTGAATCCGCCGTCGATATGCTTCATTTATCCAGAAAGCTAGCAGAAATAAAATGTGATGTACCAATTTCATGTTCTTTGGACGATGCGGTCTATCAGTATGATCGCGAGAAGGTAAAAAATCTGGCTAATGATCATGAATTCAGGGCTTTACTGCGAATGATTTAATCAAACAAGCGGAGCTTCCCAATGGGGGCTCCGTTATTTTGAATGGTGATTTTTTTGTCGAAAAATGGATAGTCAAAATCTTTGATATACGGTAAGATGAAAATAAGGTATGAAGTATGGAGTGGATGCAGAATTGGCGAAGTCAACTGAAGAGTATGTTAGTTTTTTAGAGGGTAAGGGATTCACTTTTGGTAATGACGCTATTGGTTTTATTTATTTTGGTAAGCGCTACACGGATGCAAGTGATATTTTAGTCAATGCAGCAATAGAATTGACATTGAAGGTACAAAAGAATTTTGATGGCAGTTTTTATATTTCCTTTTTGGAAAACTTAAAACAAAATGGCATTGAAACGCGTAGTGCAGCGGTATCGTTTGCAAAAGAACAGGGGCTGCTTAAATAAATCGGACTTCGTAACTGGAAGTCCGATTTATTTAATTGGGCTTTTCAAGAAAACTCCTGTGTCACCGATTTCTTTTTCTTAACAGGCAGTTCAGCGAAAATCATTCCCAAGAAAATGAATGCGCAGCCGATTATGGAGGCGGTAGTCAATTTTTCCCCTATCAATATGTATGAGGATAACGCAGCAAAAACCGGTTCCATAGAAAAGATCAGCGCCACTCTTGTAGGTGTCGTATAAGCTTGGAAGAAGGTTTGTGCGAAAAAGGCGAACGCCGTGGCAAGGGCTGCAGTAACCAATAAAGCAGTCCATACATCCTTCTGTAACATGACCTCTGAGCTGAAGATGACGGAATGATTCTCGTTGAAAATGAAGGCTGAAACAAATGATAATAAAGATACGGTCGAAACCTGAATCAGCGTCAACGGTAAAGCGGGTAGGGTCTTGGCATATCTAGCGGTAGTAATGATCTGCATGGCAAAACTGATTGCGCATAAAAATACCAGTAAATCACCGATATTCAAATTGGAGCGGTCAGCGAAAGTCATTAGATAAAGCCCAATGGTTGCCGCTGCGACACCGATCAATGTATTGCGGGAAAGCCGATGTTTTAAAAGCAGCAAGGAAAAAACCGGTACCATGACGACACTTAATCCTGTTATGAAGCCTGTCTTTGCAGGAGTCGTATAATTCAATCCGATCGTTTGAAGCCCATATCCCAGAAAAAGCCAAACCCCAATATGAAACCCGGCTATAATGATGCCCTTATTCCAAGTTTTCCCTTTTTTGTGTAAAGTCGATATATATGGAATGAGCAAGAAAACGAAGGCCATGAAGAAACGGACGGCATTAAACGTGAATGGGTCAAGAAATGACAGGGCGTTTTGAACCATGACAAAAGTCACGCCCCAGATGAATACAACGAATAATAACGAAAAATCAGCTGTCTTGTTCATGAATTTCCTCAGCCTTATTCATGCGAATGGCCCGTCTCGCCAATTCATCCGCGGACTTGTTTTCAAGGTTTGGAATCCATTTCATGAAAAATAATTCAAGCTCGTCGGAAAGCTTTAGCGCCCGTTCCAGCAATATCGCATACTTATTTTTTGCAAATCTTTTTTCAATGGCCTGGTTGATGGCTTGGGAGTCAGTACGGAAAGAAACGACTTGATACTTATTGGCTACACAAATTTCCAATGCTTTGATTAAAGCATGGTATTCCGCTTCATGGTTTTCCATATTTCCAAGCGGAAATGAATGCCTCTCGACCACACCGTTATTATTTATGAAAACACCTGCGCCGCTCGGCCCGGGATTGCCCGCACTGGCACCATCAATATACACTTCGATCAATATATGCTCCTCCTCGAGTTTAACTGTCAATATGCCTTTATAAAAAATGTTTCATATAAAATAAGATTGAAACATGAGAATTTCAGGCTGATATGGGAACTATAATTAAAAAGAGTGATTCAAATGCTTACAATATATTATAAAGGGTATGACGAAAAAAAGGTATGAAAATTGTAAGCTGTTCTGCATGAATGGTGAATGGATAAGGAGCTGGAAATCTTTGAAGGTAATTATGCAATGGACATATCATGCTTCAAAAAAACCATCTGCCGTTTTCGTTTCAGATTGGCTTGATGCCGGGACTGCACTGGTCATTACGGAGGATCTTGAAAAGGCAGGAAGGCTGAAAGAAGTGGAATTCAAGGATGAATTCGATACAACATGGACGAAGAAAGAGCTAAAGAAACTCCTGACGGAAGTTGAGGAAGAGCCGCAGGATGTGACGGTTTTTTTTGATGGCGGTTTTCAAAAAGATGAAAGGGTGGCAGGACTCGGTGTAGCTATTTACTTTCGACAAGGTAAGAAGTTCTGGCGGTTACGCACCAACGTTAAATTGGACCAATTCGAATCCAATAATGAAGCGGAATATGCGGCCTTTCATGAAGCGGTCAGTCAGATGGAAGAACTTGGGGTGCATCATCAAAGCTGTGTCTTTAAAGGGGATTCTCTAGTTGTCTTAAATCAACTTTCCGGTGAATGGCCCTGTATGGAAGAAAACTTAAATAAATGGCTGGACCGCATTGAAGCGAAACTGGATAAATTAAAGATCATTCCGGTCTGCAAACCAATTTCTCGGAAGGAAAACCAGGAAGCTGATCGCCTGGCAACACTTGCACTGCAGGGAAAAGCCATTTTCAGCAAAATAGAGATTGTTGAATCAAAGGAGCCATAACAACAATGAACAGGAAAAAAATATATGAAGAAGTGGAAGATGTTCTTGCTTCATTTTGCCAGGATTGTTTTTTACGAAAGCATTTTCGAAAAGAGAAGGGGCGTACGTATGCCCATCAGTTTTGTATTTCAGAATGTACGGTTGGTGAAAAATTAAAACGCCTAGGCAATGAACTTAGTGACCGAACTTAAGTGCCAAAAAATTGTTTTCATTAAGACACAATGTCAGATATGGTATTATAGGTAAAAAATAGAGAAAAGTGTGAGAGCGATGAAAAATAGAAGAGGGAAGCTGATTAATAAAGCGAATCCGCCTCTTACCATACCTGAAATTGATTTCAAAATGGAAGAATTGAAAAAAGGTGAATCTACTCTAACTGAAGATCATGTACAACCTAAAGTAAAGATTCATGAAAGAATCAATAAAGCTTCTATTCAAATCAAAAACATCTTTCAAGATATACGTAATGAAGGGAAAATACAGCTTGAAAATGTTGAAGTGATTAAAGCGGAGGTAGCACCTGTCATTGCACAAGCTGCAAAGAATCCTGATGTTTATTACCTTTTCGAAGAGCTGCAAGCAAATAACGAGTACACGTATAAGCATAATATCGGTGTCGGAATCATTGCCACTTATCTAGGGATGAAGCTTGGATTATCGAAAGAAAACCTTTCAGCACTGACACTGGCAGCCACACTGCATGACGTGGGTAAAACAAGGATTCCGGATAGTATATTGGAAAAGCCGGGTAAACTGACTGCGGCAGAATATGAAGAAATGAAACGCCATGCCATTTATGGTTATGAATTACTAAAATCTATCCCAGGAATCCCACCATCGATTGCATTAACAGCCCTTCAGCACCATGAACGGGAAGATGGGAAAGGCTATCCACATGGTCTGATGGGGAATGATATCCATCATCATTCGAAAATCGTCGCAATAGCCGATGTATTCCATGCGATGTCTTCAAATCGTGTATATCATCAGGCCATGCCGTTTTATAAGGTGATTGAGCAAATGAACAGCGATAAGTTCGGTAAATTCAATCCAGAGATACTGCTGGAGTTTGTAAACCGATTAATGTCCACTTTAGTCGGAAAAGAAGTCACGCTTACCAATGGACGAAACGGGACGATCATCATGATCAATCCATACGATCCCCTTAAAGTCCTATTGAATACGGGTTCAGGGATCATGGATTTGCGAATGGAAAAGGAATGGCAGATTGAACGAATCATCGGTTAATGAAAAAGAGCCCGATTATAAAAAATCGGGCTTTTCGTCATGCTGCTTAACTGAATCGAAATAAGTTTTGAGCATCACTTTATTTTCGCTGAAGTCTGCAATCGTATATTGATCAAGGACCTTTAAAAAAGCATCCAAGGCATTATTAAGGACAAATTTCAATGAACAAACGGGAGAAATTACACAGTTATCGTGATCTTTAAAACATTCCACTAAATAAAAATCTTCTTCAGTTCTCCGTACCAGTTCCCCTACATTTATTTCGGCGGGTGATTTTGCAAGCCGGAAACCGCCATTTCTTCCACGTATGGTCTCAATATAGCCTAATTTACCTAGATTATGAACAATCTTCATCAAGTGATTTTTAGACAGTTGATAAACTTCAGATATCTCTTTAATATTTGACAATTTGCTTTGGTCGTGGGAAGCCAGGTAAATCAACACTCTTAGTGAGTAATCGGAATAACTCGTCAACCTCATGTTTATCGCCTCACATTCTATCCCCATTAGACTATATCATAAATGTGAACATTTTATAAACATGAAAACTTATTATTTAAAAAGATGTATAAAAAATATTGCTTTTAATGCATTTAAGTTCTAATATAAACATGTATTTAAAATACTTGTTTATGAAGAGGGGTTTACCTATGCTATCCCAGAAAACTATCGATGTTATCAAATCAACCGTACCCGTATTAGAAGTCCATGGTGCAACTATCACAACTGTATTCTATAAAAATCTTTTCGAAGCACATCCTGAATTGTTAAATGTCTTTAATCATGCCAATCAAAAAAAGGGGCGTCAGCAAACTGCACTTGCCAACACGGTTTTGGCAGCGGCTAAACATATAGATCAACTTGAAACAATCTTACCTGCCGTGAAGCAAATAGCACAAAAACACAGAAGTCTTGCTGTTAAAGCTGAACATTATCCTATTGTTGGAGAATATCTATTAGGAGCAATCAAGGAAGTGTTACAAGATTCGGCTACAGAAGAGATCCTCCAAGCTTGGGGAGAGGCCTATGGAGTCATTGCCGATGTTTTCATTAGCATTGAAAAGGAAATGTACGATCAAGCTTCCAATCAGGTCGGCGGATGGTCTGATTTCAAACGATTCACTGTGGTGGAAAAAGTACGGGAAAGTGACGTAATCACTTCCTTTTATTTAAAGCCATCAAATGGTGACAAGGTTCCAGCATTTCTTCCTGGACAATATATTACCGTTCGTATCGAGATACCGGGTGAACGCTATTTATTCAACCGTCAGTATAGTTTGTCTGATGTTCCGGGAAAAGATTACTTCCGGATTTCCGTTAAAAAAGAAAAGCCTGGAACCTCTCCTGATGGAAGGGTCTCTAACTACTTGCATGAATCCATTCAGATGGGTGACAGTATAGACGTAACGGCTCCTGCAGGTGATTTCACCATTGATTTGGGAAAACGAACTCCGGCAGTATTCTTGAGCGGAGGCGTTGGCATAACGCCTTTCATGAGTATGGTTCATGCAGTAGCTGAACAAACACCTGAGCGTGATGTCCAATTCATTCACGCATCCGATAAAGGCACTTTACAGCCGTTCAGAACGGAACTGACAGAACTAACGCACAAGCTTGCCAGTTATCATTTATCCTTTGTCTTTAAAAATCCGAGTGAGGATGATAAGAACCTGCCGAATTTTGCAAAGCAAGGGTATGTTGATAAGGAATTATTGAGCAGTATTGTTAAACCTGAGGCTGATTATTATGTGTGCGGCCCTGTGCCTTTCATGAAGGCCATCATCACTTACCTGAAAGAGCTTGGGGTAGATACGGATAAAATCCACTATGAATTCTTCGGCCCAGCCATGGCGCTATAAGGTTCATTCATCGAAGGAATGTTATTGACATCAAGAAGATAATTTTGCATACTATATTAAAACAATGAACGTTGAGAGAAGATTAGTATGCGAGAATCACTGTGACAGAGAGCGGCGTCAATTGCTGGAAGGCCCGCGACAGGAATGCGCAGAACCTGCTTCTTGAGTCCTATGCAAAACATAGGCGCAAATCCTGGCGTTATCAGGCAAAGTGGAATGCATGAATTTGCATTCAATGAAGGTGGTACCACGGAGAGCAGCCCTTTTCGTCCTTATTTCGAGGATGAAAAGGGCTTTTTTTCATGTCTTAGATATTTATTGGAGGAAGTAATCGATGGAAAAGAAACGCATCGTTGTAAAGATAGGAAGTAGTTCTTTGACCAACACACAAGGTGAAATCGACCAGAATAAATTTTCCGATCATATCCAGGCAGTGGCAGCTTTAAGGAAAGCCGGACATGAAGTTGTCCTTGTTTCATCAGGTGCTGTAGCGACAGGTTTTCGCAAGCTTGGCTACCCGACGAGACCTGTCACTCTCAAAGGAAAACAAGCTGCTGCAGCTGTAGGTCAAAGCCTATTGATTCAATCGTATATGGAACAATTGGGGCATTTTGGAATCGTTCCGGCGCAGATTTTATTAACAAGGAAAGATTTCTCGAAAAAAGATAGATATAAAAATGCATATGCCACATTGATGGAATTGCTTGAACGCGGCATCCTTCCGATCATAAATGAAAATGATACAGTATCGGTCGAGGAGTTGACTTTTGGTGATAATGATATGCTATCCGCCTTAGTAAGCGGCCTGGTCCACGCGTCCAACTTGATCATATTAACGGACATTAATGGGCTTTATGATTCCAATCCACAGACAAATCCAGGGGCTAAACGATTTGATAAGCTATCCGAAATAACGGATGATTTATTGCAAATGGCAGAAGGTGCAGGTTCCAATGTCGGAACCGGTGGGATGAAATCGAAGCTGATTGCAGCGCAAACTGCATTGTCTCTAGGGGTGAAAGTATTCATCGGTTCTGGTTTGGGGAGTGATAAACTTCTAACAATCCTTGAAGGCAATGGTGATGGCACGTATATTGGGAATGATCTCTTGACGACGGTAACGAAAAACAAACAATGGATATCACTTCATTCAAAAGTATCAGGGAAAATTTTCGTTGATGAAGGTGCCGAAAGGGCCTTAGTTTCAAATGGCAGCAGTCTGCTGCCAGCTGGAATTTATGAAATTAAAGGAGTCTTCAATAAGGGTGATGTTGTCGAAGTCTTTGGTGCAAATGGGTTATTAGGGCGGGGTGAGGTCCTTTATTCCGACGAAGAATTAAAACAGGCGATGGGAAAGAGGACATCCGAGCTTATAATCACTTCCATAGAAGTTATCCATCGCGATAAATGGGTGAAAGCATAAAAAATCAATTTCAACAAAAAAGGGGGAATTTAGAAATGAGTGAAGTGACGGCGAAAGGAAAGGCAGCCCAAAAAGCCAGTTATCAGCTAATCGGTTTGAGTACGGAAAAGAAGAATGAGGCACTTGGAAAAATTGCTAAACAACTTATTATCGATAAAGATTTTTTGATAAAGGAAAACCAAAAGGATCTGGAAGATGGCAGGAAAAAAGGTCTCAGCGAGTCTATATTAGATCGAATTATGTTGAATGTTAACCGTATTGATGACATGGCAGCGGCCATTATGCTTTTAATCGATTTAAATGATCCGATTGGGGAACGATTGGAGACGATCGAAAAAGAGAATGGTTTATTGATTAAAAAGCAACGGGTGCCGATCGGGGTAATCGGAATGATTTATGAAGCAAGGCCTAACGTGACCATCGATGCAGCTACATTATCCTTGAAAACGGGGAATGCTGTCATCTTAAGAGGCAGCTCGTCAGCCAAATACTCCAATATGGCACTAGTCTCTTCCATTCATAAAGCATTGGAGAATACGGAAATCCCTGTAGAAGCTGTTCAGTTGATCGAGGATACAAGTCGTGAAACCGCTAAGGAACTTTTTCATCTTAATGAGTATTTAGATGTTTTGATTCCCCGCGGCGGAAAGAATTTAATTGAAACGGTCATTAAGGAGTCCACTGTTCCTGTCCTTGAAACAGGTGCAGGCAATTGCCATATCTTCATCGATCAGACCGCAGATATCACGATGGTCGAGAAAATTGTCTTAAACGGTAAAACTCAGCGCCCATCCGTATGCAATGCTATTGAGGGGCTTCTAATCCATGAAGAATGGTATAAAGAAAATGGAGTGCGTATTCTGGAACTCCTGGACGAAAAGGGTATTGAATTATATGGAGATGAAGCGGTTTGCAGCTCCTTTCCGAGAGCGAAAACGGCTACGGAGGAAGATTGGTCAACTGAGTACCTGGCTTTAAAACTCAGCGTGAAAACTGTAAAAGGTGTATCCGATGCCATTGATCACATAAACCGATACGGTTCCAAGCATTCTGAAGCAATCCTAACGAGGGATGAACAAAATGCTTACGCATTTTTGAATAAAGTAGATGCCGCAGCAGTTTATCACAATGCTTCCACCCGTTTTACCGACGGCTTTGAATTCGGTTATGGCGCAGAAATCGGCATTTCCACACAAAAGCTGCATGCACGTGGACCAATGGGGTTACCGGCCTTAACATCAAGCAAGTACTTCATATACGGCCAGGGGCAAATCCGGGAATGAAATTCATTTCTTTCATGGAAGGTTATTAAACCTCAATTAAGGGTATTGTACAATACATTACTTTTAAAGGAGCAGATACCATGGACAAGAGGTTTATAGCAATATATGATAATGAAAATGAAGCGACTTCAGCAGTCAAAAATTTAAAGGAACAAGGATATACATCCGATCAAATATCAGTAGTGGCAAAAAACATCGATAAATTACCAACTGAAGCCGAGGAAGTCAGCCCGGCAAAAACTGATGGATTAGTAGCTGGGGCAGCAGCCGGCGGAGCTGTCGGGTTGACAGGCCTGCTTATTGGAATGAGTGCATTAGCCGTACCAGGAATTGGTCCGATATTGGCAGCGGGTCCGATTTTCACCACATTTGGCGGAGCCGCAGCCGGGGCAGCATCGGGAGCAGGCGGATTGAGGAAGCCATTATTGAATCTTGGACTGGAGGAAACCGAAGTCGATCAATATATGGAGGATATTAAAGCAGGGAAAATCCTTGTCATAGCCGATCCTTTTTAAGTTCGCAAGTAAAACCACCTTGAATGAACAGACTTATGATGTTTGAGAACTTAACTCCATAAAAACTCAAAATTAAACAGCCCTTATTTATTGAAAAACCCCGTTCAGGATTCTTGAACGGGGTTAATCTTTTTGTAGGCTAATTTTATTGTCACTTACGATAAAATCAAAAGGAATTCCACATTGGTATGAAGAATAAAGGAATATAGTCCTATTAGCGAGAAAGGGAGGGGGATTATGGTGAAAAAGCAGAAGCCGATGCCACTTTAAGAAATTATAGCTATTTTATTCATGATGATTTTCCCCTTGAGAATCATTATACTGATTATAATGTTAAAAAGCGTTTTCCAGTGATGAAAAGCAAGTTTTATTGAGAAGAATTGAATGACCATTCTTATTGTGATATTTAATACCAATCGAAATCCTTGTGATGAAAAAACCCACGATAACAGGGTTTTTTATTTTTAAAAGTGAAAGATGGAATATCTTGATAAAATGGGGAATTAATCTCATGCGTACTTAAGGCATTAACTTTTCATATTCTGGCTTTGAAAAACTTTACGGCATTCTTAGTTAACTCGAACTATCAAGACCTTGTATGACCAGGGCTTTGAGCTTTATCCAATAAAGCAAAATGATTTTAGGTTGGAGGTGGGTGTTTTGATAAAAATAAAACTCGTTGTTCCTCGAAAAGGGTATATTACGGACGCCTTTGAAAGATTTGAGGAATTCAACAAGTTGGAAGCATCGGAAAACAATGATAACGGATCGGTGAAGTTTGTATTAGAGGAGGTAGTTGAGGATGCCGATAAGATTGGAAAGCTGAAGCTTGATGCTGATGTAATCATCTCAAGGGGGTTAATCACGAAACTTTTAAAAGAAAGCAATGAATTCATTCCAATCGTTGATATACCAGTGCAGGGTATCGATCTCATTCGTTCCCTGTATGATTGCAAGGCTCGTTTTGGCAGTAAAAAAGTGGCTGTCATAGGTGCGTTAAATATGATTTATGGTGTTGAAAACCTTTCAGATATCGTTGATTT
Source organism: Peribacillus sp. N1 (assembly GCF_054600815.1). Classification (NCBI taxonomy): domain Bacteria; kingdom Bacillati; phylum Bacillota; class Bacilli; order Caryophanales; family Bacillaceae; genus Peribacillus; species Peribacillus sp. N1. Next base: position 1,458,348 of record NZ_BAAHZO010000001.1, on the reverse strand, counting down.
GCCAATTCAGTCCTATATATTAAATGATATCGAGTCCTCAGTCAGTTTAGTGGATTTAGCAGCCAGAGATGGCTGTGAGGTTGTGTTAAGTGGTTTAAGTACATGTAAATATGCCGAAGAAATAGGGTTGGGAGCCATTCTGGTTGATACTGGAAAGGAATCATTTCGGCAGGCGTTGATTGAGGCGAAACGAGTAGCTCTTGTCAGCAGAAGGGAACAGGAGAAGACCAAGCGTTACCAAACGATTCTTAATTATGCCTATGAAGGGGTTATTGCTATAGATTTAAAGGGACAAATATCCGTATTAAATACGGCGGCTCAGGAGATTTTGTCCATTGCTAAGGGGAGCTTAATTGGAAATTCCATATACGATATAATAAAGCCCGGGAAATTTCGTAATATGCTTTTAAGCGATGATGAATACGAAAAAGATACGGTTGCTTACCAATCCATTCAATTATCGGTAAAAAAAGTCGGGATATTTTTAAAAGGTAAAAAAGTGGGGGATATGGTCGCCTTTCAAGATGTTACCCGCATTCAGGAGATGGAAGGGAAGTTCTTTAGAAAGCTTCATTCACGCGGACATGTGGCGAAGTACACATTTGATGATATATTGTATCGGAGTTCGGAAATCAAGAGGACGATTGAAACGGCTCAACGTTATAGTGAAGTAGATTCAAACATTCTTATAATTGGAGAAACTGGAACGGGCAAGGAAATATTCGCCCAAAGCATACATAATCATAGCAACCGTAAAAATAACCCGTTTGTAGCCATTAATTGCGCAGCCCTTCCCGAAAATCTATTGGAAAGTGAGCTTTTCGGATATGCAGAAGGAGCTTTCACGGGAGCCATGAAAGGCGGAAAGCAAGGATTTTTTGAACTGGCCCATAGAGGTACGATTTTTTTAGATGAAATCGGAGAAATCTCCCCAAAAATGCAAAGCCGGCTGCTACGTGTCCTGCAGGAGCGGGAGATCATGCGCATCGGTGATGATAAAGTAATTCCGGTTGATGTGAGAATTGTGTCGGCAACGAACAAAGACCTCATGCAAATGGTAAAAAGTAATGACTTTCGGGAGGATCTGTATTATCGCTTGAGTGTGCTGGACCTTGTATTGCCTCCGCTTCGGGAACGCAGAGAAGATATTCCGTTATTGGTGAATGCCTTTATTCGGAAAGGTCATTCGGAACAAAAACAAATCAAGATCACGGATAGTGCCATGAAAAAGCTAAGTGAAGGGAATTGGGAGGGGAATATTCGCCAATTGCAAAATTTTTGTGAGCGATTATGTGCTCTTTATAAGAACAAATTAATTGATGTGTACGATATCGAAATGTATTTTCCGAATAGAGTTAAAAAGAAAATACCGCTGTCGCAACAAGACGGAGAGAGCGATATGTCACCCGGAATACATTTATCCGAGCGTGAAAGAATTGTTCAAACGTTAACGAAGGTTAATTTTAATAAAGGAAAAGCCGCCTTTGAGTTAGGCATGAGTCGCACGACATTATGGAGAAAGATGAAAGTCTTGAATATTGAAACAAATTGAAACGGATTGAAACAAATTAATTCATTATGAAACAAATTGTTTACTTTATTTATCTCTTAATTTGAGGACTAATTGGCTTCTTTCTTGAATAAACGGATGTTTTTTATGTTGGCACAATAATTGTATATAAACAATGTAGTAGGAAAGGTTTTTCCTTCAAGGTTAACATGGAAGGTTGGTGGGAATGTGAGTCATTTAGTGTATATTCCTCAAGATATTGAGAAAGAGGGGAAAAGTTATTTAGTAGAAAAAGGCTTTAAGATTAAAGTAGGGTCTGATTTGTCGCAAGAAATTCTTATGGAAGAAATCAAGGGTTGTGATGCAGTACTAACGAGATCAACGGCTGTAATAAATAGAGAAGTTATTACAGCAGCTGAAAACCTCAAAGTAATAGCTAAGTATGGAGTGGGCTTGGACAATATCGATATCGAAGCCGCTACAGAGCGTGGCATATATGTAACAAATACCCCAGAGGCGAATGCGAATTCTGTAGCTGAACATGTAATGGCATTAATTTTATCATTGTCCAAAAACTTAAGCTTGGCTGATAAAGAGCTGCGCAGCGGGAATTTTGCTATCCGTAATCAACTTTTTGGCATGGACTTGGAAGGCAAGACTTTGGGGATTATCGGACTAGGGAGAATCGGTAGAATACTGGCAAAAAAGGCTTCCGAAGGCTTCGATATGAAAGTAATTGGCTACGACCCTTATGTTACAGCCAGTCCGAATTCTGAGCTGGAGATAGCAACAGATTTAGAACGGGTATTCAGAAACTCTGATGTTATTAGTCTACATCTGCCGTTAACGAAAACAACAAAAGGAATAATAGGAAGCCGTGAGTTTTCCTGGATGAAACCTTCCTCCTTTTTTGTAAACGCTTCCAGGGGCGGAGTGGTGAAGGAAATTGATTTAGTAAACGCTTTGCAAGCAGGCGAGATTGCCGGAGCTGGAATAGACGTATTTGAAGTTGAACCTCCTGATAAATGGAATCCCCTTTTTAAATTGGATAATGTGATTGTCAGTCCTCATAATGCGGCATTGACGAAGGAAGGTTCCGTACGCATGGCTGTACATGCAGCAATGCAGGTGGAACAAGTTCTTACTGGCGTAAAACCGAACTGGGCTGTAAATGAGCCCTTAACTAAAGGGGTGTCAATGTAATAATACAGTGATAATTATCTGTTTTTTCTGATAAATAGGGTTTGGAAGATTCGAGTTTAGCATTTGTTGATAAGGATGATTATGCCAATTTATCAAGTAATCATCATTTTTTCGTTATTTATTGGTTTTTCTGCGATTCTCCAAGTTCCGAATTTACAGGGAGCGGAAGCAGACTTAGCTTTATTAAAAATGCCGAAGATGTCATTTGATCCCTGGTTTGTCGGAGTTATTGGAGCATCAGGGGAGATGGCCGTCCTTATACCCAGTTCACTCGTGTTGACGGCTACGGCCACGATCCTTTCAAAAAATGTATTTAAGGTGTGGAAGCCGAATACAACAGATGAGCAGCTTCAAAGACTGAGCAGGATGTTAGTACCTGTCATTTCTATAGTGACTCTATATTTTACGTTCAATGGCGGGGAGTCGATTTTTAAGTTATATCTTATGGCATATAGCTTCATGGCACAGTTGTTTCCAGCACTATTTTTCAGTCTGTGGAAAAAGAATCCGGTTACCGTTCAAGGAGCTTTTGCCGGAATGATCGTTGGAATCCTAATTGTCATATACTCGACTACTTCAGGTACGACGCTTGCTACTTTATTTCCATCTCTACCGCAAGGAATACAAGATCTTGATGTGGGGTTAGCTGTATTATTCATCAACATTGCAGTAACTTTGGGAGTGAGTGCCGTTACTGGAAAAACTCCAATTCGGATGGAAGAGAAAAAACAAGTTTCCGGTATGGAAAAACTTATTAAATGATAGTGGGAATGAGTTCAATATTAATATAATCATAAATTACGAGAACAAAAACACGTACTTGAAAGCGGGAGGCTTGATTATGAAAGTCAGTGGAGGAAGAGCAGTCGTAGAAGTAATGGCTATAGAAGGGGTGAAAAAAGCTTTTTGTGTACCAGGTGAAAGTTATCTTAGTGTAATGGATGCACTATATCAACATCCTGAAATAGAACTTATTTCCGCCAGGCATGAAGGCGGTGCCTCTTTTATGGCGGAAGGTTATGCCAAGGCTTCAGGGGAGGTAGGAGTTTGTATGGCAACGCGTGGAGTGGGGGCTACAAACTTAGCTATCGGCATTCATACTGCTGCTCAAGATTCAACCCCTTTGGTTGCGCTTATTGGCCAAGTCGAACGCCCTTTTAAAGAGAAGGAAGCATTTCAGGAAGTGAATTTGACGGGTTTTTTCAGTCATTTATGTAAATGGACGGTAGAGATCGATCGTGTGGAAAGAATCCCGGAATTATTGCAGCGGGCTTTCCATATTGCGCGATCGGGTCGGCCGGGCCCTGTATTAGTGGCTTTACCGCATGACATGTTAGAAGATGAGGCAGAGTTGAACATTAATCCATCTTATCGCCCGCGTCCTCCTCAACCACATATGGAAGATGTGAAGCGGGCGATGGATACGATACGAAACGCGGAGCGCCCCGTATTGATTGCAGGCGGAGGTGTGATTCACGCTAAGGCCAACAGGCTGCTTGTACAATTTGTAGAGACAATGAAACTTCCTGTCGTTACAGCTTTCCGTCGATTTGACGCGTTTCCTAACTCACACCCTAGCTATGCAGGATGGCTTGGGTTTGGGACACCTCAATATTTACTTGATGCAATCCGTGACGCAGATGTAGTTTTGGCATTAGGGACACGATTCTCTCAAGTAGGAACCCAAGATTACACCTTGCTTTCTAAAAATACTAAACTGATCCATGTGGATATTTGTCCGGAAATTTTTAGTAAAGTGTATGCTCCTTCCCTTGCCATTGAAGCAGACGCCAAGAGCTTCTTGGAACAAGCACTACTAACGCCAGAATCAGAATCTTTTATTTCAAGCGAGGATCATTTGAAGGAATTGCACGATAAATATATGGAATTTTCTGAACTGAAGGCCGACTATACAGAAGATTTCGTGGATATGGACGGATTGATGCATGATCTTGCCGTCGGTCTGCCGAAGGATACCATCATTACAAATGATGCAGGAAACTTTTTTGGATGGCTATCCAGATATTATCGTTTTGAACAAGAAAACACATACGTGGGGCCAACTTCGGGTGCGATGGGATATGGACTGCCTGCTGCTATTGGGGCAAAGCTGGCGCAGCCTCACAAACATGTTGTTTCTATTTCAGGAGACGGCGGCTTTATGATGACTCTCCAAGAGATTGAAACCGCTGTACGGTATAAAATTCCGACTATATCAATTGTTGTGAACAACAATATTTACGGAACAATTCGTGTACATCAAGAAAGGCATTTTCCAAATCGGGTCGTTGGAACTGACTTGTCTAATCCTGATTTTGCTGAATTGGCGCGTTTATTTGGAGCACATGGTGAAAAGGTTGAAAAAAATAGTGATTTTGTGCCAGCGTTGCAAAGGGCGATTGCTTCAGGGCTGCCTGCTGTAATCGAAGTTGCAGTCAATCCAAAGATTCAATCTGTAGGCCAAGACAAGAAGGAAGTCCACGAAAAGCTAATGTCGAACAATTAACATTGGAAGTTAGCAGGAACCAATAAAAAGAAGATATTTAGGGAGGTTTCATAGTTGTTAAAACCATATTTAGTTGTGGAATGGAATGATACGGAAACAGATGCTAAAGGCTGGCTGGTCGTCCATAACTTTGTCAAAGGTTACACAGGCGGCGGTACTAGAATGCACCCAACGGTTACAAGAGAAGAGGTCGAGAGGTTGGCCGAGGCTATGGCTTATAAGTATGTAGCCTGTGAGTCTGAGACGACTGGCGGTTGTAAAGCGGGCATTGCCTATGATTATAAAGCGCCAGACGCATATGCAGTGTTAAGAAGATTTCTGATTGCGATGATGCCTTATATAGATATAGGGGTATCGTTAGGAAGTGATTTAGGTACCAAGTATGAAGATGTGCTCAAAATATTTAATGAATTTGGCATTGATATCCCATTAACGAAATCAATGAAGCAGAATCCGGATGTTCTGCAAGGGATAAAAGACTTCGATGAATTATTGACGACAAAAATCGACGGGTTGTTTTTAAACGATGTCGTAACAGGCTATGGTGTGGCTTTTTCCGCAGATGAGGCATGGAAATTTAAAAGCGGAAAAGGTGGAGCGAGAGTTGTCATTCAAGGATTCGGCTGTGTAGGGGCAAGCTGCGCATTGAAAATGTCCCAGTTAGGATACAATGTTGTGGGAATTTCCGATGCAGCCCTTTTGGTTACGTGTGAAGAAGGATTGGATGTCCAAAAGCTTATTGATCATAAGAATATGTACGGGGAAATGGATAAAGCCTTTTTTGAACCGCATTATGATGTAAGGTCAAACACGGAATGGCTCGACATAGATTGCGACATTTTAATTCCGTCCGCATTGGAGGATGTCATCCACATATCCAATGCCAAAAGCGTAAAAGCGAGTTTGATCGTTGAGGCGGCAAACATTCCCCTTTCTTCAGAGGGAGACGAAATCATAAAACAGAGAGGAATAGATGTTGTCAATGATTTCGTTGCCAACCTTGGGGCGATAAGATTTTATGATGTGGTTATTTTCGGACTGGTTAAACCAAATCCACAAGCTGTCGTTGATGATATAGAAAAACTATGCAGGAAAAATACGTATCATTTATTTACACAAGCTAAAAAACAAAAAAAATATCAAAGAGAAGTAGCCTATGAAATATTTAAACCGACAATCAGCGGCTTTCCAGAATATGCAGTGCCTTCCGAAGCGTTATCGTGAACTCTCGTTAACTTGTGTTAATCATAAAAGTGTTTAAGCTGATTATCGATCAGAAACGGGGGGGAAATCATGCAAACAGAACATGAAAATCAGCCAAAAGAATTACAGCGTTCAATGAAGAGCAGACATTTATTCATGCTCTCCTTAGGTGGGGTAATTGGAACAGGTCTTTTCCTGGGCTCAGGATATGCCATCGGTGAAGCTGGACCCTTAGGAGCGATTGTTGCCTATTTGGTCGGTGGTTTATTAATGTACTTGGCGATGATTTGTCTCGGTGAATTATCGGTAGTGATGCCGGTATCCGGATCCTTTCAGGTTCATGCAACGAAATTTATCGGTCCCGCCACTGGATTTGTCATTGGCTGGATTTACTGGCTGAGCTGGGCTCTTTACGTAGGCCTGGAATTTGTAGCGGCCGGTTTGCTCATGACTAGATGGTTTCCCAATACACCAGTATGGATATGGTGTGTGATATTTACGGTACTTTTATTCACTATAAATGCATTAACAACTAGAAGTTTCGCTGAGACAGAGTATTGGTTCTCCGGGATTAAAGTACTTGCCGTCATTCTATTCATAATTATCGGTGCAGCAGCGATGTTTGGATTGATTCATATGGAGGATGCACAGCCTGCCCCGTTCTTTTCCAATTTTATAGGAGATGGACTATTCCCTACAGGATTCACGGGTGTGTTTATATCGATGATGACAGTTGTGTATGCTTTCCAGGGATCGGAAATCATGGGTGTTGCAGCAGGAGAGACGGAAAACCCGCAAAAAAGCATTCCTAGAGCGATTAGAAATATCGTAATACGTGTGCTGCTTTTCTATGTACTGGCAATCTTTGTTCTATCGGCCGTCGTTCCTTGGAAAGAAGTTGGGGTACTGGAAAGTCCATTTGTTACCGTGTTTGAAATGGTAGGCATTCCTTATGCAGCTGACATTATGAATTTCGTAATTTTGACGGCGGTCCTCTCTGTAGGAAACACGGGTCTGTTTGCTTGTACAAGGATCCTTTTCTCCCTTTCTCAAAACGGTATGGCGCATTCTGCATTTGGAAAGCTCAATCGGCGCGGTGTACCGTTTAACGCCTTACTTGTCACCATGGTCTTTGCCTTGCTGTCCTTACTTACTAGTGTAGTAGCGGAAGAAACGTTATTCGTTGTACTACTTTCCATAAGCGGGGTTGGAGGGGTGCTTACTTGGATGGCGATTGCGTTCGCACAATACAGATTCCGTAAGCAGTATATCAGAGCAGGCGGAAAGGTTGAAAATCTGAAGTTCAGAGTACCTTTTTTCCCGTTTGCCCCGATTCTCTGCATCATTATGTGTCTAGGTATTTTCGTGTTCACCGCTTATGATCCGACACAGCGAACCTCATTGTATTGGGGATTAGGTTTCGTCATTGCTTGCTATATCTTTTACTATTTTAGATATGCGAGAAGGAAAGTGGAGGTGCCAGCCTTAACAAATGATCAGCCCAATGATTTTGTTCAATAGGAGAATATTCTTAATGTGCCCGACAAAAGAAAACGTTAGGGTATGCAGAAGGAGTCGTTGAAGTATCCATTTAGAAGTTACCGGTTATAAGTAATCCTATTATTTAAAAGTAGAAAAATAGAATACGGAGGAAATCGTATGCGTTACTTAAATTATATTAATGGAAAATGGAAAGAACCCACTACAGGTGAGTATAAGGAAAATCTTAGTCCTCATAATGGAAAAAATTTAGGGGAATTTCCATCAAGTGCTGCGGCTGATTTACATGATGCAGTGGCAGCCGCAAAAAATTCATTTCCTGACTGGAAAAAGCTGTCGTTTCAGCAACGGGCTTCATACTTGCAGAAAGCAGCTGATATTTTGAAAAAGAATATTCAGGAAGTAGGTCAAGATTTGATAAAGGAAGAAGGAAAAACATTCTTGGAAGGGATGGGGGAAGCCAATCGTGCTGCAAGCATACTTGAATATTATGCTGCTGAAGCCCGACAGCCAATCGGGGAAGTAATTCCTTCAGCAAATGCCAATACATTTTTATACACTATTCGCACCCCGCTAGGTCCGGTGGGGTTGATTACCCCATGGAACTTTCCTATCGCCATCCCTGTATGGAAATTGGCGCCGGCCCTGATTTACGGGAATACAGTCGTGATTAAGCCGGCTGATTTTACACCTAAGTCGGTCTACCATGTGATGAAAGCCTTCGATGAGGCGGGTCTTCCACCTGGTGTCATCAATTGTGTATTCGGAAGGGGCTCCGTCATTGGTGCTGCTTTAGTGGAACATCCGGATGTGAAGGCCATATCTTTTACCGGCTCGAATCAAGTAGGTCAGCAAATTCAAAAACAAGCCATTGAGCATGGAAAGAAAGTGCAAGCGGAAATGGGAGGGAAAAACCCGCTTGTCGTCCTCGCCGATGCTGATCTTGAAAAAGCAGTGGAAATAGCTATAGGCGGAGCTTTTAAATCCACAGGGCAAAAATGCACAGCCACTAGCCGGGTGATTGTGGAAGAAGGAATTTATGAAGTATTCCGGGAGCGGCTTGTCGCGCGTACGAAAGAATTAAAAGTGGGCGACCCGCTCAAAGAAGAAACATATATCGGTCCCGCGGTTTCTAGATCACAACGTGATGGCGTGCTTGAAATGATCGATGTTGGGAAATCAGAAGCTACGCTGTTGTGTGGAGGGGAGATTCCGGCAGAAGAGGAATTGGCGAACGGTTTTTATGTCCGGCCGGCTATCTTTGAAAATGTTCCACAACAAGCCCGCATTGCACGTGAAGAAATCTTCGGACCAGTCATCGCCCTTTTTAAGGCCGTAAATTATGAGGAAGCAGTTAAGATGGCCAATGATACAGAGTATGGATTGAGCGCAGCAATTTGTACAAACAATTTAACGTTGGCTCAACGGTTTATTGAAGATGTGGAGGTGGGTCTTGTTCATGTCAATTCGGAAACAGCAGGAACCGAACCGCAAATGCCATTTGGCGGATGTAAAAATTCAAGTGCAGGCAGCCGTGAACAAGGGAAGAGTGCCGTTGAATTCTATACAGAGGTCAAGACAGTCTATATGGATCGGGTATAACTAAAATGGTACCATGCATTTTTTAAACTTTTTAATTAGATGATAATCAGGAGGGATTTTCAATATGTCTATTAAAGAAAATGTACAGTTCAGCCCTACACTCCCTTATTCACGGTATGTCGAACCAGAGGCATTCAATGAAGAAAGAAAAAAAATCTTTAGAAAGAGTTGGATATTAGCTGGTCATGCAAGCCAAGTTGAAAAAGTAGGCGATTTCATGACAATAGACATCGCCGGAGAGCCTATTATCGTTTCTCGCGGTACTGATGGTGAACTGCGTGCTTTCTATAATATTTGCCCTCATCGCGGAATGAAAGTAGAAAACTCCGATAAAGGAAATAAGAAAATTTTACAATGCGGTTACCATGGATGGACGTTCAAATTAGATGGAAGTGTGCATAAAGCTCCTAATTTTAAAACGAATGAACTGGGAATACACAGTTGTATGAAATCCATTCGCTTAGAAGTTCAGAATGCTATGATTTTTGTCAATCTAGATAAAAATGCACCTTCTATGGCAGAAGCATATCAGGAATTTTTAGAGGAAATGAAAGAGTATCCCTTCTTTGATTCACTGAAACTAGTTAGGGAAACTAAGCGTGTAGTAAAAGCTAATTGGAAAGCCGTTGTTGACAATTACCTTGAATGTGATCATTGTTCCATTGCTCATCCTGGCTTTGCAAAATCCTTTGATATATCAAACTTTTGCACAACGACACACGACAAATTCACCTATCAATATATGACAGCAAGTAAGAATGGCGAAGGTGATCAAGCGCGTTTTTATTGGGTTTGGCCAAATATGATGATTAACGTTTATCCTGGAGACGGGAATGTGAATACCATCCAAGTAATTCCTGTTGATGCCGTTACGTCGTTAGGAATTTATCGTGATTACTCCCTCGATGAAAAAATAACCATAGAAAAAGAAGAATATTTTAAATTTGTTGATCAAGTAAGGCAGGAAGACTTTGAACTGGTGGAAAAACTGCAAAAAGGATTAAGTTCCGAGGCATTTACAAATGGTATCTTTTCTCCAACTGAACATGCTGCAGTCTATTTTCATGAACTTATTGATAAAAAGCTCCAGAACTAACAACTAAGCTGCAAATGGAATGCACTTAAAGAAGAAACGTGATACAGAGATTTTTTTTAATTTAATAGCCTAAGCAACCAACAAGTGTGATTCGGCAGTTTATCGGATCAGACTTGTTGAGTTGTTTCTTTCGTGCTGAGTTTTTTGCTTATTTCTACCGATATTATTCCGGGTTTGAGGATTTGTTCTTCCATTGTTGTTCTTCAGCAAGAAACTCAAAAAAAACATTCATGGCAGTAAGCGGATGCTCATTTACTCTTTTAAAGTAGTTACTTTTTCTGGCATCTGTTAAATAGCTGCTTTTTTTGATTCTATCCAACATATATTGTTGACTAATTTTCACTATTTCTTTTTGGTTGTGTTTGTTTTCTTTTAATAAGGCAAATCCTACAGCTCCCACCAATGCATAGATTCCGAGTGCAATTTTCGAGATGGGTAAAGATTCGTTCTTAAATAAAAGGAAAAAAAGATTAATGACGGAAAAGCCTATCATCACCGTCGAAAAAAAACCGTATTTCATATTTTTCTTCAACAAGGGGGATAATTTTGATTGAAGTTGTTCGATTTCGGCTTGCATGAAACTCGGTATATTATTTATTTTAATATTCATTGTATCCTCCTTAATATTGTTCAAAAATGGCACTGAGAAATCGTACTTATTCAATGAAACAGGAAAAGGAACCTAATAATATATATCTTATCGTTTGGTAACGTGTTTGTCATTTAATATAACCCTTGGACTCTTATAAAGGGAAAAGTACAGCAGTGATGTGAATAAGAATGCCATGTATACTTTGATAACCCAGTTAGACAGCGGTATTGCAGTATGTTGCCTTAATATACTAACAATGGTATTAATGATGAATGGATTATGGTAAAATGGTCCTCAAATGGAAGTTATATTTTTCGTTTTTTGCTTATTATTAGTTATGGATGGCCTTGCCGCGCCTTTTTTTGTCATAAATACGTGACTATTGTGGTATTTAGTACTTTTAAATCGAGTTTTGGCACAAATCCATATATAATTAGAAAGCGAGATATTAGATTCAAAGATTAAGGAGGGACATAAAATGATGGAATGGGCTCTGATCATTTTGTTTGCTGCAGCAGTATTACTGTTCATTTTATCGTTTATTAAAAAGGATTCTGCAAAAGTGGACAGTCAATTGGAACAGCTTGCTATCACTTTTGGAGATGAAATGAATGTATTACAGGAAAAAATCAGGAACATCGAGATAGATGCTGAAATTACGGTGCAAGAGGCAGGCGTTCTAGCAATGACTTCCGAAAAGCGGAACTTGTTGCGTGAAGTACTCGACCTACATAAGCGAGGCTACTCATTTGAAAGCATCGCACTAAAGACAAAACAGCCGGAAGATGAAATTGAAAGCATGCTTACTCCTTACATAAAAACGAAGAATGAAAGGAGAAATGTGGCCAATGACATCTAAATCAATGCGCAGCTTTGCCGGAGGCCTTGTTGTTGCAGCAGGTTTATGCGGTGCAGTGTACTTCTTTGGTCCAGGAGAAGCGACCGGCACATCAGAGAAACTATCAGAAGATGAAATGAAAGAGTCTCTGGCTTCAGAAGGGTATGTCATACATTCAGAAAAAGAATGGGAAGATCAGATTGCTGAAGCACAGTCGATTAAAGATAAAGCGGAAGCGGAAAAAGAAGCGGTAAAAGAACCAACAGAAAAAATCATATACCGTACAGTTCTTACTGTGTCTAAAGGCTCGACCAGCATCGATGTGGGTAAAAACCTACAAAGGGCAAAGGTCATTAAAAATGCCAATGAGTTTTCTGACGCGGTTGAAAAGAAAGGCAAGGCCAACGGTTTACGACCTGGAACATATGTGGTGGATAGTGCGATGACGACGGAAAAAATAATTTCCATCATATTTAAATGAACATAAAAACGACCATCGATAAGATGGTCGTTTCAGTTTGTCTACAAAAGGGATATCGTTATCCCCAACCCCTTGGCAGACAGTCGGCGGAAAGGGAGCGCGTTTATGAAATCAACTGGAACGTTTTTTTATGTTTTCTTTAACTTAATCTTTGTCCGCACTCCGGCCCACACTGCAATGATAAGCCCCCCAACAGTATCTGCGATTAAATCTATCATTGTATCTTTATTTCCCCCACCTTGCAGTGTCATTCCGAATAATTGATCAGAACTAAATTCGTAAATCTCCCAAATGACACCACCAAGTGCTGAGAAGGAGAGGGTAAACAAAAAGACAAACCAAGGGGATATATCTTTGCCTGCATTTCTGTATATCAATCGTTCATATAAAGCAATTCCCGTAAAAGCTAGAAGGGAACCGCTTAGTAAATGTAAGAGTGTATCCCACCATCCCAGTCCATACCAGCCTAAAATAGATCCTAAATATTGTGAACCGAATAAGAAGATTAAATAGGAAATGATAATTGGCAGATTGAATTGAAGCTTGGTAAATAGGGCCAATAAAAGGGGAATTGCTCCACATACCACACCGCCTATCGAAACCAGTGATTTAAAATTTTCATCGTCTGTATAGTAAAAAATAGATAAAGCTGCCATGAAAAGTACATACACTGAACTTATAGAAATAACTAGCTTACGATTCATATGATTACCTCAATAAATTATAATTTTGATTTTTGTAAAATAGAATAAATGGAGATAAGCAGGCCGCCAGTAAGACCGAAAATTATATCGTACATGGTGTCTTTATTACCGCCTCGTTGCATGGTATGAGTAAAAGTGAGATCTCCTACGAACTCATATATCTCCCAAAGGACAGTGGCGATGGTTGAAAGTGAGAGAGCAAAAAGAAAGGTGACCCACCTTGAAACATCTTTTCTCGCTTTTTGAGGAATGAATTGTTTATAAAGAGCAATTCCAACAAAGGCCACGAAAATGCCTTTGTAGAAGTGAAGGCCAGAGTCCCACCATTTAAAATCCACATAAAAATTTGCGATGGACCCTAAAAATGTCGTACAGAAAATAAAAACATAGTAACCGATTATGATTGGAATGTTAAAAGGATTATTTTTTACAAACAATAATATAATGGGCAGGGCACTTACCAATATTCCTCCAAGAGCTACCATCCATCGGGAAGAATCATCTTTTATGAGGTAAAAGATGAGTAAACCAGTCATGAACGCTATAAAAACAACACTAAAAATGATGATTATTTTATGTTTCAATATACTCACCTCATTCATAAATATTCATTACCCGGTAAATTAGGACTTCTGGAATATTTTTGTAATGTTCTTTTTAACCGTTATGGATATTATCATTGTTGGTGCCATGGTGCTTTTTAATGATATTTTTAAATTTAGCCGTGATAAATAATAATAAAGGCATGACCAGACCAAAAGTCGCTGCATGGAATAACCATATATTTTTATTGAATTCCCCGGATGAAGGGACCGTCGGAAAAACAATCAATGAATAAAAAACCATTATCATCCCTAAAGCCGTAGTAAATGGACGATAATCTTTTATATTGAATATGTTTGAAAATACAACAACCGAAACATAAAAATACATAACCGTCCTGGTATAGGTTGTAAAGATCCAAATTGTGGCAATTATAGCTTCGATCCGCATTAGGAAATTCCCTACATTTATTTTTTTTGCCATCGTATAACTTGGAGCGATATTTCTTGCCGTGTTATCGGTTCCAAGAACCAAAATATCCAGCATGATAACTAGAATTAAAATGATTCCACCGATCAATGTGCCAATATAAAAGGCTTTACCCCCTTTTTTACTATCATTGACTTTTGAAGGGAAAATCATTAAAAACATAACAGGAGACAGCGTGAACACGCTGATGAAAAAAAGTGTCCCCCGTATGACAGGTTTGGCTCCATTTTCAAATACTGGCTGAATGTTTTGGATATTGGCTTGAGGAATGATGGATACCAAAAAAATAGTCAGTAATATTAATACGGGTATGAAGAATATTTCCAACGTGCGTGTAAAAGTTTCAATACCAAGGCGAACTGTCAAGATCACAACTGCAGCTAACAATAAATTCAATGCTGCAAGTGGGGTATCTGGCATCCAAAAAGTTTCAATGAAATTCCCCACATAATAAATAGTCTCGGCAGCAGTTGAAAAAGACCAGATAAAAAATGTGAAATTGATCATCTTTCCGACTAAATTACCAAAAACCTTTTCATTTATTTGATCTAAAGGGAGATCAGGATATAAATTACCAACCCTGATGTAGAACCATACAAAAATTAATGCGATTCCTGTCCCAAATAATGCAGCAAGCCACGCATCCTGCTTTGCAAAACCAGCTAAAGGAGAAGGAGTATGTAAAATAACCGTTCCTACCGAATACAAAAGGATAAAAATCATCAATTGATGTGATGAAATTTTGAAACTACCAGGCATTATTTTTCACCTTAATGTTTGTTCCTTCCTACTTAATACCCCTTAGTTTTGGCTATTCATGTTCAAGTTATTCACACGGAATAACTTGAATCGTCATGGCTTTACTTCGACAATCCATTGCCATTTCATTATTCAGGCTCGATTTTGCTGCTTTTTATATTATTCTTATTTCTTATTCCGGAATCAAAATCAAAAATAAACAATCTGTATTTGAAATATGTGTAAACCTCCTTATCTAAAGTTATATGGCCGTTAATCCGAGACAAAATATACAATTGTCAAACACATAGGAAAATAATTTAAAAACGCGTGATGGGTAAATTACTGGAAAAAACATAGCAGAATAATTTTACTTGTCCCACTTTCATTATGCAGCTTCTCTTATTGGTCCAAGCGAAAGTATTTAAATTCCCCCACATCATAATTTTTTAGGAACTGAATATTGGATTTAACTTCCTAATTTTTCATCAAATATCATTTGGTGAGATTTTCCGATTAACCTGCTTCGTTACGTCAATTAAGGGAAAATGCAACAATATTTTGATTTGTAATAGATTTGAGTTGGCGCGATTCTTGCATATTATTTATGTGTATATCTATGTGTGTATTTCTAATAAATATGGAGAAAGGAGAAGAATGGGAAACTGTTAGACACACAATTATTGAAACATTTATTTGATGTTTAGTTTGCCCTTGGTTATATGTCAGAAATTTAATCCGGAAGGCGAATCCATTAAAGTAAAAAAGGTAGGGGAACTTTAGAATGAAAATACCAGTAGAAAATATAGTAGAGTTAACTGTAGAACATCAATTCTTACAGGCTTATCCTATATTAAGTCAATTGCGTACTGATTTGACTTTTAAGGAATATCTAGAATTATTAAATGATATGCGTATGGAGGGTAAAAAGTTATTTGCTTTATATCATGATACGAGCATCGTAGCGTTAGCAGGTATTAGCTGGCGTGAAGATTCACATAATGAGCGCTATGTTTATGTACAAGATTTGGTTACTGATGTAAATCATCGTCCTAGTGGCCTTGGATATAATCTGCTAAGTTATATACATAATTGGGCAAAAGACCAGGGAGCTGAATATATTACATTGGAATCTTGAATTCGGAGCCTTGTTACCATATATAGTTCGTCGCCATTAGCCTTTTCAAAGGCAAGGTGCCTGCACCAAAAAATTAGTTAAAAGCTTCTTATAGAAACTCTGTGGAGATATCTCTGCAGGGTTTTTCTTCATTTATATTTTTTCGTGCCCCTAAACCAGCCAACTTCATACTACTTTAGTCCAACAAGCATAAGTTAAAATCGTTGCCTCGAAAATGATAATAGATTATGCGAATATTGGCAATCTATGCATTTACTCATAGGATACTTTTAAACATAACTTCCAATAAATTTCATTAGTTGTGCTTCAGCAAGAAAGTTTTAGATCAATAAAACACAATTAATATACAAAATTACCTTAAAGCATTTTCATCGGAAACCTACATCGGGTTGTCAAAGAAAATCCATTTTTAATGTTATATCTACTGAACTGACTCCAAAAGAGAAGTTGCTTCCGAGTTTGCAGTGAAGACGGAAGTGGTTAATGTAATTCAATTTTTTTGGAAAAAACAGGTCCAAAAAGGTTAATATCCGAGGCATCTTCAGCAACCTTTAATTGAATTTTGCGCTTGAAAATTAATTGTAATTTATTTTACTTAGATGGATATAATTGCAGCCAAGGTGAAAACATAATTTTAACAGGCTTTTGGTTATGAGGGGGTTAGCATTGAAATCTCGAGTTCCTATCCCATTGAGGAAATTAATTGAAGATAAACAATCAGTGAAAAGTAAAAAACAAGAAGCAGACCCAAAGCAAAGCGAACATCCAAACTCCAGCAAAACTAATAATCACAACCAAAATCCGGTTCAAGCCCAAAACCGAAGTAAAGACTCAAAGAAACATGAAACAAAACTTATCTCTTCTGACCTTCAATTTAACTTAGACCATATTAAGAAAACGGTAGGAAATAGTTCAGACATAGTTATAAGGGATTTTCAAGCAGGTAAAAATGGGCAAATTAAATTAGGCGTCGTTTATACAGATGGATTAACGGATTCAGCTTCCATCCAAGATTTCATCCTCGACACTTTGATGGTTGAAATTCGGAATTCGGAGTTGGACGTTGCGCTCCTTAATCACACTGACTGTTTTGAAATGATAAAATCACATATTCTTCCTGTCGGGGGGATAGTGGAAATAAATGATTTTCAAAAGCTTTTTAACCATGTCTTATCGGGAGACACGATGTTATTGATTGACGGCTCCCCAAAAGGAATGGCACTCGGATCAAGAGATTGGGCCGATCGCGGAGTTCAGGAACCTTCCTCCCAAACAGTAGTCAGAGGACCAAAGGATGGGTTCACTGAAACGCTGCGAACAAATACTGCTTTAATACGACGGAGAATAAAAGATCCTAACCTATGGCTTGAAACAAAACAGATTGGAGAAAAAACGCAAACAGACGTAGCGATTATGTATTTAAAAGGTGTTGCCGATGATAAAACGGTTTCAGAATTGCAAAGCCGTTTAAATAGAATCAATATAGATGCGATTCTTGAGAGTGGTTACATTGAAGAGCTTATTCAGGATGAAGTATACACTCCTTTTCCAACCGTTTATAATACGGAACGACCTGATGCTGTAGCCGCTGCCATTTTAGAAGGAAGGATTGCGATACTAATTGACGGAACTCCGTTTGTCCTTATCGTTCCAGCATTGATGGTGCATTTTTTCCAGTCCAGTGAAGACTATTATCAACGGGCAGACATTGCAACATTAATTCGAGTATTACGGTATTTATCCTTTTTCCTTGCTTTGCTTACACCGTCACTTTATATCGCTGTCTCGACCTTTCATCAAGAAATGCTTCCTACTCCTTTACTCATAAGTCTAGCCTCACAGCGAGAGGGTGTTCCTTTTCCAGCTTTTGTAGAGGCGATGCTTATGGAGGTAGTATTTGAAATCTTGCGTGAGGCAGGTGTGAGGATGCCTAGGGCAATTGGTTCATCCATTTCCATCGTGGGTGCATTAGTTATTGGACAGGCTGCTGTCGAAGCAGGGTTCGTTTCAGCAACAATGGTTATCATCGTGTCCTTAACAGCCATCTGCAGCTTTGTGTTCCCAGCCAATAGTATGGCCATGGCTTTTCGGATGCTTCGATTCTTGTTTATGATCCTTGCCGCTACATTTGGGTTATACGGAATCATTTTAGGGCTGATCGTGATGGTCCTGCATTTAAATAGCATACGATCTTTTGGTTTACCATATTTGGCTCCAAATGCACCATTCATTTTACAAGATCAAAAAGACAATATCATTCGTATGCCGCATTGGTCATTATTAAAGCGGCCTCGGTTGATCAGTAAAAATGATACAGACAGAGGAGAAGTAAGTTCTCCTAAACCACCTAGATAAAATGATGAGATTATGAGGGTTCACTATGAAAAAAATGCTAAAGGTATTTTTAATGCTACCTATAATTTGTTTATCAGGCTGTTGGAGCAGCATTGAGTTGAACGAACTTGCCATCGTTACTGCCATGGGAATTGATAAAAAAGAAGATGGGTATCTTGTAACCGTCCAAGTTCTAAATTCGAGTGAGCTGGCAGGTGATGCCCGGTCCGGCCGCACGGAAGTTGTAACCTTCAGGAAAAGCGGTGCAACCATTGCTGAAGCAATTAGAAGCCTATCAACTGATGTACCAAGGAGGTTATATGTCGCACATCTTCGTGAAATAGTCTTTGGTGAGGAAATGGCCAGGGCGGGAATTGCAAAGCCTCTGGATGTCCTTTCCCGGCAAAAGGAGTTGCGTTCGGATTTCTATATGACCGTTGCGAAGGGTGCAACTGCTTATGAAACGCTTAATGTGCAAACGGCCCTTGAAAAAATACCGGCAAATAAAGTTTTTGATGCCTTGGAAAATTCAGAGAGAAGGTGGGCACCGACAAGGACGGTCACTTTGGATGAGCTGGTCAGCAGTATCGTCAGCAAGGGCAGACAGGCCATGCTAACGGGGATTTTCGTTTATGGTGATCCCGAAGCAGGAAGCAATGTTACGAATGCACAAAATATCTCTCCGAAATCCGGCTTGCGTTTGGATTATCTTGGAGTATTCAAGAAGGATAAACTTGTCGGCTGGTTAAACAGGAACGACAGTAAAGGTGTTAGTTACATTACGGATCATGTTAAGTCCACCGCGGTAAATATTCCATGTGAAGGTGACCAAATTACGGTCAACACGACAAGTACAAAAACGAAAATCAAGGGAAAAATGGAAAAAGGAAATCCGAAAATTGATATAAATGTCACGTCAGAAGGGAGTATAGGTGAAGTAGAATGCACAATTGATTTAACTAAACCCGAAAAAATCGAAGAATTGAATAAAAGATACGCAAAAGACATTAAGGATAAAATAGAAGGATCGATAAAAACGCTTCAAGAGAAGTATCAAAGTGACATCTTCGGTTTTGGTGACGAAATTCATAGAACCGATCCTAAAGCATGGAAACGTTTAGAAGGAAATTGGGATCAGGAATTCGCAAAATTGGACGTGAATGTAACCGTTAAAGCAAAGATTCGCAATTTAGGCACCATATCAGAATCCTTTCAAAAAGAAATCGAGGAGTAAAGATCAATGTGGGCAATTATTGGAACAGTGTGTACTGGAGCTATTATTTCATTTTTCGAAATACCACCCCTTATCAAAAAGAAATGCTGGAAGGAAATTGTCATTTTCATTTTATTGCTTTTAGTTGGCATGACGTTGAGTATTTTAATTATCAAGGATGTTACCATTCCCACTCCTATAGACTGGATAACGAAAATATATAGTCCACTCGCTCATTTCATGGATCGTATTTTATCCTAGGGAGGTATCGAATATGCTCGAAAAAGGAAAAATCAGCTCTGGTGAATTTCTAATAATGGTCATCATATTCACCATAGGAGGAGCGATACTTACTTTACCTTCCGTACTTGTCTCTTTAGCAAAACAGGATGGCTGGATTGCCTATATCTTAGCTACTCTCATCGGTTTATGTTTCGTTTTCTTATTTACCCGGCTCGCATCACTTTACCCATCCATGACTTATATAGAAGTTAATGAAAAAATATTTGGGAAATGGATCGGGAAGATATCTGGAATCCTATTCTTATTTTATTTATATTACCTTTCTTCAGCGTTACTTAGTGAAATTGGGAATTTTTTTTCAACTCAGGTCCTGGTTGAGACACCTATGGAAATGATAATGATCTTGTTTATATTAACAAGCTTATTTGGTGCACGGCTAGGATTGGAAGTTATCTGCCGGACTGCATTAATCTTTTTTCCTTGGCTTGTACTGCTGCTTTTCATATTATTCGTATTTCTTATCCCGGATATCAATATCGAAAATTTGCAACCTATATTTGAAGAAGGCATGAAACCGATAATGGGGGGATCATATCACTCTTTAGCACTGCCTTATGTTCAGCTTGTTTTCTTTTTAATGATCACTCCATATGTAAACGAAAAGACTAAAGTGAAGAAAAACTTTTATTTAGGAGCTTTGTTAGGTGGCGGCGCTCTTTTCTTAGTGATCATTTTCAGTATCCTCGTATTGGGTGCTGATAATACAGCAAGATTGACCTATCCTTCTTATGAATTGGGGATGAGGATAAGCATCGGTAATTTTTTTGAAAGGGTCGAGGTCATTGTGGCCTTCATTTGGGTTTTTACAGAGTATTTTAAGTTGACCATATGCTTTTATGGACTCGCTTTAGGAATAGCTCAATTGCTAGGATTAAAAAATTACAAAATTCTTCTATTCCCATTAGCTTTTCTAATTCTCACTTTTACCATCTTTTCGCATCCCGATATCGTGCATTATCAAAACTTTATGGCTACAGCCTGGACACCATTATCCTTAACGATTTGTTTTATTCTGCCATTGTTATTATTAATGGTTGGGAAAATCAGAAAAAAGTAAGAAGTGTATCACATTGATGTTCAAGTGGACGTTTATTACATCTGTAAATATAAATTTGCCAAGAAAGTAATAAATGAAATATTCTGACAAATACATTGACTATATAAAACTTATGATTTAATATAACAATATATAACATTACATAATGTTGTATATCAAATATTAAAGGAGTGGGAAAATGAGTAAATCGGTTATTAATGTAAAAAGTAATGTAAAAACAGTATTGGATCAATTAAAGGGTAGGAAAATTAACAATATTTATTTTGTAGCATGCGGGGGATCTTCTGCCATCATGTATTCAGCTAAGTATATACTGGATCGTGAAGCTGAAAATATAACATCCGATCTATATAGTTCAAATGAGTTTATACATCGTAATCCACAACAACTAGGGAAGGAATCTTTAGTAATTTTATGCTCTATGTCTGGAACAACTCCCGAAACGGCAGAAGCGGCTAAGTTTGCAAAAAGTAAAGGTGCGTTTACTGTGGCATTAACGAACGAACCAGGATCACCATTAGCCCAAAATGCGGACCTTTTCATTAAATATGAATGGGGTAACGGTGTAAACGCCTTTGATACAAACCTGAGTGTTTTATATCAACTAGTTTTTGGTGTACTTCATTTAGCGGAAAATAATGAGAAGTTTGGAAAACTAGTATCAAGTTTAGAGAATTTACAGCCAGTGTATGAAAAAGCCCTGGAGCAAGAAGCTTCTAATGCAAGAGTATTCGCCCAATCCCATGCAAAAGAACCTGTTATCTATACAATGGCAAGCGGTTCCAACTACGGGACAGCCTATTCTTTCAGTATTTGTATCTTAATGGAAATGCAATGGATACACTCACATGCCATTCATGCGGGCGAGTACTTCCATGGACCATTCGAAATTTTTGACGAAAATGTACCGTTCATCATTCTATTGGGATTGGATGAAACAAGACCATTAGAAGAAAGAGCTTTATCTTTTTCTCAGCGTTATGGCAAAAAGCTAACGGTGCTAGATGCAAAACAGTATGATCTTGATGGTATCGATGAAGAAGTAAAAGGGTATATTGCGCCGCTTATCTTAAATCGTGTATTGCGTCAATATGCAGAAGAATTAGCGGAAGCGCGTAATCATCCTTTAAGCAAGAGGCGTTATATGTGGAAAGTAGAATACTAATAATTGAAGAAAACTTAATATTCTGTATATTTTTTACGAATTATACTATAATGTTTTATAACATTATAGTATAATTTCCTGATGATAAAAGCATTTATAATAAGGAGGGTATTCATGAGAAAAACAAAACTTATAATCGCATCATTTTTAAGTTTATCTTTAATGCTAGGGGGATGTTCTGGTGAAAAAACATCTTCAGAATCAGATGTTGGAAAAACTACCTTAACATTTTTCCATAGGTGGCCAAAGGAACCTGAAAAAACTTACTTTAATGAAGTTGTAAAAGAATTTGAAAAACAAAACCCCGATATCAATATTAAAACCGAAGCAGTGCTAAATGATTCGTATAAAGACAAAATTAAAGTAATGACTGGTACAAATAATCCACCTGATGTTTATTTCTCATGGAGTGATGAATTTGCCAGTCAGTTTGTGCGAGGGAATAAAGCTTTGGATTTAACTTCTTATTATGAAAACGATCCGGAATGGTCTTCTCAACTCGTTCCATCCCAAGTCAAACCGTATACATTTAATAATAAGGTGTATGGTGTCCCCGTAACAATGGATGGGAAAATGTTTTTCTATAACAAGGATGTCTTCGAAAAATTGAACATAAACCCGCCTAAAACCTGGAATGAATTAATCGACGTGTTAAAAGTGTTAAAAAAGAATAACTACACAGCCATTCAATTCGGCAGTCAAGACACTTGGACAATTTCACATTATTTGGGCACATTGAATCAACGCCTTGTTAGACCGGAAGTGCTGACAATGGATTATAATCGAAAAACCGGAAAATTCAAGGATGACGACTACATAAAAGCGCTTGAAAAATTCCAAGAGTTATTACCTTATTTTAATGAGAATACGAATTCAATAGATCACGAATATGCTAGGCAGCAATTTTCAAACGGTAAGGCACCCATGATTTATGCTGAATCGGCAGAAATCAAGCTATTTGGACCCACTAAGTTTGAACTTGGAATGTTTAACTTTCCTGAAGTAGAAGACGGAAAAGGCAATCAAACAAATCTAACGGGTTCTCCTGAGGGCTTTATGATTTCTTCCAAGACAAAGCATCCTAAAGAGGCGATGGAGTTTTTAAAGTTTTTAACCACTAAACAGATGGGAGAGAAACTAGTCACTGATGTGGGCAAGTATAGTGCAGTTGAAGGTACAGTGAATGAAAATAATTCTTCCCCGGAACAGCTTGAAGCGGTTCAAAGCATATTGAAGGCCAATGAAATGGCTCCATGGTTTGACATGAGTATTGATGCGCGTATTGCAGATGCTTATTTAACAGGAGCACAAATGATGTTAAATGGAGATAAAACACCTAAACAAATCATGCGTGATGTTCAAAAAGCTGCCGATACTGTTAGAATCGAAGCGGGAAAATAAGGGAAATCATTTTTCCGTTTTATTAAGGGAGTGATCTTTTAATGATAAAACTCGATAAATTTGTACCTTATCTATATCTTCTTCCAGCCTTAGTTTTTTTACTGCTAGTTTATATCCCCATTTTCCAGAATATTGGCGACAGTCTGTATAATTGGAGTACTTTTTCACCAAATAAAGCATTTGTAGGGTTGGACAACTACTTTACTTTGTTTGAAGATCCCGTATTTTATGAAGCTTTAAAAAATAATATTCTTTATGCAGTCATTTCAATTGTTTTCCAAGTATTTGGAGGGTTAATTGTTGCAGCTGTTTTAGAAGATAAATTGATCCGTAAATTTTCACCCATCTTTCGTACAGTCTATTTCTTACCAGTCGTCGTTTCAATGACAGTCATAGCGTTGCTGTTTTCATTTTTTTACAACCCGGAAGTGGGGTTGTTAAATCAGTTTCTTAAAACGATTGGATTGAATAATTTAGCACTGCCATGGTTGGGCGATGGTGATACGGCAATCTATGCAGTCATTGCTGTCTCACAGTGGCAATCGATTGGTTATATAGCCATGTTATATATCGTATCCATTCAAAAAATTTCACCTGAGCTATATGAGGCAGCTGAAATTGATGGAGCGAATAAAATAAAAACGTTTTTTCACATTACGGTTCCAGAAACGAAGGAAATGACATTTGTAGCCGTAATCTTAACACTGACAGGTGCTTTTACAGTGTTTAATGAGCCATATATCTTAACCGGAGGGGGTCCGGGAACTTCTTCGGAAGTCCTAAGTACCTATTTATATAAAACGGCTTTTTCAAAAGATATGATGGGATATGCTTCAGCCATTGCAACGGTTATCCTAATTATTACGTTACTTATTTCTCTTGTTCAAATTAAAATATTTAAAACAGGAAAGGGGGACTAATAATGGAGATGCCTAAATCAACGATCAGAGTACCGGAATTAGTTGTTAAAAATCTAAAATATGCAAGGAAAAGAAAAGACTATAATATGAGAGTAGCACTAGTCTATGCAGGTTTAATCGCATACTTTCTTGTTGTAGCCTATCCCTTATTATGGATGGTCATCAGTTCTTTTAAAAGCACAGAGGAAATTTTTAACCATAGTTGGTCCCTTCCTCATACATGGCTGTTTGAAAATTATGTAACAGCCTGGAATAGTGGGATTTCTTCCTACTTTTTAAATAGTGTCATGGTTACTGGTTTGACATGTATTCTAACGGTATTAGTAAGTGCATTAGGTGCCTACGGATTATCTCGCTTTGATTTTCGTGGAAAGGCTTTCATTTTGGTCATATGCTTAGGGGGGTTGATGCTATCTCCCCAAGTAAGCCTGATCCCTTTGTATAATATAATTCAGAAGCTAGGTATATATAACACCCATTGGGCATTAATCTTACCTTATGTAGCATACAGAATTCCGCTAACCATCTTGTTGATTCGGGCCTACTTCCTGTCCATTCCGAAAGAACTTGAAGAGGCTGCCCGGTTGGATGGATGCACAAACCTTGGAATCCTTTTTAGAATTTTCATCCCTATGAGTAAGCCTATTTTATTAACAACGACAATTTTAACAGCTTACTATACATGGAATGAATTCATGTTCGCGATCATCTTTATAGATGATGATAGTTTACGTACGATACCTGCCGGTTTAATGCAATTTCGGGATGCACTGCAAACCGATTGGGGAGTGTTACTTTCTGGATTAACGATTTCAGCGGCACCTATCGTCATTTTATTTTTATTCATGCAGAAGTACTTTATCCGTGGAATTGCTAGTGGAAGTGTAAAATGATAACAGGGGGAACAGGTATGAAATTAATTGGAATTGGCGATAACGTAGTAGATTTTTATAAAGATCAAGGAAAGATATATCCTGGCGGCAATTCATTAAACGTGGCAGTATTGTGCAATCGTTTAAATGATGAGCAATCTTCATATATTGGCATTGTAGGAAATGACGGGGCAGCAGACCATGTGTTAGAGGCATTGCAAAAGGAAAAGATAGAGATTAGTAGAGTAAGACAAGCAGTAGGAGAGAATGGTATGGCAGTCGTCGCGTTGGATAAGGACGGGGACCGAATTTTTATTGGTTCGAATAAAGGGGGAATTCAATCCAGATTGGGGATCGTACTGAATGACAAGGATTTGGATTATATTCGGCAACACGACCTTCTTCATACAAGTGTATATAGCCGAATAGAGAATAACCTTCCAATATTAAGCCAATTCATTGAAATTTCTTTTGATTTTTCGACAAATCAAGAGGATCACTATTTACAAAAGGTTTGTCCGTTTGTGAATTATGCATTTTTTTCCGGAAGCAATTTAAACGAGGCAGAGTGCAACGCACTTATTCAAAAGGTTCATTCGTTTGGCACAAAGGTGATATGTGTTACTCGTGGGGAAAAGGGGGCACTTTTATCGACTGAAAATCAAATATATGAACAAGCCATTATCCAAACCAAAGTTGTAGATACGTTGGGGGCGGGAGATTCCTTTATTGCTGGTTTTCTCTCATCGTACGTTCAAGGACAAGATGTATATAAAGCTTTACAGAAAGGAGCATTAGTCGCCTCCCAAACCTGTCAGGATTATGGTGCTTTTGGGTATGGCAAAGTATATAATCCAGATCATATGATGGTTTAAAATGATGCATCGATGAATAAAGGTAACGAGATCCCGGATTAGGAGGGGGATTCGTTACCTTTTTCTTGCGATATTGAACTATCAATCGTAAAGGTCACGCGATTAGCAGGATAATATAGGAAGGATGAATGGATAGGCTGCTTCTTACCGTCATATGCCACTTTCTCCACTTTGAAAAGGGGATCTCCCACTTCGCATTCTAAATATTTTGCTTCATCTGCATTTGCCAATACCATATTTAAAAGTTTCGTGTTATGAACAGGAGTTATATTATATTTATGCTTTATGATATCATACATGGAAACAGAGTTATGGACATGTTGATTTAAATTTGGCAGGATCTTTAAGGAATAATGTGAAATTTCTAAGGTGAGAGGTTGATTATCATAGTATAAGATCCGTTGTAATTCAAGAACATCACTTTCAGGAGTAATCTCCAAGGATTTGGAAATATTAGCCGGTGCAGGCAGTATTCCAAATGAAAGGATTTTAGTTTGAGGTATCTTCCCTAATTCTGACATATATTCAGCATGCCCATTTACAGCAAATAATTCTCTTTTTACTTTAGGGTATTGGACAAACGTTCCCTTTCCCTGTTGGCGTATTAGCAGCCCCTCTTCCACCAGATCCAAAACCGCTTTTCTTACAGTAATGCGACTTACTCCATATATGTCGCATAAATCTGTTTCGGTTGGCAATCTTTCGCCAGAAGAGTAAATACCTTTGTTTATATCTTCGATGATAGATTGCTTTAATTGCATGTATAATGGCGTAGAACTATTAGTGTTGAGTTTCATATTTTCCCCTTTCTCGTATTTTTCCTCTAATTATAACGTAATGTGATGTTATAGTACAAATCATCAATTCGACAGACCGCGAACAACAATCCTCGATAAAAATGTCACGTTTTTTTTTGCGTGAACTTAAAGCAGATGCCCAAATCATAAAATAGCCATAATACGACATCAAATTCCAACAAATTTCTACTTTCCCATTTTGTATAATGAGATAGAAAAATAATTTGAGGGAGAGTGATTATTGTAATATGAAAAACAGGAAAGTTATTTCAACTCTGGGAGTTGCCATTTTATCGGCGAGTATTGCGGCACCAACATTTGCAGCTAATGAAACAGCCCCGGGAACACCCATTCAACAAACTTATTCGGTTTCAGGTTTCACAGATCATGCTGAACTAGGAAAAAAGCTAGAACAAATTGAGAGTGATAGCCAAGGTAAAGTAAAAGTGGATGTAGCTGGATATTCCAATAGAAATAGAGAAATCTATAAAGCAACCGTGGGAACTGGCGACAAAGTCGTTTTAATTCAAAGTGAGATTCATGGAAATGAGAAAACCGGTACGGATGCCATCTTGAATATCTTGAAGTTTTTGGGGACCAACTCTCCTGAAGCAGAGAAAATTCGTAAAGAAATTACCCTGGTCGCTTTGCCTAAAATGAATCCGGATGCTGCTGAATTGAACCGTCGGGGAAATGATATGACCTGGGCAGAGGTCGTGGAACAGTTTCCACAGTTAGCAGGAGCGAATCCATCTTGGAACTATTATACATACAAAAATGAATCATTCGATTATGAGTCCAAACCTGGTTTCGATGTCAATCGTGACTTTAATCCTGATTTGAATTATATTCCCCAAGCTAAAGACTTCCCTGGAAAATCATCCACCCCTGGCTGGTTCATAACACCTGAATCACAAACAACACGTGATGTTTACAAGTCTCTACTGAAGCAATACGGAAAGGTGGAGATTTTTGTGGACTTGCATCACCAAGCTCCCTATTATGAAGTTGATGGAACGGATGATTTAGTCACATACTCGATTTCCGCTCAATTTGTTCCAGATCCAAGCTCGCCTTCAGGACAAGATTATGCCAAATATGCAAAAAACTATAATTATGATTTTTCCAGACAATTGAATGTAGCGGTATATAATGCTATGAAAGAACAAGGTAATTCTCCATATGGAAATATATCCTTATATCCGCAAAACCAAAACCTTCCTGGAACGGCTTTAGGAGCCTTTGCTTTAAATGGAAGTGGGACAGTGCTCTTTGAAGTTAGAGGCCAAACACAGTCCTTTGGCCAAAAGAAAAAAGGCATGCTCATTAAAGCAGTTGAAAGAGGGTTATATGGAATTATTGATGGAGTTACTGATGGATCTGTATATAAAATCAATCCGGAACAATACGAGTCAATTCCATTGACGGAGGGCAGGCAATAATAAATATTTGGTGAGTGTATCAACTTCCAGCCTAGATTGAAGTAACCAGACGGGTGTCCGCCTGGTTTTTCTTCATCGGGAACATTTGAATATCGCCTTTGCAGAAGTAATTCCTTCAAGTTATATTGTGTAGAAGAAAACTATTTGGAAACATAGTTATTTTTCACTATTAACATAAAGTAGTAAAAATGTCAGAATATTATTAATAGTTATTTTTCTGATTATTATATTTTATAAGGAGGGTTTTTATTGAATTTTAAAAAGAAGGTTCTATCAGTTTCATTATCTAGTTTAATGACCTTAAGCGCAGTAACAGCTGTTGCGCTACCAGTCGGAGCGGTTGGAAATGGCCCCAGTGCTGGAAATGGACAAGTTACAACTTCAAATCTTCATACATATGAAAGCCTTGTAAGCTATCTTAAAACGCAGGATGCAAAACAAGAAAGGCTGGCACTGGAAGTAATCGGGGAAACGGTAAAAGGGAGGGATATTTACCTAGCGAAGTACATCTCAAATCCTAAGAATCCTACTATACTATTTTTGACTCAACAGCATGGAAATGAACAACTGACTACTGAGGGTGCACTCGAATTCATTAAACATCTAGGCACGAACAAGACTAAAGGTATTTTGGAAAATGTTAATATACTGATCATTCCCATGTTAAACGCAGATGGGGCCATGGGAGATGTTAATTTCCCTCTTGATGACTATTTAGCAAAAGGTGATCGGCATCTAACACGGGCAAATGCAAATGGGATCGACTTGAACCGTGAGCATGATAAAAAAACTGATAACATGCAAGTAGAGGTAAAGGCTTTACACGAAAATGTATTTGCGAAATACGATATAGACTACATGATAGATTTACATCATCAAGGGACGCTAAGCGAAACGGACGGTGAACTTGTTTCAGGTTCAATTCTTTATCCTACAAACGCAAACGTAAAGCCTGAAGTGTTAGAAGCCTCAAAAAAACTGGGTGCTGTTGTATATAACTCCATTGAACCAACTGGTTGGGGGCATATTGGTAGGTATGATGGCGGTTCTGGAGAAAATATAGGCCGTAATGGTGCAGCCGTTCGCTATGATATTGCTACACTTCTTTTTGAGATGCGAGGTATGTCGGACCACAATGTCGAGTCAGTAGCGCTTGGACAAAAAAGTAATGGCTATCTAATAAAGCAAACGGTAACCACTTTGGATGCAGCTGTCAGAGCTATTGCCGATGATTCAATTGAAACGGTTGATGCAAGCTTTTGGGACACTCTGCCAACACAATCCAATCGTCCCGGGTTAGAATCGGACGAATAAAATGAAGACACATTCCATTCTTTCAGATGGGATGTGTTTTTTTATTTTCCTACACCCTAGTAGCTTGAACTTGTTCATCAGACTATATGAAATGATTTATAGTGGAAATAGCAGGACAAGATAAAAGATTACATAGAAAAAAGGCATCTGCTTTCACTAAAAGCAGATGCCTTTTGAACGATTACAGTTTGTACCTGATTTGTCCCTACGTTAATAGTGGGTGTTTGCTCCTATAAGCTTTTTTCGGTTGAATTCTCCTTTTTTTGTTCTTCTTTTAGTTGTAAGGCTACTAAACTGGCAAAGTCATGAATGATGGTGGCTGCCAATAGTGAAGTAATTTGTGTTGGATCATACGGCGGGAGGACTTCCACCAGGTCGAACCCAATAAAGTTGAACCCTTGCAGAGAGCGTATCATCTCTAGGGTTTCAAAGCTATTTAGACCGCCGACCTCCAATGTGCCAGTTCCAGGAGCGCAGGATGGATCAACAAAATCAATATCAAAGGTCAAGAAACATGGTGTATCCCCAATGGTTTTCTTGACTTCCTTCACGACATCTTCGATTCCTCTCTTCTTCAGCTCGGGCGTTGTTATCACATTGTAGCCTAGATCTGTACTGGAATCTAAATCTCCTGGATGATTGAGCGTACCTCTGATGCCAATCTGGAAAACTTTATCCGTTTGGAGCAAACCTTCCTCATATGCACGGATAAACGGCGAACCATGCCAGTATTTTTCTTCATAATAAGTATCCCAGGTATCTGTATGTGAATCAAAATGAAGAAGTGCAACAGGACCGTGTATTTTTGCGGCTGCTCTTAGATTAGCCAATGTTACTGAATGATCTCCTCCGATTCCTATTGGAATGATCCCGTTTTTCATCAAGTCTGACATGGCCTTTTCAATTAACTCATAGCTTCGATGTATATTATGGGGAATCACCGAAACATCCCCAATATCAATTGCATTACATTCGTCAAACGGAAATACCTTGTGAATGGGATGATAAGGAAACAACGTCATGGATGCTTGGCGGACTGCCTGTGGAGCAAAACGGGCTCCTACCCTGAATGAAGCAGCTGTATCAAAAGGCATACCTACCACTGCCAATTTGGCATTTTCTCTTGTAGAAGGTAAGCGCATAAATGACCCTGTGGTACAAAACTCTGGTTGAACATCAGGTGATAAAGGATATTTCATTTTTCTATTCCTCCATTTTCTTATAACTTAATAGGTTTTGAAACTCATATAGGTATTTATGCAATTACCATGCCAAGTCACAGGCAGTGATTTCTTGCGGTTTCTAACCAGGTAACATGTGCTTGGAATATGCAAAGGCGAATAATTTATGGGAGATTGAATCGCCGATGGAAGAGATGCTGAAAGACTTCATTTCTATGAATCAATCTTTTTCGATTAAAAATACAGGAATTAAGTAGCATTTTAGGCGTTTTTCGTTTGTCGAAGTAAACAGAAATCATGTGGCACAGAAATTGCATTTAGGTATATAGGTAAAACTTTTAAAAAAGAGGGAGGCATGGAGATTTATCTAGTTAAGAAAATGAACCCACTAGTTTGAAAGCGGTTTCAAGGAGGAATGATAGGTGGAGAATGAGGTTACATTGAAAAGATCACTGAAGTTATGGCAAATCGTTATGATGGGGTTAGCATATATGACCCCCATGGTCGTATTTGATACATTCGGCATTGTATCTGGGATTACGGGCGGCCATGTGCCGACTGCCTATATCGTTGCATTGGTGGGGATGCTTTTTACAGCTGCCAGCTATGGAAAACTTGTAAAGGTTTTTCCTGCTGCAGGTTCTGCCTACACTTATACACAAAAGGCAATAAACCCGCATTTAGGATTCTTGGTAGGATGGTCTTCGTTGTTAGACTATTTGTTTTTACCTATGGTAAATGCATTGTTAACCAAAATTTATCTGACAGCATTATTTCCAGGTGTTCCTACATGGATTTGGGTATTATTGTTCGTAGCAATCGTCACCATTCTCAATCTCAGGAGCGTCAATGTACTTGCAAACTTTAATGCGCTTTTTGTTTTAATTCAGATTGCCATCATGGCAGTGTTCATCATTCTTGTTGTCAAAGGCTTGAATAATGGAGAAGGTACAGGAGAAGTGTTTACAATAATCCCTTTCGTAAATGAAGGAATGGATTTCTCGGCCATAATAACCGGGGCCACAATCCTTTGTTTTTCCTTTTTGGGATTCGATGCGGTAACGACACTATCTGAGGAAACGCCGGATCCGAAAAAAACGATACCAAAAGCGATATTTTTAACTGCACTTTGGGGTGGAATCATCTTCATTACCGCATCTTTCTTTATTCAGCTCTTTTTTCCGGATATATCCCGTTTTAAGGAACCGGATGCTGCATTACCGGAAATCGCCCTTTATGTAGGCGGGAAGCTATTTCAATCCATTTTTCTTTGTACGACTTTCGTCAATACGCTAGCCTCGGGACTAGCATCACATGCCAGCGTGTCCCGTCTTTTGTATGTTATGGGCCGTGATAAAGTGTTTCCGGAAAAATGGTTTGGATTTATTCATCCTAAGTGGAAGACACCAGCGATTAATGTACTCATAGTTGGAGTCATTTCAATGTCGGCTTTATTCTTTGATTTAGTGACAGCAACGTCACTGATCAACTTTGGTGCTTTAATGGCATTTACCTTTGTAAATCTGTCAGTGATCAGCCATTTTATCATTCGGGAAAAGAAGCATCGAACGATAAAGGGGTGTATTCAATACTTAATCATGCCTTTAATTGGTGCTATAGCAATTGGCATTCTTTGGATCAACCTTGAGACAAGTTCCCTAATAATGGGGACAAGTTGGTTCATTATTGGTTTTTGTTATCTATTATATATCACAAAGGCATTCCGGAAAGCTCCGCCCCAATACCAAGTTGAAGAAATTCAGCTATAGGATTTTCCAAGAAAAAACGCATCCGATAAGGATGCTTCAGTTTATAGACAAAAAGGTTTCGGAATGGTTTCATTCCGAAACCTTTTTGATTTTTTAATAGGATTTGAAGCAGGTATAGAGAATAGATGACCGCAACCATTTTCGTCCCTTGCCTGTCAGTTGGAAATCTTCTTTAAATTCATGGCAGCTAAAGTAAGCGTCTCCCGGGTCTCGGCTAGCCACTATTCGGCAGGAGTGTCGCAAATTTCTTCAATCCAGCGAGTTTTCATCATATAAAACAGTAAAAATAAATAAAGGATAACCAATGGTTTTGTTTTAAGAATGTGGTAAAAATCGCTTCGATATCCAGTTTGTAAAAAAGGAGTTCTATCTAAATTTTAAAACAAATTTGATAGGAGCGAGTGCCTGGAGGCAATGTTCAAATTGTACAACCCATTAAATGACTGTAGACAAACTCGATGAAAATCGAGTTTGTCTACAATCTGACGCAACCTAAAAAGGATGCTTTTTTTATGTATTTAATCATTACTGTTTATATATGCAAATCTGAATTGCTTATGAATTAATACATATTTCCTGATGATTGCATGATGATGCTGATGATTGGGAAATGGCGGTATATTGCTATCCACATAATATCCTCAAAGCTGGCATGAAAGTTGCTTAATAAGTTATAAGAATATAAGTGAGGTGCTAAAATGACAGAGAAAATTAAGGTAATTGAAAAACGTCAATTGGATAATCCACTGCAAGAATTCCAGGATATCTTAAAAGAAGCGATTCATGTTTTGAACTATCCAGATCAGGTTTTTGATTTTCTAAAAGCGCCAATGCGTTTTCTGGAAGTCTGTATTCCTATTCAAATGGATAATGGGGAGACAAGGATGTTTCAAGGGTATCGGGCTCAACATAATGATGCAGCCGGTCCAACTAAAGGGGGGATTCGGTTTCACCCGGATGTCACTCCCGAAGAAGTTAAAGCATTGGCCGGGTGGATGAGCTTGAAATGCGGAATAACAGATCTTCCATATGGAGGTGCGAAAGGCGGCATTGTGTGTGATCCCAGACAGATGAGTTCATCTGAGCTTGAAAGATTAAGCAGAGGGTATGTCAGGGCAGTAAGTCAAATAGTGGGACCTACAAAAGATATCCCGGCACCTGATATGTATACGAATTCACAAATCATGGCCTGGATGCTGGATGAATACGATCACATCAGGGAATTCGATTCACCCGGCTTCATTACAGGAAAGCCTCTGAGGTTAGGGGGATCGAAGGGCAGGGAAAAGGCCACTTCCAAAGGAGTATTATACACACTTCAAATGATATGTGATTTAAAGGGGATTCCTATTGAAGGCATGCGGGTAATCATTCAGGGATTCGGTAATGTTGGCAGTCATTTGGCCATGTATTTACATGAAATGGGGGCTAAGGTTGTCGGAATAGCGGATGAGCTTGGAGGTTTATATGATCCGAATGGCCTGGACATTCCTTACCTTTTGGAGAACAGGGACTCGTTTGGGGTCGTTTCGAACTTATACAAAGATTCGTTATCCAATCAAGAATTATTGGAAAAAGAGTGTGATGTGCTGATTCCTGCAGCCATCAGCGGAGTGGTGAATAAAGATAATGCAATACGATTAAAATGTGAAATCCTGATTGAAGCAGCAAATGGTCCGACCACAAAGGAAGCAATCAAGATTCTTGATGATAAAGGTATAGTGCTAGTTCCGGATATTTTGGCGAATTCAGGAGGGGTGATAGTCTCGTATTTTGAATGGTGCCAGAACAACCAAGGCTATTACTGGACGGAAGAGCTTGTGGATGAACGATTGAAGGAAAAGATAACGGCCAGCTTTTTGAATGTCTACCATACTTCACAAAAATATTCCGTGAACATGAAAGTTGCGGCTTATATTGAAGGAATCCGCAAAATAGCTGAAGCATCCCAGCTTCGGGGTTGGATCAGGTTCTGAACGAATTAGGGCTTACAAGAAAGGAGGCAATCCGTTGAATTTTGATATTCTTTCCGAGAATAAAGAAAACCAGGCTATTCATCATTACTGCTTATTGTCACAAGATTATAGATATGATGTGACCATTGTATATTCGGGCCAGTTTTTCGGTAAAGCAATGGTGACTTCCATGCAAAGCGGAAGAATGATCCTGCTTTGTGCCAATGATATTAATTTAGATCAGTACTGGGCTCCGACCCTGGGCATTGAACAAGAAGATATACCTGAGTTCCAAAACTTTCTCAGGTTAGTGTTACAAACCCCATTTCATTTTGAAGAATACTGAAGGAAGGAATGATTTAAATGTACGTTGATGTGATTCTAAGCCCTTGTGAAGGCAGGATTGAAAAAATATCAATATCCAAAAATTCCAGGTTTTATGAATGGGAACAATTATTTCAGATTAAGAAGGCAGATGGCTGTGTGGAAATCATTGATATTGGTGTCAGCGGAAAGATAGAATCATTAGAGGTATTGGAGGGAGAACCTGTTGTGGCCGGCGAGGTCCTTGCCTATTTCAGGGAAGATTTATTCGTGACCGGCAGCGATTAATATAAAAACGAAAAGAAGATGAAATGATTCATCTTCTTTTTTTGGCTTATCCGATAATCCACCACTGCCCGCTTATTCATTGTCCCCTATACCCCAATTTTGCAGAAACCCGATTGCCAGTTTCCATCACATTCTTAATGAGGAAATCAAGTCTTTCTTCTGTCAGGTTAAAGCTGACAAAACCTATGCTCACCGCACCATGAACTTCCCCAAAATGGTTCAATATCGGCACGGCAACAGAACATGTTCCCTCTGTTCTTTCACTGTGACTGATTCCATGCCCCTTCATTTTAGTCTCTTGCAATATATCCCAAAAAGCTGCTCTTTCTTGAGTTGGCAGAAGAGCATCTACAATTTTTTTCGCTTGTTTATATGGCATATAGGCGAGCATCGCTTTATTGGCTGCCCCAATATGCATAGGAACTCGTGAGCCAAGCTGGTCATAAACCCGGATTTGGCTTTTTTCACTGTCGATTCGTTCGATAACAAGTGATTCCATTCCGATTGGCTGGCTAAGATAGACGCTTTCCTCCACATTGTTCATCAGTCTTTCCAGTTCAGGCCTTATTTGGCTGATGTAATCCATTTTGTCATACATACGTAAACCGTATTCGAGCCAAATATTCCCCAAACCATATTGTTTGGTTTGCCCGTCCTGTTGGATTAACCCATGCGAGGACATCGCTTTTAACAAACGATGCATGGAGCTGACAGGAAGATCACACTCTTGAGAAAGTTCCGTAATTGACAGCCAGTTTTCCGATGAATTGGAAACCAGCACCTTTATAACGTTCATGGCACGGTCGATCGATTGCATAAACAAACCACCTATCTTTCATTCCAAGTTGTATAAAACGTTGATTTATTTGAATATTTAAAACATATTGACATTATACCAAAACTAATTTTATAATAAAAGAAAATATTCCTATTAGCGGAAACGTTTTCCGATATGCGGAAAAGGAGGGAGAGGCAGTGACTTATTGTTCGTCCATGTACAAACCATTGGAACGTGTCATTGTAAAACATCCGAAAGAAGCTTTTATTAGTCAAGAGCATTTAAGCCAAGCATGGCGGAACTTCAACTTTGCGGAAGAGCCAGATTTTAACGAAGCTCTAACCGAGTATGGTGAATTTATTTCCATTTTGGAGAAATATGTTCCAAACATCGATTATTTGCCAGCATCTTCGGTAGTCGGGATTGACTCCTTATATGCGCATGACCCAATCAAATTCACAAGCCAAGGGGCCATTATTTTAAAGTCAGGGAAAGAATTGAGGCAGCCTGAAGCTAATGTATACAAGGAATTTTGCAAGGAAAAGAACATCCCGATTATTGGGTATTTAACGGGTGATGCGGTCGCGGATGGCGGTGATATCATTTGGCTTGATGATAAAACCCTGGTTGTCGGACATGGTTATCGTACAAACGCAGAAGCCATTCGGCAATTAAAGGAAATGACCTCACATCTTGTGGATGATTTCATCGTAGTTCAGCTGCCGCATGATCAAGGAGAGGGAGAGTGTCTCCATCTAATGTCTTTCATCAGCCTTGTCGACCATGATTTAGCCGTA
Source organism: Peribacillus sp. N1 (assembly GCF_054600815.1). Lineage (NCBI taxonomy): Bacteria > Bacillati > Bacillota > Bacilli > Caryophanales > Bacillaceae > Peribacillus > Peribacillus sp. N1. The sequence continues at coordinate 1,421,420 of NZ_BAAHZO010000001.1, read as the reverse complement.
GTTCATTCCCGCCTTATGCCTGTCTTTTTCAGAAAACTGCTTATTGAACGAGGCATTCAGCTTATCGAAGTGCCGGTTGATGAGTACTTGAACTTGGGCTGTAATGTGCTTGCCATCGCTCCGCGGGTTTGCGTTATATCTTCTGGTAACGCTTACACGAAGCAACAGCTTCTTGATGCCGGAGCAACGGTTTATGAATACAAAGGAACTGAAATCAGTTACAAAGGCACTGGCGGTCCAACTTGTTTAACCTGCCCGGTGGTTCGTACAAATATTGATGAAGGGGGATTGAAATGAGTCAATTACTATGGGGTACTCCAGAAACGCTTCGTGCTTTGTTATGTGAACTTGTTAGCTGGGAAAGCCGTACTCTTACACCAGGGGAGCGAGTGTTCCCTTATAAGGTTCAAGAGAAATTGAGGGAGCTTGAATATTTTAAAAGGAATCCGGCGTACTTATCGCTTCACGAGGCTGATTTAGGGAGGAACTTTGTCAATGCCTTTTATAAACATCCCGATAGCAAGGAGACCATTGTATTAATCAGCCATTTTGATACGGTTCATACTGAAGAATACGGTGACCTTGAGACTCTTGCATTTCAGCCGGAGGAGCTCACAAAAAAACTTCATGACCGAAAAGATGATCTACCGGAAGAAGCGCGCATTGATCTTGAATCAGGAAAGTACTTGTTTGGTAGAGGAACAATGGATATGAAAATGGGGCTTGCCCTTCATATGGCTATCATCGAAAAGGCAAGCGTTGAAAAATGGCCGATCAATCTCCTGCTGTTAACCGTTCCTGATGAGGAAGTGAATTCTGCGGGAATGAGGGCTGCAGTTAAAGAACTTGTGTCTTTACGTGATAAATATGACCTTTCCTATAAAATGTTTTTTAATAGTGAACCTTCCTTTTCACAGAAGCCAGGCGATAATAGACATTATATTTATTCCGGAACTTTGGGGAAAATCATGCCCGCTGCCCTTTTTTATGGGAAAGAAACTCATGTGGGTGAGCCATTAAAGGGCATAACGGCTAACTATATAGCCTCATTCCTTACGCAGCTCATGGAGTGGAACACTCTTTTTCAGGAAAGTGATCTTGGCGAGGAAACACCTTTACCAGTATCGCTTCAGCAAAAAGATCTGAAACTACAATATTCAACACAGACACCCTATCGTGCAGCAGCGCTATATAATGTGTTCATTATGAAAAGGACAGCTGCAGAAATAATGGATTTATTCGAGCAGGTTGCAAACGAAGCAGCGATAAAATGCAATGAATCTTATAAAGCTCTTTGTCTGCGAGAACATATTGAAGGTGTAGGTGAAGTACAAGTATTGCGCTACGAAAAGTTACTTTCATATGCCGAGGACAAATTTGGCGGCAGTTTTGTTGAGCAAATAAAAAGTGAAGTTAAAGGAAACATGGATTTGGATGAGCGGGAAAAATCATTTAGGATCGCAGAAAAATTGATGATACAATGTCAGGAGCTTTCACCTGCCATCGTATTGCTGTTCGCACCGCCATATTATCCAGCCGTCAATACGTCCGATGATCCGCTTATCATGGAATCTGTGAAATTAATGAAGGAAACTGCTAGATTGCTTGATGAAGAAGTCAGCCAAATTCATTATTTTAATGGCATTTGCGATTTAAGCTATGTTCAATATACTGATGAGTCTGATGGCTGGACGGCTTTTGAAAAAAATACACCGGTCTGGGGCGATACTTACAGCATTCCTTTTGCTGATATGCAAAGGCTTCAGGCACCCGTACTTAATGTGGGGCCGTTCGGCAAGGATGCCCACCAGCGTACTGAGCGCCTTCACATCGATAGTGCCTTCGTCCATACGCCCGTTATGCTGGAGAAGTTAATAAAGAGTATGTTTAAGTGTTTGGTTGAGAAGTGATGGTCCGACAGGAAAACTGGATTAGTAGTATAAAACTTTAACTGGGGGTATTTATATGAATGACCTGCCTAATGGTCAAATCACTTCCGAGCCGCTTAATCAGAATAATAAGCCACTTAACCAACTAACGGAGTTACCGGAAAAAGGGATTAATCCCTTTGTCTTAATGTTTATCGTAATTGTAATCGTGACGGTTTTAACCTATATCTTGCCTGCAGGCCAATATGAAAGAATTGAAAAGGATGGCCGAAGTGTAGTCGATCCAACTTCATTTGAATTCATTGAATCAACACCAGTGGGATTATTGGAAATGTTCAGCAGCATTCACGCAGGGATGATTGAAGGAGCATCAATTATCTTATTCGTCTTTTTGTTTGGCGGGGCATTGGGAATTATGCAGGCAACTGGAGCACTGGATTCTTTCATTAAGTTTGTGGCTGTCCGATTCGGAACAAAAGTGAAATTGCTCATTCCGTTGATGGTATTGATCTTCGCTTCATTAGGGACACTGATCGGATCTGCTGAAGATGCATTAGTTTATATCGCAATCATTGTTCCGATGACGATTGCATTAGGCTTTGATGCACTTACGGGTTTTGCGATCGTCATGCTTGGGACATTGGCGACTGGATTCATTTCGGGCATTACGAACCCTTTTAATGTAGGAGTTGCCCAAAGCATTGCAGAACTGCCCATGTATTCGGGAATGGGATTGCGAATCGCTCTTCTTGCAGTGTTTTATATCGTTACAGTATTGTACATCTATTTCCATGCAATGAAGGTTAAAAGAAACCCTGAACTGGGGGAGTATGGGAAATTCAGGCGTGAAGATCATGCACATTTTGATAAAAACTTTAGGATAAGTAAAAGACATAGCGCAGCTTTAATTATTTTATTGGTGAATTTCATCCTATTAATATACGGAGTTATTAAATTAGGATGGTATATAAGTGAAATTGGCGGATTGTTTTTATTAAGCGGGATCATTATGGGCATAATTGGAGGCTTAACTCCATCCAAGATGGCTAATGGTTTTATTTCAGGAGCAGGCGATATGGTTTCTGGGGCATTGATAATAGGAGTTGCGCAGACAATCCTGGTCATCATTACAAGTGGCGGATTGTTGGATACCATTTTATATTATGCTGCTGGATTGGTTGAACAACTTCCTCCCGCGATAAATGCAATCGGAATGTTCATTGTCCAATTATTTCTTAACTTCATTGTTCCATCCGGAAGTGGGCAAGCTGCATTGACGATGCCAATCATGGCTCCATTAGCGGATTTAATGGGTGTTACAAGACAAACGGCAGTATTAGCTTTCCAATTAGGGGATGGGATTTCGAATATGATATTTCCGACTTCTGGAGTGCTATTGGCTGGATTGGCAGTGGCAGGCATATCATTTACGAAATGGGTAAAATGGGTGTTTCCATATCTTCTGATTCAGTTTGCGATAGCGATTATCTTTTTGATCATTGCTCAAAGCATACAGTATGGCCCTTTTTAAAGAACTGAAAAATCTGAATATTGGCACTAAAAGGAGGCGTTTATGATGAAGACAATACAGGAGACGGTTGTGGATGAAGTGATTTCATGGAGACGACATTTTCACGAAAATCCGGAGCTCTCATATCAGGAGCACCAGACTTCTGAATTTATCTACAGGAAATTAAAAACCTTTTCAGGATTGGAAGTGACGAGACCAACCGAAACGAGCGTTTTAGCGGTTCTTAAAGGAACTAAAAAATCTTCCCGAAAATCGAATACCATATCTTTTCGTGCAGATATTGATGCTCTCCCGATTGAAGAGGAAGCAGAAATTAAATTCAAATCAAAAAATCCTGGAGTTATGCATGCATGCGGACATGATGCACATGCTGCGATGTTATTAGGTGCTGCTAAAGTCCTCTCCGGAAAAAAAGATTCGATTGATGGAGAAATCAGGTTTATTTTCCAACATGCAGAAGAGGTACTGCCTGGTGGAGCTCAGGAGTTGGTGAAAAAAGGGGTAATGGAAGGAGTGGATTATGCCTTTGCACTGCATGTTACTCCTTATGAACGAACAGGAACTATATGTTTAAGGGAAGGGGTATTCTGTGCTGCAGCCGATGATTTTGAAATTAAAATCATTGGTCAGGGCGGTCATGCATCGACTCCGGAATTAACGGTAGATCCGCTGATCATTGGTGCAGAAATTACGACGAATATTCAACATATCGTTTCCAGAAAAATTTCAGCACTTAGGACACCAGTCATTTCAGTCACTCAGTTCCATTCCGGAAGTGCGCTCAATGTCATACCTGAATATGCGGAAATCGGTGGTACCATTCGTTCCTTAGACTCGGATAGCCGAGTGAAAGCAAGGGAGCATCTTGAGCAAATCGTTAAGGGGATTTCGGAAGCGCATGGGGCAAAATGTGAAATTACTTGGTATTTAGGGTATCCAGCTGTGGTAAATGATAAAGCTGCTGTTGATATTTCAAGAACGGTCATGGAAGGTATTTTTGAAGAGAATAACATCATCAAGGTTGATGATCCCATGTTTGGAACAGAAGATTTTTCGGCTTTTTCCGAAATCGTTCCATCTTCCATGCAGTTTCTAGGCGTCCATAATAATGAGTTTGGAAAAGCTTATCCTCTACACCATCCTAAATTTAAAATCGATGAGAAGGCTTTAGGGTACGGTGTAATCTATTTTGTAGGAATAGCGGATAAATTGTGCAGTCATTAAAATAATTGAGAAAGCATGGGCTAAGAAGAGGCACCCGTTATAGTTTAAGAGAGGAATTTGGTTGTCTCTTCTCTCTATCATTCCTATATTTTTATAATTCCGCTTCAGGAATAAAAGAAACTCCATTTAAAGTACGGCAGGAGCAAAAAGGTATTCCACATTTTAAAAAGATAAACTACCTATTTAGGAGGAAAATATATGTTTAATCACGCGATTGTAAGAAAGATTGGAAAAAGTTTTGTAAATGGCTTAACAACATCGGATTTAGGAAACCCGGATTATGAAAAAGCGCTTATACAACACGAGGCTTATGTAGAAGCATTAAAACGCTGCGATGTGAAAGTGACCGTTCTCGAATCGGATGAAAGATACCCTGATTCTACGTTTGTAGAAGATACCGCAGTGTTGACCCCAAAATGTGCACTTGTAACCAATCCTGGTGCAGATAGCCGAAATGGTGAAATTATTGAAATGAAAGAAGTTTTGAAGGACTTTTATGAAACAATCGAATATATTCAATCACCAGGTATGCTAGATGGCGGAGATGTAATGCAAGTTGAAAATCACTTCTATGTTGGCCTTTCAACCAGAACGAATGAAGCAGGTGCTCTGCAGTTCAAAGATATCATGGGTAAGTATGGTTATGATACGACCATCATTCCCCTTAAGGAATTCTTTCATTTAAAAACGGGTGTCAATTACCTGGGAGACAATAATTTATTAGTGGCCGGGGAATTCATTAATCACGAGGCTTTTTCTAGCTTTAATCAAATCATCGTAAAAGAGGAAGAAGAATATTCGGGTAACTGCGTCAGAATGAACGACTGCGTTATTGTCCCGAAAGGGTTTGATGGTACAAAGAAAAAAATTGAAGATTTGGGATACACAGTGATTGAAGTGGAGATGACTGAATTTCAAAAACAAGATGGCGGCCTTAGTTGTCTCTCATTGAGGTTCTAAGATGGTTTGGGAGAAGGAATAGGCTAATAGATAAGATAAGGACGTGATTTTATGGGGTATGGACTGGAGAATAATGATCAGCTGCAACGCTCAATGAAAAGACGCCATTTATTTATGCTTTCACTTGGCGGCGTAATTGGTACAGGCCTTTTTTTAAATGCTGGCTATACAATTAACCAAGCGGGGGCAGGAGGAGCCCTGATCGGTTATCTAGCCGGCGGTCTTATTTTGTATATGGTCATGGTCTGCCTTGGCGAGCTAGCCGTTCATATGCCGGTTACAGGTTCATTCCAAAAATATGCTGCCGAATATATTGGGCCTTCCGCTGGTTTCTCTCTAGGATGGATGTATTTCGTAGGCTCAGCAGCAACTGCAGGAGTTGAGTTTACGGCAGCAGGAATATTGATGAAACAATGGTTCCCCCATAGTCCTACCTGGATTTGGTGTGCTGTGTTCATAGTGCTATTATTTACATTGAATGCATTAACGACAAGAGGTTTTGCAGAGGCGGAATATTGGTTCGCTGGAATAAAAATCGTTGCAGTGATTTTGTTTATCTTGATTGGAATCGCTGGCATCTTTGGTTTTGTCTCTTTATCTGATCGTCCAACCCCATTCTTTGAGAATTTGGCACCTTCTGGTCTTTTTCCAGCAGGAGGCATTACAATTATCTTTGTGACAATGATGAATGTGATATTTTCTTATCAAGGCTCAGAACTAATAGGAATAGCGGCAGGGGAAAGTGAAAAACCTGAAGAGAACATCCCTAAAGCCATTCGAAACGTACTAGTTAGAATCATTGTTTTTTACATTTCGTCCATTATCATCCTTTCCGCCATATTCCCTTCTTCGGAATTAGGCTTATTGGAAAGCCCTTTTGTAACTTTAATGAAGATAGCGGGGATACCTTATGCAGCAAGTATCATGAATTTCATTATTTTGACAGCCATTCTTTCTGTAGGGAATTCATGTCTGTATGCTTCCACGCGTTTGCTTTGGTCGATGGCCCATGATGGAATGGCACCTAAGATGTTTGGTCTATTGTCCAAAAGGAAAGTGCCATTGAATGCCCTTCTTTTTACGATATGCTTTTCGCTTCTATCGTTATTGACCAGCTTCATTGCGGCGGATACTGTGTTCGTGATACTAATGTCCATAGCTGGAATTTCCGTCACGATTTCTTGGATGGGAATTGCTTTATCGCAATATATGTTTAGAAGGAAGTTTATAAAAGCGGGTGGTAAAACGGAAGATTTACAATACATAGTACCATTTTACCCATTTGTCCCGTTATTCTGTTTAGGCTTTTGTTTACTGATTCTAGTATTCCTTGCCTTTGACCCTACTCAACGAGTTGGACTGTTTTATGGAATAGGATTTTTGGTAGCCTGTATATTATTCTATAAATTTAAATTGGCTAAGAAAGTAGAGTCAAACACTAACTTTGAAAATGAAAAAATATTGTAATTGAGTTGACCGAAGGCTAGCCAGTTTTTACTGGCTGGCCTTTTTTTAATCTTGTAATTGCGGTAACTTGGATGATTATTTACAGAATCGGAAAGATGATACTGTCATTTTCACTAAAAAGAAGGAATACCTTACAAAATAGGGAGGGAGAAATAACAAGTCCGATTACAAAGTGACTAACAACATCACAACGATCCAGTGGAAAATTAACTTTTTTACCGAGAGAAAACAATAATACCAAAATTGGGGGAAGTAATGAAAATCAATCATTTAAATTTAACTGTTAATGATGTTATAGCTTCACGTGAGTTTTTAGAAACATATTTTGGACTAACATGTGCAGGAAGTCGAGGAGATGGGTTCGCTGCAATGAAAGATGATGATGGCTCCATATTGACTCTAATGAAAGGAAGCGATGTACAATACCCCAAGACATTTCATGTTGGATTCATACAAGAAAATGAAGACAAGTTAACAGGATCAATAAGCGGTTGAAAGATGATGGATACAAGGTAAAACTCCCACAACACTTACACAGATATACTTTCTACGTAGAAGCGCCCGGAGGATTTAATGTTGAAGTACTATGTTAAATTGGAGAAAAAACGCAGTTCTGTGAGGTACGGTGAACCGTATTACAAGTTAAGCATTTAACAACTGAAGTATTCAATGTTTTTCAGCATCAGGCTCATTATAAGAAGCCCAATTCCTCAATTTAAATGGTGAGAAATTGGGCTTTTTATATTGGTATTTTCCTTAACGATGTAAATCTGCATTTTCCTGACGCTACGCCTAAAAGTGACAATAAATTATTAAATATTTAGATATAGACCTCGCTAGAATATTTAATTTGATAATACACAAAGCGGTGGTTTGTAAATATGTAAGGAAAACAAAGGGTAGACAACAAAAGAGTTAAGACAAAACATCTCTGGTAAAATTCTATGTCCATTAATGCGTGAATGGGTTTTGAGTCAGCGGATTGTTACTGGTAAGGGTGTCTTCATGATCCGCAATGTGATCTCTGCTTGTTTTTCCTGAGATGTCACCTCAATCTCTTCTTAGCGTTTTACCTGGGGAGGCGTAAAGGAGGTAGATCGGACGTTGTTCGCATACTAAATCTATTCATGATAAGATAAATAAATCAAATACTAGTAAGGCGGGGTGGAGTCAGTCAATTCTGGCTACTCCCTGCTTTTTTTGCCCACCCGATATTTGGAGGTTTTATTTTGAATGTTATCGTAAATAAATTTAAAAAAATGGGTTACAAGCATGTTTCTTTGTACGCCGTCATAGCACTTTGTTTTGTCGCTTCTATTTTCTTTGTTCATCACAATTATTCATTCTATGAACTTCCAATAGCCAAAGTCATCAAAACAAATCTGGAAAATACAACTGAATTGAATGATATGTATCAAAATGAAGATCGACTATTTACCCAGAGTATAATAGCCGAAATACAAAATGGAGAAGAAAAAGGAAAACTTATTCATTTAAAGAATGAATATTCCTCATCCGGAGCTTATGATCAAGAATATCGAGTTGGAAATGATTTATTTGTTTCGATTGATACAAAGACAGAAGAAAATTCAGAGTTAACTGGAACCATAAAAGACGTAAAGCGTGATAAATTTGTGTTGATTGTAGCATGGGTTTTTATCTTTACATTACTTATTGTTGGAAAAAAGCAAGGCCTGTTTTCAATTATAAGTTTGGCAGTCAATGCCATATTGTTGTCATATGCATTAGATTTTTATTTGAATTCATCAGACATTGGTTTGGTATTGATATGCAGTATAAGTATCATTCTATTTACGGTCTTTTCCCTTTTACTCGTTAACGGTTTTAATGAAAAAACATATGCAGCTATTATTGCGACACTGTTAGGGACTTTTTTATCGCTGTTCATTACTTATCTTGTTATGTGGGTAACTTCCGAAAATGGCCTTCGATATGAAGAGATGCAATTTATCACTCGTCCTTATAAAATGGTGTTTATGGCAGGGTTATTTATCGGATCTTTAGGAGCCGTAATGGATATAGCCATTACCATGTCTTCTTCGATTTTTGGGTTGTATGAAAAGAATAACCACATATCAGTAAAAGCACTTAAAACTTCAGGATTAGAGATTGGAAAAGACATTATGGGAACCATGACAAATATTTTGTTTTTTGCCTATATAAGTGGCTCAATACCTATGATTATTTTGTATTTGAAAAATGCTTCTGCATTGGGATTTACCCTTTCCATGAACCTTACATTGGAATTAGCCCGTGCCCTAGCTGGTGGTATTGGAATCGTGTTAACTATTCCGATAGGTCTATATGTCTCTATTTTTTTCATTAATCGAAAGAGGGAAAGACAATGAATGTATTATTGTTGCTAGCGTTTGTACTATTAATATTGATGGTCTTGATTGGCGGAAAAAAAGGGGCACGTTCATTTTTTGCTTTATTCCTAAACTTTGGTGTGTTACTTTTTACCATCATTTTTATGACAAATCCAAATAATGATCCGTATATCGTAACATTGATTGCATGTACGGTGATTAGTTATATTAATTTATTTTTTATTAACGAAGTGAACAGTACAACAAAAACGGCATTCATTTCTACTATTATCACGATTGTTATAGTACTCTTTTTTATTGTCATTGTGACGGAAAATGCGATGATACAAGGTTTCGGTGAAGAAGAAATAGAAGAGCTTAGCATCTTTTCCCTTTATATTGGAGTAGATTTTGTTAAAATTGGAGCTTCAGTGATTATTATGAGTACTATTGGCGCGATTATCGATACAGCCATGGCCATTTCATCTCCCATGCGAGAAATGTTTCTTCACCATCCATCCATTAGTAAGAAAGATTTATTCGCATTTGGATTAAGTATTGGAAGGGATATCTTAGGTACATCTACGAATACACTATTTTTTGCTTTCTTTGGAGGCTATTTGGCACTGCTTATATGGTTTAAAGATTTATCCTATTCTGTTGGGGAAATCGTAAACTCAAAAATATTTAGTGCTGAAATGATCACTATATTTTGTGCTGGAACAGGTGTAGCCCTGATAATTCCTATTACTGCCTTGATTACTGCTTATTTTTTGGTGAAAAATAGAGAAAATAAAGAGAAAGTTATATAGGTTTCATGGCAATAAGGCTTATGAGCACTCATTTGTATAATAGGAATAAGTCATTGGGTTGTTCCATTAAATCATTGAATGAGTATCCATATGCTCTGCCAAATCCTCTTAACAGTTTATATTTAGTGGAAGAACAACATATAAAATTGCCTATATAGGGGTGGTCAATTTGGGAAAACCAGTTAGACCGAAAAATGGGTGGCGTTACTGCCATTTTAATTCCTCCATAACGTTCATGATGTATATGGTAATAATGAAAAAGCTGACTGCAGAAGCCCGTTCTAGATGGCTCCTGTAATCAGCTTTTCTTTTTTTACCCTAGTATTCAGTTGGTCTAATAGACTCACCGCATGACTGCATTCCGAAATCAAACATGTATATTGAGTTGCTTACGGAGACGCTGCATTTCCGAATTGAAATAGGCTTTGCTGTAATCACATCCGACAATACCTACGATAGTGCCATCATCATCAATGATTGGCGCAAAGCTTGTTTTCCACTCACCGTACCTGTCTTCGTATATGGGAGTAACACCCGCTTTACCATTAAACGCCTGGTAAGCGACATTAACCATTTCCGGGGGACCCATATATTCTTCCCCCGGTTCAATTACAAAGCCCTTGTCGGCAACGAGGTGAATCAGACGTCCATCATCCGTCATGATAAATATAAAGACCCATTCAATTACGCCTTCCTTTTCTTGAATCATGGTAAGTTTTTGTTTTAATTTCTGGGAATAGGAATTTTGCCGGTTCATATTTTTTTGTAGACTGATTACCTCCTCAGCTGGAATGATAGCTGCGGTTACAACAGCTATGGATCGAAGCCGCTGGTTTATTTGTTCTTCTAAAATGGCCCGTTTATCCACTGGTGAAAAGCTTGCCTCTTCAATTTTATTACGTAATTTTTTATATTTCCTGCTCATCGTCGGCTGGCTGACTTCCAATACTTTTGCCGCTAGTTTTAATGATTTGTATTGTTCCATCGCCATATTGATCAGCTGTTCTTCCACAAGGTCGACTGCTTCCTGCAAAGGCATTAGAAAATCGATGACAGGTAGAGAAGTGGGTTTGTTGGGTCCTTTAAAAGGAAGCACCTCTCTAACCAACGCAACATCCACTTCCGGTATTCCGCTAGTAATCACAAGCCTTTCAACTGTATTTTCAAGCTCGCGCACGTTGCCGGGCCATTGATAGATACATAGCAAGTCGATTGCATCCGGTGTGAAAGCTACCTTTCGATTGTATAGTGTATTGTACTTTTGTAGAAAAAACTGAACCAGGTGAGGGATTTCATCTACACGATTCCTAAGCGGCGGAAGATGGATAGGCACGACATGAAGACGATAATATAAGTCTTCTCGGAATTCTCCTTTTTTTACCATTTTTTCGAGCGATTTATTAGTTGCGGCAATCACTTGAATGTCAACAGGGTGTGAGGCCGTGCTCCCAATTGGCGTGACAATGCGCTCCTGAAGGACGCGAAGCAGTTTTACCTGAACATTAAGCGGTAATTCGCCCACTTCATCCAAGAATAAGATACCTTTATGGGCAAGTGTGAATTTTCCCTTGGCGCCGTCTTTCCGAGCGCTGGTAAAAGCCCCTTCTACATATCCGAACAGTTCGCTTTCAATCAGGTTTTCCGGGATGGCGCCGCAATTGACAGGTATAAATGGCCCGTCACTTCTATTACCCATATTATGTATGGCCCTGGCTGCTATTTCCTTTCCTACACCGGATTCCCCCAATAATAGGACTGTTGCGCTGACATCACAAACCATTTGCATTTTATGCAGAACATCAAGCATCGGTTTACTGCGGATCACAAATGGAAAAGATGGCTTCTTCGATTCCAATAAAGGCCCCGATTGCCCCCTTGATGTATCTGGATAAGAATCTATGAGTTCTTTGTAAGCCCAGACCCATGCCCCGGATTCAATCGGGTATGCAGTCATCAGCAGCTCTGGCCCCTGCCATGAAGACTGCATGAAGGATCTTTTTTCATTTTTGCCCATTATCTCTTCTGCAAAGTTTGTAGCAAATAAATCTTGTTCAACATCCTTGATGGAACCTCCGACATTGGCGGATTTGATTGTATGGAATAAGGTATTCCCTGTTCCGGTCGATTTCAGTATTGTGCCATTTTTATCTGTCACAATAAGCTGATCGTAAATAGACAAGAGTGCAGAGGTGAAGTGATCCATTTATGTCTACCTGCCTTTCATTTAACTTCCTAGTTTTATATTACAGAAATTTCACAATTGTTCAATAGTTTCAAAAATGAATATTCTTCCTTTTGAAAACCCTGTTAGCATAGTGTTTTCTGATTGGCATGGTTATTGCAATAAAGTAAAGAGAAGGGACCAGAAAGCATGATTGCAAAGGAGGGAGAAGCGATTTTGAATAAAGAGAATCAGTTTCAACAGAATATCAATTCAGAAGATCCCTTTATTAAAAATCTATATTCAGATTTGAATGAGCGGATCAATGCGTATGAGCAGGATGAAGCCGTGAAAATCGACAAAATGAAATGGAGTGATGCGGCAGGTTCTATTTTTTTCATGATTTTAATCATCGCTTACCTAATCTATTCACTTGCCTAATGTAGTTGTTTCGATCACCCAGAACTATATCAGCCTTATTCCAAGTAATACAATCACTATTCTATAGTTGGGAGAGAAGCGTGTGAGCAAAGAGAATTCCTCCATTTCAAAGGATGTGGCCTTTGGGTTCTTACCGGCAAGTAAAAATGACCGGATTTTTAACCTTCGGGATTTAATTTTAGTTCAAGTTGTTATTGGCCTCTCATCTTTTGGGCTGTTAACTGGTGGATACACAGGGACGATGCTTGACGCGAAGCAGTCACTTGCAGCGATTTTATTCGGTAATGCCTTCCCTATGCTGTTGATAGTTCCCATTACCCTTTATTTTGCGCGTTATGGCATAGACACTTTTGTAGGGTTTCGAAGTTCACTTGGGTATCTAGGATCGAATATCTTTTTCTTTGTTTTTCTTATTTTAACTCTCGGCTATATTTCCATCGCGCTTTTTATGTCCGGCCAGGCGTTAGCAGAGGCGGCTAATTGGATGGGCATGCCCGCGATTTTCTCAAGCCAAGCAACGGGAGCGCCGTTTTTCTCGATTTTGCTTTTCGTCTGTGCATTCCTTGTAACGGTGAGGGGACCGGTAGCGATTCAAAAATATACCGCAGTAGCCGTTCCAGTTTTTATGGTTCTCATGTTTGGCCTGCTCGCAATAGTCTTGTTTGGACAGGGGTTCACGGAAGTGGCTCATATACTTCCTTCTGAGCCATTTGAAACGAGTTCTCGTTCATTCGCGACAGCCCTGGAGTTAAACATTGGTCTCGGCTTTTCATGGCTTCCGTACCTTGGCCAATACAGCCGTTTATCTAAAACAGAAGGAGGAGCATTTAAAGCGGGATTTTACAGCTATGGAATCATCGTCTGTATCGCCGCATTAGTTGGGGCACTTGCTGCATTAGTCACTGGTTCTCTTAATCCTTCTGACTGGATGTTTTCCATCGCAGGAAGTTGGGGCGGCTTCATTGGCTTGATTTTACTTTCGGTAGGGAATGTCGGTGCAGCCATATTCCTTATGTACTCACAAGCTGTCAGCTTTAAAACTGTATTCCCGAAAAAGTCATGGATGATTGCGATGGGTACAACCGTACCGACTATATTCTTACTTCTAAGCTCAACGTTCTACGATGCCTTTGGTTCATTCATTGCTGTCATCTCTTTTATAATGGCTGTTCTCGGCGGGATTGTCGTTGCAGATTACTTCTTTGTAAAGCGCCAACGCATTTCAATAAGGGATTTGTATGACACGCAAGGCTCTTATACCTATTGGAAAGGCATTAACCCTTCGGCCGTTCTCACGGTGGTTATCGGAACGACCGTTTACTGGGCACTCTATAATCCATTGACTTTTGAAGCAAGTGGCTTTTTCCTTTATACAGCTGCCGGAATTCCAACATACTTTGTCGCTTTAGTCACCTACTATGTTTCATCTAAATACATTTTCCGTTATGAAGTTGACATGGAGCGTCCATCCGTGGAATTAAAGGAAGCTAAATAGAAAAAAACTCACTTTAAAGAATCTAGGGAACGAGAGGAGATTGTTCAATGTTTACACAAAGTTTAGATTTCAAAACAACAGATTTAGATACATTCCCATTTCCATTCACTTCAGGTAACTATCGTTATTCAAACGACTTGAAAAAACTCTCAAACGTTAACTGTATTGAAGTTACACCAGAATACAAACTCCAAGTGGAAACGAAGCGTCGTCTCCTTCAAGAACAGCCGCATATAAGGTTTCAATCTTTTTCACACACAATGGAAATGCAATGGGAAGTGTTGGAAATGCTGATTGACATGGCAGCTGATCGCTATCCGGAGCATTTCGAGGTCATTAAAGATGGTGACAACTGGACTTTCAAGAACCACATATTCGGGGAATCCGATTCATTCGTATATGGCGATGCCAGCACGCTTCCAAATGAGCCGCTTGATTATATAGGCCGCCATTTCCATAATGATTTTGTTTTAATGGTTCATCGCGATAGTAATTTCTACTTGGAAGTGGGGCAAGTTTCATACGCTGCACTCTTCTCGGCTAACTGGAATAAAGGCATGTCCTTTGATGAGATCCATGCACCTGTTCCATTCGTATCACGGAAAGGTGATGAACTAGCAGATCGCGTTCGTAAGTTTTTATTATCCATCGAGCCAGGAAAGCCATGGACACGCATTAACTGGAACCTGATGGCGGACCGTTGGGATGTCAACTATGAAACGATGGATGTATGGGGACCGCAGCGCTCTGAAATAACACCGGAAAATGCAGGTAAACTTGTTCGTTTGCGAGTTGAAGAACAAAAATTTTATCGCATGCCACGAAGCAACGCCATTCTATTCGTATTGAATACTCAGTTCCTGCCGCTGGAGGATTTGACAATGCGCCAGGAGTGGTTTGATCTGACATATAGCGTACTGCAGGATATTCCGGAACCTATGGCTGAATACAAAGGAATTGCCCCGTTTCTTTCGCAATCGGTCGAATATTTGAGGAGTATTGATGAAAAACAAAAAAGCGAAGATAAACAATAAGTAGGAGGATAGGGCCTTGTACAATAGTCCAGTATTGTTTGATAAATCCATTACGATCGTAAATAAATTTACTCCTCGGAATGAACGAAGAAAGTTTGTCGTCATTTCTGATCAAGCCGGATATGAAAAGGCGAAAAGTTTCACTTCTGAAATCGCAGGAACAGTGCCTGTTGAATATCTTTCCATTAATGGAATGGAAGATAAAGAGGAGATTAAGAGAGTCATCTTGTCACAAAAGATGGGCACCCAATTTTATATTGCGGCAGCTTGGAACAATGCCGTAATGATCTTCTCGCTCGGGGTGGAAGCTGGTCTATCTGAAGCTGAGATCCAGACGGTGATTATCGGCCCTAAACGGCGGTATGTATATTGCATGAAATGTTTCGAAGTGTCGGAAATCGCAGAAGAAGCCGAGATTGCAGAATGTGACCATTGCAAAGCCAGTCTTGAAATAGGACCATTTTATTCAATCGTACGGGAAGGTTATATTGGTTACCCATTCATCCCAATCGGAAAAGAAGAAGTAGGGAGCTGATCATCATGCGGGTAGTAGGAAATATTCAAATGAAAGTAAACAAGATCATTCAAGAAACTCCATTCGTAAAACAGTTCGAATTGATTCCAGTTGATGGAAAACCATTGCCTGCTTTTACTGGCGGTTCGCATTTGACCACTTTCATGCCAGTAGGGGATACGATAATCGAGCGAGAATATTCCCTTATCAGCAACCCAAGGGACCGTAAAAAATATGCTATTTCCATTCGGCGTGATGAGGCGTCACGCGGAGTTTCCGCTTTCTGGCATGATCATGTAACAATAGATTCCAGATTGGAAGTCAGCTTCCCTAAAAACAACTTCCCTCTCAGCTTTCGAGCTAAGCATCATGCATTTTATGCAGCTGGAATCGGCATCACTCCATTTCTGGCAATGATGGAAGATATGGCTGCCGAAGGACAAACCTTCGAACTCCATTATGCAGCACGCACACCGGAATTATGTGCTTTTTATGATCTGTTGAAAGCCAAATATCCTGATCAATGCACCTTTTATTTTTCGCAGGCAGAAGATAAACGCAGAATGATGCCTGAGACGATGATGGATCATCGCATTGGCACGCATGTATATTTTTGCGGACCAATCGAGATGGTACAAGAGTACCGAAAAGCTGCCAGTTCATATGGTTATCCGGAACATGCGATTCACTTTGAATTATTTGCTACAAAACATGACGGGCCGCATGAACCTTTCATTGTCGACCTTACAGACAGCGATCGGTCCATCCGTGTTCATGAAGGTGAAACACTGCTTGATGCGCTTTTAAGGGAAGGCATTGATGCACCTTATTCTTGTAAGGTGGGCGGGTGCGGAAGTTGTGAGGTGGATGTTGCAGAAGGTGAAGTGGATCACCGTGATTTCTTCCTTAGCGAAGAAAACCGCCAAACACGCAACTCAATCCTGACATGCTGCTCACGTGCGAAGGACGACAGACTTGTTATAAAACTTTAACGGTTCCTTAAAGATAAAACTAAAAAATAATGAAAACCGGGGGAATAAAACATGACAATTTTAGAAACGGCAGTTTTAGAGCTTAAAAATTACATCGACGGTAAGTGGCAGACCTCATCTTCAAATGAAGTAATCCCAGTAATCAACCCTGCAACACAGGAAGTCATTGCAAGGGCTCCGCGTGCCACCAAGGAAGATACAGAAAAGGCAATCTCAGTTGCAAAGGCAGCTTTTGAAAGTGGAATCTGGTCAGGCCTAACAGCACAGGAGCGTGCTTCCTACCTATATAAAATCGCTGATAAAATAGATGAACGTGCTGAAGAGTTAACGATTCTCGAAACAATGGACAATGGGAAACTTAAAGCAGAGGCAGGTTTCGATATTGCCGATGCCGCCGCGTGTTTCCGTTACTATGCTGGTTTGGTGCTTCATCCAGAAGGGGAAACTTATCAAGTTCCCGCTCCAGTACAAGCGATGGTTGTTCGTGAGCCAGTAGGTGTAGCCGGTTTGATTGTACCTTGGAATTTTCCTCTTCTAATGAGTGTCTGGAAAATCGCACCGGCCCTTGCGGCAGGTAACACCATTGTATATAAACCGGCTGAAGTGACACCTGTTACAGCAATGAAATTATTTGAAATACTAGAGGAAGTAGGCATCCCTAAAGGTGTCGCTAATATGGTGATGGGCCGCGGCACTGTTGTCGGTCAAACCATTGCAGAAAGCAAGGATGTGGACATTGTTTCATTTACAGGAAGTACGGATGTTGGCCGAACAATCATGAGGGCGGCCGCGGGCAACTTAAAGAAAATTTCACTTGAGCTTGGCGGTAAATCACCTAATATCGTTTTTGCAGATGCAGATTTAGAGACGGCCGTCGATTACGGATTATTCGGCATCTTTTTCGGTGCCGGTCAAGTATGTTCATCAGGCAGCCGCATTCTGGTTGAGGAAAGTATTTATGATGAATATGTAAAACGCTATGTGGAACGCGCAAATAAAATCAAAGTAGGACCTGGCCTTGCGGAGGACAGCAACATGGGAGCAATTGTCAGCGAAGCGCAAATGAATAGCATTTTGAACTATATTGAAATCGGCAAACAGGAAGGTGCGACACTTGCAGCTGGCGGTTACCGTCTTGTTGATGAAGACCTTGACAAGGGATACTTCATTGCACCGACTGTATTCACCGATGTAACACCTGACATGCGCATCGTACAGGAGGAAATTTTCGGTCCGGTCGTTGTCATTCAAAAGTTTAAAGATGAAGAAGAAGCTATTAAACTTGCAAATGATACAGATTACGGCCTTGCAGGCGGCGTCTTCACTAACGATGGGGCAAAAGGATTGCGAGTGATCAAGAAGGTACGGGCAGGCATCACATGGGTTAATGATTATCATCCAACATATGTCGAAGCGCCATGGGGCGGTTACAAACAGAGCGGGATTGGACGCAGTTTAGGAAAATACGGCTTGGATGAATACCAGGAAATTAAACAAATCAACATTAATCTCGATGTAAAACCGGTCGGCTGGTTTCCAAATTAAGCATCTGATTAGAAAGGAAGCAAATTACTATCTTTAATCAAATCAAAAAACCTAATCCAAATAAGTATTAAGTTTCAGTTTGGCTACAAAATGGGGTTAGGAGTCCGATTAGAGAGAATGTTTTTTTACTGTAATCCTCATTGGATTGAAGAGATTTGCGACACTCCTGCCTAATTACTGGCTAGTCATGACCCTATAGGCGCTTGCTTTTATGAGGCTTGGCAGACAAGTCGGCGGAAAGGGAGCGGATTTCCCGAAAGGGTTATGTGTAATGATTTCCACTCCAGGCACTCGCTTTCCGCGGGCGGTCCGGGAGCCTCCTCGGCTGTTCGCCTGCGGGGTCTCCCTTGGCCACGCTTTTCCCGCAGGAGTCTCGTACCTTACGTTCCAATCAACCGGAACTACTTTTTAAGAAATATTTTAGGGAAACTGGCTCTTCTTCTCCAATTCGTTTACAGTCTGGCGGTCTCCACTCCTGTCGAAATACTGTCTGCCGAGACCCCACAGGCGCTTGCTTTGATGAGGCTTGGCAGACAGTCGGCGGAAAGGGAGCGGATCTCTGAAATCAGCTGCAACTTTTTTCAATAAAAAAAGCTGCAGGCAAACTGAGTTTTCATCGAGTTTGTCTACAGTCTGAAACCTAATCCAAATACGGATTAGGTTTTTTCAAACTGTAGAGAAGCTTTTTAAAGCACTTAACAAATGATCTTAAGCTTCAACTGAGAATTAAAAAATCTCAAGGAATGAGCCATTTCGCAGGCATTTTTATTATACAACAAAAGGACAAAATTTCCTGAGATGAGTGAAAATGGATTTGAGCATAAAAAACACCATTGATATGATAAAAGTAACATACAAATGCTATTTATCGTTTTAAACAGAAATAGGATATTGAGATTGAAACGTTTTTACCGGTGTAGCATTTATTCTTGGTGTCGTTGATTGTCGTACATAGTATCATTAAAAAGAAATGGACATTACATAATGCTCACACAATATAAGTTAATAAGTTTATTGCCTTCTTTAATTTGAAAAGACTAGGAAGCCGCCAGAACTTTCAAAAAGTCTTCAATCAAGGAGGAAGTGCTCTATCAAATATTAAAGACCAGTCAGGGAGTGGATATTGATGACTAAGTTTTATTCGGATATGACAGTGGAGGAAGCGATATCATGTTTCCCGATAGGAAGCACTGAAGTGGAAGTTTTGGATGATTCAGAGGATTTCATCGGATTTTTGACTATAGAGGCGCTATCTGCAGCAGTGCAGCAGAGTGATTTGACGAAGCCAATTTCTCATTTCATTACCGTTAATGCACCGCTGCAAAATTTACGGAATTACTCAATACCCTATGAACAATTTCAAGCATTCTTCGAGAGTGATTTATGCAAGGTTGTATTTAATGCCCTGTATGATGGGGTGTATATCACGGATGGTGATGGAACGACATTATTTATCAATCAAGCGTATCAGCGTATTACTGGAATAAGAGAAGAGGAAATCATCGGAAAACCAATGAGTTATTTAATTGAGCAAGGCATGATATCCGTTTCTGCTTCATTGGACTCCATTCGAACGAAGAATCAAGTTACTTTGACACAAAGAATTCGAAATGGAAGAAAGATCATCGTATCGGCCACACCTATTCTATCGCCACAGAATGAAGTCATATTTGTCATTAATAGTGTTAGGGATATTACTGAATTAATCCGGATGAAGTATACGATTGACAGCCAAAAGTTATCTTTCCAACCTATTTCTCAATTATTGCCTGGCTCGGAACAGGTGAATTTACAGGAAATAATCATTGGTCCCTCCACAACTCCTTTATTCAATTTGGCTGATAAAGTAGCTAAAACGGATGCGAAAATCTTGTTACAGGGGGAAACGGGAGTAGGGAAGAGTTTAATCGCCAAGTACATACATGCCAAAAGCTCCAGGAAGGAAAAAATTTTCCTTGAATTAAATTGCGGAGCCATTCCAGCGAACTTGGTGGAATCTGAACTTTTTGGATATGAACCCGGGGCATTTACCGGATCCCTTAAGAATGGGAAAATGGGGATTTTTGAGAAAGTGAATGGTGGCACGTTATTTTTGGATGAAATTGGGGATTTACCTTTAGAGCTACAGGTAAAACTTTTGAAAGTGGTAGAAGAAAACAAGTTTATGAGAGTTGGTTCTACCGAAATGAAAGAAGTGGATGTCAGGTTAATTACAGCCACCCATCGCGATCTGGCCTCCCTCGTGCAAGAAGGATCTTTCCGTGAAGATCTTTATTACCGGCTTAATATCGTTTCCTTTGAAGTCCCGCCTTTACGCCAGCGAAAGGAAGAAACGATCCCGCTTTTAGAAATGTATTTGAAAAAATTCAATGAAAAATATGATGAAAAGAAAAAGATGACACCGGAATGCTATGAATGGCTGACGAACTATTCGTGGCCTGGCAATATACGTGAGCTTGCGAGTCTTGCAGAGCGGCTGGTCGTCACGACATATGATGATACGATTGATTTGCCTAATTTACCATCTTTCATCCAGCCGGTCTTATCAAAAAAAACGACAACACATTCTTTGAAGGAAGCCGTTTCCGAACTGGAGCGTTCCCTGATCCTGAATGCGATGAAGAAGTATGGGACTACAAGGGCCGCTGCCATCTCTTTGGATATCAGTCAAAGCGCTTTGGTGCAAAAAATGAAAAAATTTCACATGCGATTAGAAAACGAATCGAATTAGTTTATTTGATTTGTTTTCCACTCATTATTTATACTGTTACCCATGAAAAAAAGGTTATCCCCCTTATGAATTAAGCGTTTTCAAACTTTGGCATGATTCCTGCATTAGTAAATACATGAAAGGGGAGATAACCATGAATATTTCTATTTTTTCTATGGCTAACAAATTGGTGACAGGAGCAGATTCTTTACAGCAGCTGACTGATGAGGTTACGCGATTAGGGATGAAGAATCCGTTGATCGTTACAGATAAAGTTTTAGTGGGTGCTGGGGTTGTACAAAGGGTTGAGGATTTACTTTCTGCAGAATGTGGTATTTTCTCGGATGTGAATCCAGAACCGGAAATTGAAATCGTTGAGCAATGTGTACGGTCAATCAAGGATGGAAAACATGATGGACTGATTGCGGTAGGCGGTGGAAGTGCGATGGATATTGCGAAAGCCTCTTCCGTCATGGCTACGAATTCAGGCAGCATCGAGACATATTTCGGTACGAACTTGATTGAAGTCCCAGGTCTACCTTTAATAGCCATACCGACGACGGCAGGAACCGGGTCAGAAGTGACGAATATTTCGATTTTATCGGACAAGAAAGAAATGGTTAAGAAGGGAATTGTAAGTCCGTATCTTTTACCGGATGTAGCGATTGTATCGCCCGTCATGACGCTGACTTGCCCGCCAAGTGTGACTGCTGCGAGTGGAGTGGATGCACTTGTTCATGCGGTCGAGGCTTATATTTCCAAATTTGCTTCGCCCGTTACGGATGCTTTGGCAATTGGGGCCATGAAGTTAATCGCAAAAAATTTACCAAAGGCTTATGCTGCGCCAGATAATCTGGAAGCACGGGAAGCGATGATCACTGGAAGCCTAATGGCAGGATTAGCTTTTGGAAATGCTGGTGTTGGAGCTGTTCATGCTTTAGCTTATCCTCTTGGAGGCCGCTTCCATTTATCACATGGAGTCAGCAATTCATTATTACTGCCATTTGTGATGAAGTGGAATAAAATTGCATGTTTGGAAAGGTTCCGCGAGATTGCTGAAGCACTTGGAGAGAAAGTCAATCATTTAAATGATGATGAGGCAGCGGATAAGGCTATAGAAGCGATGACCAGAATATGCCGTTATGTTGATATACCAGAGTCACTAAGTGAATTTGACATTCCTGAATCGGCTTTAAGTGAAATGGCTGCCGAGGCCATCAAACAAGTCCGTTTACTTCGCAATAATCCCCGTGCATTAAACGTCCGGGATATCGAAAAAATTTACCGTTCAGCCTATGGCTTTTAAGTGGAGGAAACAACATGAAATGGAAAAACCGTCGCTATGGAGAAGAGACATCGTATATACCTGCGGGACCTTTTAAAATTAGACTGCCATTTGTCCATTATCGTTTTGAGTGGCCTGACTATGTTCAAGGCTTATTGATGTGTGCAGTTGATCTTGGAGCTATTACACTGCTTGCAGACCATCTTGGTATGCCTTTTGATGTGGCTCTAGCCGTCGTTGTCTTGAATGGATTATTATACTTGGCGCATCATTTACTCGGGGACCCTGTTATACCAGGATGGATTACACCTGCGGTTCCATTGCTTGTATTGTTCGTCGGGCAATTTCCCGAAGGACCTGATCGGGTCTATGCTCTCGTTGCATTTCAACTAACATTAGGTATTTTATCAATATTGCTAGGAATGACCGGACTTGCCAGTAAGGTCGTGCGATTAGTGCCGAATGCAATCAAATCAGGCATCATTTTAGGAGCGGGTATTGGTGCTGTCGTTTCCATTTTTGAAGTGGGTGGAAAGTTTGATTTATTTCCTTATACAATAAGCATTTGTATCGGCTTTGCCTTTTATCTGCTTTTTTCGAAAAGTTTTGGAAAATTGAAAATGCGAAACAAAGTTTGGATATTCATAGGCAATTTAGGGATATTGCCAGCAATCTTACTTGCTGTATTTGTAGCCCCCATTTTTGGAGAAGCAAAATGGCCTGATATCCAATGGGGATTCAGCAGTCCGGATTTTGCTACGCTTTGGTCAGACTATACTGTTTTTGGTTTAGGTTTTCCCGCCTTGACCTTCTTTTTAAGTGCGATTCCAGCTGTTTTCGCTACTTATTTAGTCGTATTCGGGGATGTGCTCAAAACGAAAGCGCTGCTTTCTGAATCCGATGAGGTCAGGGAAGATGAAAAAGTGGACTATAATCCAAACAGAGCCCATTTAATTTTTGGTGGCCGGAATGTGATCATGAGTTTTATCGGACCCGATATAACAATGTGCGGTCCGTTGTGGGCAGCCATGCAGGTCGTGGTTGTGGAGCGATTCAAGAATGGCAAGAAAGCCATGAATTCTTTCTTCGGCGGTGCCGGCTCGTTCCGTTGGGGTACGAATACAGGGTTATTCTTATTGCCGGTAGTAAGCCTGGTGGAACCAATTCTCGGTGTGGCCTTGGCCTTGACGCTTTTGGTTCAAGGATATGTTAGCGTACGCGTAGGCGTCATGCAGGCAAAGAGCCAACGCGACCTGGGAATTGCAGGAGTCGTAGCTGCCATCCTTGTTATAAAAGGTGCTGGAATGGCGTTTGCAGCAGGAATTTTATTATGTGCCCTTTTATATGGCAAGGACTTTTTCAAAGGTGAAAATGATAAGACATTTACAGATCATGAAGAAGAAGAAGAGGAGATTAAAGCAGGATGAAAAAAGTAGCGGAAAAATGGCCAATTTATATAAACGGCGAATCTATTCATACAGAAAGTCATTTTGTAGTGGAAAACCCAGCAACGTTGGAGCCTGTGGGCTATGTTCCGGACGCTAATGAAAAAGAGGCAAAGGCTGCAGTGGATGCAGCTCAGGCTGCTTTTCATACTTGGTCGAAAACAAGTTCATACCATAGGGCGGAATTACTTGAGAAGTGGTACACGATCATTGAGAACAGGCTGGATGAACTCGCAACGATCATGACATTGGAGCAAGGAAAGCCATTAGCAGAGGCAAAAGGTGAAATGAAATATGCTTCAAGTTTCGTGAAATGGTACGCTGAAGAAGCAAAGCGCAACTACGGGGAAATCATACCAGCCTCCGTTGCATCAAAGCGTATTTTAGTGCAAAAGCAGGCAGTCGGTGTCGTTGCTGCCATTACCCCGTGGAATTTTCCTGCTGCCATGATCACGAGGAAAGTGGCGCCAGCCCTTGCCGCAGGATGTACCGTGGTCATCAAACCAGCGGAACAAACACCTTTGACCGCTTTGCTATTAGTTGAAAGTGCCCATGAAGCAGGCATTCCGGCAGGCGTGATGAATATTGTAACTACACAGAAACCGAGAGATATATCAGACGTGTGGATGAATGATTCACGTGTTAAAAAGATCACATTTACCGGCTCCACTCCTGTAGGGAAACATCTAATGAAAAAAGCCGCAGAAACAGTAAAAAAAGTCTCGCTTGAACTCGGTGGATTGGCTCCGTTCATCATTGCTGAGGATGCGAATATCGAAGAAGCTGTAAATGGTTTGATTCAATCAAAATTCCGGAATGCTGGACAAACATGTATTTGTGCGAATCGAATTTTCGTCCATGAAACAATCGAACAGCCGTTTTTACAAGCTTTTGAAGAAGCCGTTTTAACTTTGAAGGTTGGAAATGGAATGGAAGGAAACGATCTTGGTCCATTGATAGATGGAGCCGCAGTAAAAAAAGTTCAGCTTCAATTAGAGGATGCTGCAAGTAAAGGGGCTATCATCCATAACACCTCAAAAGTCGATGAAAAACAAGGCCATTTTATCGCACCAGCCATACTTTCCAATGTAACGGATGATATGCTGTGCATGCAGGAAGAAACGTTTGGGCCAATTGCGCCAGTCAGTACATTCAAAACCGATAAAGAAGCGATAGATCGTGCCAATAATACGAATTTTGGCTTGGCAGCTTATGTGTATACCGAGTCATTAAATAAGGCAGTTGCCTATTCGGATGCTCTTGAATATGGGATTGTCGGTATTAATGACAGTGCCCCATCCACTGCCCAAGCACCATTTGGAGGAATGAAGGAAAGTGGTTTAGGCAGGGAAGGGGGACACTTTGGCATGGATGAATATTTAGAAGTGAAGTATGTATCCATGCAGCTTGGCCAGTAAAATAAAACAGAAGAGTCCGCGATGATTCTTCAGGTTCAAAAAAGAGTGGAAGGCACATCAAATATCGATGTGCCTTCCACTCTTTTTAAATGGTTAAAAAGTATTTTTATGCTCCTTCAGATATGAAGGAGGGAAGGTCATGCTTCCTAGGATGACATCGAAGTCAGCACCGGTAGCCTTGGGGACGTTACTCGTATTACCATGGAAAGTCTCATTTGCAAGTAATGCAAAGGCCACTGCTTCCTTCGCTTCAGAAGAGTACCCCAACTCTTCTTGAGTCAAAACTTGAATAGAATTTCCAAGCAGTGATTGAATCATATTTAATAACGTTTTGTTATAGCTGCCTCCGCCGCCAATTATCACTTCTTCAATATTGGTTTTTGGAAAGATGAATTTTCGATAGTTCTCCACAATCGACTTTGCTGTAAACATCGTTACTGTAGCTAAAATATCATGACTGGGAAGTGATTCAAACATCTTTAATAGTTTTACTACATATTGCTTGCCAAATAATTCCCTGCCAGTTGATTTTGGCGGAGGGCTCATAATATAAGGATGGCTGATACAATAAGATAAAAGTTCGTCATTAATTTGTCCTTGTTTAGCTATGTTACCACCTTCGTCATAGCTAATATTGAACAATTGGCGGCATACTTCATCAATGATCATATTCCCAGGCCCTGTATCAAAGGCATACATGTCATTCAGAGATGCCTGCTTGGGTAAGACGGTTACATTTCCAATGCCCCCTATGTTTTGAAGTAATCTTCCCTTCGTTTCACTTCTATAAAGAATGTATTCGGTAAAAGGAACAAGAGGAGCTCCTTGTCCACCAGCAGCCATGTCCATCGTACGGAAATCAGAGATTACAAGTGTGTTTGTATCGTGAGCAATTACTGCAGCTTCCCCAATTTGCAAAGTGGAGGGTATATAATTTTGTTCTTTTAAAGGCTGGTGGTAAATGGTTTGTCCATGGGATCCAATAAGATCCAGTTTATTTATGGGAAATCCAGCTTTATGACAAACTTCCTTTACTGCATTGGCAAATAATTTTCCTAATTTAAAATTCAAACTGCATATTAACTGCACATTGGATGTTTCTGCAGATAAAGACTGCATAATTTCTTTTTCAATATCTTTTGGAAAAGGGCATGTCATGAACTCAATCATTTCCATTTCAGTCTCGAGTCCACTATTATTCACCCGAACAAGTGCAGCATCAATTCCATCCAGTGATGTTCCGGACATTAATCCAACTATGTACATCGTCATTCCACCTACTTCAATTCTTTTATAATCCTGACTTAGCATCATATGCAGCAGTGTATGCTGCCATTGTTCACTGAGATATAACACTTAAGCTATAAAGCTATTTCTTGAAGATCATTTTACTTTTATATAAATCTGCCTAGTTTGTTTACTTTCATTGTGGGTACGGTCCAATGCTGTCACAACATATGTGTAAGTCTTGCCTTTTTCTACACTGCCATCATTAAACAATTGACTTGTATTTTCTTTATGCACTGTGGCAAGTAAGTTCGTTGAGTCTTCTATGTTTCCTTTTTTCTTCCCTTCAAAACGATAAATGGCATAATAGGATGCATCTGATTGCTTGTGATCTTGAATTTCAAATTGTATTCCATCTCCTGCTTGTGTTGCCTTGCTCACCTTTGGAGCCTTTGGGGCATGATCATCAATCCAAGGCATGGCTGGAACCAATGCGGGATGCTTATAAATATCCCCGCTTAACCGATCCGCTATCCCAAGGGGGTTTTTCCGTAAATCTTTGGCACTGAAATGCATGCTTCCATCAAATTCCTTATATGTTCGGTTCAGTTTTAACTGGTTTGGCATTTCTTCAGGATTAAACCAGTTTTGTACACCATTGGACTCTGTATTAATTTTATAGTCTCCTTGTCCAATATAGAGTTGAACATTTTTACCTTCGACTTCTTTTGTCCACCAATCAAGAAGTTTGGCATAGTCAGCTACCGGCAGTCCTATATTCCAATATAATTGAGGGGCAATATAATCAATGTATCCATTATTGATCCACGTTCTGGTATCCGCATATAAATCATCATAATTCGTTTGTCCAGCGGCAGTGTCAGATCCTGTGGGATCAACTGCTTTGTTGCGCCAAACTCCAAATGGACTTATACCAAACTTCACATATGATTTTTCTGCCTTGATTTCTTCATTTATATGCTTAACAAGGTTATTTACATTATCCCTGCGCCAATCTTCTACATTTGTAAATCTATCTTCTCCATATTTTTGATAGGAATGTTCATCTGGGAAAGGAACTCCTGCAATCTTGTAAGGATAGAAATAATCGTCCATATGGACTGCATCGATATCATAATTCTTAACAACTTCCATTATTCCATCGATCACAAACCGTTGTACGCCAGGAATGCCTGGGTCAAAGTACAATTGTTGTCCATATGGTATGACCCAATCCGGGTGCTTTCTAGCAGGATGAGATTCTGGAAGATTATCAATATCCGATATTTCAGCTGTTTTACCTAAAGGCATAGTAATGCGGTATGGATTAAACCACGCATGAAATTCCATATTACGCTCATGTGCTGCTTCTACCATGAATGCAAGAGGGTCATACCCAGGATCTTTTCCTTGGACTCCTGTTAAATATTTTGACCAAAGACCGTATTCAGAAGGATAAAAAGCATCAGCAGTGGGTTTAATTTGCATAACGACAGCATTCATCCCCATTGCTTTTTGTTCATCCAAATATTTTATGAATTCTTCTTTCTGTGCTGATATGGATAAACCAGGTTTGGAAGGCCAGTCAATATTTAACACACTTGCAATCCAAGTTGCGCGCAGTTCCTGTTTTACATAAGTCGTTGTTTGAGGAATTGTCCCAGATTCTGCATTTGCTTTCAAATCAGCTGGAAGGAGAAGTGATCCCCCCACCAAAGCGGCTAGAGCCAATGAACCCAATTTTTTCTTAGTAATCCTTTCATTCATCAATAGTACAACCTCATTTCATTACTAATATTTATATTTAATTATTTGTAAGCGTTAACAAATAATGAATATATGAATTTGTCATCTATGAATAGTTAGATAAGATCCACAATAAATAGAATCGTAGGTTTGGTTCACTAAATGGCTACTCGGTTTACATTTTTTATTTTTAGTAGAAAGCTAACATTCAATCAATCAATTTAGGTATCTTACTTTTATTTTAAAATTAAATTTTAAAAATGTATATACAATATTGAAATTAATTTTTAATAGTGATATATTCTCTATAGCAAATAAAGTTTCACCACTTTCACCACTGAAATAAAAAAGGATGATATGTATGCTTGAGCATTTAACGACAGAGCGTCGTAATGAAAAGACCATGAGTTTAGATGAAATGGGGACACTGGAATTTTTAGAGGTGATGAACGAAGAAGACATTAAAGTTGCCCATTGTGTAAAAAAAGAACTTCCGCAAATTTCTAAAGCCGTGGAGATGATCGTTGAAGCCATGAATAAAAACGGCAGATTAATTTACATGGGTGCAGGAACAAGCGGGCGCATCGGTTTATTGGATGCAGTAGAATGTCCCCCAACATTCAATACCGATCCGAGTGAAGTAGTGGGTCTTATAGCTGGTGGGGAAAAGGCTTTCATTAAGGCGGTTGAAGGTGCTGAAGACAGTTTTGAATTAGGTCCTGAAGATTTGAAGAAAATCGAATTAACAAACAGGGATGTCGTAGTGGGCATTGCAGCTAGTGGACGCACTCCATATGTTATTGCTGGATTGGAATATGCCAATCAAGTTGGTGCAGGAACTGTGTCGATAAGCTGTAACAAAGGTTCTGAGATAGGTAAGATGGCAAAAGTTGCGATTGAAGTTGTAAACGGGCCTGAAGTCCTGACGGGTTCTACACGTTTAAAAGCTGGAACATCGCAAAAGTTAGTATGCAACATGCTTTCCACCGCCTCAATGGTTGGAGTTGGAAAAGTTTATGGTAATTTAATGGTAGATTTACAGTTAACTAATGAAAAGCTGGTTGAACGTGCAAAACGTATTATCATGGATGCTACTGACTGTAGCTATGAAATTGCAGATGAATACTTAGAAAAGGCACATGCCCAGCCTAAAATTGCAATTGTCATGATTTTAACGAATGTATCATATGAAGAAGCCTCAAATCGTTTAGTGAAAGCACAAGGATTCATAAGAAAAACGATTTAACGCTTTTAATAAAAAAAATAAAAAAATTGGAGGAACAAAGAATGAAAGTATTATTCGTATGCTCAGGTGGAATGTCTAGTGCAATCGTTGTAAGCGCTTTAAAAAAGGAAGGAGAAAAACAGGGTGTAACCATAGAAGTATTGGCAGTCGGCACTCAAGAATTTGATGCAGAAGTACGAAATGGCTGGGATGTTGCAATGGTAGCTCCGCAAGTCAAACATCGTTTCGATGGCTTTAAGGCATCGGCAGATGAAGCGGGCGTCCCATGTGAAGCCATTCCAGCCCAAGCTTACAGCCCTCTTGGCGGACCTAAACTATTAAAACTGGTAACGGAACTAGCAAAATAATAAACTAATTACTATTTCTTTTCACTAAACGTAAAAGGGGAAAACACGAATGGACAAGTTTGTAGCTTTTTTAGAAAATAATCTTTCAACACCTATGGCTAAATTGTCTGAGCAAAAACATTTACGCGCGATTCGGGATGGTGTGGTTTCTGCGTTACCTTTCATCATCTTTGGAAGTTTATTCTTGATCATTGCATTTCCGCCCGTTGCAGCAGATACTGCATTAGGTGAATGGTCTGCAAAACATATCGCTGAAATTTTAATACCATATCGATTAACGATGTTTATCATGACGCTATATATTACTTTTGGTATAGGCTACAGTTTATCTCAAAGCTATAAACTTGACCCGCTATCTGGAGGTTTACTATCATTAGCAGCCTTCTTGTTCACAATTGGTGTAAAGATGATGGATGATGTGGGGTTTGTTTTGCCAATGACAAATCTCGGAGGCCATGGTCTTTTTGTAGGAATGATTGTATCCATTTTTGCTGTCGAAATTTTACGTCTTTGTAAGACCAAGAATATCACGATTAAAATGCCTGATTCTGTTCCAACTTCAGTGGCCCGTTCATTTGAAGCATTAATACCAGTTTCAATTGTACTGCTTGTCATGACTTTAATTACAGTTGTTTTTGCTGTTGATTTACATTCACTTGTTGATAAAGCGGTTGCACCACTCATCAGTGCAGGCGATACATTGCCAGGTGTATTAATTCCAGTATTTTTGATTACATTCTTTTGGTCATTTGGTATTCATGGCGTTTCAGTAGTAGGTGCCGTAGCTCGTCCGGTATGGGAAGTATACTTGGGGAATAACTCGGCAGCAGTTGCAGCTGGAAAGGCAATTCCCCACATAGCTCCTGAAACATTCTTCCAATGGTTTATTTGGATTGGTGGGTCTGGTGCAACCTTGGGTTTGGTAATAGCCATGCTCTTAACGGCAAAATCCACCTATAGTAAAGCAATGGGGAAAGCAACAATTGTCCCAAGCATTTTTAACATCAATGAACCTGTTATCTTTGGGATGCCGATTGTATTGAACCCGGTACTTATTATTCCATTTATCATTACACCGCTAATTGGTGCGACACTTGCATATATAGCAACATCCATCGGACTTGTGAACCCGACATATGTAATGGTTCCCTGGACATTGCCCGCTCCAATAGGTGCCTACCTTTCAACAGGCGGTGATTGGAGAGCCGTTGTTCTCGTGATGGTGAATTTAACAATTTCAGTCCTTATTTATCTGCCATTCTTTAAGATGTACGATAAAAAGCTTCTAGCGCAGGAAAACGTGGTAGAAACAACGGATAATCAAAATATCGCTTTATAAGGAATACCTAAAAGGGAGTTTGGGACTAAATGCTCCAAACTCCTTTTATAAATTGAGGGGGTAAAGGATATGAATTCAACATCCAGAATTCACTTTTTTAGTTACAAAAGTGCCTTTCTATTTTTTAGCTTCATTCTTGTTTTTAATTTTATCTTTAACGGATTAATGGATGCCTTTGAAATAAATAAACAATTATCACTGTACTTGGGAAATACCTTTGCCATAAGCGCAGGATTGACGATGGTTGTTTGTTTTGTTGAAGGTAAGTTTAAAAACAAGAAACATGCATCACTATTATTCTTGTCTTTATTAGCGGTGAGCGCACTGATTTGCTATGTAATAATCTATAAATGAAAATTCAGATTAGCTAACTATGAGGTGTTAGGGGAATGGAAATGAAAAAAGGGTTGAAGATTGCCACAATTGGTGGAGGCTCCAGTTATACACCAGAATTAATAGAAGGTTTTATTAAACGATATGATGAGTTGCCAATTAGGGAACTGTGGTTAGTGGATATTGAGGCAGGAAAAGAAAAACTGGAGATTGTAGGAACCTTAGCAAAACGGATGGTTGAAAAAGCAGGACTTCCAATGGAAATACATCTAACGTTAGACCGCCGGCAAGCCTTGCAAAATGCCGATTTTGTCACGACGCAAATGAGAGTGGGATTACTTGATGCACGAATCAAGGACGAGCGGATCCCGTTGGAATTAGGATTGATTGGTCAAGAAACAAACGGTGCAGGAGGATTGTCCAAAGCATTACGAACTATACCTATTATTCTGGAAATTGCAGAAGAAATGCAGGAGCTCTGCCCTGATGCTTGGTTAATTAACTTCACAAACCCAGCGGGGATGGTAACGGAAGCCCTTCTCCGCTACAGCAAGCATAAAAAAGTCATTGGGGTATGCAATGTTCCATTTAATATGCATATGTCTATTTCTAGCATGCTTGGTGTGGATAGGAAGAGAGTTCATATAGATTTCGCCGGGTTAAACCACATGGTATTCGGGATGCATGTATTCGTTGATGATCAAGAAGTAACAGATAAAGTGCTTGAAATGCTTGGCAATCCTGAGATTCAGCTGACGATGAAGAATATTGCCCCATTGGCTTGGAACAGAAGATTTTTGAAATCCTTAGGAGTGGTGCCTTGCCCGTACCATCGTTATTATTACAAAACAAAAACGATTTTAGAAGAAGAATTGGAAGCATTCAAAACAGGGGAAACTCGAGCTGAAATTGTGAAAAGATTAGAAGAAGGTTTGTTTCACCTATACAAGGATGAGACCCTTGACATCAAGCCTCCGCAATTAGAGCAGCGCGGTGGAGCTTACTACAGTGATGCAGCGTGTAACGTCATTTCTTCTATTTATAATGATAAAAAAGACATTCAAGTGCTAAATGTACAAAACAATGGATCGCTTACTGATATTGATTATGATTCAGCAGTAGAAGTAAGCTGTATCGTCACGAAGAATGGACCAATTCCTTTGGCTATGGGGAAATTACCCATACAAGTGCATGGCTTAATCCAACAAATCAAATCATTTGAAAGAATTGGTGCAGAGGCAGCCGTTACAGGTTCTTATGATAAAGCATTATTGGCTTTAACGATTAACCCGCTTATTCCAAGTGATGACCTGGCGGAAATCGTTTTACAAAAACTTTTAAAAGCGCATGAAGAATACTTACCGCGATTCTTCAGTGAAAGTGCTGTTCCGACCATCAAGTGAATGGTGTTTTAAACAGTGAATATGGATTACAGTAATCCAATGAACCTTCATAATCTAACATAAAATAGGAGTGGAATGATATGTCAACTGAAATGAACAATAACGAAATGGAAATTTTTGAAATAATATCACATAGTGGAAATGCAAGAGGATTAGCATTCGAAGCACTGAAAGAAGCGGAAGAATTTAATTTTGAAAGTGCAGAAGAACTAATTAAACAAGGCCAGGAAGAATTGAACTTGGCCCATAAGACACAAACCAAGCTAATTCAAGCAGAATTGAATGGAGTTCCAAGCGAGAAAACTTTATTGATGATTCATGCTCAAGATCACTTGATGACGGCAATGAGCGAACAAAAACTAATTGAACATATGATTCGCATTGTAAAAAAGCTAGCCCCACAACAGTAAAGAGGTGATTGAAAATGGGTAAACTTGGTATATCTATCTATCCAGAGCATTCAACCGTCGAAAGAGACATGGAATACATTACACTTGCACACAAATATGGATTCAAAAAGATCTTTACTTGCTTGCTTTCTGTCGAAGGTGATAAAGAGAAGATATTAAAAGAATTTAAAGAAACGATAGTTTATGCCAATCAATTGAATATGGAAGTGATGGTCGATATTGCTCCCCGTGTATTCGGTTCGCTAGGCATTTCTTATAATGACTTATCGTTTTTTGCAGAATTAGGTGCATATGGAATCAGGCTGGACATGGGTTTTACAGGTAACGAAGAGTCGGTTATGACACATAATCCATATGACCTGAAAATTGAAATAAACATGAGCAATGCAACAAAATATTTAGATAATATTATGGATTACAAACCAAATAAAGAGAATTTAGTTGGATCGCATAACTTCTATCCGCATCGCTATGCAGGATTGAGCTATCCTCATTTTATAAAATGCTGTGAGTCATTCAAAAAGCATAATATCCGCACGGCAGCTTTCATCAGCTCACATGCAGCAACGTACGGTCCTTGGCCTGTAACGGAAGGATTATGTACTTTAGAAATGCACCGGGAATTGCCGATTACAACACAAGCGAAACATTTGTATGCGACAGGGTTGATTGATGATGTAATCATTGCAAATGCTTACGCATCTGAAGATGAATTGAAGCAGCTTAGCCTGTTAAACAGCGGTCTGTTAACATTTAATGTTAACCTTCACGAAACCATAACAGCACTAGAGAAAAAAATAGTATTGGAAGAATTCCATTTTTACCGTGGAGATGTTTCCGATTATTTAATTCGCTCGACTCAATCACGTGTGAAATATAAGAGCGAAGAATTTAAACCAACATATACGCCTGATATCAGGCGCGGTGATATTTTAATTGAAAATGAGCTCTATGGACAATATAAAGGGGAATTGCAGATTGCATTAAAGGAAATGAAGAATTCGGGGAAAACAAATGTAGTTGGCCGAATAACAGAAGAGGAAATTTTTCTTCTCGATTATTTGGAACCATGGGGGAAATTCCAATTCAATATTAATTGATCAGGGAAGGAAGGTGATCTTCCTTCCTTTTTTACTGAATAGGAGAATAAAATAATATGAATTATATTATCGGAGTTGACGGCGGAGGCACTAAAACTGAAGCAGTGTCTTATGATTTAGATGGAAATAAAATTAGTGAAGGCATAGCGGGATTTGGAAACCTGCTTATTAATGAAAAAAAAGCCATCGCTAACATTATACAGGCAATTGAAGAATGCGTAATGCCCATTAACAATGGAAGCTGCCATTACATTTGCTTAGGATTAGCCGGGTATGGAGGAGTTGAAAATCCGCAGGGCATAAAAAGTGCATTAAGCATGGCATTTAAGGCCCCGTTCACCATTGTAAATGATGCAATTATCGCTCATGCTGCTTTGCTTAAAGGAAATGATGGCATTTTGACCATATCCGGAACTGGATCTGTAAGTATCGGCATCCATAAAGGAATCGAGAAATCGGCTGGTGGCTGGGGACACATCCTTGGGGATGAAGGAAGTGGCTATTGGATCGCCATGCAGGCTTTTATAAAAATGACGAAAGAAGAGGATGAGGGGTATGAATATAGCCATTTAACCGAGTCGATACTGAAAAAACTTGGCTATCATAGTGTAATGGAACTGAAGAAATTCATTTATTCTGCCACGAAATCCGAGATTGCCTCATTTGTTCCCCTGATTGTCCAACATGCGGTTAAGGGCGATGGTTTCTCCAAAAAAATTCTGAATCAGGCTGGGTACCACCTTTCAAAACAAACACTTGAGGTTATCAAGAAGTTAAAGTTAAGTGGGAATGTTACAATTGCAATAAAAGGTAGCATCTTGACAAATATACCATTGGTGCAAAGCTCTTTCATCAATCATATTAAACTTGAAAATCCAAATGTGAATTTTGTTTTGGAAGACGTATCAGCTACCTTAGGTTGTTATTACATAGCAATGAAGCATTTAAAGTAAGTATAGATCAAGGAGAGTAAATCATATGCACGTCGAAAATATTATATTGAGAATTGAAAGCTTATTGAACCAGTTGCCTAAATCAGAACGGAAAATTGCACAATATATTTTAGAAAATCCAAACGACATTATAAGAATGACGATACATGAATTGGCTGATCATGCCAATGCCAGCAGTTCGGCCGTAACGAGGTTCTGTCATTCTATAAAAGTTAACAGCTTTTCAGAACTGAAGGTATCCCTATCATCCCTGATTTCCCAACCTGAGAAAAAAGGTTTCCATGACATTGAGCCTAACGAAACAATTGCGTCCATTAAAAATAAAATAGTTTCCAACTCTGTCCAAGCTATACAAGAAACTGCGCATTATTTGGATGAGTCCGTTCTTGACAATATCATTGAAACCATGAGGAGTGCAGATGTAATTTATGTCTATGGTTTAGGTGCATCATGGCTCGTTGCTGAAGATATTACACAAAAATGGTTACGGTTAGGAAAGATTGTAAGTGCCAATCAAGACCCGCATATTACGGCAACTGCACTGGCTGCATCATCAAAGAATACCGTTTTTTTCTGTATTTCCAATAGTGGCGAAACTGAAGAAGTCCTTGAACTCGTTGATATTGCTAAAGCATATGGCATAAAGACAATTGGTTTATCGCGACTGGGGAACAATGGCTTAACTAAAAAAGTTGATATGTCCCTAAATCATGTACGTGCCCCGGAGGCTAAATTCCGAAGTGCTGCAACAAGTTCGCTTTTTGCACAATTTCTAACGGTCAGCATCATTTTCTATGCGTATGTTTCTAAATACTATAATGAAAATAAAAACGAAATTGAACGTTCAAGGGAATCGGTATTGAAATTCACAAAAAGGAATTTGGATACTTAGAAAGGCGAGTCATAACTTATCGTGTTCATATGCATGGATAAGATTGATGAACTGTATGTTTCCAATCAGGATGCCTTGTGAAATTTCATAACGATGAAAGGAAGATGTACGCTGAATGATCCAAAAGAATTCTCCCAGTCCCATTTATCATCAACTTGAAGAGGAGATTAAAGGAGCGATTCAAAATCTTGAATTGGTGCCAGGAGAGATGATTCCTTCAGAAAAAGAATACACTGAAAAATATGGAATAAGCAGGATGACTGTGAGACAGGCCATTTCTAACCTAGTGAATGGCGGTTATTTATATAGGCAGCGCGGAAAAGGAACATTCGTTGCCCAACAAAAATTGGAGCGGCCCTTGCAAGGATTAACAAGCTTTTCGAAGGATATGATTTCAAGAGGACTTGAACCCAGTACACGATTTATCAGTTTTACGGAGATCAATGCTGATCATGATCTTGCTGCAAAGCTTGATGTTGAAGCAGAAGCTCCTATTTTCGAGCTGGAACGTGTTAGGCTTGCTGATCGGTTGCCGATGGCATATGAAAGGCTATTTATCTCTAAAAATCTTGCCCTGGATCTAACGGAAGAAATAGCCATAACTTCCATGCATGACTATGTAGAAAAAACGTTTGGTTTAAAAATTCAGCATGACCAGGTAATTGAAGCCGCGATTGCTCAAAAAAAAGAGGCGGAAATGCTCGAGGTAGTCGAAGGTGCCCCTGTATTGCTGATTGAACGAAGAAGTACCCTGGATACCAATCAACCACTTGGGCTTGTCAGATCTGTCTACCGGGCAGATCGATATAAATTCGAAATCGATTTGGAGCGGTTATCATGAGCAAAAAAAGTAGTAGTAAGAATCCCGTTCTCAAAAAGATTACTAAAAACCCCCCTTGCCCAAATATGGGCAAGGGGGGGTTTTTAGTAGAATATCATCTTTCAAGTTTGGGAGTTTTCCAGCTCGAAAAGGAAAGGTACGAATAACCATCCGGGACTTTCATTATTTCGCTAAGCTTTCTGTCAATCGGTTTTCTTTCCAAATGACTGTAATGCCAAGGCCAATGACGATAATGACAGCAGCGAAAAGGTAAGGGTAGTGGATGTTTACGTCAAAAAGCAATCCTCCCATGGATGGCCCGGCGATATTCCCTAAGCTCGTATAGGTGGAGTTCATTCCAGCAACGAATCCTTGTTCTTTCCCGGCAGCTTTTGATAAAAATGTCGTCAAAGCCGGACGAAGAAGGTCAAATGCAAGGAATATGAAGCAAGTTACCACTAGTACTGCCGAAAAACTGGAAATCATAGTGGATGCTACCGCAAAAATTGCACCGACGATTAAACATAATTGAATAAGCTTCTTTTCGCCGAGAATATCTACCAGCTTTCCAAACATAAAGACTTGCACAACAACTCCGAAAATAGAGCTTATTGTAATGATAATGGCAATATCCTTCGGCGTGAAGCCGAATTTATGATCAGAAAATAGGCTAAAAACCGTTTCATAGGCTGATAAACCAAAAGCGAGTACAAATACAATGATGAACGCAATAAAGTAAAGCGGATTTAGTGATTTTTTTAAATCGCCCATAAAGTTTGTTTGCTTTGTATTAGCGGAAACTTTTGCAAGCTGTTCCTTTGTCATCGGCTCTTTTAAAATGAATATCGATGAAAGGCATGCTAAAAAAGCAATGGCCGCCGCAAGGAAGAAGGGCAAGCGTATACCATATTCTGCAACAAAGCCACCGATCCCGGGTCCTATTATAAAGCCCAAGCTAATTGCGGCTGAAATATAGCCCATTGCTTTTGGCCTTTCCTGAACGGATGTAATATCTGCAACATATGCCGTAACACCTGGCATGATGAAGGCAGCACTGATACCCCCAAGGATCCTTGATAAATAGAACACGGATACGTTTGTCCCTACACCGAAGATAAGTTCTGAAACACCAAAAAGGAATAAGCCGATGATGATGATTTTCTTTCTGCCGTAACGGTCAACCCAACGACCTGCGAAAGGTGACATAATAAGCTGTGAAACAGCAAATACGGCAACAAGATAGCCCATCGTACTTCCTGATAAATGCATGATATTCATAAATGACGGCATAACGGGGATGATGAGTCCAATTCCCAGAAAAGCAATGAATATATTGCTTAGAAGAATGATTAATACCGCCTTTTGTTCTTTAATTGGTTTATTCATGTTTTAACACCACTTTCTTTGTGAATCATTCTTGTGAAATACCTCTCCAAAAAACTTTCCAAGAGGCTGCTAATTTATCCTTCAGCCGTTTCTCATCATTGCCGTATACAAGCTCAAGCAAAATGGAATCCACAACTCCCAGAAAAGCATAGGTCGGTGTTATGGCTTCTTCATCGACGATTAATTTGGCATTGATCCAATCATGGAATTTGCATTCAAGGATCTCCTGCACTTTTTCCTCGATATCCATCACTTCCTGCCCGATTTCTTTTTCAAGATGTGCTGGCGGAAAAAAGGACATACGCAGCCAAAACTTTATATGCTCATTTTCT
This sequence comes from Peribacillus sp. N1, assembly GCF_054600815.1. NCBI lineage: Bacteria > Bacillati > Bacillota > Bacilli > Caryophanales > Bacillaceae > Peribacillus > Peribacillus sp. N1. The sequence goes on along the minus strand of NZ_BAAHZO010000001.1, from coordinate 1,382,633 downwards.
TGGAAAAGATCGATGACCAATTGTAGGAATCCAAATAAATCTTTTTCAGGATTTTTTGAATCAACTTTACTGAAATATTGGAGTTTCGAAGATAGCTCCGTCTCTTTCGCATCACGTAAAACTTGCAGAAAAAGATCATCCTTGCCTTTAAAATGAGCGTAAATGGATTGCTTTTTCATGCCGACTTCTTCAGCTATTTGAGAAAGCGACGCTCCTTCATAACCATGAATCGTAAAATATTTTAGAGCGGCGTCCTTAATTTCATTACTTTTCAATAATATCACCCCATAATTTAACGAACGTTCGTCAGTTATAATAGCAAATTAAATAAATTTATGCAAGCGAATTTGTTTATTGTATTATGCCCAGAAATCATAATTAGGCGATATATTTGAGAAGGACAATATTGTTGTTTCCAGCAATAGATATGCACTCAAGGCTATTCACTAAATTCCCGCATATAATTCTATATGGATAATAAAGAGACAGGTGGGATGAAGGTGGATACGTATGACATTAGAAAGGTGATTCAATACTATTACACAAAAATACAAGAAACGAATCATCCTTATTATTGGTACTGTTTGGCTGAGACCCAAAGTAGGGCCGGACTAACAAATGAAGCACTACAAACGATAGATAACGCCTTGTCGTTTCCAAACCCTTATCCTTCAAGGCAGGAACTGCAAGACATGCAACTGAACCTCCAAACTGTTCTTACAAGGGAAATGAACTCCAACAGAACAGTCATAGTGACATCAAAGCAAGGCGATATTGATGGGGACGGGATAAAGGACAATGTTTTTCTAACTGCAAACAAAACCCCTGATAGCCCCTTTTGGAGGGATATAACTTTGGTTATCCAAAATGGGAGGACTCATCAATATCAACAAGTTCCCATGAAAAATAACGCAGGATATAATCCGACCATTTTTCTTGGTGATTTTACAGGTAATAAGGGGGATGACATTTTAGTGGTCATTGATACAGGAGGAAGCGGTGGCTCCATTTATGCATATGTTTTTGCATATCTTAACGGTCAACTCATGAGCATTTTTAATTCAGATACTTTCAATGAAACCTATAAATACGATGTGAATTATGAAAACCATTACAAGGCAATGGTGAATAGTACTTACCTAAAAGAAAGGTACATTCTTGACCTTACTTATAAGGATAAGGACTATTTAGCTGAAATATATAACAAGGATGGTGTACTGAAGGCGCCAATAGAAGGGTGGGTCAATCCTTTATCTGGTTTATATCCGGTTGATTACAATAGGGATGGCATATATGAGCTCGAAGCGTATCAGAGGATCGCAGGGAGATACAATGCCGACTCACTAGGATTTGTACAGACCGTATTGAAATGGAGCGGGCTTGCTTTTGCTCCTGACCGGCAGAATGTGGCTATTTTTGGAGGGGAAATATAGCACAATGGAATAGAAGTTCATGAACAAGGTACAGGCGAAATCTTCGCCCTAATGAAACCGGAAAATATTCTTGGCAATGGTTCAGCTGATTGTGTGCATTTACGAAAATTGTACCGGCTTTCTAAGAGGACGTGATGGTTTCTTTACTTCATCTAAGATTAAACAAATTTTTTTCAAAGGGGAGTATCGCTAATTGGAATTATTAGTAGGCAATGCCTACACGTGATTTTAAATAATCGCTACTTTTTATTTGGCTGAATGCAAAGTCTGCTGTATCCGGGACCGATATTTCAACCCCATCCTCCGGCAAAAAGTCACCTTCTACACGATACGTACCAACACTTTCTCCATCGGGCAGATAAGTAGGACAGACAATCGTCCATTGAAGTGTTGATTGTTTAAGTATATCGTAAACTTTATGATGCTCTTTCGCTGCGCGGGTAGACCTTCGCTTCGATTCACTAGACTGATAACGCAGAGAATTGGGGGTTGTTCTGCTTTGCAGGATTCCTGCTGTTCCAATGGTTATAATTCGTTGTATTCCTTCGTTTTCCATTGCTTCGATAATCAGGGGCATACTTGCTGATAAAGTGGTTGTCCCATCAGTATTAAGCGCACTAATAACAACATCAATCCCATGCATGGCACGAACGATATCAGTTTTATTTAATACATTACCTTGAATAATGGTTAAATTGGCATTGCTTATTCCAATCTTCTCTGGATTGCGTACTAAAACTGTAACATGATGCTTATCATGCAGACCGTAAGTAACTAATTGACCCCCAACTCGTCCAGTTGCACCCAAAATTAAAATATTCATAGAAACGAACCTCCTTTTTGCGAATACAATCATTCGACTAACATTATATCGTCATTTTCAACTAATGACATCATAATTCAGAGTCTTGCTGTTAAGGAAACTGTACGTTGATGAAATAAAAAATGGGCCCCTCAATATGAGGGGCCCATTTGAATTAAAATAACAACATTTCTTAAACAAGACAATAGCGACCGGAATTTCTCCTCTAATAATCCTGTTCTTTTTTCGATTTTAGAAAAGAATCAACTGAGTCATCTAATAATTTCTCCCGATTAGGATCTTCATTGACATCTGTATCCACTTCCATCACTTCGTTTAATCGACTAACCTGATTTTTTTGTTGAGCTGGATTATTTTTTCCGTTCGGCATATAAACTCCTTCTTGAACAGTTATTTTTTATTTAGTATGAACAATGATCCAATATGAAATCCGATTTGTGTAAGATTATTTCAGAGTCCAGTAATCTTGACGGAAGGTTAAAACAATGTACATGATTTTATTTTGGGCATTATTGACTGAATATTAAAAATATTGTAATATTTAGCTTGCGTTAATGTTTTTTTTGAAACGTAGTTTTATATTCGAAACAAGTGGTTTTTCCTTGTGTAAAGTCAAATAATCTGACAGGAGGTTTTTGTTATGAAGAAAAGAATAAGGTATACTTCTTTTGGTTTTTGGTTGGTGGTTTCAATAATTCTATCATTATTACTTCCTTCTTTTGGCCAAACTGCTGTAAAGCAAACCGACTTTAAAGTAACCCTATTAGGAACAGGTTCTCCACTTTTAAGTACATCCCGCTCCGGTCCAGCTACTCTTGTTGAAGTTGGTAATGAAAAACTCCTCTTTGATGCTGGACGTGGAACTGCTTTACAATTATATAAAGCGAATATGTTACCAGGCAGTGTAGATAAGTTATTTCTAACTCATTTGCATTCGGATCATACTATCGGCATACCGGACGTATGGCTTACAGGTTCTTTACCAACAGGAGGGAAAAGGGAGCAAGCATTTAACATTTGGGGACCTAAGGGAACCGAGAAAATGATGTTACATATGCATAAAGCATTTAAAGCCGATTTGGATGCAAGGGATGACTCTGGAAATGGAAACATTGAAGGAGCAAGTATTATGGCAAATGATATCAAGGAGGGCGTTGTCTATAACAAAAAGGGGATTGAAGTAATAGCCTTCAAGGTAGACCATAAATCAATTGAGCCTGCTTTCGGTTATCGGGTTAATTACAAAGGACATTCAGTAGTTATCTCAGGTGACACCCGCTATAATGAAAATCTAATTACATTTGCTAAAGGTGCTGACGTAGTTATTCATGAGGTTGCAGCGGCAAAACCTGATAATGAATCAGAATCAATCGCCAATATACTTAATCTTCACACTACACCGGAGGAAGCAGGTAAAGTCTTTAGACAACTACAACCAAAACTTGCTGTGTACTCACATATAGTATTATTGGGTGGATTAACAGAAGAAAAAGCTAATTTGCTCGAAAGAACTAAAAAAACATATGGAGGAACTGTTTTAGTAGGTGAGGATTTGTTGTCCATTGAAATAGGGGACAAGGTACAAGTACAGCAGCGGAGCAATGAGGCGAACTCGGGGAACTAAACAGACAGGGCTGCAGCTATTTCATGAAAAAGAGCGCTTACTTCAAAGGGAGGTTGCTGATGCAACCTTTTTTCTTATGTTCCTAAAGGGGCAGACAGTTTAAAAAGTGCCGATAGTTGAATCAATTAATAAATTGGAGAAGTGTTAATTCCAGAAGAACCTGGTGAGATAGACTAACCTGAAGAGCCAAAGGAATATCATTAACGAAAAGGGCGCTTGAATTTAATAAAAGGAAAGCACATATTAGACGTGACTAATATGTGCTCTTCTTTTTAGGAATTTATAATGTTTTAGGTCTTGAAATCTAATGCTTTAAACCATGTTCTGAAGGTATATTGAATAAGGAAGTATAAATTAAAGATACCCATTTAATACTGTGCCAAAAAGATCGAATTCAGGATCTTTTGACGGAGTTATTGGAGGGGCTTCGGATCGCCCTATTGAAGAGTTGAAAACAGGCTTACCTTCATCTGACTCTACAGAGTTTTCGTCATTCTTTTTATACAATGGATTATCGATCATACCCAAATCAACTCCTTTTAATAAGATTAACGAATGGTAAGTTATTAATTCCCTAAAGATATTGATTTTATGCTAAAAAATATTGCGATGACTGGGATTCGTTGAAATGAACGGGTAAAACTTGTAACCAATCGTTTATTACAGGATGCATAATGATTATTTTATGTTCAAAAAAAAGATTGGTACCGATTCTTTAAGTGTAATGAAATTCCAAGCATGATCATTATCGAAATCTGTACATTATTTTTTTATGCATCGCCCTTCTTAGTAGCAAAAGGGTTGAAAAACATCATTCCTTCCCTCCGATACACATTGTTACAGGACTCTCAAGCGATTGGACAAGTTCATTCCTTTTGACAAAGAAGATCAAATTGGAGTGAGAATCCTTTGCTTGTTAACAAAGTAAGCCCACTCAGAAAAGCCGATTTCCTTTAGTCTTTTTTTTACTAGTTCAAATTCATCACAAATACGTTCAGGTGTATGCGAATCTGATCCAAATGTTACCTTCACATTATAGAAAAGAGCTCGTTCTAAAATGTCATCTGCTGGATACCATCCACCACAATCTTTTGTTTTACCAGAGGTATTGATCTCAATGGCGATATCTTCTTGACTAATGATTTTTAACGTTCTTTCAATACTGTCTGTCTCAATGGAAGAAAAGGATGGGTAAAACCCTTTCATTGCATCAATATGGCCTAAGGTTTGAAACACTCCGCTTTTTGCAGATTTCTGTATTAATTCATAGTATTCATCCTTTATTCTTGACTGTTCTTTAGAGGTCAAACCATTCCAACGCCCTCTTTTAAAAATGCTAATATCTTGAACATAATGAACAGATCCAATAATGTAGTCAAAAGGGTGTAAAAGATATTGATCACGGTAGACTTCAATGTGATCAGGGAAGAAATCACTTTCCATTCCTAATAACAAGTGAATTTTGCCTGCATATTTCTCTTTTAAGCGAAGTACTTCTTCAATATAAGGAACAAGTTCACTTTTTGCCATTGCAATAGTTGGGTAGAGATGGTCTTCCTCACTATAAAAATATGGAGAATGATCAGAAATCCCAATATAATGCAAACCATATTCAATGGCTTGCTTTACATAATCCTCAATTGTACCGATAGCATGTCCACAGCGTTGATGGTGAGTGTGCAGATCAAATTTTATTGAATTCGTCATTCCTTAGGCCTCCTAAAATGAACCAGGTTGTTTTGTTTTATCATATCCAAAAATCACACTCTTTCCCACGAATTGAATTTCAATTGCCTAGGAAATATGAAAAAAGTTTGGTAATACCCCTTCAAAAAAATTTCTTTTTAACAATTTAATCTTATACCTATTAATTAAAGATATTTTAGTTCGAGTAATTGTATAAGTGTTGAATTCCCTAGGCAAAATAAAATGTTCAAATATGTAAAAGGAAAGGAAGGATATATACAATGACAAAGGTATTGTACATCACGGCTCATCCTCATGATGACAAGCAATCTTACAGTATGGCCGTTGGAAAAGCATTTCTTGACACTTATAAAGAAGTAAATCCTAGCCATGAAATTGTGAATATTGACCTTTATAAAGAAAATATTCCTGAAATTGATGTGGATGTTTTCAGTGGTTGGGGGAAACTTCAATCTGGAAAGGGTTTTGAAGAACTCTCGTCGGAAGAGAAAGCAAAAGTTAGTCGACTTTCAGAGTTATGTGAGCAATTTATAGCGGCGGATAAATATATATTTGTAACGCCTTTATGGAATTTCTCGTTTCCGCCAGTAATGAAGGCATATATTGATTCCGTTGCAGTTGCAGGTAAATCATTTAAATACACCGAACAAGGCCCTGTTGGTCTTTTAACTGATAAGAAAGCCTTGCATATTCAAGCTCGTGGTGGAATTTATTCAGAAGGACCAGCAGCTGAAATGGAAATGGGTCACCGATATCTAAATATCATTATGCAATTCTTCGGAGTGCCTTCTTTTGAAGGTTTATTCGTTGAAGGACATGCAGCAATGCCAGATAAAGCACAAGAAATAAAAGAAAATGCAATAGCACGATCAAAAGATTTAGCTTCTACTTTTTAAAAAAAAAGAGTCAACAACTTGTTGGCTCTTTTTTTCATAATGAAATGGTGATATATGGATTTACCCTCAATACACCAATCATGCGTATTTCTCTAATAAAGGAATATGCTTTTTTATTTAGTCTAATAGTGGTTATAGGGGGGAACTTGTAATAGAAATAGCTGAAAGTGAGGGAAGAAGCTAAAAAGGCCCATAAGGGTACCTTGATTAGCTAAATTGACTAGTTTAGAAATAATTTAAAGTTATCAAGTTAGGCGTTCAAATTGCCGGAGAATCTCATGCATATCAACATAAGATTTTTTCTCAATGATATTGCCATATGTAACTGGTAAAAGTACCACAAGTGAAAATTTAACGTATTTTCCCGTAGCAGGGATACTTTATTATAAGTATAACGGTTGTATAAAAAATCAGAAAAATATAAAATGTATTTAAATTAGAGTTTTTTTTATTTACAAATTGTAATTTGGGAGACTAATAAAACTTCTATTTTTAGAATCATTAAATTTATTAAGAAAAGAGTGAGTTTAATAATGAAAGACATTAAAAATATCTATTGTGTAGGTCGAAACTATGCCTTGCATGCAAAAGAGTTGAATAATGAAATCCCAACTTCCCCTTTTTTATTTTCAAAACCCACTCATTCGCTTGTGGAAGCTAATGGACAGTCCATCACGTTGCCGAGTAATCAGGGTTCCGTTCATTTTGAAACTGAACTTGTTATACATATCGCAAAACAGTACGAATCAGGAATGAAAGTAGATGAAATAGTAGATGCCATGGCCATTGGGTTGGATTTAACACTTAGAGATGTTCAATCACAGTTAAAACAAAAACAGCATCCTTGGCTTTTGGCTAAAGGATTCAAAAATTCAGCAGTTGTTAGTGATTTTATTCCGTTTCCAGGTGTCGAAGCATGTGAACAATCAGATTTTTCCCTTTTAAAAAATGGAGAGCGTGTACAAGTCGGAAATATTAAAGACTTACTTTTTGATTTGCAAACCATTATAGAATTTACAGCAGAGCATTTTGGGCTTGGAAAAGGAGATATAATTTTTACCGGTACTCCAAGTGGCGTCGGTCCTCTTTCAGATCAAGACAAGCTTTCACTTAACTGGGGTGGAAATGAAATAGGATCCTGTTCAGTTATAATGCGTTAATGAATAAAGGCAGTCATTTTGACTGTTTTTTTTTATGGAATAACTCAATCTTAGACAAAAAGAAGAAACTCGTCTAAAATGAGAAGAACCATATAACATACATGGAAACGGCCAATATGGCACCACTTTTTCAAATAAGTTTGACCATTAAATTCTGGCTTTGGAGTATGTTAGAACTATTTATATGTCTTATGAAAATCAATTAAAGTGCCATATTTTAATTATATAGGATAGAACAGGGTGGAATGTGCATGAAGAACAACCAAGAAAAGAAGTATTTAGATAATTGGCTTTCTCTTACTAGTATTCAAATGAGCATTACGAATGAACTTGAAAGTTCTTTGCAAAAAAATCATAACCTGTCGTTAAAAGAGTTTTACGTTCTTTACTTTTTATCCAAAACAAGCGATAAACAATTGAGGCTACAACAATTACAGGAGATGGTTGGATTAAGCCAAAGTGCTATATCAAGGCTGGTGGGCAGGCTAGAAGCAAAAAGCTGCGGAGCATTACAAAGGCATATATGTGAAGATGATCGAAGAGGCATCTATACACGTTTAACCACATTAGGAGAAGAAAAACTACAAATTTCCTTAAATACTGTTCATGAAATTCTTCACTCTGCTCTATCAAAAGGAAACCTTCAAGATGAATTACAATCCTTAATCCAGAAATTGTAATATGGTTCTTGTAATTTTAAGTGATAAGTGAGGTCGGTTATTTCTATATATCTTGGATAGGAATATCCCTTTAGCCCAGTAAGGTAATAATGAACGGATCTGTTGAGAAAGAGAGCAGGGATAATGCGGAATTAAATGTAAGCGCATGCATTTAAGGGTTTTTTTGACCACCGAGGATAAATTAAAGGCCATGGCTATAAAGTAATGAAGATTATACATCCGTCTTTCAATGGGTGACCCTAACTTGCTGTATTCAGTCAAAGGAACATCATTTGTTTTTTCGCCTATTACATGAAAAATAAAAGCCAATAGTCCATCAACAATATCATAAAAAACATATTCATCTGAAGTCACCTACTGCGGTAAATTATTTGAAACTATTTTCATTTTTCGACGTAATACTATCAGGGATAAATTAAGAAATCTCATGAATTACAAATAGATTTCTTGTCCTATCTTATTACGCCCATTTTACATATGAATTCTAATAGAGGGTTGACGAAGGGAAGAGGAAGCATGTTCAAGAAAATATTAGCAAGCTTAGGAAAAGGAGCAGCAACTGTAGATTTACAATATGATAATCGTAATTATCAAGCTGGAGATAGCATTCAAGGGGAGGTAGTCATTCAAGGTGGTGAAGTGGAACAGAAAATCAATCAATTGACTGTACGGTTGATGATGAACGTGGTATTAAAACAAGGAAGCGTTTCTAAGGAAGTTGCCCATATACCATTAGTTAATCGAGATTGTATTCACCCCAAAGAACGTAAGGTCATTCCGTTTCATTACGTCCTACCTACGAATATACCTATTTCAAGGGGAACTGTCTCATACTATCTGGATACACATCTTGATATTGAGGGCGGAGTTGATCGTAAAGATGTAGACCGGCTGGTCATCCAATCCCAAAAATCCATCACATCCATTTTTAATGCAATGGCTCAATTAGGTTTTCGCGAGACAGCAAACTCGGGTAAACTCGACCAATATGGACAGGAATTTGCTTTTTTTCCCACTCAACAATTCATGGGACAGGTAAATGAAGTTGAAATGCGGTTTGCCAATGAAGAATCAGGTATCCGGGTCTGGATGGAAGTTGACTGTAAAAGCGGCTACAAGGAAATTGAAGCAAAACGTGAGTTTTATTTAAGTAAGAATGTTCTCGAGCATGAAGCCGATCTTCATAAACTACTTGGAAAATATATATCGGAAGCTATTGATCAGCCTTATGCTTTTACACAGCCGTTCTCTTATTCCACCAACCATCATCATGGTCGCGCTTCCCAATTAGGAAACGCTATACCTGGAATGGTTGGTGGATTAGCAGTAGGTGTTTTAGGGTCGATGTTACTTACTGAGATGATGGATGGTTTTGATGTTGGGGATATGTTTGAAGAAGCAATAGAAGATCTTGATGGGGGATTTGATTCATTTTTTGATAGTGGGGATGGGGAATCCTAAGTAAGCCATTAAATAGTCCTATGTTAACCAATATAATTAAAGACTCTTTTTGTTGCCGACTTTATTGGGGAAACCAATGGTTATGGAAGTGGATTTATTAGAAATCCTTAATAATGAAAACTATCAAAAGAGTTTTCGCAAGTTAAGAATTCAGATAAAAAGCTTGTAATAAGACCTGAACACTTAAACATTAGTCAAAGTCGCTTTCAGCCTTTCTTGGGTACTAGAAAAGGCTTGGTGAAAATACTTTAATATGTTGGTACGCTCTGTTAAAGGAAACTTTACAGAGCTTTTTTTATTGAAGAAACTGGACGGCGGCGCAAACTCTTCACCGAAATTTAGCATTCATTTCATGCCTTCTCGGAACAGTTCAGTAAAAACGAAGTCATATCTAGACGATTGTGATAAAAGGATTAGGTGAAGGCAATCATGAAGCTAATCATTTTATATGGATAATAAGAGTCAAGAAAAGAAAAACATGTAGGTAACTGAGTTTGTAGACAAATGTATGATTGGAACGGAAGGTGCGAGACTCCTGAGGGAAAAGCTCGTCGAGGGGAGAAGACCCCACAGGCGCAAAAGCGCAAAGGAGGCTCCCGGACCGCCCGCGGAAAGCGAGTGCCTGGAGTTCCAATCGACGTACGAGGTTCTACAGTTTGATGTAGGTAACCTTTTTCATCCTAAATTAAAGGTTTTTTTGTTATACAACCTTTTGGGTAGAAGTGAAGGAAAGAAAATAAGAAAGCCCAACTATACCTACATAACTCCTTTAGAGATAACCACAAAGTTATGTTGATATCGACTTTTTGATTGCTGTTTGGTTTAATGCTTTCATCACCTGAAAATAGCCCTTCGGTTTTTGGCGTGAATAAAATGAATAAACAATCATATAAAGCCAATTCTATATACAAGAATGATAAAAAGGAGATTACATCGTGAAGCCATATGAAATAAAAAATATGATTATTGATGATGAGTTTGATGGTGAAGAATCGGTTACAGCTGATTTTACTCACAAATATAAAGATTATAGCATTACTTTTAAAAAAGAAGATCTTGAAGTAATTAATACCTGGGTTTTTGAGGGTAATTCATCTCTTCCAGCAAATTTATCAAGTACTATCATTGAATCATTAAGGGAAGAAATTAAAAAAAGAATCTAGTCAATTGGACTAGATCCTTTTTTTGGTCATTTTCTTAATCGAGGAAAAATTTTGCCTTGTTAATATTGATGATAAAAGATAAGGTATTTATTGTATCGAACCACACTTAAACACAGAATAATGTGTTTAAACTGTAATGTTACCAATTGATTCGTTTTCCATCTCTAAAAAACCCACCATTAGGTCCTTCAGGTCCAATAGTTGCTAACCACAGGATAGACTCAGCTGCTTGCTTGGGTGTTCTTGGAGCAGATGATCCACCCATATCTGTACTTACCCATCCCGGATCGACCGCATTTATTTTGATATCACCTTTGATTTCTGCAGCTACCAATCGTGTCAATCCATTAAGGGCAAATTTAGATATTTTATAAGCTCCTACTCCTGGATATGACATTTCGCTCATCGCCCCGTATTCTGAGGAAACATTAATGATTCTCCCATAGCCTTGCTTTTCCATGAGGGGAATAAAGGAACGGATCACATGGTAAACTCCAAAGAAATTGGTTGCCATTGTTTTCTCCAGAGTGGAAGTGTCCATAGTCACTAAATTTTCACTCTCATCCAAATACACGCCAGCATTATTAATCAATACGTCCAATCTTCCATATTGATCATTTACAGTAATCGCAGCTTGATGGATGCTTTCTTGATTGTTTACATCCATTACCAGAAACGACACGTCAAGATTTGAATCCTTAAGTCTTTGCGTACTTTCATGCCCTTTTTCTGGATCCCGACTTGCCAAAATGACCTTAAAACTATTCAAAGCCAATTGTTTGACCAGCTCATATCCTATTCCTCGATTCCCACCAGTGACAAGTGCAACTTTTATATCCTTTGACATAATATATCCTCCTTTTTTTCGGCTACTAATCTTGGGCCAGAGTAGAATTTTCCACACCCTAGAAATTCAATAAAAGAAAGTAGGGAAGGGAAAATAAAGCAATAATGAACAGGGAACTTTTATAGAATGTTGAATTTATTCCTTATCTAGATAGTTGTTGTGCAGGAGTAAACATGTAGTTTCTAAGAAAAATAGTAACCAAACTTAGTATCAATGATAGGATTCCTACTAATACGACGTATTGTGTACCCAGTTCTGATATAAATAACGCGCCTGCAGCTGCACCAATTGTTGTTCCTACGTTACAGGATGATATAAATAAGCCATTGGCGAAATCAGGCGCTTCGGGAGCTGAAGACGCAATCAAATATTGATTAATATTTGCCATTATTCCTCCGGCTAATATTCCCCAAATTAAAGTTGTAATTTCCATAGGTACGGTAAATTGTCCTGTGAAGAATAAAATGATGTAAACAGCACCCAATAACAAAGGAAAAGATACTACAGACTTAATGGCACTATGAGTAAGTGAATTTCCTGCGACAATGTTTCCGATAATACTGGCTCCACCGAAGACGAATAATGTTAAACTTATGGTATTCGGGGGCATATTCGTAACTGTTTTCAGATATTCAGCAAAATAACTATAAACCCCAAATATAGCTGAGTTTAATAAAATGACAGTCACGATGGAAAGCCATAAAATAGGCTTTTTTAATACGGAAAGTTGTGTACCATAAGAAATTCTTTCCTCAACAGGTATAGATGGAACAAAAATCAATGTAGCAATGAATACAATAGCATTAACAATAGCAAAGAATGCCATCGCCATTTCATACGAAACGGCACTATCAATAAAATTTGCGATCGGTACGCCGGCTACCATACCAGCAGATACTCCGATAAATACTTTAGAAACAGCTTTTGGAGCTTCTTCTTCACTTACTGAGGAAGCAGCTACTGTAAATGCCAAAGAACAATAAATTGGATGGAAGAAGGCTGGAATTATACGAGCAATTAATAGAATGGTAAAATTAGATGTAAATATGGATACAATGTTTCCTATAACGAAAACTCCTAATACAAGTAACATGACCTTCTTACGATTTATCCCGGAAAACAATAACGGCATCGTTGGTCCAGATACAGCAATAGTAAGAGCAAAAAGACTCACAAGCAATCCTGCTTTTGATATGCTGACATTGAAGTGATCAGCAATGGAGGGCATTAACCCAATAACCCCCATTTCGGTATTTAAGATGCCGAAAACTCCTATGGTCAATATGAAAATCAGCAAGTTATTTCGTTTAGTCATAAAATGGATCTCCTACTTTCAGTACAGTGTCATTTTGTAATTGCGTAAAGGGGGAGATTTTTAAGGGTATTAGATAACTTTCAATTTAGCTGTTTTCTCCATTAATATCCAGACCTTTTAAACGATATCAGTTTTTTTAAAATCCTCTTTGTTCCTGTCTCTGAATAAATTTCAAAGTATAATGTGCCAGGCTGTCGAGGTCTACTCGACAGCCTGAGCTTTAGAAAATGAATAGCGCTAGTTTTATCTCATCTTGTAATTATTACCAAGGTTGACTTGTTGGCCCAATTGTAAACTCATTAATGTTCGTATCTTTTGGCTGATCAACAGCGAATGCCACAATATTGGCAACTCGATCAGGTGCAATACCATATTGTTCGTACAACGCAGTCATACCTTCTGAAATATTCTTATCAGTAATCGTATCCAACAATTCCGTGTTAATCGCTGCTGGATAAATAGTTGCTGTGCGGATGTTAGTACCTTCTTGGGCAGATTCCATACGCAAAACTTCCATTAAATCACGAACAGCCCACTTTGTTGCGCCATAAACCGCACCGCCTGGGTAAGCTTTAAGCCCAGCTACTGATGAAGTAGTGATGATATATCCAGACTTTTGCGATGTAAATGTTGGCAATACTGCGGCGATACCATTCAATACACCTTTAATATTAACGTCAACCATACTGTTCCATTCGTCAGTTTTTAATTCGGAAAGTGGTGAATTAGGCATTATTCCAGCGTTCAAGAAGATTACATCGACACCACCAAAAGTGTCTTTAGCTTGTTGAACAAGCTGATGACTATCATCTGGATTAACAACATCTGTGACGCGATAAGCAGCTTGTCCACCAGCTTTTTGAATTTCCTCAGTCAATGCTTTTAATTTGTCTTCGCGACGAGCGCCCAAAACAACTTTAGCACCTTTACTGGCCAATAATTTTGCAGTTGCTTCACCAATTCCAGATGAGGCCCCAGTGATTATAATTACTTTGTTTTCAATTGTCATTTCGTATCATCCCTTCACGTGAAATAAAACTACAATTGATGTTTTCTCGACATCTGTCTATAATTTAAAATATAAATATATACAAAACAAGGCATATAAATCGTTAATTTAATCAGTTTTGATGTTTAAACAACAAATCAATAAAAATTGTTGACTATCTCAGTGAAAGTATGGTGTCAATAACATGGCAAAAGTGGATAGAAGAATTGTTAGAACTCAAGATGCAATAAAAAAAGCATTTCTTGAATTGATGTCAGAAAAAAATTTCGATAGCATTACCATTCAGGATATTTCTGACAGGGCAAATATTAACCGTGCAACGGTTTATCTTCATTACTTGGATAAATTTGATCTGTTGGATAAGATCATAGAAGAACATATAAATAACATGGTTAACCTTTGTGAGACGGAAGCTGAAATGGATTGGATTGAATCGACTGTACACTGCATGGAATATCTTGAAAGTAATTATTTATTTTTTTCGACGATGTTGGTGAGTGAAGGAGCTCCGTACTTTCGCAGCCGGTTTGTTCAGCATAATATCGAAGAGTTCAAAAAAGACGTCGATATAACAAAAGGAAAAAATTTTGGTCAAAGCGAAGATGTAGTTGTTGAATTTGTTGCAAATGCTTACGTAGGTGTAGTGGAATGGTGGCTAAAAAATGGCATGCCTTATCCACCAGAGGAAATGGCAGAAAAAGTGGGGGATTTATTAGAGAGGATTTTATAGATTGTATCGCATGATAAATCTACTTTAGCTGAATGTCGGAGCTGTATTTAAGGCAGCTCTTTTCTTATGGATTATTGGAAACGGCATTAGCGCCTCTGGTAAAGATGACCTGCTTGGAATCCTTTTCGGGTACTTTTTTGTATGCTTCGGAGATCGTTTAGGTATAAGGTTTGGTATAATTGGTTGAAGTATGATGGAAAAGTTATAGAGATGAGGAGAATATTTGAAAAAAGCATCACTTGTTTTATTTTCTATTTTATTATTGGGGTTATTGGGTTGTGAAGCATTAAACACGGAGAACAAGAAAGCCAATTCGGAAGATAAAATAGTCAAAGAAGATGAAGAAAAAACAGTCAAAGAAGATGAAGAAGTCAAATCTCTTTATACGGTAGACAGCTATATGAAGTCAGTCGAAGAAAACCTTGAAGCAAAATCGGAAACATTTATCAGTAATATAAAGGAGCTACATAAATACACCATTTACTCTAAAGTGGAATTATTGGATTTTGTAGCATTTGTAGATGATCCTTCCGAGTTTAACTTATCCATTACTATGTTCTCAATGGATAGACAGGCTAATGAAGTCTTTAACGAGGGTAAGGATTCTACTATCTTTGCAGGTAGTAAGGGTATGATTGAAAATGTAAGATACACCCACCTTATAGGTAATCAAACAGGTGACTTTTGGGATTTCTACGAAAAAAATGAAGAAGAAATTAACCTTGCAGAAAAACAAGCGTTTGCTACTTGGGTCGCAGATTGCTGGAAAAAAGCAGATGGACAAGCAATAACATTGCCAGCCTACTTTTCTCTTCACGATGATTATGAATCCTTTGATTTAAAGAAAAATCAGTGGGTTACAGATGATGAGAAATGGTCTTATTGACACATTAAGGAGGGGCCTTTATCCAAATTGTTCCTCATATGAGTAAAGACCTTCAATTGAAGGTCTTTTTTGTTCATTCATCGGTTACATAGTAAACCTGCAATGGCTAAAGAAATGAACCCTAAAATTGTACAGAGTGTGGTATCTAAAATAAAGTCACGTTGTTTATAAAACCTGCGATATTTTGAATAAAGTCGCGATGTTTGCAAAAAAGTTACGATGCTTTGCCCCTTTGTGGTTATCTAAAGGGGTTTTCTTATAGGAAAAGGAAAGTACATATGAATCAAAAGGTGGGTTAAAAGAAAATTGGCTATATATTGGTTCAATCTCTAAAATAAGATCATTAATTCATAAGTCTGATAAAAATATATAGGAAATCCTTACCTTATATTCCATATTTTTAATCTGTAAACTAATACTTAGTTGAAAAAATTATTTTTAGGGAGGAAAGGAGAAAAAATGAATTTATCCCTCAAGGAACTATAAGAGCTGTTACTGTTTATTTTATGCTCTTCAATGCTTTTTGCATTTTCGCCACAGTCTTAGGAACAAAAAGCATCATCCCCTGACACGTTTCATATAAACGGTTGAGGAGCTAAACGGGATTCATTCATTGGTTTACAGTCCGAAAATCTATTGGATCAAAGATTTATTTATGTTCGGTTAATTTAAAAAGACAATGAACTAGGTGTCTTTCTGATTTATTAAATTTCAGAATATTCAGCATTATTTTCGTTTGGAGTAAATTCCTATTTATGCTTTTGATAGGTACTAACTAGTTGCTATTAGAAAATAACAATTGTAAAGGAGTTGATTTAATGACATTAACTCAAGGATTTTGACAATATTTCTTTGGATGGGAACCATACGTAAATAGGTTAACTTAATATTTTTATAGAGGTGATTATCAAGTTGAAAAATAAAGTAAAAAGTATATTGAGTTTTTTATTGATCTTTGCAATGATTTTCGGCGGAATTGGGCAAGCGGCGGTTGCCAAGGGTAATAACTCTAGTGAGCAAAATGTAAAACAATGGTTAAGTGAATATGAATTCTATGAGGACACCAGAATTGCGAAAATCTATGATCAGATTGCAATAAATGAATTAAAGCGTTTCGCGACAGTCATAAAAGAAACTAATGCTAAGTTTGATTCTAAACTGATAGCGGAATTTGATGAAATCGGAGACTTTAAACAAAAAGATTTTAATGAACTTGATGTACTTCAACAATTGATTAACCAATATGAACAAGCTGTTCAAGAGGAGTATATACATGAGTCGGTTCTTAAAAGTGATCGGCTCTTGGAAATCAAACATAAGTTAACCATATGTCTATGGGGGTATGTAACAAAAAACGATTTTAATGAACCAACTGAAGTATTACTTGCAGATATACTCTTTAATTTTTATTTATCGGATAAAATTGTCAATAAAAATGCTATCGGCATCTTAAAGGATATCTCCGATCAAGCAGATCACAAAGGAAATAAACTAAAAGCTCATTTGAATAACGCTGGTAAAATGTCTGAAAAAGGTAATGAGTTTCTAGAAAAAGATCTAGCTGTCCCTGCATCAAAATCCTATCAAAATGCATATAAACAAGTGTTATTCGGACTTGAAAAAGCAGGCTATTCATTTAACACAGAATTCTTTGAATCTACCTCTGAAACGGATGGTGATACTTTAACAGATGGAATAGAATTCCTAGAGGGAATGAATCCATTTAAAAAGGATACAGATGGTGATGGATTGCAGGACAATATTGAATATGAGGTCAAATCATTTATTTCCCCGACAAAATATGATTCAGATCGTAATGGCATAAGTGATGCAGATGAAGATATCGATGAAGACGGCCTGATTAATAAAGACGAGCAAGCTAATCAAACAAATTTGATTAAAGGAGATTCAGACCAAGATGATTTAACTGACGGATTTGAAGTACATCAGTTCGATTCATTACCTAATAAGTATGATACAGATAACGATGGGTTAAGTGATGGAGATGAATATGTTTTAAAGACAAATCCGAATGCTGCAGACGGCGACAATGACGGAAGCGAGGATTCACAAGAACTCTATAAACAATCGATTAGTAAATCATTGATTCAGCCTGATAAATCAGAAATTAAAAGCGTAGAAGTTGGGTTTAGTGCAAAGGATAATATTAATAAAACGACTAGAATTAGCAGCACAAACAACATAAATATTAAAACAACTAATTTACACGGTATTATTGGTTCTCCTGTAAGCATCAATACGCAATCAGAATTTGAGAAAGCAAGCATTCAGTTTACGTATGATGAAGCGAAGCTCGGAGACACGTTGGAAGATGATCTAGCCATCATTTGGTACAATGAAGACGAGGAAATGTTTGAAAGCATTAACACTGTGTTAGATACAAGTAAAAATACAATAAGTGTGGAAACTACTCACTTTGGTGAATATCTGGTTGTTGATAAGGCAAAATGGTTGGAGCTATGGAATAGGGAAATAGACTACTCAGGGACGCATGATGTAAATAAAGATCTGCTTAACAATCTTGCAACGAAGACAGTAGGTGATGTAGGAAGAGATGACGAAAATGGTATATCAGGTGATGTAGAAATTGATAAAACAGATTCGGACGGGGATGGCTTATACGACAGCTATGAAATTGAAGGAATGAAAACACCGTACGGTATAATTTACTCAGATCCTAACAAGAAGGATAGTGACGGAGATGGATTAACCGATGGGCAAGAAATGGGGCAATTAAAATCATTCACGGTAGAAATTTTTGGAGTTAAAATTCATTATGAAGGTTTCTTTCCAACCAGTTTCCCTGACCGAAAAGATAGTGACGGAGATGGAAAGTTTGATAATGAGGATTTGAGACCGTTGTACTCTGATTTTACCGATACAGAAATTTATCAATCAGATAGACCAGAAGGCTATGATGAAAATGGAAATATAGCGAATGATATGAAAACAAATGATTATACAGAAGATGAAATAAAAGATATTAGCTGGATGTTCAGATTCCAATTACTTGAATCTTATTTCCCAGGTATTCTCTTTTATGAGTTCGAGGATATGACAACAAGCTTGTTTTCCATGGGAGATATGGAAGAGGTTATTTTAGATATGATTAATCATTTTAAAGTGGGAACTGGTAAAGAGTACAAAAACCAGACTTTAACTAAAGAAGCAAGTGAGCATGAAACAACGAAAGCCTATGTTGAATTTGTCAAAAATGCCTTAGTTGATGAGCTAAAGAAAAATGGAGGTAATTTGGCAGCACTTAAGATGGATAAAAGTACAAAGAATACAAATGAATTTTATAATTTGATACAGAGAAATGCTAGTTATCCGACGTTTAGCACCTGGAGTGATCGAGTAGGTGGACTTACAATTACAGTAAATGATACTTGGGGGAATACGGTATCCGTAAAAGATTTTTCTGTAGAGAATAATCACTTTAAAGGAGTCATGCGTGTTCGTTTATATGATCATTTTGGGTTGGATCGGCCAGATGTTGAGAAGGAGTATGTCAACTTAGCAGGATTCCGTTCCTGGTTTGTCTTACAGCATTATGATGAATATAATGGCAAATATAAGCCCTTTGTTACTGTAATGGAAATGGATGTACCATTTGAGGGGAAATTGAGTGATTAAAGTTAATTTGAAAATTATAGTTTTAATGATTTGTATATTCTTAATTCCATTAAACTTAATTGGATGTATAAAGAATGAGGAATCAAGTGGGGAAACAAAGATTTTCGAAATTGAAAATACAGAAGAGATCTTTGGTAAAAAGGATGAAGAAGAGGTGACTGTTAAAAAGCATTATATGATTCTAAATCCACCAAAAGATTTAATAGAATTGAAAGAAATAGTTGAAAAATACAGTAAGGAACATCCAGTTGAAGAAGAAATAAAAGTAATGGAAGGAAAAAACAGGATTTTTGATATATCCTTTTATAGGGAAAGTGAGGATTTGCCAAGAGACTGGCAGCTTGATGAAAGTTACATGAATACAGATCGGCTAGAACATCATAAGAATGATCTAATTGCATATATAATTTGGTCAGATGCTGAAACACAAAAAGAATACAATGTTTATGATAAAAATAAGGAAGGAAAGGTAATCAATAGTGAGCATTTTATTGAGGATCAGCTTGTTGAGTGATACTCTATCCATACCCCGTAAAGGGATAAAATGGAAATTACCTTTCTTAGTGAACTAATGGTTGGCTTTAGCTGAAGAATCTGAGCTGTCTTTAAGGCAGCTTTTTCTTATGGAACTAAAGGGGCAGGTTAGTTCAACAAGGACTTTACCAATATTTGTAGAATGTTCTTTGTTACAACCAATTTTAGGAGGGGGTAACTTGAACAAAAACAAAGTAGGATGGTTGTTTTTAGGGCGTTGAATTTTTTAGGGATAAAAATCGCTGACGGTATTACAACAACCGCAAGATGGAACCAGTATGGAACATATTTTTATCTATGGAGTTTAGTACCATTAACATTAACTATCTTCTGTTATCGTAAAT
This sequence comes from Peribacillus sp. N1, assembly GCF_054600815.1. NCBI lineage: Bacteria > Bacillati > Bacillota > Bacilli > Caryophanales > Bacillaceae > Peribacillus > Peribacillus sp. N1. The sequence goes on along the minus strand of NZ_BAAHZO010000001.1, from coordinate 1,362,364 downwards.
TTTTAAAACTTGTACCAACTATTTCAAACTAATATATTTGAATAGCTGTCTTTTAGGACGGCTTTTTTTATTTATTGTTAAGATTGTGAAAGAGTGTACTTAAACTAATGGGTGCTTTACTTCATTACCAGGAGCTGATCAGCAGCTCCTTTTCTTATGCAACTAAAGGGGCAGTTTAGTTGAAAAAGGAATATTAATTTTATTGGGTTATGGAAAGAACAAAATATAATAAAAAACTCGCCAAAAACTGAACGAGTTTTAAATACCTATTTTTATTGCTGGTTGAAATAATAATGCGCTCAACATAAAACGATTATACGATAGGGTGTGGTTTGAGCAGGGATACTTCTTGTGGCAGGTCCATAGAAAACAATTAAATCTCGGTTCGCTGGATATCTTGAAAAGAGTTGCCCATTTGTTAATAATATTTGGGTATAAGGAGATAATTTTAATTGTAATTGTCCATCACTACTCACCAATTGGTTATTAAAATAATCAACTTTTACATTCTGATTTGGGTTATCTTTTACCATGACAAGCGCTTGATATTGTGGAGGGTAAATAAGAATAGCAGGTAAATCTCCATCATAATATCCTGTCACGCGATCTCCTACTATGACCATTTCATGGTCAACGAAGTAAGTTGAGGGTGAAACCACGAAATTTACTATTGAACCCAATTCATTTTCTATTGTAAATAATTTATAACAACCTTCTCTTTCACCATTTTGACCTGTAAAAAAATCACTAATCACCGTGACAGTTCCATGAAATGAATAAAAAGTTGTCATACAATACCTCCAAAATTAAAAGATAGGGGCGAACTTTTATTTTGAGACTATTCGAGATAAGGCTTTTTTAGAATTTTAGTATAATGTAGGGATAGGAGGACAGGTAACAGCATCTATAAGTCTTGGGTCAATACCGTAGAATTGCCAGAAAGCACCGTTCCATCTATATCCAGATACTTCTCCATATTCCACACGAGTAGGGTAAAACCAAAATTGTCTGCCATTTATAAGCCATACATAAGTGTTTTGATATAGACAGTCGACGATATAGGACACAGAAGGTTTTGGTGGAATGAATGTTGGAGGAGGGGATTGTGGACTCATTGTCCCCTGGCGTGGGAAATATCTCATGTGATTTCACTCCTTTTAGTTAGGTTCTCAACATTATATGTTGAGAAGAAGTAAAAGGATTATATAACGTGAAAACTAAAGATTGTGAAGTAATGTACTTAAACTAACGGGTGCGTTAGCTGAAGACCGGAGCTGTCTTTAAGGCAGCTTTTTTCTTATGGAACTAACGGGGCAGTTTAGTTGAATAAGAAAATGTTATAAAATAGAGAGTTGAAAGGTGATGCGGATAGTAAGTAATTCAGTTGATATAGGGGATGTTTATATGAATTGGAACTGGAATGAAACCACTATAGATTTTCCATTCTCGTCCAAAAACTTAAAGAACTTGTTAAATACCGTATGTAGAAAAGAAAACAGATTTTCACAATATGAGTTAATTAAGTGGTGTGATAACCTCACAATGGCTTTTGAGGAAGATGAAGCTGGAGAATTTAATGAATTTGATGAAATAGCTTTTGGAATAGCACGAGATATTGAATGTCAATGGGATTTATTTTTGGTAAATACTTACTCATTAAAAGAATTGCTGAACTTAGACCTCTCAAAAGTAAAGTTACCTCAAGATTGGTTTATAGAGTGGTTAGAGCAATTAAACGAGAAATAAAAGGTAACTACTTATTCAGATAACAAGGTACTTTACTTCTAATAAGGGAGTTGCTTTTGCAGCTCTTTTTCTTATGGAGCTAAAGGGGCAGGTTAGTTGCATAAAGGGATGGAAAATCGACCCAAATATAACTTGTTTTATGTTAAAGTTTAAGAAACATAACTTTTCAAAGGAGCTCATTGTGCAAAAGACATTTATTATTGTTTCTTATATGTTATTCCTTTTTCCTCTAATATTCATTGTGAATTTTCTGTTTGATATTGTTACACTCGAAAAGATACAAGGATTGCCTATATTTTTTCCTTTAGTATTTTGTGCTATTGGTCTTTTCTTCGCTTTAAAAGCACATAAAATACAAAAGGATGTTTTGACGCTTGGTGCTATCATTTTAAATTCGGTCTTATTAATGTTTCCTTTTGTATATATGATTTTAGGAACATTTTTATTTGGTGTTTAAGTTTATATAATACCGAAGACCTTTCTTCAATTAACAGATGTTCGGACGAGTTAAGGTTGGAGTGTTTAGTAGGGAGAGGGCTTCTTATAGGAATATCAAGTAGACTGTATTCTATGAAAGAAACAGTTTCTTGTTTTCTCATGATATCTTTACTTGTTGTTTAAGTATTGAGATTTAAACAGGTGACTTTAAGAAGAAAAAACATATCCCCTATCAAATATTTGTATTGATTTGTATATTTTGTTTATTACCATTAACTAAATTTATACTGTATAGTTCAATTCATTTTTGAACAATTTCAATAATTTTGTGAAGTTTTATACTTAAACTAATGGATGCTTTAGCGCCATAAGAGGGCTGCCAATTGGCGGCCTTTTGAATGTACGATCATTAACATAATCATACATTTGGTGTTTACTAATATAAACAAATTAGAGTCCTTCAGCAAAGGAATTGTAACAAAAGATGCGTTTGCAAAAAAAAGATCTTAACTTTCCTGCAATTGACGATTTTCCGTGGTCATGTCTTGAATTTAATTAGGTCATACTTACGCTATCTCCAGGCACTATAGAAGGCAGAAACTAATATGCTGTTATTGGAGGTGGTTTAATGGGCGGGATTTCAATTAGTTTATGCATGATTGTAAAAGATGAAGAAGATTCACTTTCTAACTGTCTTGCTTCTGTAAGGGAACTAGTCGATGAAATTATCATCATTGATACAGGATCAAAAGATAACACGAAACAAATTGCCTCAGCCTTCACTGATCATGTTTATGATTTTGAATGGATCGATGACTTTTCGGCTGCGAGAAACTTCGCTTTTTATAAAGCGACAAAAGAATATATATTTTGGCTTGATGCGGATGATATTTTAACTGAAGAGAATCAGGAGAAATTTTCAACCCTGAAAAAAGAGCTTCCTCCTCACTTCGATTCTGTCATGATGTTTTATCATCTTTCTTTTGATGGGAATGGAAACCCTAGCTTCAGTTCCAGGCGGAACCGGCTCGTAAAACGGGAAAAGAACTTTCAATGGATAGGATTCGTTCATGAGTATCTTGAAGTAACCGGACTCACATTTCAATCGGATATTGCCATACATCATAAAAAGGAAAAAAGCTTTAATGATCGTAATTTGAGAATTTACAAGAAGCTCCTTCAATCAGGAATTGATTTTTCACCGCGCGACAAATATTACTATGCGAATGAATGCAATGACCATGGTTTATATGATGATGCCATCAAGTGGTATCGTAAATTTCTTGAAGAGGGTAAAGGATGGAGTGAGGATAACATTCAAGCATGCGGCAAGTTGGCGGACTGCCATATTCAATTTAAAGATTGGGTTTCAGCAGTCCAGAGCTGTTTAAAGTCTTTCGAGTACGATACACCAAGAGGGGAAATCTGCTGTCGGCTCGGATACATCCATTTGGAGCAACATGATTATGAACGCTCCATATTCTGGTACAATCTAGCAACACAAATAGAAATACCTGAAACAAAAAGCCCTTTTATCGAGCGGAATTGTTACACATGGCTGCCGCACATTCAGCTTTGCGTATGTTTTGACCGCATCGGCAAGCTAGAGGAATCAAAAAGACATAATGAGTTAGCTGCTGATTACTTTCCAGATCACCCTTCCATCGACTATAACCGCAGATACTTTCAGAGTATCGAAAAAAAGGAAAAAAGCTGATCCCTTGAACGCCAAGGGATTAGCCTTTTTTTGCTTCTCGAAAAGTTAATTTGGATCTTTTAATCGTAAAAATGGGGATGATTCCACTAGCCATGCAGAAAACTGGAAAAAGAAGAAATACGAATGCTAATGGTTTTACTCGTTCGAGAATTTATGAATACTGAAACTACTTAATGTAGGTTTCAGTTTTTTTTTTAAGCAATCCAAGAAAAAAATACCCTTATTTAAGGGCAGAATAGCTCTATAAAAATATTGATTATCCTTAGACTAAATAAAAAAAAATACAGATTGATATTTTCCTTATTTTTGTATAACACAAGGTATTTTACAAGGACAAAGGGTTTGTGCCGTTTCACTGTTGTTGCAAATTTCATAAAGTATTATAAGGTTCTAAAGCCAAATTAAAACACCTAGTATTTGGAGAAAATTAAATTCATTTGTATTTTTATAAAAAAGTAGGTGGAACAAAGTATGCCAGAATTCTTTGATGAAATAACATCTCAAAATGCTTCCTATGCCAACTCCATTAATATTCCCACTTCGTCTGCTTATCAATTTTTTGGTCAAGTTGGCCTTAATGTTAGCGAAGCAAATCCAACTTCAATGATTCGTGTTCAATTTGATGGGATCATCACCTTAAGAGTCAATCCACAAGCCAGCGTTCCTGTGAATTCTATTGAAATTAAAATTGTTAGAGGGACCAATCCTAATGCTAATACAATTTTTACCGGTATTAAGACTATTGTACTTAATGGCTCTGAGGCCGGACCTCATGAGTACTCATTTTCAGCTGCAGATTACAATGTCCCCAAAGGTTCAGGATCTTTAGTATATACAGCTTTTGTTCGTAACATTACTGGTTCAGTTGATACAGATGTAACGCGTGTTGGTCCAGAGAGCTTTAATGCGATAGCTGGTGGAATTACAGGGACAACAGGAGCTACGGGTGCCACAGGGCCAACAGGGCCAACAGGGCCAACAGGGGCAACCGGAATCACAGGCGCAAGGGGAGCCACAGGAGCCACAGGAGCGACAGGGGCCACGGGAGATCCAGGCGCAACAGGAGCCACGGGGACTACAGGAGCCACGGGAGATTCCGGTGTAGCAGGAGTGACAGGAGCAACAGGAATTACAGGGGCCACGGGAGATCCAGGCGCAACAGGAGCAACAGGAGCAACAGGAATTACAGGAGACACAGGAGCAACGGGAGCAACAGGAATCACAGGAGCCACAGGAGCTACGGGTGCCATAGGAATCACAGGAGCCGCCGGGGATCCAGGTGCGACAGGGGCTACAGGAGCCACCGGAGCGACAGGAATTACGGGAGCCGCAGGAGCAACAGGAATTACAGGAGCCACCGGAGCGACGGGTGCCACAGGAATCACAGGAGCCACCGGAGCGACGGGTGCCACAGGAATCACAGGAGCCACCGGAGCTACGGGTGCCATAGGAATCACAGGAGCCACCGGGGATCCAGGTGCGACAGGAACCACAGGAGCCACAGGAGCCACGGGAGATCCAGGAGCGACAGGAGCCACTGGAATTACAGGGGCCACGGGAGCTACAGGAATTACGGGAGCTACAGGAGATCCAGGTGTGACTGGGGCAACGGGAACTACAGGAGCCACGGGAGATCCAGGAGCAACAGGAGCAACAGGAATTACAGGAGCAACAGGAATTACAGGGTCAACGGGAGATCCAGGAGCAACAGGGGCAACAGGAGCCACGGGAGATCCAGGAGCTCCGGGAGCCACAGGAACTACAGGAGCTACCGGAGATCCAGGCGCAACAGGAGCAACGGGAACTACAGGAGCAACGGGAGCCACAGGAATTACAGGAGCTACGGGAGAACCAGGAGCTACCGGAGCAACAGGAGTAACGGGAGCCACAGGAATTACAGGAGCCACCGGAGCCACAGGAATTACAGGGGCCACGGGAGATCCAGGAGCAACAGGAGCAACCGGAATTACAGGGGCCACGGGAGCCACAGGAATTACAGGAGCCACAGGAGATCCAGGAGCCACCGGAGCAACAGGAGCCACAGGAGTAACGGGAGCCACCGGAGCCACGGGAGCCACAGGGGAAACAGGAGCCACAGGGTCAACGGGAGCCACAGGAATTACAGGAGCCACCGGAGCGACGGGAGCCACAGGAATCACAGGAGATCCAGGAGCAACGGGAGATCCAGGAGCAACGGGAGATCCAGGAGCCACGGGAGCAACCGGAATTACAGGGGCCACGGGAGATCCAGGAGTAACAGGAGCCACGGGAGATCCTGGGGCAACAGGAGCGACGGGAACTACAGGAGCCACGGGAGCCACAGGAACTACAGGAGCCACGGGAGCCACAGGAACTACAGGAGCCACGGGATCCACAGGAGCCACGGGGACTACAGGAGCGACGGGAGCAACAGGAATAACAGGAGCCACGGGAGATCCAGGCTCAATAGGAGCAACGGGAACTACAGGGGCCACGGGAGATTCAGGCGCAACAGGAGCCACAGGAACTACAGGAGCCACGGGAGCCACAGGAATTACAGGGGCCACGGGAGATCCAGGAATAACAGGAGCCACGGGAGATCCAGGCTCAATAGGAGCAACGGGAACTACAGGGGCCACGGGAGATCCAGGAGCCACCGGAGCAACAGGAGCAACAGGAGTAACCGGAGCCACGGGAGCCACAGGGGAAACAGGAGCCACAGGGTCAACGGGAGCCACAGGAATTACCGGAGCCACGGGAGCCACAGGAATTACAGGGGCCACCGGAGCGACAGGAATTACGGGAGCCACGGGAGATCTAGGAGCCACAGGAGCAACCGGCGCAACAGGAGTAACGGGAGCCACCGGAGCCACGGGAGCCACAGGAGCAACAGGTGCAACTCCTCAATTATTTTTTGCAGAAGTGGCTGGTCCAATCGCTCTCACATCTACTGGAACCGAAACGACAGTGGTTACAATGAATGTACCAACTACTGTTGGCCAGACCATTAAAGTGGACTATGCAGTATCAATTGATGTGGTCACGACGGCCAACTCAAATTTCACTTTTCAAGTTAGGCTATATCGTAATGGGGTTTTAATCGATACACGTTCCGTTCAAAGAAGTGTAAGTGCTGCAGGTACATCAAGATTTCCTGTTGCATCTACTAATGTAAATACTGCTGCTGTCACTGGAACTACAACATATGAAATTAGAATCGCTTATACAGTAGCAACAAATGTAACCTCCTCAAGTGCTATAAATGTCGATATTAACGCAATACGCTTTCCATAATGAAAGTAACTCTATATCACCAGCCAGCCATATTCCTTTTAAGAAGGGTATGGCCTTTTTTATAAGGTCATATACTTTTTGAATGTACTGTATTTTGATTGAGTACAATGGTATAAGAAAGGGCGTTAAAATGAAGGTTTTATAGGTTGGTATTTTCTGATTACGATTTTAGCTACAATGTATTGGAAAGGACTTGGTTGGTAGTTTTTAATGATTTGTGCAATTGTATTGTTTTTTGGTGACGGCTTGATAAGAAGATTATTTAAAAAATAACTATTATTTTTTAAACTAACAGTGCCATACAGTAGATAGGAGCTTTTTTTATTGTTCACTATCTGGGCAGGTTAGTTGCATAATCATATTAATAATAAAGGGACAGTACCTATTTTTCATAGTATTGTCCCTTTATCCCTGTGTGTTTTATTTTTTCAAACCAGCTGCAAAGAAGGGACCATTAACTGTAATGGTTGATAGGATACGAGCCATTTCTTGAGGGGATTCTTTCCTGCCACTATCCAACCATTGTTGAATTACTCCTATATGTGCAGATGCAACGTAAGAAGCAAAATATTGTCCTGGTACAAGTAAATTTTCCTCCTTAATAAGTGCATTTGGATTATTTCCAAGAAATGTTTTCCACATAAAGTCTTTCAATCTTGTTTGAAAAGATAAATCGCCTTTTGGACCTAACACAGCCTTCATAAAACCACTATTCTCATTAAGATACTCAAATATTAAAACTGAAAGGGAAAATGTTGTTGCAGTCGGTGAGTTGGTTTCAAGTGCGGCAATAACACCTGGGAAGTTCTGTTTTACAAGTCTGGACATTTCAAGCATGATTTCTTCTTCGCATTTCGTCATTAAATCAAATTTGTCTTGGTAGTGGGCGTAAAATGTACCCCTATTAATTTTTGCTCTAGTTGTTATGTCTTTAACCGTAATTGCTTCGAACCCTTTTTCATCTATCAATTCAACTAGTGCATCTCGGATGGATTCTTTTGTTCGAATGACCCGTAAATCCGTATTACTATCTCGCAAGCGACTTCCTCCTTAATTTTAATCAACACATTTATAAAAGGTGTTCCGTAACCAACACATGAGCCATTTTTGATTATTGAAACAGAACTAGTCCCCAATTATAATTTGAATGTAGTAAATAAAACAACAGGTTGTTCTTTATTATAATATAATCCCAAATAAGGAGAGTAAAATATGTTCAAAAATAAATTGGTATTGGTTTCACCGATCATCGCATTAGCAGTTATTTTTATTTTTTCACTTACATTATTTCCATCTGTTCAATCACAACCGAAAAATCTGCCGATTGCAATCGTAAATGAGGATGAAGGAGTGAAAATTCCTAATCAACCAGAAATGAATATGGGTAAAACCATCGTTGAAACAATGGATAAAAATACAACAACAAATGAAGACCCTGTTGTAAAGTGGGTTGAAGTAAAAACAGCAGAGGAAGCACAAATTGGAATGGATGAACAAAAATATTATGCAGCATTGGTCATTCCGAAAGACTTCAGTGCTAATCAGGCATCATTAAGGACAACAGCACCTTCTGCAACTGAAGTACAAATATTTATTAATCAGGGTATGAATACGGCTGCTTCAACGATGGCAGGACAGTTCTTGAATGGAGTAGTGGATAACATGAACAACACTGTCCGAAAACAACTACTTGATGGTTTTGAAAAACAAGGAGCAACTTTGACTGCAAAACAGGCAGCAAGCCTTGCAGTTCCAATCGCTAAGAAAGTCACAAATGTCAATGAAATCGGCACGAATAGTGCGAATGGAAATGCTCCTGTTTCCTTATTCCAGCCATTATGGATGGCTAGTTTGGCAAGTGCTGCGATAATCTTTATTTCCATTAGCAAAATGCCGATTCGCACTAGAAAAGAAAACCTTGTCACAAAGATGGGGCAAATTTTTATGGGTGCCGTTGTAGCTCTGGTAATTGGATTTGGCTTAACCTGGATAGCAGATGGTATGGTTGGTTTAAATATCCCGAATTTCATGGATACGGCTTTATTTTTATCAATAACATCCTTTAGCTTTTTTCTAATGATATTAGCTGTACTTTCACTATTGGGGCTTAAAGGTATGCCTATTTTTATCTTACTGCTTTTCTTCGGTGCACCTTTACTGGCAATGGCACCTGAAATGATGTCTCCATTTTATCGGGATTGGATTTATTCTTGGTTGCCAATGCGATTTATGGTAGAAGGGCTTCGTGGATTATTCTTCTTTGGGGAAGGCTTAACCTGGAGTACGCCTGTTTCTGTTCTTGTTTGGATTGGATTAGTAAGCATGATTGTGATAATGAGTACTGCTTTAAAACGCAATAGAGTGAAGGAAGTAGTATTCGATTCTGAAATATATATAAAGTAATTGCAGGGATACAAAGCTGGTCAAATTGTTTTCATATTTACCAAAAGAGTCGTTTCTCTTATAGGGAAAACGACTCTTTTTATTGAGTAAGTGAAAAAATGTACGTAAACTAACGGGGCAGTATAGTTGAAGAAGGAACTTAAATTTAAATCTCGAATATCTAATGTAATCGGATAGCTAAAAATTTGAAGACAGACAGGAGTTAGATACGATGATAAAAGGTTTTGGAGGAATATTTTGGAGAACTAAGAATCTTGAAGTTGTGAAAAAATGGTACAGTGAAGTGTTGAAGATTGAAATAGACAATTGGAATGGGACTGTGATAAAACCCCAATTAGGGAATGAGACTATCTTTTCTTTCTTTACCGAGAATGACAGTTATTTTCCAACAGAACAACAAGTGATGTTAAATTTCCAAGTACATAATCTTAACGAGACTATTAAGCATCTTGAACATATTGGTGTACCACTTGCAAAGAAAAAAGAGATTAGTGAATTTGGAAAGTTTATTTGGATTGAAGATCCTGAAGGTCGACTGGTCGAGCTTTGGGAGAATAACGAGTTGTAATTCATTTGCTATTGAGCTAACGGGTGCGTTAGCTGAAGATCAAAGCTGTCTTTAAGGCAGCTTTTTCTTATGCAACTATCGGGCCAGTATAGGTCCATAACACAAATTGGAGAATATTTTTTTACTCGGACTAGAAATTGTAATTAAGCGATAAAACAAAAAAATCCCAACAATTAAGTTGGGAATGAATTTTAACTGGTGAGTTGTGATATTTAGAATATGGCTTCACGCATTTTATGTGTTTCTGTTTTTTATATTTCGGGCATATAGTTTCTTTGTTGAGCAAAGAAACCTTATTTTATATTCATCTCCAATTACTGTTCGTGTTGCAGATTCTGATCAAGAATCTTCCTTGTACTTTTAATATTTCATCTTATTTTGAAACATAAGCTACTTCTTTATATTTTCTAATGCTCTATAAGCATTTGCTTCTCCTGAACCAAATAAAGCATCTTGTCCTTTCTTTCCATAGTCAACAGCTGTTTGCTTAATGCGCGCTGTTACTTGGGCAGGTTTATAATCCGGATGAGCTGCCTTAATAACTCCTGCAATTCCAGCTACTTGAGGAGTAGCCATGGAAGTACCAGCATTAAACTCATATGAAGTACCTAAATAGGTAGGCCAAGTACTTAGGATTAAGTTACTTGGATCAGCCGCCGCAGGATCATTGGTTTCTGCATATTCAGGCCCATAATCTCCTCCGGGAGCTGCCACGTCAATAGCACTGTTTCCATAATTAGAGTAGAAAGCAAGCTGTTGAGTGGACCATTTTGTGGAGGCAGACACATTAATGACTCCTGGCATTTGTGCTGGTACCACAGTTGCAGGACCTTTCACGCTCATTCCATATGGTTCATACAATTTGTTTAAAAATTCGTTAACTTCCTTCTTGTCATCTAAATTTAAACTTTCATTACCACTACCGGCTACTACAGTTACTCCATTCTTTACTGCATATTGAATTGCTCTCTTCCATAGTAACGTTTCAGCGACTGATTTATAACTTTCTCCCTCAATTGTCATTTTGTTATTATTATAGAAACGAAGAGACATATTAATAACATCTACCTTGTCATTTGTTGCTGCAATTATTCCATCTATAATCCAAGTTGGTAATCCAAGGGCTTGCTCAGAGTATAATACGCGATAGGATCTGATTCCTAAATCTGGTCCTACACCCTTTACTTTACCATTTGCTCCAATGATACCGGCAACGTGAGTACCATGCCCATTTCGATCTTTTATATCAGTAGGATCACCTGTTTCAGATTCATCCATTCCAGCAGGAACAAGATTACGTCCACCTATTATATTATTCTTTAAATCAGGATGAGACTCATCAATTCCAGTATCAATCACTCCCACCACTGCTTTATGAGTAATACTGCCATCGTTATTTTTATATCCGCCTGTTTCTAAATCATATGATTTCCCGTCGTTGGTCACCCTTTGAATATCCCATTGGGAGTCCCAATAGCTCTCTGAATTTTGCTGGCTGATGATACTAGATCCATAGTTATAAGGGCTGACTGCAGATTTGTTTAAGGTTAGGGGAATTTCTCTGTTAGCAGCTTCTATTGAAGAATTACCTTTTAGGTTTTTAAGAAAAGAAGGCTCGTCAGATTGAGCTTCTATTCCTCCAACTTCGGGAAGAACTTTGGTTACTTTACCACCAGCTTTCCGTATTACCTCTTGATAATTCTCTGGTAATCCACTTTTAAAAGCTATTGCGTATGTGTCATTCAACTCCTGATTTTGACTCTTAGCTTGGGTAGGATCGCCACCAACGGATAGTATCCCTGCTCCTACTGCAATCGAAAGTACCGTATGTAGAATTTTCTTTTTCATATGTCTCCTCCTATATAATGGAAAATATTAATCATATACTATCTTAATATACAACAACTTAAATTCCAAGTTTTCCTAATAAATCTATTATTGAAATTGGCAGCTCTTTTTCTTATGGGACTATCGGGGCAGGATAGTTGCATAAGGAGTATGAAATATATGGTAAAATGTAGGTATCGACTTTTTGATTGGGGGAGGTTAAATGCAATACTTTGTACTTGCATTAATTATCGGGGTGATTATTTTTACTCTTTTTAGGATGTTTAAGAAGAATAAAACAATACCAAGTAATCAATATACACCTATTGATGACATCAATAATGGATTAGTTCGAAATTACTCAAGCGAACTTCAAGAAATAGAGTCAAGAAAAGAAATACCTTATGAAGAAGTTGATAAAAAGAGTGATTGAAATAAAGCACTATTCAGCTAACGGGTGCTTAAGCTTAAGATCGGAGCTGTCTTTAAGGCAGCTTTTTCTTTATGGAACTATCGGGGCAGGTTAGTTGGATTACCTGCCAAAGAATAGGGGTGGTTTGTATTATGGCAATAGCAAAGAAAAGATTCTTCATTAGTTATATAGTGGGTTTCATACTCATATATATTGCAAACTCTGGTCTACAATACTTCAGGGGGCAAACTATAAATTGGTTAGGGAATTTTGCATACGCATTCTGTTTCGTAGTATTTCATTCACTTTTAAGTTGGTTATGGGGAGATTTTTATAAGAAAAAAGCCACTATGTGATGGGGATTTTGGGTTATTTTAATTTTTATCCTCAGTTCATATTTGATAAAGGGCAGGAGGACACAAAATTGAAAAAGTTCTTATTATCATTATTAGTTGGAGTAATAATAGGAGGAATAATTTGTTGCGTTTTTATGGATTATGAAACTTCCAACTATGTAATTCAAGATTTTAATGGTCAGGAAGAGAAGGAAATTAAAGAGTGGGACTTTATGTATATCACACAAGCTGGTTTCATAATTTTAGCCATCACTCTATTATTTTATTTCTCTTGGGGCGTAATGGCAAAACGGATGGATAAAGATCAAAAAATGTAAATATTTATATTTTTCAGTATGATTCACCAACTCCCGCTGGACTAACTGCAATTGTAATTGAGTCTGAAGAATTAACTCCTTCTAATATTATGCCAATTAAAGAAATAAATAAAAAAATCTTGTTGAACTAACGTATTCTTTGCTTCAATGCTAAGAGCTGATTAGCAGCTATTTTTCTTATGGAACTAAAGTGGCAGGTTAGTTCAAGAAGGTATTATTTTAGTGTATAGTTATTCCAATGAAGAATGAGTACAAAATCAATCAGTATTATTTAATAATTGCTGCTAGGTGTAAAAAATGGGAGTGACTCTATATTAAAAATAATCCAATGTTACTTCTTTTTTCTTTTCTATTTATTGTCATTTTTGGATTTTGGTTAAGAAAAAGGATTCTTTCATTCGATTTTAAAAATAAAAGTAAATTGTTCTTCATATTGGGTAACTTTGAGTTAATTGGTGGAGTTCTTATTGGTGTAGGATTACTATTTATTGTGATTTTTCTCTAAGGTGTTAATTCAAAAAAGGGTGCGTTAACTGAAGATCGGATCTGTCTTTTAGGCAGCTTTTTGTTATGGAACTAAAGGGGCAGTCATCGAGAACGTAATGGTTATTAGCATTAAGAACCATTTAAAAGATGGAGTAGACTTAGATTGTTTTAATATTTTAAACCTTATTTACCGAACAATTGGACCTTTGGAAGAGAGCTGAACAAACAAGAAATAGAATTATTGAGGCTTATGCAGAGTGTCAAGGCATTTTATTTTGATTATAGCAATGAAATGAATACCATTTGGCGATCAATTATTTTACTAAGTTTTTAATGTTTTTACTGATATATATGCAAAGTTAGCAGTACACTAATAAAGTAATAAGGTTTACTTCAGTAAAATAAGGTATATTATATTTGTTGAATAGATTTTCTTTAAAGACAAGCAAAGTAGGTGAACAAAGTGGGAAAATATCAATTGGATACCAAAGGTAAGGTAGCTGTGACAAAGTTTCATGAAAAACAGACGCCTGCCAAATTTGATAAAAAGCAGCATCTTGAAAAAATACGTGCGGAGTATTTGAGAAAGAAGCAAAAACAAACAGATAAATAATATGAATTGAAAACATAGGAAGACTAAAATCTCCCTATGTTTTTTTTATTCGAAGTTCTTTTTTCAATTGATGATAGAGTTTATTATTCCCATAAATTTCAGATTCGGTGACAAAAAACTCGTCATCAGATATCCATTCCTCACTAAAAATTTCAGTAGCAGAATCAATAGACCAGCCGCCGTTATTTTGGATACACCAGTAATCTCCAGCAGAAATTTTTAAAACATATGGATACTCACTTGGCTTAGGTAGCTGAATAAAAAGATAAGTCTCGATCTTTTCAGCAAGATACTTTCTCAACACCCCACACTCAAAGAAAGTCAGGGAATACCAATGCGCTGAATTTCCTTCTAATAACTTAAAGGTAAACCAATGAGTAAACCTATAAAAAACCTACTATATCAACGTTTATAGGTTAAAAGGTTTACAGGTTTACGCAATTATGGAATTATTTATATGAAAAAATAGATAGATGATGAGTTAGAGTTAGCCTTAGACAAATTAGCTTATCAATCATCATTAGAAAGTTTGAAAATCGCTTAGAATGGTTTTCTGAACACACAAAGCTGATTAATAAGCATAGATGGAATGTAGCAAGCTACCAGCGTTTAGGTTAATAGCTTTTATTGCTAGTAGTTTTCTTACCACAGCTAAACATTTCTGATATGCTCCAATAAAAAATAAAGCAACGCTTTCCAAAATAGAAACGGCTGCTTTAATTCATACTTTCAATTTTACGCTTGACGAGTTTTTTATAAAAATGGTTACGGTTTTGGTTACGTTTCTAAATGGTTGTAAATCAATTCTAGTCAATTGCGATAGTTAAGAAACATTGTATTCATCGTATGAACTAATATAGAATAATTTAAAATAATTGAAAAAATATACCTAAATTACATAAACTGCAATCTATTAAATTGTTGATATATCAATGTTTCTAACGTATTTTTTGATGAATTTATAAACTTAGTTACGTTTTTGATTGCGTTTTTCCCAATTTTCTGTATATGGTGCAAACAAACACAAGAAAATAGGTAAGTTATTCATCGTTCAAATATATACAGGCTATTACTTCAAACCTCTTACTTATACTACTAACGCATGCTTAACCTCTTTATGGGGCTGGAAACAGATCCATTTTCTAATGGAACTAAAGGGGCAGGATAGTTGAATAAGAATATATTAAAAAACTGAAAACCATTCTAATGAAAAGAATGGTTTTTGTATTTATCCCTTATGATATATGTTATTATTTGGAATATTATATCATTTATCAATAGGGATGTGAATATTGGTGGTAGTCAGTATCAAAAAGACCAAATTGAATGAAGTCGAAGATTTATTAGCTATACAAAAAGAAGTTTTTGCAGAAGATTATGCCTTATATGAAGACCACGATTCAACCCCTGTAAATGAAACGGAAGCAAAATTAATCGAAAACATTGAGCGTTTTTTTCATTACACTATCTTGTCGGGCAATGCTATTATTGGAGCAATAGATATTCGCCCTTTGGATGAAAACCGATTAAGATTAAGTAAATTATTCTTAAGAAATGAATTTCAAAATAAAGGACTTGGAAGTAAGATAATCAAGTTAATGGAGTCCGAATTTCCGTTTATAAAAAATTGGAGCTTATATACTCCTTATTTAAACAAAAGAAATCACCATTTTTATGAAAAGCTAGGTTATATAAAAATAGGTGAAGTACAAGTTACTGAAAAACTGCAGTTATTTAAATATGAAAAAAAATTATAAGAATATATATGTTTTTCTTCTCTTCTATAAGAGCTGTCTTTAAGGCAGCTTTTTCTTATGCAACTATAGGGGCAGTTTAATTCATTAAGATGATATAATAAAATTACAGTTATTAAATGTAAGTACCTTGTTCCACTAACAGTTGCAAGAGTTGAAGAATATATGAGTTAATTTAACATTATCACTTTAGGAATTATAATTGAGGTGTAAGAGTAAATGGAATTATATCCTAAACGAACTGAAAAATATAAAAGGAAACAGCCTCCAGGCATGTTGTTTTTTTTTGGAAGTGTTTATCTATTAACTGAATTACTTCCTATCCATTATAGGAACATATGGACAGCATTGGGTGTATCCTTGGGTATATCTCTTATTATTATTACTCTTTCTGTGGTTATTGATAGAATAAAGGGCTGGTATTATACAAAGTGGATTGTGTTTATTCTTATTTTTATATTGGGTGTAGGTTTATATATCTTCAATGACATAAATGGGAATTGAAATACCACTATTCTAATTTAACTAACGGGTGCTTAAGGTTAGGATCGGAGCTGTCTTAAAAAGGCAGTTTTTTTCTTTATGCAACTATAGGGGCAGGATTGTTGTATTAACTGCAATCATCCTAGAGGCTACGTTAATGATGGTTAAAATTAATTAATTTAAGGGGAAGACCTATGAAAAGAAGAATTAGAAATAAACTTAAAAAGAGGAATAGAGAAGAATTAGTCAGAGCCATTTACGAAGGTCATTTTGGAAAAGTGAAACGGTTAGTACAAAATGATTCAGATGCAAATAACAAAGATGAGGATGGGTGGGCTCCACTCCATTGGGCAACACAAGAATGCCAAAAAGAGATTATTCTATTCCTTTTATCTATGGGAGCTAACATCAATACCAGGGATAATTACGGTTTTTCCCCTTTGTATCAAGCAGCCTCTGAAGATCGTATAGAACTAGTGGAATTTTTGTTAAATAACGGTGCCAAAATTGATATTAGGTCTAGCGATGGAACTACTCCATTGATTATAGCTAGCTGCTACGGGAATTTAGAAACAGTAAAGTATTTAGTGGAAAAAGGTGCAGACATCAACGTTAAAGAAGATGAAGGAAATACAGCTCTCTCATTTGCTGAGCGATATGGAAACGAACAGGTAGCGTTATTTCTAAGAGAACAAGGCTCATAATGAATTACTTGAATTTACAAATATACAACAAACGGAGACTTTTCTTAATGAACTAACGGGTGCTTTTACTTCAATAAAGGAGATTTAATTTAGGGGGAAAAATACTTGATAGCATTACTATTACTTCTAATTTATATCGTATATAGAATTTATAAATCCAAAAGACCTTTAACAAAGTTTGGACATTTCTATGACAAAGCTTTTTATCTTGAAGAAAAAAAGGAATATGAAAAAGCCCTTGATCTAAGAAAACAAGCATTAGAATTAGATACACTTACTAATCTGGAACGTGCTGAATTAAATTTAGCTAATGCCAGAATGTATTTAAGGTTAGAACAATGTAAAAAGGCAACTGATTACTTTGATATATCATTTGAACTAGCAAAAGAAGAAAAGTTTCCGTACTCTAAAGGGTTTGACGAGGTAGTTGAAGCTTATTTGCAGGCAAATCGCAAAAAAGATGCCATTGAATTAGTAAACAAGATGTTAGAAAGACAAAGCTACGATAAGAAATTCAAAAAATTACAATCCATAAAAGAAAAACTAAAATCAGTTTAAAAGACTACCATATTCATTCCTGATTCAAATAGGGAGGAGCTAAGGCAGCCTTTTTCTTATGGAACTAAAGGGTTAGTTAAAGAAGTCTAATAAATAAAAGGCATAATTCCTTTTTATTTTATGTATAGCAGAGGTATGTTAGAGGTGGTGGTTAAATGAAGGAAGATTACCCACGACAAGGATTAAGAATAAGATGTGAACAAGGCGTCTATCCAGAAGTCAGAAGGGCTTGTCTAGAATTTGCAAAGTGGTTAAGGATAGAATTTGAATTTCCCATTCGAGTTGTTGTATATCTAAAAAAAGATTATCAAATTAAAAGCAGGTTCGATAAAGAATTAGTATCGGGTACATTTTT
Source organism: Peribacillus sp. N1 (assembly GCF_054600815.1). Classification (NCBI taxonomy): domain Bacteria; kingdom Bacillati; phylum Bacillota; class Bacilli; order Caryophanales; family Bacillaceae; genus Peribacillus; species Peribacillus sp. N1. The sequence goes on along the minus strand of NZ_BAAHZO010000001.1, from coordinate 1,344,354 downwards.
TGGTCCTTTTGACAAAAGTGAAGAACCATATATAAGAATAGCTACTGGTGACTATTTAGAATTATTGGCGGAGAATGGGCGAGATAATGCACTTGCAGCTATTCTTGGTACTATTGCCCACGAGCTGGGACATTATTATCAATGGATTGATGACCTTAACTTGATGAAGAAGGGGCAGAAAATAATAGTGAATATATGATTGATTTGTATGCTGAGACTAGAGACCATCCGTAAAAGATTTAAGCACTGTGTTATTAAGCAACGGGTGCTTTACTTCAATAAGGGAGTTGCTTTGCAGCTCTTTTTTCTTATGGAACTAAAGGGGCAGCATAGTTCAATAAGAATTCTATGTTATTCAACCAACGTATCACGCAAAATTATCAAACTTAGCATTATCTTTTTGGGTTAATATTGAGATAAGATAAGGCTATTGTTTTATATATGGGGGATGTAAAATGAGCAATTATAAAGTTGGTTATCAATGTAAAAGTTGTGGAAACTATCACGATGAACTTCCCTTGAGTTATGGAAGTCCTGTTCCTGATTACTATGAAGAAGTACCATTCGAAGAACAAGAAAAACGAATTGAGATGAATGAAGATGTGTGTATTATTGATGATGAATATTTCTTTATTCGTGGCTATATTGAACTTCCAGTAATAGATGGGGAAGGTCCTTTTATTTGGGATGTTTGGGTTTCATTAAGTGAAACGAATTTTGATAAAATGATGGAGTATTGGGAAGTTGAAGGCAGAGAAAAGGATTTGAAACCAATGTTTGGTTGGCTGCAAACTTCTATTCCTTGTTATCCTGAAACATTAAACTTAAAAACAATGGTTCACACTCGTCCAATAGGTTTACGTCCTTCTATAGAATTAGAACCAACACAACACCCGTTATCCTTAGAGCAAAGAGAAGGACTTGGATTTAAAAGAATAAAGCAGATAGCAGAAGATTTGTGTAATGTAGAAGAAAAATAATAACTCTGCTTAATGAACTATCGGGTGTGTTAGCTGAAGGTCGGAGCTGTCTTTAAGGCAGCAACTAAAGGGGCAGGATAGTTGACTAAGGATTAAGCTAAAACGAAATATGAATTTATATTCTTATTTATTAGAAGTAAAGGAGGATAAGATGAATACATAATGTAAGAGTGCATTGCATCAAATGTGCATTGCATCAAATTAAAGTCGCTGTAACGACAATTGTTGAGATGATAGAAAAGTTAGCAGAAAATGACTTGCAAAAAAGACCTACACCCAATAAGCATTCCATAGGAGAGCTGTTAGAACACATTGCTATTATTTGTGAAGCTGATTCGCTTATTTCAGATGGGGTATCTCAAGACACGATGAATAAATTTTATTCAAATGTTTCATATAAGAGTCTAAGTGAGATGAAAGAAGCATTGATAAAAAATCATCAATTTTTAGAAGATAAATTTATGAATTTTACAGAAGTTGAACTTCAAGAGGAAATTACTTCTTACTGGGGTGTTACATACTCACGATATGAATGGTTGTTAGAGATCGTAGCTCACGTTTATCATCACAGAGGCCAATTACACTCTATGCTTGTTCATTGTTATGGGATAGACCCAAAAGTTACATTATTTGAATAGAACTTTACTAATGAACTAACGGGTGCGTTAGCTTTAGATCAGAGCTGTCTTTAAGGCGGCTTTTTCTTTACGGAACTAACGGGGGAGGATTGCGGATTTGAAAATCATACAAATTATGTGTTGAGATTAAGCTGTAAGATATAAAAATCCAGGGAGGTGCTTAAATGGAAAAACCTATACATTATACAATAGAACCACCTGAAAATTTTAAGCAATTACTAAACTTATATGAATCTATAGGATGGATTTCACTTAAATTAACAGTTAATGATTTGAAACAAATGTGCACTCAAAGCTGGTATGCAATTTATGCTTTTGATAAACAACAGTTAGTGGGTATGGGACGTGTTATTTCAGATGGTGTGATACTGGAGTGGTATGTGGAGTGTGTGTACTACCGAGCTACCAGTCCAAAGGAATCGGCAAAGAAATTGTGAATCGAATGATTGAACATTGTGAGCAAAATCGAGTAATTCCTCAACTTATGTGTGTAGAAAGTTTGGAATCATATTATGAAACTTTTGGATTTGAGAAGTTTACCATTGGTATGACTAAGAATCTAAAACGATAAGTTTAATTTGTTGTCTAATTAAAGGGTACTTTACTTCAATAAGGAAGGTTGCTGAGGCAGCCTTTTTCTTATGGCACTAACGGGGCTGGTTAGTTCATTACAGTTTTTAAAACGAGTAGACTTTGATTTAGATTGAGGAGATAAAATAATGCGTTCTTTTTTGAGAAAAGAATTTTGGGATGACAGAAATAAACCTATTCTGTTTATACAGTGGGTATTGATAATCTTTGCAATAATAGTATATTTCCAAACTTATGACAGTATAGATTATATTTACTCTGGAATTTTAAGATTAATTGCAGGAATAATCATCCTTTGTTATTGGGTTTTATTACTTACCGGACCTTTGATTCTGAAACAGAGAAAAATCCTTCCAAAGGGTTTTGGAGGGGTATTTGGCATGGCCAAAAATAGTATATCATAAGGGAAATGAAAATTTCAGAGAAAGATATTGACATCCTATTAGCTGGTTTACTTCAAAAGCTAGGGTTGATGCTGCAGTCTTTTTTATGGAACTAAAGGGGGGATCTACCTTAGGTGTAGAGTGACAATTTTGTTCATTAATACAACTTATATTCATTTAAATTTCAGAAGCTTCTGGTTGGAAACCTCCTATATTTCTATCTTCGACTACCATGCGCAATCCACGCTTCGGTCTGAGTGTAATAGACGGAAGTGGCTTTACTTCATGATGGTCAGGCGCCAGCCTTATCCGATATCGTTGAGCAATGCATGCTAGGACAAGCACAGCTTCCATCACTGCAAAATGATTACCGATACAAACTCTCGGACCTCCGCCAAATGGAAAGTAAGCGAACGGAGGTAGGGTTTTCATAAAGTTGTTTTCAAATCGCTCAGGTTTAAAGGAATCTGGATTATCAAAATACTCAGGCTTGTGGTGCATCACATACTGACTCAACAGGATCATATCGCCTTTTTTAAAAAGATACCCTCCAATTAGCACATCCTCCGCCACTTCCCGTTGTATGATATAGGCAGGCGGGTATATGCGCATTGATTCATAGATAACATTTTGTGTGAATGTTAATTTCATAAAATCGCCAGTTGTTAGATTACGGTTGCCGATTACGCTATCTATTTCATTGAAAAGTTTAGTTTCCACATCAGGGTGTTGGGAAAGCAAGTATAAGGTCCAGGAAAGCACATTTGCTGTTGTTTCGTGACCGGCAAGGAAAATGGTCATTAACTCATCACGTAACTGCTTGTCTGTCATAGCTAAGCCATCCTCATCATCTCGAGCATCCATTAGGATCCCAAGCATATCCTCATGTCTCTCTGCCTCTGTTCTACGTTTTTCAATAAAGCTATAAATCACCTTATCAAGTCTCTGTTTCGCAATTTTATATTCACGGTTGTTTTTAGTTGGAACCCATAGTGGCATTTGAAGTGTTCGCATTCTTTTAACGGCAATTCTCATGAAGGCTTCTATAGGATCCCCGAGCATGCCATATCCTTCTTTGAGGTTCATGCTGAACATGGTCTTGCTGATAATACCCAGTGCAAGGCTCATCATATCCTCCGTAATAATCCTTTCTTCTCTGTTTTTCCAAGTGGAAATATAGTCCATTGTTATATCAATCATATCCTGACCATAATTGCTAATATGAGACTTTTTGAAAGAGGGTTGAATAAGCCTTCTTTGGCGCATGTGAATTTCTTTTTCACTTGTAAGAAGGCCTTCTCCGAGTACTGGTTTTAAAGCAGAGAAGTCCTTTGATTTCAAGAAGGATTTTTGTTTTGTTACAAGTACCTGCTTAATTAAATCTGAATTTGAAATAAGGTAAACATTATGGAAAGGTCCAAAACGAATTTTAGCAACTTCTCCATATTCTTTTGCTAAACGGGTAAGAAAGCCAAGTGTATCTGAAATAAACTCCTTTGAATGGCCAGTAATTAATTTTCCTTTTGGGCCTGGAGAATCATTTGAAAAATTTGTGTCACTCATTGGTTTGTTTCCTCCATTTCGGTATAATTACTTGTATTCATTCTATGAGGAAAGTATTGATTGGTTTGGACAAGTTGTTAATAAGAAGACTAACAAATACAATATTTTTTTAAAAAGATAGTTAATCAATTTGAATGAAATTATAAGTGTGTATAAAGGAATACTATTAATAAACGAAATCAAAGTGTTTATGAAATTGTAAAGGCACCCATCCCTGGTTGTCACTTTCTTTTACTAATGAAAGCAGGTATGTATGGAACTACCTTACAAAAGTTATTATCTTGTTGAACTAACAAATATGGGGTTGGAAACAGCTCCATTTTCTTATGCAACTAACGGGGGAGTTTAGTTTAAGAAGAAACAGTTTTAATAAAAGAGAGAAATGAGTACCTATATGGTCGCATTTCTCTCTTTTTACTTCCTTTATTACTTAGTGGATTCTTCCTTGCAGAACTGTTATACCCAACTTTTTGCATGGGCTCTTATTAAAGTAATCATGCTAATGATCGTTGGAGATAGCCATTTGTCTTTATGGTATGCAAGGAATGTAGAAATGGCAGGATGTTCTGATGCTACTTCTTCTCCATTTAGTTTATTGTTCTCTAATTCCTCCTTCACTGAAAAATATGGTACCAATGAAATCCCTAAGCCACTTCTGACACATTGCTTAATCGCTTCAATACTTTGGAAATCTAAACTTTCTTTAACATCCATTTGTTTATAATTTATATAGTGGTCAAAAACAGATTTATAACTACATGATCTTTCCGTATATAATATTGTTCTTGTGTTTTCTTGCTCTAGTGGGCTTATCAATACCATTCTTTCTCTTTTTAGAATTTCACAGGAAAGTTCAGGAAGAGACCAATCTTCTTTTTCTAATATAAGAGCTAAATCAATGTCACCATTTTGAAGACTTGAAGCTATATGATAATTTTCTATCGATTTAAGTGAAAGGTTAACTTTTGGATAAGCTTTTTTATACTCTAGAAGAATTGAAGGAATTCTACCAATAGTAAGTGATTCCGATATACCAATAGTAAGATCACCTGTGGGTTCTTCATTCGTATTTAATGCTTGGGAATAAAGGTCGATGATCTGTACAGCATAAGGAAGAAAATGGTGTCCATATTGGGTTAACACGACCTTTTTTCCTAGCCGATCAAATAAAGGCTTTCCTACCTCCTCTTCTAATTCTTTAATATGCGTTGTCACTGATGATTGGGCATAACCAAGATGTTCAGCAGCTTTTTTAAATCCTCCTTTCTCCACAATTGTTTTAAGAGTTATTAGATGACGAAGTTCCATAAATAATTACATCCTCCATTAAGTATCGATTTTGGTGAACTAAATGTTCGTTTATTTCAATTTTACTAAATTTAATACTTATACTACAATACAAATGTGACAGGGGATACCTGTTAAATTATTGCAATGAGGTGAGGACATGTCTTAATCCAGTGAATGATAATTACAATAGGATTAACACAGTATAACAATTATCTAATTAAATATGATTTGATCATGAGTTAATAATCATTCATTTAACCAATATAAAATTAAAGGAGATTTAAAATGGAAAAAACTAAATCACAATCATTTCCATTGTTAGGCTTACTAGCATTAGCAATGGCAGGATTTATAGCGATCATGACAGAAACACTTCCTGCAGGTTTACTACCGCAAATAACAGAAGGGCTAAATATTTCGGAAGCTTTAGCGGGCCAGTTAGTTACCTTATATGGTGTTGGTTCTTTAGTCGCTGCAGTTCCAGTTGCGTTAGCCACACAGAGCTGGCGGCGCCGTCCTCTTTTACTCTTAACGATTCTCGTCTTTTTAATTTTTAATACGGTTACGGCAATATCTACAAATTTTGTCTTAACACTTGTGTCTCGCTTTTTTGCTGGAGTAGCTGCTGGTGTAGTGTGGGGTATGATAGCAGGATATGCTATGCGCATGGTACCAGAAAAATTCAAAGGACGTGCAATGGCAGTGGCTTTGGCGGGTACTCCTATCGCTTTATCAATCGGTGTACCTGCTGGTACATTCCTAGGAGCAATGATGGGATGGCGTTTGGTATTTGGAATTATGTCGATTTTATCGCTTATGTTAATAGGATGGATACTTTGGAAAGTGCCAGATTTCCCAGGTCAGGCATCTGGAAAACGTACTTCAATAGGTAAATTATTTGGCACACCAGGCGTCATACCAATTCTGTTTGTTATTTTAGCTTGGATGTTAGCACACAATATCCTTTACACTTATGTAGCCCCTTTTCTTGCTAACGTTGGGCTCGGGAATTATGTTGAGATTGTATTACTTGTTTTTGGTTTGACAGCTCTCATAGGTATATGGATAGTAGGAGCATTCATTGACCGACAGCTTCGACTTATGGTTCTAGTCAGTCTAATTGTATTTGCTGTAGCATCCCTTTTACTAGTGATTAACAGCGCAAATGTAATTATTGTATTCCTATCAGTTGGATTGTGGGGAGTATCATTTGGTGGAGCAGGAACTCTACTTCAAACAGCACTTGCTCACGCAGCTGGAGAGGAAGCCGTGGACATTGCAATTCCTATCAGTGCTACATTCTGGAATCTTGCGATTGCAGGTGGTGGCGTAGTTGGAGGAATTCTACTTAATATGATGGGAGCCGATTCTATACCATGGACATTATTGATTATCATCTTGATTGCTTTAGTGGTTTCTTGGGGAGCAAAAAAACATGGTTTTATAAAAAGTAGAGGGTAATTTAAACATAGATGTGGGGAGGAATATAACATGACAGTAAAAATAAAGGTTTATTCAGATTATGTATGTCCATTTTGTTTCTTAGCAGAAAAACCACTAGAAGAAGCCATCAAAGGAAAAGATGTGGAAGTAGAATGGATGCCTTTTGAGTTGAGACCCTTTCCAAGTGAAACATTAAGGCCTGAGGGTGATTATTTACAAAGGTCATGGAAACAATCGGTATATCCGATGGCTGAGCAAATGGAAATCCCTATCATTCTTCCAAATGTTTCACCACAGCCACACACGCATTTGGCATTCGAAGGATTTCAATATGCTAAGGAAAAAGGGAAGGGGAATGAATATAACGATCGTATACTTCGGGCCTTTTTCCAAGAAGAACAAAATATTGGAGAAGTTGATGTACTAACAAAACTGGCTGGAGAAGTTGGAATTAATGAGGCAGAATATCGGACAGCACTTGAGAAAAGAACCTACCGAGAAAAACACCAAAAAGCCTTGGAACATGCTATTAAAGAAGTAGGTATCACTGCAGTTCCGACACTTATTATTGGGGATAATGTAGTCGCAGGTATTCGCTCAAAGGAAGTACTAGAACAACTCATTAATGAAGAAATAAACAAACAAAAACTTAATTTAATGACAGAAGGAATGGCTTGCGGTATAGAAAGGTGTTAAATACACCCTGAGGGTAGAGAATAGTTTGTTTTAGTAACTTGATATTAAATTTAATAATCATAAAAATGTTGTCATTAATAAATAAAATAATCAATACAAGTGATTAAAAAGAGCACTTCAGACAGCTAGACATACGACAATATTGATGTTATCTGAATTGTTAAGGGTTGCTGCGGCAACCCTTTTTTTATGATGATAGTAAAGAATGTGAATTGAAGTACTTAAACTAACGGGTGCGTTAGCTGAAGATTGGAGCTGTCTTTAAGGCAGCTCCTTTTCTTATGGAACTATCGGGGCAGAATTCTTTAATAAATAGTGAGTGCTTTTTATTGAAGAGAATCGCAAGTTTATTAATAAAATTATAAAATATTAATCTAAAAAAAAAGCCCGAATTTGGACTTTCTTGTTAATACCATTCTCCTTTTGCGATTAAAAATACTTTACCACCTACAAGGATTTGAATGGAATTTTGGGAATTTTCAGCTTGTATATTTAAAATAGATGGTCTTCCCATTTGGAATCCTTGTTCAACTCTGTACGCTATATTTTTACTTTCAAAAAAGTTATGTGCGATAAGGTATCCAGCAAGATTTCCGTTTGCACTTCCAGTCGCAGGATCTTCAGGGAATCCTGTGTCATCTAAAAATACTCTTACGTTTAAATCATTTTCTTTTAGTTTGGTTTCAGGAGAAAAGACAAGGATATTTGCTTTTATAACGTTATCAATGAAATTTTGATAATTATTATGATTGATCTTGCAACGATTTACAGCATCCAATGAACAAAGAGGAACAATTACTGCTGGTAATCCAGTTGATACAATTTGAATTGGAAAACGGGAATCAATATCTTCATTTGGTATCTGTAATATTTCGGTGAAAATATCTTGATCAGGAATAATCGTTCCTAATTCGGGTGGGTTTTGCTTCATTATTAATTGTTCACCTTCAATATTTACAGGTATTTGTCCTACTTTAAGGTTAAGAGTTATTTGTTTACTTTCATTGTTTTCTAAAACTTTCTGAATGATAAATGCGGTTCCTAATGTTGGATGACCAGCAAAAGGAACCTCAACATCAGGAGTAAATATTCGAACATCGTATCCTCCGTTGTCTTGTTTGCCAGATAAAATAAATGTTGTTTCATTAAAGTTAATCTCTCTTGCAATCTTTTGCATTTCTTCAGTAGATATTGTTCTCGAGGGAATAAGTACAGCTAATTGGTTACCTTGATATTTTTCTTCTGCGAATACATCAACAATATAAAAATCCATAAATATTACAACTCCTAATTTAAAATTTTAGAATATTATATCATTTCTTATTCAACTAGCGGGTGCGTTAGCTGAAGATCGAGCCGTCTTTTACGGCAGCTTTTTCCTTATTGAACTATCGGGGCAGGTTAGTTGCATAAGAGTTCAATATAGAGGTTATTCAAAATAGACAAAGAATACTAAGGATATAAGTATTTTAGCTTGGGGGATTTATATGTCATTTGAACAATGTCATAGTATTACTTCTTTAATGTCAGGATTTAATAAAACGTGGTTCTTTGCAGGTGGTTGGGCAATTGACCTTTTTATCGGTAGAGAAACAAGACAACATCAAGATATTGAGATTGCCCTATTTCGAAAAGACCAATTAAACCTGAAGGAATATCTAAAAGAATGGGACTTTAAAAAGGTTATTAAAGGTAAATTCTATGCTTGGGAAAATGAGTTTTTAGAGTTACCTATTCACGAAGTACACGCTTTAAATAAGTCAAATGGAGATAAATTAGAGGTACTTCTAAATGAAACAAAGGATGATGACTGGAAGTTCAGAAGGGATTTAACGATCTCCTATCCACTTAAGTCAGTTTGGAGTTATTCGGATACCGGGATTCCTTATCTAAATCCAGAAATTGTACTTTTATATAAAGTGAAAAACACAAGAGAAAAAGACGACCAAGACTTTATGGAGATATTAGACAATCTAGATGATGAGAGGAAAAAACGGCTTAAGTATGCCATACAATTGCACGAACCAGAACATAAATGGCTTCAATTCTTAACATAACTTATTGATGAAGAGCTTAAAGAGGAAAAAGCGAGTATTAGGTTTAATTCTTATAATGAACAGGGGGAGAGGGATGGATAAGTTATTACAAGATATCATAAATCGGGTCAGAATGACTGATGAACAGATTGTTATTGGCATTTCAGGGCATGGTGCTGCTGGAAAAACGACGTTTGCCAATAGGCTCGCAATCCTACTAAATCAAAATGAAGTGAATTATATTAATACAGATCCATATATTGTTAGTTTGAACATACGAAAGCATGCAGTTATCGACTATACATATCAAAACGAAAATCATCGTTATAAAATGACGGCTTGCCATCCATCAGCTCATCATTTGCATTCTTTAGAAAGAGATGTTTAGATGGTTAGAGATGGTTTAGACTTATATACAATAGATACGCATTATATGAAAAGTGAGTTAATTTCTTCGAAAAACAAAGTAACGATTGTAGAAGGAATGAGTGTCGCATTTATTAATCCAGATTTATTTGATTTAAAAATTTACTTCTATACAGATGGTGAAACGGAATTAATGAGAAGGTCGAGCCGTGATATTGTTGAGAGAGGAACCAATATCAATTATTTAAGGCAGTCTCATGAAGAACGTCGGATTCAGTACGAAGTATTTATGCATCCATACAGTCAGCGTTTTGATATTATTATCAAAACTTTTGATGAAGCAATATGACTAGAAAAAAATACATTTGAATTTAAATGCAAATAATCAACTATTTGTTGTGTTTAGAACGGGTGCTTTAGCTGAAGATCGGAGTTGTCTTTAAGGCAGCTTTTTTTATGGAACTATCGGGGCAGGTTAGTTTAACTGTAGTGTTACAAAAAAGATTGATCATTTAGAATAAAGTTCGATAATTTATATTAAAGTTTGATAATAATAACCTCTTTGGATTCTCAACCGTAAGAGGTTATTTTTTAGTTATGCTATTTATTGAGTTTGGGGTTTCTGTTGATAGTTTTTAAATTTCAATCGTGTATATGAAATAATGCCGGACAATAAGAAGAAGCTGATAATCGTTCCTTCACGAATATTGATTGGTAAATTGTATAGTAGTGATATTGTTATTGATAGAATAATGGAGAATAAATCGACACAATATCTGTATTGAGAGAAAGGGCGTTTTGTTAATTCAGCTATTCGTAAACAGAAACTTTCAATAGGAAAAGGAATAATATCTAATGATAAAATAATGCCTGTTGTTCCACCGGCTAGTATCGCACCGAAAATAAATAGTCCGATTCTTACTAAATAATTCTCTACGTAAATCGTACCGAAAATAGTATAGAGGAAAAAATTAATAACCATTCCAAAGAACAAGATGGAAATGAACATCAAAGTAAATTTTCTAAAATCCTTTTTTTCGCATAGGCAGATATAACCGAATAGAAAAATGAGATTTGCAATGAATGTAATTGTGCCAACTTTGATGGAAGTCCATTCAGATATTGATAAATTCATCGCATTAAAACTGCTGACACCAACATCAGCTTTTAATGTAAGACTAATGCCAATAGCACTTACTATATAGAGTAGAATCGATTGAATTACTTTTTTCATGATTATTCCTCTAATAAGTCCATTATTTGCATTAAATTTGGTATCGTATATGTGCTCTTAGGTGAACATGATTTAGGCATGCTTCTCTTAGGGTTAAACCATACACAATCAATTCCGACATTGATAGCTCCTTGAATATCCGATGTTAAACGATCACCTATCATTAGGAATTCTTCTTTACGGCTTGTATGCAGGGCATCAAAAATATAGTAAAAGAAATGGGGATTCGGTTTTTCATAACCAATTTCTTCGGAGATAAAAAGTTGTTCAAAATATCCTTGTAGCTTGGCACCTCCTAATCTTTTTCTTTGAGTCTTTCCTACACCGTTTGTTCCAATATATAATTTATAATCTTGCTTACTTAAAGCATTTAATAATTCATGTGCATGGGTAACGGTCTTATGTCCTTGGTTTAAATGCTCACGGTACATAGCTTCAACCTTTGCTCCGTTTTCATCTATATGAAATTCCTTCAAAAAAAGTGAAAAACGCGTTGTCAGCACTTCTTCACGAGAAATCAAGCCTTCCTCTAATTGATGCCATAATCCATCATTAATGCGCTTATAACATGCAATTGTTTGTTTGTTATAGGGCAACTCGTACAGCGTAATAATTTGTTTTAAAGCCTTTTCTTCTGAATCTTGAAAATCAAGTATCGTATCATCTAAGTCAAAAATAATATGTTTGTATTTGTTCATTCCTATCCACCTCTTGGTAGTAATATATCGAAAGGAACAATATAATAATAGGAGATATCTCATATTGAGGTGATAAAATGGAAAAAATCAATTTGAAGGATTACGCTGAAAATTTTGTGGATATATATAATGATATTCAAGAAACTTTTCCGAAAGCAGTTTTACATCAGGCTTTTATTTGTAAGTTTTCTTCTAATGAATATATAGTGCGCTTTGATGAAGATATTCAGTACTTATTTTTATTATTGGATGGGCGGGCAAAAATATATATAGTACACGAAAATGGAAAACGTGCGCTGATTCAGTTTCTAAAGAAAGATGATTTTATTGGTGAATTATCCTTGATTGAGGTGGAAAAGAATTTAAAAGATGTTGTGGCTATAAATGACTGTACTTGCTTAGCGGTTCCATTGGCTTCATCGAAAGAGCATCTGTTAAATGACAATCTTTTCCTCCAAAATTTATCAAAATACTTAGGTGATAAATTACTTAAAAGAACGGATCATTACACAGCTATGCAGGATTATGAATTCAAAAATCGATTGGCCAAATATATTCTTCAAATAGAAAACGATGGATGCTTTCAAGAGAAGCATACCGAAACAGCAGAATACGTGGGGGTAAGCTATCGACATTTATTATACACACTTAACCAATTCCATGAAGACGGATTATTAGAAAAAAAAGGAAGAAAATATTTTATCATTAATAAAGAAAAGTTAGAAAGATTGAGTTCAAAAAAGGATTAATTTAGTATGATTTGATAACTTGAAATATAAACAAGTTGTTACACTTTTTTCTTATCACAGAAACGAATACTGCTTTGCTAATATACGTTTTCAAATTAAAAAATAGCTAATAGAATATTTACTACCACCATTAAAATTTAAGATTAACCAAATCTTTTGCGTTTTTTCATTCAACCAAAGTCTTTAACATAGCCTAATAAAATAAAAATATTGTTAAGATGAATTAATATTCTGTTAGTGATGTTCCTCACTTAAACTAAAGGGTGCGTTAGCTAAAGATCAGAGCTGAGTTGTCGTTAAGGCAGCTCTTTTCTTATGGAACTATCGGGGCAGGTTCTCATTTAATGCTGAGAAATTAGGTTTTTTAATATTGAAACTTCCTTAACGTTGTAAATCCGCATTTTCCTGACTCTACCCCTTAATGAACTAAAGGGGCAGGATAGCTCAACAAGGGTTTGTTTATTTTTATATTTTTAAGAGAGATAATATTTTGTTTTTGGAGGGAATTATGAGGGAAATTACTTTGTCTAATGGAAAAACAGTTGAAGTCGAATGTTTAAGTTGTGCTTTAACAAGTGGGGAAATAGAACCGGATGGTGGTGTAATAGTCGAAACTGAATATTTTCATGCTCACCAAGACGTTGCATATCCCATTAAAGGTTTAGTAATTTTAGCCTCTAAACGCCATATTAAGTGCTTTGACGAATTAAATGACTTAGAAAAGGTTGATTACATAAACTTATTATCTAAGATTAGAAAAGCTCAAAGGGAAGTATTAGGGATAGAACATGTTTATTACTTTTATAATGAAGATACTACTCACCATTTTCATACTTGGATGGTTCCTCGATATGAATGGATGTACGATTTTGGACGATCTGTGGAATCTGTTAGACCAGTTTTGCTCCATGCAAGAAACAAATTGAATAATGATGAAAATGTAAAAAGTGTAATTGATGGAATTAAGGCTTTAAAAAAAGAACTATACACTTAATCCTTCCTTGTCCCACTAACAGTTGCTTTGGCAGCTCTTTTTCTTATAGAGCTAATGTGGCAGTTAGTCCGATTCCTTAGTGTTTTAAGAAATTAGTTTTTCATTTGGGATTATCAAAGTCATCATTGCAATGGGAGATAGAATCAAATATGGGAGAAATCATAATAGAACTATGCTTTTGAGGCACAATAAATTGAAAAGATATAAAAAGGACGCAAAGCGAGGAATTTTATGAAAAAGGTTGTAATGTTTTTCCTATGTCTTCTTATCTTAATTCTTCCATCACAAGTTTTTGCTCAACGAAAAGTACCAATTTTAATTTATCATTCGATTGACGAGTTTACTGGGCAGGGTTCTAAGGAGCTATATGTAACTCCTGATAATTTCCAGAAACAAATGATTTATTTAAAAGACCATGGCTACACATTATTAACTTTTGATCGTTGGCAAGAAATTCATAAAGAAAATAAACCCATTTTCATTACCTTTGATGACGGATACAAAAACAATCTGAATGCATTTGCTATCTTTCAAAAACTTGAAAACGAACGTTTTAAACCAAGGGGTACCATTTTTGTTATCTCTGACTTTATCGGTCGTTCAAACCGATTATCGAAATCGGATTTAAAAATGATGGCTGATTCAGGTATAATCTCAATCCAGTCTCATACTGCTACACATCCTGATTTGACGGAAATAAAAAATTATGAATATGAACTGAAAGGGTCCAAAGAAAAAATTCAAAAAATAACAGGCAAACCAGTTAATGCTCTTGCGTATCCATACGGAAATTTCAATGACAAAGTGGTAGAAGAAACGAAGAAATATTATTTGTTTGGACTTACGACAACTCCTGAACTATTTTCTGAGAAGGGCATTAAAGACGAACTTTATCTTTTACCACGAATTTATATCAAGTATTCAACTACTCTTGATGACTTTGCAAAGATAGTTGAAGGCGGTTCCTATACCAGGTAATCGCTTTTTCTTTTGGAACCAAGGGAAAAGTACTTAATATTGTTTATAAGTAAATGGGTACGGAAAATAAGGAAAAACAGGTGCTTTAGCTGTAGATCGGAGCTGTCTTTATGGCAGTTTTTTCTTTTGGGGGTGCCGCCAAGGGTACCGCCAAAAAGGTCGGGCAAATACTGCCCGACCTTTCAACTATACTCCACGACATAGTTAATGGGATATTTATAATACGAAACTATAAAAATATCATGCCTCAATATGTATGTAGATTAGTTTTACTTTGCAAATAAGTGGTTGCCTATTCTAATGACTGTTTCCCTTGTGAAAATCCATTCATCTGTTGCCGAGACCGGATTATAATAATAAACAGAACCATGAGTAGGATCCCAACCTTGTAATGCATCAATAACAGCTCGATAAGAATAGCTATTTGGGGTCAAATAATATTGCCCATCATGTACAGCTGTAAAAGCATTTGTCTGGAAAATAACATCGTAAGTATTTTTAGGAAAACCTGGTGTTGACATTCGGTTCAAAATTACTGCAGCGACAGCTACTTTTCCTTCATAAGTTTCTCCTCGAGCTTCTCCATAAACAACCCTTGCCATCATTTCAATACTATTTAATTTTTGTTGTGTTTGGAATCCAAAAACTCCATCTGGTAATATTCCAGAATCTAGTTGAAGTTGTTTCACTGCATGATCAGTAATTGAACCATAATACCCTGTTGGTTGACTGTTAAAGTAACCCATTTTCTTTAAATTTTCTTGTAAGTCATAAACTGCTTGTCCTTGACTTCCATTGTGTAAAATTTCTTGAGCAAAGATTGAATTTGGTATAAAAAACATGAAACAAATAAAAACAACAAACGGCATTTTTTTTACATTTAACATCAAATAATAACACATCCTTCGATTCATTTTCCTACTATTCTACTTTATCATACAAGAAAAATAGATTTATCTTACATTATTCCTATTTTAAACCAAGAACTGAAGAAATTTTCAGACGAATTTTCTGTTTATTGGGGTACCGCCTATCGCCATCAAGCTAAGAAAAAGGATTATGCCCATAAAGAAAAAATAAGCTATTCTTTCTGTAAATGCTGCTGAAGATAGCTTTTTTCGTTTTGAGGTATAAAGAAATTTTAACTTGATGGGCATGCGTCAAGACTCCTTATGGCACTAACGGGACAGGTTAGTTGAAGATTATGGTAACATTTGTACTAACTGAAAGGAGGAAATTAGGTATGAGCGATAAAGAGAAAATCTATTATGAACGAGGAACAGAGGAACTAAAATTAAAAAATATTCGTGCTCATAAACTTGTTCAAGAATTTAACAATAGTGCTATAGAAGATTTCTCAAAAAGAGAGGAAATTATAAAGAATTTGTTTGGTACTGTAGGTGTTGATCCTAGTATTGAACACAATTTCCATTACGACTTGGGCTACAATATCCACGTTGGCGATAATTTCTATGCTGGCTATAACTGCACTATTTTAGATATGGCAGAAGTTAGGGTTGGTGACAACTGTATGATAGGTCCCAATGTAGGTATATATACGGCTGGTCATTCAATCGAACCCAAGGATAGGAACAAGAGTGGATATGGAATACCAATTATAATTGGAAACGGTGTATGGATTGGTGGAAGTTGCATAATTCTGGCTGGAGTCACTATTGGAGATAATTCAATTGTTGCTGCTGGTTCTTTTGTTACAAAAGATGTTCCTGCCAATACAATAGTGGCTGGAAACCCAGCAAAGATACTCCTTTTTATGTTCCTTAATAAACTAATGCATCCGTTACTTTAAGTAGATTATTTCACAATCATAGTAAGTTCCACAGAAAAAGGCCATAAATCCTTCCTGCTGAATCAATGCCTTCACTTTTTAAAATTAACTTTAGGTTGCTTTGGCAGCTCTTTTTCTTATGGAACTAACGGGGCAAGATAGTTGAAATTGCAAAAGGGTAATTATGGATAATTAAAAGGGGGAAGATATATAAGTGGAGAATGAGTTTATTCAAGTAATTAAAGGAGGCGAACAGGGTGAATAAAAAATTATTAAGGGTAGGAACTACTTATATCCCAGTTTCAAATGTAGAACTTTCTTCTAAATGGTATGTAAACAAATTGGGGGCAGAGTTAAGCTATAAAGACGAAGACAAAGCAATTCTTAATTTTGCGAACCAAAGTATTTTCCTTGTTAAATCTAAAGAAAATCAAAGCTCAAATTTCTATGATATTTACGGTGTTGAGCGTTTTTCTATAACATTTGAAGTTAATGGATTAAATGCTTTAGAAGCTATACATAGAGATTTTATCGATAAACAGATTAGAATTGGGGCAATTGAAAATAGAGGACATTCTGGAAGGAATTTTGTTTTCTTTGATTTAGATGGTAATAAATTTGATGTATGGAGTGAATTGAGTCCAATTTTCAAAGAAAAATACCTTATCTCACAATAGAAAAGACTTTTTTCTTGTTGAACTAACAGGTGCGTTAGCTGATGATCAGAGCTGTCTTTTAGGCAGCTTTTTCTTATTGAACTAAAGGGGCAGTTTAGTTGAAGAAGGATTTTGTTTTTACGTTAAACTGTATACAGTTTAACGGTTTTAGGAGGTGAAAATGATGAAACGTGCGATAGGAATATTTCTTACTCTTTCATCTTTACTAACATACTTAATTGTGGACATGCTTTATGATCCTGTTGAGAATAAAATAACAACAACCGATATGAATTCAACAGTACTATATCAATATCCTTTGATGTATTGGTTAATTTGTGTCATTTTAATAATTACTTTTATTCTTGGGATTTACTTTATTTCTAGCAAAGGAAAAGCAATATGAGGAATGTCCACTCTGTGATACTCCAGAATATACTAGAAATAAGTGAATCGAACTAATGGGTGCTTTACTTCAATAGGGGAGTTGCTTCCGCAGCTCTTTTTCTTATGGAACTAACGGAGCAGAATAATTCAATAGAAAGATAAGTTTATTTTAGAATAAATGGAGTAATTTTCAAAAAAGGTGTGAAGGAAAGTGGCTTTAGAAGAGGAAAATCAATACTGAAAATAAGATGAGTAAAAAGAGAAGGGGGCTATAAAATGTTAGTTAAATATATTGAAGGTGAATTAGGAGAAATTAAAGAAAATATAAATAGTTATTCTTATAACAATCTATATGTGCGAATTGGTGAAAAAGTTGAGCTAGGTTCAAAATTGTGCGAAGTAGTTGATATTGTACACTATCCTACTACGATTGAAGAAAATTATACAGTAGATGTTTTTGTGAAAGTAATAAAAAAACTCCCTGAATCATGGTGGGAGAGACCTTTATTGTCACGAGCTAAGAAAAGTGAATATTAATATCTTAGACCAAACAGAAGAGATAAAAAAACGTGAAGAATTAGAAAAAGGTACTAAAAGTTAGAAGTTCCTCCTCAACAAACGGGTGCGTTAGTTGAACAAGAATTACACATTAAAGACCAAAAACACTTGGGTACTCAAGTGTTTTTTATGCTAATTATATTGTTATTTAATCTGCTATTTAACTTGCCAATTCGTATGTTATTTACTTTGTTATTTGGCTTTTTCTTCACGTTATCTGAACTACTTACTAAAAAGCTAGGGTTCTGCCCAACAATTCCACGTTCCTATGAAGTTATGAATAAATTATGCATTAATGATTAAAAAGTAATAACAGATGGAAGTTATTTGGCATAAAATCCCTATCCCCCATCTTAAAATTATTTCAGAGTTGAATACAAAATATCAAAATTGAAATTTGATTGTAAAATTTACCTCTATCAAAGTGTAATTAACTGAATATTTATATTATTTTTTTATATTGGCGCAACAATTGCATATAAGAATATATCTACCATTTTAAGGAGGCTCAAATATGCAAGAAAATCTGAATAAAAATATTGGAGGTTCTCCGTCAGAACATTATGATAGTGATGCTGCACAACTGGCATCGCTTGGATATGAATCTGAATTTCGCCGCGACATGAGTCCGTGGGCAAACTTTTCGCTAGGGTTCACTTATCTTTCACCTGTAGTAGGTGTGTACTCACTATTTGCATACGCACTTGCGCAAGGTGGCCCACCCATGATTTGGAGTTTTTTCATCGTTGGACTCGGACAATTACTAGTCGCACTTGTCTTCAGTGAGATTGTTGCGCAATACCCTGTTGCAGGAGGAGTTTATCCTTGGGCACGAAGACTATGGGGGCGCAAGTGGGCGTGGATGACTGGCTGGGTTTACTTAATGGCCTTGCTTGTGACGATTGCCAGTGTCGCGTACGGAGCTGGACCTTATCTAGCACAAGTTTTGGGTTTTGAAGTATCGGTGGACTCTGCGATTCTTTGTGCAGTAGTCCTTCTTGCACTATCGACTATCATCAATTTTCTTGGCACAAAGGTTCTCGCGGCTGCAGCAGTTATTGGTTTTGCTGCTGAACTTATCGGTGCGCTTGTAGTTGGATTTTGGTTGCTTATCACACAAAGGGTGCACGGTCTTGATGTGCTCTTTGATTCTTTTGGTGCTCAAGGTAGTCATAGCTACATGTATGCATTTGCAGCAGCTGGATTAATTGGAATTTTTCAATATTATGGGTTCGAAGCCTGTGGTGATGTTGCTGAAGAAGTACCGAATCCAGGTGTTCTTATCCCAAAGGCAATGCGTCGGACCATTTACATTGGCGGTGCTGCAGCAACTTTTGTTTGCCTTGCTTTAGTACTATCAGTTGCTGATATCCCAGCAGTTATCGCTGGTAAGGACGTAACGCCTGTTGATACCTTACTAAACGATGCATTTGGTGCTGTTGGCGCGAAGATTGTACTGGGTATTGTGTTGATTTCTTTCCTTTCATGTGTAATGAGTTTACAAGCGGCAGCAAGCAGACTTGCCTATTCGTATGGCCGTGATGACATGATTGTAGGAAGCCGATTGTTAAAGAAATTTTCGGCTGCTCGTCACATTCCACCTTATGCGCTGCTTCTTGCCGCAATTGTCCCAGCCCTCATTGTGCTTGGATCAAAAGTGTCTACAGATGCGCTCACAAAGGTAATCAGTTTTGCGGCATTTGGCATTTATCTTGGATTCCAAATGGTTGTCTTTGCTGCACTTCGAGCTAGACTAAAAGGATGGAAGCCAAGTGGTAAGTATCAATTGGGCAAGTGGGAACTGCCCGTCAATATTGGTGCGCTTGTCTATGGAATCATCGCAATGATCAACATGTGTTGGCCAAGAACGCCAGATGCACCTTGGTATGATAACTATATCGTGCTCGTTTCAGGAGTCATAGTTGTAGGTATTGGTTTACTGTATATGATGATTCATCGTAGCTACGGACATAGCAATGTGCCGTATAATGTTGCGATACCGAAAAAATATATCTCTCATAAAAACAAGCGCAATGACATGTCAATGTAGGTTTGTTGCTAACTCATATTAGCCACTCTAAAGGGTTTTCCTTCTTCACTTTTTTTATTCGTAAAAATCTCTTAAACTTTGATTACCAGAAATTATATTTTCACTCGTTTTTTTTTTCACGCATCCCGTAAACTAGACTGGACACTCACATATTAAAACAGAAGGGTTCGAGATCTTTTAAAGATTCTCGAACCCTTCTGCTTATGTTCAATTATTCTATCAACGCAGACTTACATTTTACTAATTTTTTATTCATCCCCATCCGTCCTTCCATTGGCGAAAGTTAATGGACGTAATCGGTTTTTCTTTTCCAGTCATTTCACTATACATATAATCGATTCCTTTGATCATTGCGTAGAAGGTTACAACAGGGATTATCAATGCAGTCGTAAAAGGTATCATTCCTTTTCCCTCCATTTATCCAATTCTTCATCATTCACGTTAATGGCATAACTTCTGCCTTCCTTCTTCAAATACCCTTCATTTACTAATTCCACCATCATGGCATGAACCTTATTATTCCCTAAACCTATCAATCTTGCTAACTCATTTACTCGGAGCTCACCAGTGTTTGCGATCCAGTGTTTCAGCTGGTCAATTGGTTCTTCTTCTTTGACCTCTTGAATTTCACCCTCCACAACAACCCCGTCAAACAGATGAATAAGCTTATCAAAGATATCCTCCTCCTCTTCCTTATTCAGTGTTAATACTGGGGCTTGGAATCGTTTAAACTCATTCTTACTGCCCTCAATCTTAGCGATACGGTCACAAAGTAACGGGTGAGTTAATTGAATAAGGAAAAGCAAAGACCACAAAAATTGTGGTCTTTTTTTTGCTCAAAAATCAACAATTTACTTTAACAGAGCCAAAATTTAAAATTGAAAATTTTACAATTACATTCTTTGAGTTGTTGTGGTAAATGAGGTCATTTTGAGGTCAGCATAAATAAAAAGGGATAGATTTCTATCCCTTTTGTTTCTACTTGTTTTAATGATCAACATCTTATTAAATACTATATAAAACCCCCTATAAAATAACATTTATATGGAATTACATATAACCGAAGCAGCCTTTTTTAAATTGTTCTAACTGGCAGGTTAGTGAAAGAGGAATTCGCTTTCAAAACTAGAATTTAAATTAATAACTAATGGGATAGGAAGGAGATTCTTATGATAATAAAGGGTTTTGGAGGAATCTTTTGGAGGACTAAAAATCTAGAGGATATAAAAAAATGGTACAGTAAAGTCCTAAAAATTGAAATTGAAAATTGGAATGGTACCATTATTACACCACAATCAGGCAATGAAACTATCTTTTCCTTCTTTTCTGAAAATGACCGCTATTTTCCAACAGAACAACAAGTGATGTTAAACTTTCAAGTTGAAAATTTGGATGACAGTATCAAACATATAGAAAAAATGGGTATTCCCCTTGTTATGGAAAAGACGATTAATGAATTTGGAAAGTTTATTTGGATTGAAGATCCAGAGGGAAGACGTATAGAGCTTTGGGAGAAGTAATAGGATAATAATAAATTTTGTTGTTGAACTACCATGAAAATAAGTTTCTTTAATAATGAAAAATGACAATACTTAAGAAGACCCTGCTCAATCGTTTAAAAAAGAGGAGAGCGTTAATTAGTCTATGGATTAAGGTTGACTGGATTAAGGTCAGTATCAGTATGGACACTTCCCAACCATTTTCATTCTTTGTGGTGGATCGCCGATTTTTGCGATTCATGGATGGCTAACGGGTGCTTACTTCAATAAGGAAGGTTGCTGAGGCAGCCTTTTTCTTATGGCACTAACGGGGCAGGTTAGTTCAATAACAAAAATGATAAAATGATACAACCAGGCAAAGTGAGGCGAACTATTTGAGAATTGAATTAGCTACTGATAACGAGATAGAAAAAATATATACAAAATTTAAAAAATTCAACACCCATCTTTTGAAGGAGCCAAGAAAGGTGTTTCCTATTATTGGTATTATGGATGTATATAATCGAGTTCTTACTGAACAAGAGGCACGAGATTTACTAAGCAGTCATCACGAGCATAATTTAAAGTATGGTTCCAGATTTTTAAGTGCAATTACCCAAATTTATCATACAGATGGCGAAGTATTTGTTCATATCAATAAAAATGGAATAAGCAAAGAGCAAGTCAAATTCATTCTAGGCTTCTTAAATCGTGTGGAGGCGAGTGTTTTTAGAAAGATGTTCGCTATCAAAGAGGGCATATACAAAATTGGTGATGAAGAGGCACTTCAGTTTCTGGTTAACCTTTCAGTTGAAGAATTGTATTTTTCAAATTTTTTCTTTCCTTCACTTGAAACAGTTATTATCGGAAATTATGAGCTATGTTTTCCTGTGTATAGTAAGAAAATGGAAGGGTTTGATAAATGCCGAGAGATTATTGAACGAAATGGTTTATTTATACGACAGTAAGCCCGGAGCTGTCTTTAAGGCAGCTTTTTCTTATGGAACTATCGGGGCAGGTTAGTTCTATAAGGTGGGAATATTTTTATATATGAAATAGTATTTTTTTCGCTTATGCTGAGAATAAAAAAGAAGGTTAAGATGTATGAATATCACTGATTTACTTGTTTTGTCTGTGGTTTTAGGCTTAATTTATGGTTTTAGGGACAAGAAATTTAAAAAGAAAAGTTTTTTCAAAACGTTTTTAATATTTTTCACATCAGGTCTAATCTTCATCATAACAGGAGATCTATTTTTGAATAATTTATTAGATAAATATCTTCCTAATGAAAAATATGGGATATTGCTATTTGGAGGTTTGTTATTGTTATACCCTATTTATACAACAATTAAAGGATTTAAAAAAAAGACCACTAATTCACTTCGTTAATTATCTATAGGGTGCGATCCTTTCATATTGAAAAAACGGGGCAAAAAAGAATGATAGTTAAACAGTGATTACAGAAAATTGTTATAAAAGGTGGTTTTATGGATACTTCAAGTTATATATTTTTAGCAATTTATTGGGTCGGAATTATTATATGGTCGCTTAAAAATAAGGAGAAGGCTAAGAAGGAATTACTTCAAATAAAGAAAAATTGGAAGACAGGAGTATCAATATTGCTAATTGTTTTATTTCCATTTTTAGTTTTGGCTTCAATGATATTTGTATTGTAGTTTGTTTTAATTGTTAAGTTAAAGTAGCAGGATGGCAAGATTGTGAAGGAGTGTACTTAAACTAACGGGTGCGTTAGCTGAAGATCAGAGCTGTCTTTAAGGCAGCTTTTTCTTTATGCAACTATCGGGGCAGTTTAGTTGAAGTGGAGAATTAGTTATTTATCCTTTATTTTACATTCTAAAAAACACCTGAATTTTTGTTATTACCTAGTTTCCAAAAACTATCTACATATTTGGTATAGAGTCAACAAATACTAACAAAAAATGTTTAAGGAATGAGAAAAATGATGGATTTTTTAGAAGACATATCTACCTTACCTTATGTATTAAAGGCATTGTTAATTTTTTGTACTGCAATTATTCTTCTGCGTATCGCAGGAAAGAGATCACTTGCAGAAACAACAGTTTCGGAAGCTGTGTTAAGGATTTCGATTGGTGCTGTACTAATCCAACCTTTAGCATTGAAAGAGGAATGGCAAGCAGTATATGCTGGAACTTTGCTCATTATAGGAATTGTATTATTAGCAAAAATACAAATATGGTTTCCAAAATCCAGAAAGTTTATTAATGGAGTACCATCAATACTAATTAAAGATGGAAAGGTGAAGTTAGAAGAGCTAAAAAAAGCCAGATTAACGACAGATGAGATACAAAGTGCACTTCGCCAAAAAAATATAGGAAATGTCGAAGATGTTGAATTGGCGATATTAGAGTCCAATGGTAAAATAGCGACTAGCCTAAAGCCAAACAAAGCACCCGCAACCAAAGAAGATATTCAAAAAATTTTAGATATCTTAGCTGAAAATGGTATTCGTTCCTCATCACAAAATCAATCTGAAGCGAAAACGCCACCATTATTTAAAGAAGCTTATGACGAGGGAGACATAGTGGACTATAAATCTTAGAGACATTAAATAAGCTGTTTTTTTCTTTAGTACAAAGATAATACACAATACATAAGCAATGTTCTTCAACTAACGGGTGCGTTAGTTGAGATCCGGAGCTGCCAATTGGTGGCTCTTTTTCTTATGGAACTAAAGGGGCAGGTTAGCTTAATAAGAACAGGACAATCAATATACTATGTAGAATATAATAAGATGATATTGTTTAAAGATTTAGAAAAAACAGTATATAAAAATTAGGAGGGTTTGTTATGGTTCATGCAAAAGATGTTTTATCGGATCAGTTGTTGGCAAATGCTAATGACCCAAGTTGGTACCTACCATTTTCAGATTCAGTAGAAAGATTGTCTGAGGAACATGCATTTTGGAAGCCAAACGAAGAAAGTAATAGTATTGCTGAAATTGTGCAGCATCTACTATATTGGAATCAAACATGGCAAACAAGGTACCAAAAATCTCACGTTGATGCTGTGCCTTCAATAGGAAATAATAATAACAGCTTTATTATTCCTGAAAATCATACTTTTGCTGACTTAAAAAAACAACTATTAGAGGTGCTTTTACGTTGGCAAGAGTTATTATCTGAAGAAAAAGTTGAGAGAGAAGTTAATGGTTATCCTGGACACGTGAAATGGTGGGCAATACTCGGAAATGTGTCAACTCATAACGCATATCACATTGGTCAGATCATTTATATCCGGAAGTTGCAAAATAGCTGGGAAATAGATGCAGGAGTAGATAAATAAAAGTTGCACTAGTGCCTACTTGAACTAACGGGTGGGTTAGCTGAAGATCGGAGCTGTCTTTAAGGCAGGGGCATAATGCCTTTTTTGTAGAATGGGGTAATAGTGGTGAGTTAGATAAAGAGGGAGAACTTATTACTGGTGGTTTACTTCGTTGGATACAAGAAGGAACTTATGTAGAAATGGAGAGCTCACGGGTATCAAGGAATAAAATGTTGGAAGTTGCAAGGTCAATGAAATAATTTAATGAACTAAAGGGCAGATTAACAAAAAAGTGAGACCAAATGTTCATCTGGTCTCTTGCTTATTATTTCTCAGGTTTAATATAAGGGACGATTTGTGCAGTTGCACCTACAGAAGAACCACGAATAAAATCTTGATTTTCTAATGCTTTAAAATTTTGGGTTTGACCAGTCAGCATTATCCCTAATATTTTTACTTCATCAAACTTTTTATTTTTATTAGAATTTAAAAACTCTTGGATTGTTTCGTTAAAGCCATTTGCATCATATTTTTCAAGTGCTTCAATAAAGCTTTTATATGCCTCTTTAGGTGAATCAGATGGATTAAATCCATAAACCTCTATACCAGCAGGTCCTTTACTTTCATCAACAATTGGTGATGTCATATACAACCATACGATGTTTAAATTATCGGGGATTTTTGCTTGAATTTCTTGAAATGTATAAGGCTGATCGAAAGAAACCGCAACTTCCGCAACCTGGTTTTCCATTTGTGAAATTTCCCCAAGTTCATTTTGTACACCATCATGGTACTTTTGAATTGAAGGATGATAAAAAGTCGCCACTTTATTCTTAGTTTGTTTATCATACTCATAAAATTCCGTATCAGACCAATAAAATCCCGGTACTAACTCATTGTAATCAATTTGGGATCGAAGCCAATCATATGAACTTGTAAGTGTGCTCCATTGTACTAAGTAGCCATTAATATTTTTAGAACGATTCGTCACAATGTTGCCACCAAACATGGAGGAATTACTCGTAACTTGAGAATCGATTTGAATATTAGGTTCGGCAATTGCATTATGTAAAAAGAGCTGATCGTGAAGTCTTGTAGAACTTTTCGCTGCAAAGTAATTGCCAGTTTTATAAAGGATCGGTAATAGAATAAGTACAACGATAATTGAAGTAATGACGATTTTTAGTAATTGTTTTCGTTTAGCTTTTTTTAAAGCATCTTTTAACGAAGTGTCCATTAATGTTTTCCTCCTATTTTTGAGTGAATAAATTTACGTGCACGATGTAATGTTTGCTTTACACTGTTTACTTTAATGTCCAAAATAGTCGCAATTTCTTCATATGAAAAATCATAGTAATACTTTAAAAAGAAAGCTTCTTTGTATTCTTTTTTGACGTCTTTTAATAAATAGAAAATCTCATCCTTATTTAAAATGGCATCAAATTCGCGGTCTGTATATTGTAGCTTCGAATAAATTTCTTCGGTTATGAAGATGTTCTGCTGTTCCTTTTTTCTTTTCAAGTCAATATATTCATTGAGTGCTACTCTAAAAAACCACGGACGCATATTGCTCTCAGTTAGATCATCTAACAGTGTGTACACTTTGTAAAAAGTATTTTGAATTATATCTTCCGCATCTTCTTTTTGTGCTCCTTTCGCTAGTAATAGATTGAACACTTCCTCGCCTAAATTGATAAGATAGGAGGCTAGTACATTTTCTTTTTTCATCATTTTTCCTCCCTATACTTATACAACGAATAAATAGTAATAAATGTATACACTTAAATGAATTAAATAAAAAGTTTTGATTTATTAACGGGGGCTATGTTATACGATTCGCTTTCCGAAATTAAATATCTTATTATCACACACAAGAAATACTTTTGAAGGTTGGAAAGATTTAAATTACTATAATCTGTCGTAAAACCTTAATCAGTGCGTTAGCTGAAAATCGGAGCTGTCTTTTAGACAGCTCTTTTCTTATGGAACTAAAGGGGCAGGTTAGCTGCACAAGCATAGGAAATAAAACACACCGTATATCCCCACTAATGGTAAAATAATGTTATAAAAACGGAGGGGTTAGATGGGAATTACTAATATAAGCATTAAAGAGCGTATGGATTTTCATAATGTAAATGGATTGAGCATTGCAGTAATTAATAAAGCTCAAATTAGTATGGCAGAACACTATGGTTTACTTGAGGCAGGAACGACTAAAATTGTAAATAGTAATTCTATTTTTAGTGCTTGTTCGATTAGTAAGTTCTTAACCGGGATGCTTGTTTTGCTACTAACTGAACAAGGTCTTGTTGATTTAGATGAGGATATAAACAAAAAGCTAACCTCGTGGAAAGTTCCTGATAATAAATTTACTGAAAACCAATATGTCACATTAAGAAGCTTGCTTAGTCATCAATCTGGAATTATAGACCCAGAAGATAGTTTTATGGAACTTAATTCGAATGACGGTATTTCCTCAATTGTTGACCTCTTAAAGGGACACACACCCTATTGTAAAGTGCCTATTCAAGTGAACTATGAACCTCAGAGCGACTTTCAATATTCAGATGCAGGCTATTGTATAATACAACTACTTTTAGAAGATGTGACTGGTAAACGTTTCGAAGAAATAATGGCCGAACTAATATTTCAACCATTAAAAATGCACAACAGTTCATTAGCAATGACCATTTCAGAAGAGAAAAGTGATAACTTTTCTTGTGGTCATAAAAAAACTGGAGAATTAGTTGATGGAAAATATGCTATATATCCCTATCAAGCTGCGTCAGGGCTATGGACAACACCTTCAGATTTATCCATTTTGGTTATTGAATTAATTAATTCTTTAAAAGGTAAAAGTAAAATTGGACTTTCTGTAAGTAAAGCAAAAGAACTGATAACCTCCCAAGGTTGTAAAGAGTGGACTGGACTAGGGGGGTTTTTAGATGACTCAAAAGGAGAACTAGAAATTTCAGCGCTTGGTTGGGGAGTAGGCTTTCAATGTATGATGGTTGCATATCCCTATTTAGAAAAAGGATTAGTCATAATGACAAATACAAATTTAGGTGTCCATCAATTGGAAGGGATCATTGGTGAAATATATGATTCCTACACTTCTGGATTGTGAAGAAATGTACTTAAACTAACGGGTGCGTTAGTTCATTAAGGATCACTAAAAATAATCAAACTATTTAATAAAAACTGTATACTAAATCACGAGTTTTGGAACAAATAATAACTTATTTATAATATCGTGCTTAATCGATAAAGATCAAATAAACGCCAATCCCTTATAGATATGGGATTGGCGTTTTGGCGTACTTCTTAAAGTTACAAATATGTTAAGTTCATTTTATAAACAACATTTTAAGAAATGTTTTTCAATTCCTCTGTTAATCGTAGGAATTCTTCTTTGTTTTTATCCTGTAATGACTGGTCAATCTCTTTTCGGATTTGCTCTTTTCGGAAATTAAGAAGGGCTTTGTTTATCACCATTTCAGCAAATTCAGAATCCTTGACGTTTATTTCAGGTTGTGGTGGTGTATTAGCCAAATTCTTTTCCATAGGAAACCAACTCCTTGACCTTTTTTCTATTATACCAACAGTTTTCAGACTATTCAAATATTACACTTAGTAGTTCCATAGTATCTATAGCCAATGAGTTTATTTTTGTTGAAAAATAATACTATTAGTGTGAAATTACACTAAAAAGGAGTATTTAGTATATATGGAAAAAGAAGAATTCATCAATTTAATATCAGAAAAAATGAAACTTGTCCGAACAGAACAAAGTTTTTCTCAAGATAAGATGTCTGAAATTCTAGGGATTTCAAAAAAAACACTAGTTCAAATTGAAAAAAGAAGAACAGAAGCCAATTGGACCACCGTTGTTGCATTTTGTGCTTTGTTTAATCATAGCCAATTGTTGATATCATCAATTGGTGACAATCCAGTTGATTTTGTTCAGTTAATTGCTAGCAAAAATGGTGGTACGCCTAAAGAAAAAACAATGGGTGGTAAGATATGGTGGAAAGAAATCGAGTATAGAGGGGATTTTCGTTTGCAACAAAATTTGATTAGTAACCATTACCGTATATTGGATCAATATGATTATCGTTGGCATAGTTCTTTTGATAAAGAAGAGAGTTTAAGTCGTTTAAATGAATTACAGGAGGTGGGGACTATCGAGATAGACAAAGGTATAGGGATGGGGATATATGAAGAATAAGATTTTGCTTGTTCTAAGAAAAATAGTAATTGGTATTCTAATAGTCTGTTTATACTGTTTTCCTTTTGTTTATTTTTCAATGCACCAAGATTTTGCTAACCGTTCAATGCTTGGCTATTTAATTATGATTGTAGTGACTTCACTTCTTGCTTTCTTCGGCAAACTCTTTAATAATTCAATCTCTCTTATTATTGGTAATATATTATCTGTAATAATTTCATTTTATTTCATAAGCGAGATGACAGGGAACGAACGATGGGGTGGCTATTTTAAGCCACTAACTCCATATCAATTATTAATCTTGGTTAGTTTTTTGAATTTGATTCCTCAGTTCTTCGCTATGAAGTTAGCAAATAGAAACAAAAATAAAGTTAAAGATTAATTTGATTAAGAAGAGTAACTTCTTGAATTAGAAGTTACTCATTTCTTTAATAAATATCAACAATATTCATTAACATAGCCTACATAAAAAGAAAAAGTAATAAAAGCCTACTTCCTTAAATAGCAAGGATCGTAGGCTTTCTTTATTCTTATAAGTGTTTAATTTACAATAAAGTCGTACCGATTTGAAAAAAGTTTAACCGTTTTTCTTATGGAACTTGGGGCAGGTTAGTTCGAAAAGACAAGAAGGATTAAACAAATCTATTATTGAAAAAAAGAGTGATTAACAGAGATAATTTTATCAAACTAACTTGTGCTATAGTTCAAGATGTGGGGCTTCCACCACCATTATCAAATGAATTGAGGATGGAAATTGAAATGAAGAAAAATATGTTTAGTTTTACGTCAGCAATGGTTGGAGTTATAGCTCCATTACTTTTATTTGCTGCAATTGAAATAATCAAGTTTAGTGATATATTACTAATTAGTAGTTTGAGCCTGTATGGTGTTTCTATTGTTTGTACGATTATAGCTGTAAAAAGGAAAGAAAAAAATAAGATAAAGTACATCCCACTCATTTCATTAATCCCCTTTACTCTTTATCAATTATTAATTTTATTGGTTTATTCATTAGGGAAATTCATAAATGGGTAGATTAACGGGTGCGTTAGCTGAAGATCAGAGCTGTCTTTAAGGCAGCTTTTTCTTATGGAACTATCGGGGCAGGTTAGTTGAAAAGTAATAATAAAAAAAGTGCTTGTTAAAAAAGAAGAAAAACCTTAACTCGTTACAATTATGAAAGCAGCCGATCATTGTGATCGGCTGCTTTTTTCATCTAACTGGCGGTTAATCTATTTTAAACTGGTCTTTATGTTTTTCTACAAACTCTTTAAATGAAGTTAATTTGATATTGTAAGTTTTTAATAAATCAATATCTACATTATAACCAGCTACGTTATCCCATTGCTGACCTCGTACAGATAATGGATGAGTTCCTTGCTCTAATGCTTCTTCAATACTAAGTGTTGAGATTTTAATCTCTTTTCCTGTTACCTCCGAGATGATCTCGGCAATTTTATTATATGACAGCGATTCGGCAGCTAACTCAATATTATGTTCATTGAATTTTTCAGGATTTGCGAAGGCTGCACAAACAAAAGCAGCGATATCTTCAACTGCAATGTGATCTATACGTGTATCCGCAAACGTCACAGTTTGTATTTCCCCTTGTTTTAAAAGAGGATACATGGACGCCACTTTCACTTCATCAATGAAATTATTCATAACAGCTGCTGGTTTCACGATCGTCCATGAAGAAAAGCCTGCTGAACGAACAGCTTCCTCTATATCCCACTTATCTGTCCAATATTTTTCAAACCAATAACCTGTTCCCCATTCTGGGAATTCAGAATATCTGCTTGTAGCTGCAACAGAAGTATGCACAAATTGTTTTACGCCACTTTTACTTGCACTTTGAATTAATGCAAAAGCCTGTTTTCTCTCTCTATCCGTTTCAACGGTATCGACTCCAGAAATTGGCACAGAAAAAACAGCATCGACATGTTTCATTGCATTTTCCAAAGAGGATGGGTCATCGAAGTTACCTACAACAGCTTCTGCCCCTTTTTGAATAAGTGCCTGGGCTTTAGAAGAATTTTCATCTCTCACTAAAATACGAACTTTAAATCCTTGTTTTAATGCTTCATTTGCAACAGCCCCTCCTTGTAAGCCAGTAGCACCCGTAACTAAAATTAATTTTTGATTGTTCAGATTCATGTTGATATCACCTTTCATGGTCTATTTTTAGTTTCGTTGTAAATGATAGAGCTCAGCAAGTTTCTCATATAATTTTAATCGCGTATCAAAGCCTTCTTGTCCAGTTGAAACGATGAGTTCTTGGACACCTAGAGTATCCGCTAGAATATCCAATTTATGCTTCAATTCACTCCATGTACCTATCACAATAGTAGATAAAAACGATTGTGCAGCTTGATGATGCGTTTCAGAAAACCGTATCTCATGTGCCTTCAGTGGATCGAAACCGTTGAAGTGCCCTAAGCTTTGTAAAAATTTTAAACTTAGGATTTTTTTTTGATATTCCACTTCTTTCTCCGTCTCTCCGCTGATTACTGAAACACCTAATATAACATCTGGTGCTGACACGCCATGATTTGCTTGATAAAGCTTACGATACAATGAGATGGCTTCTTTTGCCCCTGCCGGATTAAAATGATATGCAAAAGAGTAGTTGGCTGCTTCAATTGCAGCAAGTTGGGCACTATAAGGGCTTGACCCTAGAATCCAGATTGGCGGAAGTGGTGCGTCTTGTGGCATCGCAATTATCTGGGCAATTGAATCATCAGACAACGACTCTGAAGGATGGTCATATCCTCTTAATTCACGAAGCAATCCCTGTAAATCATCTGCGTTTAATGCATTCATAGAGCGACGTAAGGCAAGCGCAGTTTTACTGTCAGTTCCAGGTGCACGGCCCACACCCAAATCAATGCGGTCTGGGTAAAACGTCTCCAGTAGTTTGAAGTTCTCAGCTACTTTCAACGGAGAATGATTGGGAAGCATGACGCCACCTGAACCAACCCGTATGCGCTGCGTATTCGCAGCTATTTGACCGATTAAAAGTTCGGGCGAAGCGCTGGCTACGGAGGAAATATTATGATGCTCCGTGACCCAAAAGCGTTCGTAACCTAGTTCATCCGCTTTACTCGCTAGTTTAACCGAATTTATTAAAGCTTGTTTGGCTGATGTTTCTAGATCGACTGGAGCCATATCCAATATAGATAAACGTTGAACCATGTTCTGCCTACATCCTTTCTATTGATTGTTTTCACGTCCATATTGATAAGGTACTCCTAAATGCTCACGTAAAGTTGAGCCCTTCAATTTCCATTCCTCCATCATGAAACAACTTATTTTAAAACCACAGCAAATGTGGTACTATTACCTTATTACTTACAAGTGATAATAACAAGTACTATTATTTTTAATAGGTACTATGTTTTTTGATAGTAATGAGATTTCAATTGGCTATTTAGGAGGAGAAATATGACTAAAAATACTAAGTTCCGTACACCTGACTGTGCTTTAGCAAAAGTTCAACAAATGTTAGGAGGAAAATGGAAACTCTTACTACTATGGTATCTTTCAGAGGAGCCTAGACGTTTTGGAGAGATCCGTCGATGTTTTCCGGAGATTACTGAGGCCATGTTGACAAAACAGTTGAGGGAACTGGAGCAGGATAAATTAATCCATCGTGAAGTATTCAAAGTAGTTCCGCCAAGAGTAGAGTATTCATTAACAGATTTAGGATCAAAATTTTCTCCAATTATAGAGGCAATGTATGATTGGGGGGAAGAGAATTTGAAGGATTAAACCCATTCGATAATTACTTGATATACTTGTTTTTTGATAGTCGCTAAACACGATTAGCGTTACTATTAGGGGATTCGTTTCTCATATTTTGTTATTCATTATTTATTAAGCTAACAGGGGCGTTAACAACAAGAGGAAAAGAAACACAAACAATAAAGATTTTTAGGATGGGATCGCATTGGTTCCATCCTTTTTTTGATACACATAAGAGAATGTGAAGGTTTCTACTTAAACTATAGGGTGCGTTAGTTCTATAATGATCACTAAAAAATAATCAAACTATTTTTTAAAAATTTTATACTAAATCACTAGAAAAGAACCCTTTTTGATCAATCTCTTTTCAAAATGGATTGTATTTATTTACGCTAATATGAGGGTTCAGGAGGACCTTTTGATTAATCTTTACTTCAAAGCTACTGTTGGTTCTTTTTTAACAGATGCTTTAGCACAATACATACATGAACTGAGTTGGAAAGTTCTCTCCAAAGAATAAGAAATAAGAATGGCCGAAAATCAATTTGATTTTTCGGCCATTTTAATATTTGAAAATGGGGAATTCAAGTATTATTTTTCTACAGATGCAAGAATGTCTTCAGCTAAGAGTTTAGATCCACTAGCACCTTTTAGATATTTCAATGTTCCTTCACTAGACCAATCAAATATCTTTATACTGCTCATTCTTTTATTTACTTCTTTAATGTTTAACTGGTTGGAAACAAAATTATAATTTGAAGGGATAATTTTATTGCCGGCTATAGCAAAAGCATTTAAACAGACTATATGAGTTAGTCTATATTGCTTATAATCACTCCATTCAACAGGTAACAACTCTTTAATACAATTAAAATAAGTAAGAGTTATATTAAGTATTTTTTCCTTAGGTAATTCGGCTATCTTTGTATTTTTAATTAATAACAAAAGAAAGTTATATACATTTTGTAAAGTAATATGCTTTTCTTTAGTTCTTTTAAAAATCTACTTAACGAAGTACCTATACCTTTAGCTTTTGTATTAATAATATCAAAAAATTTAATTTCTTCATCTTCATCTAAACAGTGAAAAGCTTGGAAGGGCACATTTAAAATCGCACTAGTTTCTTTTGTATATACTCCGATTCACCCAAATTCGAAGTTTTTACCTATTGACCTTCCAATATTTAGGCGGACTTTTTCATCTCCCTGAAATCCTCTTCACCGAAGATAAGCAATCATTTCATGCTTTCTACTATCAGTTCAGTAAAAACGAAGTCATATCTAGCCGATTGTGATAATTAAGGTATAATGATAGGGGAAAGATATTTTGTAACGGATTAGGTGAAGATGATCATGAAGCTAATCATTGCGGAGAAACCAGATCAAGGTTCAACGCTAGCAGCTCAATTTAAAACGAAGAAACAGCAAGGCTATATAGAAATCATGCCGAATGAACTTTTTCCCGATGGAGCTTATGTAACTTGGGCTGTCGGGCATTTATGTCAACTTGTTTCACCGGAAACCTATCATTCAAAATGGAAAAAATGGTCGATGGAAACGTTGCCGATGATTCCTGAGAAATTTCAATATGAAGTGACCCGACAAAAGGCAAAGCAATTCAATGTTGTGAAGACCTTACTTAGGAAACCGGAAGTCGATGAAATCATTCATGCAGGTGATGCCGGGCGTGAAGGAGAATTGATTGTACGCAATATCGTTAATCTATGCAATGTCAATAAACCGATGAAACGTTTATGGATTTCCTCTTTGACCCCAAAAGCGATTTATGAGGGATTCCAAAATTTGAAGAGCGAGGAAAAAACCAGGCCGCTCTATTATGAAGCGTATACGAGAGCTTGTGCGGACTGGGTTGTGGGAATGAATGCGTCTAGAGCGTATAGTATTTTATTGAAACAAAGGGGCGTTTCGGATGTGTTTTCAGCTGGAAGGGTTCAGACACCGACTCTTGCTTTGATAGTGAAGCGGGAAATGGAAATTGAGCAATTCAAGTCTGAGCCGTTCTGGGAAGTGTTCGCTGACTTCAAGATGGATGGAAAGAAATATCAGGGAAAATGGCAGCAGAACAATGATCCGAGAATAAAGACAAAAGAAATGGCTGATAAAATTGCCGCCTTTTGCAAGGGTAAGGAAGCTGAAATAGCTGAAATGGATACTGAAAGGAAAGAATTTCAGCCGCCTTTGTTATTTAATCTATCGTCATTGCAAGCTACAGTGAACAAGATTTATAAATATTCACCGAAACAGACGCTTGATATAGTACAAAGTTTATATCAAAAAGGAATCGTTTCTTATCCACGTTCAGATTCCAATTATGTAACGGAAGGGGAAGCCGAAACATTTCCCGATATCTTGCAAAAACTAAGCGGATTTTCAGAATATGAATCCCTGTTTCCTTTGCCACAACCGAACATCATGAATAATAAAAGGTTTGTAAATGAAAAAAAAGTGACTGATCACTATGCAATTATCCCGACAGAGCAGGTAACCGACCCGAAGCGGCTTTCCGCCGAAGAACGGAATATTTATGACTTGGTGGTACGCCGGTTGATTGCGGCTCATTATGAAAAAGCGATTTTCGATTACACCACCATTAAAACGCTTGTCGATAAGCGTGCGGAATTCATTTCTAAAGGCAAACAGCAGATTCAAGAGGGATGGCGCAAAGTGATTTTCCAAGATGACAAGGATGATGATATCATTTTGCCGTCCGTTTCCAAAGGGGATACTGGAAAGGTCGCCAATATAAAGGTGAAAGAAGGAAAAACCCAACCTCCTAAGCGCTATACAGAAGGTCAGCTGATCACTTTGATGAAAACAGCCGGAAAGCATCTGGATAATGAAGAGTTAGAAAAAGTTCTGATGAAAACCGAGGGTCTCGGAACCGAAGCAACTCGGGCTGGCATCATTACCATGCTCAAAGACCGTAAATACATCAATGTCAAAAAAAATCAGGTTTTTGCGACAGATAAAGGGAAAGTGCTGATTACTGCCATCGGGGAGAAAATCCTGGCTTCACCTGAAATGACAGCCAAATGGGAACAGCGTTTGAGGGAAATCGGTGAAGGAAAGGCTTCAGCCGGCGGATTTATGGAAGCTGTTAAAAAGATGTCAGCAAAAATCATCAGTGATGCCGTGGAATCATCGGAAAAATGGGATTTTCAAGGGCTGGATACCGAGTCGATTCAACGGAGCGGCTCTAAAAAAAGAAGCTCGGCATCTGTGGGCAGCTGTAAACTATGCGGTTCTAAGATTGTCGATAAAGGGGAATTCTATGGATGTGTAAGTTATCAAAAAACAAAGTGTAACTTCACCATCTCCAAAAAAATCCTTAATAAGAAAATCAGTCAAGCAAATATAAAAAAGCTGTTGGCGAGCGGTGAAACGGATCTGATAAGCGGTTTTAAAAAAGGGGAAAAAACCTTTGATGCCATTCTATCGTGGTCCGATGCTGAAAAGAAGATCAGTTTTACATTCCCAACAGAACAAAACATCAAGCAAACTTGAGAAGAAGCATCATTAAAGGCGCCCTGAGACTTATATCTTCTTGTTTCGGGGCCGTTTATATAGTAAAATTTTTAGATATGCGTTTGAATGGGAGGATTCCGAATGCCTACACCGAGCATGGAGGATTACATAGAACAAATTTATTTACTTATTGAAGAAAAAGGATATGCAAGAGTTTCCGATATTGCCGAAAATCTTTCCGTCCACCCATCTTCTGTTACAAAAATGGTACAAAAACTGGATCAGGAAAAATATTTGATATATGAAAAGTACCGGGGTCTCGTTTTAACCGCAAATGGGAAAAAAGTTGGTAAAAGGCTCGTATACCGTCATGAACTTTTAGAACAGATGCTAAGGTTGATTGGGGTCAAGGAAGAAAATATTTATCAAGATGTAGAGGGGATTGAACACCACCTTAGTTGGAATGCCATCGATAGGATTGGAGACCTGGTTGAATTCTTTGAAGAATCTCCTGACCGTGTCGAGGATTTACGTAAGATACAAAAAAGAAATGAAGAAAATTCAAAATAAGCTGCCGCTGGCAGTTTTTTTTATGTATTTGAAAATCGCTAGGGGTGACGTTTTAAAGGAGGATTTTTGAATTAAGAGCAGAATAGCTATAGGGAAGCCCCGGTCGGGAATTAGGGGGTATATGGGAGGATGAATTTCAGATGAATTTACATACATGGCATGAAGAGTCGAAAAAGGAATGGGATGTTTTTGCACCTATGTGGGTGAAGAATTCGCAAGAAATGTGGGAAACTGGGAGCCGGAAAAACATTATTCCTTTCTTTTCTGAATTTGTACCTTCGGGAGTGAAGGTGGCTGACATAGGCTGTGGAGATGGAGTTGGTTCCTTTAAATTGGCCGAAGCGGGATTTAAAGTAACCGGAGTTGATTTATCCAATGTGATGATTGAATTTGCAAAGGGAAAAACCGCTCAACAACCAGGACTTTCTTTCCTGCAAGGAGATTTTTATAATCTTCCATTCAAAGATGAAGAAATGGATGCAGCAATGGTCATTAATTCTTTGGAATATACGGGTGAACCATTAACGGTGATGAAGGAAATCCAACGGGTAATAAAGCCTGGAGGTTATGTCTGTTTTGGAATACTTGGTCCAACAGCTGAACCACGAAAAAAATTCAGTTTTCAACGGTTATTAGGGGACCAAGTCATCATGAATACAATGCAGCCTTGGGAATTTGAAAAAATGGCTTTAGAAACGGGATGGAAGGCAGTAGCTGATACCGGCGTTGCAAAGAGAGGGGTGGACTATGCAAAGCTGGGACATTTTTCAAAGGAATTAAAGCAAGCTGTATCGTTCATGTGGCTGTTTCTCCTGCAAAAAGAGGTGGGGCAGTGATGGAGAAGTATCAAATCGATCAATTCGTTGAAAAGACGAAGCAGCAGGATAAAGGGCAAGGATTATTCGAACTTGAAACGGAACGAATCCTGGAGATTAATTTGGAAAAGCAGATCTGGGCAAAAATGGGGACGATGGTTTCTTATCGAGGTCATGTTAAATTCGAGCGGGAAGGCATCTTGGAGCATGGTCTTGGTAAACTCTTTAAAAAAGCTTTGACTGGTGAGGGGGCATCCTTGATGAAAGCGACCGGAAGCGGCAAGCTATACATCGCCGATCAAGGGAAGAAGATTTCTATTTTACAGTTAAATGGTGAATCGATCTGTGTTAACGGAAATGACTTACTTGCATTTGAGCCGGGGATTTCATGGGATATAAAAATGATGCGGCGCATTGCCGGGTTATTGGCAGGGGGATTGTTCAACGTAAGGCTCGAGGGGAGAGGCATGGTCGCATTCACTTCTCATTATGAGCCGCTTACTTTAATGGTGGAACCTGGGAATCCGGTCTATACGGACCCGAATGCCACAGTAGCTTGGTCAGGGGAATTGCAGCCTGAATTCGTAACGGATGTTTCATTGAAGTCGTTTTTTGGGAGGGGAAGCGGCGAATCCGTTCAAATGAAATTCGAAGGTCAAGGATTTGTGGTCGTCCAACCTTTTGAAGAGGTGTACTTCGGTAATAAGGAATCATGAAACAAACAACCTGAGTCAGAAACTCAGGTTGTTTCCCATGATAATCCGAAGTGGCTTCCCAAGAAAACGATTCACTTAAAAGTGAAAGCTTCTTTTTTCTTACCCTTTCAATCCCACTCATAAGGGGTAGATTGATAGACATAATAGTTCAGCCAATTAGAGAACATCAAGCTGCAATGGCTCTTCCAGCGGTGGAGAGGTACCTTGGTCGGATCGTTATCAGGAAAGTAATTTTCAGGGAGTTGCGTATTGATCCCACGCTCTCTATCGCGCCTGTATTCTTCACCTAGGGTATCGGCATCATACTCGAAATGGCCGGTAACCATAATTCTTTTTCCGTCAATCGAAGCAGCGATCAATACACCAGCTTGATCGGACTGTGCGAGAACCTTCAATTCAGGATGGTTAACTAATTTTTGATAGTCAATATCCGTATGGCGTGAATGAGGGGCCATAAAATAATCATCGAATCCGCGGACTAGATTTTCATTCGGTTCAAGGACCTCATGGGTGTATACGCCGAAGCATTTCTCTGGAAGTTCGTATTTGCCTATTCCATAATGATGGTACAGGGCAGCTTGTGCCCCCCAACAGATATGTAGGGTGGATGTGACATTTTCGCTTGACCAGTTCATGATATTCTGCAGTTCTTCCCAATAATTGACGTCTGAAAATTCCAGCTTTTCTACTGGAGCACCTGTAATGATCAAGCCGTCATATTTCTTCGTGCGAATTTCATTAAATGATTTGTAAAATTGATCTAAATGAAATTTACTTGTGTTTTTTGATTCATGTGTGCTCAAGCGCAGGAATGATATATTTACTTGAATGGGAGTATTGCCAAGAAAGCGCAGTAACTGGGCCTCCGTTTTTTCTTTCTCTGGCATTAGGTTTAATATTAATATATTCAATGGACGGATTTCCTGATTGGTAGCTCTTTCCTCATCCATAACGAAGATATTTTCCTGTTCTAAAATTTCTCTTGCTGGCAGTTGTTCTGGAATTCTGATTGGCATGATTAGCCTCCTTCTTCAAAAATCATAATATTTTAATTATATAGAAAATTATTGAATAGAAAAGCTATTTTAATAATTTCTTGTAAATCCCGAAGGAAATGGCCCGGAAATGGTAAAATGGGAAGATCATGAATACATAAACTTATAAGTTGGAGAGGTGTTTGGAGATTGTTTGATCCTACAGCATTTGAGAACATGAAAGTGGTATTGGAAGGAGCGGTTTACGATCGTGACTTCATTGGGGATATATTGGTCATAAACCGTGATGATATAGTGAATCTCTCGACCATGTCCAGATCATATAAGATTGAGATGGGATTGAAAAAAACAATGGCGCCCATTTCGATTAGCGGTGCCATCGAGTTACACGCTTCTCTCAAGAACCTAAGTTCGGAGTTACTCGATGCCGATATTGATGATACGCATACGGGCTGCACGGTCAATATTTTCATTTCTTTTCCCAAAAAGCTTGATGAGGTTAATGCTGAACAATTGTTGAACGACCTGGAAAAAATTTGGGGAGATCAAAGAATCATTACAGTGACGACCAGCGATACGGTCAGTAAAAAAATGCAACCCGTTACTTCATCTATATATAAAGTATCATTTGGAAGACTGGTAAAAGAAGAGCAAATGGATGATTTGGAAGACATGGTAGAGTATTTGATTCAATCCATCCAAGCAGTGAAGATTCCAGGATGATAGGCAAAGGATAAAAGTTGGTAAACGTACCTTTAAATACGGTAAAATGAATCATCATACTAAAGGGAGAGATCATATATGTCCATTTACGAATTTGAAGTCAATAAAATTAATGGCGAAACCATCTCGCTTGAGGAATATAGAGGGAAAGTGATGATCATAGTGAATACCGCAAGCAAATGCGGTTTTTCGCCACAGTATGATGATTTGCAAAGCCTGTATGTACAATATAAAGAGGATGGGATTGTCGTACTTGGTTTTCCGTGTAATCAGTTTTTGAATCAGGAGCCTGGTGATGATCTGGAAATCGATTCATACTGCAAATTGAATCATGGTGTAACTTTCCCGATGTTTGCCAAAGTGAATGTTAATGGAAAGGAAGCCCATCCCTTATTCAGCTATCTGACTGAAAATGCTCCCGGAGTGATGGGATCCAAATCGATAAAATGGAATTTTACAAAGTTCTTGATTGACCGAGATGGAAATATCGTCAGCCGGTATGCGCCTAAAACAAAACCTCTGGAAATGGAAGAGGATATAAAAAAATTATTATGAGAAATGATTCGAGTCCAACGGAAGCTTCTGTTGGGTTCTTTTTTTTAGGTTAGAAATTTAATGCATGCATCCGGTTTTAAAAGGGGACAGATGGTTGGGATGTTGAATATAATAGAAGACACAAATGAGGGGGGAAAACATGGAACGAATTGCATGGGTAACAGACAGTACGGGAACTTTAGACGAAGAATTATCATTGAATGAACATGTATACGTCGTTCCGATGGTCGTCATCATCGATGGGAAGGAATATGAAGATGGCGTCGACCTATTACCTGAGGAATTATACCGTCGGATGAGTGAGGATAAAATCACCGCCACTACGTCACAGCCGTCGGTCGGCAGATTCCATGAGTTATATAAGGAGCTTGAAAAACGCTATGATCGAATCATAGCCGTACACCTTTCAAGTGAATTGAGCGGCACCGTTTCCGCGAGCAGGCAAGCTGCACAAATGGTTACAATCCCCGTTGACGTTTTTGATACTTTACTTATTTCCTTTCCGATGCTATTAATCTTGAAACGGCTCATGCATCATATTAATAATGGCGATTCCATCAATGAGGCCTTCGTCAAAACGAGAATGTATGCGGATAACCATGAAACTTATGTATTAATAGGTTCTTTAGATCAGCTGCACCGCAGCGGCAGACTAACAAACGCACAGTATATTCTAGGAAGCCTGTTAAGCTTTAAACCCATCATTTCAATCGAAAACGGTGTGCTTCATACTAAATCTAAGCCCCGGAACCTTAAAAAAGCGGAAAAACAGATCTTCACTGATTTTCGCAGATCAGTCGAAGCAGGAAATGTAAAAGAATGCACCATATTATATGGAGCAATGTCGGAGCAGGCACAGAGATGGAGAAAGATGATTTCCGAAGAATTTCCTCATGTGTTGACCCATGTATCCCCACTTGGCAGTGCCATCGGGGTGCATACCGGTGAACAGACGATTGGAATCAGTTGGTTCAATGAAGATTAAAGCACACCATTATTGAGAACCATGGTAAAATAGATAGGACATGGAGTGGTGAAATGAAACAAACGATGATTGAATTAACGGAGAAGTATGTATATGACCAATTGAATTCTGATGCCAGCGGCCATGATTGGTTCCATATCGATCGTGTACGTAAGCTGGCTTTACATATTGCAAAAGAAGAACGAAAAGGAAATGAGTTCATCATTGAATTGGCGGCCCTGCTTCATGATATCTCGGATGATAAATTAAACCAGGAAGCCGATGGAGGCTGGAAAAAGCTTGATTCTTGGTTCGATGAAATAAAGTTGGATAATGATAGTATGGATGCCATCAAACAGATCATCAATACAATTTCATATAGTGCAGGGCAGATGAAGCTTCCCTCGATCGAGGCTGAAATTGTTCAGGATGCGGACCGCTTGGATGCAATTGGTGCCATTGGCATAGCCAGGACATTTGCATTTGGCGGAAAAAAGGGACAACTTATGTATGATCCTTCATTGCCCATAAGGGAAAACATGACCAAGAAGGAATACAGGAATGGCAAAAGCTCTTCCATTCATCACTTTCATGAAAAGTTATTGCGTTTGCAAGATATGCTCAATACTTGTACAGCCAAGAAGATTGCAAGTGAAAGGCATGAATATATGATTGGATTTTTGGATGAATTTAATAAGGAATGGGATGTACGATTATGAAAGTTTTTAGCATGGAAAATGTAATGAAAACCCAAGGGGAAAAGCTGCTTTTT
The DNA here is from genome assembly GCF_054600815.1 of Peribacillus sp. N1. Lineage (NCBI taxonomy): Bacteria > Bacillati > Bacillota > Bacilli > Caryophanales > Bacillaceae > Peribacillus > Peribacillus sp. N1. Next base: position 1,301,927 of record NZ_BAAHZO010000001.1, on the reverse strand, counting down.
AAAGATGTCTCTTTTTCCATAACCGAAGGGGAGAAAATCGGGATCGTTGGAATAAACGGCACCGGTAAATCGACATTATTGAATATTATCGCAGGATTGGAAGACAGTGATTTAGGAAAGAAAGATCACCCGAATGATTACACGATTTCCTATCTATCCCAAGACCCTCATTTCGATGAGGAATTGACGATCATGGAATATATGTATGAAAGTTCAACTCCTGTATTTTCGTTGATTAAAGAATATGAAAAGACACTCGTTCAACTCCAGGTAGATCCGCAGAATGGCGCAGTACAGGACCGTTTGTTAAAGCAACAGCAGGATATGGACACGCTTGGCGCCTGGGATACAAGTGCCAATGCCAGAACGATACTGACCAAGCTTGGACTTCCTGATCACTCAAGGAAATTGGGGGAACTGTCAGGTGGCCAAAAAAAACGTGCGGCCCTGGCAAAAACCTTGATTGAGACCCCTGATTTACTGATTTTGGATGAGCCTACCAACCATCTCGATTTCGAAAGCATCACTTGGCTTGAAGAATATATGGGGAAATATCAAAAGTCCGTTTTATTTGTAACCCATGATCGATATTTCCTTGATCGTGTGTCCAATAAGATTTGGGAAATTGCCCAAACGCAGCTTTTTGAATACAAAGGAAACTATGCGGATTATTTAGAATCAAAGGCCATTCGTGAAGAGAACGAGTCAGCTGAAAGAACGAAAAAGGAAAGTCTATTCAAAAAGGAACTGGCCTGGATCCGTAAAGGAGCCAAGGCCCGTACAACGAAACAAAAGGCCAGGATCCAACGCTTCGAAACATTGGAATCAGGTGTAAAGGATAAGCAGAAAACAGAGAACCTGGAAATGGAATTAAGCGGTGCCCGTCTTGGGAAAAAGGTGCTTGAGATGCAGGATGTTTCAAAATCCTTCGGTGATCGAACCATCATCAACCATTTCTCCTTCCTCTTCAAACCGGGTGATCGGATTGGGATCGTCGGTAATAATGGCAGTGGAAAGTCAACCTTGTTAAATATCCTGGCCGGTCGGGAATCCATAGATGAAGGTAACATGGAAAAAGGGCAAACCGTGAAAATAGGATACTATACTCAAGAAAGCGTCGATATGGATGAGAATTTGCGCATGATAGAGTATATTCGTGAAACGGCGGATTCCATTGCCCTTAAAGATGGCAGTTTCATATCGGCTGCGCAGATGCTTGAAAGGTTCTTGTTTCCAATGGGATCGCATGGAACGCCAATCCGCAAGCTGTCAGGAGGGGAGAAAAGGCGTTTATATCTCCTTAACATATTGATGTCGGCACCTAATGTCCTGCTTTTGGATGAACCGACGAATGATTTGGACACGCAAACCTTGACCGTTCTGGAGGATTATTTAGAAACGTTTTCAGGTGTAGTCATTACCGTATCACATGATAGGTATTTCCTGGATAAGACGTGCCATCAGCTCCTTGTTTTCAAGAATAAAGGTGATATTGATTTCTATTACGGCAATTATTCAGAGTTCTTGGAAGAAAAAACGGAAGAGACCGTGCCGGTAAAAGCACCGGAACCTCAGATGAACCGGACCGAAAAGAAAAAGAAAAAACTGACCTATGCGGAAAGTAAGGAATGGGAAGGAATCGAAGGGAACATGGAACGGGCCGAGCTGCGCCTGAAAGACATAACATCAGAAATGTCAGCGGCGGGAAGCGATTTTGAAAAAGTACGCCTGCTGCTTGAAGAAGAAAAGGAACTAACGGATAAATTAGAGCATTTGATGGAAAGATGGACGTATTTAGCGGAAAAATTGGAAGAGGAATGAGTATGGAGACTGGTCCAAGGGAGCAAACTTGGATCGGTCTTTTTTTTGCCAATCTCAATTGCATGAGAATCTGTTGCCGATGTGATAATATCTAGTACATGGAAACGTCTTGTAAAAGGAGAGAAATGCATTGAAAATTAAGTCGATAGAACCTACACCAAGTCCGAATACAATGAAAATCAATTTAACTGAAGAGCTATTAGCTGGTAAGAGCAATAATTATAAGAAAGATCAAGCTGACCAGGCACCCCAGCTGATCAAAGATTTATTTACGATCGAGGGAGTGAAAGGGGTATATCATGTTGCGGACTTTTTAGCCGTTGAGCGAAATGCGAAATATGATTGGAAAGATATCTTGGTCCAAATCCGTCAGGTTTTCGGGGAAAAAACCGAAGAACAAAATCAACAAACAACGCTAAATGAACATTACGGAGAAGTAACTGTTGCCATTCAACAATTCAAGGGCATTCCGATGCAAATTAAAGCAAGCGATAGCCAACATGAAAAACGTTTTGCCTTACCGGATTATTTCATAAAGGGCATTGCCGCTGCCCAAAAAGAAGATGACAATGTAGTCCTGCTTCGAAAATGGAAGGATTATGGCGTAAGATATGGTGATATGGAAGATATCGTGAAGGAAGTATCGGATGAGCTGATTGCAGCTTATCCGGAAGAACGAATTAATCGGCTAGTAGCCGCTGCAAATGAAATGGTGGATACGAAGGAAGCATTTTTGAAACGACCAAAAATTAAACTGACTGCAGAAATGCTGAATGACGAAAGCTGGGAAAAGCGTTATCAGGCTTTAGAACAAATGGAAGATCCAACGGTTGATGATATACCTGTATTGGACATGGCACTCTCCGACAGTAAGGTCTCCATTCGAAGGCTCGCGGTCGTATACTTGGGTATGATCGAGGATAGAAAAGTGCTCCCGAGCTTGTATAAAGCATTGAAAGATAAAAGTGCGGCCGTAAGACGAACGGCTGGTGATTGTTTATCAGATCTTGGCTTCGAAGAAGCGATGGGAGAAATGTCTCAATCACTTTCGGATAAAAATAAATTGGTTAGATGGAGGGCGGCGATGTTTTTATACGAAGTGGGAAATGAAACGACCCTCCCTTATCTTAAGCAAGCGGAACAGGATCCTGAATTCGAAGTGGCCCTTCAGGTCAAGATGGCCATTGACCGTATAGAAAATGGGGAAGAAGCAAAAGGTTCGGTTTGGAAGCAAATGACAGAATCAAGACAAGCGAATGACAAGTGATTTGGAATAACCCAGGCAAAAGGCATGCGGATGATTTAATCCGCATGCCTTTTTATTTTTGAGGGTCGTTTCCAGTCGTTTGACATAAGTTCCCCTCACGTCTAATCCCAAAACATTAGTTTCTATTATATAAATTGATCTCTATTATTTTAGTAAAATGATTTTTGTAGATATTTAGTGTTGAATGGTTGCATTTGTATGTAAATATGTTAGAATTTTTAGAGTATACTAAAAATTATATTATATTGAATCATTAAACATTTAGTGGAAATTGGGGGTACAACAAATGTCTACATCAAATATGAGAAGTGACATGATTACAAAAGGGGTCGATCGAGCTCCACATAGAAGTCTGCTGCGGGCAGCAGGTGTTAAAGAAGAAGATTTCGGTAAACCGTTCATCGCGGTTTGTAATTCATATATCGATATCGTTCCAGGTCATGTCCACCTTCAGGAATTCGGAAAAATAGTGAAGGAAGCGATTCGCGAAGCGGGCGGTGTTCCTTTCGAATTTAATACGATCGGGGTAGACGATGGAATTGCGATGGGTCATATTGGTATGCGCTATTCTTTGCCAAGCCGTGAAATCATCGCAGATTCCGTAGAAACTGTTGTATCGGCACATTGGTTTGACGGTATGGTCTGCATTCCAAACTGTGACAAGATAACGCCGGGAATGATGATGGGAGCACTTCGTGTCAATATTCCTACAATATTCGTAAGCGGCGGACCCATGAAAGCAGGTAAAGATAAAAATGGTAAATCTCTTTCATTAACATCCGTTTTTGAAGGGGTGGGTGCTTATCAAGCAGGTAATATCAATGAAGAGGATTTGCAGGAAATCGAGCAGGTTGCATGCCCTACTTGCGGTTCTTGTTCAGGAATGTTCACAGCAAACTCCATGAACTGCCTGGCTGAAGGATTGGGACTTGCACTTCCGGGAAATGGTACGATTTTGGCGGTAGCTGAGGAACGTAAGGAATTCGTTAAGAAATCCGCTAAACAGTTGATGGAGATAATCAAACAGGATATCAAGCCTCGTGATATCGTAACGATTGATGCAATTGATAATGCATTTGCCTTGGATATGGCGATGGGCGGTTCGACCAACACCGTTCTTCATACACTTGCATTGGCACATGAAGCAGGTTTTGAATATCCGATGGAACGCATAAATGAAATAGCTAACCGCGTACCGCATCTAGCGAAAATCGCACCGGCATCCGATTATCATATTGAAGATGTACATAATGCCGGTGGTGTAAGTGCCGTCATTAATGAGTTACTCAAAAAACCAGGTGCCTTTAATGGAGATTGCCTTTCTGTCTCAGGTAAAACGCTCCGCGAAAATGTTGCCGGTTGTGAAATATTGGACAAGGATGTAATCCATCCATTGGATAATCCGCATTCTGAGCGTGGCGGGCTTGCTGTATTGTTCGGTAACCTTGCTCCTCAAGGCTCCATCGTAAAAGTGGGGGCGGTTGACGCATCAGTTGGTGGCTACCACAGGGGTCCTGCCATTTGTTTCGATTCCCAGGAAGATGCACTTTCCGGGATCATTACCGGAAAGGTTAAAGAAGGGGATGTAGTGGTCATTCGTTACGAAGGGCCTAAAGGTGGGCCGGGTATGCCGGAAATGTTGGCACCAACTTCCCAAATCGTCGGGAGGGGACTTGGAGCGAAAGTCGGTTTGATCACTGATGGCCGCTTTTCCGGTGCATCTCGAGGCATCAGCATTGGTCATATATCCCCTGAAGCAGCTGAGGGAGGCCCAATTGCCTTTGTTGAAGATGGTGATATCATCGAATTGGATTTGAATAATCGCAAAATCCAATTGGAAATTTCCGATGAAGAATTCGAAAAACGCAAAGCGAATTGGAAAGGCTTCGAGTCAAAAGTCAGAACAGGCTATTTAGCACGTTATTCCAAACTTGTAACGAATGCCAGCTCAGGCGGAGTGATGAAAGTTTAAGTTAAAAGGAAGACTAAAACATGGTGGCAGAATGAAAGTGGATTCTGTCACCATGTTTCTTTGTGGGAAACAATGAATTTTACAAAGCTTTAAGCGTCATTTTTGCATATTCACTTAACAATATAGTATGATTATTCTAATTGAAGAAATGTAACCAAGGGGGTTTTTTTATGTCGATGGCATATGATGAATATATGAAGCAAATGGTGAAACCAATGCGTGCGGAACTGGTGCAAGCAGGTTTTGATGAGTTGGAATCCGCTGAAGCGGTTGAAAACTTTATGGAATCGGTAGAAGGTACGACACTTGTGGTCGTGAATTCCGTTTGTGGATGTGCTGCCGGGTTAGCCCGTCCAGCTGCTACTCAAGCCGTACTGCAAGCAGACAATAAGCCAGATCATTTGGTAACTGTATTTGCCGGCCAAGATAAGGAAGCGACTGCTAAAATGCGGGAATACTTTGATGGAATAGAACCTTCTTCACCATCAATGGCTCTTTTAAAGGGCAAAGAGGTCGTACATTTCATTCCACGCCATGATATAGAAGGACAGCCAATGGAAGCTATCATGGAAAATTTATTGGCAGCGTTCAGTCAAGTAAAATAAGTGATAAAGCGGAATGTCCTGGAAACAGGGCATTCTTTTCAAATTTAAGAGAGTATGAAGGGGTAGGGATCCATGTTTGTCACAACAGTAGGAAGAGCCGATAAAGAAACGATGATATTAGCAAAAAGGTTAGCTGAAGAATTACATATCCCCTTTATAGCCCGAAGAAAACAATCGGTGAGAGATATCCAAGCGGAACAAAATGAAGATGATTGCCTTGTTTTTGGTAAAAAACGGATGGAGTTATATCGATACCAGGAAAAAGAACCATTCTTTTTCCACCCGAACCTAGCGATGATCCGTATAAAAAGAATAATGCGCGGAGAGAGTGATCCATTTCTCATTGCCGGAGATATAAATGAAGGGAACTCTGTGCTTGATTGTACCTTGGGTTTGGGCTCTGATGCGATTGTCGCAAGTTTCAAAGTGGGTGAACATGGACAGGTTGTCGCATTGGAAGGAAATCAATATTTGGCCTTGCTCGTGGACCATGGGATGAAGACATGGGAGGATGCAGAAGAAACGATGATTTCTGCGATGAGAAGAATAGAGGTCATGCAAGGTGATCATTACGAAATTTTGAAAACATTGCCGGATAATCATTTTGATGTCGTATATTTCGATCCCATGTTTGAAGAAACGATTCAGGAATCGAATGGGATCAGGGGACTGACTCATTTTGCGGAAGGTAAGGATTTATCTGTGGAAATAATGAAAGAAGCCAAGCGGGTTGCGCGAAAGAGAGTCGTGTTGAAAGACCATTTTCGCAGCTCCCGCTTTGAGGAATTTGGATTTGATGTAATAAAAAGAAAAACATCCAAATTTCATTTTGGCTTCATTTCCATTCAGTGATCAAGATTTATAATCTGTTTCGTCCAGGCCCATGGCACAGCCTTCTCGGCTTGAATCGGCAGCACCATAGTTAGAGCCATCAGGGTTGATTTGAATCGCTTGGACATTCCCTATTGAGTGGGGAACTTCATTAAAGGCGAAGCCCATTGCTTCCAAGTGGCCTTTGCTGGTCATATCAATTCCTGCTTCCCATTCAATATGAGGGCCCATTGGAGTGAAAATTCTAGGTTCTTCGATGGCTGCTTTCAAATCCATTTTCATATCGAGTACATTGATGATCGTTTGCACGACTGAACTGATGATGGTTGGTCCTCCAGGTGAACCCAGCGTCAAGATCGGCTCGCCGTCTTTAAAGATGATCGTTGGGCTTTTACAGCTGACTGGGCGTTTATTGGGCTGCACTTCATTCATGCCGCCTGGAATGGAATCGAAATCAGTCAGTTCGTTATTCAGCATGAAACCATAGTCGGAAACCATGATGCCTGATCCGAATGGATGTTCCACTGTAGACGTGCATGCTGCGATATTCCCCCATCTGTCACGGACGGTGAAGTGTGTGGTTTCACTGATATCCTCTTCATTAGGCTGAGGTATGACTTCCCTTTGCTTCACGGAATCATAAATCCAAGGGTTTCCGAAGTCAATGGCATTATTTCTTGTTTTGAAATTAATGAATGAACGGCGTTTAGCTATATAATCATCATGCATGAGACCCGCCAACGGCAATTCGGCAAATTCGGGATCAGCGAGAAATGCCTTTTTGTCTGTAAATGCCAGACGCATCGCTTCTGCTATTAAATAATATTTTTCCCAAGAACGGACGTCATATTGTTCTATTTGGAAGCTCTCCAATATTTTCAGGATTTGGATGACCGTGAATCCGCCAGCACTTGGGGCATTTGATGACGCAATTAGATAATCCTTATAAGTCCTATACATTGGTACATCGATTGTAGCTTTATAGTCCTTTAAATCAGAAAGCTCCATGAACCCTCCAAGCTCCTGTATACAGGAAATGATGCCTTCTCCGATTTCACCTTCATAAAAAGCGGAAATTCCTTCACGTTGTAAGATCCGATAGGTATTCGCCAGCTTTTCTTTTATAAGCAAATCGCCATCCTGATAGGGTTTTCCGTTTGGCATGAAGAATTTACGCGCTTCATCGCCCAATCGATATTCAAAGTTTTTAAGAGCGTCGCAAAGAACCCAATTGACGGGAACTCCCTTTTCTGCAAATTCAATGGATGGCTCGATGAGGTCCGCTAATGGCTTACTGCCATTTTCAGCGAGTGCTTCATCCATAGCTTTCAGTATTCCGGGTATGCCTACCGCTGTGGCTTTGATTGATCTTTCTTTAAATGGGATGACTTTCCCTTTTTCATCAAGAAACATGTCTCGATGTGCTGCTTTAGGTGCTCTTACATGCCCATCGTATATTTTCGTTTCCTTATTTTTAGCGTTATATACCATTAGGAAACCACTTCCGCCGATACCGGTCATCATGGGTTCCACAATATTCAGGGCAAATTGGATGGCGACCGCCGCATCGACAGCATTTCCACCTTCACGTAATATTTTTTCCCCTATGGAAGTGGCTACCGGATGAGCTGTAACGACCATTCCGGCGCCCCCTGTAGCTGTTTCCCTTTTATAATCCTTATCTTTAATGATTTCATTGTTGTTTTCCAAAATAATTCCTCCATTATTCAGTCCTTTTATCTGCCAAAAGGTAAGGCTTATGTTTGAATGAAAAGAAAACCTTGCCATTGTAGAAGAATGACAAGGAGATTTTTCGTAGGTATTCATTTATTCTTAATCAGCAAATGATAAATATACGAAAAATGCTAATGTTACAAGACATAAAGCCACCATGGCAGTCGAAGCCATATAAGACCCCTCCTTAAAAAGACTTGAATCTAATTAAGTTCTCCAAAAATCGTCAAAATCCTTCATTTAAATGTAAATTTATTGATATTTAATAAAAAAGTTCGAGTTCATAAACTTTATATAGGTATTTATCCTTTTTTTTGATTTTTAAAACATGGGTAACTATATATTCGTAATTACCAAAAAATAAAAGTATACTAAATATAAAGACAATACAAAAAAGGAGGGGGAGTGTGATTTGAAAGCGGCGGTTTGGTTCAGGAAAAGTCTCGTCATTTTAGTATCCGTTTTGACGTTTGGTCTTGTCACTCCTTCAGATCTGGCGTGGCTTGCGGAAGCCGATTCGTTAAAGGATACTAAAAAAGGGTTAGTGGAAGAAGAGGGATTATCCTATCTTCCTTCGCAAAATTCTACTGAACTAGAAGAGGAATTCAACCGGGAAGAATTTTTATCGGGCATAATGAATAAGGCAGAGGAAAACGCATTTGTGAAATTTGGCGAGAAGATCAATCCTAAAATTGGTGATGAGTTCAAAATGGTCATATTACCAAAGATGGAAGAAGCCATTACCGAAATGGCTGCCCAATTTCCAGACGAGAAATTACAGCAATTAACCATCACTGAGCAGCCGAGTGCGGGCAGGGCCGAAAAAATATTTCATATTTATGATACAAACAGCGGCAAGGATATCATCAGATTCCATGTCAGGCAGGAAAATCCTCCACTGGAAGGGTATTGGTTCGATTTTCATTATCATACCCATCATGATTCATTTGCCACCCATTATAATATAGGGAAAATATATTGGGATAAAAATACGCCGCCAGAGTGGACGAGTAAACAAAGGATCTCATAGCGGTTGGTTTCGTTGATTTTATGTAAGTGTAAGAGTATGATGAAAATGAAGTGAATTTCTAATAGCATCGAAATGATACGTTGTCATGCAACGTATTTATTTTGTGTTGAAATAAAAGCAGAGTTTTTATCATAACGGGGAACAATGTGAACAATGTTATTTTAAAAGGTTTTCTAATTTTGCGGTTATAGTAGCAGAGGAGTCTTTATCATGTCAGAGTTGTTAAATAACATCATGCAAACGTATGCACAGTTTTTTGACTGGCATATGTGGGTCGAGGTTTTATCCGACCCGGTGAGCTGGGGATTGATTGGAACGCTCGTATTAATGGAAGGGTTGCTATCAGCGGACAACGCTTTGGTATTAGCGGTAATGGTCAGGCACCTTCCGGAAAAACAACGGAAAAAAGCACTTTTTTACGGTTTATTAGGTGCTTACGCTTTTAGATTTATAGCGATTGGAATCGGTGTTTTCCTCATTAAGCTTTGGTGGGTGAAGGTAATTGGAGCAGCCTATCTTGGTTGGCTCTCATTTAAATACTTTAGGGATAAAAGAAAAAAACAAGCTGATGAAGATATTCAGGGAATGAATAAAAACAGCATACTGATCCGTATGTTTGGTACCTTATGGGGAACGGTTGCCGCAGTGGAATTGATGGATATAGCATTTTCCGTCGATAGTGTCTTGGCCGCATTCGGGGTGAGTGAAAAAGTCTGGGTGCTTTTGACAGGGGGAATGATTGGTGTCTTGATGATGCGGGGAGTGGCGGGATTATTTCTAAAATTGATAGATAAGGTTCCTGAATTGGAAACTGCCGCATATGTCCTTATCGGATTCATTGCTATAAAAATGTTATTGGCCGTTGCAAGGATAGAAATCCCGCCTGCAATCTTTTTTGCCTTTATTTTGCTGATTTTTGGCACCACGATCGTATTCCATTTGAAGAAAGGGAAAAAGCTTAAGGAACATGGTTGAGCACTATTTAAAAAAGCTGCCATCGAAAATGATGGCAGCTTTTTGTCGCAAAAGTTTCAGAATGGTATGATTATTCAGGTGTTCTTGGTAGAAGAAGAATCGTCAAAACTCAATTAGAAAATGCTATCGGCAATAAATTGTCGTCGGACAATACATTTTGCACCGATGCTTGGAGGGCATTTTCTCAAAGTGATAATATATCAATAAGTAGTATGATAGTAGAAAATTGTCTTTTCAAGACAGATGTTACTTATAAAGAGTTAAGATTATCAACCTTTAATAAATGAATACATTGGAACTACGGGGGCGGAAAATTGAATATAGAAGTTGGCTATTTCCCGAAGAGATATTATGACTCAAATCCTGATGCTGGAGGTTTTTTCCCGTTTGCAATAGAAGGCACTACGCCATATGTTTTCTCAATGGATGGCTTTTATCTACCAGAATGTGATCAAAATTTCCTGCCATTGTGGATGAGAAACATTCAAGCATTTCCACTTTATTTTTGTGCTGAGGTTTCTTCTTATTGCAAAGATGAGTTTGAACATAATTGCAAGGAATTCAATATCAGTTATAGATACTTAACTAACCGATACGTTGTTACTGAAATCCAGAATGAAAAGCAGTTTCAGGAGATTTTCCCTTTCTACATTACTCTTGGTAGTGGGAATGATTTAGTTTTATGGTCTACAAACAAAGATGTATTTAGAGTAGAACAAAGAGAATGGAAAGGAAATTGGGAAGGGAAAATTGCGGGAACAGTAGTGGTTAAAGTAGAAGTCGATACAAGTATTTTTTGGATTGGCTATGATGGAGATAACATTGCGGTTATCTCAAGTCAATCGAATTTCGCAACATATAAAAAAATAATCAAGACTTTTCCCGATTTTGTAGTTCCAAAGCTATGTAAGTACGAGTAATTTTAAAAATTAAAATGATTATGAGACCCCTGATAAGAGAAGGTCTCATTTATTTGACTAAAAAACAACAATATTATTTAACATAACCAAAATGTTAAAACAAAGTTGATTGAAGCGGAAGGTGCGAGACTCCTGCGGGAAAAGCGAGTCGAGGGTAGACCCCACAGGCACAAAAGCGCCGAGGACGCTACCGGACCGCCCGCGGAAAGCGAGTGCCTGGAGCGGAAATCAACGTCTAAATTGTGTACATATAAAAAAACTGTAGGCAAACTTGATTTTTCATCGAGGTTGCCTACCCGTCTGAAGCTGACATCAAATATGATGTCAGCTTTTATTTTGGAAAATATCAATTATTTGAAGAAGGACTGTAAATGTTGTGAAGAAAAGCAATGGCAATAAAAAGTTAAGCCAAAGTGAAGACAGTAGCGGATGCAGCAGTATGCCAAATAAGATGGAGAAGAGAAAAAGGTCGAGAATGATGAACACTCTTAAACTGTAAATATCAAGCACTTCTTCAGCAAGTTCTCGGTGCTCATTCAAGATTGCTTTTTTATTATTGGTTTCCATGCGATCACCTTAAACCTTTTACGATTATATACTGTTGATATATGAAAAGTGCGGATCAATGGTTCTTCTCATGATGAATGGCAACCGAAATTACCAAAAAAACATAGAGTTTTTACATTAGGGCAATATGTTATACTAATATAATAGTATCGAAGGTTTAGAGTTTTTAAATAACATATATTTTCTTAACATAAATGAGGAATGAAGAAGGGGGGAGAAGCGTTTGAAAAGGAAGAAATGGTTATCCATACTTGCATTATTTGTCTTTTTATTCTCAATGCTCTCCTATTCATTAGCGAAGGATGAAGGGGTGAAATGGCGGAATTTACCCAAAGATAATCTTTTAAGACAAGCTGAGCTTTTTAAAGGCAATAAAGAATTGCAACGAATATTTTTATTTCCAGAAGAGGAGTACGATGAAAGGGAAGCACTTAAAATTGCTGGTACAATTAATAAACTGCCTCATTCCCTTTTGAAGAAAACTGCTGAAAGTGGTGTGAGGATCAAACTATTCGATGGTGATTTAACAGAAAATCAATCCGCGGCAAAATTAAAGGGGAAAACTCCGCGTGGTTATTTAAATAAAGAAACAACTTGGGATGATGTGCCTGGTATGGGCGGATCACATACGGTATTGGTTAAAATCGGGGCAAGTGACAAGGGCAACGGGCATGGCTCCGTTAATTTGGAACTGCATGAGCTGGGGCATTCTATCGATAATATAGTGTTTGATGGAATCCGTGAAGACATGGATTATTTGAAGATTTGGGGTAAGGAAGTGGATGGGCTGTTTCCCGGGATTACGTATTTTTCCAATTACCCTGAGGAATACTTTGCAGAAACGTTTGCCATGTTTTATGTGAACGATGAACAAAATCAATTGCTTAGACAAAAAGCCCCCAAGACTTATAATTTTATTAAACAATTAGATTAAACATTGGGCAATAATACGTTAAAATAAGGAGAATGAAAGTAGAAAAGGTGGTTTATCATGAAGCAATATTTAGATTTATGTAAGCATGTACTCGAAAATGGAACGCAAAAGGGTGATCGTACGGGAACAGGAACGATCAGTACCTTTGGATATCAAATGAGATTCAATTTAAAAGATGGATTCCCTGTACTTACAACGAAAAAGGTTAGTTTAAAAGCGATTATCCATGAACTATTGTGGTTTTTGAAGGGTGATACGAACGTTGGCTACCTTCAGGAAAATAGCGTGCGCATTTGGAATGAATGGGCTGATGAAAAGGGAGAATTAGGTCCGATCTATGGTCATCAATGGCGTTCTTGGGGAACGGCTGATGGAAGGCAAATCGACCAAATCAGTGAGTTGATCGAACAAATCAAAACGAATCCAAATTCAAGAAGGCTGATAATCAGTGCTTGGAATGTTGGGGAACTGGACGAAATGGCCTTGCCGCCTTGCCATGCTTTCTTTCAATTCTATGTCGCTGATGGTAAGCTTTCATGCCAGCTATACCAACGTTCAGCGGACGTCTTTTTAGGTGTTCCTTTTAACATAGCTTCATATGCGCTCTTAACGATGATGATCGCCCAAGTGTGTGATTTGGAAGTTGGCGAATTTGTACATACTTTCGGGGATGTCCACATCTACTCTAACCACCTTGAACAAGTGGAACTGCAGTTGACTCGTGATCCCAAACCATTGCCAATCATGAAAATCAATCCGGATGTGAAAAATATCTTTGATTTTAGCTTCGAGGATTTCGTTTTGGAAAATTACGAAGCTCATCCCCATATAAAAGGTGAGGTTAGCATATGATTTCATTGATAGTTGCTATGGATCAAAATCGTGTGATAGGTAATAACAATAAACTGCCGTGGCATTTACCGGCCGATTTGCAGTATTTTAAAAAAGTGACGATGGGCCATCCGATCGTCATGGGCCGAAAAACATTTGAATCGATCGGCAGGGTCCTGCCTGGCCGGGAAAATGTCATCGTTACCCGCAATCAGGATTTTAAAGCGGAAGGCTGCGTAGTTTTACATGATATAGCACAAATCAAAACGTTTGCAGATAGCCATGATGAGGAAGTTTTTGTGATTGGCGGAGCCGAAATCTTCAAGGAAATCCTTCCTGTTACCGATCGCCTGTATATAACGGAAATCCATGAAACCTTTGAAGGTGATACTTTCTTTCCAGTGATTGATGAAAATCAATGGGATAAAGTCTCCTCAAAACCAGGCAGCATCGATGAAAAAAATCATTATGCACATGATTTTATTATTCTACAAAAAAAATAAAGTGCTAATCCGATTATGGGGAAATGACCATAATCGGATTTTTTTGGTATGAAACGAACAAAAGAAAGAATTTTTAGAAAAATCAATTACATTAATAACAGTAAAGTGCTATAATGATTGAATTCATTAAGGAAGGAAATGAGGGATTGTTATGAATCAGACTGCATCTAAGAATAGGGGGATTCAATTGGAAGATATTCTAATTGCCTATAGAGAACTGAAAGAAATCGTTTTGCATACTCCTTTACAAAAAAATCAGAGGCTCTCTGAAAAATATGATTGTAATGTTTATTTAAAACGCGAGGACCTACAACACGTACGTTCCTTTAAATTAAGAGGGGCTTACTATAAAATGAAAAGCCTGACCGCTGAAGAGACGAAGAATGGAGTCGTTTGTGCCAGTGCAGGAAACCATGCACAGGGAGTAGCTTTTTCCTGTAGCCAATTAGGTATCCATGGGAAAATTTATATGCCTGCTACAACTCCAAGGCAAAAAGTCGATCAAGTGCAGTTATTCGGAAGGGATAATGTGGAAATCATCCTTGTCGGGGATACTTTCGATGATGCATTTGCCATGGCGATGGAATGCTGTGAAAAAGAAGAGCGTTCCTTTATCCATCCATTTGACGATGAAAAGGTAATCGCCGGGCAGGGTACAACGGCTGTAGAAATCCTGAATGATTGTGAAGATGGAATCGACTATGTATTTGCCGCTATGGGCGGTGGCGGTTTAATGGCCGGAGTATCGAGTTATTTCAAATCGGTTTCCCCAAATACGAAATGCATTGGAGTTGAGCCGCAAGGTGCTGCTTCGATGGAATACTCCTTCAAGGAAGGAAAAGTTTCTGAGCTTGAAAACATAGATACATTCGTTGACGGGGCAGCTGTCAAGTGTGTGGGACAGTTGACATATCAGCTTTGTAAGGAAAACCTGGAAGATATCGTTGTCGTCCCTCCAGGCCAAATCTGTACGACGATTCTCGATTTATATAATCAGCATGCGATCGTAGCAGAACCGGCAGGGGCTATATCTGTAGCCGCGTTGGATTTATACAAAGAACAAATCAAAGGCAAAACGGTTGTATGCATGGTCAGCGGAGGGAATAACGACATTGGGCGTATGCAGGAAATTAAGGAGAAATCCTTATTATATGAAGGGCTGCTTTATTACTTCATCGTGAATTTTCCGCAACGTGCCGGAGCTTTAAGGGAATTCCTTGATGAGGTGTTAGGACCGAATGACGATATAAGCCGTTTTGAATATACGAAGAAAAATAATAAAGAAAGCGGGCCGGCCCTAGTTGGTGTAGAATTAAAAGATAAAAATGATTATGAAGGGCTCATTCAGAGGATGAACAAGAAAGGATTCTCTTTCGTAGAGGTCAATAAAGACAGTAATTTATTTCACTTATTGATTTAATCATGGATTAAATGTTAAATTAGGATAGAATAATACCTATGTTTTTACATTTTATTCTGCCGGCCCAGTCGTATATGGGCATACTGTCGATAATTGTTACCATTCTATGACGAATTGCCAGTTTCCTTTCAATTGGTTGGAAATGGTATTATAATCGGGGTAGGTCTAATTACAACACCAAAGGGGATGTATCCATGTCGAACATTGGAGTACCTGGTCTAATTCTCATCTTAATATTGGCTTTAATTATCTTTGGTCCGAAGAAACTACCAGAAATTGGACGCGCATTTGGACAAACACTTCGTGAGTTTAAAAAGTCCACGAGTGATTTAACAAAAGGTGATTATGAAGAAGATAAGAAGCTGCAACAAAAAAATCATGAATGATTGAATGCTGGGCGTAAGATGCAACCGTCTTGCGCCTTTATGCTGGAACAAAGATACGGATTTTCAGATGAAGGCGTGATCAACTTTGGAAGATAAAGAATTAAATATCATCGATCATCTCGATGAATTGAGAAAACGGCTCATCATTACAGCTGTTGCTTTTGTCATCTTTTTTATCGCCAGTTTTATTTATGTTGAGGAGATTTATAATTGGTTCGTGAAAGATCTCGATTTTGAACTGATGGTATTGGGACCGAGCGATATTATCTGGATTTACTTTATGCTTGCAGGTGTCGTAGCCATTGCGGCAACGATACCGGTAATTGCCCTGCAAATCTGGTTATTCGTTAAACCCGCTTTGATGCCAAATGAAGTAAGGGCGACCCTTGCATACATTCCGGCACTTTTCCTGCTTTTTATCGGAGGGCTTGCTTTCGGTTATTTTGTCATCTTCCCGACCATTCTTCAATTTTTGATTGAATTGGGCGATGGGATGTTCATAACCAGTTTTACAGCGGATAAGTACTTTTCATTCGTATTTAATATGACGATACCTTTTGCTGTTTTATTCGAGCTTCCCGTCGTTACCATGTTTTTGACCTCCCTTGGCATAATTAATCCTTATGTGCTTCAAAAGTTAAGGAAGTATGCATACTTTGTACTTGTTGTCATAGCGATATCGATTACGCCGCCCGACTTTATGTCAGACTTTATGGTGATGGTTCCGCTGCTGTTATTATATGAAATCAGTATTTCTTTATCTAAAGTCGTCTATAAACGAAGGGTGAAACGTGAAAGCTTGCGGGAAGGCACCTACGAGGAAGGTTTATAAAAAGAGGTCCATAAAGGCATTTTGTCCTTTATGGGTCTTTTTTTTTGTGAAAGTCAATCTGATTTGTCTGTTTTTTTACACATTTGAATATTTATACTTTTGGATTTATTGTGTATAATGTAAGCAATCGGTGAAAAATGAGGATTGATATTTTGATGTTCAAATGCTTGGAATTCAAAGATTGTTTTGGACATAAGGTCACAATTTCAGAAATACCTGTCTTACTGCCTAGTGATCCGAATTTTTTTATGTTGACCGTGCGTTTGGAAGTATTTGTAAAGAAGGTTTTTGCCAATAAAGATCATAAAGAAAATTACTCATTTAAGCATTATTTAGCATCCGTACTCAAATGGCCCGTTTATAACAAGCTTTTTTTTGGAAGTTTACTAAATAATGCTTAATGCGGACTGTTCCATAGCTAACATCTCCGTTAAAAGAGATGACACGAATGCCATGCAATATCTAATAAATCGGCATGTGTTCAGGTTAGCTCATGGGACGGTCTTTTTTTTGTGTGAACATTTCAAAAGACTAGTATCACTTCACTTGATAAAAAAAGACCTTTGGTTTGAATGCGTACCTTGAATAGGTATAATACAATAGATATGTTAATTTAGGGATGTGTAATGATGAATAAAGTAAAGATAGTAACAGACTCGACAGTAGATATGACACCAGAGGAACTGGAATTTTATGATATAACTATGGTCCCTTTATCGATTTTTATAGATGGGGAGACTTTTTTGGATAAGGTTGAAATCGAACAAGAAGAATTCCTGAAAAGAATGAACCAGTCAAAAGAACTGCCAAAAAGCTCACAACCAGCCGTAGGTACCTTTGTGGAGGTATATGATGAACTAGGAAAAGACGGAAGCGAGATTATTTCCATACATATGACAGGTGGCATGAGCGGTACAGTTCGCTCAGCGGAAAGCGCAGCAAGCATGTCTGAAGCGAAGGTTACCGTTCTTGATTCGAAATTCATTTCAAAAGCGATGTCATTCCAGGTGATCGAGGCAGCGAAGATGGCGAAGGAAGGGAAATCCGTAGCTGAAATAATTGATCGACTGGAACATATTAAAAAGCAGTCAAGTTTAATCATTGTCATAGAAACACTTGATAACCTAGTTAAGGGTGGAAGAATTGGCAAAGTTTCTGCTTTTATTGGTTCATTGCTGCACATAAAGCCGATTGCACTTCTTGATGATGGTGTACTGAATCCTGTATCCAAAGCTAGGAGCCAGTCACAGGTCGTGAAGTTCATCATCAAGAAATTCAAAGAAGATACTCAAGGCAAAAAAATTAGAGGCATTGGTTTTGTCCATGCGAATGGTCTTGAAATAGCCGATAAAGTCCGCCACGCCATTTCAGACTTAACAGGATATCAAGACATAAAGATAGAAGCAACGACTGCCGTCGTAAGTACCCATACGGGTGAAGGCGCAATGGCAATCATGTATTATTGGGACTGACATGGATAAACCATGTGAAACTGCGTTTGGCGACGGTTTTGTCACTTTTACAATTGTCTTTAATTCGTAGAAATAGTTGCTGTTCTCATTCCGATTGGTCTGTTAGAATAAATGAAGTAACAGAATATTTTATACATAAAGGACGGGGTAGGGATGAGAAAGCTGCAATTGCTTATGGCAGCTATGGGAGCATCAATTTTTTTGCTGTTGACAGCATGTGGTTCCAATGGTGTACCTGATGCCAAAAATTGGGACCTTGAAGATTTCAGTTACATCGATCAGGAGGGTAAACCTTTCTCAAAAAGCGATCTCAAAGGAAAGGTTTGGGTAGCGGATTTTATATTCACTAGCTGTGAGACGGTCTGTCTCCCCATGACTTCGAATATGACGAAGCTGCAGCAGCAATTGAAGGATGAAGGTATTTCGGATGTAGAGTTCGTTTCATTTTCCGTGGACCCGGAAATTGACAAACCTGATGTTTTAAAAAAGTTTGGTGACCAATTTAATGTGGATTACGGCAACTGGCACTTTCTGACCGGTTATGGACAGGAAGAAATCGAGCAGTTTGCATTGGATAACTTTAAAACGATCGTCAAAAAGCCAGAAGCAGAAGATCAGGTGATTCATGGTACCAGCTTTTTTCTGATTGATCAAGAAGGAAAGATCATCATGGATTATACAGGCCTGCAGGATATTCCCTTTGATGAAATCATTAAGCATATTAAAATTTTACAGAATTATTGAACAGGTTAAATGACCTGTTCTTTCTGTTTTCATCCATCTTTATTATGATTTCAATGTAGTTTTAAAGATGCTGAAAATGAGCAATAATTTTATGAAGAAACAGCAGTGGTGAAGAATGATTTTACATGCTCAGTACATGCTAATTTTTATAGGACTAGCTTTAATTCACTGCATTTTTCATATTGTATAGTAAGGAATGCTCAATTCTGGAAGTACAATGAAGTATATTGTTTGCAATCTTTCGTTTTCTGCATGATATAATATATGGGTAGGAAGGTGAGGGTCATGAGATACAAAATCACCTGTCTTTTCATATGCCTAGTTTGGATTTCAGGCTGCAGTCAAAGTGAAACAGCCTCAAATCAGCCATCTGTTCAGCAGAAAAGCATAGTTGAGCTGAGTAAAAAGGAAACTATTCCTGCCAGCTTTTTTCCGGACCCTGTGAAAATCGTATCGATTGGCGACTCCTTGACTCAAGGTGTCGGTGATAGTAAAGATAATGGCGGGTATCTGCCTTATTTACAAAATAAGCTGGAAAAAGAACCATCGATTACTTCAGTTGAGATGATTAATCATGGCATACGTGGAAATAGGACCGACCAACTATTGAAAAGACTGGATAAGACTAGGATTAAAGAAGACATAAAGCAAGCTGACTCGATTGTCGTCACAATCGGTGGAAATGATATCATGAAGGTCTTTAAACAGAATTTCTCCAACTTGGAACTGAATCAGTTTGATTCGGCAAAAATAGGGTATGAAAAAAGATTAAGGCAGATACTTGATAAGGTTCGTTCCGAAAATGAATCTGCGCAAATTTACCTTGTAGGCGTCTATAATCCATTTTCCAAATGGTTCGGAGATTTTTATGAACTTGATATGATCATGAATGATTGGAATGAAAGCGGAAAAGAGATCATTGAAGAATATGATTCAGCCTATTTTATTGAAATAGCAGACATTTTCGAGAATTCCGAAGAAGATTTGCTGTATGCCGAGGATTATTTTCACCCAAATGACCGCGGGTATGAATTAATCGCAACAAGAATCTATAATGATATGGATATTACCACTATCGGAAAGGACACATTGGAAGCGAGTGCCAAAGGAGATGATGACCAAGAATGACAAATGTCAAATGGAAGACTTTGTTTATTTCCCTATTAGCCCTAAACATCCTGGTCATCCTGTTTGTAACGATTTTAGTTAATCTGCCGACTAAAGATAAAGATCTGATACCCAAAGTAAGCCATGAAGAAGATATCCAATTTCAAATTCATACGAATCGGGAAGATTTGACAAGATTAATCAACCAGTATCTGGATAAAGAGGGATTGACGGGATCCATTCACTACGAAGTGTATTTAACGGATGAAGTCGAATTATATGGAACAATGCCATTTTTCAACCGTGAAGTGGAAATGAAATTGACTTTTGAACCAATTGCCCAAAAGAATGGGGATTTGATCCTGAAGCAAAAATCAATTGCAGTCGGTAAAATGAACCTTCCTGTTTCATATGTAATGAATTTAATAAATGAGCGTTATAATATGCCGGATTGGGTTAGCATCAGTCCCAATGATGAAAGTATTTATGTGTCATTACAGGATATGGAACTGAAAAGCGATATTAGGGTTAAGGCGAATGAATTCGACCTGAAAAATGATGATATTTCATTTTTATTGACCATCCCATCATCATTACAGTGATAGTGAATAGATGGATAAAAAACCAGGATCGATGCATCCTGGTTTTTTATCCATTTATGGAGATAGTTTTAAGGTTTCTAGTGAGGATGTCTGCCGATTCGAACCAATTAAATAAATGGTTGTAGGAGTATTGACTTGGAAGGCTTTGTTTGGCAAAGGGAGTGCGATCTCTTTTGTCCCAGCTATCCTCACTTCGAAGTCTACTATCATGGGATGTATATTAAGATATTCGCTTGCTTTCCTGAAATGAAGTTGATCAAAAACGACATCTCCATCTTTGACGGCAATATCCACCGAGAGTAAATCATGTGAAAGGTGGATGAATCGTACCTTTGCTTCATTTGGAGGAACAAATGGATTATCTTCGAAAGTTAACATGTTCAATGATTCATTTGCCAGGGCAGATGCAACAGCAATGGTATAGAAAGTCCCGCTTTCAAGTGTCACTTTACAGCTTAAAAGAGGTAAGGCGCTTTGTCCCCTGCGGTATATTTCCAATGGGTACTTGCCAGCGGGGAGTGGTAAATAACCATTGTTCTCTTTATATGAGAAATTTTTAAGGATAGGCATTTCATTTACATAAACATCAAATGAGGGAGCTGTTGGGGCAGCATGTAAAAAGCGTACTTGTGCAGGCGGTAGTACACTCATTTGTTCATATCTCAATTGTTGTGTTGATTTTTCGAGACTTTTCAAATGCTTATGGAAATAATAATCATGTAATTGCGGATCGCTGTTTTTGTAATAAGACGATAGTAAATCATATGTTACTGATTTTTGTGAATATGATTGTTTATCGCTCATTTCCAACACCTCTCATTTTTCCAGTATGTTCATATCATATGTTGTCATGCTTGGGCGTGTGTCTCCCGTTTAAAAAGAGTAGGGACGATTTTTCGTGAAAAGGGTCGATCGGCATATTATTTTACAGGGTCATATAAAAGCGTTAAAATTCATTCAATGGATTGTTTGTAAAAAAGGAGGATTTTCATTTGACAAAGCAATTAGAGAAGGCAACATTCGCAGGCGGATGTTTCTGGTGCATGGTGAAACCATTCGATGAACAGCCTGGCATCGAATCCGTTATCTCTGGCTATACGGGCGGGACTACGGAAAACCCTACGTACAAAGAAGTTTGCTCCGAAACGACTGGCCATTATGAAGCAGTTCAAATCACCTTTGATCCAATCGTATATCCATATGAGGAGATAATCGGGTTATTCTGGCAGCAAATTGATCCGACAGATGCTGGCGGGCAATTTTATGACCGGGGAAGTTCTTATCAAACGGCCATTTTTTATCATGACGAAAACCAACGTGCAATAGCAGAAGCATCCAAGGCTAAGCTGCAGGCAAGCGGGAAATTTTCAGGACCGATCGTAACGCCGATTATACCAGCCAAAACGTTTTATCCAGCCGAGACTTACCACCAGCATTATTATAAAAAGCAACCTGAGCATTATGAAAGATATTCGATTGGTTCAGGACGGAAAGCATTTATACAACATCACTGGGGGGAAAAAAATGAAAAGTAAAGAAGAATTAAAACAGAAACTCACTCCGATTCAATATGAAGTCACACAAAATAATGGAACGGAACCAGCCTTTAACAATGAATATTGGAACTTGAAGGAGGAAGGATTATATGTGGATATCGTTTCAGGAAATCCTCTTTTCACTTCAAAGGAAAAGTTCGATTCAGGCTGTGGTTGGCCAAGCTTCACTAAACCGCTTAAAGAAGAGGAAGTAGTGGAAAACCTCGATACGAGTTATGGTATGAGAAGGATAGAAGTCCGCTCAAAAACTGCCGATTCTCATCTGGGTCATGTTTTCAATGATGGGCCGGGACCGTCGGGATTACGCTATTGCATCAATTCTGCATCATTAAGGTTCATCCCGCTCCACGATCTTGAAAAAGAAGGATACGGAGAGTACAAAAAGCTGTTTGATTGAATGCAAAACCCCCTATCAGCTAATGATAGGGGGTTATTTATTGGGTAGTATTCAATCTGTGATGATTGATGCGATCCGGACATATGGAATGGTGGTAAGTTCCATTGCTTTAGTCCTGCCAGTCACCTCAAAACGGACAGTATGTGAACCGGGACGGAGCCCATTTGTGATAAATAAATATCTTTCACGGGCAAATGGCCACCACGTATTCAAAGTCGTGATTTCATTTCCGTCGATCCATACATTCACTTCCCCGCCATCAGGACTTCTAAGCAGTTTAACACCAAGCATACTTCCATTGAAGGTATATTCAATCACACTGCCCTTTTCACTGCTAGTGTAATAGCCACCCCTTGGGCGGAAACCGCTCATTTTTCCATAGTGGTCAATTTCCGATAATTCAAATTCAGAACGGGCATGCAGCTTAGATGGAAGGCCTGCTACAGCCTTTTCCCGTTTGAAGTTATCCAGGAACCGTTCATAAATTGCATCAGCATATAATTTATAACCCAGCCCATTTGGATGAATCAAATCTCTTGTCAGCTGTTTTTCCGTATATCCTGAATCTTTGAATATGGGTCGCATATCCACATTGGTTGCACCGTAATGTTTGGATAAAAGTCCGATGGCTGACGCAAATTCCTCATATTTCAAGGAACTCTCTGTTATTGTGAATAATTCAGCATTAGGGTGGAGACGTTTCGCCTTTCTCATTAACGCTTCATATGTCATGGTAAAATCATCGACGTTCATATATTTGCGATCATTCTCACCAAAAACGAAGAAAATCAGATCTTTGTGATCATGCTCCCTTTTTTGGGAAAGCTTGAATAGGCCTTCAAAAGCTGTGGCTCCGCTTTGGACCACGTAGTCACCGTGTAAAGAAATATCATTGGCTTCATTCATCTTATTTTCTAACTGTTTGAACCATGTTAGATTAGGCTTTTCAGCTCCCGACCCTCTTCCGATACTGTCACCAATGACGAGATATTGAATGGGCTGGCCTGATTGGAATTTTTGATAAACATTTATCGAATCATCTGATCCATATGTTTTAGGGACTTTTTGAAGGATATAGCTGATTAGAAGGATCGTGGCGAGTGCAGCGAAAGGGATGAAGGATTTTGCGTTCGTTTTCAATTATGTTCCCCCGTATTGCCTTTTATGTATCCATGTAGGTATGAGATAGCTTAAAGAGGCTAAGAATTCTTTTTTCCTTATTATATCCCAATTTTAACGTAACACAATAAGTATGAAATGTTTTTTTGACATTTTTCATGGTTAGTCGCGGTAATTCAGCCATTGAATGATTACAGGTGAAGATGGTGTTGCTTGAAGTTTTTTCTTAAATCCAGAAAAATGGGCAAATGCACAGACCAAGGCGGGCGTATTGACATATGGTAAGGTGTAAAGAGAAATAAGAATTCTAAAAGGAGTGAAACTTAATGTACGGATATGGTGGAAATGTTGCAGGACCAGGATTTGGTTATGGTGGCGGTGGATACGGCGGCGGCGGCGGCGGTTGCTGCGGATTTGGATCAGGCTTCGCATTAATCGTTGTCTTGTTCATTCTATTGATTATCATCGGCGCTTCATTCTGCTGCTAATACGATAACCTAAAGACCAGCTGATAAAGCTGGTTTTTTCTTTATGTTAGGAATGTGGGTGGACCTTTTTAGGTTCCATGGTTGGTGACTGAAAAGGCAGGTTAAATCCAAGGTGGACAGGCGATACATAACCAATCCTAATTCCATTTCAGATACCGGCATGGCCAATCTGCATCAAAATAGCTTGTGTGAAAGAATACCATGAAGGTTCTGGGTTTTTCTTTGTTCACCATTTCTGCTAAAATAACGACAGAATGTAATTAATTTAGGGGGATAAAGATATGAAACCTTCCCGTTTACAAGCAGGGGATGAAATTCGCGTAATTGCTCCTTCAAGAAGTTTGGCGATTGTCAAAGGGGAACAACGCAGATTGGCAGAAGAAAGGTTAACTGAACTTGGTTTTAAAGTGACATATGGTGAAACGGCTTTGTTCCATGATGACTTTTTCTCGAATTCGATCGAAGACCGGATCGAGGATTTGCATGAGGCGTTCAGGGATCCAAATGTGAAGGGGATTTTTACAAGCATCGGGGGGTATAACGCTAACCAATTGTTACGATATATCGACTATGATTTGATTAAGGAAAATCCAAAAGTGTTGATGGGTTATAGTGATATAACCGCAATTTTATTGGCCATTTATAATAAAACAGGTTTAACTACATATTCAGGTCCTCATTTCTCGACGTTCGGGATGAAGGCTGGTCTGGAATATACGATGGAATATTTTAAAAAGGCTGTAATTGAAAGTGAAGGCTTTTATCTTGAGCCAAGTGAAACGTGGAGTGATGATTCCTGGCATTTAGAACAGGATGACCGAACTTTCCACCCGAATGGTGGATATATGGTCATTCAGGAGGGTGAAGCGGCTGGAACAATCATTGGAGGTAATCTTTGTACACTCAATCTATTGCAAGGGACAGAGTTCATGCCATCTTTAAAGGACAGCATCCTTTTCATAGAAGATGACGAAGAAAGCCATCCATTCAGTTTTGACCGGGATTTACAATCCTTGCTCCATCAGCCGGGTGCAAGTGGGATTAAAGGAATCGTCATCGGCCGTTTCCAAAAGGATTCCGGAATGACTGAATATGCCTTGCAGGAAATCATCACTTCCAAAAAGGAGATAAATGGCATACCTGTGATCGCAAATGCCAACTTCGGTCATGTCCATCCATTTGTAACGGTGCCGGTTGGTTCAAAAGCTGTAATGAAGGTGAAGAATGGAAAAGCGACGATCCAGATCCTTTCCTGACACATTATGTAGACGCCGTTCAAAAAGTGGACGGTGTCTTAATCTGTTCGGGATATGTAAGAATATATTTTGCATTCTGGTGTATTTTAGGAGTCTTTCCTCTTGTAAGCCCTGGAAATTGTCCTATTTTACAAGCATTATTAGGGAATATGAGTCTAATAGTTCAAATTCTTTATTTTTCTGATATAATACTAAGAGATTTAAAATAGAAAAGGTGATTATGTGTTATTAACAATTCCAGCATCCATTCGTTTAGAAGGGGCTTTGGCCGAGTATAATAAAAAAGGCCGTGTGAGCCATACATGTTTCGTATGTAACGAAGACACTTCTAATGGGGATGCAAGTAACTTAAACTACTATAAGTTAGGAACTAAAAAAGTTTGTCATTCCTGCATGAAAAATGTTTTGCGTCATCCGTCTTTAAAAGAGTATGAATATGTACATACTTCAGTTATCGATAAAGCTGCTTTTTATAAAAATGTGCTGGCTGTTTTAAAGGATGAAAGCTTTTTGGAGTCAATTCGTGAAGAAAAACTAAATAGCGTATTGTAAGAAAAAAGTGTATCTTTTGCGGATACACTTTTTTTGTCGCCTTTTTTTACGATCTCCCATGAAACCAAGAAACTTATCCGATTACATGCCTAGGGCAATTTCTTTAGCAAGATTGCCTTCACCTGGACATACACTTTATTATATTGCATTTGTTTTTAAAGAGAAGGAGTGTGCAGGCTTATGGAGCAGTCTTCATTGATAAAACCGGTCCTGGGAGGAGCCTACCCGACTATCAGTCATGGTCAGGGAGTTTTTTTGTACGATAAAGATGGAAAGGATTACCTAGATGCTTCTTCCGGTGCTGTTACAGCCAATATTGGCCATGGAGTCCAGGAAGTCATTGAGGCGATGGTCAAACAGGCTAAGCAGGTTTCATTCGTGTATCGTTCCCAATTTACCAGCGATGCTGCAGAGAAACTTGCCGGAAAAATTGCAGAATTGACCAAAGGGGAGCTAACATACAGCTTTTTTGTAAACAGCGGCTCCGAAGCGACTGAAACGGCATTGAAAATTGCCATTCAGCATTGGCAGGAAAAAGGGAAGCCTAAGAAACAAAAAATCATATCGAGATGGATGAGCTACCATGGCATCACGATGGGGGCTCTTTCAATGTCCGGACATCCGATTCGCCGGGAACGATTTACTCCTTTGCTTGAATCATATCCTTCTGTATCTCCTCCATATTGTTACCGATGTCCACTTCAACTTGATTCGCATTCGTGCGGAATGGCCTGTGCTTCGGAATTGGAAGCATCAATCCGGCGTATTGGCAGTGAAAATATAGCTGCATTCATTGCTGAACCTGTTATCGGCGCTGCAGGAGGGGCCATCGTTCCTCCTGATGGTTATTATCGAAAACTCAAGAAAATATGCGAAGAGAATGATATTTTATTCATTGCGGATGAAGTAATGACCGGCTTTGGACGTACCGGTAAGATGCTTGCTTCCGAATATTGGGATGTGGAACCTGATATCGTAACATTTGGTAAAGGTATGAGTGGAGGATATACCCCGATAGCAGCCGCAGTAATGACCAAAAACGTGATGGAGCCCATAATGAAAGGCTCGAAATCAATTATAGGAGGCCATACGCTTAGTGCTAATCCGTTATCGTGTGCGGTATCTTTGGCCGTTTTGGAATATGTCGAAAGGAATGATCTTGTCGAAAAATCGGCCGACAGAGGGAATTACCTGATTAGGGGCCTAAAAAATTTGGCAGGGAAGTATTCCTTTATCGGTGATATACGCGGGAAAGGTTTATTGATAGGCATCGAATTTGTCCAGGATAAAGCAACATCGGCCCCATTTCCGAAGGAGGCAGACGTGACAAATGAAATCATTGAATTGGGGATGGGAAATGGAATACTTCTTTATCCCGCCGCAGCAGGTCTTGATGGTGTAACCGGGGCAGCCATCATCATCTCCCCTCCGTTAACGATATCGGAAGAGGAGTGTGCTGAATTGTTAATGAGGGTCGATATAACTTTTAGACAATTCAATGAATCGATAGGTAAACGTTCATCACAACAAGGAAGTGAGTCATAGTGGTGGAAAATACATTCAGGAAGATTTGTAGTTTGGAGGATGTGCGCCATCACTTTAAAGATAATCAGTCCATCATGTATGGGGGATTCGGTGGCATAGGGTCGCCTCCTGGATTGATCAATCTGATTTTGGAATCAGGCATTAAGGATTTAACCTTGATTGGTAACGATACAGGTTTCCCCGATATCGGAATCGGAAAACTGGTCACGCAACGCCGAGCGAAAAAGATCATCGTTTCCCATATCGGTTCCAATCCTAATGCAGGACTATTAATGAACAATGGAGAACTCGAAGTGGAGTTCTCTCCGCAAGGGACACTTGTCGAACGTATACGGGCCGGAGGGATGGGGCTAGGCGGTATATTGACCGATATTGGAATTGAGGCCGATATCGTCCGGGACGGCAAGCAAACCGTAAAGCTAGGTAAGAAAAATTATCTGGTGGAACCGGCATTAACTGCAGATATCGCCATTGTTTACGCAGAAATGGCAGATCCTTATGGAAATCTTATATTTGATAAAAGCGCCCGGAACACGAATCCAATCGTTGCTGCAGCTGGACAAATCACTATAGTCGAAGCCATGCAAATCGTTCCGCTTGGCTCTTTGGATCCAGAGGACATCATTGTTCCGGGTGCCTTTGTGGATTATATCATTCCATCAAAAGGAGTCGATTGGAAATGGGTTTGGGAACAGAAGATAGAAATAGAATAGCGAAACGGGCAGCAGCAGAAATAAGCGATGGGATGCTGGTCAATTTGGGAATTGGCATTCCATCACTTGTACCGAATCATCTTTTGAATGACCATAAAGTTATGTTTCATGCGGAAAATGGCCTTGTGGGAATTGGCAGTACTCCTGAAACAGGGAAGGAAGATGCGCATCTTTGCAATGCAGGCGGACTGCCGATTACCATTAGAGCCGGGGCTTCCTACTGCGACAGTACTGTTGCATTTGGGATGATACGGCGTGGCAGGGTGGATATCACGATTCTAGGAGCCCTTCAAGTAAGTCAAGCGGGGGATCTCGCTAATTGGATTGTCCCGGGAAAGCGGGTGCCAGGCATGGGCGGTGCCATGGAGCTGGCGGCAAAGGCCAAAAAGGTCATTGTCTTGATGGAACATAACGATAAAGCGGGCATGTCTAAATTAGTCAAAAAATGTACGTTACCGTTAACTGCCAAGAAATGCGTACATATGATCATCACCGAATTAGGCGTGTTTTCCATAACTTCGGGGGGCCTCCTTTTAACTGATGTATTTGATACATCCAGCATTCAGGAAATCAGGAATCGGACCGAAGCCTCGTTTACCGTCTCTGAAAACATCCATATTTTAAAAGAATGAGAGAGGAGAATGGATATGTATGAGGAAAAAATAAAAACATGGTTGAATGAACATCGGATGAATGGGGTTCAGCTTTTGCAAAAACTGGTTCAGGAACCGAGCAAAAGGGGACAAGAAGGAAGTGCACAAGCCATAGTGGTCGAGAAGTGCAGACAACTTGGTCTAGAAATAGATCTTTGGGAAATCGGGGATGAACAATTAAGAAAACATCCCCATTTTTATTGCGACCGCCGGGACTTTAAAGGAAATCCGAATCTTGTGGCTATTAAAAGAGGAACGGGCCAGGGGAAATCCCTTATATTAAACGGACATATTGATGTAGTTCCTGAAGGAGATCTTGCAGCATGGCACGATGAACCCTATAGCGGCAAGTTAATGGACGGGAAAGTCTTCGGGCGGGGAACGACGGACATGAAAGGCGGAAATGTATCTTTATTGCTGGCCATTGAAGCGATCGTCGAATCCGGAATCAAATTGAAGGGCGATGTGATATTCCAGAGTGTGATTGAAGAGGAAAGCGGTGGTGCCGGCACACTTGCGGCAGTCATACGGGGGTACAAAGCTGATGGTGCAATCATTCCGGAGCCTACAAATATGAAACTATTCCCTTTACAGCAAGGTTCGATGTGGTTTCGACTGAAAATAAAAGGCAAGTCTGCACATGGGGGCACTAGGTATGAAGGAGTCAGTGCAATAGATAAAGCGGTTAGTGTAATGAAAGAAATCAAGATGCTCGAAAAAGAACGGAATGAGTCACTTCGTCATTCACTCTATAAAAATGTCCCTATCCCCATTCCAATCAACATAGGTAGCATTCAAAGCGGGAATTGGCCTTCCTCCGTGCCGGATACAGCCGTTCTGGAAGGTAGATTCGGCATCGCCCCGACAGAAACCATGGAAGAAGCACAAAAATCGCTGATGGAGCGAATAGATGCTTTAAATGAGAGTGATGCATGGTTTAAAGAAAAACCGATTGAATTAGAATGGTTTGGGGCCAGATGGCTGCCTGGCAATCTCGAAATAGAACATCCGCTCATGAAGACAATTGGCACTTATTATGAAAAAGTGGTAGGGGAGGAACCGCTTGTCGAAGCGTCCCCTTGGGCGACGGACGGAGGGTATCTTTCATCGGTTGGCTCTACCCCCGTAGTTGTGTTTGGACCAGGGGAAACGAAGATGGCCCATGATTCGAACGAATATATAGTGGTGGATAAAATGATGGAGGTTGCGGAAATCATTGCATTGACCATGATTGAATGGTGTGGGGTGGACCAGGAATAATCATTTTTCTGGAGGTCTGATTCCAGGAAGGGTCAGGCCTTTCGCAACAATTTCGAAGTTTTGAAGGGAGCGGGACAAATGGAGGCTGGAATCACTGAAAAAAGGATTCAAAAGCCAAGGTGCACCATACATATTACGATTGACCATTTTAATAAGCGAATCAGGATTGATGATTATTTAGGTCATTTTCAAGAATGCGTGGAGGAATCTTTAAGGGTGGCTAAAGACATTTCAGCAGAAAAAATCATCTTCAAGTCACGCAAGGAAAACGTTTTGGCATTGCTTGCTCAGGGCTTCCTATATGAAGGAAGCATCGACAAATTCTTTTTGGGAAGCGATTGTTTCTTCCTTGTTAAATATAACCGGAATGCAAGGCGCAACAGTGCAGAATGGGTAAAGGAAGATCAAATCCTTACCGATGTTCAGAGGCTGCCGATAAAATCCGGTTTAGATAATCCGCCGTCAGCCTATCAAGGCCGTAAAGCGGAAGTTACCGATGCACCTCAACTGGCCCAATTGTATGGGGAGGTTTTTGAAGTGTATCCCACACCGATGAATGATCCGGTATATGTGAAAAAGTGCATGGAAAAGGGAACGGTTTTTTATATTTATGTCCATGAAGACAGGATTGTCAGTGCTGCTTCAGCAGAAATTGATTCCTTTTACCATAACGCAGAAATCACCGATTGTGCGACATTGCCGGAACACCGGCAGTACGGCTTGATGAAACACTTGATTTCCGCGCTTGAAGAATATCTTATCTCTCATGAAATTTATTGTATTTATTCGATTGCCAGGTCGCTCTCATTCGGCATGAATGCTGCATTGCATCAGCATGGATACTCGTACCGCGGACGTTTGGCCAATAACTGTTACATCTTCGATAAACTGGAAGACATGAACCTTTGGGTGAAAAATTTCACTTGAATGCTCAATTTTAGGCGGTACATGACAAGTTTTTGGCATTTCCTCATATACATCTAGCAAGAAGGTCTTGAGGAGGGATATCTTGCCAAGTGAATTTATTAATACAAGTGAAGTATTGGAAGCAATATTAGAAACCATTGATGAAGGCATTCATGTGATAGATCCAAAAGGACAGACCATCTTTTATAACGAAGTGGCGGCCAATCATGATGGGATGAAAAGAAGTGAGGTGCTTGGGAAACCTTTGCTTGAAGCCTTCCCTTCTTTGAATCACAAATCATCGACATTGCTGAGAGTCATTAAATCTGAAAAACCAATCTACAACTATAGCCAATCGTATGTAAATGCACATGGGCGAATCATTGAGACGTTAAACACGACGCTCCCCATATATGTAGAAGGGTTTATGATAGGTGCTATCGAGATTGCCAAGGATTATTCAAGCTTGAAGCAATTATCTGAAAGGCTAGCAGACCTGGAAAGCTCGCTCAAGACGATCAAAAGTCCTGAAAGGAAAACTCCCGGGACCGATGGATTATATTCTTTCACTGAAATCCTGACTATTGATGGTGGATTTAAAGGTCTGATCTCACAAGGGAAAAAGGCTGCCCGCTCCTCCT
This sequence comes from Peribacillus sp. N1, assembly GCF_054600815.1. Taxonomy (NCBI): domain Bacteria; kingdom Bacillati; phylum Bacillota; class Bacilli; order Caryophanales; family Bacillaceae; genus Peribacillus; species Peribacillus sp. N1. The sequence continues at coordinate 1,270,288 of NZ_BAAHZO010000001.1, read as the reverse complement.
CATCGGTGTTGGTTTATGGGGAAAGCGGTGTAGGAAAAGAGCTTTTTGTTCAAAGCATACACCAGGGTTCGAGCCGCAGTAAAGAACCATTCATCGCGCAAAATTGTGCGGCCTTACCAGAAAATTTATTGGAATCGCTTCTATTCGGTACGGCTAAAGGAAGCTACACTGGTGCTGTGGAACGCCAGGGACTGTTTGAATTGGCCAATGGCGGAACCTTGTTTTTGGATGAATTGCAATCGATGCCGATTGACTTGCAGGCAAAGCTTCTGCGTGTGCTCGAAGATGGGTTCATAAGAAGGATAGGAGGTACAAAGAGTGTACAGGTGGATGTGAGGATCATGGCAGCGATGAATATAGATCCGAAAAAGGCAGTATCGGATAACAGGTTAAGGCCCGATTTATTTTACCGATTGAACGTATTGAGCTACGAGCTGCCTCCGCTAAGGGAGCGGATTGATGATATAGAGCTTCTTACTGAACATTTCATATCAATATTTAACAGTAAATTAGAATTAACCATAAAAGGCATGGATGAGCAGACAAAGGTTTTTTTTCGGGAATATCATTGGCCTGGAAATGTAAGGGAGCTTAAACATACCGTAGAATTCATGATGAACCATACGGAGAATGATGTTTTGAACCTTGCAGATTTGCCCCAGTCTTTAAAAAAGCGCACCCCGTCTGAAAAAATACTTCCGCTTCGTGAGGCCATGCTTGAAATGGAAACAAAGTTGATTACCGAGGCCCTTCTTCAAACGAACGGTAACGTTTTTCAGGCATCGAAGCTATTGCAAATTCCAAGGCAGACCTTGCAATATAAAATTAAAAAGCATATTTGAATGGAAAAAATCCGGATGCAGCCTGCAATCCGGTTTTTTTTATGGGCCTTCGAATTATTGGGTCATTTTGGCACCCTTCTTGCATTTAATACTACTATCATAACTCAGGAGGTATAACCATGTTATTTGACTTATATAAGCCAGATCGCAATTGGAAAGATATAGAGCTATGGAAAGATGTAACCGAAGAACAATGGAACAACTGGCTGTGGCAGCTTACGAATACGATCCGGACTGTTGATGATTTGAAGAAAGTGATAAACCTGACTCCGGATGAAGAGGAAGGTGTGAGGATTTCCACAAAAACCATTCCATTGAATATCACCCCATACTATGCTTCGTTAATGAATAAAGATGACCCAAGGTGTCCAATCAGAATGCAATCGGTCCCAATCTCGGAAGAAATGCATAAAACCAAATATGACATGGAAGACCCCCTTCATGAGGATGAGGACTCCCCAGTGCCGGGACTGACCCATAGATATCCGGACCGCGTTCTTTTTTTGGTGACGAATCAATGCTCCATGTACTGCCGTTATTGTACGAGGAGACGCTTTTCAGGACAAATTGGCATGGGCGTGCCCAAAAAACAATTGGACGCTGCAATCGGTTATATACGTGACACACCGGCAGTTCGGGATGTCCTTATTTCAGGCGGGGACGGATTATTGATCAATGATACGATCCTTGAATATATCCTCAAAAACTTAAGGGAAATTCCTCATGTTGAGATAATCAGGATAGGTACGCGCGCTCCTGTTGTTTTTCCTCAAAGAATCACTGAAAATTTATGTGCCATTTTAAAAAAATATCATCCGGTTTGGCTGAATACTCATTTCAATACCTCGATAGAAATTACCGAGGAGTCAAAGAAGGCATGTGAGATGCTTGCTGATGCAGGTGTACCTGTGGGCAACCAGGCAGTTATTTTAGCGGGGATCAATGACAGTGTCGCAATCATGAAAAAGCTGATGCATGACCTTGTTAAGATTCGTGTCCGCCCTTACTATATTTATCAGTGCGATCTGTCGGAAGGCATCGGTCACTTCAGGGCTCCCATTTCAAAAGGCATTGAAATCATCGAGGGGCTCCGAGGCCATACATCCGGGTATGCTGTTCCTACCTTCGTCGTCGATGCTCCTGGAGGGGGAGGGAAAATCACGCTTCAGCCGAACTATATCCTTTCACAATCTCCAACCAAAACGGTGCTGCGCAATTTTGAAGGTGTGATAACCACATATCCCGAACCTGAGCAATATACACCAGGACTTGCAGATGAGTACTTCAAAGGGGTATATCCTGATATGGAAGAAAAACAATCAGATATAGGTGTATCTGGTTTAATGACCGACAAGCAATTCAATTTAGTGCCTGAGGGACTGAAGCGAATGAATCGACGGGAAAATTACGTGACCAACCCAGAGCATGCTTCATTGAAAAACCAACGTGAAAAGCGGGATTTGTTAAAAGAAAAGAAATTTCAGGCACAGCAAAAAAAGAGCACGCCTAAGGGAGATGAATAGCATGGAGACGTGTCCATGGTGTGAGAAAGGGAAGCTTGCATCAGTGAATGGAACTGTGTATTGGGAACTGCCGGATGGTACGAGGGCAGTTGAAATTACGGAGACCCCTTCATCTCATTGTGGGAGTTGCGATGCATTTTTTCAAAGTGATGAAATAGTGAAGGAAATTGAAAATCAACTATTTTTAATTGATACTAAACAGCTTGAAAAACAAACGACGTACAGTGAGCTAATGAACATGAAGAGGCTATTGAAACGTAATTACTTTGACTTTTAGCGGCTGGATGCATGTACGTTTCCATATATGAATGTATAAATCCCCTCATTTGGACAGAATTAGTGCAAACCACTATTTCCATCTTAGATGAAGGGGATTTTCCTTTTCAGATAATGAAAATAATAAGGTTTTTGAAGTGCATTTGATTGAAAGATTGGGTTAAGCCAGAATTAAGCACTTCGTTCCTTTCTTCATGAAAAAAGTATAAAAAAAGATTTTCCATCTTAAAAGGATGGGGATTAATATGGAAGGGAGTGCGATATTTAATTGTAATTCCGTAAGAAAATGAATGCATTTTTTGTTGAAAAATCGTGGATTTCTATAAAGTGGTGAAGAATAGACCAAATTCTATTTAAAAAAGTGGACGGAAGCGGAAGTTTCCGATATATTAAAGCAGAAATCATAGTTATTTTAGGGGGGCTCAACATCATGAGACCATTTTATTTATATTTAATGAAATTTCGACAACCAAAGGAAATTGATGCAATCACTAAATTTGCCAATCATGCCTATGAGGATCATGGCTTCCCAAAACAATCGACTGATTATAATGAACTGAGCAGTTATTTAGAATTGAATGCAGACTATCTCGATAGTATGTCACTATTCGATCAAGCTTGGGAACAGTATGTCCAAATAGAAGAAGGGCTCTTATTAGGAGATCAGGAATAGGGGAGGATCGGAAGGATGCTTAAAAGCCTTCAAACCCGAATTTTGCTTTATTCATTACTTATTGCAAGTGTTCCTCTTCTGATATTGGGGATCATATCCTATGGATCACAACGGTCCCTGCTTGAGAAGGAAGCAAAAAATGCCCTGAATGCGGGTTCACTGAATATTGTAAATGAAACATATAGCTATTTGAACGAACGGATCAGTGATGTGAAGTTAATGAGCGCAAATTCGGTAATCAACAATCCTGGCCATTCAAAAGAAGAGAAGTCAGAGGAACTAAAAAGGTTTATCGATGCAAAAGGAAATTATTACGGTGTCTTGCATTTGGATATGGAAGGCAATGTCATTGCAGATACATCCAATAAAATGATCGGGGACAACCTCGCGCAGAGGATATGGTTCAAAGAGGCCATAGAAGGTCATGAATTCCTTTCTGACATTTATAAAACCCGGGCATACCCAGAACCGATAATAGCTCTGAGTGCTCCGGTATATGATAATGCAGGGAAAATGATCGGTGTCGTATCTCCAGCTTTCCGATTGGAAGGACTTTGGGAGCTGATGGAGAAAAAGGCTAACGAAATTAGCGATAAATACCCCGTGAACTTTTTCATGATCAATCAAGAAGGCATCATGATTTCGAAAAAAGACCCGCATGGAGTCATGCATGCTTCTGCCTTGAAAGAAATGGGATTAACGAAAGGTAAGCTGATGGAAGCTTCGTTATCGGATGAATTGTACAGCGCAGAGAACGGGGAAAAAATATATTCCATCCAGCCTGTCCAAACGATTGCAAAAACGGAGAATAAATGGTTTGTTGTTGTGGGTGCAGATAAGAAACAAGTGTTTCAGCCTTTGAATGACCTTTTAACACGGTATCTGACAATCTACAGCATCGTTTTTGTTTCTATCATTCTGGCTGTCTATTTACTAACAAAGACCCTTGTACGGCCAGTTCAAGAACTTGTCGAAGCGACAGAGGATTTCATTGGAGGAAAGGAATTCATCATTTCCGATAAAAGAAGCTTCGAGGAAATGGAAAAATTGAACCTTGCCTTTCTAAGAATGATGGAAACGATAGAAGATCGTGAGAAGGAAATCGTCCGAACTGAAAAATTGAAATATGTCGGCCAGCTTGCTGCCGGTGTCGCACATGAAATCAGGAACCCACTAACGACGATAAAGGGCTTTTTCCAATTATTGAAGAGCCAGGATCATGATAAAACATTAATAGAAAAATATAGTGATGTCATGCTTCATGAAGTGGACCGGGTTAATGTATTCGTGACACAACTTCTTGATTTGGCAAAACCGCATCAGCTGGAATGGGAGAAAATCGATTTAAAGGATTTCCTTGAAGAAATAATAGATACCTATATCCCTTCAATTCCGAGTTCTCATGTAAGACTAATTAATGGAGTGACACACTCTGTCGTTGTTTATTCAGACAGGAACCGGTTAAGGCAGGTTCTCTTGAATGTCTTGAATAATTCTTGTGAAGCCATCGAAGCTAGGGGGCAGATTGAATTGCATCATACTTCCGAGTCCCATTATGTAAGATTAGTGATCAGCGATGATGGGAAAGGCATCAGTCCCGAAAATTTAAAAAATATCGGCATGCCCTTTTATACCACTAAACCGGATGGAAACGGATTAGGTGTGGCGACGTGCATTCAGATAATGGAGGAATTAAAAGGGAAATTCCAAATTGAAAGCGTCCACGACGAAGGAACGAAAGTGACGCTCATCATTCCCACTGCGAACCGTCTCATTAAATGAGGCGGTTTTTGGCTTTAGTGCCATTTAATAAATGGGCCGGTTCCTTAGCTAAATGAGCAAAATGCCCTCTCTTTTCCATTAACCTCCATGTTTGTTTGTGCATATAATTTACTAATCAAACGATAAGGACCATATTGGGGGATGTCTCTTATGGGCAAAAAAAAACAGCCGAAATTTAAATTAGGCGATACAGTCGTAATAACAATGTATGGGACAGTCGGGAATATAACCGATGTAAAATTTCTCGATGGTGCTTATGTGTATGAAGTGAACTATAGTGAAGGTCTTTATATCGAAAAAACATTGCAATCGATAAATGAATATGAAGGTGAAATCCTTTATCAAAAAGAACAAATAGATATTGAATATAAATTTTTATTAGGTGACTTGGTCCAGGTGGATGGGTATGAACAGGATTATTTCAAGATTATCGGCTATCGAACGGAAATTTGGCGCTATAAGGAAAATGCCTGGGAGGATGTAATCTATGAGTTATCCAGAATCTCTGATGGTGAATGGCTTGAAGCGCATGAGGAAGAACTGACTTTGATAGCCGATGCTAAACGTGCAGATGGAATCATTAAAAAGTTGGGTCTGCTACTTCCTAAAAAGAAAAATGAGCTTGCTATCATTGCTAAACAAAACAACCCTGGTAAAGGTGAGCGAGAAATGACAATGACAAAAAATGAAAAAAAGGAAATGATTGATGGACTGTTGGATTTATATAATGATTATTGTAAGCTCTACGAACATTTTGGCGATGATGAATATCGCCACATCATGAAGATCGCCCTTGCTAAAATTGAAAAGGCGGCAGAGGAAATTTATCCAGATCATAAAAAGAAGCAAACGAAGTGAAAGGTATCCTGAATTTTTAAAGGAACAATTTCCAAATTCCCTATAGAAGCTTCCATTCAAATTGAACACGGATGGATCATGATAAATATAGGCCCTTCAAATGATTTTCCATAATGGGATGCCTTACTGGTATATTTGTCTCTACACATTCATAGACCTTTAAATAAGGGGGCGATGATTTGCGAGAAATTGAGGTTTTTATTGATACAGAAGAGATAGCGGAATTCTTTTTTCAAGAATTGATAAGACGGGGCTATCTTCCAACAGAAGCTGAAGTTGAAGATCTTGCTGACATCACATTCGAATATCTTCTTGAAAAGTGCATAATTGATGAAGAAGTCGATGAGTAACCTGTCATAAGACGGTTAACAGCTTCCTATCCCTTAATTTCATTAACCTTAAAAAAAAGACGGCGGACCTCCGCCGTTTTGTTGCGGTTCAAAGGAAGGGTGCCAAAGTCTTTTCATGACTTCCAGTTTCCTTATCTTTTTCAAGTTCTAGGATAAGGTTGGATTTTCCTAACTTGTGGTTGATATGGTATAGTAGTTTTTGAATATCATTTCAACCACAAGTTAAGGAGGACATAGTCGTATGAGCGTACATATTGGTGCAAAAGAAAATGAAATTGCGGAAACGGTCTTACTTCCTGGGGACCCGTTGCGTGCAAAATATATTGCTGAAACATTTTTAGAGGATGCTAAACTTTATAATGAAGTCCGTAACATGTTTGGATATACAGGGACATATAAAGGGAAACGAATTTCTGTACAAGGTACAGGCATGGGTGTCCCATCCATTTCGATTTACGTGAATGAATTGATGAATAGCTATAATGTCCAGAAGCTGATTCGTGTGGGAACTGCAGGAGCGATTCAGAAGGATGTAAAAGTCAGGGATGTTATCCTTGCAATGAGTGCTTCCACCGATTCCCAAATGAACCGCATGACTTTCGGCGGGGTGGACTTTGCCCCAACGGCGGATTTCGAATTACTAAGAAAAGCTTATGACGCCGGCACAGCTAAGGGATTGCAATTGAAGGTCGGTAATGTTTTTACGGCCGATCAGTTTTATAATGATAATAGTGAATTGGAAAAATGGGCAAAATACCAAATCCTTGCGATAGAAATGGAATCAGCAGCGCTTTACACGCTTGCTGCTAAATTTGGCCGCCAAGCATTATCTGTATTAACCATTTCCGATCACATTTTAACCGGTGAGGAAACGTCGGCGGATGAGCGCCAGTCAACCTTTAACGAAATGGTTGAAGTGGCTTTGGAAGCAGCTATCCAGGACTGATAATTGGATGTAAATGACAGGCGGGTGACCAGGAATAAGTGAAGCTGTATAATGACAGTTGGATACAGGCTCAGTTATTCCTTGGTAGCCCCATTTTTGTAATGTCAATAGATGCCTGTAGTCCATGGAGCGTTTAACGTTTGCGAAGGCGTAAAAAAATACATATGGGCATAAGTTGTTATTTTTGATAACAATTATTTTTCGATTGTCATGAAAGCTGTTAAAATAGATAGAAATCGTTTATATCGTCATGAAGAATGAAAGTGGTGAGGCTTCAGTGGAAGAAGAAAATCAAGGACAGCCAAAAGAGGCAGGGAAATTCATTAAAATAAAAAAGTTTACGTTCATTATGGGGATTTTCTTAGTCATATTTCTAACTGCAGGGATTACTACAATAGCCTTGACCTTTGGAGATGAAAAAGTAGAGTCATTAGCACCGGATAAGCATGCGGAATTTGAAAAGCTGTATACTACATACGATAAGATAAAAGATAACTATTATGAAGAGGTTGATGAAGAAAAGCTGGTTGACGGCGCAATTAATGGAATGATCAAATCATTGGATGATCCCTACTCTGCTTATATGGATAAAAAGGAAGCATCGAGTTTCCATGAAAGCATCTCTTCATCTTTTGAAGGAATCGGTGCCGAGATTCAGGAGCAGGATGGAAAAATCATGGTCGTCTCACCGATAAAAGGGTCCCCAGCAGAAAAAGCGGGGGTAAAGCCGAATGATATCATTTTAAGTGTGGACGGTAAAAGCGTTGAAGGGCTAAGCTCTTCTGAAGCTGTCCTGAAAATCAGGGGCGAGAAGGGCACGAAAGTGGATCTATCCATCTCAAGAGCTGGTGAGTCGGCACCGATTGAGCTCACCATTAAACGGGACACAATTCCGATTGAGACGGTTTATGCGGAAATGCTTGATGATGGAGTTGCCAAGATTCAAGTGACCAGTTTTTCCGAACATACAGTCCAAGAGCTGAAAACGGCGCTTGAAGAAATGTCCAAGAAGGATATGAAGGGTCTCGTATTGGATTTGCGGGGAAACCCGGGGGGACTGCTTGATCAAGCAATAGAAATGGCAAGCCTGTTCATACCTAATGGGGAAGTGGTCCTTCAAGTTGAGGATCGCAGCGGGGAAAAACTAGTCGAAAAATCGAAGAATGATGGAGAACTGAAAATCCCGGTAGTCGTGTTGATTGATGACGGAAGTGCCAGTGCTTCTGAAATCGTTGCAGCGGCTGTCAGTGAATCTGCGGACATCCCATTGATTGGGGTCAAGTCATTTGGGAAAGGGACAGTGCAGACTGCCGAAGACTTTAAAGATGGATCTAATTTCAAATATACGGCAGCTAAATGGTTGACTCCTGAAGGTAATTGGATTCATAAAAAAGGGATCAAGCCGGATATTACAGTGAAGCTTCCTGATTATGCCAGCCTTCCGTACATTTCGCCTGACAAGGAATTGAAAGCATCCGATTCTTCGAGTGAAGTGAAAGCTGCTGAAGAGATGCTGAAGGAAGCAGGCCATGATCCGGGTAAGATAGATGGATTCTTTGATGAAGCAACAACGAATGCTGTCACAGCTTTTCAAAGGGAACAAAAAATTAAAGAAACTGGCACCATTAAAGATGATACTACCGTGAAATTGATGCAGGTCATCCAGGAGAAAATCCTTAAGAATGACACACAAGTGAAAAAGGCGGTAGAAGTATTAAAGAAAGAAATCAATAAGTGATTTGCCCGAAAAGCCTGTCAGCGATTATCGTTGGCAGGCTTTTTTGTCGTTTAATGCATAATATTCCAATATTGGGAAGAGAATAAGGGGTAATTTTCCGATGAGGTGAGGTAATGAAAGAAAAGGTATTGTTCATATATCTATTGATCTTGATTCTGGCAGGCTGCACTTATGCCCCTTTACCCAAACAAAATGGAAATGCAGGTACGGAAAAAAAACTAACCAAAGAAGAGAACCAGGAAAGTGTGAAAACATTTCTGTTAATTGGTGTCGATACAAGGGGAGAGGGAAAATCTCGATCCGATGCGATTATTCTGGCAAAATACTTTCCTGAGCAGGAAAAATTGAAACTGGCTTCGATTATGCGTGATAGTTATGTTAAAATCCCTGGGAATAAAACAGGATATAACAAAATAAATGCAGCTTATTATTATGGTGGAAGGGAACTTCTCAAAAAAACCATACAGGAAAACTTCGGTGTCAAGGTCGATCATGTGGCGGTAATTGACTTTCAGGGATTCGTGAAGATGGTCGATTTACTTGCACCTGAGGGGGTAGCGGTGAATGTGGACCAGGAAATCATTGATGATATGAGCATTCAAGCAAGCGTCGGTAAAAATGTTTTACATGGCGAGGAAATATTGAAATATGTCCGTTTTAGACATGACGATGAAAGTGATTTTGGAAGGGTTGAGCGACAACAAGAAGTAATGGTTCAATTAAAAACAGCCTTTATAAATCAAATCTCGTCCTTCGAAGGGATGGCAGCCCTTCCTAGTATAATCGAACAAGGACTCTCGTACTTGGATACGGATATTGGACTGAAAACAATAATGGAAATGGGGCCAAAAGCCGTCTTCCATACACCGGACACCGTCGAAACCTTAAGGGTTCCAGTGGAAGGAAGCTTTAAAGATGAAATATATCCCCAGTCCGGAGCCGTTTTGGAAATAGACTACACTAAAAATAAGAAGGCACTTCAAGAATTCTTTTCAAAAAAATAAAAATTGTATTATGGACCTCGCAAGAATAATCACAAAAACGAGAGGGATAAGTAACCCTTCTCGTTTTTTATCATCAATAAAGCAACCTGGATCATTTAACAAAAAGCGGAATGTTTTTAATGAAATCCGGGGTTATGATGCCATTTTCGGTAATGATGCTTGTAATTAGATGATTCGGTGTAACATCAAAGGCTGGATTGAAAGTCTTCACGTTTTCAGGAGCGATCCTAACACCTTGAATGAAGGTGATTTCCGCTTCATTCCTTTCTTCGATCGGGATGGAAGTGCCGGACTCGAGAGTGAGGTCGAATGTGGTTGATGGAGCGGCCACGTAAAAAGGGATACCAAAGTGCTTGGCTAATATCGCCAATCCCAATGTCCCGATTTTATTGGCTGTATCTCCATTAGCCGCAATTCTGTCGGCACCGACGATGATTCCATTTATTCCTTTCTGATGAATCGTATGGGCAGCCATATTATCAGAAATTAATGTGACATCAACCCCCGCTTGCATCAATTCCCAAGCAGTCAAACGCGCCCCTTGCAGGACAGGCCTGGTTTCACATGCATACACTTTTAGCGGAAAGTCCTTTTCTTTTGCCAGGTGGAAGGGAGCCAAGGCTGTGCCATACCGAGCCGTGGCAATTCCCCCAGCGTTGCAATGCGTTAGAATGGAATCTCCTCTAGTGAATAAGGATAAACCATGTTCCCCGATTTTCCTGCACATTTCTTCATCTTCAGCAAAGATGGCTTTAGCCTCCGATATAAGTGCTTCCTTGGCAGTTGAAATGCTTTGCGCATCTTCCAGAGTATTTTCCATCCTCCTTAACGCCCAAAAAAGGTTGACAGCGGTTGGCCGTGATGATGCGAGTTTTTCAATATGCCTTGATACATTTTTCTTGAATTCGGCTAATTCAGCGGTTGTTTCCTGTTTCGCACCAAGTGCAACACCAAATGCTGCCGTCAGTCCAATTGCTGGGGCACCGCGAACTTTTAATGTCAAAATGCTGTCATACACATCATCAACAGAATGAAGTTCAATGAATTCTGTTATGGAAGGAAGGGCTTGTTGATTTAATAATGTAATATGGGTATCAGCCCATTGTACCGAATAAGGTAATGGTGCATGTGTTGTCATGTGCAGGTCTCCTTTTAAATGGTTGAATAAGATGGCAGTGTACGTTGCTTCAAGGCTTCAATGACAGCTGAAACATCCAATTCTTCCCGTTTTTTAATTAAAAAAACACCGATTTCCAATGTAGCCGTTTTGGCAGCGATCCTTGTTTCTTTATCTTCATTGACATTTAAATCGGCAACGTGGGAAAGTCCGATGGTTCGCCGAATCAGTTCACAGCCGGCAAAGCCGAATGCATCTTTTTTGAATTTTGTCAGTAAATAAGGCAGATAACCTTTCACATGACGAAATGGGCTTTTATTTTGACCTTCCCATAATTCGGAATAAGTTTCTTCAAAGGCATTCCAAAATTCATTAAGGTGTGTGAAAATCTCTTCCTTTCCAACGCTATTACGTGTGACTGCCTGAAAGAGAAGGTTGGCAGTGTATTGACCAAGGTCAAAACCAACTGGACCATAAAAAGCGAATTCTGGATCGATAACCTTTGTTTCAGTTTCACTTGCAAATATACTTCCAGTATGTAAATCTCCATGAAGCAAGGCTTCCTGCTCGGTTTCAAAGCTTTGTTTCAGCTTAGCGACCTCAAGGATCACTTCTTTATCATTCCATATATTTTTGGCGGCATCAGTCAATTCCACCTCGAAATCTCCCGGGAGTTCCTCAAAAAATGGATCCGTGAAAATGAAGACCTCAGTGATTTTGCAGAGTTCGGGATTCGTGAAATGTCGGGCAACTTCCTTTTTGGCAGAGGGTTCTAAATGATAATCGGATGTATAAAATGCCGTTTTCGCAACATATTCACCAATATGCTGTGAAAGCAATGGATATGAATCGCCTTCAATCAATCCTGTTCTAACGATTTTCAAATGGGATAAATCCTCCATGACCGTGATGGCAAGCTTTTCATCAGAATAATAGACTTGCGGTACGAATTCTGGGCAATAACTTCTGAAATGAATCAGCGCATTCGCTTCAATGGCAGCCCTTTTCAATGTCAGCGGCCAGCCTTCGCCAAGTACCTTGGCATAAGGAACCGCTTGTTTAATGATAATTCCTTTATTTGTGACTGTGTCTGTAATATGAAAAACATAATTTAAGTTTCCATCGCCGATTTCTTTACATGTTAAACTTGCATCCGCATTGACCAACCCAAGTTTTTTTGCAAGGGTTATAGCTGTTTCGTTTGTCAATCTCTTAAAATTTGAATGGTTTTGAGTCATTCTTTTCCCCTCCGGATTCAAAATAAGAATAAAAAAGCCTCTTTCATATAGAAAGAGGCAGAAGTTTTGGCTTCGGACCTCTTATCTTCCAGAATATGAATTCTGGTGGAATTAGCACCGTGCTCTGTGGATTTTATAATCCGGCGGTGAATCCGCCCCATTTCACAATGGTATTACAGTCGGTTGCTGGGCTTCATAGGGCCTTTATCCCTCAGCCTGCTCTTGATAAGAGTAAATGTTTTCTGAAATTTTAATCTTCGGGAAAATAATATCAACTTTTTAAATAGTTTGTCAATGGGTAATTTAATAAAAATCAGGACGGCGATCTTCGAATACAGGTATTTTGTTACGTGCTTCCGTAACTTTATTGAAGTCCAAGGTGCCTGTCAGGAGTTCGTTTCCTTCTCCGGCTTCACTTATGATATTTCCCCAAGGATCAATAATCAGGGAATGACCGGCAAATATATTATTGACATCAGAGCCTGAGCGATTAACGGCTACTACATAGGCTTGGTTCTCGATGGCACGGCTAATCAATAAGGCTCTCCAGTGATCGAGTCTCGGCTTTGGCCATTCAGCCGTAACGAATAGAACTTCGGCGCCTTTAGCGGTATGGGCTCGCTGCCATTCAGGAAAACGGATGTCATAACAAATGAAACCAGCACATATTTTTTCATCAAGAGTAAATAAACCATCCTTTTCTCCTGGCTTCAGGAAATGATGTTCATCCATTAACTGAAATAAGTGAAGCTTATCATATTCTTTTATGAGATTTCCCTGTTTATCGATGATGATCATGGTGTTATAGATTCCCTTGCCCGTTTTTTTCGCAATGGAACCGCCTACGATGTGAATCTCGTGTTTCCTTGCCTGTGTTTTAAGAAATTCAATCGTTTTTTCCGCCTCTTGATCAGCAATCTCATTTAACCTGCTTAAGTCGTATCCGGTTGTCCAAAGCTCTGGTAAAATGACGATATCGGGTTCTGACCGTGCTGCTTTTTCCAACCATTGTTCCGCAACCTGAAAATTGATATCCGGTTGCCCGAATGCTATATCCATTTGAATACAAGCTATTTTCCACTTCATCGTTTAAAACCCCCACATGTAAAAAATGCTTTACAAGACTATGATAAACATATATCATTTGTGTCTAGAATTTCAAGAAATTTCAGAGAAGGTGTATAAATGGTGCAATTCGAAAAATCCAGACAGCTTCAGGACCTGCCCAAGCAGTTTTTTGCCTCACTAGTCGCAAAAGTCAATGCCATCACGGAGCAAGGACATGATGTCATTAATTTAGGCCAGGGAAACCCTGATCAGCCGACACCAGACCATATCGTGAAAAGCTTGCAGTCTGCCGCTGAAAAAACGATTAATCATAAATATTCGCCATTCCGGGGGCATCAATATTTAAAAGATGCTGCTGCCGTCTTTTATGAACGTGAATTCGGTGTCAAGCTGGATCCGAACAGTGAAGTGGCGATTCTCTTCGGGGGAAAGGCAGGTCTTGTCGAACTGCCGCAGTGTTTATTGAATCCGGGTGATACGATCCTTGTTCCGGATCCCGGCTATCCGGATTATCTTTCCGGTGTTGTTTTAGCCCAGGCAAAGACCGAATTCATGCCCTTGACAGAAGAAAATGATTTTCTTCCAAAATACAGTGACATACATAAAGAAGTGCTTGATAAAGCCAAAATGATGTTCTTGAACTATCCGAACAATCCCACAGGTGCTTCTGCAACTGAAAGTTTCTTTGATGAGACCGTCTCTACTGCAAAAGAGCATTCAATTTGTGTGGTCCACGACTTCGCTTATGGGGCGATAGGATTCGACGGAAAAAAACCGATAAGCTTTCTCCAGTCAGAGGGAGCGAAGGAAATAGGAATAGAAATATACACACTATCGAAAACATACAATATGGCAGGGTGGAGAGTCGGCTTCGCAGTGGGGAATAAGAGTGTCATAGAAGCTCTTGAACTATTACAAGACCATCTTTATGTGAGTCTGTTCCCGGCGATACAAGAAGCTGCTGCAAGCGCTTTGCTTGACTCGCAGAGCTGTGTAGAGCAGTTAGTGCAGATGTACGAGGGACGAAGGAATGTTTTCATTGAGGGATTAAGGGCAATCGGCTGGGATGTCAAAGCTCCTGCGGCATCATTTTTTGCCTGGCTCAAGGTACCTAAAGGTTTTACGTCCGAGAGTTTTGCAGACTATTTATTAACGCATGCCCACGTTGCTGTTGCCGCAGGGAATGGATTTGGTGAATTTGGCGAAGGTTATGTCAGGGTAGGGCTGCTGACTTCGGAAGAACGGCTGAAAGAGGCTGTGGAACGGATAAGTAAATTAAAATTATTTTAACCACAATGATATATCCGATTAATTCACCCTTAAATAGTTAAAACTTATTGACAAAGTAGGGATTACCTGTCAGAATACAAAATAAATTCTTAATCTTTCGATACTTGGATGCAAATTTATATATCAGCGTTTTCTTATTTTGAGCAGGTGGAGGGACTAGCCCTATGAAGCCCAGCAACCGACCGTAATTCCATTGTAAAATGGGGCGGAATTCTTCGCCGGATTTTTCTTGAAATCCACAAGGCACGGTGCTAATTCTTGCAGCCAATGGCTGGGAGATAAGAAGATGGCTTATTAAAGCCTCTTCTTTATGAAGGGGCTTTTGCCATTTTGAGACCATTTCAGGTTAATGACATCGGGAGTTTACTAACGTGATATAGGAGTGATCAAATGAGCGAGATAGTCGCTACTTATTTAATTCATGATTCTAAGGGAAATCATGAGAAAAAAGCAGAGAGCATTGCCTTAGGTTTGACTGTCGGGACATGGACGGACCTGCCCCATTTAGTCCAGAAACAACTGGAAAAACATAAGGGACGCGTCGTATCGGTGACACCACTTTCCGAAGAAGAGAGGGCAAACAGCTACTTTAATCGTAAAGTATACCGTTCGCTTATTAAAATTGCCTATCCGGCAAGGAATTTCTCCAATGATTTACCTGCAATCCTAACGACGGTCTTCGGCAAACTTTCATTGGACGGGGAAATAAAACTTATCGACTTGGATTTTGTCGGTGATATTCAAAAAGCCTTTCCCGGGCCGCAATTTGGCATTGAAGGCATTAGGAAAAAGATTGGCGTATTTAACCGG
Source organism: Peribacillus sp. N1 (assembly GCF_054600815.1). NCBI lineage: Bacteria > Bacillati > Bacillota > Bacilli > Caryophanales > Bacillaceae > Peribacillus > Peribacillus sp. N1. The sequence continues at coordinate 1,254,773 of NZ_BAAHZO010000001.1, read as the reverse complement.
CCCCTGGTGATGAGCATCTTTAAAGGTGTATTAGGAAGAGACCTAACATTCCATAATGAGCAACTGAGGCAACAAGCATTAGGAGGTGTCGACCTAGTTAAAGATGATGAGATCCTCTTTGACCAGGAACTGACTCCATTTTTCGATAGAATAAAAACGGGAAAAAGAATATTGAATGATGTCTATGAAACCACTGGCCACCGAACTTTATATGCAGTCAATCTATCAGGGAAAACATTTGAATTATTGGATAAGGCAGAGCAAGCGGCTGATGCAGGGGCAGATGCCTTGTTGTTCAACGTTCATACATATGGTTTGGATGTATTGCAGGCCTTGAGTGAACATGATCGTATCAAGCTGCCGATCATGGCGCACCCCGCATATAGCGGGGCATTGTCAGCTTCATCATTTTATGGGGTCGGCTATCCATTATTGCTTGGTAAATTAGTAAGGTTATCAGGTGCGGATTTATCCTTGTTCCCGTCCCCTTATGGAAGTGTCGCACTTGAAAAAAAGGAGACCTTGGCGATTGCTGAAGCTCTGACAAAAGATGAACTTTCATGGAAAAAAGCCTTCCCTGTTCCCTCTGCTGGCATTCATCCGGGCATGGTTCCGGATCTAATCAAGGATTTTGGAATCGATAGTGTGATTAATGCCGGAGGTGGAATTCACGGGCATCCTGATGGAGCAGATGGCGGGGCAAAGGCTTTCCGATCCGCTGTGGAAGCCGTACTTGCAGGAAAGGAACTATCTGAAGCGGCTGCTGAGGATGAAACACTAAAAAAAGCTCTTGTGTTATGGGGAGGCCTATAAGAAATAATGAAACCGATCATCTTTTGTGATTTTGACGGAACGATCACCAACTCGGATAATATCATTTCCATCATGAAGAAATTTGCGCCTCCGGAATGGGAAGCGTTGAAAGACGGTGTCCTTCAGCAAAAAATCAGTATATCTTCGGGAGTAGGGGATATGTTTTCCCTGCTTGATAGCGGCTTGAAGGATGACATCATCCAATATGTAAGAAAGACGGCCGGCATTCGTCCAGGGTTTTATGAATTCGTTGAGTATACGAAACAAGCCAACATCCCTTTATATATTGTAAGCGGGGGCATGGATTTTTTCATTGCACCGCTTTTGAATGATATCTTGCCAACAGAGTCCGTTTATTGCAACCGTGCATTTTTTGATAAGGAAAAGATTTATATTGAGTGGCCGCATTCCTGTGATGATCAATGTAATAATGGATGCGGTTGCTGCAAGCCATCCATTATGAGGGAAATTGCGGGTGCGGAAGATTTTAAATTCGTTATTGGAGATTCAGTAACGGATTTTGAAGCTGCAAAACAGGCGGATTTTGTCATAGCCCGTGACATACTGCTTGAAAAATGCGATAGCGAAGGGATTCCACATCAAGGTTTTGAAACGTTTTTTGATGTAATTGATATTATTAAGCAGCAGATGGGTGGGTAAAGCGTGAATAATCATTCTAAAGAATGGCAGGAGCTGGCAGATATTAAAGCTGAACTGGCCGAAAGGGATTGGTTTATGGGAACTAGCGGGAACTTGTCCATTCGGGAGCCCAAAAACCCTTTCTTTTATATTACGGCAAGCGGTAAGGATAAAAGGAAGCAATCGGATTCGGACTTTTTACTGGTGGATTTAAAAGGAAAGCCAGTTGAAGAAACGAACCTAAGACCATCGGCCGAAACTTTACTTCATACAGTCATTTACCGGAAAACGAATGCGAACTGTGTACTCCATGTCCATACAGTTGAAAATAATGTGATATCCGAATTGTACGGGGATGAAGGCCAAGTTTCTTTTCGTAATCATGAAATCATTAAAGCGACCGGTCGGTGGGATGAAGATTCGGAACTTCGGATTCCAATCATATATAATCATGCTGACATTCCGCTGTTATCCGATAAGTTCGAGCCACATGTCGAAGAAGACTCTGGCGCCGTGCTGATCCGCAATCATGGTATTACGGTTTGGGGTAAAAGCGGACTCGAAGCAAAGAGAATACTTGAAGCTTGCGAATTTTTATTTCAATATCAACTGTTGCTTAATCAACAAAAGGCATTTGCAGTTTCTTTAAGATAAACACTAATGAAGGAGGAATGAATGATGGCGACGATAAGATTCCAGGAAACAAACGAGGTTATTGAAAACGGTGAACAGGTAAAAGGATTTTTAGAAACACAAGGGGTTATTTATGAGCAATGGGACATTTCTAAATTACCGGCCCATCTCGTGGAAAAATACGATCTAACAGATGCTGAAAAGGAGGAAATCCTTGTAGCATTCCAATCAGAGATAGCGGAAATCTCCGAAAGAAGAGGCTATAAAGCGCATGATATCATCACATTATCCGATGCGAATCCGAACTTGGATCAAATGCTTGAAAACTTTAAGCAGGAACATCACCATGAAGATGATGAAGTGCGTTTCATAGCAGGCGGTACGAGTATCTTTGCGATTGAAGGCAAAGATAAACAGTGGTTTGACGTGCGCCTTAATCCAGGTGATCTTATTAGTGTACCAGAATCAACAAGACATTATTTCACGCTTGCAGAAGATAGGAAAACTGTTGCTGTCCGCATTTTCGTTACAGCGGCAGGATGGGTGCCGATTTACGAAAAAGACGAAGTTCAAGCATGAATCAATGTTAAAAAACCAGCTTACGGGCTGGTTTTTTTATGTAGAAAAAAGGGAAGTCGGAATGGTCTCACCTAACCTTGATTTTATAAAAAAACATGATTAATCCCTTTGTGTTTTTTCTATTTTATAGGAAAGAAATCTCGCAAGATTGAAGAAATTTGCGACACTCCTGCCGAATAACTGGCTAGCCGAGACCCCACAGACGCTTGCGTCGAGGAGGCTCGGGAGACAGTCGGATGAAAGGGAGCGGATTTCTGAAATCGACTGGACGTTTTTAAATAAAAAACTGCAGTCGAACTCGCATTTCTTCGAATTTGCCTAGTCTGAAACCAGCTTACGGGCTGGTTTTTTTATGTGAATCCGGCAAGTGCTTTAGTAAGGTAATTATGATAAAATTTAACGGAATCGAATTTAACCGGATCATAGGAGCAGATAAGAATGAAAACAACCGAAGTGTACATATTGGGCGGCTTTCTCGGCAGCGGGAAAACGACGCTTCTTCGAAATATATTAAAGCAGGAAAGTGACGCGGGCAGAAAAGTGGCCGTGCTTTTAAATGAGCTCGGCAGTGTATCGGTTGACAGCGGACTCATTGGTGATGGAGTGCCTCTGAAGGAGTTGTTTGACGGGTGCATCTGCTGCACAATTCAAGATAAACTGGAAGTTCAGCTTCATGAATTGCTAACCGAAAATGACTTGGATGCGGTTTATATTGAAACGACGGGCGCTGCTCATCCAGTTGAAGTATTGGATGGCATCATGTCCCCGATCTTCGCCAAAAGGCTGGAGTATAAAGGGATTATCACCGTGGTCGATTTATTAAGGTGGCGCGATCGCGAGGAACTGTCTCCGCAGCTTCGACAGCTGCTTGCCGAGCAAATCCACCATGCCGATTTCATACTATTGAATAAAGCGGATTTAGTAAGTGAGATGGAGGCCGCACAGCTGATATATACGATACAGGCACTGAATACGGATGCTGTATGTTTATTGACGGAGTATGCAGATGTTTCCTTGAAATCATTGCAAGGGATGCAAAGAAATCGGCAAAATAGCCATCAAAAGCTTGATGTACATGACAATTTGCATTTAACTGCAGTCGTTCATACCTTTGAAGGTGCGGTGGCACAAACCGACTTTGAAGAGTGGCTTAGGTCCCTGCCGGAAACGGTATATAGAATGAAAGGATACATTTCTTTTACACATTCACAATACCCCCATTTATTTCAATACTCATACGGAATGCCGATGTATATGAATGAAATGATGAAAATGCCATTGAATATCGTCATCATCGGGGAAAAGTTGGATGAGGAAATGTTGATCGGTCAGTTGAAAGCTTTGGAAGCGAGAGCGGTCCGATAAACGTTTACCGCCCATAAAAGAAGGGAAACATATAAGAAGACTTTCTTATCAAGGAGGCGGTATTAATGCCATGGAATAAGAACGATTACCCAAATTCGATGAAGAATCTAGATAAAGATGTCAGGGAAAAGGCTATAGAGATCGCGAATGCATTATTGGATGAAGGATATGAGGATGGAAAAGCCATTCCAATTGCCATAGACCGGGCTAAGATGTCGGTGGGAAAAGATTGAAAAAATGGTCAGACCCATTTGAGGGTCTGACCATTTTTATTCTTGCATTCCAAAGGCGGCAAATGTCTTTTCGTCTTCTATTAATCCGCACGCAGCACATTGCACCCGAACTTCAGGACCATTATATGCTAGATGGAACGGCTGAAGGGAATCGTTCGAATATTGTTCAACAATCTCACCGGATTGCGGATCCTTTTTAACGGGGGTTGCTACTTGCTGAATGAGATTGAAGCGAGATTTATTTGTCCGGCAATTCGGACAGCGGTATACTTGAGACACTGTACTCACTCCTTTTTTGAATTTTAAAAAGCGTAATCGTATTATTAAGATAGTCTTTACGAACTTGATCAATAATATGTATGAATTAGTAATGGATGGAAGGGATACTATGAAGGAAAATATCAGGCAAGAAGAATTACTGGTGGCTTATTTAAGCATATGGAACAATCGTAAGGTGACCGATGGAGGTGGAAGGGAAGTTTTGCCGGAACTCATCCGCCGTGAGCTTTTGGATGAAAATGCCCATCCCCGTGCCCGAAAACCAGTATTGGAGAAATTTTACCTCTCCATTAAACGCGTGATGGAATCTTCGCTTTCGGAAGAAATGAAAAATGCAATCGTCATGCTCTATATTACTGAATTGGAAAGATTATGATTCCAGATTGTGATACGGGTGCTTGTTAGCAAATATTCTTATCCGCTTCATACTTTTTTCACAAATCATTGTTAAAATTTTAAAAAAATAGATATTTAATGAATAAGGAGCTTAAAATATGAAGTGGGGCATTGGGCTTTTTCTTGCCATCGTACTGCTTACTGGGTGTATTAGCGGTAATGCATTTACTAAAATCAATAAAAGTGAATCTTTCCTGGCGACTGTCAATATCAAGGATACTTCTCTGACTTTTATAGATGAAAACTATCATCCATTTGCAAAATGGGATATTTCAGAACCATTTACCGGAGCCCTGCTCCTGGCAGACAAAGATACTATCCTGCTTTATGGAAAAGAGATGAAGAAAGTCCAAGTTTACTCTTTATCAGCAGGAAAACTGATAAACAGTTGGGAAATTGGGAAAGGAATCGTCAATATGCAATTGTTACGTGATGGAAAAAGCATCGTGGCGGTCAATCAAGCGAATCACTCCATTTATTTTTTAAATGCTGATGGGGAGGTACAGGATATTGTCAAGGTTGGTAAAAGCCCCTTGACCGTTCTTCAAGGAGAGCAAGCAAATCGCTTGTATGTTATTAATTTTGGTGATACCAAATGTTCAGTGATAAATCTTGAAACGAAAAAGGTCGATTTCGAATTTCCCGTACATAGTTCCAGCACCGGCACGTTATTAAGGGAAGAAAAGGATGAAATATGGATCGGAGGACATGGTGATGGGGACCAAGTGGAAGAAGATCTATATATTTATTCGGCAAAAACGGGAGAGTTGAAGAAGAAACTGAAGGCCCCCACCATGCCGATAAAGTTCCTGGAGAATGCTGAAGGCATATTTGTCCTAAGTCATGGTACAAGCTCCTTATATAAATTGAATGATCAATATCAGGAAGTGAAAAGCAAAGTGGTCGGCGTCAACCCCTTTGAAATGGCGAACTTCAATGAAGATGTGGTCGTGGCGGGATATGATAGTGATGAAGTGTATGTAATGGATGCTGAAACAGTCGATGTTAAAAAAACGATAAAAGTCGGCGAAGGTCCGTTCCAATTGATGTTGAGGGAGTAGATGACATGCATGCTTACACCATTTTAGTCGTGGATGATGAAGAAGATATGCGAAATCTAGTTGAAATGTATTTGCTGAACTCAGGTTATCGATGCCTTCAAGCTGCGAATGGAAAAGAAGCTATAAGGATGGTTGAAACAGAGGAAGTGGATTTAATCCTATTGGATATCATGATGCCAGGTATGGACGGTTTCTCCGTTTGTGAAGAGATTCGTGATAATTGGGAGATCCCTGTGATATTTGTCAGTGCGAAAGGTGAAGAATGGGATATGGTGAAAGGGCTGAAGCTTGGCGGCGACGATTATATCGTCAAGCCGTTCAATCCAGGAGAATTGGTAGCAAGGGTCGAAGCTGTATTGCGAAGGACAGGGAAATTATCATTGAAAGAAGAAAATCAAAACCATGTCCGATTCGGTAAAATTAGCTTGAACTTACAATCCAGAACGGTTTTGGTTGAAGGGAAGGCAATCAATTTAACCTTGAAAGAATTCGAATTGCTGTTATTTCTCATGCGTCATAAAAGCCAGGCACTCAGCCGCGAACAACTGCTTGAAAATGTATGGAGCGGGGAGTATGGAGGATCTTTACGTACTGTGGATACCCATATCAAAACGTTACGAATGAAATTAAGAGCGGCTGATTACATTCAAACCGTCTGGGGAATCGGTTATAAGATAGAGGAAAAGAAATGATCAATAAATGGCGAACCCTCTCATTTAAATTATGGCTCACCATCATCACCGCCATCATCCTTTCCGTTCTGTTCGCATACTCACTTTCTCAATATTATTATAAAAATCTATATGTGGAGAAGCTTAAAACAGATTTAGTCAATGAAGCGTCATTGCTAGGGGCGGATTATACCGGCGGTGAAATCAGTGATGACTTCAAGGAAAAAGTTGAATGGTTTAACAGTAAGAATGACAGCGAGGTCTTTGTCGTCAACAATCCCAGGGAATTGAGTGCCTGTCTGCCTTTTGAAATCAATTATGATACTCTTATTTCTGAAGAAGAACGGCAAATGCTTTTAGATGGGAAAGCCGTTGAAAAAGAAGGATATGAGAAAAGGTTTGAAAAGAACATCGTAGCTGCGATCATACCCCTGATTGACGAAGATCGCCTCGAAGGTATCATCTATACATATATTCCAGTAGATTCCATTACGGTCTTACTTAAGGAATTTGCTGCAAAATGGTTGGCAGCGATCCTATTATTCTTGATAGTCGCGATATTTTTTACTACAAAATGGTTGAAAAGGCTAATCAGTCCGATTAAGGAAATCGAGACTGCAGCCCATCTCGTTTCAGAGGGGAATTATGACATACAGGTCCATGTAAGGAGCCATGATGAAATAGGTAAACTGGCAATAGCCTTTAATGATATGGCCAATTCCATCCATTTGGAAGAAGAAAGAAAAAAAGAATTTCTTGAAAATGTAGCACACGAGCTCAGAACCCCGCTTAGTTACGTAAAGGGATACACGCAGGCCATATTGGATGGTGTCGTGAAAAATGATGAAGAACAACGGAAATACCTTCATCTCATTTCAAGGGAGGCCCTTAGGCTGCAGCGGCTTGTGGGTGATCTGATGGACTTAACAAAAATGGATAGTGATCCATTCTTGTTAAATAAAATCCCAATTGCCTATGCTCAATTCATAGAAGACGTACTTGTGAAATATGAACCGATAATAAAGGAAAAGAAATTGGACTTGCAGTTGGATCTGGATCCAGACCCGATTATTTTTGGGGATGAAGGAAGGATGGAACAGATCCTGCATAACATTTTTGATAATGCCATTCAGTACACGGATTCTGGAGGGGCGATTCATATTACCCTAATTCAGCATAAAGATGATTGCGAACTGCTGATAACTGACACGGGTAACGGGATTCCGGAAGCGGATCTGCCTCATATCATGAATCGTTTTTACCGAGTTAACAAAGCACGCAGCCGTTTTGATGGCGGTTCAGGGCTTGGACTGTCCATTGTCAAAAAATTGGTGGAATTACAAAATGGTAAAATCGAAATAGAAAGCAAGGAAAAAAGGGGAACAAAAGTCAAGGTCATCCTACCGATTATAAAAGAAGAATGGAATTCATAAAAAGGGGATACGTTCAAAAATGAAAAAAATCATGTTATTTTGCATGGCGTTAATTTTTTTGGCTGGATGCGGCAAGGAAGAGGAAATTCCGAAAATGTTAAATGTCGATTTAGCTGTCAATCCAATTCAGGGTAAAGTGAATGAGCCTGTGAAATTTCAGGCAAAAGTGACATATGGGGACGAAGCCGTGACAGATGCGGATGATGTCAGTTTTGAAATTTGGCTTGCAAATAGCGATGATCATGACAAGATCGCAGTGAAACATAAAGGGAATGGCATATATGAATTGGAAAAGAATTTTGATGAAGAAGGAACCTACTATGTATATGCTCATGTAACTGCAAGGGATATGCACAACATGCCAAAGAAAGAATTCGTAATAGGCAAACCAAGCACTCCTGAACAAAGTGGCGAAAAAAAAGAAATGGACGAGATGGATGATGAAGAAATGAAATGATGAATGACCATCAAACTCAAAACAATTCGGAAGTGAATCCGAATTGTTTTTTTTTTGAAAAATGGACCAAGGCAATAGGGTAGAAATGATCGGGACAAAAGACGGAGCGTCGAAGTTAAATCGAAAAATTTGTAACATAAAAGTAATGAAAGTCATATTAAGTTGGTTAAATACGATATGTCAACAAAAAGTTATTAGTATTCAATGGAAATGGTTCTATGTAACTACCATTGACAAGTAAGGGCTGGAAAAATATGAGTATATATACCACTGAAAGAAACATAGATAGGTAAAGCATTCTTGCAAGTTTTCTCTGAAACTAGGATAATAATATTTTCTCTTTCGTATCCTGTTAAATTCGATGGAAATTGCTGGTGCATTTATTACAAAAAGTGCATGTTATGATAATTCCAGAAGCAAAGCACAACACAAAACGAACATCACAGGAGGAAATACGAATGAAAAAGAAAATGTTTATGTCAGCAGCAGCGGCTGCAGCTATTATATTCACAGGAGTAGGAGCTAACCAAGCTGAAGCAGCCAACTGTGATACTGTGAAACAAGTAACTTTTAAATCTACTAATAAAGAGGATATGCAAAAAGTCCTTAACCAATACCTAGCTAAATACAATATCACTTTACCTGCAGCGCAGGCACAACAAAAGCCAGTTCAAACGCCAGTTCAAAAACCAGTTCAAAAACCAGTTCAAAAACCAGTTCAAAAACCGGTTCAGCAAGAAACTGGAACAACGAACCAAGCAAAACCTGAAGCAAAACCAGTAACACCTAATAAATCAACTGATGAAAAACAAGAGACAAGCTCTCAATTAAGTGCTTTTGAACAAGAAGTTGTTAAATTAACTAATGCAGAACGTGCAAAACAAGGTTTGGCAGCTCTTAAAATCGACACTGAGTTGAGCAAAGTTGCACGTATCAAGTCTCAAGACATGAAAGATAAAAACTACTTTGATCACAATAGCCCAACTTACGGCTCACCATTCGATATGATGAAACAATTCGGAATCAGCTATACATCAGCTGGTGAAAACATCGCACAAGGTCAACAAACACCTGAAGAAGTGGTACAAGCTTGGATGAATAGCCAAGGACACCGTGAAAACATCATGAATTCTAGCTTTACTCATATTGGAGTAGGTTACGTTGAATCTGGTAACTACTGGACTCAACAATTCATCGGAAAATAATAGATTAATAGAAAAGTGCATCCCATTAACATGGGGTGCGCTTTTTTTTTGCGAGAATGGATCAGATTATTCCTTTCCATGGAATAAAATCAATTGTGACATCGATTGGTTCTCTATAATGTACCCAAATCTAAAAAAATTGAACCAAGAAATAACTGGAACCGCACCTTATCATCAGCGAGGTCCCGGTGTGTAGCAACTTATATCTCGGATACATCGATTTCTGAATACTGTGTATTGAAACTTTTCTGAAGACGTATTTCCAATGTTGATTCTTTATATTGGGCTGATGCCCCTTTTTTCTTTACAGGTGCGGGGAGTGTTATGACATGCCGATCTGACTCTTCAGGAATCCCCTCGATGATGGATTGGTTAGATGTATGGTAAAGTTTCATTTTCTTTAGCCAAGATTCATCTTCTATTGGAATTCTTACGAAGACATATAAATGCGTTTCAAATACTTCGGCATATAAAGGATGTTCAGATCTGGCATTTTCTTTTTGTGAGCGGCCATCATTTTGATTCATCATACCTTGCATATTTTCAGGTATGACTTGTGAAAATACTTTTTCAATGAATGATTGTACATCACTTTGCTGCATATTTTTCATGAAATCCTTTTGGTTCGGGTTATTCTTAAAAGAAAAAAGTGAATTCCAAGGAAACATATTGAATTCCTCTCTCCTGCTTATGGTCTGACAGGTTTATTTGTTATATTTTATGCAGCTAAAGCCCATAGGTTCTTTTATATAATTACTAAATTATAGAAAACGGAATAAACTTATGTATAATTAAGTAAAATCCATTAGATAAAGAGGGTAGGCCTGTGGATGAAAAAGTAGCTTTTATTACTGGTGGAGCAACGGGAATCGGCAAAAGGATGGCATTTTCACTCGCGGATAATGGAATGGCCATTATCATTACTTATCGAAAAAGTAAAAAGGCAGCTTTAGCATTAGTGGATGAATTACAGGAAAAATACCATGTAAAGGCACTTGCGATTCAAGGTGACTCGTCAAGTGAAGAAGATTGCCGGAATATTTTGCAAAAGATTTTGGAGGTCTTTGGCCATGTTGATATCTTCATTCATAACGCAGGGCCATATATGCATGATCGTAAACACATGACTGAATATGGCAGTGATGAATGGAAGTACATCATGGATGGGAATTTAAACGGTTTTTTCTATTTTGCGAAGGAACTTATTCCGCAAATGCGAAGTAGAAACTGGGGCAGAGTCATTACATTAGGGTTTGAACGGTGTGAAACTGCACCAGGATGGATTTATCGTTCTGCTTTTGCCGCGGCAAAGAGCGGCTTGACCTCCTTGACAAGAACTTTAGCTGCCGAAGAAGCTATACATGGCATTACCGTGAATATGGTCTGTCCTGGTGATATAGTAGGTGATTGGAAAGAGGGGGAAATCAGGGGCGCGAGAGCAGAAAAGGATGGTACGGTTCCAATCGGCAGACCGGGTACAGGCGAAGATATAGCGAGGGTCGTCACGTTTCTTTGTGATGAGGAGTCAGATTTCATTACCGGCAGCATCATACCGGTAACAGGCGGAAAGGATGTTCTCGGGAAAATATATAAAGCCTAGCGTGAGAATGAAAAAGGGTGAGGCCGGTAATCCAGCCCCACTCTTTTTTTACGCCATTTTTTTATATTTCACTTGCTGTATGAACCGTAAGCGAGCCGCCAAGCCTATTGCTCCGAGAGCCAAGCCGGTAATTAGGCCAATCCAATACCCAAAGGCTCCCATATCTGTATACTTTGCGAAAACATAGCCAATGGGAAGCCCGAGAATCCAGTAGGAGACCAGTGACATCGCAAATGTGACATTAACATCTTTATAACCACGCAATATACCCTGAATAGGTGCCTGGAGGGCATCCGATATCTGAAAGAAGATGGCATATATTAAAAAATGTGAAGTCAGCATCATTACCTCATGATCTTTTGTGTATAAAGAAGCCACAGGTTCACGGAAGAGGAATAGGATGGTCGACAAAACGAGCGACATTGTCAAGGCCATCGAAATGCCAATCCAGCTATACACTTTTGCATCTTTATAACGGTTTGCCCCAATTTCAAATCCAATGACGATCGTCAAAGCCATGGATATACTTAGCGGTATCATATAAAGCAGGGAGGCAAAATTCATGGCAATCTGATGCGATGCTATTGTGACGGTATCATACTTACTCATCAAGAGGGTGACGGCCGAGAAAATGCTTGTTTCAAAAAAGATAGCCAGCCCGATGGGTACTCCAATCAATAATAAGGCACGCCATTCTTTCCAGGAAACCCGGAAAAATTCATTGAAAACCTTATATGTCGAAAACGGGTTGATTTTTATTACAACAAGGATGGCCACCAAGGCAATTAACCAATAAGTAATGGCAGTGGCGTACCCCGAACCGACACCGCCAAGTTCGGGGAATCCAAGCTTCCCGTAGATTAATAGGTAATTAAAAAGGACGTTTACCGGGAGTGCACATAAGGTGATTATCATGGATATCCTGGTCTGCCCCAGAGCATCAATGAAGGCCCTTAACGCATTATAAACGAATAAAGGAATGATACCGAGTGAAAGTGCAATCAAATAATCATGAGCAACCATGTGGACACTATCTTCAAGGTCCATGGCATTCAATACGGGGTTCAAGGAAAACGCCCCAATGATTAATATGAATAAGGCTAAAGTGACAGCTAAATAAATGGCCTGCATCACGGAATAGGAAACGGATTTAGACTGCCTGGAACCGACCAGCTGTGAAACCACCGGCGTTAAGGCAATCAATATCCCGCTCAGCCCCGTGTATACGGGTGTCCATAGCGAACTGCCGATGGAGACGCCAGCAACGTCCTGAGTGCTGTATTGTCCTGACATCATCACATCAAAAAAGGTCATGGCATACATGCTGATTTGGGTTATCAGGATAGGTATCAATATATAAAATAACAGGCGGATCTTTTGTGATTTAGTATAAGTCTGATTCATTAAAGTACCTCAATATCAATATTTGCAATTTTCAACACAATGAAAGAATTATATCACATAAGCATGTGATGTTTTAAGAGTTTTTATTTGAAGCTAAAAAAGACTTGCCGTTTTGGGCAGGTCTCAGCTTGTAGACAAAAGGGGTTCTGAATTAAAAAATTCAGAACCCCTTTTGATTTTTCACTTATTTAAGTTAATAAGTGCAGAGCAAGTATACGTGGATTCCACACATGTGAAAGAGTGCGATATGGAAAGTGCCTCATATCTCAATGTTCGGGGAAAATTAAACGACACTTTAAAGATCTAAAGTAACCATTTCAAGTTGATCTCGCTGAATAGAATCATGTTTAGAAAGCATCCTCATCACCTCAAGTGTTAATTAGTCTATTTTAAAACAATAAAGACTTTAGGCAAAAGGGTTCTATCTAAAAGTTAAAACAAAGTTGATTGGAGCGGGTGTGCGAGGCTCCTCCTGGACGCGGAAAGCGAGTGTCTTACGTTATAATCAATGTCAAAATTTGTACAAGCCATAAAAAAATGTAGACAACCTCGATTTTCATCGAGGTTGTCTACATTCTGAGACTTTCCGTTTTTGGGCAAGTCCTTTTGTCAGTCGCGCATGGATTCAAAATCATTCATGGCTTCCATATTTGAGTCTTTTTGAAGAATGAAGGCTTGGGACGGAATGGCAATTTGTACATCTTCCTGTTCCAATATCTCCATTATTTTAAAGTTCACATCTTCTTTGATTGATAAATATCCTCCAAAGTCCGTCGCTTTCGTGAAGAAATAAAGGTAAAGATTGAAACCGGAATGACTGAACTCATCAAATTTAACCAAAATCGTTTCCGGATGGACTTCAGGATGATCAATCAGCATTCTTTCTATGTCTTTAATGACATTTTCCAATTTTTCTTTTGGTGTCGTGACATTCACACCTAAATGGAAGGCAATCTGTCTTTTTCCCATCTTGGACCAGTTGATGATCGGTTCATTCGAAAGGGTCGCATTTGGGACTGTAACTAAAGCTTGGGCAAAAGTCCGAACTTTGGTGCTTCGGAATGTGATGTCTTCAATGGTTCCCTCAACACTTGGAGTTTTGACCCAATCTCCTATGGTAAAAGGTTTTTCGGTAACGATGACGATCCCTCCAAAGAAGTTGCTGACTGTATCTTTAGCGGCAAGAGCGAAAGCCAATCCACCCAATCCAAGCCCTGCAACGAATCCATCGACATTAAATCCCCATTCTTCAGCAATGATGGAGGCACCAAAAGCAATGATGATTAATTTTATGATTTTCGTAAAGAACGGCATGACGATTTGATCGACTTCAAGCCCGAATTTACTTACCAATTTCGGAAATAAAATGGTTAAGATCGAACTGATATTGAAAATCGTCCAAATTATTAAGAAGACAAAAAATGATCTGTATATTTTCGATCTTAATTCAACCGAAGGTGAGTCAATCGGAAAATAGTGCAGTGAAATGATAACACCAATCAAAACGATAAGCCATCTTACCGGCTGTTCTATAGCGAGCATTAAGTTGGCGGCAAATTCTACTTTACGTTTTTCTGCAATTCGTAGAAAGAACTTGAATATATATGTAGTAAATACTTTCCGAAGCAAAAGGAAGATTAGAAAAATGCCAATGGATATTCCTAATTTGGTCCAGGCTTCGATTCCATCAAATTGATCGAGTGATTCAGAAACTTCTTGCAATGTATTACTCCTCCAATGTATCTTGTAGTATTGTAGAATACTAAGATTATAATATATTCATGCTGAAAAAGGAAAAATAATCGATGATTACATTCCTCACGGGGATTTTGCTGTTCACTGAATACTTTTTCAAGTTATTAATGGCAGGGATATATGGTAATATGGATGCAAAGTGATTTTTTAAGTTTGGAAGGTGGAAATATTGACTAAGAAAATAGTATTTACCGGAGGCGGTTCTGCCGGTCATGTATCTGTTAATGCAGCAATCATCCCGGAATTTTTAAAGCATGATTGGGATGTTACTTATATTGGTTCAAAAAAAGGCATTGAAAAAAATATCATCGAAACGGAATTTCCCGAGGTCCGTTATGAAACGATTTCCGTAGGTAAATTCAGACGTTATCTATCAGTTGAAAATATGAAAGACCCTTTCCGGGTCATAAAAGGGATTTTTGATGCACGAAAAATATTAAAAAAGACCAAGCCGGATTTCATTTTTTCTAAAGGTGGATTCGTTTCGGTTCCAGTCGTTTTGGCAGGCAGGATGCTGAGAATACCGATTGCGATACATGAATCGGATTATACGCCTGGTCTGGCTAATAAGATTGCCATGCCACTTGCATCGAAAATTTTCACCACTTTCCAGGAAACGGAAAAAGACCTTCCGAAAGATAAGGCCATGTATCTAGGCGCTGTATTGCGCGATGGGATTTTTAAGGGACGCGCTACAGCTGGTAAGACATTCTGTGGATTCACGAATAACAAACCGGTGTTACTCGTTATGGGCGGGAGTCTTGGGGCCGTTAAAATCAATAATATGATTACAGATAACCTAGATGCTTTATTAAAGGATTACCAGATTATACACATTTGCGGGAAGGGAAATGTGAAAACGGAGTTGAAACAAAGGGGATATGCTCCTTTTGAATTCGTACATGAAGAATTATTCGATCTTTTGGCGGCTGCTGATGTCGTTGTGTCAAGGGCAGGTTCAAATTCAATCTTTGAATTCCTTGGTTTGCAAAAGCCGATGCTGCTTATCCCTCTAAGTGCCAATGCATCCCGCGGAGATCAAATTCTGAATGCGTCAAGCTTTGAAAAACAGGGCTTTTGTAAAGTCATTCAAGAAGAAGAGTTAAATGACCGGATTTTTAATGCTACATTAGCGGATTTATTGGAACAATCGAATGAATATCAGGAAAAAATGCGTCAGAAACGCCCATTCAAAACGGCAGCTGAAATGTATGAATTATTACTTCAAGTAATGGCTGCAAAAAAATAAGTATCAATCCCCTCTATGAAGCATATCTTTTTCGAACAGAGGAGGGGGTAGAATGGCTTATGAATATTCCAAAGGATGGTTCATTCAGCAGCTAAAAGCTGCAGGGATAAGCTATCATCCAATTGAGAAAAAAAAGCTGGAGCTGTATAAAACCTATATTCTTAGGCGATTATACGACGATTTGCAAAAAAGATAAATCATAAAAAAGAACCGCAACGTCGTTGACGTTGCGGTTCTTTTTATAGGAAATTACTTATAAAAGGAAAAAAACAGGAAATAAGAATACCTGCGATAGCCATTGCCGCACCTGCGACAGCCCCGGTGAACTCACTTTCCTGGGCAGCTTGAGCAGTTCCGAGACCGTGAGCGATCGTACCATAAGCGATACCACGAGCGAAGGGCATCGTAATGTTTAGTTTATCCATCATTTTTGGAGCGATCATCGTACCCAGCACCCCAGTCAAAATGACGAAGGCTGCTGATATATTGGAATTTCCGCCATAAAGTTCAGTGATTTCAACAGCGATGGGCACTGTAATGGATTTAACCGCCAATCCTTGGAGTATGAATTGCGGAAGAGAAAATGCTTTAGCGATGGCGAAGGCAATGATCAATGTGACCATAAGACCAAATATCATGCCGCTAATTGCCGGCATTGCATATTTAACGATTATCTTTCTATTCTTATAAAGTGGTACGGCCAAAGCAACGGTAGCCGGTCCCAGGAAATAGGTTATGATGTCTTTTCCCGGTGAATAATCTTCGAAGTCCAAACCGCTGATCAGCAATACGAGAATTATCGTAACAGTACTGAAAAATACGGGCGTCGTAAAAGGTGATGGATGTTTAGCATATATTTTCCTTCCAATGAAATAGGCAAGGATGGTTATCAAGATGCTATATGTTGTGATGAGCGCTGTCATGCTGCTTAACCTCTCCTCTATGGGATAGCTTCTGAACAGTCCAAGCTGAAACGATGAATCCAAATATCAAGCTGACTCCCAATGTAAGTGCCAATGGCAAACCGAATTTAATGAAAAGCCATCCCATTGTCATTAAACTGATTGAAATGGGGATGAAGAAAAAGGCTAGGTGCTTTACCAAAAATCCTGAAGTAAGTTCAATCCATTCGACTTTTATAACCTTCGTCTGTAATAAAACGAATAACAGAATCATGCCGATGACGTTGCCTGGTACGGGTAATTGAAGTAAATTGGCTAAATAATAGCCGAGCTTGCAAATGATGAGCAGGAAGATAAGCTGCACGATAAAAGCAAATGTTTTTTTCATGATTAAGTCCTTTCAATGACGCTTTGAATATATTGATGAATTGGTCAATTGTATTCATTATAAAAAAATATCCCTAAAAAGAATAGGGATTTGCAGCAATCTATCTTAAACATCCTATGTAAATGGAAAAAAGAGCTTTCCAGGTTTGGAAGCTCCGGCCATTATATGAAAAGATAAACAAATCCAAATTGAAATGTTCTTCGCTTTATGCTTCAAGTAACTGCTGTTCGTCATCATCATGCTGTCTAAGGATATGAAAGGTGTATAAATCTTTAGGGATTTCATACAAATCGTAGATATCTTCTTCATGATTGATTTGATCATAAAGGGATTTTCTTGTTTCGTTGGCATTGACGGCATAGGGAAGCTTTTCTGCAGCTTTTATAGAGCGGATATTTTTTTTGCGAATACGCATGAAGACCGTTTCCAAACCGAGCTCGAAAAAAAGCTCTTTGAAGAAAGCGTCTTTTGCAATGGCATTATAACCTTTTCCATGATAAGGCTTGCCAAGCCATGTGCCTAAGAAACCTGCACCATTTTCAATATCATATAAAGAAATACAACCGATGGGATTTTCCCATTCATCCAAGATTGTTCGTGAAATGAGTTGCCCAGCATCTTCGGCTTCGATCGTTTGCTTAGTGATGAAAACATATTCTTCATATGAATCTACCTTATGGCGCACGAAAGGGAAGACATCTGGATGCGTCATTTGTTCATAAAGAGAAAAACAATCTGTGAAATCTCTCTTTTTTAACATTTCCGTCCCTCCGTTTGAGGGCAGTTCTTATGCGTAGTCGCTGCCCACCCTCGAAATTTTTTAAGTCGTTCATCAAAAAATTTCGGGGTGGGAATCGAACCCACTAGAACCGGAAACCGGTGGCGCACCATTTGCCTTCCCTATTTTTATTGTCAGAAAATATGCAAATCTAAAGTACCTTACGAAGGTATAATACTAAAAAAAAAACGGTTTGGGAATAGGTTTTTTGCCTTTTTTTTTCGTCAAATTTCAACTTTTTCTTGAAGGGCGAAATCGGTAGGCAAACGTCTGCATTTTTCCTTGAAAAACTGGTTTTTCGCCCGCCTTTTTCTTTAAAATTCACCTGTGAATTGCATGAATAAAATGATTGCGCCGAGGGCCCATACATAAATGGAGAATATTTTCAGTGAACGCTTTTTTAAGAAATCGATCATCCATACTACTGCAATATAACCAAAGATTGCTGCGGCCAGGGTTCCGACGAAAAGCGCAGTGAGTGGAAGCCGTTCAACATCTCCAGTAAAAATCGGTTTCATCTGAAATACGATGCCCCCCGTAATGGCAGGAATTGAAAGCAAAAAGGAAAAATAGGCTGCAGTGGCCCTATCCAATCTGCAGAAGAGACCGGCGGCTATCGTTAGGCCGGAGCGCGAAAGAGCCGGCATGATGGCAGCAGCTTGGAAGGTACCGATAATCAGCGCATCTTTAATGGAAATTTCATTAAGGGATTTGGCCCCTTTTTTCACTCCGTCCGCTACCCATAAAATCAGTCCGGTCGCTAAAAATTCCCAGCCAATGGTGACACCTGTTTTTGAAAGGCCATCAAACCAATCCCCGAGTAAAATGCCGGCAATCACTGCAGGAATCGTCCCAGCAATGAGAAGCAGAGTCATTTTGGAGAAAGGATTTTTCAAAATGGCAATTATGTCATTCTTATAGACGACCAATAACGCCAGCAATGTTCCGATGTGGAGCATGGTATCCAGAAAAATTCCGGCCTCGTCAAGATGGAAAATATGCCGTCCTAAATATAAATGTCCAGTACTTGAAATAGGTAAAAACTCAGTCAAGCCTTGAATGATCCCAAGGATGAAGGCTTGAAATTCATTCAGCAAAAAAACATCACTCCATTCTAGAAGGTATAGGACAATCCATTATTTAAACTGTATGCACAAGAATGATGAACATGTCCGGATTTTATTTGCTATATCAAGAAAAAGCAGTCCAATTTTACCTGTTTTCGAATAAAATGAAAGGAAAATGAAACTATTTTTCATTTGATTCGTAATTATTCATATGAGAAAGGAGGAGAAGACACTATGCCTACTAAAGATGAAAGAGTGTTTGCTGCCCTTATTTATGTGATCAGCTTTTTTACAGCATTTATCGGTCCTTTGGTGATTTGGTTATTGAAGAAGGACTCGTCACAATTTGTGGATTATCACGGAAGGGAATACTTGAATTTTTTCATTTCCTACACCGTATATTCAATAGTCGCAGGGATACTCACTATAGTATTGGTTGGATTCTTGCTATTGCCGGTTATCGGGATAGCTTTAGTCGTATTCACCATCATAGCTGCTGTTAGGGCTTATGAGGGAACGGATTACAGGTTCCCGTTGATTTTCAGGATATTATAGAATGATGTAAAAGGATTCCGTTCATTCGGAGTGTTTTCAGACTGCAGGCAAACTCGAGGAAAAGCGAGTTTGCCTGCAGTTTTTTATTTAAAAACGTTCCAGTGGAATGAAGAAATCCGCTCCCTTTCCGCTGACTGCCTGCCAAGCCTCCTCGCCTAGCGGCTGCGGTGTCTCGGCTAGCCAGTAATTCGGCAGGAGTGTCGCAAATTTCTTCAATCCAATAAGGAATCATTAAAAAGACATTAGTCTTGTTTTTAAAATTGGGTAGAAGCCATTTTGTCTACAATAGGATTCCGTTCAATTCGGAGTCCTTTTTTATTTGAACCGTGTTGGGAAATGCCCTTCATTAAAAAGGGAATAGATCACATTAAAGCGAATAAAGTATTATGAAAACTACTTCCATGCACTTTTAGGAAGTGGATGCCGGGCGGATTGTTGTACTGCTAAAATGGCCGCCCTTAAGGCGGCAATCTTTCTTGTAAGCGGTGAGGAGCAGAGCGGGATATGAATATACGTGAATTTTATCAGAAAACGAGCAATTCAAATTTTCATGCATCTTGGATATCTCTTCTTTTGGCATTTGTATTTTTCATTTGCCATATTTTTGCGATGATACCGGGCAATATATTATTGATCACGTCTCCTTTTATTTTCTTTAGCATTGTCCAATTTATCAGTCATCGGATATATGAAAATAGAATGAAGGAATTGCCTGATGAACTCGTCGGGACGAATTCCGGGTTATTAAAAAATGAACATGTTTTATTGACTTTTATGCCAGCACCGACATTGCGCCTGCTCCTTTTTGCGCCTGATGGGTCACTGATGGGCGAGATACGGGATTTGAATATGAAGTGGTTCATGTGGATGATACCCAATTTCTTGTCGATGCTCATGACCAAGCGTTATGAACTGGTGGACCATGAAGGGCGTTTGCTGGCTAAGTACCATATCAAAAGGGGGCTTTTCAATAAAATGACGATCATGGATGACCAGGGCGGCATTATAGGATCGTATCAAGAAAATAGGTCATTCGTGAAAATCAATGGAATGATCTATAAGGCAGACGGTACGGAATGGATGCCCATTGAAATGCCGGGGAGCGTTAATTCATTCGAGATTGTCACAAAAGACGGGGAAAAGATCGTTTCATATCAAGAAGGCTGGATGCCTTTGGAGTGGGGGAAACGATTCAAGACTAATACACCCATACTTTCTTTTTCATCAAATGTTGCTGAAATTCCTAAAATCATCGTCTTTGGGTTCTGTGCAGCCACTCTGAATCATCGTTCAAATTGACTATGGTTACCCTTTAGCAAATCTTTTAAATATTTGATATAATAATAGGAGATACATAGATTAAATACATAATAAAAAGGTGGTAAATTATGAGTTTACTTAATGAGATTCTTGATTATAATGAACAGTTTGTAGAAAAAGGTGAATATGTTAAGTATAGAACGGACAAGTTTCCTGAGAAACGTATGGTCATCATAAGCTGTATGGACACTCGGCTCGTTGAACTATTGCCAAAATCCTTGAATGTCAAAAATGGCGATGTCAAAATCCTGAAGACTGCCGGGGCAATCGTCTCCCACCCATTCGGAAGTGTGATGCGGAGTATCCTTGTTGCTATTTATGAGCTAAAGGCAGATGAAGTATTGGTCATACCTCACCATGACTGCGGAATGGCATCAGTCGATGCCGATTCTGTAATGGACAAGATGATCGAACGTGATATACCAAAGAGCACCATCGATACACTGGGAGCTGCAGGAATCGATATCCGCAATTGGCTTCGCGGATTTGATGATGTTTATGAAAGTTGTAAGAACAGCGTCGAAGTGATTAAAGGACATCCTTTGATCCCTAAAAATATTCCTGTGCATGGTCTAATCATTTCGCCTGATACAGGGAAGCTGGAATTGGTAGTAGATGGATATTCGCAAGAACAAAAATAATATATTCATCGAGGCTGTCGGGATCATTCCCGGCAGTTTTTTTTCAAATTTTTATCATTGCTATTTATTTTTATCCTTTTTTTTGTTAAAATCGCCAAGTGTAGTTTGTCACTAATACAAACGGGTGGGCGAGGGATAAATTTAATAAGGATACAACATGAAGAAATTAAACTTGGAAACGTTTTTTCATTTTTCCGACTATGGAACGAATGGAAAACGTGAAATCCTTGCTGGAGTGGTCGGCTATTTTACGATAGTCTATATTCTCATCGTGAATTCCCTGATTTTATCGGAAGCGGGCATACCGATTAATGGTGCAGTGATCGCCACGATTCTTTTATCTGCTTTAAGCTGTGTCATGATTGGACTTTGGGCGAATGTCCCAATCCTTCTCGTTCCAGGAATGGGCGTAAATGCCCTATTTGCTTATACCATGGTTCAAGGAATGGGTCTATCTTGGCAATCGGCTCTTGGTGCTGTGTTTATCTCCGGGGTAATTTTTGTAATCATCGCTTTTACAAAATACTCTAAGTTAATCAGTGATTCGATTCCAAGTTCGATAAAAGAAGCCATATCTGTCGGTCTTGGCTTATTCTTGATGCTAATCGGTCTTGAAAAGGGCGGGATAATCACTGGAGGTTCATCATCAATCGTCGCACTCGGAGATTTAAGCGATCCAGCGGTGTGTGCAACGGTGTTGACCTTTTTATTGGCAATCACGCTGTTCATCAAGAATGTCCCCGGTAATTTCATGATTACCATCCTGGCAGGCAGCCTCATTGCCTATTGGTTCGGGACGGTTCAACTATCGGATATCCATTTTTCAGGCATAGACACAGCTTCCTACGGCGATCTTTTCTTTTCATTATCGTTCCTGGAAGCAAACCGGATTGAATTCTGGATAAGTG
This sequence comes from Peribacillus sp. N1, assembly GCF_054600815.1. Taxonomy (NCBI): domain Bacteria; kingdom Bacillati; phylum Bacillota; class Bacilli; order Caryophanales; family Bacillaceae; genus Peribacillus; species Peribacillus sp. N1. Next base: position 1,232,442 of record NZ_BAAHZO010000001.1, on the reverse strand, counting down.
TATTTGCGATGACGATGGTTCTTGTTTTTGAAAATATTGGTCTTGTACACGGGCATGTAGACAGTATCAACCGCCAGGATGCCTATAAAAAGTCGCTGCAGGCGACAAGTGTGTCCGTTCTATTATCAGGCTTATTCGGTTCTAGTCCTACCGTTGCAACAGTAGAAACGGCAGCTGGAATCGCATCAGGAGGCAGGACTGGTTTTACTTCAGTGGTGACAGGCGTGCTATTCATTCTATCACTGTTATTTATACCGGTGATTAAAGTAATCCCTGACAGCGCCATTGCCCCCATCTTGATTATCATTGGCATTTTGATGCTCGGAAACATAAAAAAGCTGAATTTCAGTGATTTAACCGAGAGCATACCTGCAATCATGATCATCACGATCATTCCTTTCACATACAGTATTGCCGATGGAATGGCATTCGGTTTCATCCTGTACCCTTTCTTGAAGCTTGTAACCGGAAAAGCAAAAGAAGTGTCAGCCCCGATGTATGTGAGTGCCGGAATGTTTATCGTCTATTTCATCATCGGTATGATCGGTTAATTATTCAAAAGAGCGGTTGGAATGAGTTAATTCTTATTCCAACCGCTCTTCTTATTTGTTTTTTCGTTGGAAAAAATGGATTTAATGTGATTTACGCGATGACACATCCATCTTGAAAATGCTATGATATAGAATATTAAAAAATGATAAATGAAAAGCAGCATATTAGAGGATGTGACAGGATGATTATTGAAGGTTTAAAAAGCCATGGTTCAGGAAATGATTTCTTAATCATTGATGAATTGACTACAACCCTGACGTTTACTGAAGAAGAGCGGAAAAATTTCGCGAAGGCCCTATGCAATAGGGAGAAGCTTGGAGCGGATGGTATTTTGTTCGTAATGAAAAGTGAACATGCCGATTGCCGGATGCGTGTCTTTAATGCGGATGGTTCTGAAGCCTCGATGTGCGGCAACGGACTTCGCTGTGTTGCACGTTACGCGAACGACGTTCTAGGGCTAGATAAAATGATCGTGGAAACCATGAAGGCAGATCTACTCGTGGAAAAAACGGAAGATATTTATGAGGGCATTCCGACTTTCAAGGTGGAAATTTCACCAGTAAGTTTCAATGTGAAGGATCTACCTCTTGTATTGGCTAAAGAACAGCTGCAAAACGAACCATTGTCGGAACTTCATGATACACTGCTATTTTCGGCATTGGCGGTTCCTAATCCACATTTGATCACACTCGTCGATAGTGATGTTTTACAAAGTGATTTGCAGGAAGAACTTTCAACAAAGGTCAATCAACCAAATGAACTTTTCCCTGATGGTGTCAATGTCAGCTTTGTGAAAGAGCTGGAACCAGGGAGCATTTATGTGCGGACATTCGAACGGGGAGTAGGCTTCACGAATGCATGTGGAACGGCGATGTCGGCTTCAAGCCTTGTAACATACTCTGTTGGTTTAAACGCGTTGGAAAGTGAAATATCTGTCTACAATAACGGCGGAAAAGTGAAATGTGTCGTCCATCATGATGAAGAAAGCCAAAAGTATTCAATTGATTTAATCGGGAACGCAACTTATGAATTCAAGGTATCGATTGAAATAGATTTAGATCAGCCTGAAAAATTTGAAATGCTTGAAAAAGAGGATTTTGAATTGGAAACAAGCTTATATGCCAAGCTTCAGGATGAAGTGCAAAGTTATTTGAAAACAAAATTATAAAGAAATCTTCAAACTGTAGGCAAACTCGAAGAAAAGCGAGTTTGCCTGCAGTTTTCTTATTTGAAAAAGTTGCAGTTGATTTCAGAAATCGGTCCCCTTTCCGCCGAGTGTCTGCCAAGCCTCCTAGGCTCAAGCGCCTGTGGGGTCTCGGCTAGCCAGTTATTCGGCAGGAGTGTCGCAAATTTCTTCAATCCAGTGAGTTTTCATCTCATATAAAACAGTAAAAAATCATGTAGTGAAAGCCAGTCTTGTATTCTCTGTATTAAATTGAGAAAGGGTTTCGGGATGGGACCATTTCGAATCCCATTAGGTTGACAAACCCGAAGAAAAGCGAGTGCCCTACGTTCCAACGCTACATTTTACATTCCCTCAAGGTTGCCTAATAAATAAAGCGACTTCTGACTCTTTGGGTTTACTTCAGTTGTTGGTTTTTTTTTGTTTTAGGAACGACAAAACTTCCAAAAAGGCTGGTCCATTATCGACAAGTCTGTAATCCACAAAAGCACATCCATCCCTTTTTATTCTGTTTGGGATGGTTTCAATCGTATAGTCCTTTAACTGGAGATTTTCGTCCACTTCTTCCCAAAACAAAGGAGTAGCCACACCTGCGAAAGAATTTCCCCGTGGGGAATAAGGCTGGATGATGGTTTTTCCTTCACTATGCTGTACAAAGTCCAAGTAAAGTCGATTGTGCCGATTTATTTTCATTCTTTCGGTTGTAAAATCATTTGGATTGGAACTTGTTAAGTAGTCACCGAGAAAGTCGGTGAATATGCGTGTCTCCTGATAAGTAAATCTGTCTTCAGGCAGTGGGATGTGAATTTGCAGTCCTTTATTACCTGAAGTTTTTACAAAAGCTTTAATCCTTAATGATTCCATCACTTTTTTAATTTCCTGTGCGGCCTTTATTGCAAAGGAGAAAAATTCGATTGATGGGGGATCCAAGTCCAAGACGATTTCGTCAGGTCTTGTTTTACCCGCTTTCTGAAATGGGGCATGGAATTCCAATGCAAGCTGATTACCAAACCAAAGAAGCGTTTCAATATCGTTACACAGCATGTATTCGATATCCTCATCCATGAACGTTTTAATAAAAGCCGGCGCATAATCAGGTTTGTTTTTCTGGAAAAATCTTTCTTTATCCAAAGTGCCATGAGGATAGCGGATCGTCGTAAGCAGTTTATCCTTCAAGTAGGGTAAGAAGAAAGCTGAAACCTCTCGTAAATAATGAAGGTATTCAACTTTTACCACCTGTTTACCTTCAGTTATCCAAAGCGGTTTATCCCTGGAAGTTATTTGTACCGTATCTGGAAATGTGTATTGACCTAGCACAAATTTCTCCCAGGTACATTCATCGGGAGTCGTTTGTAAAAGCCATTGCGAAAACTGGGGTTCACGCAATTCATTTTCCTCGTATACGTGTAAGAATTGAACTTCTATGCAAATGGATGGATGGATATAAAAAAATTGTGCGTCTTCGTTTGATGCATTTTGCTTTATCAGTTGATGCAATATACTTTTATCTTGAGCACTCAGTCCATTTTTAACACTTCCGATTTTCGTTACGGCACCTTCCTTGAAAACTGCGAGGGAAACATAACCATTTTCTTTGTGCAATGCTGTAATGAAACAAGAAACGGTTTTCCAGTTTTTCACCTTAATCCAAGATGTAGTACGTTTTCCTTCTTGCCAAGTACCCCTAATTTCCTTGGCGACAACCCCTTCGCCATCTAATAGGGTGACCTTATTCAAGGCACTTTCCAAAACGTCAAAACTTTCTATTAATTGTATCAAAGCCTTATCGTTGGGATCAGGCGGAATAGGAAAGCCAAGTTTTGCCCCCATATTCAACATCAATTCCCTACGTTCTTCCATAGGTTTAGCTGCTAAGTCTTTTCCGTTGTTGCGAAGCAGGTCAAACGCTATAAACCGGCATGGGGAAAAGCGGGATTTTTCGGATATTAGGGATTGTTTACCAAGGCGTCCTCGCCACTGTATTTGAAAAAAGTCCGCTTTCGCTTCATTGGTAAGCCAGACCAATTCTCCATCCAACTGAAGCGGGAGATATTCTTCCAGGTCCAGTTCTTTGATGTAAGCAATGATTTCTGGGAATTGTGGTGATAATTCCTTCTCGTTCCGACTTGAAATGCTTATGGTATCGGAGTCTATCGTTAAAATAGCCCTAAAGCCGTCATATTTGACTTCATAACGCCAATCCTTGGAGCTGGGGGCTTCTGGGTAATATGTTGGCAGCATCGGTTTCATTTTTGTATCACCTCCGCAAATAATTGATTAACATTATTTTGCCAAAAAAACGAAGTGTTAGAGTTGGCAATTGTTTTTTCGGTTTTTTTTGAACAAAGGGGAATAATAAAATTGTTCTTCTCTTTAAAAATAAGTTATGAGGTGACGAATATGCATACGATGTGGAAGGGGAGCATATCATTCGGTTTGGTGAACATTCCGATAAAACTTCATGCTGCAACGGAGGATAAGGATATTTCTTTAAGGACGTTGCATAAGGAATGTCATTCACCGATTAAATACGAAAAAGTTTGTCCGGTATGCCAGAAAGAAGTGGGTAAGGATGATATAGTCCGCGCTTTTGAGTATACAAAGGGAAAATTTGTTGTATTGGAAGACAATGAACTAGAGCAACTGAAAAAACAAAACGAAGAAAAAGCCGTGGAAATTGTGGATTTCGTTAAAATTGAAGAAATAGATCCCATTTATTTCAATCGGAGTTACTACATGTCCCCTAATGATGGAGGGATAAAAGCTTATTCCCTTTTGAGGCAGGCCCTCAAGGAATCGAATAAGGTAGGATTAGCAAAAATCATCATTCGCTCTAAAGAACAAATGGCGGTAATCCGAGTCGTTGATAATACCTTGGTGATGGAAACGATTCATTATCCGGATGAAGTCCGTTCCACAGCGGATGTTCCGAATATCCCCGCCAATGATACCATTGCAAAAAAAGAAATCGATACTGCCGTATTATTAATAGATCAATTAACGACCACTTTCGATCCGACAAAATACACCGATGACTATCGAACCGCGTTACTTGAATTGATTGAATCAAAGAAAACGGGACAGACGACGATTACAGCCAAAACAAAAGAACCAGTTTCCAACAATGTAACCGATTTAATGGAGGCATTACAGGCATCCATTGACCGTACGAAACATGATGAACCGGAAAAGAAAAAGACGACCCGAAAGAAAGCGGCACCAAAAAAAAAGAAACAAGCTTAAACAGGAAGCTGAGCGGAAGACATATGGTGTCGCTCGGCTTTTCTGCTTGTTTTAGCAAGGAATCAGGCCTCTTATAAGGGAATGAAAGTGACTTTACAGGGAGGTATTTGAATAGGGAATGAAAGTGAAAATAGGTAAGTGAATCACGATTTAAGGATTAGAATGGAACTAAAAGAAAATGATGGATGATAATGAAGGCAAAAAAATTCGCTCCCTAAAGAGCGACAATGAGGAATTCAATCGTGAAAATCAACATATAGGCGAACAGTTGTAGTTTTCGACTATATATTGTGTTCATATTCTACCATATTTAATTCTGAAATAGCAACAAAATTACTGAAACTAACCTATGAATTTTTCTGGAAATCAATGATATTTCGCCCATTTAACGGCTCATGTGGCTTTTTCACTTCATATATTTTTAAAAACTACTGAATATAATGGATTTTTAGTATAATTTATACATATAGGATGATATAAATTAAATATGAATGGAAGATGCAAAATGGAAAATGGAAAAATCAAATCACTTCAGGCCGGAAAGCCGAAACATGAAAGTTTTTCGAATGTCGATATCTTTTCAGCCATGGATAAACAAGCACAGGATAATGTGACAGTGACTAAATCAGGCATAATTGGTGATGGGGTAGGTAATGAAAAGTTCCATGGAGGTCCTGATCGGGCTTTGTGCTTTTACCCCTTTGAGCATTATTCATTATGGAATGAAAGATTCTCTAAAAAGCTGGATATCCCAGCATTCGGTGAAAATTTAACCGTAGCGGGGATGAGAGAAGAAACCACGTATATCGGCGATATTTATCAAATAGGCGAAGTGATTGTTCAAATTAACCAGGGGAGGATACCTTGTTCGACCATTTCCCACTTCAATCAAGAACCTAAGTTTTTGGAACTAGTGCTGAAAACGAGTTTCACTGGTTATTTTGCAAGAGTACTTCAAGAAGGAACGATAAATAAACAAAACGAGATCGTACTAATAGATCGTTTGCAAGAAAAAATTTCAGTTCATTATGCAGCAGAGGTAATCCTTCATAAACGAGATGGGCTGGAAGGCGCCAAGGCTTTACTTACTCTGGACCCATTAGCGGAAGACTGGAAACAAAGAATCTTGAAGAGGGTTCAGGCTGCAAAAGATTGAATCATTTTTGCAAAAGTGAAAAAAATGTCGATCAGGTATTGAAATTGACAGATTATTAATGTAAATTAAATATAATCTAATTTTGAAATCTTGTGAAAATTATATAAATGGATCTTATCGAGAGAGGTGGAGGGACTGGCCCGAAGAAACCTCAGCAACCAGCTTAGGCAAAGGTGCTAAATCCAGCAAGCAGAGCTTGATAGATGAGGAGAATGTTTCAAAAAACCTTCTTCTTTGAGAAGGTTTTTTTTTCCTTTTCTCTCATACTCATAAAATACGACAAAAACAGGACTGTTTTTGAGAGAGGGTGTAATGATGAATTTTCGTAAAGAAGTGAAAGAAAGAATGTTAGTTGGGGAAGGGGCAATGGGGACCTTATTGTACTCAAATGGCATCGATCAATGTTATGAGGAATTAAACTGCACGAATCCGGATCAAATAGAGTCTATCCATCGTGCCTATCTGGAAGCTGGTGCAGATATCCTTCAATCGAATACATACGGAGCCAATTTCAACAAATTGAAACGGTATGGACTTGAAGATGAAGTAAGCAGAATCAATCGCCAGGGAGTCATTCTTGCTAAAAAAGCGGCAAAAGGAAAGGCTTATGTCTTCGGTACCATAGGGGCACAACGGAGTATCAGGAAATCGGATTTAAGCATGGAAGAGATTAAACGGGGGTTTCGTGAACAGCTATACAGTCTGTTGATGGAAAATCCTGATGGGATTCTCTTGGAAACATTTTATGACCTGGAAGAGCTGGAAACCGTTCTGCAAATCGTAAAAAATGAAACTGGACTGCCGATCATCGCAAATGTTTCGATGCATGAACTGGGTAATCTCCAAAATGGAATCCATTTAAATGAAGCCTTTCAAAAACTCGAGCAATTGGGTGCCGATGTTGTTGGGGTGAATTGCCGTCTTGGTCCACATCATATGATCCGGGCCTTGGAAGAAGTGAGTTTGCCAAAGCAAGCATCGATTGCCATATACCCTAATGCCAGCCTCCCTGATTATGTGGATGGAAGGCTCGTCTATAAAGCCGTGCCGGAATATTTCGGTTCAAGTGCCCTGGAACTTCGTGAGCAAGGTGCCGCTATCATAGGCGGGTGCTGTGGAACGACGCCACTGCATATTCAAGCTGTAAAGAATGCGATCGGAAGTTTTGCTCCCGTAAAAGAGAAAGTTACGAAATCCCGTGAAATAGAAATAATTGAAGTGAACGAAAGAGAATTGGAACTTCCACTGTACGAAAAGGCCAAGACGGAAAGGACGATCCTGGTTGAACTTGATCCACCTAAAAAGCTGGGAATAGAGAGCTTCATGACCGGTGCAGAGGTTTTGAAAAAAGCAGGGGTCGATTCCATTACACTAGCGGATAATTCACTTGCCTCACCAAGGATATCGAATGATGCTCTGGCTAACCTACTGAAGAACCAATTGAATATTAATCCGATGGTGCATATAACATGCCGTGATCGAAATTTGATTGGCCTGCAATCACATTTAATGGGTCTGCAGACGGTGGGGCTGAATGAATTATTGATCATCACCGGAGATCCTTCAAAAATAGGGGACTTCCCGGGTGCCACTTCGGTTTATGATTTATCTTCCTTCGACCTTATAAGCATGGTCAAACAATTTAATGAAGGTCTTTCCTATTCCGGTCAAAGTCTGGGGCAACGGGCAAATTTTAAAATTGCGGCAGCGTTTAATCCGAATGTGAAATATTTGGATAAAGCAGTACTGAGAATGGAAAAGAAGATTTCCTGTGGTGCTCAATCCTTTTTGACACAGCCAATTTATTCGGTGGAGCAAATCGAAGAAGTACATGAAGCTACAAAACATTTAGAAACCCCGATTTTCATCGGTATCATGCCTTTGACAAGCACCCGGAACGCAGAATTCATCCATAATGAGATCCCAGGCATCAAATTGCCTGATAACGTAAGAAGGGCGATGGCTTTAGCGGGGGATGACCCTGTAAAGTCAAGGATTGAAGGGGTTAATATCGCGCGGGAACTGGTGGACGCGGCAAGGGAAAAATTCAAGGGCATATATTTAATCACTCCGTTCCTTCGCTATGAAATGACGGCGGAACTTACGAAATATATTAGAAAAGTCGATAGTAAACAGACATCAGAGGTGGCAGTACATGAATAAAAAAGCGATTCAAGATCAGTTAAATTCCAAGATTCTCCTACTTGATGGGGCGATGGGAACCATGCTTCAAGCGGAGGATTTGACAGCAAATGATTTTGGCGGGGAACAATTCGAGGGCTGCAATGAATATTTATCACTGACGCAGCCGGAAATCATCCAATCCATTCATGAAAAATATTTAGCGGCGGGCGCAGATATCATTGAAACAAATACCTTTGGAGCGACCAGCATCGTTCTTGAGGAATACCAAATAAGCACGATCGCCTACAAGCTAAATAAAATTTCAGCTGAGCTTGCCGTTAAAGCTTGTGAAAAGTATTCCAATGAGGAATGGCCAAGGTATGTAGCTGGCTCTATGGGCCCGACTACAAAAACGCTTTCCGTAACGGGCGGAACGACTTTTGATATTTTAACCGATTCTTATGAAGAACAGGCACTGGGTCTCTTGGATGGCGGTGTAGACTTGCTGTTGGTGGAAACCTGTCAGGATATGCTTAATGTCAAGGCTGCCTTTTCTGGAATCAAAGCAGCATTTGCAAAAACAGGAAAAGATGTGCCTGTCATCATATCAGGAACAATCGAACCGATGGGCACGACACTTGCTGGCCAGTCCATAGAAGCTTTTTATTTATCGGTTGAACATATGAAGCCCGTAGCTGTCGGCCTTAATTGTGCAACGGGGCCGGAATTCATGATAGACCATATCAGGACACTTGCAGATATATCAAACAGCGCCATCAGCTGTTATCCGAATGCCGGGCTCCCTGATGAAGAGGGCCACTATCATGAGTCACCTACTTCCCTGGCAGAGAAAATGAAGCAATTTGCCGAAAAGGGATGGGTCAATATCATTGGCGGATGTTGTGGTACGACACCAGAGCATATTAAAGAACTTTCCAGGGTCCTCGAAGGCATGAAGCCCCGTACTATTACGGAAACTGCCCATGGTCATGCCGTATCAGGCATAGAGCCGCTCATTTATGATGATTCAATGCGTCCTTTATTCGTAGGTGAAAGGACGAATGTTATCGGTTCCCGAAAGTTCAAGGAGCTGATACGCGGCAAGCATTACGAGCCAGCAGCCGAAATTGCACGTAACCAGGTGAAAAAAGGCGCCCATGTCATTGATATTTGTCTTGCTGATCCTGATGGGGATGAGCTTGGCGATATGAAGGAATTCGTAGAAGAGGTCGTCAAAAAAGTGAAGGTCCCATTGGTCATCGATACTACGGATGAAGTTGTACTTGAACAAGCATTAAAACATTCACAAGGAAAATCGATCATTAATTCCATAAACCTTGAAGATGGTGAAGAGCGCTTTGAAAAAATAGTACCCTTAGTCCATCAATATGGTGCTGCCGTTGTCGTAGGAACCATTGATGAAATAGGGATGGCCGTCGATGCTGAACGGAAATTGGAAGTGGCAACACGGTCTGTGGATCTGCTCGTCAATAAGTACGGTCTAAACAAAAGTGACATCATCTTTGATCCGCTTGTATTTCCTGTAGGCACAGGAGATGAACAATATATCGGGTCTGCTTTAGAGACGGTGAATGGAATAAGGGCGATTAAAGAAAAGTTTCCAGAATGCCTAACGATACTTGGCATTTCTAACGTTTCTTTCGGTCTGCCAGCGAGAGGAAGGGAAATATTAAATGCAGTTTTCCTTTACCATTGTACAAAAGCGGGGCTCGATTATGCCATCGTGAATACAGAAAAACTTGAACGTTTCGCTCTGATTCCGGAAGAGGAAGTGAAACTGGCTGAGGCACTCCTGTTTGAGACTTCAACAGAAACTTTAGCGATTTTTACCGAATTTTATCGTGGAAAAAAAGCTGAGAAGAAGGATAATGGTGTAATCCTGCCATTGGACGAACGTCTAGGTAACTATATTATCGAAGGAACGAAAGAAGGATTAATTGATGATTTAAATGAAGCGATTGAGCGCGGTGATACCCCATTGGAAATCATCAATGGACCATTGATGGATGGGATGAGTGAAGTGGGTCGGTTGTTTAATGACAACCAACTTATTGTCGCAGAGGTGCTTCAGAGTGCTGAAGCGATGAAAGCGGCAGTATCTCACCTTGAACCACTTATGGAAAACTCTGAAGATAGCGCTAAGAAAGGGAAAATCCTTTTGGCGACTGTCAAGGGAGATGTGCATGATATCGGGAAAAACCTAGTGGATATCATCCTATCGAATAATGGCTATGAAGTCATTGATTTAGGGATCAAGGTCGCACCGCAACAAATCATTGAAGAGGTTCGAAAACATGAGCCAACCATCATTGGCCTTTCTGGGTTACTTGTCAAATCTGCACAGCAAATGGTTTTAACCGCTCAGGATTTAAGGCAAGCTGGAATAGATACCCCAATATTAGTGGGTGGGGCAGCATTATCACGTAAATTCACCGATTTTAAAATATCACCTGAATATGAAGGACCGGTTTTATATTCCAAAGATGCGATGGATGGTTTGGCTGTAACGAATATTTTACATGACTCTGACAAAAAAGTGGTGTACTTGGAAGAGTTAGTCGAGAAACGAGAAAGGTCGAAAGCGAATGCCGCCATTGCCGCCACGCTGGAAAAACCTGTCCGTAAGCAGTCCACAGCTGCTCCTTTAAGCGATGTTCCTGTTCAAATACCGCGTGACATCAAACGTCACGTCCTGAAAAACTATCCATTGGATGTCATCCAGCCATATATAAATAGGCAAATGCTGATTGGTCATCATTTGGGGTTAAAAGGTAAAGTTTCCGAACTGCTTAAGCAAGGGAATGAAAAAGCAGTGCAGCTCAATGATCTCGTTGATGAATTGATTGAATTCCTTAAGACGGAACCGGATTATGGCTTGCATGCAGTTTATCAATTTTTCCCTGCTCAAAGCGAAGGAGATAGGCTATTGGTATACAACCCGGACAATCATCAAGAGGTTTTGGAAACTTTCGATTTCCCAAGGCAAGATACGAGTCCGCATCTTTGTTTAGCGGACTTCGCGAAACCGGTCTCCTCCGGGCAAATGGATTATGTTGGTTTCTTCCTGGTCACTGCCGGAAAAGGAATCAGAAAATGGGCAGAAAAACTTAAGCTTGAAGGAGATTTCTTGAAAAATCACGCCCTTCAATCACTTGCTCTCGAAACAGCAGAAGGGTTTGCGGAAAGAATTCATCAATTAATGCGTGATGATTTAGGCATAAGCGATCCGATTGAAATGTCCATGAAAGAGCGATTTGCCGCTAAGTACACCGGACAAAGGTTTTCTTTTGGTTATCCTGCTTGTCCTAATCTGGAAGACCAGGAGAAGCTATTCCGCCTGTTACAACCTCAAGATATTGGTGTGGAATTGACTGAAGGATGCATGATGGAACCAGAGGCTTCCGTTTCCGCCATTGTTTTTGCACATCCTGAAGCTCGTTACTTTAATGTCGATCGATAATTCATATTATAAGGCAGCGGTATTTTTTACCGCTGCCTTATTGCGCATGAATCCCCTATATTGGCACATCTTAATGGTCAAAAGGAAGGGGATGCAACACCTATGAAGAATAAGCTTAATTTATTTCTTTCCATGGCGGGTTCTTTCATTATTATTTTGTTCCTTATGGCTGTGCAAAACGTTCAAGTACATGCAATGGTACCTGAAGAGATGACACCGCTCCTAAAAAGTAAGGAAAATCAGAAAATCGCCTATTTGACTTTCGATGACGGTCCATCTTTGAATACCATCAAGATATTGGATATTTTGGACCGCTATCATGTTAAAGCCACATTTTTCGTTAAAGGCAACGAAGAGCCATACGCAAAGGAATGCTATCAGGAAATGATTTCCCGCGGTCATTCGATTGCCCTTCATTCATATACACATGATTATTCCATCATTTATCGATCGACTGAGGGTTTCTTTCAAGACTTGAATAGACTTGAAACCATGCTGCAAAAGGAGTATGGGTTAAAAAGCCGAATTGTGCGCCTTCCTGGCGGCTCGAATAATCGTCTACGGCATCAGGCTGCCACTAAATCCATCATCAATGGGATCCTTCAACAACTAAAGGACAAAGGGTATATATACTTTGATTGGTCCATTGACTCGACAGATGGCTTCAGTCCGTCAATAAGTGAACGACAAATCATTACTGCTGTACAAAAAGGGACGAAAGATCAAAAGCATGTTAATATCTTATTGCATGATATCAATAGTATGAAAAATACAGTGAAAGCATTGCCTGATATAATTGAATTCCTAAAAAAAGAAGGGTATACCTTTGATACTATTGATGAGACAACCCCAAAAATGCAATTTAATTGATGAACACATTGTTTATCTATAGTAAATTAAGGTATAGGATATAGAGATTACATTGTGAAAGGATTTATCGTTTCTATGATGCCATCATTGTTTTTATCACATGGAACACCGCTATTAGCTTTGGAAAAGAATAACTACACTTCTTTTTTGAAGGATTATATGCAAGCTATGAAGAAACCTGCTGCCATCGTTATTTTGTCAGCACATTGGGAAAATGAAGATCAAATGATTTCTGCAGTAGGGAAGCATGAAGTCATTTATGATTTTGCAGGATATCCTGAAGAAATATTTCAAATAACTTATCCTGCCAGGGGATGCCTTGAGCTTTCAGATCGAATTTTAACCTTATTGTCCAAGATAGGTGTATTGGGGGAACTTGATGAAAGGCGCCCCCTGGATCATGGAGCATGGGGGCTTTTGCATATCATGTATCCCGAAGCTGACATCCCGACCGTATCCATGTCCATCAGTCCTGCGCTGCCATTGGACAAGCAGTATGAAATTGGGAAAGCATTGAGAGAATTAAAGGAAAGTAATGTCCTAATCATAGGAAGCGGTGGAATTGTCCATAATTTCACCCAAATTCAGAAAGATATGCATGTTGCAGAAGGATGGGCAATCGAGTTTGAGGACTGGGTCGAAGAGAATATCATGAAATGGGATTTGCAATCTTTGTTCAATTATGAAAAAATCGCCCCTTACAGTACAGAGGCTGTGCCTTCCAAAGAGCATTTCATTCCATTGGTCATCGCAATGGGGTCAGGAGATGACAACAAAAAAGCGGCTCTCCTGCACAGGAGCTTTCAATATGGCAATCTGAGTTTAACAGCTTGGAAGTTTGATTGAGGTGAAAGGGTTTTCAAACTAGTTAAATTTACCTGAAAAATAATCATTATACAAAAATACAAAATTCTTTTTTTAGCGAAAAAAAGACTTAAATGAGCAAAAAAGACAATTAAAAGCGATTTTTGACGAATTAAACAGAAATATAGTTTAAAAAAGGTTGCATAAAGTGGTTTAACCTTTGGATATTTCGACAAAAACATGTTAATATAACATCTGAAAACGTTTTATCCTTTAAAATTTTATTATTCAATAACCAAAGTTATTTATTATATATCTTATATATATCATATATTTGGGGAAAATTTAGAAGAAAGAAATTTGGGGATGGATAAAACGAAATGAAAAAAATTATGAGAAAAATTTGGGGGTTTACAAAATGACCATCAATGATTCTAAGGTATTAGACCACTGGAAAGCTTTTTCGGGTCCAAACCTTGGGTATGTCATGGAGCAATACGATTTATTTCTAGCCAACCCGGAAGAAGTGGATCCGGAACTGAAAAACTTTTTTGAAGTAGCAGGTCCTCCTTCATTCGATGTATCGGCAGAAACAACGACTGTAAGTGCATCAACTGTACAAACTGGAGAAGTTCTTCCAATGAAGAAAATTATGTCTGCAGTTAATTTAGCTGAAAATATCCGTGCATACGGGCATCTTGCTGCAAATATTTATCCTTTAAAAGAAGAAGCTCTGGACACTGAACAAATTCACTTTGAAAAATATGGCTTGACTGCAGATGATTTAAGGAAAATACCGGCTGACTTAATTTGTCCGGAATCACCTGAAGACGTTAAAGACGGATACGAAGCCGTACAATACCTAAAACAACTCTATACAAAAACGATAGCCTTTGAATTTCATCATGTTAATGACTTGGATGAAAAGCAATGGCTTACTGATATGGTCGAATCTGGAAACATGTTCCCGGAAGTAGGAAAAGAGAAAAGAGAACTATTACTTAAACGATTGAATGAAGTAGAAGGTTTCGAGAAATTCCTTCACCGCACATATGTAGGGCAAAAACGTTTCTCTATTGAAGGACTGGATGCTTTGGTTCCGATTTTAGATGAAATGATTTCACAAACTGTTCAAAACGGAACGGGGAATGTGAATATCGCCATGGCTCACCGAGGACGTTTGAATGTGCTTGCACATGTATTAGGAAAGCCTTATGAGGTCATTTTCTCTGAATTCCAACATTCACCGAATAAAGATTTGGTTCCTTCCGAAGGTTCGACAGGCATTAACAATGGATGGACAGGTGATGTTAAATATCATTTGGGTCTGGATAAACAGATTACTAAAGCTAATATACAAAAAGCAAGGATTACACTTGCAAATAACCCAAGTCACTTGGAAGTAGTCGGTCCAATCGTGGAAGGGTATTCTCGTGCGGCTCAAGAAGACCGTACAGAAAAAGGATTCCCGGTGCAAGACATTTCCAAATCCCTTGCAATCCTGATTCATGGTGATGCAGCATTCCCAGGTGAAGGAATTGTACCTGAAACGTTTAACTTAAGCCGTTTACGCGGTTATCAAGTTGGCGGCGCCATCCATATCATCGCCAACAACATGATCGGTTTTACAACGGAAAGTGAAGATTCACGTTCAACCTTATATGCTAGTGATTTGGCAAAAGGCTTTGAAGTGCCGATCGTGCATGTGAATGCAGATGATCCAGAAGCATGTATGGCTGCTGTGAACCTTGCTAACCTATACCGTGAAAAATACAATAAGGATTTCTTGATCGACCTGATCGGTTACAGACGTTTCGGCCATAACGAAATGGATGAGCCATTGGTGACTCAACCTGAAATGTATGCATTAATTCATAAGCACCCAACCGTTAAAGAGCTTTATGGGAAAAAACTTATTGAAACTGGCGAGTTCACTGAAGCTGAAGTTAAAGCGATTGCTGAGCAAGTGGATACGAGGCTTGCAGATGCATATGCGAAAATTTCCGGAAATAAACCGGAAGCTTCTAAAGAGTGTAATCCTCCCGGGATTATTGAAAAAGGACTTCCAGCCATTGAAACGGCAGTTCCGAAACAAGAACTTGTTACAATTAACGAAGAACTTGTTAAGTGGCCGGAAGGATTCACTCCTAATAAAAAATTAGGAAAGATTTTATCACGTCGCTTGGATTCCTTTGGTGCTGACGGAAAAGTTGATTGGGCTCATGCTGAGACATTGGCATTTGCATCCATATTGAGTGACGGCACACCAATCCGTTTGACAGGACAAGATTCAGAGCGTGGAACATTCGCACAACGTAATATCATGTTACATGATAGTGTTAATGGCAAAACATATTCACCACTTCACACACTTGAAACTGCCAAAGCATCATTCGCTGTTCATAACAGCCCGCTTACTGAAACGGCAGTTCTGGCTTATGAATATGGTTATAATGTATTTGCACCTGAGACACTTGTATTATGGGAAGGGCAATTCGGTGACTTCGCTAATACAGCACAAGTGATCTTTGACCAATTCATCGCGGCAGGCCGTGCAAAATGGGGTCAAAAATCAGGTCTTGTCATGCTGCTTCCACACGGTTATGAAGGACAAGGGCCAGAGCACTCAAGTGCACGACTGGAACGCTTCCTTCAATTAGCAGCTGAAAACAACTGGACAGTTGCCAACTTAAGTTCGGCAGCTCAATACTTCCATATCCTTAGAAGACAAGCTAAGATTTTGGATCAAGAGCAAGTACGTCCGCTAGTCATCATGACACCGAAGAGTATGCTTCGTAATCAAGTAATGGCTTCTACAGCAGAAGAATTCAGTGAAGGCGCATTTGAATCCTTCGTAGAAACCAAAGCTTTGGGCAAAAAACCTAAATCGGTTGAACGCATTGTTTTTGCATCAGGTAAATTGGCGGTTGAACTTCGTGAAAAAGCTGCAACTGAAAAAAATACGGATTGGTTGCAAATCATCAGTATCGAAGAAATTTATCCATTCCCATTCACTGGAGTTCAAGAAGCCCTGAAAAAATATACAAATCTTAAAGAAATCTTCTGGGCTCAAGAAGAACCTAAAAACATGGGTGCTTGGACATTTGTTGAACCTCGCCTAAATGCAGCGGCTCCTGGCAATCTTTCAGTAACATATATAGGAAGGAAGCGCAGATCAAGCCCGGCTGAGGGAGATCCACTTGTCCATAAAAATGAACAACAACGGATTATGACTCAAGCAATTACACGCAATAATGAGGGGGAGAAATAAAATGGCTGAAGTAAAAGTACCTGAATTAGCAGAATCAATTTCTGAAGGATCTATTGCGCAATGGTTAAAGCAACCCGGTGATCACGTTGAAAAAGGAGAATATGTCCTTGAACTTGAAACGGATAAAGTGAACGTGGAAATCATTTCAGATTATACGGGTACACTTTCGGAACATTTAGCGGAAGAAGGCGATACTGTCCAAGTCGGACAGGCTATCGCCATCGTTGATGAAAATGGATCAGCTGCAGCAGCTCCAAAAGCGGAAGCTCCTAAGGTTGAAGAAGCTAAAGCAGAACCAGCTAAGGCTGAACAAGCGGCTCCTGCTAAAGAGGCTCCTAAAGCAGAAGCGAAAGAAGCATCATCCACTCAACAAGTTATTGCTTCACCAGCTGCAAGGAAATTGGCTCGTGAAAAAGGAATTGACTTGACTCAAGTGCCTGTAGCCGACCCACTAGGTCGTGTACGTGTACAAGACGTAGAAGCAGCAAGTAATGCTCCTGCAGCACCTACAGCACCTGCGGCAGCTCCAAAACAAGCTCCTGCAGCTAAACAAGCATCCGCTCCTGTTGAAGTGAATGATGACCGCATTGAAGTGGTTAAGATGACACGCCGTCGTCAAACCATTGCCAAACGTCTAGTTCAAGTACAATCCGAAGCAGCCATGCTTACTACTTTTAACGAAGTCGATCTTTCTGCAGTCATGGAATTGCGTAATCGCCATAAGGATTCTTTCGTGAAAACAAATGACGTTAAACTTGGTTTCATGTCATTCTTCACTAAAGCGGTCATTGGCGCATTGAAAAAATATCCGCTATTGAATGCTGAGATCCAAGGCGACCATATCCTGAAAAAGAACTTTTATGATATCGGTGTAGCTGTATCCACAGATGAAGGTCTTGTTGTTCCGGTAGTAAGGGATGCTGACCGCAAAAGCTTTGCTGAAATCGAGAAGAACATTTCCGATTTAGCTGTTAAAGCGCGTAACAACAAACTGGGACTTTCAGATTTATCAGGTGGTACTTTTACCATTACAAATGGAGGGACTTTCGGTTCCCTATTATCAACACCAATCTTGAATGCCCCTCAAGTTGGGATCTTGGGCATGCATACAATCAAGACTCGTCCAATCGCTGTTGGAGATCAAATCGAAAACAGACCAATGATGTACCTTGCATTATCTTATGATCACCGTATCGTAGACGGAAAAGAAGCTGTTGGTTTCTTAGTGGCTATCAAAGATATGCTGGAAGATCCAGAACAACTTTTACTTCAAGGCTAATAAAATAATAAGAAACCCCCCTGTCATCATGACATGGGGGTTTTTTGTTTGAAGAACTGAAAGGATATTTTCATAGAAAAAGAGATAATGGGGTTCAAGAAAGGTTTTCTCAATTGAAGTTGAATGTTTTTGAAGGTATTTTTGAATGAATTTGAGTATTTTTAAACGTTTGTGATTGATTATTCCTTCGTTTTCATATATGATGATGATATTAAAGTGAGGTGGGCGAATTGTTGACAACTGAAAGGCACCAGTTCATCTTATCGATCCTTAAAGAACATGGAACGGTAAAGCTGCAGGAGCTTGTAGATCAGCTACAAGCCTCGGAGTCGACCATTCGGAGAGATTTAGTGCAACTCGAAGAAATGAAGCTCTTGAAGCGTGTGCATGGCGGGGCCTCTTTACTTCAAAGAAAAGGCCTTGAACCAACAACTATTGAAAAACAAAACAAAGCAAGAGCTGAAAAACAACTTATAGCAAAGCTGGCGGCTTCATTCATAGAGAAAAATGATTGTATATATCTTGATGCAGGCACGACAACTGCGGAAATGATTCCTTATTTAAAGGATAAAAATATAACGGTGCTGACAAATGGTCTTATGCATATTCCAAAACTCATCGAATTGGAAATCAAAACAGTGTTAGTTGGCGGAATGATTAAATTTTCGACAAATGCGGTTATAGGAAGTAATGCTGTACAGTTTTTGAATGAATACCGTTTTGATAAATGTTTCTTGGGAATGAACGGCATCCATCAAGATCTGGGTTTCACAACACCCGATCCGGAAGAAGCTCTACTGAAGAAGATGGCGTTAGGCCTCTCTAACGAAACTTATGTGCTTGCTGACAGTTCAAAACTGAATGAAGCTACTTTCGCTAAGGTGGCAGATGTAAGCGATGCCATAATCCTTACTGACAGCAATGATGAAGAGGCTGTTGCTCAACTCGATAAAAATCCAAAGGTAAAGGTCGTGACCATTTAATGATTTATACAGTGACACTCAACCCATCCATCGATTACCTTGTCGAGGTGGAAAGTTTTCAAATGGGCAAGGTGAATCGAACCAGTTATGATGCAAAATTCCCTGGAGGGAAAGGGATCAATGTTTCCCGAGTGCTTAAAAGGCTGGGCAATAGTACGACAGCTTTAGGATTCATCGGTGGACAAACAGGTGAATTTGTAAAAAGGTTCTTAAGACAGGAAGAGATTTTCACGGACTTTACAGAGATAGCTGGAGATACAAGAATAAACATCAAATTGAAGACAGGGCTGGAGACCGAAATTAATAGCCAAGGGCCAGTCATTTCAAAAGGGAATTATCAACAATTATTTAGTCAAATTGAACAGTTGAATAATAATGATATCCTCATTTTGTCAGGAAGCATTCCTCCAAGCGTTCCATCGGATGTATACGAAGCCATGGCAAGGTCATGTTCCGATAACGGCATTAAAGTGGTGGTGGATACGAGTGGCAAGGGATTACTGAATGTCCTTCCACACCGGCCATTTTTAATAAAGCCGAATCACCATGAACTGGGTGAGCTTTTTTCCACAGAAATAAGGACGGTTGATGATGCTAGAGAATATGGCACTAAATTGGTTGAAGCAGGAGCACAAAATGTTATTGTTTCAATGGCGGGACAGGGGGCCGTGCTTTGCACCGGTGGAGAGTCATATTCCGCAAATGTTCCAAAAGGGAACGTCATCAACTCAGTGGGTGCCGGTGATTCCATGGTCGCAGGTTTCATCGGGACATATGAAAGGACAGGGGATATTTTATCCGCTTTCCGCTTCAGTCTTGCTGCAGGAAGTGCTACAGCCTTTTCATCCGATCTCGGTACACTGGATAAAATTGAAGAGTTATTACCGCAAATTGCCATCAATCAACTAACAGGAGGCTGACTCTATGAAAATTACAGACTTGTTAAAATTGGATACAATCATAATAGATTTGCAAAGTGTTACAAAGCAAGCAGTCATTGATGAACTATCAGGAAAGTTGGCCGAGGCAGAAAGGTTAAACGATGTGGAGGGTTTCAAAGCTGCCATCTTAAAACGTGAAGAGCAAAGCACAACAGGGATTGGTGAGGGGATAGCCATACCGCACGCAAAAACAAATGCTGTAAGGGTACCAGCCATCTGTTTCGGCAAATCGGTCAGTGGTGTGGATTATGAATCGCTTGATGGGCAGCCAGCTCATTTGTTCTTTATGATTGCAGCAAGTGAAGGAGCGAATGCAGATCACTTGGAAACCCTTTCCCGGCTTTCTTCGTTACTGATGGATGATAAATTCAGAGCCCGCTTGATTTCTGCTTCTTCCGGTGAGGAAGTGTTGGAGATAATCAACCAAAAAGAAATGGAGGCTTATGAAGAAGAAAGGGAAGAGGAGCAATCAAGTAATGATGCCAGTGGTAACGATAAAGGAGGTAAAATCCTTGCCGTTACAGCATGTCCAACAGGAATTGCCCATACTTATATGGCTGCCGATGCGTTAAAGGCCAAAGCGAAGGAAATGGGAATCGATTTCAAAGTGGAAACAAATGGTTCCACAGGAATCAAAAATGGTTTAACCGCTGCAGAGATTGATGAGGCGGATGCAATTATCGTCGCAGCGGATAAGCAGGTGGAAATGGATCGTTTTAATGGAAAACATGTCATTATTGTGCCTGTTGCCCATGGAATCCGGAAGACCGAGGAGCTGTTAATCAGAGCCGTGAATCAGGATGCACCTGTTTACAAAGGAACTGGAAATGATAAAAGTGATGAAGGTGATTCAGCTAAAGGAGGATTGGGGATTTACAAGCACTTAATGAATGGCGTAAGTAATATGCTTCCATTTGTCGTCGGGGGCGGAATCCTGATTGCGCTTTCTTTCTTTTTCGGGATAGAGGCAGCCGATCCGGCAAATCCGGAGTATAATCCGATTGCCAAAGCATTAAGTGATATTGGCGGTGGAAATGGTGCTTTCTTCTTACTTATCCCTGTCCTGGCTGGATTCATTGCTTCAAGTATTGCCGACCGTCCAGGTTTTGCTCCTGGTATGGTAGGGGGATTATTGGCAGCACAGGCCAATGCCGGTTTTCTTGGCGGACTGATTGCCGGTTTCCTTGCAGGTTATGTCGTATTACTTTTAAGAAAATTGTTTTCCAAGTTACCGCAAACACTCGATGGCATTAAACCAGTTTTACTCTATCCTGTTTTCGGAATGTTAATTACAGGGTTTATCATGATATTTCTTATAAATGAACCAGTAACAGCAATTAACACGGGCCTGACCAATTGGCTTCAGGGCTTATCCGGAACGAACGCAATATTCCTAGGCCTGATTCTTGGGGGTATGATGGCTGTGGATATGGGCGGACCTTTAAATAAAGCAGCATTCACCTTTGGGATTGCAGCCATTGAGGCATCAAGTTTCGGACCGCATGCTGCAGTAATGGCTGGCGGAATGGTTCCTCCCCTGGGAATCGCATTTGCAACAACATTCTTTAAAAGTAAATTCAGTGAAATGGAAAGGAAGTCCGGATTCACTAATTACTTCATGGGTGCTTCATTCATCACAGAGGGTGCCATTCCTTTTGCGGCGGCGGATCCATTGCGCGTTATCGTCAGCAGTGTTGTTGGGGCAGCGACGGCAGGAGCCCTGTCAATGGCTTTTGGTGTAACTTTGCCAGCGCCTCATGGGGGAATATTTGTCATCCCTCTAGTCAACCATCCTTTCCGCTATTTGCTGGCTATTTTAATAGGAGCCCTTATTACCGCTTTAATATTGGGATTCTGGAAAAAGAAACGGATATAAAAAAACTGAAAGATAGCGGGTCCAAGTACATTGGATCCGCATTCAGTTTGTAGACAAAAAAGTTTCGGAATGGCATCATTCCGGAACCTTTTTTAATTTTATTGGATGGAAGTAATTGTAAATAGAGGGTCTAAGATGACTATCATGCGTATTTTCAACTGCCGCATGAAACGAATAGGCAAGCTGTTTTGTTCTCTTGCACATAGTAGCTATTCTCAGGATCAGTTGAACTTTCTTTAATCTCCCTGTCTTCTTTCTTGATAAACTTATCTGGTGAAAAGGACTTCTTTACACTGTTTTTTACGATCTTGATTTATTTCTTCTTGAATGTGTCCTTGATGGCATGTGCTTCCTTAGGATAGATGTTTCACTATACCTAAAAAAATAAAACCCACTCTAATAATTATCGATGAATTTTTCACATTCTGGATGTGGTAAAGTCCTTTAACACGTTCTGTTCCATCTGATTTAAAACGGCAAGGATCCAATCCTTTGCTTTTTACATACGAAGAAAAAGCCATTCAAGCATCTTTGCAAGCGTATTGTCCGATGTCAATTTAGTGCCGATCGTGCTTTGGCTAATTGGGGTTTCACAATATTGAAGTGATAATTTATCTATAAGAAAAATCATTGTAGATAGCTGTTTATTACCGATTAACGAAACTTTTCAGTCATTAAGAACGTACCATTAATATTGGCGACCTAAAAACTGGGAGGTAGTAAGTATGGACTTGACCCCAAAACAACGAAACTTGTTGCTATCATTAACCACTGATTGGCAGACACCGATTCAAATTTCTGGCCGTCTTCCGAAAGAATGGGGAACTCTATCCTGTATAAATCAGACTCTTAAAGAGTTAGTCCGTGAAGGGTGGGTGCAAGCTAATCCAGTAATGTTCGGTCTATTCCGATTAACCACGGAAGGCATGAGCATAAAGGAGTTAGAATTGGGTGAGAACTAATGCTATATCGGCAACTTACACAAGAGGATAAATTCATTTTATTCGATTAGCTGTTATTTCAATCGTAAATTAACAATGAAAATTAACATAGCCTAAAACAAAAAAAACTGAAGACAAACTTGATTTTCGTCGAGTTTGTCTTCAGTCTGAAAGCGCATCCAATTACACCGGGTCCGCTTTTCTTATATCCAATCCAAAACTTCAATCCGGTTGCCGAAAGGGTGATACAAAAATGCGGTTCGCTTCAGGAAACCTTGCGTCACTTTAAAAGATATTATTAAATGTGGCTAGAAGCCTATAACCTATCTTATTCTCAACTACAAGAGCTGGATGGGATTTTTCGCGCAGTCCTCAACTGGTCGATCCGTATTCAAACCATTCTCACCTCCCTCATTCCTTATAGATCCAATATTAAAACAAAATAATTATTATAAGGTTTGCTAATCTTAATATCGACTGGTTTTTTAAAGCATGAATGTTATGTTTATGGGTAAAGAGTATTAAATTGACAAAGGGAGTGAACGTACATGCTGAAGAAAAATACCTTAAAAACGACGAAAAGGGATGATATGATTGATGTAACGATAGAAGTACAGGCCTTCATTAATGAAAATGGGGTTCAAGAGGGGATAGCTCTTATATATTGTCCACATACGACAGCAGGAATCACGATTAATGAAAATGCTGATCCCGATGTCAAAAAGGATATGCTAAGAAGATTTGATGAGCAATACCCATGGAACCATACATTGGATTTACATATGGAAGGAAACACGGCTGCCCATTTGAAATCAAGTACGGTTGGTTCTTCACAGCAGGTGATTATCCATAAAGGGAGCTTAATCCTTGGTACATGGCAGGGTGTATATTTTTGTGAATTCGATGGTCCCAGAGAAAGGCAATATTTTATAAAATTATGTGTCGACCGGTAAAATGGAAGGTATGGCAAGGATGAAGTGGGAGGAAGCGGATTGGACGATGTTTGGATTGAAGGAAGCAAAGTAATATTGAGGAATGTTAAACAAGCCGATGTAAAACGTTTATGGAGCCTGAAATATGGAGAAGCCGATCCAGAATGGAAAAAGTGGGATGCACCTTATTATCCTCTAGAACTCATTGATTTCCAAACGTATATCGAAAAAGAACTGAAGCATAAAACCTATGATGAAAAAATGGGGGCTTATTCCGAGTTATTAATGGAAAAAAACGATCAAATAATAGGCTCTGTTGTATATTACTGGGAACATGAACCTTCACGCTGGCTTGAAATCGGAATTACGATTTTTGAGCCCGAGTATTGGAACGGCGGTTACGGAACAGAAGCGTTAATGTTATACATAGGCTATTTATTCGAAAAAATGGAGATTGAGCGGGTTGGTCTGACGACGTGGTCAGGTAATGAACGTATGATCGCAGTTGGAGAAAAGGTGGGCATGCAAGTAGAGGGAAGGATGAGAAAATGCCGTTATCATGATGGTTATTATTACGATTCAATCAGAATGGGAATGCTACGTGAAGAATGGAAATCATTAAAATTTCGAAGTTAATAGACCCGTGAAAATTTTTCCTTCATTTCCTTGGAAAAAATTTAGCACTGTTTTCTCCCATATGGTCTGTTATCCTAGGAAGATGCTTAACGAGGAGGTTACAGGATGAAATTATCAGTTATAATAACTGTGATAATGACTCTAAGTGTCATCATACTTGGGATAGCTTTTCCTAAGGGAACGACCAGTAAAGCTTCGGATGGAGCAACCAAACATGTCATTAAACAAGGTGAATCGATATGGGATATTGCGAAGCAGCACGGTGTTCCAATCGGTAAGTTGAAAGAAGTCAATAATAATGTAAATAATGTTGCCGAGCCCGGTAAAACATTGATTATTCCACATGTAATGAATGAAAAAGATAAAGAATTATTAGCAAGGCTTGTGCATGCAGAAGCTAAAGGGGAGCCATACAGAGGTAAGGTCGAGGTGGCAGGAGTTGTTTTGAATCGCCTTGATAGCGATGAATTTCCTGATACGGTACGGGAAGTCATCTATCAAAAAAACCAATTCTCGCCTGTTGGTGATGGCAGTATAAATAAACCAGCAGGAGATGACGCCAAGAAAGCTGTCAATGAAGCATTGGCGATTCATGGCTATACAAATGATGCATTGTATTTTTGGAATCCTAGCATTTCGGACAGCGAATGGATGAAACAATTAGATGTAATCAAAATAATCGGCGGTCACCATTTTGCCATATAAACTGCATCTCAAGAACCGGCTTTCCAAATGGGAGGCCGGTTTTTAATTTAGAATCCTTCCGTTAAACGATGTCAGCCCACATCTCGCGGGGATTCAGCTCATAAATGCTGTTTTCACGGTACATGATGCTTCCGATAATGAGTTCACGCCTTATCGTTGCATAATCATCATGGAATGACTGTATGAATTCATTCAGTTCTTTTTCTGGATACTTACGTCCCTTTTCCAGAAGGCTGCCAATATGATGAAGGATGATCATTTTCTTTTTCCTTTGTGCTGGTATTGTTTTTAGTCGGCCATCTGGCGTATAGAAGTTTTCAAGGATCTTTTTGTGTTCTAAATTCAGCTTTTGATTATCCATATTATTAGAGTCCCCCTTATTTGAAACCATTTTAGGTAATGCTGACGAATAATGCTTCAGTACATCTTCATTCAAAAAATAATATACCGTATTTTTTTCCCTGCGATCCTTCACTAAATTAATGTCCTTCAATTTCGTTAAATGGTGTGATATGGTCGGGGCCGTCAATTTCAATATTCCCGCAAGTGCCTGTCCGTGTTTCGGGCCATTTGCAAGGATGGATATAATCCTAATCCTGGTTACATCACCAATCGTTTTGTGGAAAGCGACCAATTTTTCTAATTGCACTTTTATCCCCCTTTTCTAATTAGATTATCATCTAATTAGATGATAATCTAATTAGTGGGTATTAATCAAGTTAATATTCACTTTTCTATATTGCTTGGAAGAACTGGTGTATACTTTAGGTGAATACAAAAAAATTAAGCCGGAATTAAGGAGCTGTAACATGGCTAATACACATGTTTATACAAAAAAAGAAGAAGTGGTCAATGCGATAACCCACGGTATCGGCGTTTTGTTAAGTATTGCCGCCCTTGTGTTTTTAATCATATTCTCAGCCCAAACAGGATCGCCTTGGCATGTAGTCATTTCAGTAATTTATGGTGTTTCCATGCTTCTTTTATATGTTTCTTCCACTTTAGTGCATAGTTTTCCAGAGGGCAAAACGAAGGATATATTTGAAATCTTTGATCATTCAGCCATATATATATTCATTGCCGGGACATACACGCCCATCATGCTTCTTGTGATCCAAGGGTCACTCGGCTGGACACTGCTAGGTATAATTTGGGGAGTTGCAATCATAGGCGTCGTCTTCAAAGCTTTCTATGTGAAAAGATTCCTCTTCCTTTCGACGATTCTCTATATTGCGATGGGGTGGATGATCGTTATCGTTTGGGGACCACTTACAGCAACGATGCCTTCAGCTGGTATCCAGTTATTGATTGCAGGGGGATTGCTTTATACGTTTGGAGCCATCTTTTATGTTTGGCGCGGTTTTCCGTTTCATCATGCGGTTTGGCATGTATTCGTGCTTGGAGGGTCTGTCACACACTTTTTTGCGGTATTGTTTTATATCCTTCCACTATAATAACTTCGTTGATATGATGTATCTGAGAGATTCTTGAGGTTTTAAATCCCCCTATTAGGAAATAAATAACGTATACAAACTAAAGGAGGAAAAAACTAATGAGAAGATCAATCAAAATATTATCGGTCCCGTTTGCGGCTATGCTTGTTTTGGCTGGATGCGGCGAAGAAAACGATGAAGTGAAAAACCCGCCAGTTCAGGAAAATGAAAATCAAGCGGAAAATAACCCTGAAACAGGAACGGATAATAATGAAAAACTGCCTTTCACTTATAAGGATTTTCAATTAGAAGTGGATTATACAGGCAATGATAACGAATACGAAGCTGAATATGATACCATGGGAGCCCAAACAGAAGCTTCGATCGAGGACAAACTTAACAAACATGAAGTTCACGGTGATGAAGCAATGAAAGAATTGACCCCGATTTTAGAAAAATTGACATTCACCAAAGATTCATCAGATGAGGAAGTCATTCAAGAAGTGACAAAAGCTTTTAATTTGAAAGATGACTATCAAGAATTCGATCTAGAGGTCGTTTTCGAAGATGGTACGAAAAAAGAATATAAAGTGAATAATAAGTAACCAAATCCGTTACTATATTCTTCCTTTTGTAATAAAATGGTAGCATGTTCATTGTGTCCTCAATAGTTGTCAAATTACTGTTACTATAGTAAAATGATTACGGTTAGCAAAGGGGATAATATACATTTGCTATTCATATTCGGACTTATGGGGATAGGACCGCAATAAATACTTGTAAAAAAGATTCTTTTTAAGAGTCTTTTTTTTATGCAGAGTTCCGGAATTTGAATATAAATGAAAGAGAGGGTACCACTAGCGGTACCCTCTCTTTCATTTACCCATCATTGGGAAAGTGGTGCATTTTTTTTGGGCAGCATATTAGCCGACGCTAACCTTGAACGGATTGTAATGCCAAGCCAAGATGCAAGGAATGCCTTTAAAACGCCTACGATAATAAATGGAGCAAAACCGCTGGCAAATGCCACTGGCCAAGATAATGAACTCATATATTTTAACCAAACCGTACCGATGACCAAAGTAACTATCATCCCGATTGTATTTGCAAGGAAAGCCATCGCAACTGAGAAACGCGTTTTTTCCAATATCAAACCCGTTATATACACTGTCGGGATATAGGATAATAAATAACCGCCAGTAGGACCGAATATTTTAGCAAGCCCTCCTGACATTTCAGCGAATACAGGAACACCCGCTGCTCCAATGAACAAATATAATAAAACGGAAGAGGTTCCATAACGTGAACCGAGTATCGTAGCTGCCAATCCAACAGCTAGAGTCTGTCCTGTAATCGGTACTATGGGCAGTGGAATTGTAATTTGGGCAAGTATTCCTATAAGTGCTGCAAATAAAGCTGTAACCATCATCATTCTTAACTTCTCATGACGTTCCTTCATCGTGCTTCCCCCTAATGTAAACCTAGTTATGTAACGAGTTAACATATAAAGAATTTTAATATGTTAAGTAAACACTGTCAATGGTATTATGAATTTTATTTCAATAATGGTCTTTTAAAATAAATGAAACTTTTTGAATGCGTCATTCGTATGAATGGTAAGCAAAGTAATTGGAGGGGATTATAACCAGATATTATCATTGTTGGTAAAACGCTTATCCCAGGTCCTTAAAGTAGTAAGCGGCATGGAGAAATCGAAACTAAAGGATGAAAAAGATGGAGTTATTTGGGGTTCCGTTAGAAACAGTCTATTTATATGGATTAATTATATTCGGGGGGCTAACATTCTTATTTATTTTGTTTAATGATATATTTTCCGGCCTTGAATTACCGGATATATTTAATCCAACTCTCATTTTTAGCTTTTTCACCGTGTTTTTTGCGAGTGGGTTTTTGTTTGAATCGCTTTCAGGACTTAATGCTGGATTGAGTGCCGGCATTTCCCTGATCATTTCATTAATTATCGTCACTTTACTGAATGTATTTGTTTTGATTCCCATCTCATCAGCGGAAGAAAGTTTGACATTTCATGATAATGACCTGAGAGGGAGGGTCGGCAGGGTTCTGACATCAATCCCGGTTGACGGGTTTGGGGAAGTCCTGATTGAAAGCATCAGCGGAAGCATCGCGAAAACTGCGGCAAGTTATAAGAATGAAGGTATTGTTTCGGATTCAAAGGTCTTGATCATCGAAGTTAAAAATGGGGTTGTCTATGTTATGCCCCACCAGGATTAAAAAAGGGTAGGAGGTAAGTTATGTTTGATTTGATTTGGATTGTTGTCGCCATTGTAGCATTTTTACTTATCGCACTTATTGCTGTCTTTATTACGAAATACCGTACTGCTGGTCCTGATGAAGCATTGATCGTGACCGGAAGCTATTTAGGAAGCAAAAATGTTCACATCGACGAATCAGGAAATAAAATTAAAATCGTCCGCGGCGGTGGTGCATTCGTTCTCCCGGTGTTCCAGCAAGCGGAACCACTAAGCTTGTTATCAAGCAAGCTTGAGGTTTCAACGCCTGAAGTATATACGGAACAGGGAGTTCCTGTCATGGCAGATGGTGTATCGATAATCAAGATTGGCAGTTCAATCACCGATATCGCCACAGCGGCAGAGCAATTTCTTGGTAAATCAAAAGATGACCGTGAACAGGAAGCGCGGGAAGTCTTGGAGGGACATCTTCGTTCCATCCTTGGTTCGATGACAGTCGAGGAAATTTATAAAAACCGTGAAAAGTTTTCCCAGGAAGTACAGAGGGTAGCCTCGCAGGATCTAGCTAAAATGGGACTCATCATCGTATCGTTCACGATTAAAGATGTTCGGGATAAAAATGGATATCTTGAATCGCTCGGAAAGCCAAGGATTGCCCAGGTGAAGAGGGATGCCGATATAGCTACAGCCGAGGCAGAGAAAGAAACGCGAATCAAGCGAGCCGAAGCTTCGAAGGAAGCCCAGCGTGCCGAACTTGAAAGGGCAACCGAAATAGCAGAAGCCGAAAAAATCAACAAGCTAAAGGTTGCGGAATTCCGGCGTGAGCAGGATATTGCCAAAGCACGGGCTGACCAAGCTTACGATCTTGAAACGGCCAGATCCAAACAGGATGTAACAGAACAGGAAATGCAAATCAGGATCATTGAACGTCAGAAGCAAATTGAGCTGGAGGAAAAAGAAATCCTTCGCCGTGAAAAGCAATATGATTCAGAAGTGAAGAAAAAGGCCGATGCCGACCGTTATGCGGTAGAGCAGGCAGCCTCAGCCAACAAGATGAAACAGATTACAGAAGCGGATGCCGATAAGTATAAAATTGAAGCCATGGCGAAAGCGGAAGCGGAACGTGTTCGTATGGACGGTCTTGCTAAAGCGGACGCACAAAGGGCACAAGGTACGTCTGAAGCGGAAATCATCAGGTTAAAAGGGGTAGCAGAGGCAGAAGCCAAGCAGAAAATCGCTGAAGCTTTTGAACAGTTCGGGCAAGCGGCCGTAATGGACATGATTTTGAAAATGCTGCCGGAGTATGCAAAACAAGTGGCAAGCCCGCTTAGTAATATCGACAAGATCACTGTAGTGGATACAGGTGGAAGCGGTAAAAATGGCGGGGCTAATAAAGTGACTGGATATGCAACGGATTTAATGGCATCCTTGCAGGAGTCATTAAAGGCATCTTCGGGAATTGATGTCAAAGACCTGCTTGAGAATTTCTCAGGAAAACGAAATTTACCATTTACCACCATCAGCCAGGAGAATGTCGAAGCGAACATGAATATGGCAGCAGGCAAGGAAGAATAACGATTAAGAAAATACATGGTAAATCATACTGTTCAACACGAAATTAAAGCTGTTGTATTACCAATACAGATAGGTTATTGGACTTACTTATAGAGAATAAACAACCAAGGATGATTGGTTGTTTATTTTTTGCTTTTTAATTAAGCCTAAATTGGTTTTTAGTTTCGCTATTACTAAATGTTTGAAACCTATATTGGATGCACTTAAAACTTTATCTATTTGACCATCTGAACTTAATTGCATTGAGTTATAAATTTTAATAGAAAAAAGCTTTTTACTTATTTTTGCGAATTTACTTAAAATAAGGAACCTTTTTCAAAGCCACACAAACTGGAACGGCAACGATAATTCCTAATATATTTTGAACGAGATCTCCAGGTATCGAAGCTAAAGGTGCAATCCAATTACCGTATAGAATCCCTTCACCAATATAATAAACAGCTATCATAAATGGAATGGAAACGATTGTTGCTATTACATTGAAAGCAATGCTAGTACCGTTGCGACCCTTTGACCAAGCGATTTTACCAACTATATATCCTTGCAAACCACGCGCCACAATGGTGATAGGTGCCCACAATGTCCACCCTCCAACTATATCAAATAACCCCATTCCTATCGCACCAGCAAGAGCTGCTTTTTTAGGACCAAATATAATAGATGCAATAAAAAGCATAGCTGTTCCTAGATGAACTAACCCTCCATTTGCGGCAATTGGCAGTTTAATATTCAAAAAGAAAGTAGATAGGAACACAAGTGCAATCAACATTGCGGTAATAATTAAATCCATAGTTTTTTGACTTGACCTTGAATAACTTTGTGTATTTTGCATATCTGTAAACCTTCCTAACTAGAATTTTCCTATGATTTTAGCAAAAGACTGGTGTCTATAAAAGTGTCAATATATTAAAAAACTATGAGGTCAGTTGATAAAAAATACAGATATTATACGTATTGAAAAGAGAGAGGAGATGACTGTTTTTAGCTGATTTATGATAAGATAAATAAAGTTTAAAGTGGATAGGCCATATGGAGGTTATTATGAAAAAAGTTGCTGTACTACAGGATTTATCATCTTTTGGAAAATGTTCATTAACAGCTGCAATTCCGGTTCTTTCGGTCATGGGCGTGCAGGCATGCCCTTTACCAACGGCCATATTGACTGCGCAAACCGGATATCCAAGTTTTTTTTGTGAAGATTTTACATCCAAAATGAAATACTTCATAGAAGAATGGAGCAAGCTTAATGTAACCTTTGATGGAATCTATACCGGCTTCGTTACTGGTGAAGAGCAAATTAATAACATTTTCCATTTTTTAGATAAATTTTATACGAAAGAAACCATTTTACTTGTTGATCCAGTAATGGGGGATATAGGAGAAGTCTATAAACTTTTTACCGATGAATTACTGGTACTTATGAGAGAACTGGTGAAGCGTGCAGATGTCATTACACCAAATGTTACAGAGTGCTGTTTATTAACCGGATTGTCTTATGAAAAGCTGCATAGCTATTCAAACGAAGAGGACTATATTAAAGCGATAGAAGAAGCCGGGAATATGTTGCAGCAAGAAACGGGAGCTCAGGTTATCATCACTGGAATGAATCCACCGTCAGCAGATTCAGAGAAGCAGTTTATCGGAAATATGTATTTGGACGGAAGTAGAACCTTTTATAGTGCGACGGAGTATAACGGTGAAAGCTATTCAGGTACTGGTGATTTATTTGCATCTGTGATTATGGGAAGCATGATGCGTGGAGAGAACCTAGAAAAATCCGTACAGCTCGCAGTGGCATTCCTGACAGAGGCTATCAATGATTCCTCCTTGGAGCAAATTCCTAAAGTAGAAGGAGTTAACTTCGAAAAATATTTACGAATGTTATTATGAATGCTTTAAAAAATGGAAAAAATAGAGTAACAAAAGCTCGGCTTTTTGACTAACCGAGCTTTTTGTATAAATCAAATAGTACTTATATTTTGCCGAATATTGTAAAAAATCTCACTTAAATAATAAGGAAACTTTCTATTTACAGTTTTCTTATTTAAGTGATTTTTTCCAATAAGTGTATGGTCCATTACTTTTCAGAATTGCATTATTCGGTACCTGTTTAATTATAAGTAGGAGATTAAGTATATCAACTGATGATGCCATTGAGTTTAGAATTATCAAAAATTTCAGTGGCGGTGTTAATAGTCCAAATACACCTAATATTAATGGGAAAATTATTGAAATAATCATGAAGGGAGCAATTGTAATGAAGATATACCTTGATTTTAAAATCTCTTCTTCCGTTATCACAAAACCCCCGAAAAGAGTAAGTCCTACATATGTTTTTTCTGATTTAATAAAATTAGGAATGAAAATCAAATGAAGTAATTCGTGAAGTATTAAAAGGAAGACTAGCAAAAAAATAATACCTAGGTTAATTGTTATTGATATTGAACTTGATGTCAGTCCAAAGTCGCTTAAATAAATATTGGAAAAGATATTTATTATCCCAATAGAGATAATGGCAGCGACAATCATTAAAGGGATAGATAACAAAATAGCACTTATTAAATTCTTAGGTTCTTTCATCGGAACCCATCCATTTTTAATTAGGTCCAAATGTAAACGTTGGTTACTTTTTGGTAATTTGTTTACTATTTTCATTAAAATCCACCACTCATACCTTAATTCAAGAAAATTGCGTACCTACCTTACCCTAATAGTTTAATTAACAGCCTCCACATTCACTTCTACATTTTTTTTAGTTCGCGTTATGTAAATTTTCATCTTATAAATTCAACATACTCACCTAACACTACACTTTGAACTTTCCATCCTGCCTCATTGAATATACCCTCCATTTGCCCACCAGGTGCTTTTTAAATAGTTATAGAAAGCATCATACTTGCTCATATTTCACCTCCGTAATATAGCTTCTTTATCAAGCTACCTCTGATTACTGTATAACTTGATTATACAAAAATAGAAATGGGTAAACACCTTTTTACATTTCTTTTAAATAAAAATGATATGATAACAATGTATTACCACTATAGGAGGATTCCATGAAAAAAGTTATCAACGTAGTGGCTGCCATTATTGAAAACGAGGAACATGAAATACTTTGTGCTTTACGCTCTCGTATAAAATCCAACATATAAAAAAACACCTACGTGTTTAATCATTTAGGTTAAATTAAACTTACCACCCACTAACCTTTACTTTCAAAAGGCGAAGTGAATTTACATCTTTGTATTAACCAGAATGCTATATCCTCTTTCTTTTGTGACTATGGGCGCGTTTGTTAAAGAAAACATTGAGTTGTTTGGATTCTCTTTTTTCTTTTGACTAAAGGGGTTGGGCGATCAATGGGTACACCATTTATAACGACTGAATACTAAGACCTAATATTCCCCCATGCTTATGATAAATTTTATGGCTTCATAAAATAAATACTCTAAGGTACTACACAATAATATCTACTACCTATTGTTTATTTTCACTCTAATTCTAGAAAAATCTTTTAGGGATTTATAATAAGAAAAATAACAAAAGAATAAATAGTGAGTATGTGGTTCGAAAATTGAAACTATAATAGGATGAAACCTTGTCTTAACGCCTTTCGGGAAAAGATACATTTTAGGTTTTATTTCTCCCAGAAACATTTGGGTTTAATGAATACTCCTTATACCATATATAGATTCTTTTATTTCTCCCGCGATATAACCCTGTTACAACGAGGGACATCTTCGTTCCATACTTGGTTCGATGACAGTCGAGGAAATTTATAAAAACCGTGAAAAGTTTTCCCAGGAAGTACAGAGGGTAGCCTCGCAGGATCTAGCTAAAATGGGACTCATTTTTTCAAGCGAAAGACACGCAATATTCAAAACTATTGGTGATGTAATTTATGATTAGGATTCATTAATTACTGATTTAACTATACTCAGAATTATTGTTTAGTGAATAAATTTCTCGATTTTTTCACTTAGTAACCAAATCAACGGGACATGAGCTAACTGCTATAATTAATAGTGAGGATTCTAATAAGACTTCCTTTCTAAGAGAGCGGGTGTCAGACACCGATTGATAGTTGGAATTTAAAGACTAATGACTCATTTACAAACTATTCAGTTAAATGCATAATTAGGAATATTATGGAGAAGGAGGGATTATATGTATAGAAAATCACTAACAGTACTATTAGCTGCGGGTATGGTTCTATCAACTGGTACAGTATATGCACAAACAAACGGGGCAACAAATGCCCAGTCTGACACAGCTTTTGATAACAAAGTTATCAAAAAAATTAGTGCGGAAAATATGTATAATACGATTGCCTATCTATCAGAACAACCGAGGGCTGCTGGTACAGAAGGGGAGCTCCGTGCAGTCAAATACATAGAAAGTCAGTTTAAGAGTCTTGGTTTTGAAACAAAGGTTCAGCCTTTTCCCATCTATGATACGGTG
This sequence comes from Peribacillus sp. N1, assembly GCF_054600815.1. Taxonomy (NCBI): domain Bacteria; kingdom Bacillati; phylum Bacillota; class Bacilli; order Caryophanales; family Bacillaceae; genus Peribacillus; species Peribacillus sp. N1. Next base: position 1,197,765 of record NZ_BAAHZO010000001.1, on the reverse strand, counting down.
CAAAATGTAAAAGTGAAAATTGGTGAAAGTGATTTAGGAGGAACACCGCGTGCCATTAGCGGCAGTATCAGCGGGAAGGTAACGGCCGAACTTGTTAATGTTGGAAAAGCAAAACCAGAGGAAGTTGGAGAAAATGTATCTGGGAAAATTGCACTAGTTGAACGTGGGGACATTACCTTTGTTGAAAAGGTTCAGAATGTCCTAAATAAAGGAGCGGTTGGCGTTTTAATGTACAACAACTCACCATCAGGAAATAATTTCGGACAAGTATCAGCGGGGCAAAATATACCTGCTGTAGCCATTACCCAAGCCCTAGGGTTAGAGTTGGTCGAACAGCTTAAAACTAAACAAATCACGTCCACTCTGGAAGTGGGAAAAGCTGAAAGAATCGAAAAGACATCCTACAATGTCATCGCTTCCCTAAAACCAAAAGCCAATAAGGATAATGGTCAAATCGTGACTGTTGGAGCCCATCATGATTCTGTCCCGGGCGGCCCTGGTGCAAACGATGATGCTTCGGGTGTATCAGCTGTGCTGGAACTGGCAAGGATCCTGGCCAAAACGCCAATTGACACTGAAATTCGCTTCCTCACGTTCGGATCTGAGGAAAGAGGGCTCGTTGGATCATCCTTCTATGCAGATTCCCTTCCCAAAGAGGATGTAGACCGCATGGTGGCTCACTTCCAAATGGATATGATAGGCGGACGTGATGCTGGCGAGGATAATCCTGCAGGTGGTTTGATTATGTATACCATTGATGGAATGAAAAACCTTGTGACGGACCTTGGTTCCTCAGCAGGGGCCAGAACGATGGATGTTGCGATTCCTTATGGACAGCTGGGCAGGAGTGACCACCAACCATTCCATGAGCTTGGCATTCCATCCGCCTTGTTTATCCATTCCCCTGTAGAGCCTTGGTATCACCAGCCTACAGATACACTGGATAAGATATCGAAAGAAAAATTGCAGCAAGCAGCTGAAATTGTCGGTGCCAGTGTGTATCAAATTGCCCGTCCGGAAACTCCGGCATTAACAAATGCACGTGTAGCTCCTGGCACGGTAGACTATGATTTTGATGACCGTCCGGTAGATTAAATACTTCATTGTACAGAATTACGAGATTAATAATGGATCTTGGCGAAAATCAGGAGGGTAGCTGTGTAGTTTACAGATGCTCTCTTCTTTTTATCGGCCAGCGCCTCGTGCTTAATTTTTCACTATTTCTAAGCTCTAAGTCTAGTGAAAATCCTATATGAAATATGTAATAAAACATACATGCTTATCCAACTCCAATACCATAAAATCTAAGTTTAGTAGTACTATAGAAAAATTAGAAGTAGAACAAACGAGCAATCTTTTAGTTGCTAGATATTAAAGTATGCCAAAGGCACATTTAGTGCCATTAACAGTTGATAATGTTAGATACAGGAAAGATCGAAAGTAGCTTTTTATCTAACTTGAATAAATAAAAATTAAATAACCTTACAGAGCCTTGTTATATGATTTTGTGGCAAGTCTCTGGCTTTTTCTGTTCAATCAACTTTATTTTACAATAGTGTGGTAACACAAAAGCTTTCAAGAACCAAACTTCATTTTAGAGTTTAATTGCCAAGAAGCTTTGGACAATAAAATGGATAAAAGAGAGAGGAAATTATGAACACATTTTGGACAAACCGGTAAATATCTTATACATAAGGTATATAAAATTTCTTTTTGTGTACATAAATTATGGACATAAATTGGTTAACTAAAAGAGACAAAAATGGATATCTTGAATCGCTCGGAAAGCCAAGGATTGCCCAAGTGAAAAGGGATGCCGATATAGCTACCGCCGAGGCAGAGAAAGAGACGCGAATCAAGCGAGCCGAAGCTTCGAAGGAAGCCCAGCGTGCCGAACTTGAAAGGGCAACCGAAATAGCAGAAGCCGAAAAAATCAACAAGCTAAAGGTTGCGGAATTCCGGCGTGAGCAGGATATTGCCAAAGCACGGGCTGACCAAGCTTACGATCTTGAAACGGCCAGATCCAAACAGGAAGTAACAGAACAGGAAATGCAAATCAGGATCATTGAACGTCAGAAGCAAATTGAGCTGGAGGAAAAAGAAATCCTACGCCGTGAAAAGCAATATGATTCAGAAGTGAAGAAAAAGGCCGATGCCGACCGTTATGCGGTAGAGCAGGCAGCCTCTGCCAACAAGATGAAACAGATTACTGAAGCGGATGCCGATAAGTATTAAATTGAAGCCAAGCAGAAAATCGCTGAAGCTTTTGAACAGTTCGGGCAAGCGGCCGTAATGGACATGATTTTGAAAATGCTGCCGGAGTATGCAAAACAAGTGGCAAGCCCGCTTAGTAATATCGACAAGATCATCCATAAATTTCATCAGCCTATTATTATGTTTAGATTATTTCCTATATTTGTTTGTATTAAATTTTTTTAAAGGAATTTTTAAGATTTCGAAAGTGACCTCTGAATCTAATTGCAAGTTTATTGTTTTTTTAAAGGACTTTGAATGTTGTACACTTGAGGTAAATAAAAAGCAAATTTGATCTTCGTATAAAATTTATGACATTCATATTTCCATATTTAATTCAGCTTAAATAGAATGATCAAGAAACTGATTTAAGATTATACTGAAATAGTAGATAATGAGGGCATAAATCAATGAAGTTTAAAAAAGGTTTGAAAGAAAATGATGATACACTAATAAGCAAACTGTTTGAACAAAATGAGGGTTGGGTTAATGTATGGACCGGTTTAAATGAGTATCCTGAATTAGATATAAAATTGAGGGGAGCATTAAAATTTTAACTCCATTCGATGATTTAAGAGAGCCTTTTGGCTCTTTTTATTTTGAAAAAGTTTTAACTTTGTAAATTTGTGTTTTGCTGTCCTACCCTCGCCCTACAGGGATTATTTCTATTAGGATCATGGTCCTTTGCTTACTTTAAGCTATATTTATATTATGTAAACTGGAGAGGATAAAGTTTTCACTTATTATAAAACGGATTTACATAAAAATGGGGATGACTTTACATAATATAGAAGGATATGAATTCCTTTGTAATAGGGAGGTGATTAGATGTTCTTCAAAAAACGAAAGATTAGAAATAATAAAGACAAACAGGCCGTGACTGAGAATTCACAAGATATTGGCCAGCTGTTTGCTAAGGTTAAAAAATCCAGTGATTTTAAACAATTTCCACTTACGGATGAATCGGGACATTTAATCATTTCTTACTACAATACACTGGTCGATCAACAACAACTCCAACAGAAAATTTTAATGAATTTCCGAGAGACCCCTTTTGAACTAGACAGGCTAGAGAAAATTGATGACATAAAGAAAATCATCGCAATAGAAGATATTGTAATAACGGATAATCGGAACGAAGCTGAATCAAAGTTACTTAAAGGGTATGCGATACTTCAAATGAAGGAAAATGATCAAAGGGTTGCTTTAATTCTCTTATCTAATGATAAAGCTGGATTGCGTGAACAAAATAACGTTGAAAATGAGTTTAGTGTGGTGGGGCCACAAATTGGGTTTCTTGAGAATATTGATGTAAATATACATTTATTAAGACAACAAATAAATACAACTGATCTAATTACGAAGGAAGTAAACATTGGTTCTACTTCAAATACTCGAGTTATTATTGCTCATATTGATGGGATTACGAGTGAGCAGCATGTTAATACCATGACCCAACGGCTTCAAGATATTGATTTTGATGTCATTTTTGATACTTCTCAGCTGCATCAATTTATAGAAGATAATTCCCTTACACCGTTTCCTTTGCTTCTTCCAACTGAACGTGTGGATAGGACGGTTCAAGCTCTTATTAACGGACAAGTAGCTGTTTTAAGTAGTGGGTCGCCATATGTCATTACAGGTCCTTCTACGATCATTGATTATTTTAGTTCACCTGAAGATTACTTTCTCCCATGGATTCTTGGATCTTTTTTTCGTTTTATACGGGTATGCAGTGTCCTTTTCTCCATTTTTGGAACATCTATTTATATAGCCGTTATCACTTACCATTACGAGATGATTCCAAACGATTTATTTGGTTCACTTAGTATTTCTCGTTATAATGTTCCGTTTCCGCCGGTATTAGAGGTGATTTTTCTGGAATTCACGATTGAACTATTACGTGAAGCGGGAGTCCGGTTACCTACAAAGGTAGGACAAACATTGGGAATAGTGGGCGGTATTGTTATCGGCCAAGCGTCAGTTGAGGCGTCCCTTACAAGTAATGTCTTACTCATTATAGTCGCCTTATCTGCCTTAGCTTCCTTTACTACCCCAATTTATAAAATGTCGAACACTATACGTTTTTTGCGTTTTCCTTTAATTCTCTTCGCATCTATTTGGGGGGGATTAGGTATCGTTATCGGGATTGCCTTTTTACTCATTCACCTTACACGGTTAGAATCTTTAGGAACACCCTATACCGTTCCATTCTATCCTTTTAGGCCAGAGGATTTAACGGACAGCCTGATCCGTTCCTCTTATAGTAAAACATCCAAAAGGCCAAATTATTTACGTCCTAAATCAATTTTGAGATACCACCCACATAATCACAAAAAAAAGAAAAGTGATTTTGATGAATAATCAGGAAAGGATAATAAAGGTGAAGTAAATGAAATTATGTTTTCTGATAACTTTTAGCTTAACTTTCTTTTTATCAGGGTGTGGTATACATGAGAGGATCATTGATGAAGTTCAGATAATTGAAGCTCTAGGATATGATCGGGAAGAAGGCAAAGTTAAAGGAATTGCTCTTTATCCTACTTTCGCAGAAAAGGATAATATCAAATTGAAGATTTATAAAACGGTGTCTGATTCAAATGAAGACATACTCCCGAGAATGAATGCAAAATCAGCCTATCCTATTGAGACAGGAAAATTAGATTTTATATTGTTCGGCAAGGAATATGCCAGACAAGGGATCGAAGATGTTATCACTAATTTTGCCCGAAATCCAAGAACGGCGAGTCGAATGCAGTTGGGCATTGCTGAAAACACAGCCGAAGATATACTTCAATCCAGTAAACATGTGAATCTTTCATTCCATTTAAGTGAAAAAATCAATCAAAACATTAAAAGTGGTAATTTGCCAAAAATGAATCTGCACATGTTTTTGAAAAATTTTCATCAAGAAGGGAGGGATCAAATTTTACCTTACCTTATCCTAGAGGAAAATCAAATTAAAATTGACGGGTTAGCTTTATTAAAAAACGGGAAGTACATAAATCATATTAATTTAAGACAGTCCTTAATTCTAAAAACATTAATTGATGGGTCTCAAAATGGACAATATAAAACCAAAATCACGCAAAATAAAAAGGAAGGTTTTATTCTCTTGAAAAACCTGGATGCAAAAACTACATATACGGTTGAGAAAAGCGAAGGCATTCCGAGTATATTCATCGATTTAACCATCCATGCAGAGATTGAAAAAGCATCATCCTGGTTTGATTTGAAAAAAGAAAAAGATATTGTAAAATTGGAACGAAATTTAAATGAACACTTTAAGGAAGAGGTCCAACATTTAATTTCACTGGCACAAGGATACAATGTAGATCCCATTGGGTTGGGAGAAAAGGTTAGGGCCAACACAAGAAATTGGGACTATCAACGGTTTATGGACATATACCCAGAAGTAAAAACAACTGTACACACAAATATTGACATCCTAAATACAGGTATTGAAGAGTAAGTCTGCATGATAAGAGGAGGAGCCACGTGAAATCATTACTAGACGAACGACATTTAGTATCTTCCTTTTACGTTTTCTTTCTGATCTACACGAATATTATTGGCATAGGAATCATGAGTTTTCAACGAGATATAACGAAGGACGCAGGTTATGATGCATGGATATCCATCATTTTATCAAGTATAAGCATTCATGTACTAGTTTGGATGATCTATCGTATTCTTGGAATTGCTAAAAATGATGTCATACATGTTCACAAATTTTGCTTTGGAAAATGGATTGGCGGACTGTTCAACATTTTCTTGATTTTCTACTTTCTTATATTAGCGCTAATTGTTTTCCGTGTTTATATTGAAGTTGTTCAAGTTTGGCTGTTTCCCTTAATGAAGACCTGGCAAATAAGCCTCATTCTTCTAGTCCTCATTTATTACGTTGTATCCGGTGGATTCCGCGTGATTACTGGAATGTGTTTCTGGGGAACTATCATACCTTTTTTTATCCTGTTTCCCCTTAATTTTTTTTCGTTGGAATTTGCCAATTTTCACAATTTATTACCCGTCTTTAACCACTCTCTGAAGGAAATCGTATCATCCTCTAAAGCTATGTTGTTTCAGTATGTTGGCTTTGAGACCTTATTCATGTTCTACCCATTCATAAAAAATCCAAACAGATCACAAAAATGGGCCCATTTTGGACTTTTGTTCTCAAGCTTACTTTATCTAATAGTAGCACTCATCACATTTGTTTTCTTTAGTGAAGGACAATTAAACCATACAATATGGCCAACATTAGCTCAAATGAAAATTGCGAAATTCCCTCTAATAGAAAGAGTCGAATTTATCGTTGTTTCAATTTGGTTACTTCTCATATTGCCCAATATCAGTGTGAAAATATGGGCAGGTTGTCGTACTATTAAGAAAGTAATAAATGTGAAACAACGTATAAGTCTGTTCATTGTACTGATCCTATTCTTTATTATAGCTAATGTGCTCAAAGAGAGGAGTCAAATAGAGCGATTGAATGAAATGTATTCAAACATTGCTTTTTACTTTGTGTATCTATATATCCCTTTTCTCTTTTTGTACATTCATATTAAGCATAAAATAACTAAGTAGGATGGAAAGCTTCTAGAAACTTATAATACATTCTGGGCAGATAGTTTAGTTAGGATTCAACAGAAAAGGTCTGCAGTTTACATTTGGGAAGGTGAACCATTCCAAATCACAGAAGTTAGGTTTTAGTTTGCCTTATTCCGTCGGGATTTGTCGCACTGATGTTCTAACACAAATCAAGCTTACCAAACTTAAAATATCTGTTTTATCTTTTTTCTATATCTTTTAGGTATGATGGAGGTTTCATCTTGGATATTCGACAGTTAAAATACTTTGTCACAATAGCAGAAGAAGGTAAGATCACGACAGCTGCAAAGAAATTAAATATTGCTCAACCCCCTTTGAGCGGACAACTCAAACAAATGGAAGAAGAGCTAGGCGTCATTTTATTTGATTGAGATCCAAAAGTCTTAATTTAACCTTGGAGGGGGTAAGATTACTTCTTCGAGCAAAAGAACTTTTAAATAAACTTGTTGAATCAATGGTAGAAGTTCAAGAATTGAAGAAGGGGGAGGGAGATAAAATGTGGTGTGTTTTTATTGGTATAACACTTCTTCTTTTGGTAATTGCAGATGTCAATCAAATAATATTGAGGAAGTAGAACTTATTTATCGTTTAAAGTTATTCCCCCTTGGCAAAAATGTTTAAAAAAAGAGGTGATTTATTATAGCTACTATTAAAGTTAATGATAATGGTTCATTACGTATATCAGGGAATGTAGAGCTAGTCGATGGTGAAGGGAATAAAATTGAAACAAAAGAAGCCTTTTCCCTATGCAGATGTGGACTTTCCGATAATAAACCTTTTTGTGACGGATCCCACAAAAGTAATTTCGAAAGCGTAGTTAGGGCAGAATAAAGCTAGTGGGACAGAAGCTTTAGGGCACCCTTATGGGAAATCGAACCCCCAAAAAAGCCGCCCGATTCATTTTTCTTTTACGAAAGAGTATGTTGTTGAACTATCGGGTGCGTTAGTTGAGAACCGGGGTTGCCATTTGGTGGCCTTTTTGCTTAATGAACTAAAGGGGCAGTTTAGTTTAATAAAATATTACTGGAGAACTTTAAATACTCTTTATATAGGATATGTAGTTATAAAAAAGACAGACAAACGTCTGTCTTTTACTGTAATTCCTATATTAAAATTTGACTGTTTCAGGAGTAACACCCTTTGGATACTCTTCTTCCCATACTTTTTTCTCTGTATAAGCTTGGTACCACATTTCTGCAATCACGTCTGGATCGTCAAATGTGCCCACGCCAGGCTCCTTAATAAACAGACCTAATGATCGATGACCAACGAAAATGCCTTTAGGTGAAAGCTCAGTATGAAGGTTGGAAATGTAATTCCGTAAGCCCGCCATTGCAATACCGACATTTCCCATCATTGGAGCAGGATACATCGCAGACAATCCAGTTGTAAACAGCAGAACACCTTCCTTCTTAGTCAGCATATCCGGCAAAACTACATTTACGACATTAATAGCACTGGCAACATAGCCTTCAAATTGGTCTCTGGCATTCTCAACCGTCAATTCCAATACAGTGGTTAGAGGAAAGTTTCCTGCCACAGGGCTGAATTCCAGCACATCAATTTGCCCATATTTTTCTTTAATCGCATGAATCGCTTGTTCAATTTGTTCTTTATTATAAATATCTGCAACATAATAAGAAGCTTCAATATTTTCTTGTTTTAATATATCAACTAAATCTTGAAGGTTCTCAGCATTACGAGATACCAATGCAACTTGATACCCTTCTTTGCCAAAACATTTAGCTAGTGAGAGCCCTAAGCCTTTTCCAGCGCCAATAATAACAAATGTTTTCATCTTACGTCACTCCTCATTTAAAGAATAGTATTTATGTTTTTATAGTAAAACTAGTATATAATTTATACAATGGTTATTATATAACATAATGATAATTAAGCGACAATATGACTATTACTGACTATTATTTAGGAGGAAGAAATGGATTTACGAATACAAAAAACTAGAAAAGCAATAAGGGATGCATTTCTTGCCCTTATTAAAGAGAAAGGCTATGAAAAAATCACCATACAAAATATTGCAGACCAAGCTATGATAAATAGAAACACATTCTATTTACATTACATTGATAAGCCAGATTTAATGGAAAAGCTGTATGAAGAAACTTTTAAGAGGTTAGAAAAAAGCATATCGAGTGATCACCAAGACATCTATTCTATACAGAAGAATGATTTTATACTAATGATACAGACATTATTTCAGAGTATGGAGAAAGAGTTGGAATTTTTCCAAGTGATGCTAAAGGAACATGGACAAGCGAATTTGTCAGTAAAATTAAAGGAATTGATTAAAAGCCATATTGTTATTGGGACAAAGGATTTTAATTTTAATGATTCTGTTAAATTTGAAGTTGGGTTGGAATATATCATCTCAGGTATAGTAGGGGTTGTCTGTCTTTGGGTTCAAACACCTGAAAAGTTCACCATTACTGAAATATCAAGTGTATTAAGTGATGTGCACTATAATAATATAAAAGACTTGTTTCTGTCGGATGATTAAATGATAATATTTATATAATTTTCTAAAGTTGTTTATCGCCTTAATAACCATTTGATGAGTTATTCTTATTGTGCTAAAGGGGGCGTTTCGTCAAACGAAGGAACGCTATATTCTTATGCAGCTAACGGGTGTGTTAGCTGAAGATCGGAGCTGTCTTTAAGGCAGCTTTTTCTTTATGCAACTAACGGGGCAGTTTAGTTGAAGAAGGTGTGTTTGGGTAATATAGGAATAGAGGTGAATTTGATGGAGGATTTTTTATTTTATTTACTTGCATTCTTAGGTATTTTACTTATGTTTATTAGCGTCATTAATATGTGGATTATAGACACGAAAAATAAGAAGAGTGAACAAAAGAAAAGTAAATCAATCCATGTAAAGTTACTGATAGTTGGGTTAATTATTTTTATCTTATCCTGTATCTTATATGGACAACTTCTTTGATGGTTACATATGACATTTCTTATTCAGCTAACGGGGCAGGTTACGAATAAAGAAGGGAATATAAAACTTAAAGCGAATGAATTTATTTAACAAATTCGGTTTAGGAGTGAGAAATATGAACCCCATATTAAATCAAATCGGAACAATTTTTATTCCCGTAAGTAATATTGAAAAAGCTCGAAAATGGTATTGTGACTTATTGGGGTTAGCAGCAGATGGTGAGATATTATACGGTCACTTATATATTGTACCTATGAACGGAATAGGGATTGTTTTAGATAGCAAGATTTATTCAGAGGAAAATATTTTTAAAACTCCAGTTTTTCATTTTAACAGTAATAAAATAGAAGAAGCATATGAATATATTAAGGGAAGAAAAGTGGAATTAACAACAGAAATTATGCATAATCATTGGTTTAATTTCAAAGACCCTGATGGGAATCATTTAATGGTATGTAAGTGTTAAACTTTTGAACGGGACTAAAGATAATGATTGCTGCTGCGGTCATTTTTCTTGTTGAACTAACGAGGCTTTAATTCAATAAGAAAGGTTGCTGAGGTAGTCTTTTTATTATGGCACTAAAGGAGCAGGTTTGTTACAAGTGTAGTGTATTCGTACTGTATAGCTACATCGAATAACAATACTTTTAATCATTAGTATGTTATAGTTAATTAGAGTTAAAATTAGAATTATATGGGGCACCTCCAGACTTCTCTTAGTCATCTTCCCTCTGTAATAAAAGGGAGACTAAAACGATATGTCCTTAGAACACATTAAAACAATGTTAGAAACCTTAAAACAGTATACTAACTGTGAAATAACATTAACTTTCAAAAACAATAATGGTAGATCGTTATTGTCTGTATGCTATGACAATAATTGTTATGAACTAACACATTTGGATACACAAATTATCGAAACCTGTGACGATATAGAATCTACTATCTCAGCTATTGATAAAGTTATGCAAGATAGTTCTAAAAAAACCTCTAATTAATAGAGGTTTTTTTGTTTCACAGTTTGTTTTGTCAGCTCTTTCTTTATGCTACTAAACCGGGCATTTTTTAGTTGAAGATGAAAATGAATACTAAATACCCTCACTATAGTTTTTATACCGAGATGTAACTGCGGGGCAGGAACAAATATTTAGACAGTTGGTCAGAATATAGCCAATTAAAAAAAGAGTCGGCAAAGCAACCAACCTCTAAGATTCTCCGTGTTTAACTTAATAAGTATTTATTCAATGCTTGTTGTAAAGTTCCCAATGTTTGTGCTTTTTCATGTAATCTTATTCCTACGTTTATCATTTTTCTAACCACTTCAGCTCTTAACCCGGTAATCACAGTGGTACATCCCATTAATGAAGTGCCGTCAATAATCTTCATTAAATGATCAATTACTTCAGGCTCCATTTCCATAATTCCAGATAAGTCCATAATCAATGTTTGAATACGTAATTTTCCAATCTCTATTAAAACTTTTTCCTCGAGAATATTCGTTCGGTAAAGATCAACCGCACCAATTAAAGGTAAAATACATATAGTGGGTGTTATTGGTATTATTGGTACCGAAAGATTTTCAACCAATTCTTTTTGAGCCATTATCAATGAATCTTTGTATTGAGAATAGGTGATAAAAAAAACATTTAAAAACCTGTCTACTTGATTATTTACCTGTTTTTCTACCGAAAAAAATTCTTCAGTTAAAGCCTTATTCGTTACCTCATTATATTCTTGTAGGAACTTCCACAAGGTTCTTCGAATGGCTTGCACCCACTCTAATTTGAAAGATAATGGTATTGCGTGTGTCGCCCAAGCTATACCTTCTTGCTTAGCAAATGATTGAAGTTCTTGTTCTTTACCCTCAATAATGTATTGAATCAGACTATGGGCATTATTTATCAGGTTAATATTACCGATCGTTAAAATTTCTTCGATTTTTTCTTTCACATTAGATGCTTCGTTTAATAATGAATCTTCAAAATCCGCTTTATTTTCTTGGATGAATTCCAGAAATTTATATGTATCGAGTGACCCCTTCATAATCTAATCCTCCTATTTTTTATATGCCAAAACTACTATTACCCGGTTCTTTTAATTACTAAACACGTTTACACCATAAGCTTCTAATTTAAAGGGAAAATGGATGTATTTTTGTTAATTAATATTGTGAAGATTTCCAATTAAATTATTGGGTCGTGCGTTAGCTGAAGATTGGAGTTTTCTTTAAGGCAACTATTTCTTATGCAACTATCGGTGCAGGTTAGTTCAAAAAAGGGGACTTTTACCTTTTTAGTTCGTATAAAAAAGTATCCGGAAATAAAGTGTCCTTTGGGGGTGAAAAGGTGGATTAAAGATTATTGGTAATTGGTATAGCTCTTTTACTTGTGTCGTACTTAGTAGCTGTGAAAAAGCAAACCTGGTTGTTAGCAGGATTTAATGAAAAGATGATAAAAAATAAGTCCTTATTAGGCACAGTAACAGGTGGAACTTTTTTCTACTGTTAGGATTGTTAGTAGTCGTCAATAGTTTTATTGACTATCCTTATGAATTAACGGTTTTTATCATTGCTATGTTGATTTTATTAACAATTGTGTACGTATTTATCAATAGAAGGTTACTTGATTAATCCACCCAAAGGTACTATAGCTTTAATGAGCTGTGACGATCACGATCAGCTCTTTTCTTATGGAACTAGCAGGTGCGTTAGTTCATTAAAAGATAAAAGGAGAGTACATATTATACATCGTTAATATGTGCTCTCCTTTATTTATTAGGGTTTTTATAATTAAGGTCTTGATAAGCTCCGCATTCCGTCTTTCGTAGAATATATATAATCAAATAAAATAGTGAAGGAAAAATTCCAGAAGAAAAAAAGGAATATGACAGCATAATTATTTATGACTACGAAGCGTATCCTGACATCGTTAGTGGTCGCTGTGACAATTGCGGTAAAGCTCGGTTTGAAAGTGCGGTTAAGAACTATGTATGTGTGGCATGAAGAAATCGATTTAAACATATTAAGAAAGAAGTAAAATTAGTAAAACACAACAGCTTATTATAGATTGGATCATCTACATTACTATTATAAGAACTTGCTATAATATACCACTAAAAAAAGCAATGTATCTCTAATTTGAGAAATTCATTGCTTTTTTTCTATTTGCCCGTACCTCTGTGTAATCTGTCTGTTTTCACATCCATGAGTTGACTTTATTGTTGCGGAAGGTTTAGGGCTGTATTTGCTGTATTTAAATCAACTTGTAATTGTTCACTTAAATCATGTGGATGATAGTAACCTTTTGAAATCATATAGTTACTTATCTCTCCGTGTCTTTCTACAGCTACACGAAGCTGTTCTCTTAAGGCTGCTTTCAATTCAGGTGTTTTTGTTTCCGTAATGGCAAATGCAATATTTCTAATTCCTGATTTTGCGGATATTAAGAAGTCCGTTGCAATAACCTGATCAGTCATTCCACCCATACCCGCCATATTTTGCAAAAAATTTGTCATTACTGTTCCCCTCGATTCGTCAGAATTTCCTGCAGTTTTTGAATATCTTGTGTACCAGTGCTCATGTCTTTTAATAGAATATTTTGTAGTTCTGTATCCTGCACTAAACTGCTCATTGTAGAGGACTTTGTTAGACAAAGACTCTTGAAAGTTAAAATTTCGTGCGCCTCTAAAGTCTCATGCAGACCTAAATTCTTCGTCATGATTTTTCACTCCTTTTCTTTGAGAATTCACCTACATATCTTTTGTAATACAAAAGTTTTTATACATCATCATTTGCAAAGGTAACGTGTATTTTGGGAAGTAAACTACCTATCTGTCAATAATCCGTATAGCTAACAGATGAACTGGGAAAGGTATTTTTGTTATATAGATTAGGGAGGTGAACGTATGGAAAATGAAAGCTTGGCATTTCATGAAACCATGGAAACGCATGAAATTTTAAATTTTAAAACAATAGGTTTAATGAGATCAAAATTAATGCAAGGAATCTGCTTTGACAATGACTTAAAAGCATTAATGGAAAAAGACGTACAACAATCTATAGCTGCTATAAACGAGCTAAAGGGATTTTATACACAAGCCCGAACAAACTATGAAAAATGAGGTGAAATTTAAATGGAAATGGATTTTTTAGATCCTCAAGGCGCTGAACATATGCCGGAAATGGCTGATTCCTCTTTCGCGCTAGATTTTCTACTCTCTATCAAAAGTGGGATTCATACTTATGGTATTGCATTATCTGAAACAGCGAATCCCGCATTGAGAAAAGCATTGTACCAGCAAATGGAGCAATCTATTGACTTACATGGTGAGTTATCCGATTTAATGATCAGGAAGGGCTGGCTTTATCCGAACGATGTAGGTAAACAGGTGGAGTTAGATTTGAAATCAGCCGATATGGCGGTTAGTATCGCTGAGATGAATCTTTTCCCGAATGATACTGACAGACTCGGCATGTTCGCAACGCCGAATAAATAAAGGAGGAAAAGCATCATGAAAGCCGTAACTTACCAGGGCAATAAAAATGTACAGGTTAAAGAAGTTAATGACCCTAACATCAAAAATTCGGATGATATTATTGTAAAAATCACTACTTCAGCGATTTGCGGCTCCGATTTGCACTTAATTCATCAATTAATTCCCAATATGCCTACAGATTATGTGATTGGTCATGAGCCGATGGGGGTTGTTGAGGAAGTTGGACCAGGGGTAACTAAGTTAAAGAAGGGAGACCGGGTCATTATCCCCTTTAACGTTAGCTGCGGGAGCTGCTGGTATTGCGACCACGACCTTACAAGTCAGTGCGATAATTCAAATCCTCATGGGGAAATGGGTGGTTTTTTTGGATACTCAGAAACAACTGGTGGGTATGCGGGCGGGCAAGCTGAATATATGCGTGTTCCTTATGGAAACTTTACCCCTTTCAAAATCCCAGAAGACTGCGAGGTAGAAGATGAAAAATTGGTGTTGCTCGCTGATGCAGCATCCACAGCATTCTGGAGTGTAGATCACGCAGGTGTTAAATCTGGCGATACGGTTATCGTTTTAGGCTGTGGCCCTGTAGGTCTACTTACTCAAAAATTCGCTTGGTTTAAAGGGGCGAAAAGAGTGATTGCAGTCGACCATCTCGATTATCGTTTAGAGCATGCAAAAAGGACGAATAAAGTCGAAACCGTAAATTTTGCCCAATATGAAAATGCTGGCGAATACCTTAAAGAAATCACTAAAGGTGGCGCAGATATCGTTATTGACTGTTCCGGGATGAGTGGCAAAATGACTCCGATGGAATATCTTGCATCGGGTCTTAAATTACATGGGGGAGCCATGGGAGGGATTGTAATTGCGTCCCAAGCCGTGCGTAAGGCGGGAACCATACAAATAACAGGCGTTTATGGCGGCCGTTATAATGGATTCCCCCTAGGAGATATTTTCCAAAGAAACGTGGATATTAAAACCGGACAGGCTCCTGTTATTCCTTATATGCCCTACCTTTATAAACTAATATCAGAAGGAAAAGTAGATCCTGGCGATGTTGTAACCCATGTACTTCCAATTGACCAAGCAAAGCATGGGTATGAAGTATTTGATACAAGGACAGATGGATGTATTAAAGTTGTCCTTAAGCCATAAAGATGGTTGTTTTCATTTGGGGTAAAATAGATTTTACAACTATGGATATGGACTATGAGTAAGAAGGGAAGATATCAAACCCTTTTTTTAACTTTTTGGATTAATTTTTACTTCTGGATGAAATACGAATAGAAGAAGATTTTAGAAAAGTGAACTTCCTGACTTAAAGAGCTACATTTACCTTATTCAAATTAAGCACCAGAAAAGACGATTTTGCCCAGGTTAAGGGAAAATCGTTTTTTTTTGTGCTCTAAGCTATCTTTTTTTCATTAAGTAAAACCCACGACCTACAAAAACTATAAAGAGCAAATTAGTTATAGCGTTTTTGTTATTTTTTACTTTTTTCGTTTGGATTTATCACATATACTTTTTCTTTTCTTTGGAGAACAATATCAGAAAAGATTATAGCAGTAAGTGAATTCATTCAGCGAATCATTCGGCATATACTCTTTCATAGTAAAATCCCTATCAATTGGATAGGGATTTTAGTTTGTTATTTTGATTTGGCAAATGTTTTTTTGCAAATTCAAATCCAATCGATCCATCATCTTTCAAAACAAGAGAAGCATCAAAAGGCTTCTTTTCTTTTGCCTTTGGTTTCATCCCTTTGATCACACTTGTTTTCTTCTTGGTGCATAAATCACTTTCTTTAATGCATTTGAGATGGGAATGTCTGTTTACATCCACTTGCATATTCCGGAAATTTGATCAAAGCGATTACGATGACTGATATCCGAAGAAGGTTATCCTCAATAGCTTCCAAGTATTAACTTTTTGTCCTCTCCAATAAACGATCTATGGAATCCTGTATGTGGCTGGAGATCGCAATCTCGGCTCTGTATACATCCCTTGTCCGGATGGCCTCAATGATTTCCATATGTTCCGATGGTGCGTCTTTTTGGTCGATCTCACCTTTGACATGATAAAACCGGCCTATATGAAGATGACAGTGCATGCCTTTATATGCTTCAAATAAAAACGGGTTTCCTCCAGCGTTCATGATGGCATGATGAAATTGTTGATCTAAATGAGTAAAATCTAGTATTTTTTTGTTGGAAGCACCTGTGTTTGTGGAAAACATTTCATCTGTAAGCGCGGCCATTTCTTCCGTCACTCTTACATTATTTAAGCGGATAATATTCCGGACCGCATGCGTCTCCAGTAATATCCGGGCCTCCAACATTTTCGCCATATTTTCAGTATCTAATATGTCACTGACCCGATACCCCTTATTTGGTTCTAAGATGACTAAGTTCTCAGAGTTCAGACGAGATAATGCTTCTCTGAGAGGTATGGCGCTAATGTTGATTTCCCGGGTTAAATGGCTGATATTGATTTTTTGTCCCGGCGATAAATCCCATTCAAAAATCTTTTCCTTTAATAAATTATAGACATATTCCGTTGTCTCCCCGCGTTCTTTTTCCTTTATCATCGAGATGCCCCTAACTTAAAAAAATTTCTATGAGAACGAGTGTTATTTCATATAGATGTAACAACTTAAATTATTACTGAAGTAGCTTTCTTCTTGTTGCCCCTATCAATAAGATAAGGCGAAACCATATTGATATCAAGAATAGAGAGTTATAAGGGGACCTATAGTTTGCTGGATAGCTACAAAAATATCCTCATTACTGATAATTATATATTATATTCGTAAGTTTTGTAAAAAATTATATATAAAATAATTCAAATTAACATGAATTAATTAATCTATCGATATTATTTAAATTCATAAATCCTTTATTAGTAAGGTTTTATTCAAAAAACAGAATATTTTTAATTTTAAATATTTACATAATCATATATTATGTGATATATTTTCGGAAATGATTACATACTATTTTTGAGCAGGATTCTATAAACAACAATTAAAGAGTATTGATGGGCAGGCAAAATCTTAAGTTTAAAATGGAAGCGCTTTATGCTTGCCGTTTTCTTGATTGGAATTTATTGAATTAGCAGAAATAACTGTGAAGTGAAAAAATGTGATCGTTATTTTTCAAAGGAGGAATCTTCAATGAGCACATCGCTAAGTAGAAAAAATGCATTTTATGGCCATTTCATAAATGGGCAATGGATATCCGATCAACATACAATCGCTGTTATGAACAAATATAACAAAGAAGAAATTGCTCAGATTGGCAGGGCATCCCGCGAAATTGTTTCTGAAGCGGTGACCAATGCATTGGAAACCTTTAATACGAGAAAGCTAGATTCCAATCAACGCTACGAGATTCTAATGCGTGCAGCGGGTATCTCTAAAGAGAGAAAAGAAGAGCTGGCGATGATTCTGGTTCAGGAAGTCGGTAAAGTATTGAAGGATGCAAGAGGGGAAATCGATAGAGGAATCCAAACGATGATAGCTTCAGCAGAAGAAGCAAAACGGATTGCCGGTACGGGCGTTCCTTTGGGGCAGTCTGGAAACGACAATAAGATGGCTTTCACCATCCGGGTTCCTGTTGGAGTTATTGGTGCGATCACCCCGTTTAACTTCCCGTTCAATCTCACCATCCACAAGGTGGCTCCTGCTTTGGCAGCGGGAAATACAATCGTGTTGAAGCCGGCTGAAATGACGCCGCTCATTACATGCAAGATAGCAGAAATCTTTTCCGAAGCTGGATTGCCCGCAGGTTTCCTGAATGTGGTCAACGGGTTTGGGCAGGAAACAGGTCAATACCTTTTGGAGGATGAGCGAATTGCGATGTTCACTTTTACAGGGAGTCCCGGCGTAGGCCGGCACATTAAGAGCAGTACGGGAATTCGTAAGGTTACTTTGGAATTAGGAAATAACTCCCCAAATATCATTCACAAGGATGTCCCTGATTTAGACAGAGCAGTTGAGCTCTGTGTCACGCGAGGGTATGTGAATGCCGGGCAAGCTTGCATCTCTGTGCAACGCATCTACGTTCATAGAGATATCTGCGATGTGTTTGTAGAAAAGGCAGTCAAGGTGGCACAGGGCTTGAAGGTTGGTAATCCGGAAGATTCTTCGACGGACATTGGTCCCATGATTTCCGAGAAAGAAGCCAGGCGTGCGGAAGAATGGATCCAGGAAGCTAGTCGTCTCGGGGCCAAAGTGGTATATGGAGGGAAAAGGCGGGATTCGATTCTAGAACCTACTATATTAATAGATGTGAAACCGGAAATGAAGGTAGTCTGCCAGGAAGTGTTCGCGCCGGTGATCAGCATCATTCCTTTCGATAACATCGAGGAGGCTTTCCGTCAGGCCAATGATACGAAGTTCGGCTTACAAGTTGGTTTATTTACATCCGATATCACTTTAGCGATGCGGGCATCACAGGAACTCCATTTTGGCGGTGTGATCATCAATGATGTTTCTACATTCCGTGCCGACATCATGCCGTATGGCGGCGTGAAGGACAGCGGAATTGGCAAAGAAGGACCGCATTATGCCGTGCAAGAGATGACAGACGAAAAACTTGTCGTCATCAATCTTTAAACTTGGGAGGTAAGGGATATGAGAAACACATGGGATTTTTATTCTACCGAAAGAATCGTATTTGGAAACGGGGCAATCGGGCAATTGGATTCAATCCTGCAAAGGTTAAAGGCGAAAAACATTTTGCTTGTTACTGACCCAGGGATTAAAAACGCTGGTATCGTGGACAGAATTTCATCGTTGTTGGAGCAAGCAAATTACGAAACAGTTATCTATGACCAGGTCGTACCGGAGCCGCCTGTTGATTCGGCGATGGACTGTTATAAGTTTGCTAAAACTCAAATGGATATTGATGCAGTAATTGGCCTTGGTGGAGGAAGCAGCATTGATATGGCGAAGATTGTCGCTTTGTTGGTCGCCCATGGCGGACATCCCCTGGACTATTATGGCGGGGAAAACCAGGTTCCTGGACCAATCGCCCCTCTTGTAGCGATTCCGACGACTGCTGGAACCGGTTCAGAAGTGACATCTGTAGCGGTGTTGACCGATGTGGAAAATAACCTGAAAGTTGGTATCTCGGATAATTACCTAAGACCAACCGTTGCTCTGCTTGATCCAGAATTAACGTTAGGGCTTCCCGCTTATGTAACAGCTTGTTCCGGAATTGATGCTTTATCACATGCGATAGAGGCATACACAGCCAAACCTTCTGCATATATCCAGGCAGAAGGAAGCATTTTATTCCAAGGTTCAATCCCCATAAGCGATGCACTCGCCTACAGAGCTATTGAATTGATTGCAAAAAACCTGCCGCTTGCGGTGCAGCAAGGGAGCAATCTCGAGGCACGTTCCAATATGCTAATGGGTAGCCTGCTTGCTGGAATGTCCTTTTCAAATGCAGGTACAGCAGCAGCCCATGCATTGGCTTACCCAATTGGAGGGCTTGTGAAGTCGCCGCATGGAGAGGTGACCGGGCTCTTGCTTCCATATGTCATGGAATATAATGCAGCTGTAGAAACAGAAAAAATGGTGAGGATTTCCCAGGCATTCAATGTGAACTCGGATGGCCTCTCCGATAAGGAAGCCGCTTTGGCTGCTTCAAAAGCTGTGCTTACCCTGCTTGGGGAAATTGGACTGCCTACAAAGCTGACGGAGATTGGGATCAAAGAAGAGGATATTCCCGAAATTGCTGAGAAAACCCTCCAAATCGATCGCCTGATTCGGAATAACCCAAGAATGCCAACCCAGCACAGTTTAGAAGAATTACTTAGAAAAGCTTTATAGATTGCTTGTAAAGGAACGGTGTCCCTGGAAGGTAAGCATCATAACCATTCATGATGGATCTGCAGACCGGGGCTGAAAGGATTTCACCATCTAATAGAATATTAATGGAGAGGAAGATGAAAATGTCTCTTATGCCTTTTACATATAGTATGCCGACACGGGTGGAGTGCGGTAACGGAATATCTGGAAAAACAGGGGAGCTAATTAGGGATTTAGGTGTATCGAGTGTGCTGATCGTAACAGATAAAGGGGTTAGAGGAGCAGGTCTCTTACAAGGCATTGAAAAATCCCTTGCTTCGGCAAACCTTTATTTTGAGATTTACGATGAGGTGGAGCCTAATCCATCAGCTCAAACAATCCAACAGGGGACAGTGTATCTTAAGCAACAAAAGATGGAGGCGGTTCTGGCTGTAGGCGGAGGAAGCAGCATTGACACTGCCAAGGGCATCGCGGCAATGGCTACTAATCCCGGCCATATCCTGGATTATGAAGGAGTTGGAAAGATTTCCAATCCCCCGCTCCCGATCGTAGCAATCCCGACTACGGCTGGAACTGGCAGTGAAGCTACTAATTCGACAGTGGTAACGAATAGGGAAACCTCTTTTAAATTAGGTGTACTTAGTTCACTTCTGTTTCCAAAGCTAGCTATATTGGATCCTGCCCTTACATTGAATTTGCCTCAAGAGATTACTGCAGCTACTGGTATGGATGCTCTGACTCATGCAATTGAATCTTACACCTCCAAATCTGCCAACCCTGTCAGCAAGGCTTTCGCGATGCAGGCCATTAAGATGATCGGTCAAAATTTAACACGATCGTACTTTGTGGGAACGGACATGGAAAGCAGGGAAAACATGCTTGTAGCCTCCTTGTTAGCTGGTGCAGCCTTTTCACAATCCCGACTGGGTAATGTACACGCCATTTCCCATACATTTGGAGGAGTCTTTAATATCCCGCATGGCATCGCAAATGCAGCACTATTGCCATTCGTCATGAGATTCAATCTTCCGGCATGTGAGGATCAGTATAGAGAAATTGCGATAGCTTTAGGTATGGATGTAAGCGGTTTATCCAATACACAAGCAGCCGAAAAAGCAATCGAAACTATCATCGAAATGAATCGGAGCATGAATATTCCTCTAAATATTAAAGAGCTTGGAGTCTCATTGGACGTTTTACCGAAATTAGTGGAAGATTCCATGCGAAGCGGTAACGTGGTCGTTAATCCAAGGCTGACGAAGGCATCGGATATCCAACTGATTATAGAGAAGGCTTATGAGGGGGACTTTGAAGGATTTAATAATGGTAATCGAAATGCAAGCAGTGCAAAAAATTCAGAAACAGCCATCGTGAATGTATAAAAACCATTCAATTTGAAAATCACCTGGAATTTAGGGGATTTCGAATCAGTTTCCCCTTTTTAACTTTTTTCGGACACATGAATTTCCCGCAGTATTTTTCTACCTGAATATAATTATCTAATGAGGTGACGTATGAAAAAGACCAATGGAAGATGGCTTGTAGTGGTACTCCTTTTCGTCGCAACAACAATCAATTATATGGATAGGGCAATTCTTGGCATTGCAGGACCCTCGATGATGAAGGATCTTTCGCTTTCGGCAGTAGAATTCGGGATATTGGGGTCAGCGTTCTTTTGGTCGTATGCCTTAATGCAGATCCCGGTCGGGGTAATCGTTGATAAATTGGGGGCACGCTTAACGTATTCGATTGCCATCGTTTGGTGGTCGCTCTGTACGGTGTTTACTGGAATGGGACGTTCGCTTGGCGGACTGATCGGTATCCGCGTTTTAATGGGAATCGGAGAGGCTCCAGCGTTTCCAACCAATACGCGCGTTATTTCAGACTGGCTGCCGTCACACGAACGGGGCATTGCAAACGGGATATTTAATTCTGGTACAGCTATCGGGATTGGCATAACGACACCCGTTTTAGCATGGATTATCCAGACTTGGGGATGGCAAGCATCCTTTGTGGTAATTGGATCCATCGGTTTTGTATGGCTGGCATTCTGGTTATTCTTTTTCAAAAACCATCCAGAGCAAAGTAAGATTGCAAACGAGGCCGAAGTAGCCTATATCAAAGAGGAGCAAACTCAAACCGAAAAAGCGACGACACTAAACATCTCACCATTTAAATTCTTTAAATTCAGAAGTGTTTACCCTATGTTATACGGCTTGTTTGCCCATAACTATCTTACGTATTTAATGATGACTTGGCTTCCCACTTATCTTGTAGTCGAAAGGCAAATGACTCTATTAAAAGCCGGGTTTTTTACGATGCTACCTTGGATCATGTCCTTTCTGGGAAATATTTTAGGAGGCGTGTTGTCGGATTTCTTAATTAAAAGAGGCTGGAATTCCATCAAAGCAAGAAAAACTGTTTTAACCATCGGCATGCTTTTTCCATTAGCCATAATACCGACTATCTATACAGACAGTGCCATAATGGCACTTACGTATATTTCCATAGCAATCGGCGGTGAAGGATTGGCTGCGGGCATTCTCTGGGCCACTGTTTCGGATGTTGCTCCAAAGGGTGCGGAAGGAAAGCTTGCAGGGCTGCAAAACTTCGTGGGGAACCTTGCTGGCTGGATAGCTCCAGTCGCAACAGGGATCTTAATAGCGAAGTTCAATAATTTCAATATAGCCCTGATCATACCTGTAGTCATTTGCCTTATTGCTGCTGTGGGGTATACCTTCGTTCTTAAAAATGAAAGGATTTCCATTAACACGGACATTGACGGGGGAACTAAAGTTTCAGGACTCTAATCTTTTTGTGTATATAATGAAGCGTTTGCAAATTCAAAGAAAAAAGGAGATATATTCATGCTGAAAACTAGTGGATTAGTCAATTTATCTGAACTGAAAATGTATGTGAACGGTGAATGGACTGCAGCACTTAACGGAGAAACTTTACCAGTAACAAATCCATCAACAGGGAAAGTGGTTGCAAGGATTCCAAATGGAGGACGCCAAGAAACGCATGCGGCCATTGCAGCTGCTGAGGAAGCGTTTAAAACCTGGTCAAAACTGACGGCACAGGAACGCAGTAAATATCTAAAGAAATTGCATGACCTTATGCATGAATATAAAGATGAATTAGCAGAAATCATGAGTATGGAAATGGGCAAGCCCTTAACGGAAGCCCGGGGTGAAGTGGATTTTGCTGCAAGCTACCTGGAATGGTTTGCTGAAGAAGGACGCCGGATTTATGGGGAAACGATCCCTGCTTCTGCTGCAAATAAAAGGCTATCGGTGATTCGCCAGCCGATTGGAGTGGTCGCTTCCATTACCCCTTGGAATTTCCCGTTGGCCATGATGACGCGGAAAGTAGGACCTGCCATGGCCGCTGGATGTACAGTCATTGTCAAGCCTGCAAAACAATCTCCAATTAGTGCGTTAGCGTTTGGTAAATTGGTAGAAATGGCGGGAGTGCCTGCTGGAGTGGTCAGTATCGTGACAGGGAGTGCCGGACCTATCTCGGATGAAATTTTTGAAAACCCGGTAGTAAGGAAAATATCTTTTACCGGATCTACTAAAGTAGGCAAATTGCTGGTTACCAAGTCAGCCCCGCAGCTCAAGAGACTTTCCCTTGAGCTTGGAGGACACGCGCCGTTCATCGTCTTTGAGGATGCTGATTTGGAAGCCGCAGCAGCTGGTGCCGTTGCAAGCAAGTTCAGGAACACCGGACAAACGTGCGTATGCGCAAATCGAATTTACGTCCACCGTTCTGTCATCAATAAATTCTCTGCACTTTTTGTTGAAAAGGTACAAGCTCTAAAAGTTGGAAATAGCATCGATCCAACCGTTGAAGTCGGGCCTCTTGTCAGCAGTGATGGCCTGGAAAAGGTAGAGGAACATGTACAAGATGCCTTGGAAAAAGGTGCCAGCCTTCTTTGTGGCGGACAAAGAGTTGAAGGGGAATTGGCTGATGGATTATTCTATGAACCGACCGTTCTAGGTGGAGTGAACAAGGATATGCTCATCACATACCAGGAAACATTTGGACCGGTCGCGCCAATCATTCCGTTTGATACAGAAGAAGAGGTGATCGAGCTTGCCAACAATACAGAGTACGGGCTGGCCGCTTATTTTTACACACAGAATATAAGCAGGGGAGTCAGGGTATCCGAAGCTCTGGAGTTTGGCATCATTGGCTACAACGACGCCATTCCCACCGTTGCACAAGCCCCATTTGGCGGCATGAAAGAAAGCGGCATGGGGAGGGAAGGCGGCCATCAAG
This sequence comes from Peribacillus sp. N1, assembly GCF_054600815.1. NCBI lineage: Bacteria > Bacillati > Bacillota > Bacilli > Caryophanales > Bacillaceae > Peribacillus > Peribacillus sp. N1. The sequence goes on along the minus strand of NZ_BAAHZO010000001.1, from coordinate 1,173,349 downwards.
GCCTTGAAGAATATTTAGAAGAAAAATATATATCGATGGGTTTTTAAAATAGGGCAAGAAAAGGCTTAAGGTGAAGTAGAATCCTTAAGCCTTTCCTTATTTACCTCATAAAAAGACTTAATTCAACACACGCTCCCCATTGATTAACAAACCTCAGTTACAGAACCTATGGCCAGGTTGCTTTACATCCTAAGACAAATATAAAATATCCTGAATTTTTGAATTGGTAACATGCAAATTCGCTTAATTGTGACAAAGGAAGGTGCAAAGATGAATGTTTCAGATATAAAATTGACAAGTTTACCGAAGAGTTTATAGATAAAGGTAATGTTAGAAAAGACTTTGTGGAAATATATGAACTCCTTCGGTACCTCTGAAGAGGTTCGAGGTGCTGTAAGTATGTATATTCGATTCTATAACCATCATCGCTTCCAGAAAAAATTAAACAACCTGAGTCCATATCAATATAGAACTCAGGTTGCTTAATTGGTCTTTTTTATTTCTGTCTATTTGACTGGGGTCACTCCACAATACAGGGATTATCTTCTTTAGGCTGCCTAATCCCTTTTTTAAAAATTTCCTTTACAAAGGGTACACTTTACAACAAGCCTACTTCTTAACCAATATAGACAAGAAGAGACGATCGCTTCTCAAATTAAGGATTAGTTGACCATAATCCTGAAGTCTTTACTAGGACTCTTGGATGAAGCTTTAACCCGGCTACAAGCAGCTCTGCTAAATCCTCTGATTGCATAACATTTTCAGGATTTCCACTAATAAGATTGGTTTCAATGGCCAAATCAGTTGCAACTGTACTTGGTGTTAAAGCCGTTACACGGATATTATGCTTTCTTACCTCTAGCATGAGTGATTCCGTTAGGCCTAAAACAGCAAATTTAGAAGCGCTGTAAGCACTTGTAACAGGTGCTCCTTTTTGGCCCGCAGTTGAGGAGATATTCACAATATCTCCTGATTTTCTTTCAATCATATCAGGTAAAACGGCTCTTGTTACATTATATACACCCATCAAGTTTACTCGGATGATGTTTTCCCATTCTTCAGGAGTTAAATCAAGAAAACCGCCAAATTTAGCTATACCTGCATTGTTGATTAAAATATCAATCGAACCTAGGTCTGATTTGATGTGTTCAACAGCTTGATGAACTGCTTCAAGATCGGCTACATCTGCTGTTGCTGCTGAAACGTTCACATCATATTGCTCTAGTTCCGCGGTTACCTTTTCAAGATTTGACATCGTTAATCCAATCAATCCTAAATGAACTCCTTCTTTTGCTAAAGCAATCGAAGTAGCACGCCCGATTCCTCTGCCTGCCCCAGTAATTAAAGCAGTTTTTCCTTTTAATGAAATCATGCTATCATTCCTTTTTAAAAAATTTTAGAATAATTGTTAATAATAACAAAATAATGTTTTAAAGACTAACCAAAAGACCGCAAAGTTTCTTTAGTATGTCTGCGGTCTTTTGGTTATTACATTCTTAGGACTATGTTTTATTCAAGATTGGCATGTCTGCCATACATATTATTGGTATCTAATCCCTTTTTCTCCATGAATCTCAAGATGACGGCATCATAAAAAAGTAAAAGGGTCTGCTCAAATAGTGAGCCCATTGGTTGGATGGTTTTATAATCGCCCTCTGATTGGTCTTTCGGGGATCCAGGCAATTTAATGGTGATATCTGCTAACTGTCCAATAGTGGAATCAGGGAATATCGTGACAGTTGCAATTTTACCACCAATGCTTTTTGCTTTTTCAGCCATGGAGACTAAGCTTTTCGTTTCCCCGGATCCGGATCCGATGATTAAGATATCCTCTTTTTCAAAGTTGGGAGTTACAGTTTCACCGATTACATAAGAATCAATTCCCATATGCATCATCCGCATGGCGAAGGATTTGGCCATGAATCCTGATCTGCCTGCACCGGCTACAAAAACTTTCTTTGATTCAAGAATCCCATTAACCAGTTTTTCAGCTTCTTCGTTAGCTATTAAGTCTACTGAACGATTTAGCTCTTTTATGATTTCAGCTAAATATTGAGAAGTCTGCATGATGGATATTAGCCTTGTTTTACTAATTTTTGTATTTGGGCAGCTGTCCCTTTAATATCAGCTTGTCCAGTGATACCTCCACCAACAATGACAAGGTCAGGTTGTGCTTTAATGACTTCCGGAAGTGTATCTAATTTTATGCCGCCTGCTACAGCAGTTTTTGCATTTTTTACAACACGTTTAATGGTTTGAAGGTCCTCAAAAGAATTTTTTCCAACAGCTTGAAGATCGTAGCCAGTGTGCACACAGATGTAGTCGACGCCAAATGTATCCACTTCTTTAGCACGAGTTTCAAGGTCTTTCACAGCGATCATATCAACAAGGATTTTTTTTCCTTGTTTTCTAGCTTCTTCAACAGCCCCTTTGATGGACATATCTTCAGCTGCACCAAGAATCGTGATGATATCAGCGCCAGCTTCAGATGCTTTCATCACTTCATAACCGGCTGCATCCATAATTTTTAGGTCGGCTAATACTTTCAAAGAAGGGAAAGCTTCTTTCATTTCTTTAACAGCCCTAAGCCCTTCATTAATAACCACAGGTGTACCGATTTCTACGATATCAACATATTCCTCCACTTGTTTAACCAATTCAATACCTTCTTGAATGTTTACTAAATCCAGTGCCAATTGTAATTCCATTTATCCTTCACTCCTAATAGTATGTTTTAGTTTGTTGCACAGTAAGTATGTCCCTCTGGCACTCAATCATTGCACCGCAAGAAATTCATATCGACTGTACAATGTATCGTATACTAAGTATAATATTTTTGTAAGTACGCACTTTAATTTTACATAGTGTTAAAAAGTATACTATGTGATTTAGGATTTATATTTGGAGGTGGTTTGAATGACAAGGCTACAGAATAAAACATTCAATTGTGAGAAGGAATTGACCCTTTCTGTTATTGGGGGGAAATGGAAGATGCTTGTTTTATGGCACCTAGGCAAGCAGGGGACCAAGCGTTTTGGTGAACTGAAGGCTCTTATGCCGGGCATCACTCAAAGAATGCTCGTTAACCAGCTTCGAGAGCTGGAAGAAGATCTTATTGTTCATCGCGAAGTCTATCCAATTGTACCTCCCAAAGTGGAATACTCTCTGACAGAACAAGGAGAAAGCCTGATGCCGATTCTTGATTCGATGTATAATTGGGGTAAAAATTATATGGAGAATAATGTTGGGGACCAAGTAAAAAGAAAAGAGGATATCAAGTAGAAAAACTATCCCTTCTTCCTTATTCAAAGATGTTTTCTCCTTTTTCTTTACCTTGATATGGTCAAGTATCAAATTAAGGTAGAGAAAAGCACAACATTTAATAATCAGTTATTAAAAGCCAAGGTTAGCGATTTTTGTATAGTCGCTGACCTTGGCTTTTTCACATGCACCCGGCATGGGTGCAAATCTCTAGCCAGGGTGGTGTACGGTTAGCTTAATGAAGGAGTGTCTACTCAGAGGGGAAAACCTTTTCGTTTCTAGGAATATTATACAAAGACCTAGTAATTGGTATACTTTATTACACTATGTAATTTTACTGATACTATTTAATTATAAAGTGCGTACTTACAGGGGTACCACCAGCAAAACGCGAATTTACAACGTTAAGGAAATACCAATATTAAAAAGCCCAATTTCTCAGCATTAAATTGAGAAATTTGGTCTCGTTTCATCGGGGTTTGGTGCAACGATCTTACCGCTCTCGTTATTATCCCTCCATTCATTGGGAGGATTGAGAGTCATTCAGCTAAAGGATCAGACCTTAATATCTGAACCCAAAGTAATTTGGAGGAAGAATAGTTATTTATCAAAAGCAGCAAATGAATTTTTAAAACTTTTTTAGACACCAAAATTATTTACTCAAAAGTAAAAGACTTCAACGTTGGAAAATGGCAAATAAAATGAAACAGGTATTAGTTTTGACTGTGGTAAAGTAGATCTTTAAATGAAAAATAAAATATATCATGGTTTTATAACCTCATTTAGATTCGTTACGAGGAACCGTATCATAAGTAAATGAGGTTCTTAAATAATCTATATTAAATGAATATCCGCCCACTTTATAGGCTTCTAAAAATTCTTACTTATGCTCAGGATGAAAAAGTTACACTAAACTTAAAAATACTCCCCTTTAAAGGAGACAGATTTATTTTCTAACCAGGCTGCTGGACGGGAGCAAATCATAATAGTTTTTATGTTAGTTCTAAAATTGACTGCAAACGTAAATTCAGATGCTCTCATTCCCCGTCTTTGAAGAGCCAGTGGAAGTTTGAATCACTTTATCGAAACTCCCATGTTTCTCCTGGACAAATAAACCCACAGCATCCATCACGATAGAAAAATTTATCAAGAACCAGGCACTACAAAAAATTTTCATCATATATAGGTGATATCCGTTCGGATTTGATGAGGAGGATATCATGCAACCTATGTTACCTATGGAAAAATATTTTGGGCAGTTTGAACTGGTGCATGCTTTTTATGGGGCTATGCCTACAGGTGTCAGCGTTTCCGAAACCGGTCGTATTTTTGTATGCTTTCCGAAATGGGGAGACGACGTTCAATTTACTGTGGCGGAAATTGTTGAGGGTGAATTGCAGCCTTATCCCAGTGTAGAAACCAATTTAGTTAATACTGGGAATATTACGATGTCTTTCGTCAGTGTCCAAAGTATCGTTGCTGATGGAAGAGGAACACTTTGGGTACTAGATACAGGGGCACCAAATTTTTCTGAACCTATTCAAGGGGGAGCAAAATTAGTTGCTGTTGATTTAAGCACGAATACAATAAGGAGAGTATATATCTTTACAGAAGATGTTGTCTTGCCAACAACTTATCTGAATGATGTCCGTTTGGATTTTCGGGTTGGAAGAGCAGGCTATGCATATATAACGGATTCTTCTTCCAGAGGGCCAGGGGCTATTATCGTCGTAGATTTAGAAAATGGGAACGCGTTTAGACGGTTAAATGGGGCAATATCAACTTCACCTGATCCCTATTTTTTACCGAAAGTAGAAGGTGAAATTTTGATGAATCGAAACCCGGACGGCTCGACTTTCCCATTTAGATTGGCTTCCGATAGTTTAGCGATTTCTACTGAAGGAAAGGTTTTATTTTATGCTCCGCTAACCAGCCGTCAGCTGTTCGCGATTTCAACAGAAGCTCTAAGAGACAGAAGGATACAGGACCTGAATTTATCCCAATATGTGCTGTATTGGGGGGAAAAAGGTGCGTCTGATGGAATGATCACCGGCGCAAAAGGAACCGTTTATGCGGGAGACTATGAAAACAATAGTATCCGGAAGATATTGCCGAATGGCGCAATGGAAACCATCGCACATGACCCGAGAATTTTATGGCCGGATACTTTTTCGATTGGCCCCGATCAATACTTATATGTCATTGTGAATCAATTACATCGGCAGGCGAGATTTCATTATGGAAGAGACCTGCGGGAAAAACCATATAGTTTACTTCGTATGAGAATTGATGAATTCCCTGCTCCTACCTTTTCATAGTAATCGTAAACGAAGGTAGCTATCCCCCATCAGGGAGCTGCCTTTTTTGTCAGATATTCCCGCACTGTCCTATGATAAAGAAGTGACTTAACTCAAATTGAAAAGCCTGCTTCATCTTAGACTTAAAAAAATAAATAAACACCATAGGCATGAAGCTACATAAGAATCAACTTACGGAAAGAGGAAAAATTTTGAACAAAACTAGGAGGTAATCAAGGGAAGATTAGTTCACCTCGAAATTCATGTGGATGACATGGAACGGGCAAAGAATTTTAAGGTGAGGTATTTGGATGGTCATTTCAAGATTGGAGTGATTTCGCAGGAATGCCTTACTTGGGAGCATGACTGGCGATGAGAATGAACCTGGGAAATGGTGCTTTGATGCAGCGTCAAAGTCCTCCGCCGGAAGCTGGCCAAGCTCTTAATGGGGATGCTTGTACAATGGGTGTCGATAATTATTACGAAGCGGAAGCCAAAATTCTTGAGAATGGCGGCAAGGTCGCATTGCCCAAATATGCACTGCCTGGAATGGCGTGGCAAGGATACTATATTGATACCGAAGGGAATATATTCGGAATTCATCAAGCTGATGAGAATGCAAAATAGGATCCATGTTTGGTGAATAAAGATTGATCGGGAACCACCCTTTTGTTTCCTACGCGGGGTGGTTTTCTTTGCTGAGAAAGAGATATGAGATTGCCTGGAAACAATCCCTTTCAACACTTCTTTTAGAAATTCCACGATAATCACCCCAAATTCCAGAATGGAGACAAGAGAAACTTCTAACCACCAAATGGAGGGTAGCCTCGCAGGATCTAGATAAAATGGGACTCATTATAGTATCGTTCACGATTAAAGATGTTCGGGATAAAAATGGATATCTTGAATCGCTCGGAAAGCCAGGGATTGCCCAGGTGAAAAGGAATGCCGATATAGCTACCGCCGAGGCAGAAAAGAAACGCGAATCAAGGTAGCGATTCTGATCCGCGCCTGGCTGCTGCTTCTGGCAGATACCATCGAAAGAAACATCCTTGAACCCGAAGGCATACCTGCGGGAATTATGATCGCTTTAATAGGGGCTCCTTATTTTATGTATTTGTTGATGAAGAGGTAGGAGGAAAAGCACAATCTTTGTAAAAGCTGAAGATGTCTTCAGCTTTTTTGTTTGCCTTATCATCTTCAAATCTCTGGCGCAGGGCAGATTGGAACATAATATAAGCCCGAACTGCGAAATATAAGGATACATGCCCTTACACGAATCCTACTTAAGCATGATTGACTTGGTTTTTTCATTTGATATAGTTTTAGGATGCTAAAGTGAGAAGATAAGATCAGACAAAAAAAAGAGCCTTCTGCGAAAGGGGGTGCCTCCTGTGAAAAGCATACAAAGCCGTTTATTGATCATGCTGCTGATTTTCATCGTTCTGCCCTATTTCCTGTCCGTTTTTTTCATCTACACTTATACAAAAAACAGTGTGGAGCAGTATGAACTTGAAAACAGTCGGGAGCAGCTTCAGAAGAATGCGGATGAACTGGAGCAGTATTTTGACGACATGATTGATTTTCCATATATTCTGTACCGCAACCCTGATCTGTTTCGGATTTTTAATAACGGCTTCGAAGACTCCATTTATTTCAGCCCCATGACCTTGGAAAAGAGTATCGAAACCTTTTATCTAATGAGAAACGAATTCCGGCAAATCCGTTTCTATATTGCTAAAAACAATGAGTCATTTACTGTCTATAATGCAATGATCAGCACACACAGGTATCAGCCGAATTTTCTGAACCAGGACCCGATCAAACAGCTGTATACATCTGACTCACAATATTTGATTGAGCCGCCCCACCCTCTTGAGAATTACAATAATGCAGCCATTGTTCCAAAATCGGACAAAACGATGGTGATGACTTTTCACCACAAAATTATAGACGTTCTTTCTAAAAAGTTTCTTGGGATGATTACAATCGACATTGATTTGGGCGAGTATGCCCGCATTTGCAATAACCTTGTCCAGGGAGACGCATCTTCTGTTTTGCTTATTGATTCAAAAGATCGCGTCATGTATGCAAATGATCATGCCCTGATTGGAAAACCTCTTCCTACCGATCAAAAGCAACTTCTTGACGGGAATAGGAGCCGGCATGATGACGATATTCTCTTATCAAAGGAGTTATCAGGGTCACTGAACGGCTGGAAATTGATTAAGATCATGTCGAGTCAGGCTTTATATGAAGATGTCAGGAAAACCGCCTATACCAATATCCTTGTCGGCATCGGCGTAGGAATACTGGGTTTGCTGATGATAGGCATTATCTCAAATAGGATTACGCGTCCCATTACGAGGCTGAGCAGCAAAGTCCGCTCCATTGAAGGCGGAAATATGAATGTCCCTTTTGATGATACCAAAAGCGATGAAATTGGCCATTTGGAGTCACACATGAAGGACATGATGAACCGGATCAATTCCCACATTGACCGTGAATATAAGCTTGAAATTGAAAACAGGAAGAACCAGTTCAGGGCGTTAAAATCACAGGTCAATCCTCATTTTCTGTTTAACGCTTTACAATCCATTGGCGCTGTTGCCCTCAGGTCGAATGCACCAAAGGTCTATCAATTGCTGACTTCGCTGTCCAAAATGATGCGCTACTCAATGCAGGCAGATCAATGGGTACGGGTTCGGGATGAAGCTGAGTATACAAAAGCGTACCTCTCCCTTCAAACAGAGCGTTTTGGTGAAAATGTAAGTTACTCGATCAATATCGATGAGTCCATTTTGGACATGACTATTCCTAGTATGATTCTGCAGCCCCTAGCAGAGAATTTCTTTAAACACACGTATGAGGAAGGTTACAGCAACGCTCATTTGTCCATTGACGGGGAAAAACAAGGAAACGATCTGTGCTTTACTGTAGAGAATGATGGTCCGGGTCTGACGGAAGAAGAGCTTCAGACTCTGCGGGAACATATCTATACACCCCCTTATGAAGGGACTTATTCGCATGAACATATAGGCCTGAAGAATATTCGTGACAGGCTGCTTCTAGGGTATGGACCAAGTGCAGAAATGAAAGTAGATTCGAATGACGGACAGGGTTTTTCCGTCAGCATGAGGATCCCGATAAAGACCGTCCTAGGGAATGATAAAGACTTACTTCAGGAAAGGAGATGAACACGGTGAAAGCACTGATTGTCGATGATGAATTCAATGTGCGGGACGTCATACGCCATTTAGGCCAGTGGGAAACATACGGCATCACCAAGCTATTGGAAGCCAAAAATGGCCATGAGGCAAAATCACTGATTGAGAAAGAACGCCCGGAGATTATCTTTACAGACGTGAAAATGCCCGGTATGGGCGGAATCGAACTGATTGAGTGGCTGGATTCCATTTCCTATCCGGGGAAAGTTATTTTCATTACTGGATATAACGATTATTCCTATATGCGCAAAGCCATTCAGCACAGCAGCTTTGATTACCTGCTGAAGCCGATTGAGTATGAGGCGTTCAATCATACACTGGAAAAATCGGTACAGGCCTGGAAGGATGACTTTGAACATGCTGAAGTGCTGGAAGATGTGAAAAAACTGCGGAGAAACCAGTTAGCCACTGCGATATGTCTGGGGCACCGTTCAGATTCAATCAGCCTTGCCGAGTTTCTTCCTGAATCGGAGGGCTATAAGCTGACCCTGCTCTCCTTTTACCAGATGCACAATCCGGATCACTATATCCAAAAGCTTTCAGATGAGCTTACGGACCGCAAATTAGGAAATGCGTTTTCCCTGCAGACGGACCTTAACCTCTGCCTTGTTATCACCATTAGCGATCAATGGCTCTACGTTGAGGAATGGATCAGCCAGGAGTTCGATATCCCTGTAAGGCTTGTAACTGAAGAGCAGGTCAAAACTTTATCGGATATCAGGACCTCGTTTCAGGCTCTGCAGAAAAAGCTCGAGGAACAAAACTTCCGATCCATCCACCGTCTGGATGAAATAGATGCCGCCCGCCGCATGGAAGACATGGTTTCCTATGTTGACATGTATTATATGGAGGATTTGAGTCTGGAAAAGCTGTCGAATGTCTTCTTTTTAAGTCGCGAGCATATCTCAAGAAAGTATAAGCAAGAAACCGGAATGACCCTGTCCAAATACATCACGGAGCTTAGAATCAGCCAGGCAAAATTGTGGCTGAAAGAAAAAGACAAAAGCATTTACTCCATCTCGACCATGCTTGGCTATCAAGATGAAATCTACTTTTCAAAGCTATTTAAAAAGGTCGTCGGCATGACGCCTTTTGAGTTCAGGAACAAGAACGATCAACATGAATCTAAAGGGGTGACATGATGAAAAACAGGTTTTTATCCCTTTTGTTAATCGGAGCCGTCAGCCTGCCTCTTTCTGCATGTCAGGACGAAGCCCCACCAGAAAAAACGGAAAAGACAGAGCGGAAAATCACGCTGGATTTAAGGAATCCGAAAGTGGAAATCTCCACTCAATTTGAAGAAATGACGCGTGTTTATGAACGGGAAAATCCCCACGTCAATATCAGGGTGCATACAGTTGGAGGCGCAATGGATGACCTCGCCGACCTAAAAGCCGAAATGGCGACCGGCACTGGTCCAGATATCTTTACCAACAGCGGCTATGAAAATGCCAAGCTGTGGCGGAACTATCTGGAGGACCTCTCAGGGGAGCCCTGGATTAATCAAGCATACAAAGAAGCCCTGACGCCGGTCACATTGGACGGGAAAATTTACGGAATGCCGGTTAACCTTGAAGGGTATGGCTTTATCTATAATAAGGATCTATTTAAACAAGCAGGCATTACTGAACAGCCCGCCACTCTTTCTGAACTGACAGCAGCTACCGAAAAGCTGCAGAATGCAGGCATTACTCCCTTTGCAACAGGCTACTATGAAGACTGGAAATTGGGCGACCATCTGATGAATGTTGCTTTTGCCCAGCAAAAGGATACTGATGCTTTTATAAGAAATTTAAATAACGGAACGGAAAAAATCAGTACCAATCAAGCATTTAAGGATCTCCTTGCCCTGCTGGATCTCACCATAAAGTACGGAAACGATAATCCACTGTCAACGGACTATACAATGGAAGTGAATCTGTTTACCTCCGAAAAAGCAGCCATCATTCAGCAAGGCAACTGGATTCAGCCGATGATCGATCAAGCTTCGCCTGACATGAACATCGGTTTTATGCCGATTCCGATTAATGACCGACCTTTAAAGGAAGCCCTTGTCGTCAGCGTTCCAAATTATTGGGCCGTAAATAAACAGTCCATTCCTGAAAAGAAAAAAGAAGCCAAGAAGTTTTTAAATTGGATGGTGTTGTCAGAACAAGGAAAACGCTTCATGACGGAAGAATTCAAATTCATTCCTGCGTTTAAGAACATTAAAACTGATGATATAGGGCCGCTCGCAGAAGAAACTCTTCGAAATTACAAAGATGGGAACACCGTCCCATCTAACTGGTTTCACTTCCCTGTTGGAATTAGAGAAGAATTCGGAGCCGCGACTCAGCTCTATGTCGGGAAACAGCTGAACCGCAATCAGCTGCTCAATGAATATCAGAAGTCCTGGGAGAGGTTTTCGAAGGAATAGCCTCTTGCCGGGGCTTTTTTTGCCTTCCACAATTGCGATATCAATATACGACTAAATTCCAATCAATATGTGGCATACCTCTCTTTTCAGGAATCGCCTATAATTCTACTGTACTAGCAAACACATAAAACGAGGAGGAAGACTTATGAACTTTAGCAGGCTTGCCAAACAGGCAACAGCAGGAATACTCAGTACTGGCATTCTATTAGGCGGTACTGTTACCCAATCATTTGCAGCTTCAAAGGATCCGGCAGATTACAAAGAAACGTACGATACTTCACAAATCACTCGATCAGCTATGAAAGAGATGATTAATCAGCACGGTGATACTAGATATGCCGTTCCTAAGTTTGACGAATCCACAATTAAAAACATCCCTTCTGCCAAAAAAGTAACGGAATCAGGCGAAACCATTGATTTAGATGTGTGGGATACATGGCCATTGCAAAACGCTGATGGAACTGTTGCAGAGTACAAAGGATATCATATCGTTTTTGGATTAGCAGGCGATCCTAAAAACGCGAGTGATACGTTCATCTACATATTCTATAAAAAAGTGGGCGACGACTCCCTTGATGCTTGGAAGAATGCTGGAAGAGTATTTGATGACAATGATAAAAACGTTCCAAATGATCCTTACCTAAAAGAGCAAGCCGAAGAGTGGTCAGGTTCTGCAACTTTCACTGAGGACGGGGAAGTTCGCTTATTCTATACAAACCGTGAACCGTATATACCTGAATCAGGAAATTATGGGAAACAAACCTTAACAACCGCTCAAGTAAATCTTTCAGAGCCAGATTCTGAAACATTAAACGTGGATGGTGTTGAGGATTACAAATCCATCTATGAAGGCAAAGACAGCAAGTACTATCAAACTGTAGATAAATTTGTAGAGGACGGAAATTCCGCTGATAATCATACCTTCAGAGACCCTCACTATGTAGAAGACAACGGCCGCAAATACCTTGTATTTGAAGCAAATACCGGTACAGAATATGGCTACCAAGGCGAAGAATCGCTATTCAATAGAGCTTATTATGGCAACAGCAATAAATTCTTCCAGGGTGAAAAAAACAAACTTATGCAAAGCCCTAAAAAAGAGTTAGCTGAACTTGCAAACGGTGCAATTGGAATTATTGAAGTAAACGACGATTATACATTGAAAAAAGAAATGAAGCCATTGATTGTTTCAAATACGGTCACAGATGAAATCGAACGTCCAAACATCTTTAAAAAGGACGGCAAGTGGTATTTATTCACAAGTTCAAGAGGGTCAAAAATGACCATTGATGGAATCGATAATCAAGATATTTACATGTTAGGCTACACGTCAAATTCCTTAACTGGCCCATATAAACCATTAAATAAAACGGGCATCGTCCTGCATCAGGATCTAAATCCATATGACATCACTTGGAACTATGCACACTATGCAATCCCGCAGGCAGGCAGTGATAATGCCGTAGTGACTAGCTACATGACAAACAGAGGTTATTTTGAAGACAATAAATCTACCTTTGCCCCAAGCTTCCAGCTTAACATTAAAGGGAATAAAACATCGGTAGTAAAAGACAGTATTCTTGAACAAGGCCAGATTACGGTTAAGTAGTTACCAGTGAAAAGAAAAAGAAAATGTTAGGAAAACTTGGCATTTTCTTTTTTCTATTTTAAAAGAGAAAAGTGGTGAGTTTAAGTGAACAAAAAGAAATATAAGATGGTTGGATTATTCGTTCTTGGATTATGGATGGTTATTAGCACAGGAATTTTGATTCATTCATTTTATAAAACAAAAGAAGCTAATCCGCCAAATAAGGCAGAAAAGCACTCATATCGGGCTGCCTATCATTTTACTTCTCCTGATCATTGGAAAAACGATCCACAGAAGCCCGTTTACTATGAAGGAAATTATCATTATTTTTACCTCTATAATGGAGATTACCCGGATGGCAATGGTACAGAATGGCGACATGCCACCTCTAAAGATTTGATTCACTGGAAGGATGAAGGAATTGCCATTCCCAAATATACGAATCAAAATGGGGATCCATGGACAGGGTCAGTCGTTGTAGACAAGGAAAATACAGCTGGGTTCGGGAAAGACGCTTTTGTGGCGATCGCAACACAACCCTCTAAGGATGGCCAGAAACAAGAGCAATTTCTGTGGTACAGTACGGACAAAGGAAAGACGTTTACCTCTTACAGTGACGAGCCTATTATGAAAAATCCAGGAACGAAGGATTTTAGAGATCCAAAAATCATATGGGATAACACGAATCAAAAATGGGTCATGACCATGGCCGAAGGATCGAAAATAGGTTTTTATGAGTCTGATAACCTGAAAGATTGGCGCTATACGAGCAGTTTTTCCACTAAGAACATTGGAGTTTTAGAGTGCCCTGACCTTTACCAGATCCGCGCTGATGACGGGACAGTAAAGTGGGTGCTGGGCGTCAGTGCAAACGGAAAAGCAGCAGGGAAACCCAACACCTATGCATACTGGACAGGAACGTTTAATGGAACAGAATTTCTTTCAGATAACAATGAACCGCAATGGCTAGACTACGGTTTCGATTGGTATGGCGGAGTAACGTTTGAAGATGGCAAGGCAAGTGACAAATTAGACAAACGCTATGCCCTCGCTTGGATGAATAACTGGGCCTACGCCGACAATACGCCGACATTAAAAGAAGGGTTTAACGGAATGGATTCGATTGTCCGTCAAATTGAACTAAAGCGTGAAGGCGAGAACAAGTATTATCTTTCTTCACAGCCTTCAGAAGCATTAAAAGAATTGACAAGCTCAACGAATTCTTTTGATAAAATCGAAGTGGATGGCTCGGAAGCACTTGATGTTAAAGGAGATGCCTATCAAATAGAGGCAGATCTCTCATGGTCGGATATTAAGAATGCAGGATTTAGGCTCAGGGAGTCAGATGATCAAAAACGCCACGTTGACGTAGGCATTTCTGCAGAAGGAAATTACTCTTATGTCAATCGATTATTCACAGATCAACCTGACGAAACGAATCAGTTCGTTGAAAGTACTGCACCATTTGATGTCAGTAAGAAGAAGGTTCATTTAAAGATTCTCGTCGATAAAACGAGTATTGAAGTTTTTGTGGATGATGGAAAGGCTGCTTATTCAAACTTAATATTCCCTCATGCTGAAGATAAAGGAATTACTCTCTTCTCCGAGGGCGGCAAAGCGATCTTTAAGAATGTGAAGGTTACACATTTTGATTCGATTAATTGAACCTCATCTTGGCAGATACCTTTCATATGATTACACATACATTCTTTTATAAGAAATGACTCCTTTATTCAGAATCTACATTTTCCGAATAGGTAAAGTACCTACCATTAGTTTACATGATACTGATTATTGATCCACAAAAAAGCTCTTTATTTGTTTTTCGAATAAAATTCTAGTGTTTTTATGAGTCCAGTTCATCTTGAATCATCCTATAAACCTGGTGCCTCACATGCTGGTATTAATATAGGTGTAATCAATTCATACACAGCTATTCATCAAATGGTGTAAGCATTTCCTCTGTGGATAGTTATTGGAAGTAAGATATTTAGGAACAAAAAGCAAAACAAGTGGGAAGCCCGCTTAGTAATATCGACAAGATCACTGTAGTGGATACAGGTGGACGCGGTAAGAATGGCGGGGCTAATAAAGTGACTGGGTATGCTACGATTTAATGGCATCATTGCAGGAGTCATTAAAGGCATCCTCGGGAATTGATGTCAAAGACCTGCTTGAGAATTTCTCAGGAAAGCGAAATTTACCGTTTACCACAATCAACCAGGAGAATGTCGAAGCGAATATGAATATGGCAGCAGGCAAGGAAGAATAACAGTGAATAATAAAGTGAAGAAAGGTAAGAGCACATATTTGCTCTTACCTTTTTTTGAATAGTTTGGCTTATAAAAGGCATGATCAGTTTATCTAACAAATATGTACGTAATACTCGGTTTTCATGTAATTCATCATGATATAGCTTGGATAACAAGTACAACATCAGTAAAAAAAGGGAGCTTGTTTTTAAAACAAACTCCCACTTAAAAAAGATTATTGGTTCTTCAAGGTTGTGTTAGTTTTTTTGCAGGAAATCCTCGGTCGAAATTACATTGGCATACATACCGTTAAGTGCACTGACAAACGAATAATGAACCTGTTCAGCTGGAACGACCTTATCTTGATAAGATAAGTCTCTTGTCGCACATGCATCTTCAATAAGTGTAGTTTCAAAGCCTAGTTCCACTGCAGCTCTGACTGTGGCATCAATACACATATGCGTCATCATACCTACAATCACTAGCTTTGTTACTCCTTTTTCTTTTAATTTGCTTTCTAATTCAGTCTGTAAAAAACTGTTAGGGAAATGTTTTATGATAATGCTTTCGTGTTCTAATGGTAGAACAGCTTCATTTAGTTTAACTCCCTCCGTATTCTGAAGAAAGAAGCCTAACCCTGGATCACTTGCGAGATGCTGGACATGAACAATATTATCTTTGTTATTCTGTCTAAACCATTCAAGAACTTTAGCAGCATTAGCCGCTGCTTTTTCTGGATTGCTTAATTCCATCTTTCCATTTGGGAAATAGTCATTTTGAATATCGACAATGATTAAAGCTGTGTTCATTTTTTCCACCTCTTTAAAAAATTTTAGTACAATATAATGATAAATGATATATTGATATCTATCGATACTTTGATGAAACACTTTTATATCAATGCATTTCATGGTGAAAGGAGTTTATTATGGAACTTGATAACATTGATTTTCAGATCCTTCGGTTATTATCCGAAAATTCACGTATTCAATGGAAAGACTTAGGTGAACAAATTCATATGACGGGACAAGCAGTAGGAAATCGTATTAAAAAACTTGAGGAAAATGGTGTAATTAAAGCCTACTCTCTAATAGTCGATGAAATGAAATTAGGACTTTCTTATACAGCATTTGTCATTATTTATATGAAAACAGCAAACCATGATTCATTTATACGTTTTATTAATGATAGAAATGAGATAGTTGAAGCTCACCGAGTATCGGGAGAAGGCTGTTACCATTTAAAAATAAAAGTTAACTCTCAAGAACTATTGAATCTTTTTCTTAATAAAATTCTCGATTATGGGAACTATTCTATATATCTATCAATACAAGAGATTAAGCAACATAATCCGTTGACTGCCACAATATAATATATTTTTTTATTCTTAGGAGGATAATGTATCCCAATCGTCTTGAATCGTTCCAAGTAGGGCGCTGGAACAGTAGCTATGGGAATTGTCTTTTTACGTATCGTAGATCCAGAAGGGAAAAGTAAAACGCTAGTTGATTATGCGCTTGCTTATGTTGGTGTTGGAATGGTTGCGTAGTAGCAGGATCTGATATCATATTATTCACAAAATGTCGAGGAATGCGGGTAAAACCAGAAATCCGCCAGCAAAGAGGTGGCAAAGAGATCTAGTTTAGACTTAAACAAGGGGATAGATTGTTAAAGAAGATGGTCAATGAACTTAATCTAACAACATGAAACCACCAAACCAAGGTGGAAGTTTATTAATGTATTGAGGAAATATTGACAAATTACTGTTCTTTTAAGCTGGTTACTGAAACACTCTGTTTTTTATTTGGATTAATCAACGGAATGGATTGTAGCTGTTCCATTTTGTTCATCTACGTGCTCAATGTAGATACTTTTCTCATTGTAGGTTACATTAGCCATAATTGGCGAAGAAGCAATTTCTTCTGTTCGTTTAGCCACCTCATTTGGTTTGGAACAGTTATAATATTTGTTCCAATTTCCTTAGATGATACTTGTTTTATTAAAATACTTCCAAGAACCCATACATTCTTACTGAACTAATAGGGGTGCATACTTCAAAAAGGGAGGTTGCTGAGGCAGCCTTTTTCTTATGGAACAGGTTAGCATTCCTGAAGTTCGTCATTTTTCAGCTTTGAAAAAAATAGGGCTCCTCAGTAAGATATGAGTAAGACATCACTCTAACCCAAAACCTTAGGAGGAACCCTAATATAAAGTTTAAAATGCAAGATAAACAAACTAATCGAGAGAATTTCCGATAAACACCATATTGTTAGAGTGGATATTCCCCAACAATTACATGTGGCTAGGGCAGTGAATTCCCGTGGAATTGTAATCGTAGACCCTTTAGCATTTGAAAATAATGAAGATGGATTTGGTTTAATAAAATGGATGGAGGCAGCCAGTGTGGGAGTGGAGCCTATAGGCATCACACACTAAGGTTATTGTATTTCTAACTCTTTGACAGTTTCGCCTTCAATTAACACTGGTTGATAATAGGTTTCGTTTGGTAAATCCTTCTTTCCTTGTAATTTCTTAATGACCCAATCAGCTGCATCATGTCCCATTTGTTCTTGTGGGTGTGTCAATGTCGTTAGTTTGATATTAGCATTTTTCGCAATATAAGAATTGTCCTGGCCAATAATTGATAATTCTTCGGGAATAGAAATATCAAGTTGTCTGGATACATTTGCTACTTCCAACCCTACCTCGTCGTTATAGCAAACAATGCCAGTCAACACGTCTCTATTTTCATTTAGGAACCCTTTCAAGTTCGTGTATAGGTCTAGTTTCGTTTCTGTAGTATACGAAAGCAATTGCTCTGGTTGAAAGCGTAATTTGGCTTCTCCAAGTGCTTTTAAATATCCCTTCATTCGATACTTTCCTTGTAAATCATCCATTTTTGAAATGATTCCAATTTGGGTGTGTCCTTTCGAAATCAATTCTTTTGTTGCGAGATAGCTTGACTGCACATCATCTAGGCAAAAGAAAGGAACCTCTAATTCTTCATAATAAGCGTTGATCATGATGAATGGAACCTCTTGTTCCTTAAACAATAGGTAGTAAGCGATGTTGGGATTGTATAAATTGCTTTTTGTAGGTTCAATAATCAAACCATCCACGCCAAATGACAACATCATTTCCAAGGCTTTTTTTTCTTGTTCGACATCATTATTTGTACTGGCTAATAGTAACGAATAATTATCTTCATTCAATCTTCTTTCAATTCCGCGGATAATAGAAGGGAAAATGTAATCAGAAATGTAGGTCGTGATAACACCGATCGTTTTATTTTTGGAATTGCCACCAGATGATTGATATTGGTTACTAACATATGTGCCAGATCCTTTTTCACTTCTCAAGAATCCCTCGTTTGATAATTCTAAGATGGACTTTCGTACTGTGTGTCGGCTAACGTTGTACATTTCTTGCATGACGGATTCAGTAGGAATTTGTTCGCCTACACTATATTCACCTGTAAGGATTTTATTTTTTAAATCATCAATGATTACCTGATACTTTGGTTTCATTAAACCTCACTTCTTTCATAGTTGTTTGCATTCTAATTTATGCGCTTAAAATATTTGTGCGGACATATTTTAACATAATTTTGAATGAATTAAAACAACTCATCTTATTTTTTGTATAAAGTTATAAATTCCCCCTATTTACCTTTAGATTTCATGTCCGTATAACTTCCTTTAATACAAATTTATGACTTTAAGGTGAGGGTGGAGGATTCCTTTCGGAAGTTGTCAGTATAAATAATATTTACCATTGACAAATGTACGTACAAATAAATATAATATGGTTGTTAATAAATTTAAGCGCCTCCTTTTATTGAAAGCGCTGACAGAAGGGGGATTAACGTGCAAACGAATATATTAAAAATTAAACAAGCGATTACCGGGGGAGAAACTTCACTTGGAATCGAATTTGGATCCACTCGTATTAAAGCGGTGTTGATTGATAATCATCATGAAACTATCGCATCTGGAAGTTATGAGTGGGAAAATTTCTTGGAAGATGGAATTTGGACGTACAACTTAGTGGATATTATCACTGGTCTGCAAACAGCTTATAGTGAAATGAAGCAAGAAGTTGAACGGAATTATGGAATTACCATTCGGAAAATAGGTTCTATTGGATTTTCTGCAATGATGCACGGGTATATGGCTTTTGACAGTACAGGGGAGCTACTGGTTCCGTTTCGAACTTGGCGTAACTCAACAACTGGTGTTGCAGCAAAAGAACTAACTGATCAATTTCAATTTAATATTCCTGAACGATGGAGTATTGCTCACCTTTATCAAGCGATATTAAATGAAGAGAAACATTTGCCTCGCATTGATTGTATTACGACTTTGGCTGGATACATTCACTGGTTATTGACTGGAAATAAAGCAATTGGCATTGGAGATGCTTCAGGCATGTTCCCAATTGATGAATCAACGCAAGATTACAATGAATCAATGGTCAAGCAGTTTGACGATTTAATTGCGACGAAAGGTTATCCTTGGAAGCTAAAAGAGATTCTTCCTAAAGTCTACATTTCGGGCGAGCAGGCGGGTGAATTAACCGAAATTGGAGCGAAAATCCTGGATAGATCAAGAAATTTACAACCAGGCACTCCAATTTGTCCACCGGAAGGCGATGCGGGGACTGGAATGGTTGCTACGAATAGTGTGAGGAAACGTACCGGAAACATCTCAGTAGGAACTTCCGTTTTTGCGATGATTGTACTAGAGAAAGAACTTTCAAAAGTTTATCCAGAAATTGATCTGGTAACTACACCAAACGGAAGTCTCGTTGGAATGGTTCACGCGAATAACTGTTCAAGTGATCTGAATGCTTGGCTGGGATTGTTCAGTGAATTTTCTGAGGCAATGGGACAAAAGGTTGATAAAAATAAATTATTTGAAGTAATGTTGAATAAGGCTTTGGAAGCGGATCCAGATGGTGGCGGTTTGCTTAGCTACGGTTATTTCTCTGGTGAAAATATCACAGGATTAGAAAAAGGGCGACCATTATTTGTCCGCTCACCTGAGAGTCAATTCAATTTAGCAAACTTTATGCGGACTCACCTTTTTACTGCTTTCGGTGCTTTGAAAATCGGAATGGGTATTTTGAAAAAAGAAGAAAATGTTGCAATTGATCGTATTTTGGCTCACGGTGGTTTATTTAAAACCCCTCTTGTTGGACAAAAAATTGTTGCGGCTGCAATGAATACTCCAGTATCAGTTATGTCAACGGCAGGAGAAGGCGGCGCGTGGGGAATGGCGATTCTTGCATCTTACATGATGAATAAAGATCAAAAAGAAAGTTTAGAAGACTTCCTCGACAAAAAAGTATTCGAAGAGGTTGATGGACAAGAAATTTATCCTGATCAAGTAGATGTTAAAGGATTTGAAGCATTTATTGAAAGATACAGGAAGGGTTTAGTGATTGAGCAGGCCGCTGTAGACAATTTGATGTTATGAGTGGAAAACTGGAGGGATTGACGTGTTAGAACAACTGAAAGAAGAGGTATTTCAAGCAAATTTGGACTTGCCTAAATATGGACTCGTGAAATATACATGGGGAAATGCAAGTGCAATTGATCGTGAAAGCGGTTTATTTGTTATCAAACCTAGTGGTGTTGATTACGAAACGATGAAAGCCAGTGATATGGTCGTTGTTGATTTAGATGGCGATGTTGTTGAAGGAGAGTTGAGGCCTTCATCAGATACAGCTACTCACGCAGTACTTTATAAGTATTACCAAGAAATCGGGGGCATTGTACACACTCATTCAACTTGGGCGACAATCTGGGCTCAAGCAGGCCTTGATGTTCCAGCGATGGGGACCACTCATGCAGACACATTTTACGGATCCGTCCCATGTGCCCGCTACCTAACACAAGAGGAGATTGATCGTGGGTACGAAGTGGAGACTGGGAAGTTAATCATCGAAACATTTGAAGAGCGTGGGTTAGACATTTTAGCCGTTCCTGGTGTCTTACTTCATGGTCATGGTCCGTTTACTTGGGGCAAAGATGCAAAATCCGCCGTAATGAATAGTGTGGTGTTGGATGAAGTTTCGAAAATGAATTTATTTACACGGGATTTAAATCATTTTGCAAAAGAATTACCACAAAATATTTTGGATAAACACTATTTACGAAAACATGGAAAATATGCTTATTACGGTCAAAAGTAAGATCAACTCTATTAAATTATCAAACCATTAGAATTAAGAAAAGAGGATTATTATGTTAACAACAGAAAAAAAGGAATTTTGGTTCGTCGTAGGATCACAACATCTATATGGGGAAGAAGCGTTAGCAAAGGTCAAGGCGCATGCACAAACGATAACCGATGCATTAAATGAAAGCGGTATTTTACCTTATCCACTTGTATTGCAAGATTTAGCTGTTAGTGCAGATAGAATCACAAGCATCATGAAAGAAGTCAACTATCGTGACGAAGTTGCCGGTGTCATCACTTGGATGCATACTTTCTCACCTGCAAAAATGTGGATTCGTGGAACGAAACTATTACAAAAACCATTGCTTCATTTAGCTACACAATTCAATGAAAGCATTCCTTGGGCAACGATTGATATGGACTTTATGAACCTGAACCAATCCGCTCATGGTGACCGTGAATATGGTTTTATCAATGCCCGTTTGAAAAAACAAAATAAAGTTGTTGTAGGTTATTGGGAGCGCCCTGAAGTGCAAAAGCAAATTGCACAATGGATGGACGTAGCGGTTGCTTATAACGAAAGCTTCAACATTAAGGTCGCTCGCTTTGGAGACAACATGCGTAACGTTGGAGTAACCGAAGGGGATAAGGTTGAAGCGCAAATCCAATTTGGGTGGACAGTTGACTATTTTGGAATCGGAGACCTTGTTCAATATGTAAATGCGGTTACTGATGAAGAAATTGATGCTTTATTTTCAGAATACGAAGGCCTTTATGAATTTGATTATGGTACAAACAGTAGGGAAGATTGGGAGAAAAGCGTAAAGGTACAGGTAAGCTATGAAATTGCGATTAAACGTTTCCTTGATGATGGTGGTTACACGGCCTTCACAACGAACTTCGAAGATTTATATGGGATGAAACAACTTCCTGGTCTTGCCGTCCAACGTTTGATGGCACAAGGATATGGCTTTGCGGGTGAAGGAGATTGGAAGACGGCAGCACTCGATCGCTTACTGAAAGTGATGAGCCATAACCAATCAACTGGCTTTATGGAAGATTACACATATGAATTAGCTGCTGGACAAGAATCAATCCTTCAATCACATATGCTTGAAGTCGACCCATCTTTAGCAAGTAACAAACCAAAAATTGTCGTATCTCCATTAGGTATAGGTGATCGTGAAGATCCAGCACGTTTAGTATTCGACGGCAAAGCAGGAGACGGTGTCGTTGTTTCCATGGCTGACTTTGGTACAAACTATAAACTTTTGATTAATGAAGTTTCTGCATTTGAGCCAACTGTTCCAGCACCAAACCTTCCAGTGGCCCGTGTACTTTGGGAAGTGAAGCCAAACTTCCAAGATGGAGTGAAAGCTTGGCTTGAGAATGGTGGCGGTCACCATACAGTTGTTTCATTGAACTTAACAACAGACCAAATCATAACCTATGCAAAACTTGTTGGCTTGGAATACGTAGTTATTAAGTAATGTTTCTTCCCTCCAAGGAGGCTCTGCTTCCTTGGAGGGAAGAAATAGGTACTCCAGAGGTTGTAGTCTGGAAATAGTAACCATTAGTATGATCACTTTTTTTGTAAGCGTGTTCGTGGTTTTCCGGAAAAAGATGAAAGCGTTTTAATAGCATAATAACGACACAGAATTCATCCTAATCAATAATTTTCAAGATGATTCTACTAGCATATATTTGTAGCTTGAAAACACTATTATTATTTTCTTTAAAGCAATCAATATTTTTAGTAGTGGGATTTTAAAAATATAATCTTAAAACCTTGAGGAGGGAATTTTAATGGTTAATGAAAAGAAAATCTCAAGTGGATTCATTTATTTTTTTGGGGCTTTTGGAGGCATTCTCTTCGGTTATGATATCGGCGTTATGACGGGTGCATTACCTTTTCTGCAACATGATTGGAACCTTCAAAACAACCCTGGTGCCATTGGCTGGATTACCTCTTCGCTGATGTTTGGAGCTATTTTTGGAGGTGCCCTGGCCGGACAACTTTCCGATCGTTTAGGACGGCGCAAAATGATTTTAATATCTTCTATCATTTTTGCTGTTGGCTCCATTTTGGCAGGATTATCCCCTCATAAAGGGCTCATTTTTATGATTGTTGCCCGGATTTTATTAGGGTTGGCTGTAGGTGCTGCTTCTGCGTTGGTCCCAGCCTATATGTCGGAAATGGCGCCGGCACGTTTACGTGGACGTCTGTCAGGAATTAATCAAACAATGATTGTCTCTGGTATGTTGCTTTCGTACATTGTCGCTTATTTATTGAAAGACTTACCAGGAACTATGGCATGGCGGTTGATGCTTAGTTTGGCTGCCGTACCTGCTTTGATCTTATTTATTGGAGTGTCAAGGTTACCCGAATCACCACGTTTTTTAATTAAGAACAATAAAATTGATGAAGCTCGTAAGGTGTTGGGCTTTATTCGCTCTAACAAAGAACAAATTGACTCTGAAATAATACAAATTCAAGAAACTGTTAAAGAGGAAGCAAAGGTAAATCAAAAAGCATCTTGGGGTACACTTTTAAGTAATAAATACCGTTATTTAGTAATTGCTGGTGTGGGTGTTGCTGCGTTTCAACAATTCCAGGGCGCAAACGCAATTTTTTATTATATACCTATGATTGTGGAAAAAGCAACAGGGCATGAAGCCAGCTCAGTATTGATGTGGCCAATTATTCAAGGGGTTATTCTCGTACTAGGTTCATTAATATTCCTTATGATTGCTGATAAATTTAATCGCCGTACTTTATTAACAATAGGCGGAACTATTATGGGACTATCCTTTATTTTGCCGGCAATATTGAATATATTAATTCCTAATGCAAATCCGATGATGATGGTTGTTTTTTTAAGTATCTATGTAGCACTTTATTCATTCACGTGGGCTCCTTTAACCTGGGTCATAGTTGGAGAAATTTTCCCGCTGGTAATTCGCGGGCGTGCATCAGGAATAGCTTCATCATTTAACTGGATTGGTTCTTTCTTGGTTGGATTGCTATTTCCAATCATGACCGCTTCGATGTCTCAAGAAGCTGTTTTTGCAATCTTTGGTGCTATTTGTTTACTCGGTGTTTTATTTATCCGGACATGCGTTCCTGAAACTCGAGGTCATACTTTGGAGGAAATTGAAAAAATTGGAGAAAGCAAACAAGCTAAGGGAAAAAGTGCTTAAATTAGACCTATGAGATTTGGAGCAGAATTCAAAGAAGCTATACGCAAATAGAAGAGTTAAGCATGCATTTTAAATCAGGGGGTCATAAGGGAAAATACTTCTGTAATTATGATCTACACACACATCATGAACATGTTGATTTACTCATATGATTCCCTTATCTTAAGGCCGAAGTTGCTACTTCGGCTTTTCACCATTAAAATGTTTGCTGAACTTTTTGTGCAATTCATGGTGTTTTAGCTTTTATTTAAATGAAGGAATTTAATAGGGAAGGAGCCGAAAAAAATGAAAACATCACAAAGCTCGTTTGGAAATGAAGTCTTGCTGTTTACAATAGAAAATGAACATGGAGTAAGAATGGAAGTTACAAACTTTGGTGCAAGAATCGTCAATCTGTTCGTCCTAACGGAAACGGGACGTAATAATATCGTATTGGGATTTGACTCGATTGAGGATTACAAAAAAGAAACATATTATGGAGCAACAATAGGAAGAGTCGCTGGAAGAATAAAAAATGGTCAATTTTCGATTGGTGAATCACGTTACCAAACATCTGTAAATCAATTAGGGAATACATTACACGGTGGCAGCCCTGGATTCGATGAAAAAATCTGGGATTATGAAGTGAAGGAGACGGATGAAAGTGCATCAATCATCTTTTCAACCCACTCACCTGATGGCGAGAATGGTTTTCCGGGGAATTTGAAAGTAAGTGTGACTTACACATTAGACAACTTAAATATTTGGTCAGTCAGCTATCAAGCAACTAGTGATAAAGACACAATTTTTAACCCGACCAATCACGTCTATTTTAACTTAACAGGGCATCCCAGCAATCCAATCGATGATCATTTCTTACAAATCTTTTCTGAAGAATTTGCACCAGTAAATGACGATACCACGGTAACTGGGGAAAAGCGAAGCACAATTGGCACGCCTTATGATTTTCGAACCCCAAAGAAATTAAAATCAACCTTTGAAGCAATTGACGCAGAAGTTAAAAAGGTTCAAGGAATCGATCATCCATTCTTCCTAACGTGCTCAGGACTTCATCAAACTGCAGCAAAATTAATTAGTCCTGACCAGAAAATATCAGTCGAGGTATACACAGAAGAGCCTGCGGTTGTCATTTACACTGCAAACTTTGTGGAAGGTGTGCCACTCATGCACGGAGAAAAATTAATTCAACACGGCGGTATAACGTTTGAAACCCAAGCTGCACCAGGAGCAATTGAATTTGAGGATTTTGGAGATATTCTTCTTTTAGCAGGCGAAAATTATACTTCCCAAACAAAATACAAAATTGAGGTCAGGACCCGACTCAGCTGAAGTTTCCAGTTAGTGTGTTAAAGTGTCGGATAGGTGGATTTGGTTTCGGTATTTTCTCATCGATTCGGCTGCTAGTTTGGGTAGGCATTCGGTGCCTGTCAGAGCGTTCGAGCATAGGTCGTTACATATATCGGGTGGGATTCCCGCCGAATAAGAGTTAACCACTCACTGGAACTGAGTTTTGGAGGAGAGAGGATAACTTATATCTAAGCGTAAACACTTGGATAGTGGGTTGCAAACTATGGTTAAAGGAAAGCCACCATTTAAACAGCGCATATTAAATACGTAGCACCTCCTGGTACGATACTTGTATCAATAAAAGGAGGTGCTTATCCTATGCCGCAACAAAAATTAACGATTGTCCCCGTTACATTATATGAAGGAATTTAATAACCGTTGAATCTCCTGTTGCTATTAACTTCCTACCACGATTCGCTGTTACGTTGTGCATTTTTGTACCCTATTCTTTCCATGGTGAATGCAAAATACAATCACAGAAATTTTTATTTTTATATTCAGGTCTAAAATATTCAATATCTTGCGGTTTTCCAAGGTCCTCACTGTTATATTTCTCCGTCTTGGTATGAAACAACGATGGCAGTTCCTACTTGGAATTATGTGTCTATAAATTTATATGGAAATATGGAGATTGTCGAAGATCAAAAAGTCATATTCGATTCTCTAAATGATATGGTAAACAAATATGAAAGTCCAGATAGCCCATACAATTTAAACGATGTAGATTCCAGATTTATCGAAGGAATGAGTAAAGGGATTGTAGCATTTAAAATAAAAATCACAAAAATTGAAGCGAAAGCTAAATTAAGTCAAAATCACCCTTTGGAGCGTCAAGAATTAATTATTAAGCATCTAGAAAACACTTCTCAACAAGATAATATACAAGTAGCATCTCTTATGAAGAAAAATCTACAAAATTAAAAGATATCCGACTTTGTCTTATTAAATTACTGTGGTAGATTTGTTAAAAAATTAAGCCTAATTTCAGATGGAAATTAGGCTTAAAATTATCCTTCAATTTATCTATTAAGAAACAAGTTTTAGACCTAAAGTAGCACTTAATTTCTTCCTAATAAAAACTAACTATTCCAATATTCGGATTATCCGTATAAAATCATTCCAAATGATGCTCTACCTGACGCACCAATTCTCGTCCATATTCATAAGCTGTCCCCATAGGAAGTGTGTCCATTGCATATGATAAAAATGTGAAGCTGGCTTCAAATCCAATAACTAATAATGCTAGAAAGGTTCCTATGAAGATTATTTTTGCAACACCAAACATTCAAATAGAATTGCTACATTTCGTTTATTCAAAGAATTATCGAGTTATTCTTTTATCCATGCCTTCTTTAAGAGTTTCACACCCACATCAATTTCATCGTCAGAAAGATTACTGAAACCTAGTTTAACCATTGGTCCGTCGGTGTTATTTTTAATGAAGTAGAGGGACGTAGGATACACCGTAACGCCATGAAAGGAAGCTTGTTGAATTAACCAATCTTCTGAATGCTTCAGATGTACCTTGACTAATACATACAAACCGGATTGTTCACCAATAATTGATATATTTTGAGCGAATTGCTCTTTTAATGCGGATACTAAGTGCTGCATTTTTCTTTTATAAACAAGGCGCATTCGTTTAATATGTCGACTCCATTCTCCCTCTTCCATAAGTTTAGCCATTGTAAGCTGGCTAAGCAGGGAGGTGGTAGCTTCAAAATGAAGAAACTGATTTTTAAAACGATTTAATAATGGCTGTGGCAAGACCATATAACTTAAACGAATTCCTGGAAGAAAGGACTTCGAGAAATTCCCTAAATAAATGACTCTTGCTGAATCAATGGAGGCAAGAGCAGGAAATGGTTTTTGTGTATAGCGAAATTCACTATCATAATCGTCTTCGATAATATATCCACGAACCTTGTTAACCCAATGAATAAGCATTTGCCGTTGTTGAATAGACATGCTTACTCCAATTGGACTTTGATGGGAAGGGGTTACATAGATTAATCGTGATTTCATTTGTTCTAATTGGGAAAGTTCAGCACCTGTTTCATAAACCGGCAAAGTTTCAAGCATAAATCGATGGAATTGAAAAGCTTCCCTAGCACCGTCGTAACCAGGGTCTTCAACTATAATACTCTGGAATTCATCCTTCAGTATATGCCCAAGGTATACAAGCATTTGTTGGGTACTGCTTCCGATAATAATTGCATTTGCATTTGTTTTCACTCCGCGTGATTGGAATAAATATGTGGAGATTTGTTCGCGTAGGCATTCTTCCCCAAATGGTTCCCCGTATCGAAAGCTATCCTGTAATGTTAATACTTGGTTAGCAATTCTCCTCCAAATTTTCAGTGGGAAATGTGTTTGATCAACGGCATCTGCCCTGAAATTAACTACCGGAGGTTTCTTGGACTCAGCCTGCTTTTTATTATAAGAGATTAATGGCTGCTGAAATATTAGGGGTTCTAACTCATTTGCAAAGTAACCTTTTCTGCCCTCTCCACGAATATACCCTTCAGCAACAAGTTGTTCATATGCCAGTAAAGTTGTATTACGGCTTACATGTAAGGAATCTGCAAGTTGACGAATGGAGGGTAATTGCTCATTCGCCAAAATGTCTCCTTGTTCAATATATGATTTAAATTTTTCGTAGATTTGTTTGTATTTTGGGGAGTTATCATTAAAAGTAAAAATGGTATTATTCATTTGCATTCCCTCTGACATGTATATTTGTTTATTATTGTACCTTTTTTCATGTCAATGTGTATAATACTATTTTTTTATCGGATATTCATTTTTAAAAACTCTAATGCAAGTTGAAAGGATGATTAATGTGTACATTCCTAAGCAATATCGTATGAAAAATGAAGAGGCTGTTCAAATTATGAAGTCTAACCCGTTTGCCTTATTGATTACTGTTGATAAACATCGTCCCATGGCTACGCATATTCCTTTGGAAATTCGGGAAGATGGAGGGAAAATCTATGCGACTGGCCACATTGCATACGGAAACATGCAGAAAAAAACTTTAGACAATAATAGTGATGTGTTACTGATTTTTCAAGGGCAGCACGCTTACATTTCATCAAGTTGGTATAAGTGCGAAGAGGTTCCTACATGGGACTATCTAGCTGTACATGCGTATGGATCAGCTCGTGTAATCACTGAGGACGAGCTGATTTCCTCCTTGGATACTATGCTTAATCACTATGAGTCGCATCGAGAAAATGGTCGGACCTGGGAAACGTTTGATCCAGAGTTGCTTAAGAGTGAAATGAAAGGAATAGTTGGCTTTGAAATTGAAATCACATCTATTCAAGCTGCAGCCAAAATGAGTCAAAATCGTAATGACACTGATTACAAAGCGATTATTACAGAGCTTGAAAAATCAAATGAACAAGGGGAAATTCAGGTTGCGCAATGGATGCGTGAGCAACGGAAAGGGTTAATTGAATGATTGGCATATTACTAGGGTTTGCTGGTGGCACCCCTAAAAGCAAAAATGGTGTTTATCACTTTTTAAGGGAAAGCAAAGGTAAGTCAAAGCCATTCCTTACAGACAAGAGCTCATTTTAAAACAGTTTGAACAGATTCCTTTTCTAAATGAGCAACAAATTGCCTCCTTGATGAAAGCGAACCTTAAAAAAAGTGTAAACTAGCTTTCACCAATCAAGGAGGAGCCCAATAAAGCGTGTGCAAAAATACAACAAGGAGTTGCTTTTTATGGAGTTTTCAAATATTTGGCTATTTGTAATTACTGCTGCTACATTGTTAATAATACCTGGACCGGCTGTGTTGTATATTATGGCAAGAAGCATTGATCAAGGGAAGAAAGCGGGCATAGTATCAGTTCTGGGTGTATCTCTTGGTGGTTCTGTTCACGTTTTAGCTGGAGCAATAGGAGTTTCGGCAATCCTTATGACATCAGCAACAGCCTTTAATATCGTTAAATACTTAGGTGCTGCATATCTTATCTATCTGGGGTGTAAGACTTTACTTTCTACATCCGATCGAACGACATCAGAAATTCTAAAAGCCCCTCGCAAAAGGTTATTAAAGATATTTTACGAATCAGCGCTCGTAGAAGTAATGAATCCTAAGACAGCACTCTTTTTTTTAGCCTTCTTTCCGCAATTCATATCACCTTCTGCTGGATCAGTCACAATTCAATTTTTGCTTTTAGGAATTATATTTATTATCCTAGCTTTTATTAGTGATGGTCTGTATGCAGTTCTTGCAGCAAGTATTAGAAAGCGGATTCTGGGTAGTGAAGTGAATTCTAAGTTGCAGAATCGGATAACTGGTTATTTATATATAGTTCTAGGGGTATTCTCCGCCTTTGCGAGCCCCTCCAAATCATAAGAGTATAGATAACGGTAAATGATATGACTATGAACTCCTATGACTTCTAGAGCATTCGTGAGATAGTTTTTAGTTTATTTAGGGAGTTTATTTGCATAAGGAACCAGATAGCTATAAAAAAGCAAACTCACCAAAACTGAGCGAGTTTGCTTTTTTATTTGAAAACGAAGTCAAAAAACATCTTTCATATGGGTTCGTAATTTCAAAAAAACACATCAAAAATACACCCTTTATAAGCTGAATAGAATCATGTTTAGAAAGCATCCTCATTACACAAGTATTAATAATTCTATTTTAAAACAATAAAGACATTAGGCAAAAGGTTCTATCTAATAGTTAAACCAATTGATTGGAGCGGGTGTGTGAGACCCCGCAGGCGTAAAGGCGACGAGGGCGGGCCGCCCGTGTAAAGCGAGTTTCTGGAGCGGAAATCAACGTCTAAATTATAACTCATAAAAAACTGTAGGCAAACTCGATTTTCATCGAGTTTGCCTACAGTCCGAGGTAAGAGCTACTTGTATGCTCTTACCTTTTTTGAATGGTTTTCGCTAATAAGAGGCAGGATCAGTTTATCTGGACTTTTATACTTAACAAATATGTTCGTCATACTCGGTTTTCAAGTAATTCATCATCCTTTGTTTTTGGTGGGAATAATGAAAGCAATTAAAGTAATAGGAAAAGTCGTCAAAAAAGAGAGGGTTTTTATCATCAAAGCCATAAGAATTTAAAAAATCCGAGATTACTTTTTCTTGTTCCACTACATCGAACAATCCGGATATATAAAAATGATAACTGAATTTATCATATAAAAAAAGGTATCCTGTATCATCAAAAATATTTTTCACAGTATGACCATCCAATTCTAACTCACTCCTTCCTTACCAATATACCTTTTTATCGATGAATTTATTCAGTGCTCATCTTTCAGGGAATATTATTATATTTATTGCAGCGTGTTTTTTATACCTTCAATACATTAAAGGTATGAAATAAATGCAGGCAGCAAGAATCGGGAACGAAAAAAGCACATCCAATAAGGATGTGCTTTCATAAAGGTATTATTTGTACATTTCAGCCACTTGTTTTTGCAATTCGCCATTTTCAAGGTACTCATCATAACTCATTTGCTTATCGACTGTACCTTTTGGAGTAAGTTCAATGATTCGGTTCGCTATAGTTTGGATGAACTGATGATCATGTGAAGAGAAGATCATAGATCCTTTAAAGCTGATTAAACCGTTGTTTAATGCCGTAATCGACTCTAAGTCCAGATGGTTAGTAGGTTCATCAAGCATCAGGACGTTCGAACCGCTTAACATCATTTTGGAAAGCATACAGCGGACTTTTTCGCCCCCTGAAAGTACACTTGCCTTTTTCGTGACTTCATCGCCAGAGAATAACATTCTGCCCAAGAAACCGCGCAGGAAGCTTTCGCTCTGGTCATTAGGAGAATATTGACGGAGCCAATCGACAAGATTTAAATCGACACCTTCAAAGAATTCAGCATTATCCTTAGGGAAGTATGCCTGAGAGGTCGTAACGCCCCATTTGAATGAGCCGCTATCCGGTTCAATTTCACCTGCCAAGATTTTGAACATTGTTGTTTTAGCAATCTCATCTTTACCGACAAATGCAATTTTGTCGCCTTTATTCATCGTGAAGCTGACATTATCCAATATTTTTACGCCATCGATCGTTTTCGAGATTCCATCTACACGAAGCAGGTCGTTCCCGATTTCACGTTCAGGAGTAAAGCCGACATATGGATAGCGGCGTGAAGAAGGCTCGATGTCATCCAAGCTGATTTTGTCCAATAATTTCTTACGGGATGTCGCTTGGCTCGATTTGGATGCATTGGCACTGAAACGCGCGATGAAATTTTGAAGCTCTTTGATTTTTTCTTCTTTTTTCTTATTGGCATCTTGAGTCAGTTTAAGGGCAAGCTGGCTTGATTCATACCAGAAGTCATAGTTACCGATATAAACTTTGATTTTACCGAAATCAAGATCCGCGATATGTGTACAAACTTTGTTAAGGAAGTAACGGTCATGGGAAACTACGATAACAGTGTTTTCAAAGTTGATTAGGAATTCTTCCAGCCATTTGATCGCTTTTAAGTCCAAGTGGTTGGTAGGCTCATCCAATAAAAGAACATCCGGTTTACCGAATAATGCCTGGGCAAGCAATACTTTAACTTTGTCGCCACCGTTTAATTCAGCCATTTTCTTTGTATGCAGGTCTTCCGTGATGCCAAGGCCTTTTAAGAGGATTGAAGCTTCAGGTTCAGCTTCCCAGCCGTTTAATTCGGCAAATTCTCCTTCAAGTTCGGCCGCTTTCATTCCGTCCTCGTCGGTGAAGTTTTCCTTCATATAGATGGCATCTTTTTCTTGCATGACTTCATATAATCTTTCATGTCCCATAATGACAACTTTAAGGACTTCTTCCTCTTCATAAGCGAAGTGATCTTGCTTTAGAACGGCAAGGCGTTCGCCAGGACCCATATGGACATCACCGGATTGCGCTTCAATTTCACCTGAAAGGATTTTTAAGAAAGTGGATTTACCCGCACCATTCGCGCCAATCAGGCCATAGCAGTTACCAGGAGTGAATTTTATATTAACATCTTCAAACAGTTTACGATCGCCATAACGTAAACCAACATTATTTACTGTAATCATTTATTTACATTCCTCCAAAATACTTTTGTTTCAACGTGTCCAACACTTTGTTTCATTAGTTTTACGCTGATTCATACAAACAGCAGTTTACGATCTTGTATGTTTTAAACTGTGCATCATTTAAATTGTATCTTATTTCTTAGGAAAATTAAAGGCAGATTAGCAAAAACAAACGTTTATAAGCAAAAATTACACAGAGATTTAATTTTGCTTATAAATTGTCACCAATTATGTAAGTTTTATTTTTTTGTTAAAAAATTCGGCGGGTACAAAGACTCATTACGCACCATCCTTATTATTGGTAATATAGGTAACTGTAACTAACACAACTGGAGGATTTTAAATGAGCGATTCAGTAGGTTTTTGGAAACGTCTTTTTGCAGGATTTTTGGATGGCATAATAGTGTCTTTTCCATTAGCGATTATTTTCGGGTTGATTACCGGTGATTGGGAAAATGAAAACTTTTCAACGTTTTTCAACTTTCTTTACATGCTGATTGTCCCGATATTATGGTATGGCTATACAGTGGGTAAAAGGATTATGGGAATACGCATAGTACGGGTGGACGGAAGGAAATTAGGCATAGGCACAATGCTATTGAGGTATTTAGTTGCTGCTTTGGTTTATGCCATTACATTTGGGATAGGGTTTATTGTCAGTGCGTTCATGGTTGGCATAAGGAAAGATCATAGAGCGATACATGATTTCATAGCAGGTACGTACGTGACATCTATTAAACCATGATTAATTGTAAAGCAGTTTAATAGCTGCTTTTTTTTATGAAAATCTACAATTCCGAATAAGAAATGATTTTTCGGTGGGGAAATTACAAATTAAGATATAAATATTACATTGGAAACCACGTTAGAATATCTATTCCATTAATACAGTGGCAGTTAGGAACCAAAAAGCACTTAACCTCTATGGTCAAGTGCTTTTGTTATTCAGAACCTCTTTATTTTGATTAATGATGATTTTATTTCTTAAGATCATTTCCTTATTATTAAGTCCAACATTGAGTTCTTTGGTATTATTCACTTTTTCCAGCAATGATACTACAGATATTTCCAATAATTCAGAAACAGGCATATTTGTTTTGGATGATAAAATTTCAAGTTCATGGATTAATTTAGGGGATAGCATTGGTTGTTTTTCATTTATTTCCATGACAGTACCCACTTTCTTAAGAAAATTATGTAATTGTAATTTAAGTATATAATGTGAGTTTCCGATAAAACATTAAATTAGCATTATTTATGTTAAGAATTGATGACAACAGCAGCAGTTCATAAGTCAACGTATTATTTCTAAATCAACGAATATATAGTGTATTCTTCGAATTATATGAAATATAAGGGAAGGGGTAAATTTCAACTATATAATTCTATGTCTCCAGATTTGTCAACCATTGGCTTTTCTGATAGTATAAATGTCCATTTCGTATTAGCATCGGCATTTTAAGTTTGATAAATACACAAGGAAGGGGAATGATTTTATTGGGAAATCACCCTGATTTTGAAAAGGAACGACAGCGGCTGGATTTTACGAAACGTTATATCGATGTAGTCATCAAAACATCAGAAACAAGCAAAGATCAATTTCAGAGGAATATGCAAGAAGCTTTTGGCGATGCCGATTGGTCTGAATCAGCCTTATATTCACAGCTGCTGACGACGGCCAACTTTTTTGAGATGTCCAAAACCGAACTTGAAAGTTTACGCAAAGCAAGTAAAAAACCCTACTTTGCAAGAGTGGATTTTGAAAGGAATGACGGTGATAGAGGCGAAGTCCTTTATTTCGGAAAAGCATCGCTTTATCAGAGGGAAAGCCAGGAACAGATTATTGTCGATTGGCGTTCACCGATTGCAAACCTGTATTATGAGGGGCGGATTGGTGAAATAGAATATGAAGCGGAAGGGGAGACATTCAGCGGGAACATTACTTTAAAAAGACAGCTAATGATAGAAGAAGGTATCCTGGAGGAGATAAGGGACATTGATTTGACAACAACCGATGAATTGTTGCAGGAATCCCTTTCCAAAAGTTCCAGCAATCGATTGACAGATATCATTACCACGATCCAGGAAGAACAAAATAAAATCATTCGGGCAGATTTGAATAAACCTATCATTGTTCAGGGCGCAGCGGGCAGTGGTAAAACCACAATTGCTTTACATAGGATCTCCTATTTCATTTATCACTATAAAGACTTGTTCGATCCGCGTCAATTGATGATTCTTGCTCCGAGCCGGGTTTTCATTGATTACATATCTGAAGCTTTACCTGAATTGGGAGTCGAAAAGGTAAAACAATTTACATTTTCGGAATATGTTCAGACAGCGATAGGAAAGCAAGTGAAGCTTATCGCGGATGATAAATTAACTCGATTGCTGGAAAATGATGATGAAGAAATTAATTCAGCCGTCTGGATATCAGGTCTGAAGGGTTCCCCTGCCTTTAAATATATATTGGACGAATATGTAAAGGATATTTTCAGGGGCTTTCATCCAGATGCTGATTTTTATTGTGATAAATATCGCCTCTATTCCGCTAAGAAGTTCATTAGATTATTGGAAGAGGATTATTGGTATTTACCGTTATACAGCAGGCTGGACAAACTGAAGGCCATACTACAAAATGAAGTGAAATTGAAAAAGAAAACAATCCTTGAACGTGTAGTTGATTTTTATGATGCCAAAATTGAGAAAGCTCTTAATAAGAATATCGATCCAGTCATTCGCAAGGACTTTGTTACAAAATGCCTCGATAAGAAAGAGGAAAGGATGGGGCAGGTCCAAAAGGCGATCCGTACTTCGGTAAAAGGGTATTTTAAGCAATTCAAAAGTAAAGATCTCCTGGATTACTATCAGGAATTATACCAAGATCCCGAGCGTCTCGCCTCGTACAGTAACGGTAAACTTACTGTTGAAGATGCCAGTGTTTTATGTGAGTATAATCATAAATTATTCTCTGCTAAAAGTTATGAGATGGAGGACTTAGGAGCATTATTATATCTTCATGAGCGGCTTTTTGGTGTCGATAAAGAAAACAAAGCAAAAAATGTCGTCATTGATGAGGCACAGGATTATAGCTTCATGCAGTTACAGGCATTAAAGACGGCAGTGGATACCGATATGTTCACACTAGTAGGAGATCTTGCGCAAGGCATCCATTCATATCGCGGACTTCAAACGTGGGACGAGGTTCACAGTCGTATTTTCCCTCGGGCGACTTATACTGAATTACAAAAAAGCTACAGAACAACTGTTGAAATAATGAAAAGAGCTAATGGAATACTTCAGATGTTAACATACGATTTCCCGGAAGTTGAACCTGTAGTTCGTCATGGCAAGGAACCAGAATTCATTTCCATTGAAAAGGAAGGTTGGGAAGAAGAGCTGATCGATCTTATCGCAAGCCTTAAAGGAGAAGGTTTTAAAACGTTTGCCGTTATTGCCAAAACGATGAAAGATTGCAAACTGGCAAACGAGAAACTAAGTGGATTTCATCAAGGCTTTCATTTAATAGATGAAGCGGGAAATATCCCAAAAGATAAAACGTTGATTGTTCCATCCTATCAAGCCAAAGGTCTCGAATTCGATGTCGTATTTGCAATATCCCTCGAAGAAATGTATTGCCATGGAAATGAACTTGATATCAAATTGCTGTACGTAACAATGACAAGGCCATTGCACCGGCTTTATTTTTTAGGTAATGAGAAAAAAGCCTTCCTTATCGAGACATGAGAGGGGGAGGGTGGAGAGTAACCACCCTCCTCGGGAATGCTTACAAATGCAAAAGGATATCATGAATATCTTCCCACCCGAAACCGACTTCGATAAGCTCGATGCCTGCCATTTTAACGGTTTTTTCAGCTATCACTTGACCGCCAAGTGCTCTGTAAAAACCGCATGAAGGATTATCCTTTAATGCCCATATTATTAAATTCTGATGTTCCATTTTCATAAGCTCATGTATGACCGCTTTTATCATTTTTCGGCCGAGTCCCTGTCGTTGATATTCTTGTAAAA
This sequence comes from Peribacillus sp. N1, assembly GCF_054600815.1. Lineage (NCBI taxonomy): Bacteria > Bacillati > Bacillota > Bacilli > Caryophanales > Bacillaceae > Peribacillus > Peribacillus sp. N1. The sequence goes on along the minus strand of NZ_BAAHZO010000001.1, from coordinate 1,136,497 downwards.
AATAAATGGCATATACTTCACCTTGAATATGCGGATCATTCGTTTGTTCAGGGCCGCCAGCAGCGAAACCGATGATTTCCCCATTGGCGTTTTCCGCTACAAAGGTGGCATTATGCAGCATCTTTAAATTTCTAATCCAGTTTTTCTTTTTGGCTTCCAGATTCATGGAAGACAAATATTGATCCGGGAGGATTCCTTTATAAGTCGTTTTCCAGCTGTTTATATGTACATTTGCTATTCCACGTACATCTTGTTCCATGGCTTTCCTTATCTTCATAAAAACACCTTCTGAATATCGTATTTTCCCCTAGAATATCATGGAAAAAGCGAATAAGCATTTTATTTATGTTTATAAATGCATGAGAAAGGATATGAAATAAAAGAGTGATTCAACCAGACGAAGGGAAGGATGAGAAAGATGAAATTGAAAGTTGGCTTTTATTTTCCGGGCGGCAAAGAACTAGAGCATGAGGTAGAAGGCGATGACTCAACTCAAATGATTTCAAACATTCAAAAGCACCGTTATTATAATCTAGTTAAAGGCGATTGCCATTATGTAGTAGATACGGAAAAAGCAGCTTATTTTTCTGTAACGGAAATATTGGATTGAGATAAACCGCATTGGACTTTTGTTCCATTGCGGTTTATTCTTTTTGTTGTAAGGAAACAGGAAAAGGAGTATCGACAATGAAAATCAATTTTACCAAGAAACAGTATGAAACATTATTCAAAATGGTTCAGTACGGATATTGGGTTGCTTCCGATATTGAAGATAATAAAGAAGAATTTAGTGAGATGGAACAGTATATTAATTCCTTTGCCAAAGATTTCGGCGTGGAAGGAGTACAGTTTGTGAAGGAATATGAAATTTATGATTTGACTCGGGAATTGGAGGATCAACTTCAAACAGTCATAAATGAGTATGAAGAAGGAGTGTTCAGGGATAAGCTTGCCTATCATTTGGCTAGAAAAGAGTTTGCCGAGGAGTCGGAAAACCATGAATATAATCAGGAGGAAGCGTTTATCCGTATCATGGAGCTCGAGGAAAAATACCATCTACATATTGAAGAACGCGGGTTAGGGAAATTGAAAATGGAAGAATAAAAAGAGAGAGGACTTTATTTGTCCTCTCTTCAGACTGTAGACAAATTGGATATTTATTATGATTGCCTACATTTTTTTGAAGGAGTGTCAGAATATGAACGTTGATTTCCACTCCAGGCACTCGCTTTCCGCGGGCGGTCCGGGAGCCTCCTCGGCGCTCTTGGCGCCTGTGGGGTCTCCCTTGGACGCGCTTTTCCTGCAGGAGTCTCGTACCTTCCGTTCTAATCAACTTTGTTTAATAATTCAGATGGAAGCCCTTTTGTCTACAAGAGAGAGGAATTAATTTGTCCTCTCTATTCTCAATCGGAGAAGTCATGATTTCCGTGTTCACCACGTATGCCATCATTACGGAACGGTTTTATACACCAGGATTATGGCCTAAATTTTTAACTGTGTATTGGAAAAATGCGATTAAGTCATTTTGTGATGTAAAACCTGCTTGTGCAGTCTGTTCGTTCCCTCCGCCTTTCCCATTATACGAACTGAGTTCAGCTTTAAAATATTGTCCGCAATGAAAGGGGATGTCCCCACTGTGTGAAAGGATGACCTTTTGCTCCTTACGTGATGCTAATAATACGGTAACCTTTTCCTTTTTTACAATCGTACTTGCAAGGTAAAGCAGTTCTTTCATTGAGCTATCTTCGAAAATATGAGAGATGAATCCCCCTCCATTTTCTGCAAGCAGGGAGTCAGCAAGAAAATTTGCATTTTCAAGTTTTAAGTTTTCGTTTGCCGATAGCAGCTGCTTATAGTCATTTTCCAATTTTTCCACCCTATTCAGTATCTCTGTACGTCCGGTATTGAACATATTCGATAATGCTGAAAGAATTCCTAGGCTTTCGGAATAATCGTTCAATGCCCTGTTGCCGCACTTAAAATAGAGACGGGTATGTTCTTTCTGCTTCTCAGCTTTGAAAAATTTTATTAAGCCAATCTCACCAGTACGCCCTACATGGGTTCCGCCGCAAGGGTTATATTCAATCCCTTCTATCTCAACTATACGGATATTCTCTGAAACTTTAGGCATTTTGACGACAGGAAGTGTCTGTAATTGCTCGTTTGTCACGTAATAGATAAGTATTTCGCGATTCTCGATAATATATTGATTAACTAGCTTTTCAGCAGCAGCCGTATGTACTTCAGTCCATTGGAATCCTGTCATTATATCAATCGTTATATATTCCTTCCCAAGGTGAAAGCTGACTGTATTAGAGTCGAACAGTTCCCTGCAGACGGCAGAGAGTAAATGCTGGCCGCTATGCTGTTGCATATGATCAAAGCGGCGGGACCAATCAAGTTCACAGTGAACGATCTCTGAATCTGGCCGTCTCTCCACCTTATGAAGAATCTTTCCATCATTGTCTTTTATAACGTCAAGAACGGTGATTCCTTCTATTTTACCAGTATCTGCAGGCTGACCGCCCCCTTCGGGATAAAAAGCGGTTTCTTCAAGAGTGATATAGTAAAAGCCATTTTCTTCAATGGTCTCCCGAATTTTGGTATCCCATTGGGAAGTCTTGGTGGACGTGTAATACAATTTTTTTGTCATGTATGATTTCATTTTCCTTTCAGTTGATCCTTAAATTATATCACCGAAATACCAGAGTTTGAAATCGCGGGTTTAGAAGATTAGTTAAGTAAATAAGTAAACTTTATGACAAATCCTAAATAAATTGTGCAAGATGGTAATTATCTATGTTGATTTTATAGAAAGATTTATTGGAGGATAAGGGGTGGATGGTCATAATGAATGCCGACCCCTTCAAAGCGTCAAATCAATATTCTGAAATGCAGCCGGATTGCCTTATTCTTGATATTCAGTTGCCTGCAAAGGATGGTTTTCAAATTTTCAGGAGATTCATCTTAATAACGAAAAATATGTCATACCGAAGATCATGAACAGTATTCAGAACGATAAACATAAACGGATAAAAGCATTCAGGATGGGTGCGGATGATTTTATTGGTAAGCCGATTGATATCGATGAGTTTATTGTAAAGATAGTAAGGCATATACAGCGGAAGAAAATCTTTGATCAATCGGTCCTTATTGATGAGTTGACACAGGTATATAATAGAAGATTTCTTGAAGATACACTGAAGCGGTCAGGGCGTCATTTTACGATAAGCATCATTGATCTTGAACACTTTAAAAGGGTGAATGATCAATACGGACACTCGGTGGGGGATCTTGTACTGGTTGAGTTTGCACAATTCATTAAAAGCAATATCAGCAGTTCGGACTTAATCAGCTAAAAAGCTCACCTCCTGATGCCATTGTACTGGATATCCTTCTTGAAGAGGGAGAGCTGGACGGCTGGACGAACTTGAGGGAATTAAAAGGTTCCGCTGATTTGAATGAGATTCCCGTTTTTGTATCGACCGCACTTGACGAAAGGGAGAAGGGAATTTCATTGGGAGCAAAGGATTATTTAGTTAAACCGTATAAACCGAGCCAATTATCCAAAGTGATCATGCATACTTTATTAAGTAACGGTAAACAAGGGCATATTCTGGTTCCGCAGGCATTCCATGAAGAAAGCAAGTGTTAAAAAATAAAAAACCGTAATAGGTATACAGAACAACAAAAAAATGATAAATTCAAATATGTTGGAAATATAAATAATTGGGTACAATTGTAGGTAAAGGTAAGTTACAGGAGGATTTTTATACATGCAAAAAATTCAGGCCGGCATGGCTGTAGAGTTAGAAGTGGAACGTAAGGCTGATTTCGGATGGTTTTTAACAGATGGTTCAGAAGATGTCTTACTTCATCATAATGAAATGAATGAAGGAACGGAACTTGAGATTGGCGATGAAGTAACTGTGTTCATCTACCATGACAAACAAGCAAGGCTAACAGCGACAATGAAGATACCCGAAATCCAGATTGATCAGTATGGCTGGGCGGAAGTTGTCAATGTGAAAAGGAAACTGGGTGTTTTTGTTGACATCGGTCTTTCCAAAGATATTCTTGTATCACTGGACGACCTTCCGAATATAGATCGATTATGGCCCGAGGTTGGTGATCGTCTATATGTATCCCTGAAGACAGATCGTAATGACCGCCTGTTTGGTAAACTTGCAACGGAAGATGTAATTCAGGAGATTGCAGTGCCAGCTCCTTTAAAAGGAGTACGAAACACCAGTATTAAGGGAAATGTCTATCGTTTGCTTATGGTTGGGTCTTTCTTTATTTCACAAGAAGGATACCGCTGTTTCATTCACGAAAGTGAACGCAATGAAGAGCCCCGTCTTGGTGAATTAGTTGAAGGGCGCGTCATTGATAGTAAAGAAGATGGAACGCTTAACGTTTCTTTAATCCCCTTTAAACAAGATTTAATGGGGGGAGATGCTGATGTCATTTTCACTTATTTAATGAATCGCGGCGGTGCAATGCCTTATGGCGACAAAACGCCACCTGATGATATCAAGTTTCACTTCGGTTTAAGCAAGGGAGCGTTCAAGCGTGCTCTCGGTAAACTGATGAAAGAAGAAAAGATTTATCAGGAAGATGGTTGGACATATTCTTCAGACCGTAAATGAAAAAGGCAGCGGATTTTCTCCGCTGCTTTTTTTATGTGAATTTCATTAAAAAAACTTCTTTTTACCTTTTTCTTCTTTTAAAATCTCCACAGCTTCTCTGAACCTCATCGAATGGATAATTTCCCTCTCACGCAAAAACCTGAGTGAATCATTGATATCAGGATCATCCGAGATATCGATCAACCATTGGTAGGTTGCTCTGGCCTTCTCTTCAGCGGCGATGTCTTCATATAAATCTGCAATGGGGTCGCCTTTGGCTTGGATATATGTGGCAGTAAATGGATTTCCTGCTGCGTCATGATAAAAAAGGGCACTATCATGATTGGCATAATGGTCACCTAGACCAGCTGCAGCCATCTGCTGAGGGGTGGCGTCTTTTGTAAGCTTATAAATCATCGTGGCGATCATTTCGAGATGGGCAAATTCTTCCGTTCCGATATCCGTAAGCAGGCCAATCACTTTATCAGGAATTGTATATCGTTGATTTAAGTATCGGAGTGCTGCAGCCAACTCGCCATCAGCACCCCCGTATTGTTCTATTAAATATTTTGCCAATTGAGGATTACAGTCTCTTACTTTAACTGGATATTGCAGCTTCTTTTCATAAACCCACATAGATATCTCTCCTTATACCTGCCATGGCCAAGGGCCTTGGCCCCATTCCCATTTATTTTCACCGCCTGGACTGTTTCCAAAACCCAATAATGGACCATATTTAGGCTCAAAAACTGATTTCAATTGTTTGGAGTATTCATGAAATTGATTGAATTGCTGTAATGCTTGCTGATCGTTAGGATGTGTATCCAAATAAAGAGTCAACTCGACAAGTACGAAATCGGCAGCCTGTATTTGTTCAAGCAACTGATAATATTCATCATCCAGTTTCTTATTCATTTATGTCTCCCTTTCACGATATGGATTATCATAAAAATCATAAAAGAATTTCCAAAGTGTACCGTATTTCAAAGCTTCCTCCGGTGTGAACTGTTCCAAATTCGGCGGTTGGAAATTAATATACAAATTAGGAGGTGTCCTGTAGTACTTTCTCCCAATAGGCGGGCACGGATCGAATTTACTATGGAAAGGTTTATATGACTTAACTAAGGTAAAAGTCTTTTCGCGAGTCAAAAAAATACCTCCTTTGTAAAGATATAGCCTTTAAATTTTTATGCCTGGGTAATGCATAATATGACTTCCCTGGTCTGGAAAGGAAATTATCTGGAAAATGATGTTTTTTCAGAATATTATAAAATCTTGTTATGGTCCCGTTATCTTACTGTGATGTTTGTCATCTATTCTTTATCTGTTTGTTCTTTGTATAGAAAAAAACTATGTTAAGATTTAACTCGTAGCTTATAAAGCAGCTCACAAGGAGGTAACAACATATGAAAAAATCAATCTTATCGTTAGCGGCAGCCGCTGCAATATCCGGTGCATTTACAATTCCGGTACAAGCAGAGGATGTCAAAGTGAAAGATGGAGACACATTATGGGGGATATCTCAAACATATAAAGTATTAATAGAAGATATTAAGTCTTGGAACGATTTGTCTTCTGACGCTATTTATGCCGGAGAAACCATACATATTTCTCAAGAAAAGCATTATAAAGTAAAGTCAGGGGACACATTATCGGGAATTGCACACAAATATGATGTAGCGGTAAATGATATTAAATCTTGGAACGGTTTAAATTCAGATACAATCCATCCTGATCAAGAGCTGGTCATTAAACCAGCAGCTAACAAAGTCGAAGCTGCAAGTGTAGAGCCTGCACAGAAATCAGAGCAAGCTCCACAAGCAGAGCAAGCTGCACCAGCAGAACAATCCAAGCCAGCAGAACAAACGAAGCCGGATGAACAATCGGAACCAGCAGACACCAACAATGAATCCCAAGATCAAGCAGAAGCTGGAAAAGAGATTACTGTTAGTGCAACAGCCTATACGGCTGATTGTCAAGGCTGCAGCGGAACAACAGCCACAGGAGTGGACTTGAAAGCTAATCCTGATGCAAAGGTAATTGCCGTGGACCCTTCAGTCATTCCACTAGGATCAAAGGTTTATGTTGAAGGTTATGGCTACGCAACGGCAGCCGATACAGGCGGTGCCATCAAAGGGAATAGAGTGGACATATTTGTTCCAAACCAACAGGATGCCGTGAATTGGGGCGTTAAAAACGTTAAAGTGCAAATCCTGAATTAATTTAACCATGCAAAACATGTTTATATATTTAAAAAGCAGACACAGGCATAATGTGTCTGCTTTTTTTGTCCTTTAGGTTGTCGGGAAAAGCAGGTACAATGGAAGAAGTAGATCCTTATAAATCCTTAGAAGGTAAATAGGAGGAATAGTGAATTGATGGAAAAAGCACGTGAATATTTACAAGAATACTTTGGTTATGAGTCATTCCGAAAAGGTCAGGAACAGATTATCGAACAGGTATTGGGAGGAATAAACACGGCGGGAATCATGCCTACCGGCGGAGGTAAATCAATATGTTACCAAATTCCAGCCCTTCTGTTACCAGGTGTAACACTCGTTATATCCCCACTAATTTCCTTGATGAAGGATCAAGTAGATGCCCTCGAACAAACTGGGATTGATGCCACGTTTCTTAATAGCTCCATTTCTGGGTTGGAATCATCCAATAGAATGAACGATATTAAACACGGAAGATATAAGTTGGTTTATTTGGCGCCAGAACGATTGGAAAATCCTGCATTTCAACAGGATTTATTTAATGTGGATATTTCATTGGTAGCCATCGATGAGGCCCACTGTATATCTCAATGGGGTCATGACTTCAGACCAAGCTATTTAAAAATCAAAACCTTATTGAAAAACATGCCATCAGCTCCGACAGTACTGGCATTAACCGCAACAGCCACACCGCATGTGACGGAAGATATATGTCAGTCGCTCGGAATAACAGAGCAGCATACAATATCAACGGGATTTTCCAGAGATAACCTGTTCTTTTCCGTAGTGAAAGAAGAAAATCGCGGCCGGTTTTTAATGCGCTATTTAGAGAAAAACAAAAATGAATCGGGTATCATCTATGCAGCCACTAGGAAAGAAGTCGATTCCTTGTATGCGAAGCTTATAAAAGCGGGATTCAAAACAGGTCGATACCATGCTGGAATGAATGAAAAAGACCGTTCGGAACAGCAAGATCAATTCATTCGTGATGACATACCCTTGATGGTAGCGACATCTGCCTTTGGTATGGGTATCGATAAATCGAATGTTAGATACGTCATCCATTACCAGACTCCAAAGAACATGGAGAGTTATTACCAGGAAGCGGGCCGTGCAGGGAGGGATGGTTTGGATAGTGAATGTATCCTTTTATATTCCCCTCAAGATATGCAGATACAGCGTTTCTTAATTGATCAATCAAATCCCTCGCAGGAGTGGCAAGCCCAGGAATTGAAGAAATTGAACAGAATGAAGGATTATTGTTTTACCGAAGGGTGTTTGCAAGCCTTCATTCTGCGATACTTTGGAGAAGAAAACCCTGAAGATTGCGGTCATTGCGAAAATTGTACAGATAAACGTGACTCTGTTGAAGTAACTATACAGGCACAGATGGTCCTTTCATGCATGTTGAGAATGGGTGAGCGATTCGGTAAAACGATGATTTCCCAAGTTCTTACGGGATCACGCAATAAGAAAATTGAAGAGTTCGGATTCCAGAAGCTCTCAACCTATGGAATCATCAATGATCAATCAGCGAAGGATGTAGGTGATTTCATTGATTTCCTGACAGCAAAACAGTATATCGAAATGACGGGCGGACAGTTTCCGGTTCTTAAAGTTACCAATGCTGGCAGGGAAGTGCTTTTGGGACAGAAAAAAGTACTGCGTAAGGAAATAAAAAAAGTAAGCAGCATCAGTGCTGATCATGGGCTGTTTGAAGAGTTGAGGCAGTTAAGAAAAGAATTGGCAAGTACGGAAAATGTACCTCCATTCATTATTTTTTCCGATGCATCCCTGAAAGATATGGCCGTCAAACTGCCGAGGACGGAAGAGGAATTCCTGGAAGTGAAAGGGGTGGGGGTGCAGAAATTCGAACGCTTCGGAGCTGCGTTTTTACAAGTGATTTCCGAGTATGTACAGGCACATCCTGAATTAGAAACGAATACTATGGTTACAAAGGAAACGGTAAAGAGATCAACTAAACCATCTCACTTAGAAAGCTATCGCTTATATCAGGAAGGTAAATCAATCAAGGAAATAGGGACATTGAGAGAATTGTCTGCCATTTCAATTGAAAATCATTTATTAAAGTGTGCAGAAGAACACTTGGATATCAATTGGGATGAGATTTTCTTGGAGAAAGATTTTAATCTTGTTTTGGAAACTGCGAAACAATTGGATTCTGACAAATTGAAACCATTAAAAGAAGCCCTGCCTGAGCATATTTCCTACTTTATGATTAAGGCAATCTTGGTTAAAGCAGGACTGGAAAACGAAAGGTGTTAAGGTTTTTTGGATAATTTCTTCATTGAATAAATAAGAATATGGTTTAATGCGTATACTAGGAATGATAAAAAGGTGAAATTTCGCGCCTTTAATCAGATTCTTTATATAAAAAAGAGGAGGTTGCTCATGTATTTTGGTAAAAAGAATTCAGAGGAACCAGAAATCGTTATGGAAGATACGATAGTATATGCGTGCGGATCAGCAGATTGTAATGGTTGGATGAGAAAAGATTTTGCCTCGGAAAACTATGATTGCCCAATGTGTGGAAGTCAATTAGTTGAGGAAGTCAGGGAACTTCCTAAAATTGAAAATGAATATAATGCGTTTAAATAAAAGAGGTGAATCTTAGCCTCTTTATTTTTTATTTTAAAATGAAGTAGGGCGGAGTGGTTTTATTCTGGATTAATGCTTTACATATAAAAATATGTGTGGTATCATTAAATTTCAGTGTTATGAAAAGAAAGCACTGGAGGGTAATTTAAAGTAACATTTTTATTAATAAAATAATTTTTCATCATTTTCATGATGAAGTAGAATCAAGTTAAACATATCTAGAAAAAAGAAATACATGTAATCACCAAGTATTTTCCTCGATCCATTTCTGTTCTTCATTAACTTACTTCTATGTACCATTTGTCTTTTGGAATTTAATCTACCCAATTGGAATTACGGACGGTTTTAATTAATAAACATGTACTTACAAGCTTTTATCTGATTCTCGCAGGCACGGTCTAGGAACCGTATGGATGGGAGAGAGGCAGGGCTTTCATTGTTTTAGGTTTTGGCATTAAAAATTACTCTCATGCTCGATGTTCCATCGAACGAGCAGGAAGAACCATATGAAATGGATTCTTAAACAGCGCAGTCTCGATTATCTTGAAGGGTAAGTCAGGGACTGTGTTTCATTTTGGGGACTACTTTCTTTTTTAGAATCTTTCCTCAAATATATAAAGCATATATATGTTATAATGGATATGAGATATGAAAAATTCATGTCGTAATCTCAAGTTCTTACCATTCAAAAAGTTTGGTTGAAAGAACAATGATCATACTTAGATTTGCGAATGGGTATTTACTCACAATTTAGATTAAACGCCATCTATTCTTCTTTTATCTTTATGGCTTGTGATCTGTTATGCAGGACGGAGTCAATTCAATTCTAAGGAGTGAGATATATGTATAGAAGAAATAATACGGAAGAAATCATTCCTGAAGAAACAAAGGTGTGGGAATGTACATCAGAAGATTGCAAAGGTTGGATTCGCGATAACTTTACAAGTAATGATGAACACGTTTGTCCGTTATGTAGCAGCGAGATGAAACCCGGCACCAGAATGCTTCAAGCAATCAACAATCCAAGAAACTATTAAGGTCATAAAAAAAGCTGAAGGGGATTCTCCCTTCAGCTTTTTTTATCTTTTTGCCAATTGGATCAAGCAAAAAGCAGGTGAATGATTAGTGGATATCTTTTTTCTTGAATCGACCGCCTCGAACTTCCGCGATATCCCCAACGGCAAGAAATGCAGATGGATCGAAACTTTTGACTATCTCTTTAAGTTTAGCTTCCTCAAGCCTGTTTATTACACAAAAGATGACTTTTTTATCATCACCAGAATATGCACCTTCACCAGCTAAAAAGGTTACGCCCCGTCCAAGGCGATTCATTATGGCATCACCGATATCATTAAATTCATCACTGATAATCCAAACAAATTTGGATTCGTCCAAACCTGCGATGACGATATCCATCGTTTTATATGCCACGAAGTAAGCAATGATCGAATACATGGCACGATCCCACGAGAATACGAAGCCCGCACTGCCAAGGATGAATAAATTAAAAAACATGACGATCTCCCCAACGGAAAAAGGGAGCTTCTTGCTAGCGAGTATGGCAAGTATTTCTGTACCATCCAATGAGCCGCCATATCGAATGACCATTCCAACACCAATGCCAAGAATCATTCCGCCGAAAGCGGACGCTAGGAGGATATCTTGAGTGAAAGCTGGTACATGATGAAGCAATGTAGTGGTAATGGAAAGGACTAAAATTCCATAAAGGGTAGATAATGCGAAGGTTTTGCCGATTTGTTTATAACCGATAAAAAAGAAAGGAAGATTCAAAATGAATAGAAAGATTCCGAGCTTCCATCCAGTAATGTAAGATAACATAATCGATATACCCGTTATGCCCCCGTCGATTACGTTATTCGGCACTAAAAAAATCTCGAGGCCGACAGCCATCAAAACCGCACCGATTGTAATTAGTAGACCTCTTTGTAAAACTTGTCTCAGTGTTAATTTTTTATGCTGGGTCTTCTTATGCATAATTTCTGTTGTACTTGCACCTGCCAGGTCTGACATAATCATGCCACCCACTCCTTCTCTCTATATAGGTTCTATTTAATTATAAACCTATAGGTATAATTAAATAAAGAAATTAACATTCTTGATTAATATATTCTCGAATAATTATTTCTGTTATTGATAATGTCCTGCAATGATGAAACAGGGTTGAAAATGCTTGTCAATACCATGTAATCCTATTCTACTCCTTACAAAACAATAGTATTTCTAATTTTTATGATTTTATGATGGAATCCAGCATTTTCTTGAGATATAAGGAGCGCCGAAATAGTCAGTGTGTAAATATATAGGAGTAAGGAAATAAAAAACCTTTGAGGTACTATGGATTTCCATTACAATATAGGAGAATAGAACGTTTGAGGTGGTCAAGTAAAAAAATGGAACAATCAATAGTGGCATCAAATCCTGTCCTCTTTATGATTGCAGTACTTTTGATAATAATGGCGTGCTATACGGCGTTGGATTTACTGACAACATTACTGACGATAGAGAAATATAAACGCCTGGTGTATATTGGGAGCAGCTGCTCTATGGGAGTGGCTATTTGGACTCTTAATTTTGTGGTCATATTCACCCTTGATAATTCAGGAATGGCAGCATACAACATTGCTACAATAATTTTTTCGTTAGCATTGGCGATAGCTCTCGCAGGAGTTGGGTTATTGGCCATATCGTATAAGACACAAGTGTTGCAAATCGTTTTTTGCGGCTTCATGTTTACGATGGCCATTTTATCCAATTATATAATGGGAACATCTTCTTTAAACCATTCTTTGCACTTTAGTCCATTGTCGGTCTTCAGTACGCTTTTAAGTATCTTTAGTTTATTTGTAGCAGCACTTGCAATATTATTTTATTTTAATAAATTAAGTCAATCCTCGCTAAAGCCAATCAGTACTCTCTTGATGAGCGGGGCAATCATTGAAGGCTATTATCTTTTTTTAAGAGTGTTACCGATGAACACGAAAAATGAAACGGGTGAATTTGTTCCACTCACCCCATTTATGCTTTATCTTACATGCTTCGTTTCATTATTCATCCTTGCCAGCTTGATCGCTTCAAGTACGATAGTTGGCCGGCGGTTGGCAAAAAGCGACAATACTGTGAGCGATATCCGTTCTGCTTTAGATCAATCGGCGATAGTCGCCATCACGGATGCAAAAGGAATCATTACATATGTTAACGAAAAATTCCTGGAAATATCACAATATGAAAAACATGAACTAGTAGGGAAAAATCATTCCATCATCAATTCTGGTTATCATACAAAAGAATTTTTCGCTGACCTATGGCTAACGATCAGCCAAGGGAAAACATGGCATGGTGAAATATGCAACCGGGCTAAAGACGGTAATTTTTATTGGGTGGATACAACTATCGTTCCCTTTATGAAAAAAGGTAAGCCATATCAATATATTTCGATCCGTTCAGATATTTCCAGTCGTAAAAAAGCAGAAAATGCACTAAAGGGGTCAATCAAGGAACTGGAGGATATGCAATATGCAATCAACCAATCCTTGATTGTGGCGATTACCGATGATAAAGGAGTCATTATCGAAGTGAATGATAAGTTCTCCGAGGTTTCCGGTTATGGGAGAGATGAACTGCTAGGCCATACACATAAGATAGTTAATTCTGGATACCATTCAAAGGAATTCTTTGAACATATGTGGAAAACCGTCCATGAACGGAAAGTTTGGCATGGTGAAATTAGAAACAAGGCGAAAGACGGCAGTTTTTATTGGGTCGATACAACAATTGTTCCATTTTTCAGCGAAGAAGGAAAGCCATTTCAGTTTCTGGCACTTAGATATGATATAACTGAGCGTAAACAATCGGAAGAGATGCTCCATCGGCAGGATAAATTAGCCGCTGTCGGTCAGCTTGCTGCTGGAGTGGCACATGAAATACGAAATCCGCTGACCTCCATGAAAGGGTATACGGAATTTTTGCAATTAGATGAAACGGACGAAAATAAACTGGAATATCTGGAAATAATCATGGACGAAATCAATCGTGTGAATGAGATAGTTGAAGAGTTCTTGCAATTGGCCAAACCACAGGCCTTGATATTGGAATCGAAGAATCTTGTGCCGATCATTCAAAACGTCGTATCTTTGACGGATTTTGAAGCCAGGAAGAAGAACATCACGCTAATTTCGGATTTCAATGAAGAAGAGATCCTCGTTCGTTGTGATGAGAATCGATTAAAACAAGTCATTTTGAACTTCATTAAAAATGGTATGGAGGCTATGCCTGACGGTGGGGTCATAAAAGTCATGACTGAACTTAAAGAGGATAAAGTGCATATATCCATTACCGACACAGGAATTGGGATGCCGCCAGAGCAGCTTAAGAGACTGGGAGAACCATTCTTCACAACGAAAAAAACTGGTAATGGGTTAGGTCTCATGATCAGCTTTAAAATCATAGAAAGCCATTTGGGAAATGTCTTTGTCGAGAGTGAGGTCAATAAAGGTACAGTCTTTAATATCGTGCTCCCTATTTAATATCCATAATAGGAAGCAATGATTGAAATCAACAACTTTAAGAAGCTGTCTGCGTGGGGGAACTGGATTTGGATAAACAAAAGCATGTCAATATTATTAGCTTGAAGGTATTTTACTTATTTTCTTTTTTTGCAGTGGGAAGTTTAACACCGCTATTAAGCGTTTATTTGGCCAATGAGGCTGGTTTGTCCGGTATTGAAATAGGTACGATCATGTCTGTTGGACCGATAGTGATGATCGTTTTTCAACCTTTTTGGGGAATTGTCTGTGATTGGAGCGGGAGACCAGCAAAAATACTGGCAATTACATCGTTGCTTGCTGGTGTATTCGGTTTAGGCTACCTACTGTTCGAGCACTATTTACTTATCGTATCCGTCGCAATCGCTTTGGCTATCTTTCAAAGTGCGATAATACCGGTTTCAGATAGCATCACCCTTCAATATACAACAAAAATCAAATCGAATTATGGGAAAATCCGTTTATTCGGTTCACTTGGTTACGGTGTGGCCGTTTTTGTAATGGGAAGGCTATCTGAATCCTTCATGGGTCCTTCAGTGATATTTTATGCCTTTTTCTTCGGTCTTTTGATTGCGGCTAGTCTAGCTCTTCGTTTGCCTGAAGAGCCACCTGGTGAAAAGGTGAAGCTTTTCGGTGGAATGAAAGAATTGATCACCATGAAACGGTTTCTTATCTTTCTTGCCATAACGTTCCTGCTATTTGGTCCTAATCTCGCAAATAATGTATACTATGGTTTGTTTGTAGAGGCAAGGGGAGGGACATATACAGGAATTGGCATTGCTTTCCTTTTAGCTGTATTATCGGAAATCCCCTTTATGAGAATCGCAGGTACCTGGATTCATAAAATAGGCCTGCTGCCAATTACCTTATTGGCTGGAACGGCCTCATTGGTTCGCTGGGTTTTGTACTTCACCGAACCAAGCTTGGCTACCGTATATGTGACTTCGATCATTCAAGGGTTTTCACTTGGCTTATTCATTCCTGCAGCTTTACAATATATCAGGGAAGTTGTCCCTGCACGAATAACAGTAACTGCAATAACGCTTTATTCCGCCATTGGCAATGGATTGGGTAACTGGTTCAGTACCTTCAGCGGCGGGATAATATTGGAGAAATCTGGAATATATGCTGTCTATTTATTTTATGGTTTACTCACGCTGATCGGGATGCTGCTTACAATATGGCTCATGAGGTTAGATATAAAATTAAAAGTATTGGGAAAACCCATAGGTAAAATAGAAAAATGATGAAAAATATATCGAGGGACCTCTTAACCTTTCATGGTGAAGAGGTCTTTTTACTTGTCTCTCAACAAGTTTGAGAGAATGCCTGCTAAATGATCAAGCAGAAAACGCGAATGGGATTCATCCAATCCCTCAGACTGTATACAAACTTGATTAAAAGTTTTTTTTAGGATGTTTAACCGTTGATAGGAACCTAGGGCACTCGCTCCAATCAACTTTCTTATAAAATTTAGATAGAATCCCCTTTGTAACCCCTTTCAGCCTTTTTTTACTGGTAATTTTAAAAAGGAAAGGCTTTTATTAATTGGAATTTTTAACCAGAACAATCAGTTTTTTATTTTTGGAAATAATATGATTTAATGGAAGGTAGAGAATGAATGGAAGGATGAGTGTTTTGAGCAAACCAAAAGTGTTGGCTGCTACCATCGTATCAGCTCTTATCGGCCTGTTTTTTTTATTTTGCCTTGGATGGGCGATTACTGACCATTATGGAAAAGGAACTTCCGATAGAGAAGTAATGGAAGAAACTCCCATTAAAAATGATCTTCCTGATGATTTTACGGTAGTGGCATTAGGCGATTCATTGACACGCGGCACAGGTGATGAAACAGGGAAAGGCTACGTTGGACTTGTTGTTGAAGATTTGAAGAGCGAGTACAATAGAAAACCAATCATTCATAACCTCGGAATTAATGGACAAGTGTCTAAAGAATTGGTGCAGCAAGTGAAACAACCGGAAGTGAAGCGCCAAATCCAGGCAGCTGATGTTATTTTAGTTACAATCGGGGGTAACGATTTATTTCAAAAAGGCCAGACCCTGCTTGAATATGATCGTGAAGCTATATCTTTATCACAAAAGAATTTCTTGGGAAATTTAGATGAAATTTTTAAAGAATTCAATAAAGTCAATGATACAGCTACCATTTTATTGCTTGGGCTATATAATCCGTTTATAGATTTGGATGAAGACTTTGATACGAACCGCATTGTTCGTGACTGGAATAATGAAACGGCAGAAGTTGTGGCTCTTTATAAAAATGCAATTTTCGTTCCAACATTTGATTTATTTCAATTGTCGGTAAATGATTATTTGTATTCGGATAAATTTCACCCTAATAAGAAGGGGTACCGTTTAATTGCTGATAGAGTTGCTCCTTTAATAAAATGGGAGGGTGTGAAACGATGAAACAGGTGACATTGTCTGTCAGGGACTTGAGAAAAAGGATTGGCAAAAGGGAAATTATTAAAGGAATAGATTTTGAGCTGAATGAAGGTGAGGTTTTCGGCTTTTTAGGACCGAACGGAGCAGGCAAGACGACGACGATCCGCATGTTGGTCGGTTTGATTAAGCCATCCTCAGGTTCCATCCATATATGCGGATATGATGTCCGTCAGGAATTTACGAAGGCTATGAAGCAAATGGGCTGCATCGTTGAAAATCCAGAGTTGTATCCTTTTTTGAGCGGATGGGATAATTTGCTCCACTTTGCAAGAATGTTACCTGAAGTTGATGAAACAAGAATGATCGAGGTTGTTGAACTCGTCGGTCTGCAAGCGAGAATTCACGATAAAGTGAAGACTTATTCGTTAGGTATGAGGCAGCGCTTAGGAATCGCGCAGGCAATGCTGAACAGCCCTAAGCTCTTGATTTTGGATGAACCGACCAACGGTCTAGATCCTGCTGGAATCCGTGAAATGCGGCAATTCATCAGAAAGTTGGCTGAAGAAGAAGGTATGAGCGTTCTGGTTTCTTCACACTTATTAGGTGAAATACAGCAACTTTGTGACCGGGTTGCAATTATTAAAGGGGGGGAAATTATTAAAACGGATACGGTGGAAAGCTTATTATCCACGCAGGAGCGGATATTTTGGCGGGTGGAACCTATACAAAAGGGAGCGGAAATTCTTAGCAGCTTCACCGAAATTACCATAGATCAAAAATATATCATTACAGCCTATGATGAACTCAGAACACCCGAATGGAATGCTGCACTTAACCAAGCAGGGGTGAGGGTGCATGAAATGAATCGAAAGCTCCCGGGATTGGAAGAATTGTTTTTGCAAGTTACCGGTGTCGGAGGTGCAGGCATTGAATAACTTGATTCAAAATGAAATGATGAAGTTGTTGGCAAAGAAACGGTTAATCATAATCGGTATCATCGTGGGAATTTTAGTTCTGATGTTTACATATGCCCAATACAAACAAGTGGAAGAGCAGCGGAAGAAGTTGGGAACTGATGATTGGCGTTCAGCTCTTCAGCAGCAAATCATTGATACTCAAAATCGTTTGGGCTCGAATAGGATGCTCGATGAGTGGCGTGAACAGCTGCAAGTTAGTCTGAAGCAGCAGCAATATTATCTAGATCATGATATCAATCCCTCAGAACCAGGCGCAGCCACCTTTACACGCATGTTTTTGGAAAATGCAATCGATTTGTTCATTCCGCTGTTGATCATGATTGTGGCTAGTGATATGGTTTCCTCCGAAAGCAGTCAAGGGACAATCAAGCTTTTGCTGACTAGGCCAGTGGAGCGCTGGAAAATCTTATTGAGCAAATATGTAACATTATTATTATCAGTTTCGATTATCGTCGCGATGACAGCCATTTTATCTTACCTTTTATCAGGTATCGTTTTCGGATATCAAGGATGGGGGGCTCCTGTAATAACCGGATTCGAATTGAATGGGGCTGACGTGGATGTCAGTCAAGTAAGGTTAGTGGAACAATGGAAATTCCTATTGATGGATTTGGGACTTGTCTGGCTGGTGGCGGTTGTTGTAGGAACCCTTTCTTTCATGCTTTCGGTTTTAGTGAGAAGCACCCCTGCAGGCATGGGCATCATGCTGGCTGCATTAATTTCCGGGGCTATATTGAACAATATGGTTTCATCATGGGAATCAGCGAAATACTTTTTTATGGTGAATTTGAAATTGACCGCTTACATCAGCGGTACGGCTCCACCGATTGAAGGGATGACTTTATTATCCTCCGTCATTACTCTGCTCGTTTGGTGGGCGCTTGCTTTAATCGTATCTTTTACAGTATTTACCCGGCGGGATGTATACTGAGAAACAGCCTAACAAATTATAGGCTGTTTCAGTTTGTTGACATAGATGGTTCGGGAGTTTCGCACCCCGAACATGATTATAAAAGAAGACTCGGTTTAACTGGCTAGCCGAGACCCCCTATAGATGCTTGGCACACAGTCGGCGGAAAGGAGCGGATTTAAAGCGGGGATTGCAAAATAACAGCTCCATATTCCGAATAATGAAGTGAAGGTCGAAAAAATTCGTGGACGGTCGAATAAAGTGCAGGGAAGGACGAATAACTTGCGTGGACGGTCGAATAAAGTGCGGGGAAGGTCGAATAACTGAGTGGACGGTCGAATAAAGTGTGGTGAAGGCCGAAAAACTCATGTTCGGTCGAAAAAAGGTGCCTTGACTGTCGAAAAAAGTCATCTGCAACTTTTTTAAAGAACTGTAGGCAAACTCGCTGTCGAATCTTTCTTACTGTCTGAAACAGCCTATATAAATTATAGGTTGTTTTTTATTTTCTCGTACAGGGTATCCTTTAAAAAACATGTTCAAATTAGGAGGATTATAAATGGATGATAATCATTTGAATAAAAAATTCATGCCAATGACTTCAGTTTCCAGTGGAGATGTACAGATAATAACTGAGGATATTTATTGTCTGTCCGTCCAAATCGTTAATGTAATTTTTATAGGGTCACCCAAAGATGATGAATGGGTATTGATAGATGCAGGCATGCCGCGTTCAGCAGAGGTAATAAAGAAAACTGCTGAAGAAATATACGGACCGCAAAATCCACCTGCCGCGATTATTTTGACACATGGGCATTTCGATCATGTTGGTGCATTGATTGAGTTAATGGAGTATTGGAATGCTCCTGTCTATGCCCACATTAAAGAAATGCCTTATTTAACGGGACAGGAAAATTACCCCGAACCTGATCCTACTGTTGAAGGGGGGATGGTCGCTAAAATTTCATGGGTATTTCCGAATGAGGGAATCAACCTTGATGAAAAAGTTCAGCCATTGCCTGATGATCATAGTGTTCCCGGGCTTCACGATTGGAAATGGGTTCACACCCCTGGCCATTCGAAAGGACATATATCACTTTTCCGTGAAAGTGACCGAAGTTTGATTGCAGGAGATGCTTTTGTGAATGTCAGGCAAGATTCCCTATACAAGGTTATCACTCAGGAGAAAGAAATAGCAGGCCCGCCGCGGTATTTGACAACCGATTGGGAGGCTGCCAAGGAATCGGTAAGGTTATTGGAAAGTCTGAAGCCGACTGTTGCCATAACGGGACATGGTTATCCTGTAGAAGGGAAAGAACTGGAAATGGGTTTAGCGAAGCTTGCAAAGGAATTCGATTCATTAGCTAAACCGGATCACGGGAAATATGTGGAATGAAGCGTGAACGAGTTCCATGAATAATTTCTCTTCAGAAGTCAAAAATAAACAAGCAACTTATGAAAAATGGAGGGATTTCCGTGACTAATTTAAGAGATATCATGACAACAGACGTGGACTGTTGCACTGCGGAAGATAATATATATGAAGCAGCAGTCAAAATGAAGAATGATGATGTTGGTGTCATTCCTGTATTGGAGAATAACCATTTAATTGGTGTTATAACAGACAGGGATATTGTCATTCGCTGTGTTGCCGAGAAAAAGCCGAATTCGACTAGAATTACCGATGTCATTACCACCAATCTTGTAACAGGCACGCCTGATATGTCAGTGGAGGAAGCTGAGGAGTTAATGGCTACCGAACAAATCAGAAGGCTCCCTATCATTGAGAATGACAAGCTGGTCGGAGTCGTGGCATTAGGTGATCTTGCTGTACACCAACAGACAAATTCAATGGCGGGAAATGCTTTAAGTTCAATTTCCGAAGACAGAGACCAAATTCAACACTAAAAACAAAAACTCTGTTAGCTTTTGCTAACAGAGTTTTTATTTTTAAAGATATTTATTGAACCATCCTTTGATTTCCTCAACATGTTGCAAGCGCATTTTTGGAGATCCGCTTCGGGATACTTCATGAGTTTCATCTGGGAAAGAAACAAGTACCGCTTCTTTATTTTGACGTTTTAAGGCGACAAAAAATTGCTCGCTCTGTTCAATGGGACAGCGGAAGTCCTTATCACCGTGAAGTAAAAGTAAAGGGGTATTCACATTGGAGACATATTTTAATGGCGAGTGCTGCCATAATTTTTCAGCAGAGTTAACGATATCGCCGCCAACTTCCCACTCTGTAAAATAATAGCCAATGTCACTGACCCCATAAAAACTTAGCCAGTTACTTATGCAACGCTGAGTCACAGCGGCCTTGAAGCGGTTGGTATGTCCGATGATCCAATTTGTCATGAACCCTCCATAACTTCCTCCGGATACCCCTAAATTTTCATGGTCTATAAAATCATACGTAGCTAAAACGTGATCAACTCCAGCCATTAAGTCTTTATAATCCATGCCTCCATAATCGCCCCGGCAGGCATTTACGAAGTCTTGGCCATATCCTATACTCCCGCGCGGGTTAGTGAACAATACAGTATACCCTTCATTAGCCAAGGTCTGGAATTCATGAACATAGGTATTGGCATACATCATATGCGGTCCGCCGTGGATTTCTAAAATGAGCGGATATTTTTGATTACCATCAAAATCGGTCGGTCTCATGATCCAGCCGTGGATGGTAAGTCCATCAACGGATTGGAATGTTATTGGTTCAGCCGTGGACAAATGTTTATCCTTCAAAAAATCCTCATTAACAAAACTGATTTGTTCCTTATCGCCATTGGTAAGGTTATAGGCAAAGAGATCGCCGGGATGAACAGGTGTGCTGATGGCCACGACGGCACGGTGGCTTTCGGGATCTATAGTCAGGCCGTATATATGCTGCGGGTCAAGGATTGATGGGTACATGGCTCCTTCAATCGAACCATAATATACCCCGGTATTTCCATAATCACTTATTAAAAAGTAAAAACCTTGGCTATCGTTTGTCCACAATATACCTGGGTCGACGGCTCCGATTTGGAAATCCCCAATTGCGGAATCTCCTATTTGGACGTCCCATCCATCGGTCAAACATTGAGTCGTTTGATCGAAAATGGAATATAACCAGATATTTGAAAAGGTGGCACCGGCAAATTCTTTATTATGGCCAATGAAAGATAGATGCTCGCCATTTGGAGACCATTTCGGATCTCTAAAGAAACCTGTACTATCCGTTATCTTCTCTAAAGATTTCGTTTCAAGGTCCATGATGAAAATATCGGAAAAAAGTTCATCATCACTTCTTTCTGCATCCCCGCTTATGAATGCAATATGCTGTCCGTCTGGGGACCATGCATTCGGTTGATGATCCACATTGTTTTCCGTTAGCAGTGTGGATTCTCCCTTAAAAATGTCTACTATAACTAGCTGCTGATATAACTGATCAAAATAGCCTCTTCCATCCCATTTATACTTAATCCGGTCATACCTATTAACTTTTTTGGTCAAATCATTTTCCTTATCCGTATTAAGGTTTTCGTCTTCCTTTAACCCGGTAGAAAGCAGTAACTTGGTGGAACAAGGAGACCAAATAGGTTTTGATGCGCCGTTAACGAAATGGGTCAACTGGCGAGCTTCCCCACCAATGCTCCCAATAATGTGGACTTGTTTTTTCCCTGATCTGTCTGAAATAAAGGCGATATGCTTGCCGTCTGGGGACCAGGCTGGTGATGTATCACGATTATCCCCAAACGTCCATTGCTTTGTTTCATTCGTAATCAGGCTGAACATAAACAGATTGGAAATGTATTTTTCCGTTTTTTCATCGATTCTGGTTTGGACATAAACCGCCATACTGCCATCCGGTGATAGCTTTGGATCGGTCACTGATTTCAAGTGAAATAAGTCTCTTGCTGTTATACCTATTTTGTTCATCCTTTTCACCCTTTCATTTCTCATAGTTATGTATTTCGCTAAAGAGAAATATAAATCCTTTAGTAAATGGTAAACGCGTAAGGTTTATTTATCAAGGACGAAAGAAATGAAAAAAATCCGGCCTTTTCGTCAGGTCGGATCATCAGGATATATAGGCGAAAAACTTACAATTACTTATGCATGTGTCGTGTATGTGGGCGGTGCGGCGGTATTTGGAAATTATGTTCTTCCATCATTTTATAATGTTGTTCGAAATGTGAAACCATTTTATCGGCTTCTTCTTTTGATAGCGCGCCATACTCGACATATTTTTGGATCAATATCTTTTTGTCAGCGAGTATCTGCTTTTGGATCTTGGCGATTTCAGATTTTTGAGCATCAGTGAATTGTACACGTTCCGTTTTTGCTTTATTTTCCTCTGCAGCTGGGTGATTCAGGTTGACTAAGAATAGGGAACAGGCTGTTAAACAGATGACTAAAAACTTTTTCATGAATGAACGACTCCTTCTTTTGTTTTTTTGTCTTTTGAAGAATTGAAGAGCATTTAAAACCTGAAAGTCTCTTCCTTGTAAATGTTTTTCTTTATGGAAGATTCCTTATTCTTTATTATCATTTACAGCATTTACAGTTTTATGTAAAAAAATAGGTAAGGGTTTGTTAAAGAAAGATATGGGTAATTTAAATGTAAGCACAAAATTTTGATGTAACTTCGAAGAAAGGGGGGGATTATGATCTGGACGATTATTGGTGTAATAATATTATTATGGGTTCTTGGTCTGGTTTTTAAAGTGGCTGCAGGCTTTATACATATCTTGCTTATCATCGCGGTCATTCTCATTTTGGTTAAAGTTTTTAAGGGAAGGGATCGAGTGTAGATGTGTATCAAAGGCTAACGTGGAAAAGTTTAAAACAACAATTTGAAAGGCGGCCTGGTGAGCAGGCCGCCTTTTAATTTTCCGTTATGCTGTCAATCGTAAGGAAGTGGCTGGCCTAACAGCCTCTTATGAATCCATATCGCTGCTTGGGTGCCATCCCCCATTGAAATGGTGACTTGTTCTGAATGTGCAACGAGGTCACCGCCTGCCCAGACTCCTTTAATATTCGTTTCTTTAGTCCGGGGATGAATCAAGACATGTTTGTTTTCATTGACTTGCACACCTAATTGTAGGGCTAGGTCATTATTTAGTTTGTTCCCTTTAAACGCCGTGAATGCTTTTTCAGCCTCGATTATTTTACCGGAGACCAATTGTATGCCCGTTAGCTGCTGTTTGTCGTCGACATGAACCTCACAAACTTCTTCTTCGATTACGGGAACCTGATTTTCCTTCAATTTTTCCTTATAATCATCATCAATTTTTGATTTCAAATGATTTACGTAAATGATATCCTTTGACCAATATAAAAGTGTAAGGGCCATGCCCGCACCCGTATTTCCGCCTCCAAGAACAACGGTTTTCTTATCCATGATCTCATACCCATCACAGTCAGGGCATATATATGTGGATGTCCCAAGAGTTGGATAGATGTTTTTGATTGGAGGAATGTTATCGGTAATGCCGGTACCGAGAAAAATCATTTTTGCTTGATATTGCCTGTCATTCTTTGTTTGGATAAAAAACTTGTCCTGTTTTTTTTCTAGAGCTGTCACTGTATCATCCAAGAATTCGACACCGAATTTTTCAGCGTGCTGTCTGCCAAGCGTCCTTAATTGTTTACCGCTTACCCCATCCGGCCATCCAAGAATGTTATGGTAAGCCTTGGCAATGGAGGAGCGGCCTTGAGAAGAATCAATGACGATAATATTATGTTTATATCTTCCGAGCTGTATAGCTGCCTGAATACCGGCTATACCTCCACCAATAATAATGCAATCTGCTTGTTTCATGAATTCACCGCCCATAAATTTGGAATAAACCTAGTGTTATTCTATCTGTAAAAAATATACCACTAGTCGCTGGCGCCTAAACAAAAAAAGGAGGAAGTCCGCCAGCTGGCGGACCTTCCTCCTTTTCAGTTAATGCCTGTATCATTGTTCCTGTATTGGTTCGAGCCATTCTTGTGCCCAATTTTGAATTTCGTTCATTACCGGTGCAAGAGCCTTGCCTTTTTCAGTTAAAGAATATTCAATCCTGACCGGTGTCTCTGGATATACATCCCTTTTAACAATACCTTCAATTTCCAAGTCCTTTAAACGTTCGGAAAGAATCCTGCCGCTTATCGGGAATGCAGATTCAATATTACAAAACCGTTGAGGGCCATTAAGTAATTGATTGACAATCAATCCAGTCCAGCGTTTACTCAAGATTTGCATTCCTTTTTCAAATCGTGGACAAAGTGTCGTATTATTCATCTTATCACCTCATTATTAATATATTATAATGCATTTACCTCATATGTAACAACTTTACCGATAATTATTTAGTTACTAGAGATGTTAAAGTATAAGAAAATTATGAGCTTACTTTAAGTATCATGAAAAGAAATTCGCCTCATAATTGCCACATTTTAAAAAAATGCGCTTTTAAAAAATGTGTTCTTTAGGGATACCGAGAAAAATATGTTATTTTAATATTGAAGTCAAAGTTTTACAAATGGAAGGGTTCGTGGGAAAGATGAGTGATTTACTGCAAGAGGCCGTATCCTTTATCAGGACAAGTTATCCGGAAATATCGAAAACGGAAGAGGACATGGATGGCAGGATTAAACAAATCAAAAAGGAAATAGATGAAACAGGCAGATATGAACATACATATGAAGAATTGGTTTATGGTGCTAAATTAGCTTGGCGTAATAGCAATCGTTGCATAGGGCGCTTTTTTTGGGAGTCGCTGAGGGTGATTGATAAAAGGATGATTCAAAGCGAAGAAGAAATTGTATCGGCACTCTTTGAGCATATCGAATATGCAACGAATAATGGGAGCATCAGACCTGTGATTACAATTTTCAAACAAAAAGATCATGATCGAAAAGTGGATATTTGGAATCATCAGCTTATTCGATATGCAGGATATGAGACGGAGCATGGCGTAATCGGCGATTCAAGTTCAATAGCATTCACCAAGCAATGTATGGCAATGGGATGGGAAGGGAAATTCGGACGTTTCGATATTTTACCACTTGTAGTCCAATTGGACGGAAAAACCCCTAGTTTACATGTCATACCTGAAAGCCTCGTTAAAGAAGTTCAAATCACCCACCCTGAACTGACATGGTTCAAAGATCTTCAAATCAAATGGTATGCAGTTCCAATCATATCTGGAATGAGGCTGGAAATTGGCGGTATTACGTATTCAGCTGCACCATTTAATGGGTGGTACATGGGAACGGAAATCGGTGCCAGGAACCTTGCTGATGAAGAACGCTACAATATGCTACCGGTAATCGGGGAGAGGATGGGCTTGGATATTAAACGTGATTCAAGTTTATGGAAAGATCGAGCCCTTATCGAACTGAATGAAGCAGTCCTTTATTCGTATAAAAAACACGGAGTCAGCATTGTTGATCACCATACAGCAGCTAAACAATTCAAGAAATTCGAAGAAAAAGAAACCACTTGTAACCGGAAAGTTACGGGGGACTGGACCTGGTTAATTCCGCCTGTTTCTCCAGCCACAACCCACGTTTTTCATCAGCCATATAATAATGAAATAATGAAACCTAATTTCTTTTATCAAATTCCTCCATATAAATAAAGGTTTACATTTATTGGCGTTGGGTATATATATAGCAAGCCAATAAATAAGGGGGAAGGTAATGATGGCATTAGGAAGAAACGTGGTATTACTAGGAGTCGGAGTTGCCGGAGTCTCATTTTTATCGAATAAAACGAACAGAGGAAAAGTGAAGGACATATGGTCCAATGCAAAAGCAAAAACATTAGGCTTTTGGAATAGGACGGCTTCAGAGCTAGATCCTGTAATTGAAAAGGCAGGTCACCCTGATCCATATGATCATGACGACAATAAAATGGTGGATGAAGGCGCCATGTATGGTGTTCACTATTATAATAATGCTAAGCATGGATAAAATTATCAGACGCTTGGGGAGACCTAAGCGTTTTTTTTGTGATAGTTTTTATTATATTTTCCAACCTTTAAAAACTGATAACTAATTGCGAATTTAAAACAGGGAACCAAGGTATTAAATTCGTTATTGTGCTTTAAAAGAATAAGGATTAAGATTAAAGAATCGAAAGGAAGTGGATACGAGTGAGCAGCAGTTCTTATGATCCTGAACCCAGAAAGCAAGAGGAAGCCAATATGATGCTAGAAGTCGAGACTGTTATTCTCCCTGAGTATCTGCTCGAAGAAGGTAAATAAGGCTTTCTCTATAGAAGAGGAGGTCAAGAAATGATTGAAATCTACAAGACGGATGAAAACCGACACCTAAACAAGATCGAGGAAATGACAAAAGGTTCCTGGGTGAACATTGTCGCGCCCACAGAATCTGAAATAGATTATATATGCACGACTTTGAAGTTACCGATCAATTTCATGAAAGATCCGTTGGATGATGAGGAAAGGCCTCGAATTGAAAAAGAGGATGATAATGTTTTAATTATTGTCGACTTCCCATATTTGACAAGGGACGAAGCCGACTTACCGATTTTTGAAACAATACCTATAGGGATGATTTTTACCAAAGACTGTTTCATTACGGTATCTTTGAAAGAAACACCGATATTGGCGAATTTCAAAAACAATAAGATAAAAGGCTTTTTCACCAATAAGAAAACAAGGTTTGCCTTACAATTACTATTTGAGATTTCATCCTATTATTTACGTTACCTGAAACAGATTAACAAGATGACTAATGAAGCGGAACGTGAATTGCATCAGTCCATGAAAAATAAAGAATTATACACTTTCCTGGCTTTGGAAAAAAGCTTGGTTTATTTTACGACATCATTAAAATCCAATCGCGTAGTACTTGATAAGATCCTCCGTTTTAATTATTTGAAAATGTATGAAGAAGATAAAGAATTGCTTGAGGATGTAATTATCGAAAATGCTCAGGCAATTGAAATGGCAGAAGTGTATCTATCCATTCTTAGCGGTATGATGGATGCATTCGCTTCAATCATTTCCAATAATGTCAATAATGCGATGAAGTTTCTAACCTCCGTGACCATTATTTTGACGCTTCCGACGATGGTGGCAAGTTTTTACGGAATGAATGTGGAACTGCCGTTTGAACATAATCGGTTTGCATTCATATTTACATTATTAATTGCCATAACATTGGCGGGGACGACTGCATTCATTTTTTGGAAGAAAAAATATTTTTAAAATTAACCGGCTTATTAAGCCGGTTTTAGACTGTAGACAAATTCGATGTAAATCGAGATTGTCTACAGTTTTTATTAGGGTTTGTGCAATTTGAGCATGATTTTTCCACTCCAGGCACTCGCTTTTCCCGCAAGAGTCTCGTACACCCGCTCCAATCAACTTTGTTCTAACTTTTATATAGAACCCTTACGGCCCTTACCTACGAACCAGTTGGTTCGTAAAATTGAGTCTGCAAAGCCGGTTTTATCTTATTCCTCAAAAAAATCAGCAAATCCTTCACTGTTAATTCGATCGGAATAAGGGTTCTCATCTTTTACATTCTTTGCGTCCAAATTTGTTTTAATCACTAAACGGGGACTCTGTGATGCTTCTCTAATGATACGGTCGTTCAACTCTTTAAAATCCGGTACATTCTTATTGCCGGGTCTGTTTGGTTCCAATTAAACCACCTCCATTTGTATCATGGCAATAAAGGATGGGGTGTATTCATGAATATTATTAGGATTGGGAAGGATAAGGACTGAGGAGGAGATCATTATGACCAAATGGAACGAGCAAGCAGCTCGCAATAATAATTTAAGGGCAAGTGATTTAAACCCGGCTGGAGCCGATAAAGCAAAAATGGATCCAAAAACAATTGATAGTGATCGATTGAATGATCTAAAGATTCAACGGGAAATCATAAAGCAAAATATATAAGGGAAGCCCGATTGTCATGGAATTCCGTCTTCATGATACGCAAAAAAAACGCTTGGTTTATCCGCCAAGCGTTTTCCACTGCATTCTTATCAAGAACGCTTTTGCTTTTTAAGTGAAGAGGGTTGAGTGAAGGACCCGGTTTCTTTCGTAGTGGTGCCTTGCCCCTCTACCTGAGAAGACCCTAAACGGGTTTGAGAAGCATCTTTTTTGTTTTTTCCATTCATGTTTATCACCTCGATATTACTTTCCCTTTTTCCTTTGCATCCTATACATATATTTAAGGTGAAAAGGACAGGTTAGAAGGTAGAGGAGGTGTGTGTTGATGTCAAAAATCGGTGTTGAAGAATCATTAACGAATATTCAGGAAGCACTTCGTGAAAAAGGTTTTGATGTTGTGGAGATTAAACAAGAAGCTGACGCAAATAACGTGGATTGTTGTGTGGTAACAGGTTTGGATAGTAATGTAATGGGTATAAGCGATACTTCATTAAAAGCGTCTATCATTGAGGCAAATGGTTTAACTGCTGATGAAGTGTGCCGCGAGGTTGAAAATAAAATGAACGCCATTCAATAGTTCAAAAAGTGCCTAAACCGATATAGGGTTAGGCACTTTTTTTGTTCAAGGCTACTGTGCTATGGAAATTGCCGCATTCAATTCCACCGCTACATTCCCTTTGATCGCCCTGGAAATCATACATGAAGCTTCAGCTTTTTCAGCAAGTTTCCTCGCTTTTTCAACCACTTTTTCTGAAGTGCCCGGTACTAATATAAGTTTAGGGAGATGAATGATTTTCTTGTAGGTGAATACTCCATTCGTAACATCCACTAACGCTTCGGATTGCATGGTCAAGCTCACCTTTTCTATATGGGCTCGCTCTAACATGGCAGCATAGGTAATGATATAGCAGGTCGATGCCGCCCCAAGCAGCATTTCATCGGGATTAGTGCCGATACCTGGTCCCTCCATTTCAGTAGGAATACTTATCTGTGTTAGTAGATTCCCTGAATGAATTGTGCCGATATCATTTCTGCCGCCTGGCCACTCTGCAGTTAAATGAAAGTGATGTATCGTCATTTTTTTAACCTCCTTACCATTTCTATAGTGTAAACGATTAAACAGGTTAAGTATTCGATTTTGCTCACTCGGGGGATTAATCATAACAGCAGTGGGTCGAATTAAGTTTTTCAGTATGCCAATTCAAAGCCGACCGTAGCGGTCGAAAGGATAGGTATTATTAATATAAAGGATACTGTTGATGAAACAAAGGCAGAGGCATCAGGCTATTTTAAGCACAATATTGGATAGGCCTTCCTATAATGATATAGACGGTTTTATATAAATAATACTTCATTAAGGAAGGGCTGAAAAGTTGACTACATTGAGTAATATGTTCGATTTGACTAATAAAACGGCTATCATTACCGGCGGCGGCAGAGGACTGGGCAAACAGATCGCCATGGCGTTGGGAGAGGCTGGCGCAAATATAGTCATTGCTTCACGAAATCTGCCTGTATGTAAGGAGGTATGTGAAGACTTGCAATCGATGGGTGTTAATGCCGTTGCCTTTGAATGTGATATCACCGATGTGAGCGCCATTGACCATGTCGTTCAGGAAACGGTTGCTCAATTCGGCACGATTGATATTCTTGTCAATAATAGCGGTACGTCTTGGTCAGGTCCGCTTTTGGATCTTCCCAAGGACAAGTGGGAAAAAGTATTGAATGTTAACGTTACAGGTACATTCCTGTTTTCACAGGCTGTAGCGAAGGTCATGAAGCAGCAAAATTCCGGAAAAATCATAAATATTGCATCGGTGTCAGGTCTTGGCGGGACGTTTCCTGAGCTTTTGGATACGATAGCTTATAACACCAGTAAGGGTGCCATCATTACAATGACCAAGGATTTAGGAGTTAAACTTGCTAGATACGGCATTCAAGTCAATGCAATTGCACCTGGATTTTTCCCGACTAAAATCACAAAGAAAATTCTTGAAAAGTCTAACTATGACATATTAGGTAAAACTCCGGCTGGCAGGTTTGGCGATGAAGATGATTTAAAGGGTGCCGCCGTTTTTTTAGCCTCACAGGCTTCTGACTATATGGTGGGTCATATTTTGATCATTGACGGTGGAATATCAGCATTAGTATAAACGGAGGAGAAAGGAAGGAAGAAATATATGGCGGAAAAATCCAATTTTTATAAAGGGCTTAAATTACTGGGCACACAAAAAGAGCAACAGCTGAATAGTAAAATTCAAAATCTGCTGAATAATCGCGAATTAATCGAAAGAGTGAGCAATAATGCGCAAATGCAGGTACCAAGAATAAATAGTCTTCAGGAAGCCTCAGAAAGAATGTCCATCATCATGAATTATCCAACAAAAAAAGATGTGGCGAGTTTAGCGAAATTAGTCATCCAACTCGAAGAAAAAATTGATGGGTTGGAAGAATTGGTCTCTATACTTGTTGAGAATAGGGGCGGGAATGTCGGGGGTAATTCTTCAATTCGCAATAAAGGCAATGCCAATTCATCCCGCAGCATCAAAAAGAAATCAAGATTGGCATCCAATGAAATGGAAGGGAGTAAAAAAAGGTTATCTGATTTTATAAATAACTCCTTATTTTTAAGCTCACAGCTGCCTGAGTTCAATTCAGTTGGTCAGGAGAATTCAAATGGCTAAGCGGAAAGTGCCCAAAAATCAATCTGAACCCAAAACTAAATGGCAACATTTATTGGATATTCCCAATCAGCCAATGCCTGAAATGGGACTGACTCCGAAAATAGCGGTGTGGAAAAAAAACAAATCAACGCTTTGGTTTTATCCCTCAGCACAAAAAAAATATGATGTACCGGTTTTTCTTATATATTCACTAATAAATACTCCTTTGATTCTTGATTTATCTCCGGGGAATAGTTTAATAGAATCTTTTGTAAATGAAGGTTTTGATGTGTATTTGCTTGATTTTGGAAGCCCGGGCTTTGAAGATGGTGACATATCGATCGAAGATTATATCGTCGATTATATTCAAAAAGGAGTGCAGCGTGCATTACGTCACTCTGGAGCATCAGAAATTTCAGTCATGGGGTTTTGCCTCGGAGGTACAATAGCCGCAATATATGCTGCCATTGCAGACGAGCCCATCAAGAATTTGATACTTTCCGTGACCCCGGTGGATTTCAGTGCCTCGGAATATTTTGATCAATGGCAGGAAGCGTTAAAAGAAGGAACAGCGGATTTTGACGAGACAATAGATATTTATCAAACGATTCCAGCCAGTGCTGTTAAATATGGAATCCGTTTAATTACATCACCTATCTATATATCACCGTATTTATCGTTATTGAATCAAGCGGATGATGAGGAATACGTTAAGAATTGGCGCCGCTTCAATGCGTGGGCAAATGGGCATGTGCCTCTATCCGGCGCAGCTGCCAAACAAATAACCAAAGACCTCTTGATAAAAAATCGCTTGGTTAATGGTGGTTTTGAGGTAAGGGGGAAAAAAGCGAAGCTATCGAAAATTAATGCTAGTGTTTTGGTCATTGCAAGTAAGTATGATCGATTGGTCCCACAGGAAATGATTTATCCGGTAATGGAGCATTTAACATGTAAGGATAAGACATATAGCCTACTGGAAAGTGGACATGCTGCTAAACAATATTCCGGTGAACTTCCATATTATTTGAAGGAATGGCTACCTGGGCGTTCTTCACCAATTCAATAGGTTAGTGGGGGGAAGTGAAATGTACATGTTTAACGCCAGTGAGGAAATCAAAATCATGCCGGTTGTAGAATATATAGGCTTTGCGGCATTTATATTTTCAAGATTTTTTGCAACATTTCCGGATTACTAAAGTGAAATAAATGAAAGGGCTGGCTTGGTATTTAGAGCCAGCCCCTATTGTCTCATTCATAATATTTCACTCGTTCTTCTAGTGGTGAGAAGTCTTTATCGCCAGGCTCTGCAGTGGGTTTTCCAAAGGGCATCTGAGCGATGAGTTTCCAATCGCGTGATATATCCCATGTCTTTCTCACTTCGTCATCGATTAAAGGATTATAATGCTGAAGGCTTGCACCAAACCCCTCAATTTCCAAGGAAGTCCATACGACAAATTGTAAAATGGCAGACGATTGGTTCGACCAAATCGGAAAGTTTTCGGCATACGTTTTGAATTGTTCTTGAAGCCTTGTTATAATGGCCTGGTCTTCAAAGAATAAAACCGTACCATAACCATTTATAAATGACTTCATTTTTTCTTCCGTTTTTTCGAAATCTTTGTCACCGACAGCTTTTCTTAATGTGTTTTTCGTGATATCCCATAATTGGTCGTGGCTTTGACCAGTTAAAACAATCACTCTTGCACTTTGGGAATTGAAAGCGGAAGGGGAATATTGAACGGCATGATCGATAACTTCTTTAATCCTTTTATTAGGGACAACATGTTCCTTGCTAAGGGAATAATAAGAGCGTCTATCTTCAATTGCGCTAAAAAAGTCTTTAGCCATACATCATACCTCCATTCATTATACCGACTTATTTTGACCTGATTTTATTATTTTATGAAAAGTGAATACGGGTGAAATTATTTGTCTGAAAATGGTTGACAAATTTATCGTTATCATTTATCTTTAAATCAAGATATTTGTATTAAAAGTATTATATGTTTAGTTAAATATCTCGATTTCGAGATATTGTTTACGGATTAATTCCTCTCCTTAAGGGGAGATTTATAAAGAAAAGATAGGAGTGGTACGGATGGAATTAAAAGGATTACATCATGTTTCGGCGATTACAGCTAAAGCGGGAAATAACTTTGATTTCTACACAAAAGTCTTAGGGATGCGATTAATCAAAAAAACGGTGAATCAAGATGATGTTCGTGTGTATCACTTATTTTATGGAGATCAAATTGGTTCTCCGGGTACGGAATTGACGTTTTTTGAAATTCCCAATGCTGCCCGCACTCATCAGGGAAACAATAGCATTTCTGAAATTTCTTTAAGGGTGAGAGATGATGAAGCTCTAGGATATTGGAAAAAACGGTTTGTGGAATTCAATGTTGAGCATGATGAAATATCGAACCGTTTTGAAAGGAAGGTGCTTTCTTTTAAAGATCCTGAAGGGCAGAGGCTACTTCTGGTTTCCGATCAGGATAATAACGGTGTTCAAGGGGGATCACCATGGGATGGAAGCCCGGTACCGCAAGAGTTTTCCATCCTTGGATTAGGACCGGTAAAACTTACTGTACCTAATATTGAACTAACAGAAAGTGTTCTCTCCGAGGTATTGGGGTTCAGGAAAACAGGCACATACCCATCTGCAATTAGGGGGCAAAATCCAATTGTCGTTTATGAGACAGGTGAGGGAGGAACAGGAGCGGAACTTCATATTGAAGAAAGGAATGACATTCCTCGGGAAAGGTTGGGGAGGGGTGGAGTACACCATGTTGCCTTTCGGGTGGATAATGAAGAAGAACTTAGAAAATGGATAGAAAAAATTAGTGAATCAAAATTCGTGAACTCTGGATATGTGGACCGCTTTTATTTTCGTTCACTTTATTTTAGGGAGCCGAATGGAATATTATTTGAACTAGCTACTGATGGACCTGGATTTGCAGTTGATGAAGCAGAGCAGCACCTAGGTGAGAACCTTGCCCTGCCGCCATTTTTAGAATCAAAAAGAAAAGATATTGAATCGAATTTAAAACCACTGAATACAAAATCAACTAATTAATCAAGGGGAAAGGAAGGAATCGGCATGCAAAAGCAAAATGCAGGAATACATCATATAACCGCAATTGTAGGCAATCCTCAAGAGAATTTGGATTTTTATGCTGGAGTGCTGGGAATGCGTATGGTGAAGAAAACCGTTAATTTTGATGATCCAGGCACCTATCATTTATATTTCGGAGATGAATCAGGTTCACCGGGCACTATCATCACTTTCTTTCCTTGGCCTGGGGCATACCGAGGGACAATTGGCTCCGGACAAGTGGGGATAACAACATATGCCATTCCGGAAGGTTCATTGGGCTTCTGGGAAACGCGCTTGGGTAAATTTAATATTGACTTTGAAAAGATCTCACGCTTCGGCGAGGATTATCTGGGATTTCAGGACCCACATGGATTGCAACTTGAACTGGTTGAGCGTAAAGAAGGTAAAAATAGCGAGTGGTCATTCGGCGGTGTACCAGCTGATAAGGCAATCAAGGGATTCGGCGGTGCTGTATTATTGACGTCTAAACCGATCAAAACGATGGAACTTTTAGAGGAAGTGATGGGTTTGCAAAAGATGGGGGAAGAGGGCGATTTCATTCGCTTCAAATCCACATCGGACATCGGAAATTTGATAGATGTTAAAAAAACGGTTTTGCCAAATGGGAAAATCGGAGTGGGAACTGTTCATCATCTTGCATGGCGTGCAAGCGATAATGAAGATCATAAAGAATGGAGGGAACATATCGCAAACCATGGCTATGGCGTGACACCCTTTAAAGACCGCCAATACTTCGATGCCATTTATTTCAGGGAAGATGGAGGCATACTCTTTGAAGTTGCCACAGATCCACCTGGCTTTGCTCATGATGAAACGAAGGAAACGATGGGTAGTAAATTAATGCTGCCGCCATGGCTTGAAGAAAAAAGGGAAATTATGGAGAAAACGTTACTGCCGGCAGTGCCGAGGGTACTAGAGGAGGATAAATGATGAAGCATATTTTTCAAAAAGGAAGTAATCCAGATGCACCGTTGCTTTTGCTTTTACATGGCACTGGGGGAACGGAAACGGATCTTTTGCCATTATCGGAGATGGTTTCACCGGGATCATCCGTACTCAGCGTACGGGGAAATGTACTTGAAAACGGAATGCCCCGTTATTTCCGCCGGCTGGCTGAAGGAGTTTTTGATGAAGAAGATTTGATTTTCCGTACGAAGGAGCTTTATGACTTCTTGGAATCAGCGTCCGGACAATATGACTTCGATCGTGACAGAGTGGTGGCATTAGGTTATTCTAATGGTGCAAACATAGCAGCAAGTTTGATGTTCCATTTCGAAGGGGCATTAAAAGGAGCGATTCTTCATCATCCAATGGTGCCTAGACGCGGGATTGCTTTGCCGTCCCTATCGGATATACCTGTATTCATTGCTGCAGGTAAAAACGATCCGATATGCCCCGCAGCAGAAACTGATGAACTTAATCGGATTTTACTGCAAGCGGGTGCTGCGGTGGACGTTCACTGGGAAAATTACGGTCATCAGTTAACACGTACAGAGGTTGATGCAGCAAGTTCATGGTTTCAAAAGAACTTTTTATAAGAATGAGAGGGATGAAGATGATTTCAGTAAATCCTGAAAGTCTTACAGAACGGGAAAATTATAAGTTTTTGACTGGAAGCATCATACCGAGACCAATAGCCCTGGTCACGACACAATCCGAAACCGGTACAATCAATATAGCGCCGTTCAGTTTTTTTAACATAGTCAGTTCCAATCCTCCGATGATTTCCATTTCTGTTCAACGGAAAGAAGGAGTTTTTAAGGACACGGCCCGAAATGCAATTCAAACAGGTGAATTCGTTGTTCATATCACTGATGAAGACAATGTTGCTGATGCAAATCGAACGGCCAAGGAACTCCCGTCTGACGAAAGTGAATTGGGTCTTACCAATTTCACTCAGGCTGTTAGTGATAAGGTGTCGGTACCAGGATTGCAAGAAGCGAAGGTACGCTTTGAATGCACATTGGAGCATGCGATACCTTTGGCAGGTTCCAAGAATAAACCTGGTTGTGATTTATTGATAGGGAAAATAGTCTGCTATCATATAGAGCAGGAGATTTACCATAATGGCCGAATTGACCAGAAGCGGCTAAAACCAGTAGCAAGATTAGCGGGTCATACTTATACAAAACTAGGAGAATTATTTGAAATTGAAAGACCTTAAGGAATATAAGAAAAATGGCGTCATCTTTTAAGGTGTCGTCATTTTTTAAAAATTATTCCCGGTTAGCATTATTTACAATTCTATAATGTAAGCGACTGTTCCAAAAACAAGTTCATATCTATGCCAAAGGTGCGTTGATCGTTTGGATTTTAAAGGAAGTCTTTACAAACCGAAACAAAACTTGACAATTTTTTCATAGATTGATAAAGTTATAAAAAAATAATTTCTTATCCAGAGAGGTGGAGGGACTGGCCCTATGAAACCTCAGCAACAGGTCTGCAATGACACTGTGCTAATTCCAGGGGGTGAAACCTTGATAGATAAGACCGTACGTGTTTATTTGTCAGTAACGCACTCTTTTTTAGAGTGCGTTTTCGTTTTTTCTGGATGCAAGATAAAGGAGAGTAAGAATGGAGAACAAAAGGAAGCATGATTTTCAAAGGAAAATGCAGGCACGGCATATAATAATGCTATCGCTTGGCGGGGTGATTGGAACAGGTTTATTCTTAAGTTCGGGTTATACGATTCAACAGGCAGGCCCGTTTGGCACCATCCTTTCGTATCTGATTGGGGCATTAGTGGTTTATCTAGTCATGCTATGTCTAGGGGAACTGGCAGTACATATGCCCGAGACAGGTGCGTTTCATAGCTACTCAGCTAAATACATAGGTCCTGGGACAGGGTATACAGTAGCCTGGTTGTATTGGCTAACTTGGACAGTTGCACTTGGTTCGGAATTCACGGCTGCAGGATTGTTGATGCAGAGATGGTTTCCATCAATCAATGTCTGGATATGGAGTGCACTATTTGCCATATTGGTTTTGGCATTAAATGCGTGGACCGTTAAATTTTTCGCTGAATCCGAATTCTGGTTTGCGTCTATAAAGGTATTTGCCATTGTGATTTTCATTATTTTGGGAGCAGCGGCAATGCTAGGTTTCATTCCAATAATTCATTCACAATCCGCTCCGTTATTCTCCAATTTTACAAGTGAAGGTTTATTTCCGAATGGTGCTTTTGCCATTATAATGACGATGCTTGCGGTGAATTTCGCATTCTCTGGAACTGAATTAATTGGAATTGCAGCTGGAGAAACTGTGAATCCAGAAAAAACGATACCAAAGGCAATCCGTATGACATTATGGAGATTGATTATCTTTTTTGTAGGAACCATCGTTGTATTATCCGCATTATTGCCTATTTCGGATGCAAGCGTATTAGAAAGCCCCTTTGTGGCAGTTCTTGAACGGATTGGTGTGCCATATGCAGCGGATATTATGAACTTTGTTATATTAACTGCCATTTTGTCTGCTGCAAACTCAGGACTGTATGCGGCATCCAGAATGCTTTGGTCACTTGCAGATAAGGAAACTATATCACCAATATTTGCAAAATTGACAAAACGGGGAGTTCCGATAAATGCAGTCCTTTTCAGTATGTTGGGCGGCTGCTTAGCCCTGTTTTCGAGTATTATTGCACCGGATACTGTTTACATAGTGCTTGTATCCATTTCTGGACTAGCCGTTGTTGTAGTTTGGATGAGTATTAGCATGTCGCAATTTCTATTTCGCAGACGATATATAAACGAAGGAAATTCAGTAAATGACTTAGCTTATCGAACGCCATTATATCCACTCGTACCAATCGTTTCTTTTATGCTATGCCTAGCTTCTTGCATAGGAATTGCATTTGATCCTACACAACGAATTGCACTATATTGTGGCATTCCATTTATTTTGTTTTGCTATGGAAGTTATTATCTGACACAAAACCATAAAGAAAAGAGGAGTAGATCATGAACATTAAAACTAACCCAATTGACGCTATTTTACGAGATCATTCAGTCATGATTTTAGACGGAGCTTTAGCTACAGAGCTAGAGAGGCATGGATGTGATTTGGACGACCCGCTCTGGTCTGCACGTGTATTACTTGAAAATCCAGAAGTGATTTATCAAGTGCATTCTGACTATTTTCGTGCTGGAGCGGATTGTGCGATTACGGCTAGCTACCAAGCCACTGTTGAAGGTTTCGCCCTCCGCGGAATACAAGAAAAAGAGGCTTTGGAGCTAATCAGGAAAACGGTTTTACTCGCAAGAAAAGCAAGAGATGATTTTTGGAAGGAAGAAAATCAAACGCTTAGGCCTAAGCCATTGGTTGCTGCATCTGTTGGGCCTTATGGGGCTTATCTTGCAGATGGTTCAGAGTATGTAGGAAACTATGGTGTTTCGGATGAAACTTTAATTGCATTCCATAGCTCACGAATATCAGCGTTGATTGAAGCTGGAGCTGACCTTTTAGCATTTGAAACGATTCCTTCCCTGCAAGAAGCAAAAGTATTATATTCATTATTGAAGGATTATCCAGAAGTGTATGCTTGGCTATCCTTTTCATTGAAAAATGAAAAAGCGATAAGTGATGGTACTTCACTCGAGGAGTGTACAAGATTGTTTGGGGACAGTGAGCAAATTGCAGCAATTGGCATCAACTGTGCGCCAGTTTCAAGTATCACGGAAGCCATCCAGGTGCTGCGTGCAAACACGGATAAACCAATCATTGTTTATCCGAATTCAGGTGAAACATATAATCCGGAAACTAAAACATGGCATGGGCAAGAATCATGTAACAGGCTCGACCTGAAATCTGAAGAATGGCAACATGCAGGGGCGCGTTTAATTGGAGGATGCTGCAGAACGGCACCACATCATATTGAAGACATTTCAAGAAAGTGGCGACCTTCCGTGGTGGTATCCTCCTAGCCCTTGTACTGTTTTAAAGTATGTATGATATAGACCCTAACTAAAGGAACAGGAAGCGTCATAATCGGGCGGTTCCTGTTCTTTTTGAATTCATTATTCAAATTCGAGTTATCATATCTCTTAGGCTGAAAAAGAAACCGCTTCAAAAACAGGAATAGGAGAAATTAAATCATAATATTTGTGTGCTTGGGAAAACTAAACAAACAATGAATAGAAAGGAGAGAAATGAGTATGAGCCGTGGTAAAAATTTTAATCACAAAGAAAAAGGCCATCCGGGAAATTTACCTAATAATAGAATTAGCGAAGAGAAGGAACACAGCCGGCAGTATGAACAAATCGAGGATATTGTCACACATGAAGCTTTTAAAAATCGGGAAAAAGAAGACGAGATGCCTTAAATATTTCATGTATATACGGGGGGAAAACCATGAGCTTTTGCTATGGTTTTTTCTTTCATTACTAATAAATCAGGAGGGGAACAGATATCTATCATACCTTGTTGGAAAAGGAAGTAAGCTAAATAATAAGCCGACTTTCTTCTATATAAATAATAAAACTTAAATTTCTCAGCTTGGCGCATCACGCATCATTAGTATTAGTCTTAAGTCACTAAGAAGGAAGTATAACCTGCATTGTCATCCAGAAATAATTAAGGGTAACGTCTAAAAAGGGCGAACTTAATTAATCGGAACCGGCTACCCTAACTGGTTAAAACCCTGGAATTTTTTACAGTTTTAGATATAAATCATGCCAGGTACATCGTGAATATTATAAGTACCTGATGAAGTACGGTTCGTTCCCCATATACAAGTCTTAAGCCCAATTTCTGCTATGTTTCATTTTGTTTATCGCGATTTATTTCCACTTCTCGTTTTGCTCTAATAAAAGCGATAAATTGAATCGTCTCCTCTTCAGAAAGAGAGATTCCATCAACGGCTAGCTCCATATTTGGTAAATCCGTTAATTCCATGACTTGAGGTGACTCTGTGGTAATATCTTTAGCTGGATGATCTACCCGACCTAGAATGTAATCAGTGGATGTATCATATAGGCCTGCCAATAAATTAATCGTTTCTAATGAAGGGCGGCGGTGGCCCGATTCATAACCTGCATAGGTACTCTTGGCGATTCCAAGTCTGTCAGCGGTATATTGTAAAGACCATCTTTTGGCCTTCCTTAATGATGTCAATCTATTTAAAATCATTCTTATTACTCTCCTTTTATATAAATCCATTATAACATCAAATTGAAATAAGTGTACGCGTAATGAATAATTTTAGCTTGATTTCACTATGAAACATGACTATAATAACATGTGGTGTACGCGTAACATGTACATTTGCAGCGAAACATCCTTTTCTGAAATGATAAGAATGATTGTGAAACAGGGAGGCTATATAGGGGGTAGTATATTGGAGAAGTTGAAGTCAAAAATCAAGAAGTTGATGTTGATTACTACAGGTGGTACAATTGCATCGTTAGAAGGAAAAAATGGACTTGTTCCAGAGATGAAAGCTGACGACATTTTAGGTCACCTACCGGGATTGGATTTACTATGCAAGATTGATAGTAAGCCTTTGATGAATATTGATAGTACAAATATGCAGCCGGAAGATTGGACAGAAATGGCACAATCCATCCATGAGCACTACCATGATTACGATGGCTTTGTGATTACCCATGGAACAGATACAATGGCTTACACTTCAGCTGCGCTCTCATATATGTTACAAGATTTAGGGAAACCAATCGTCATTACAGGTTCTCAGATCCCAATTGCCTTTAAAAAGACAGATGCCAAAAGAAATATCTCTGATGCAATTCGGTTTGCTTGTGAAGATATTGGAGGAGTATATGTTGTTTTTGATGGTAGAGTCATCCAGGGCACGAGAGCCATTAAATTGAGAACGAAAAGCTATGATTCATTTGAAAGTATTAACTATCCTTATATTGCTACCATATTCAAAGATAAAATTGAGTATCTAAAGCCAGTTCATTCACCAAAGAATAAGGAAGCTAAGTTAGATGCTTCCCTATGTACTGATGTTGCTTTGGTTAAGCTGCATCCCGGTATTAAGCCTGAATTCTTTGATTTCCTGAAAAATCAATGTCGGGGAATCGTAATTGAAAGTTATGGAAGCGGTGGTATTCCCTTTCAAGGAAGAAATATTTTAGAAAAATTGAATGAGTTAGTACAATGCGGAATATCCGTAGTCATTACTACCCAATGTTTAGAAGAAGGGGAAGATATGGATATTTACGAAGTTGGACGAAAAGTGAACAAGAATGTCATCATTCGTTCCAGAAATATGAATACAGAAGCCATCATTCCGAAGTTGATGTGGATTTTAGCCAAGACACGGGATCCTAAAAAAGTGAAGGAAATGATGGAAACACCGATTGCAGAGGACATCACATTCTAGAACAAACAAAGGGGCAAGAGGAAATGTTGATAGAAGAGAGAACATACCGAATCGAGAAAGACTTTCTTGGGGAAAAGGAAATTCCGGCAGATGTTTATTATGGAATACAAACTCTACGCGCTGTAGAGAATTTTCCGATTACCGGTTACAAAGTCAATGAAGAAATGATTCGTGCACTAGCGATGATTAAAAAAGCAGCCGCTTTAGCAAATATGGATACCAAAAGGTTATATGATGGTATTGGAAGCGCTATCGTCAAAGCTTCTGAAGAAGTGATTGATGGAAAGTGGCATGAATATTTCATCGTTGACCCAATTCAAGGCGGCGCAGGGACATCGATGAATATGAACATTAATGAAATCGTTGCCAACCGTGCGTTAGAACTTATGGGACACAATAAAGGTGATTATGCACATGTTAGTCCAAATAGCCATGTTAACATGTCGCAATCAACCAATGACGTATTCCCTACTGCCATTCATTTATCAACACTACGACTTTTAGAGCAATTGTTGCAAACAATGACCAAGATGAGTACGGTCTTAAAGAATAAAGCAAAACAATTTGATCATGTTATCAAAATGGGACGCACACATCTTCAGGACGCAGTGCCAATTCGCCTTGGTCAAGAATTTGAGGCTTACAGTCGTGTGTTGGATCGCGATATAAAACGAATCAGTCAATCACGTCAACATTTATATGAAGTGAATATGGGAGCAACAGCAGTGGGAACGGGATTGAACGCAGATCCGCGTTACATTGAAAATGTTGTTACATATTTAGCTGAGATCAGTAACTTGCCGCTTGTAGGAGCAGAACATTTAGTAGATGCAACTCAAAATACGGATGCTTATACTGAAGTGTCAGCTTCATTGAAAGTATGTATGATGAATATGTCTAAAATTGCTAATGATTTACGTTTGATGGCTTCAGGACCAAGAGCGGGATTAGGGGAAATCACACTTCCAGCTCGTCAACCAGGTTCATCCATCATGCCAGGAAAAGTAAATCCAGTAATGCCAGAATTGATTAACCAAGTCGCTTTCCAAGTGATCGGGAACGATAATACGATTTGCTTAGCATCAGAAGCAGGACAACTCGAGTTGAATGTAATGGAGCCAGTGCTTGTATTCAACTTATTGCAGTCAATCAGCATTATGAACAATGCTTTCAATGTCTTTACAGATTATTGTTTAGAAGGCATCGAAGCAAATGAGCAACATTTAAAAGATTATGTCGAACAAAGTGTTGGAGTGATTACAGCAGTCAATCCGCACCTTGGATACGAAGTGGTTTCACGTATTGCGCGGGAAGCGATATTAAAAGGCAAATCAGTTCGCGAACTTTGTTTACAATATGATGTACTGACAGAGGAAGAATTGGATCTGATTCTAAATCCTTATGAGATGACAAAGCCCGGCATAGCGGGAGCTTCTCTTTTTGATCGGCAATAACCAGTATATTAGTAGAATGCATTAATCTATCTTATTTTTGATGTAATGACTATGCCTTTAGGACCGTTGGTTTTAAGGCATAGTCATTTATTACATACATATGAAATGTTACCTAATCAGTTTGTCAACTCTGCTTGCGAGTATTGAAAACTGAATATTCGGTTATTTTTTTGATCGTCTATCTAAATCTTTTAGGTGTTTAACTATTCATAAAAAAACCATCTCCCTTAGAATACCTATGGGGGATGGGGAAGTTTTAAATCAGGAGAATTTATTTTAAAAAATGTGGCTCACTTGAAATGGCTTAATCGGTTTTAA
Source organism: Peribacillus sp. N1 (assembly GCF_054600815.1). Taxonomy (NCBI): domain Bacteria; kingdom Bacillati; phylum Bacillota; class Bacilli; order Caryophanales; family Bacillaceae; genus Peribacillus; species Peribacillus sp. N1. Next base: position 1,093,372 of record NZ_BAAHZO010000001.1, on the reverse strand, counting down.
TATTTCATTTAAAGACTTTTTTTGAACGAAGGGTATGTGTCCAAAGTTCCGTTGAATATTAATCGTAAATGTAAAACCAAATGAAATGACATACGTATATAATGTAATCAGTCATTTCCAGGTGAAAAAGGAGGGTAACTTTGAAACAAGTGAATCGTTTTATCCGAAGCGTTACATTTCTAATGCTCGCATTTCTCATGTTTAGTGGGCAGGCTGCATTTGCTTCATCAGATTCAATTTCATCGCAATCCACGCCAGACCTTTTGATTAGGCAGATCATGGGTTTAGCCTACGAATCCCAACAATCCATTAGCAGTGGACCATTTTCTGTAGGTGATTCGTTGAAGAAAGTGGAAAAAGCCTGGGGGGCACCGGAAGATTTAAGTACCGTTGCAGCCAATTATTGGAGCCGTAATGTTCGATTCCTCTATGACGGTTCAACAGGTAGAAAGACGATTACAGCCATTGATGACTTTGATCCGAAATTGCAAACCATCCATTTATCCATGCTGAAGGAATTGATTGGTGAACCTGTAAGTGAAGTGGAGCAAGAAGGGATGTACTATGTTACTTATACCGATTTCGCAAATTATAAAGTGGTCTTCGTGTTTGAAAGCGCCTGGATTAACCCAGATCCAAGCTTGAATATGTATACGGTTGAATTTGCGTCAGATTAATAAGTAAAAAAAGGATCGTCCCTTTATTGCAGAGGGGCGATTCTTTGCTACCACCGGGAGAATTTTGTTTAAGAATCTAAACTTACCGTTCTATTCAATATTGTTCAGCCATACATTAAAAAGATGTAAGTAGAATGATTAAGGGGGATTTGCTTTGTCAGAAGGTGTGCATAGTATCATTTTACCTGTTTCAATAAAAACAGTATGGGGATTTGTAAGTAGCATAGACCGTTGGGCACCTCTTGTCCCAGGATATATCAATCATGAGATGATAAGTGAGGAGACACTTATTTGGGAGTTTAAAAGCGATTTGGGATTAATGAAGAAGAAAATTAAACTTGAAGTGAATATATTGGAATGGATTGAACCTGACAAGGTAACATTTAATCTTAAGGGATTAAATGAAAAATTTGAGGGACACGGTTATTTTTTAGCGGAACAGTGCGAAATTGGACAGACTAAAATGACAGGCTGCCTTGCGATTACGGCAAAAGGGGCCAAAGCCCCCATCGTCAATGCTTTGTTAAAAACCTACGTTCCCCAAATGACGATCGAGTTTTCTGAGGCAGTTGCACAAAGTCTCCTTGTACAAAAATAGAAATTACATATTGCAGCTGTCATTTTTGGATATTGGCACTTGACAATTATACCTTAGTGGTATGTATTATAAATTGTAATATTCTTTATAAAGCCTTTGATCAATTGAATGGTTTTTATAATGGATATCTGGATACGATTCATAAGTAATAGGCGGGGCAGGAGGCATCACATGGAGTATGATAAGCAGGTTAAAAATAGAGTGAAGCGAATTGAAGGACAGCTTCGTGGGATATTGAAGATGATGGAGGAAAACAAAGATTGCAGAGATGTAGTAACGCAGTTATCTGCCACTAGATCGGCAATCGATAGGACAATTGGGGTAATAGTAAGTTCCAATCTTGTAGAATGCGTCCGGGAGGCTAATGAATCCGGAGAAAAGAATCCCGAAGAGCTAGTTAAAGAAGCAGTGAATTTATTAGTGAAAAGCCGGTAGTGTAATTTTTAGGACGATGATGATAAGACAACCTGACCAATCTGAGAAATTTAAGTGTCCGGGGTGGATGTATTTTTTAAAATGGGCCTCTACAAGAAGAGGTCCATTTTTGTGAATTCTCTGTTTTCATTTCTGATAAGCAAATCCTTTGATATAAAGAATTTGCATGGTATCCTTAAAGGGATAAAAATTGAGTGAGGGTATGCTATGGAATTTACGCATGTTACATCGGTTTTGCTCGGCCTCGTCATCATTCTAAATATTTTATTTGCCACGATTGTCATATTTTTTGAAAGAAGAGAAGCGAGCACGACCTGGGCTTGGTTATTGGTGTTATATTTTCTGCCTGTAGTCGGTTTTATTTTATATCTCCTTTTTGGAACAAGTTTAAGGCACGCCCACTTATTCCAATGGGAGGACAAGAAGAAGATCGGGATTGAAGAGATCCTTGATAAACAGATGGAAGAGCTTTCAACGGATCATTTCCCATTTCGAAATGCTTCTTCAAGTAATTATCGTGATTTGATTTATATGCATCTCCGGAATAATGATGCCGTGCTTACTGAAGATAATCAAGTCGATATTTTTACGGAAGGGAAAAATAAGTTTGACCAGCTTTTTAAAGATATTGAAGCGGCCGAAAACCATATACATATACAATATTACATCATTCAAAGGGACGGCTTGGGTAAACGATTCATTGAAGCATTGACTAAAAAAGCGAATGAAGGCGTCAAAGTTCGGCTGCTTTATGACGAGCTGGGTTCCAGAGGGATGACTAAACGTTTCTTCAAGGAATTTAGGCAGGCTGGAGGACGAGTGGAGGCATTCTTTCCATCCAAATTAAAATTTATAAATTTACGCCTGAATTTCCGTAACCATCGAAAGCTCGTCATCATAGATGGGAAAATTGGGTATGTTGGAGGCTTTAATGTTGGAGATGAGTATTTAGGGCTTAATCCGAAATTTGGTTTTTGGCGTGATACACACCTTCGAATAAAGGGGTCGGCTGTCAAAGCCATTCAAACCCGTTTCATCTTGGATTGGAATCAGGCATCAAAGCACCATGATATAACGTATCAACCTCATTATTTCCCTATTGTAAAGCCTCAAGGAAATATAGATTTGCAAATAGTGACAAGTGGGCCGGATTCTGAATGGGAACAAATTAAAAATGGCTATATTAAATTAATTTCTTCAGCAAAAAAATCGATTCTCATTCAAACACCCTACTTCATACCGGATGCAAGTTTATTGGATGCACTCAGGATTGCCAGCTTATCAGGATTAGATGTGAAAATCATGATTCCGAATAAACCTGATCACCTTTTCGTTTATTGGGCAACAACTTTCAATGCAGGGCAGTTATTAAGAGCGGGAGCTAAGATATACATCTATGATAACGGCTTTATTCATGCGAAGATGATCGTGGTGGACGAAGAGGTCTCCTCGGTGGGGACAGCTAACATTGATGTCCGTAGTTTTAAATTGAACTTTGAAGTCAATGCCTTCATTTATGATGAAGGAATGGCAGAAACACTGACAAGGATTTTTTATAAGGATGTCGAAGTTTGCAGGCAGCTTACAATTGAAGAGTTTGAAAAGCGTTCCAAGTGGATTCGTTTTAAAGAGTCCATTGCAAGGCTAGTATCACCGATATTATAATTTTTAAACTAAACGGACCATTACTACATGGTCTGCTCAGACTGTAGACAAATTCGAAGAAAAGCGAGTTTGCCTGCAGTTTTTTTTTTTATGAAATGTTCCAGTTGTTCAGAAATCCGCTCCCTTTCAGCCGACTGTCAGCTATGCATCATCAAAGCAAGGGCCTGTGGCGTCTCGGCTAGCCATTGTTTAGGAGGAATGTAATTTCTTCAATCCATTCATAAAACCAGAAAAAACATTAAGAATCACAAGTCTTGCCTTAATGTCATGGTTCGGGATAAGCCCCTTCCGAACTCTATTTTGGTACAATAGTTTATATCCATAAAAGGGGGAAAAGTCATGAAAACGTTTATAATCACAGGAGCTTCAAAAGGTTTAGGTGCTGCCATCGCCAAAGGATGTTTGCAGACGAGTGATCATTGCATTTTAGTTTCCCGTACAGCCAATCCTGAAATGCAGCGGCTGGCTGACCTATCAGGGAAGAAACTTACATTTATTTCGATGGACTTGAATGAAACTGAAAAGTTACCTTCCTTAGTCAATGAGATTCTTGCTGCTATCGATGATACAAGTGACATTTACTTCATTAATAATGCAGGCATTATTGAACCGATAAAGACGGTAGGAGAGCTTGGTATGGTAAATTTGGAAACAAGCATGCGGGTGAATTTCATGGCACCCATCGTATTGGCTGATGAATTCATTAAACAGACAAAGGACTGGAACAGAAAGAAGGTAATGGTGAACATATCATCAGGTGCAGCAAAAAATCCTTATCATGGCTGGGCAGCCTATTGCAGTACTAAGGCGGGGCTAGAAATGTTTACACGGGTTGCAGGGGTGGAGCAGGATAAAGCGTCTTTCCCTACGTCCCTCATATCTTTTTCACCTGGAGTAATGGATACGGCGATGCAAGGGACAATCCGGTCAGCAGACGAACGGGACTTTTCCGATCGAGACAAATTTCATGAATATAAAGAGAAGGGCATGTTAAGAAGCCCCGAATTTGTGGCAGATAAACTTTTGCAGCTTCTTGAATCGGAAGATTTGGAGAATGGGAAGTTCTACGATATTAAGAATTTTCTTTAATGAATGGAAGCGTGTGAAACGAAAATAGCGTGGGGTTGTCCGTTTGGACAGCCTCTTTTTTAAGTGATCCTTTATTATATAAAAAAGCAGGATATCTTCAAGGAAATATGATAATTCGTTCTATCCAATTACCTGAATAACATAAACTTTTTTGGAGGGAGTTTGGAGGGTTATGAATGACGATCATTATTGTGAAAAAAGGTGACAGCCTTTGGGAAATTGCCAGAAAAAATAAAATTGAACCATCGAGGATAATTGAAGTCAACGGTTTGGAATCAACAGCTTTGGTTCCTGGCCTGGCATTGTATATACCTGAGGAAAAAGCGGTGGGTCGAAGGTATCTAATTAAAAGTCAGGATACCCTTACTAGAATCGGCAGTCGTTTTGGAACGAGTGCAGCGGCAATCATGGAAGCCAATCCAGGAATCGCTGCAAACTCGCTTAAAGTCGGCACGGTAATTTTGATTCCGTCCCCTTACAAAAATCAATTGATTACACTGGGTTTTGCCTTTCCGACTTCAGGTGGAATAGTATTTGAAACACTTGAGGAGAATGGTGATAAATTATCCTATTTAGCCATTGTAGCTTATTCGTTTACAAGGGAAGGAAATGCATACGTTGATGGTGATGATCTCCCGCTTATCGCGAAATGCGAGCAAACCGGGGTGACACCCCTATTGATGATCCGGAACTTTCAAGATGGTGATTTTGATGCTGATTTGGCGGGTGATGTCCTTGCTAATACAGTATACAGAGCGAATTTAATCAATAGTATGCTGAAATTCGTTAGGGAGAAAGGGTATGGGGGTGTCAGTATGGACATCGAATTCATACCACCTGCTCGGCGTTCCGATTATGTGCTTTTTTTAAAAGAATTAAAGGAGGGATTGAACGAACTGATCCTTCATGTGAACGTACACGCAAAAACAGCGGATAATCCTGATAATCGAATTGTAGGCGGCCATGATTATCGGGGGATCGGAGAGGTAGCCGATCTTGTTGCCGTAATGACCATTGACTATGGGTATCCTACTGGCCCGCCTGAACCAATTTCCCCACTTTGGTGGATGGGCGAGGTTCTTCGTTATGCTTTGACGAATATTCCTGAATATAAATTGCAGTCGGCATTTCCTATGTATGGATACGATTGGGTAGTACCAAGCCACGAGACGAAAGCCTTATCAGCTCAAAATGCCCAAAATCTTGCTATTGCAACTGGCGCTGAAATAACTTTTGACACGTCTGCGGCATCACCTAACTATGCTTATCAAAGAGAAAATTCGAATCATGTGGTTTGGTTTGAAGATATTCGATCGATAAGCGCGAAATATGAAATGATTGATGCCTATGAACTGATAGGTGCAACTTATTGGCAGATTGGTTTGGAATTCCCTCAGAATTGGGCGTTTATAGAAAAGAATATTTTGATTATTAAATAGATGAATGGGTGCAGGCGGTGAATAGAAGTGTTATATTTTTCCCTTGTTTGGTTGTGCAACTTTTATCAGGGCAAGCCAATCACATCTAGAAGAATTAAAGGGAGCCAATATCGTTCGAATGGCTATGAACCAATAAAAAGGAGCCAGGGAAAACCAAGGCTCCTTTACTTTAACGGTTAACCGAATGGAATGCATCATCCAGGAATATTATGACTGATTTGGTATCGAATGCTCATGTTTTTTTCCCTGTAAGTCTTTCTTTTTAAAAATTGCATAAAGAAAGGCAAGGAATATCAGGGTGGAAGAAAATTGGAACGTTGTTTTTACACTGTATGTTTCCGTTATATAGCCTAATAGTAAGACAGAGCCGGCAAATGTAAGATTGATGACTGCTCCCCAAACTGCATGAATTTTTGCAAGAGTCTTTTCAGAAGCATGGTCTTGGAATAGCTTGGTGTAGATCACTTCCCGGATTTGTTCCGGGATACCGTACAGGCATGCCAGCAGTAAAGCCAAAGCAGGAATACTGGTAGTTCCAAAAAGCAGGGTTAGCATTGAACTGAGAAATATCCCGAAAGTGATGAAGAACCCTATATATTTTTCTAGTAACTTGGCAAAACGGATGACGATCAATCCACTGAATATCATGCCGACAAAGTAGCTTGTGTTAATATATCCCCACCACTCCTCACCTAGTTCCAGGTTCTGTTCAACATATACATATATAACGGCAGCCATCCACACGCTTGAAGCCAAAGTAGTTATAAAATCAATGGAAATGAGTGTACGGATAGTTGGGATTTGTCGAATCGAAACCCATCCGGATTTAATCGAACCCCAGTTTGACGGAACAACAGAGTCGGTCGTTCGTTCTGAGACTTCTATTTTCATTGTATAGATCGTTGAAACGGCAAAAAGCATGACCGTAAGCCAAATGATGAAACTGCTGTTGGTACTTATCAATAAGACGGAACCTAGTGGCCATCCTGCTACAAAGATGGTCTGGGTGATCATATTCAAGAAACCATTTGCTTTCATCCGTTCTTCTTTCGGAACTAATTGAGGAACCAAAGCTGCGCTGACCGGGGCAGCGACTCCATCCAATAATGAAATGGAGGCAATGAAGCAAATGACGACAACAGCAAAACCATGATTGAAATTTGTTATATAGATTCCTAGGCCAACGAGTAAGATGAACTTCCACCATTGAGATTGTACAAGGATTCTTTTTAAAGGAAACCTGTCGATAATAAGGGGGGAGAGTAAACTGCTGATAAACCGAAAAATCGTTGTAGTGAACGGAAGCAAGCTCAAATAAAAAGCAGATCCCGTCAAAGTATATAATAATGAAATCAACCCGACTACATAAAATATATCACCTAGATTTGCAAACGACTGACCGATCCAAAGGTATCGAAAAGATGAGTTTTTCATATATACCATCCTTTTGCGAAAATAAAGTTCATGGATATTTAGAATGGTTATAATTTTTACACTGGATTCACTCCTTAATTTACTAGATTGCATGAGCCGGGTTGGCCTGTTTTATATAGATGATTTTACCATAATATGAACAAGGGGGTTCTCAAATGCTTGCTGAATATTGAATATGGAATTATACTCCTTAATATATGTAAAAAAGGAGAAAAATTTGATGATTCGACGTTTTGCTTCATATTACCTGCCGCATAAGCGGTTATTCATTATTGACTTCTTCAGTGCAGTGGTCGTTGCTGTACTAGAACTTGCATTTCCGCTAGCTGTTCAGTGGTTCATAGATACACTGCTGCCTGGCGATGACTGGTCTGCAATTGTTTCGGTAAGTGCCGGTTTGTTCCTCCTTTATATCATTAGTACCTTCTTACAGTTCATCGTAGGGTATTGGGGGCACAAATTGGGTATCAATATCGAGACTGATATGCGTGAAGAATTATTTGAGCATGTGCAGAAACAATCTTTTCGTTTTTTTGATAACACGAAAACCGGCCATATCATGAGCCGCATAACCAATGACCTTTTCGATATTGGGGAACTTGCTCACCATGGTCCCGAAGATTTATTCATTGCCTTCATGACTTTTATAGGCGCATTTTGGATTATGTTGACAATCAATGTGAAACTGGCACTCGTATCGGTTTGTATTTTACCGTTCCTCGTTTTATTAATTGTCATAAGTAATTTAAAGATGAATAAAGCCTGGAAGAAAATGTATACAGAAGTTGCGGATGTAAATGCCCGTGTGGAAGATAGCGTCTCAGGAGTGAGGGTTGTACAATCCTTTACTAATGAAACATATGAAATGAAAAGATTTGCTACTAATAATCGCCGATTCCGTAAAGCGAAACTTCTTGGATATAAGGTTATGTCCTTTAGCTTATCGGGCATATACATGATGACGAGGTTTATGACCCTTGCCGTGTTGGTGCTTGGTGCTTGGCTAACATTTCATGGGCAGCTCTCTTATGGTGAACTGGTTGCATTCGTCTTATATGTTAACGTATTGTTTAAGCCGATCGACAAAATCAGTGCGTTGATGGAACTCTATCCAAAAGGGATGGCCGGCTTTAAGCGTTTTACGGAACTTCTGGATGTAGCGCCAGATGTCGTCGATAAAAAGGATGCAATAGAGGTAACCACCCTTTTAGGCGATATTTCCTTTAAAGACGTTTCTTTTAACTATGAAGACAAAAAGCCAGTTTTAAAAGGTATTGATCTTACAATTAAGGCTGGTGAGACCATTGCTTTTGTCGGGCCTTCGGGAGCTGGGAAAACGACCATATGTTCATTGATCCCAAGATTTTATGATGTTAAGGCCGGTTCAATATCCATTGATGGAATTGATATTCGTGAGATGACGAAAAAATCATTGCGCTCACAAATTGGCATAGTCCAGCAAGACGTGTTTCTTTTCACAGGAACAGTAAAAGAGAACATTGCGTACGGAATGCTTGGAGCATCGGATGAACAAATTCAAGATGCTGCAAGGAAAGCCCATTTGGAGACTTTCATTGAAGGACTTCCAGAAGGCTATGAAACTCAAATAGGTGAACGTGGCTTGAAATTATCTGGAGGACAAAAACAACGAATTGCAATAGCGAGGATGTTTTTGAAGAATCCGCCAATATTAATTCTCGATGAGGCAACCTCTGCACTCGATACTGAGACGGAAAGAATAATTCAGCAGGCTCTTACAGAACTAGCTGAAAACAGAACTACGTTAATTATCGCACACCGATTGGCAACCATTCGAAATGCTGACAAGATCGTGGTTGTTACGGAAGAAGGAATTGCTGAAGAGGGCGGTCACGATGACTTACTTGAGCAGGGGGGCATTTTTGCCAATCTGCATCAATTACAATTCCAAAAATGATAAAAATGCTATATGTCCCCATAAGGACATATAGCATTTTTAATAGATTGGAGTGGAATTCAATTCAGAATGATTTCCCATAATTCCATAGGGTAACAAACAAGGTTTTGAAAAATGGATGAAACATTTACCTAATAAGGATGATAATGCTTCAGTGTACTAAGGCAGATGTTCTACCAAAAAAGACTTGGAGTCATTCCTGTCTTTTTTTTAAAAGTCTATAAACGGGTCTTGGCCCGAGTTGGAAGTGCTGTCTATAAACGCGGTTATATGTTTTAAATAGACCGAAATCTAATAGGTTAGCCTATAACAATAGGATTGGCAGTGCATACAATAAAGGGTAGAAGGAGAGGCCATATACCAGAAAAGAGTAAGGAGTGCAAATCGTGAAAGTAATGACCATCTTAGGGACTCGACCTGAAATCATCAGATTAAGTCTCATTATAAAGAAATTGGATCAGTATGCCGATTCACATATTCTAGTACACACCGGACAAAATTTCACTACATCCTTAAGCGAAATATTCTTCCAACAGTTACAGGTAAGGAAACCCGATTACGTCTTGCTGAATCAACAGAAAACACTCGGCGAACAGTTATCGGCGATCTTTAAGAATTTAGAGACAATCCTATTAAAAGAAAAGCCAGACAAAGTATTAGTGTTGGGGGATACGAACTCCGGGCTCAGCTCCATCTTAGCAGAAAGACTGGGAATACCCGTCATTCATATGGAAGCAGGAAACCGTTGCTTTGACCTGGAAGTGCCTGAGGAGAAAAATCGAAAGATCATTGATGCTGTATCAAGCTTGAATTTACCTTACACTCCTCAAAGTAAAGAGAATCTTCTGAAAGAAGGTATCCCCAGCAAAAGGATATATTTATCGGGAAACCCTATTTACGAAGTTTTGAATCATTACAACAATGAGATCGAGCAAAGTGGAATTTTGGACAAAATGAATTTGAAAAAGGAGGATTATTTCCTCGTAACTGCCCATCGAGCCGAAAATGTTGATTATGAAGACCGTTTGGCGGAAATTATGAAAGGCATTAATTTGGTTGCCGAAACCTATCAAAAAAGAATCATATGCAGCTTACATCCCCGGACAAAATCTCGCATTGAACTCAGTCCCAATTTAGATGTACATCCACTAATTGAATTCCATGAGCCATTTGGTTTCTTCGACTTCGTTAAGCTTGAAAAAAGCGCTTTTTGTGTGCTGACCGATAGCGGAACCGTCCAAGAGGAATGTTGCTTGTTCCATGTTCCTGCGGTTACGATACGAAAAACTACGGAAAGGCCTGAAACAATTGAGTCAGGCAGCAATATGTTATCGGGAATTAATGCTGAACAAATCGTCAATTGTGTGAAGATTATGGTTAACCAGCAAAAAGACTGGACCTTTCCAGAAGGCTACGACCATAAAAACGTTTCAGATAAAGTGCTTAAAATAATACTGGGAGGCCATGAAATTGATTAAGAATCGAACAATTTTGGTAACGGGCGGTACAGGCTCATGGGGATATGAATTGGTAAGGCAACTACTGGATTTTGAACCGCGTGAAATACGAATTTTCTCAAGAAATGAATCCAATCAATTCACAATGAAACAAGAGTTTGATAATAATCCGAAATTGCATTTTATTATCGGAGACATAAAAGAGAAGGAAGCTTTATTGGAAGCTTGCCAAGGTGTTGATTATATTTTCCACTTGGCTGCATTAAAGCATGTTCCTGTTTGTGAAGATCAGCCCATTGAAGCATTAAAGACGAATGTAATCGGAACACAGAATGTAATAGAGGCAGCTATAAGCTGTAATGTGCATTCTGTTGTGAATATATCTACCGACAAGGCTTCGAATCCATCCAATTTTTATGGTCTATCAAAAGCAATGGCGGAAAGACTGATCATACACGCTAATACATTAAACACGAAAACTAGATTCGTATGTATCCGCGGAGGAAATGTCATGGGTACGAATGGAAGCGTCATTCATGTATTCAAAAAGCAAATCAAGGAAAAGGGGAAAATCGGGATAACGGACTTGAATATGACAAGGTTCTTTCTAACCATTCAAGAAGCGATAAAATTGGTATTCAAGGCTACTTTTGAAAGTGTCGGCGGAGAAATATTCGTGATGAAAATGCCTTCCTGTAAAATTATTGACTTAGCTGAAGTGTTGATAGAAACATCCGGGAAAACAAATGTAGGTGTAGATGTCCTGGGCATCCGTCCTGGTGAAAAACTCCATGAGATCCTGCTTTCAGAATATGAAAGCACAACAGCGATTGCCTATGACGATGAGTATTATGTCATATTGCCGGCCATTCACATAGATGGGATAAAAGAACATTATTCTAAATACCAGCCGGTTAGTTTAGAAGACTATAACTCTGGCACAGGACTTATGGATAAAGCCCAGATCGAGGAAATGTTAAAGAACGGGGGCTTTATTTAACATGAAGGTATTAGTCCTTGGTGGACAAGGGATGGCAGGCCATGTAATAAAGGAGTATTTCACACAGGACCCGAAGTATCAGGTGACCTATACGTCAAGGGATCCGAATGATAATAAGGGACTATATCTGGATGTAACCGATGTAACGAGTCTAGAGGAAATCATGGATAAAGTTAAACCTGACATTACGATTAATTGTATCGGCATTTTAAATGAGCATGCTAGTGATAATACGAAACTCGCTTTTCAGGTTAATAGTGTTTTTCCCCATCAGCTTGTTAAATTGACTGAACGCAATAATGGAAAATTGATTCATATCAGTACAGATTGTGTATTTTCAGGGTCAAAAGGTGATTATACTGAGAATGATGTACCCGACAGCTCCACAATTTATGGCCAATCAAAACATTTGGGTGAAATCATTAGTGAAAAACATTTGACTATACGAACCTCCATAATCGGCCCGGAGCTAAAAGAAAATGGAATTGGTTTATTTCTTTGGTTCATGAAGCAAAAGGGAGAAATAAAAGGATACGAAAAAGTGCTATGGAATGGTGTAACGACTCTCGAGCTGGCTAAGGCACTGGACACGATGATCCAAAAGAACATTACTGGGTTATATCATCTTGGCTCAGATGAAAAGATCTCAAAAGCGGCCTTATTGACATTGATACAGCAAATCTTCAAGAAAACCGATGTGGAAATCATTCCTGATTCATTTATTAATTTAGATCGAACCATTAAAAATACAAGAAATGATTTTCAATACAAACTGCCTACTTACGAAGAAATGCTGGTGGAATTAAGAGATTGGATGAGGAAAAATGAAGAAAACAAGTCGATTGGTTGAATGGTTTAATCCATTCGTGACCAAAAAACTAGATTTCGTTCAGGCTGAAAATGGTCATGTTATGTAAAAATCTCTTCGTGTAGGAAACTTCGCATCGCTTTGATGAAAAAGTTAACTATCCGAGGGGTCTTTTTCTTTAAAACAAAAATGTAAAGTTGATATTATATAAACCCGAGGGGAATATAAGTGGCGAAAGTCGTTGAGTTTTTGAGTGTAAAGGTGAAATTTTTATGAAAGCGCTACCATTTTAGTTGATAAATAGAGTAATGCTTTAGAAATTGTTCAACTTATGAATACTATACGAAGGATTTTAAAAAAACATCGTTTTCGATGGCACCCTTTTTATAAACGATCCTAAAAATGACCACTGATATTCTCCCGAAAATTTGGGTTTTCGGGAGAAATGATAGATTGAAAACGTAACCCTTTTTAGTGCGTCTTTAATTTTGAATGTAGCAGCGGTATGAGGTGTAAAGGTAGAGATCCATACAAGATGTGGTAGTGGTCTTAAAGGGGAGCATGGGGGATATCATTTTAACTACTTCTTACTCGAGAAGGAATAGGTTTCGGATAACCCTTTGAAAATATCAGTCTTTGGATACCAATTCAGCGATTGCCGTGCTTTCCTGTTATCGAGGCAGCTGTGTTTGATATCTCCTGTTCTTGCGGCTGAATGGAGTGTACTCACTTTTGAACCATGAATTTGTGCTAGCATTTCCAATAGTTGATTTACTGATGTTTTCTGTGCAGTGCTGACCTGGATCGTTTCTTGATTACCACGATTCACCGAAGCGATGTTAGCATGCACTATATCTTTCACATATATAAAATCACGAGTTTGTTCACCATCACCGTGAATGCTTAAAGGCATCCCTTTTTTGAGTTTTTCCAAAAAGACTGCGACGACTCCGCCTTCGCCTTTTGCTGTTTGTCTCGGCCCATAAACGTTTCCATAACGAAGAATCGTATAGGGGAGCCCATATAACTGATGAAACAGGCGGATATATGATTCGGCAGTCAGTTTTGATAATCCATAATAAGAAATGGGGCCTGTCGGGTCGTCTTCGGAAATCAGTTCTTTCTGTAAATTGCCATAAACTCCTGAGGTGGAGGAAAAGATCAGTTTACTTACAGAAGATTCATGACAAGCCCGAAGAATATTAATTGTTCCATTAATGTTCACATCAGCATCATATTGGGGTTCAAGTATGGAACGGCTCACATCAGCTTGTGCTGCCAAATGGAAAACGACATCCGGCTTTTCCCTCGCGATGATTTGGACAGCTGCCTCACTGCATATATCTTCAGTATGGATGATGGCATTTGGATGTACATATTCTTTGTGTCCGGATATCATGTTATCCAATACATGTACCTCGGCACCATTTAAGATAAGTTCTTCAACGAGATGGGAACCGATGAACCCAGCCCCTCCTGTCACGATAGCCTTCATGCATCATACTCCTCTTATATGTTTTTAGTATTGTATGTAATACGTTCAAAAATGTCTTAAACAGGTACCTAGCATTGCCAAAAAAGAAAGGAAAATGAAAAAAAGTGCTGACGCAATAAGTGGTTAGCACCTTTCTTGTAGACATCATTTATTTCTCTTTTTGCAAAGTGCGTTTTCATATACACCTAGCACCTTTTGGACGGCTTTATCGGGTGACCAATGTTCCAGCCCCCATTTTTGGGCATTTAAACCAAGGGTTTTCATATAGGACTCATTCTCTAATAAATAATTGATATGCATGGTTAACATCTGTTCATCCCCCGCAGGTGATAATACACCTGTAATTCCATGTTCGATGATTTCTGGTACTCCTCCTACATCACTGGCAATGACAGCTTTTCCGGTGATTTGTGCTTCAATTACAGACAACGGCTGATTTTCCATCAATGTTGGAAGAACGAAGATATCCGAAAGAGATAACAAAAAAGGAACATCATCCCGCCTTCCCATAAAAATCACATCACTTTCCAATCCCTCCGCTTTGCTTTTGTTTTTCAACTCCAATTCTTTGGGACCATCCCCAACAATCCAGCAAACCCAATCACTTCTAGTCTTTTTTAATTCCTTGAGTGCGCTTATCAAATGATGTACTCCTTTAAACTCATTCAGGCGACCAGTATAGATAATCACTTTCTTATCATTTGGGCGTTGGATCTCGGTTTTTTCGTTCATTCGCTTCAAGAAGGATTCGATATCATATCCATAGTGAAAAACGCTAAGTTGCTCTTTCGGCACTTGAAATTCATCCGTTAAAATATTTCTCATCCATTCATTGGCTACGATCGTATAGTCAGCCGAGGTCGCACCTTCATATTCGAGTCGGTTAAAATAATCACAACCTTGTTTTGCATAGCTTTTCTTTTGCGTATTGGAGCTGTAGTACGCGCTCCTTAGCTCGTGAGCGACACAACCATGAAGGGTAGCGACCAGAGCAGTTTTTTCGGTTCGTATCCGGTTAATGCAGACGGTCGAAAATATATCTTGTGTATGAATGACATCATATTTTTCCAATCCTAAATTATTAGCGGCAAACTGAAAAAAATCACACTTTGAGGCATAATAAGCAATCACTGGATCACTATGGAGGGATGAATCTTGTTGTTCCATTAATACTTCTTGAGGCAGTGAATCCATATCTATTCTACGATTTTCGTTAATGATATGAACATATTCATGGTTTTCACCATAGCTTAGGAAATCGACCTCATGACCAAGAGTTTCAAGCTTTTCCTTTAATTGCTGCATATAGTTCCATACACCGCCAATATGTGGTGTTACCCAAAAAGTGGCAAGTAATATTTTCACGGTAATCTCCCCTTATCATGCTTTTGATACGCCATTTTAAGTTATCTCTTTATAACTATTCGGGGAAAAAATGATGCTATAGACGAATCACATGGGTTTATGTAGCTTATTTAAGGGATTCCCATATTTTTGAATTTCATTTCATGAAAAAACGAGTACTTGTCCAATCAAGAAGCACTCGCCACCATTATAAACAAGGTAAATCTAATATTCGTCATTGCCCTTAGAAGTATTTAGTTGGAAAATGCAGCTGCGAAAAAGCTTTCTGGGCCAGTACGAGTCGGTGCGATGACAATTCCGCCAGGTATACTTATGAACGATTGATATACTAAAAAGTTATTAGGGGATGGTGGATTGAAGTCCGCTCCTGCTAGGGTGATGATCGTTTCGGAGGCAACACCTAAACCTGCAACGGGTAATGTTAGTTGTGCTGAATAAACCAGTACGCGTCCTACGCCTGTCCCTCTATAAATTTCAATGTTGACGGGAGTTAATATGGCAGCTAGAGAGCTAAGAGTTGCGGTGAAAGTGAATTCGACCCTGATATTCGGTCCTGCACCAGTAGTGTTTAGGCCCAATGAGCCGAAGAGTGCAGGTGTAGTGGTGACCGGTATCGAGATGGAGTCACGATAACTGGCATTCTGTGAAGTTTGTGCATCTAAAAATTTTCCCAAATTATAACACCTCTTTTATTGGAATACTCTAACATATTAATTTGAGAAGGTTTTTGTATAGACAAGTTATTCATAATATGAATATTTTCATCTAAAAATATGTTTGGCATTTTCCTGTCGCAGCATATTGACCCATTATGTACAACCCTCCTGAAAAATCCACTTCCAAAATATCCTTATATATGGAAACGAATATTCCCACAATTTTCAGCTCAAAAAAAGTTCAGCATTTAAGATATTGTTCATCCTTAAGTGAAAGCCCTTTTGACGGTAGATGTGAGAACAGCCCATAGCAATAGAGGGGTTTAAACATAGTGTAATAAGAGACTGTGTTTATGATTACTATGGATTTGTAAATAGCTGCTAATGGTGATTTATAGAACAATAACGTTTTGATGTGTTACGAGCGATTGTTCATGCTGACCCAGTGTGTCAGGAAAATACCATTATATCCGGAATCCTTTTATCAATGAATATTTGGATAACCTTGAGTCGATTAAAGCGGTTATTAACATCAATAATGATTGGATGAGAAATCAATGAATCAACAAGGAAAATTAATGATCACAGGGGCTAGTGGGTTTACAGGCAGGCATGCATGCGCACACTTCCTGAAATCAGGATTTGATATTACGGCGGTTTCAAGAAAAAAGATGAATTTCGAAGGTAGGATACATGCAGAATGCTGTGACCTGACAAATGAAACCGATGTAAAGAACCTTATCAAAAGGACCAAACCTCAGTACCTTCTTCATTTAGCCGGACAAAACCATGTTGGGGAGTCATGGTCGGAACCTGTATCGACTCTGGAGGCAAATACCATGTCCACTGCATATTTAATTGATGCAATTCGCAAAGAAAGTCCAACCTGTAAAATGGTGATAGTTGGCTCAGCTCTTCAAATTGATCCTGGGTCGATCTCTTCCATTCCACATCCTTATAGTTTAAGTAAAACACTTCAAGTACTTATAGCACAATCATGGGCGGTTTTATATGACATGGACATCATCATTGCAAAACCAGCCAATCTAATTGGACCTGGATTTTCAAATGGGGTATGTTCCATATTTGCGAAAAAAATTGCAGATATGGAAAGGAAGGGAATGGAAATGGTCCTTGAAGTCGATAATCCGAATGACCAACGTGATTTTCTGGATGTAAGAGATGCAGTGAGAGCATATGATTTTCTTTTGAGAAAGGGGCAGTCTGGAGAAACGTATGATGTTGCTTCAGGTAATAATCGTTCTTTAGAAGAAATCATAGAAGGCTATAGGTCGGTAACGACAGGTGATATCAAGGTCAATTCAAAACGAAATGATTTAATCGAAAATAAAGCGGCAATCGATCCTATTAAGCTAGTGAATTTAGGATGGAAGCCTAATATCCCACTTGAATCATCTTTAATGGACATCCTTGCCTTTCATCGTGAATTAAAGGAAAAGTGATAAATCAATTGTAGGCAGTCGGAAAAATACGCTATAAATTCTTCAGGAGGGTAGGCAATGGAGCCGAAAGTATCAATCATTATTCCATTTTATAATTGTCCCTATATAGATCACGCCATTCAAAGTGCGCTTGATCAAACATATAAGAATGTAGAGGTCATTGTCGTCGACGATGGATCGACAATTTATACTGAAAAAATCGAGCCGTTCTTGGAACAAATCCGTTATTTAAGAAAAGAGAACGGGGGAACTGCTACTGCATTGAATCATGGGATACATGCTGCTACGGGAGAATATATCGCATGGTTAAGCTCGGATGATTATTTTCTTCCTGAAAAGGTGTCACTGCAAATTTCGTTTATGCTCGAACATAATGCAAAGGTGAGTTTTACGAATTTTGATAGTATAGACAAAAATGATGAAGTCATTCTATCTTGGACCGGCGAACGCTTTTCAGATATTGAAAACGGAGTGTACCATGCTTTTTTACTTCGTAATGCCGTGAATGGCTGTACTGTCGTTTTGAAGAAAGATGTATTCGAGGCGGTTGGTTACTTCAATCCATATCATCGTTATACCCATGATTATGAAATGTGGCTTCGTTTATTGGTAAATGGTTATAAAATGTATTATTTGGATGAAGTCTTAACGAAGTTCAGAATACATGAAGAATCGGGTACAAGCAGATTCCAACCTGAGATGTTAAAAGATATTCTTACGATTGAAACCCATTACCGGCCCATTCTCAAAAAAAATTTAAAGAACTTATAGTGCACGATTTTTATAACTAGAATGGAGGAATCATTATGTCTGAAGGTCTTCTCGATATATTTATGCATATCCCCAAAACTGGTGGAACGACTTTAAATGAAATATTTAAAAAACAATACAAGCTTAACGAAATATTTGATCATGACTCTTTTGAAATGAAGATGATGAAAATGGATGAATTAACGGAAGCGGAAAAGAGGAATATCAAAGCGATTACAGGTCATTATTTCTATGGGATACATCAGGAGTTTTCACGGCCATTCAATTATTTTACGATGTTACGTGACCCGGTAGACCGTGTCATTTCTTCCTATTATTTTTTGAAGGATTATCCTGGCTATGAAATGGTTAAAGACATGACCTTAGAGGAGTTTGTAGTCAAAGGGCCTGAAGCACCCAATTTACAAACATTGATGGTATGCGGCAGCCAGGAGATCCCTGACATTGAAAAAGCCAAGGAAAACCTAAATTCATTTTCTGTGGTGGGAGTCACTGAGTTGTTCAATGAAACACTTTTTTGCCTGAAAAAGGAATATGCCTGGGGGGATATCCATTATACAAGAAAAAATATTACTAAAAATCGCTTGGCCAAAAAAGAAGTGCCATCGGACTTAATAAACTTGATTAGAAAATATAACGCATTGGATTTGGAATTATATGATTTTGCCAAAAAACTTCTTTACGAAAAACTTCAATCACTTACAGTAGACGAGCAAAAGCAATTGGAAAATTTCAAAATGGAACAAAGCGCCTCAAACTAGTTCCTAATATGATAGTCAATTAAGAAACCGCCGGAATGAAAAAATTCCGGCGGTTTCTTTTCACTTGGAATCTATTCCTAATGACTCCAGCATATTGATGAAGTTTTGTGCATACAAATCAGGACTAAAATGAGTTTTGACGTGCTCAAGGGCATTTGACCGGATGCTTTCCCTTAGTGTCTGGTTATTCATTAATTCCTTTGCCTCTCTGACTGCATTATCGATATTTCCTAAAGAGTAAAACTTTCCCGTTCGATTATGAATGATTGAGCTCCTTACCCCATCTGAATCCGTCGTCAGCACAGGGCATCTGCAACTCATCGCTTCAAGGAGTGCGTAAGGGGCACCTTCAACTTTTGAAGTGGAGCATAAAAAGCCTCCGGAATCCCCAATTTCAGAGAAAAAATCAGCCATTTGGGAATTTGGGACATTTGAATGCAAAGTAAGCTTTGAGCTTAAATTTAACCGTTTTATTAATTTATTGAATTTATCTCTTTCGTTAGGGTCACTTAAGGTGGGATCTTCGAACATAAGTAATTGTATTTTCGGATTATGATTGTTAATTAGTTGATAACCGATCTTCAGGAATTCACTCCAATTTTTATTATCTTCGATCCTTCCTATCCAAGCCACTTTTCTATAGCCATCTAAAGGTGTTGGTTTGTAGCAGAATTGACTTGTATCAAAGCAATTATTAAAACTGAACTTTGGGAACGTTGGGTAAAGTTCATCTAATAATTGCATGATATGAGGAGTCTTTGGGTTAAGGAATCCATCTGCATGGGCATTGACATCTGGGATTGCATTTGAAAGAGCCGATCTTGCCACATGTTTTGGACCGTAACCCTGGATTTCGATAATCATTTTTCCTTTATACCCCATGGACCTGAATCTCGGTAAAGTTTTGAAATCTGAAACGACCACGATAGCGGAATAATCTCCCTTTTCCAATATTTTTTGAATTTCAGCATCATCGTTCGTAATAAAAGTTGGGGCACTGTGGTCATTCAAGAAATTCCTTCTGTTATCATAATATAGATAATGAGCATCGATACCGTATTCTTTTAGTGCGGCAAATCGTTGCCGATTTAATGTTTCCACTCCACCACTTGGAACATAAAAAACAAACAATATATTCATTATTCCCCTCCTTAAAAATAATGGAGCAACAGATCTCATATTTAGGTTGGACTTTACCTTTCAAAACAAAAGTTAGCACAAATCATCCATTTTGAACGGATGTGACAAAGAGCTATGTAATATACGTATGATTCACAAATTGGATTTATAGCCGTTTTAATTTGGGATGACTCGATTGGGAATGATTCATATCTTAATTAGTGTGAAATAAATATTAATATGAAAAATGGTTTTTTTTATAAAACGGATAGCCCTGATGCTCACGAAATACATGGTAATCAATTGAAAGGCGGTTCATAAATGTCTAAAGTATCGATTGTTGTTCCATTCTATAATTGTCCATATATCGATAAAGCTTTGGAGAGCTTGTTCAACCAAACCTACAAAAATATTGAGATTATCGTAGTCAATGATGGCTCTACATTATATTCAGAAAGAATCGATCCGTTTCTAGATAAAATAACATATATCAAAAAGGAAAATGGGGGAACGGCCAGTGCATTGAATACCGGCATCAAAAATGCAACAGGCGATTATGTATGCTGGCTTAGTTCAGATGATATCTTTTACCCTGAGAAGACAGAGATCCAGTTGGAAGCAATGGTAAGGGAAGATGCACGATTCAGTTATACTAGTTATTACTGCATTGATGATAATGGCGAAATCATTACTCCGATTATAGGGATATACCCACCTAATCAGCTTGAACTTATTAAAGCAATGATCAGAGGAAATATTATTAATGGCTGCTCGGTCATGATTCACAGGAAGGTATTTGAGCTAATTGGAATATTTGATGAGTCGCTTCTATATACACACGATTATGATTTATGGTTGCGGATCTTGCAAAATTTCAAGTTTCTCTTTGTGCCTCAACCGCTATTACTATATAGGATTCATACAGAAATGGGCTCTAAAAAGCATGAAGGCTGCATCAAAAGGGAAAATAGGCTGGTGGTTAATCGACATCATGCCAAAATGAAAAAATTATTGGTAAATGAACTTAGGAAACAACAATAGGTGAGCAAGATGTAAAGGAGGTCCCTGTTTTTATAAATAGGGACCTCCTTTAGTTGTTGAAAGGGCTTGACTTTCATCACGGGTCCTCGAGGGTGGCCAAATGAAATTTCCTAATTTTTATATGAGTCTATAACATACATAAAGCTCATTGCATATCTTATAGAAATCATTCATTTTCCTTAATAATAGGGGACTGTCACGAATTAAAGCTTTTGTCAGGAAGGGCTTCATTGCGTTAATCGACAGTGGACGAGCGTAAGTGCATTGGTTGATACAGTACAAGGGACAACAGGTACGATATAAAAAAGGAATGCTTTGTAGGAGGAGAAAATGAGAAAACTCATTATATTTGCGTTTATCGGATTTCTGGCTCAGCTGATCGATGGTTCATTAGGCATGGCATATGGGGTTACATCCACATCGATGTTGCTGACATTCGGAATCGCACCGGCAGTGGCCTCTGCATCCGTTCATCTATCAGAAGTCGTGACGACCGCCGCATCAGGCATTTCACATATGAAGTTCGGGAATGTCGACCGCCAGGCACTTTACAAATTAATCATACCTGGATCTATCGGGGCATTTGCAGGAGCGTGCTTTTTAAGTAACTTACCTGGTGATCTGATAAAGCCATACATTTCGATATTTCTGCTGATTCTTGGTGTGTATGTCCTTTTCCGCTTTTTAAAAACGTCTAAGACAAAAAGTGAAAAGAAATCAATTGATCTTTCAAGAAAAAAATCGATCACCTTGGGATTGATAGCGGGCTTCGCAGATGCAACGGGTGGGGGCGGTTGGGGTCCTATCACAACTCCAGTCCTATTATCCCAAGACGGTGTTCCTGCCAGAAAAGTGGTCGGTACAGTTGACACTAGTGAGTTTGCAATTGCTGTTTCCGCAACCTTGGGGTTTCTCATTGCATTAGGTTGGCAGGAAGTGAACTGGTTTTGGGTAACCTCCCTGATGGTAGGGGGGATTATTGCTGCTCCGATTGCTGCATGGATCGTTACGAAATTGCCATCTTATTTATTGGGAGTCCTTGTCGGGGGTTTTATCATTTTGACGAATGCTCGAACGCTGCTTGGCACATGGTCTCTTCAGGATCATTGGGTCCCCGTTATATATATGCTGATATTGATCGGATGGGCAGGTTCTTTGGTATTTGTCATCCGGAACAACAAAAAGGGGCTCCATAAAAATTAAAGGGGAGATAGTGTGAGTAAACAAGAGAATATCCATCAACATTCTTTTTCCATTACGAAAGAGCTAAGGCAAGCTCAGCACGGACATAAAAGCTATATTCTTTGGTTTACTGGTTTATCAGGGTCAGGTAAGTCCACCATTGCCAACATGGTCGAGGGAAGACTGCATGCGATGGGAATTTCGACATATATTTTAGATGGAGACAATCTACGGAATGGATTAAATGAAGACCTTGGTTTCAGCTCTGGTGACCGTAAAGAGAATATAAGGCGAATCGGAGAAGTCTCCAAACTATTTGTGGATAGCGGAATAGTGGTGTTGGCCACTTTCATTTCGCCTTATGCGAGTGACAGGGAGGAAGTAAGAAAAAAAGTACAACAGGATGAGTTTATTGAGATTTATGTAAAGTGTCCCATCGAAGCCTGCGAAAAACGGGATCCCAAAGGATTGTACAAGAAAGCTAGAAGTGGGGAAATCACCTCATTCACAGGCGTTTCGGCTCCATATGAAGAACCGGAAAATCCGGAGGTACTAATTGAAACCAGTCAATACACCATTGAAGAATGTGTGCAGCAGGTCATGAATTATTTAAAGGACAATGGTCTTTAACATCGACTTGGCCGAATTAGAATAAAAGAATATGAAACAAACCAAATCAAATGATTGAGGGGTTATAAATGAAGGTTCAAAGAACCAGTATCGATCCACATGGCGGGAAACTGATTCAACGTGAAATATCAAGAAATGACCGTGTGGAATACTTGGAAAAGTGTAAATCCTTATCGTCCCTGACCATCTCGAAATGGAATGTTTCCGATCTGGAAATGATTTCAAACGGAGCGTTCAGCCCGCTTATAGGATTCATGGGAAAAGAAGATTACCGAAGTGTCATTAAAGATATGCATCTGGCAAATGGCTTGCCATGGACGATACCGATCACTCTTCCTGTCACGAAGGAAGAGGCAAACCGGCTGAACATCGGCGATGAGGTCGCTTTATACAGTGATGACGGAGAACTTGCTGGTATCATACAGGTGGAAGAAACGTTTGAATACGATAAACTGGAGGAAGCAAAACTCGTATACAAAACAGACGATCCCAATCACCCTGGGGTTAAAAAGCTGTTTGGACAAGGGGATATCTATGTTGCGGGACCAATTTATTTAATAAATAGGTCATCGCATGAGCCATTCGGGGAATTTCATATGAGCCCTTCCGAAACGAGAAAGATGTTCACGGATTTAGGTTGGAATACTGTTGTCGGTTTTCAAACGAGAAACCCAGTACACCGTGCACATGAATACTTGCAAAAAACTGCATTGGAAACCGTTGATGGACTATTATTGCATCCTCTTGTCGGTGAAACGAAAAAAGATGATATACCTGCGGATGTTCGGATGGAAAGCTATCAAGCCTTACTAAAAGGCTACTATCCAATGGATAGGGTTTTACTTGCCATATACCCAGCAGCAATGCGCTATGCTGGGCCCAGGGAAGCAGTATTTCATGCAATTGTCCGAAAGAATTATGGGTGCACGCATTTCATTGTCGGCCGAGATCATGCGGGTGTAGGCAACTATTATGGGACATATGATGCCCATGAAATTTTTAGCCAGTTTGATCCGCTGAAAATTGGCATTAAACCTCTATTCTATGAACATAGCTTTTACTGCAAAAAATGTTTGAATATGGCTTCCCTGAAAACATGTCCCCACAAAGATGAAGATAGGTTTATATTAAGTGGGACCAAAGTCAGGGAAATGCTCCGGAACGGCCTTGTCCCGCCACTTGAGTTTACACGTCCTGAAGTGGCTGAAGTTCTTATTAGAGGCATGAAGATAAATGAAGGCGAGTAAGCTATTGTAAACGCGGTGAGACCTACGCTTGTATAAAATCGAAGAAGAAGGACGGAACTTATCTAAATGTTGCCAAGCCGTTACCCGGTGTACGAATGCTATGGACTAAATTGACAACAGGCAAGAAGCTGATATTGAGTCAAAATTCACCTGAAACTCCCGAAGCTCTAAACTTCCTCAAAAAACTTGTTGAAGCGGGGAAGTTAGTAGTGGTCATTGACAGATATTATGAGTTTGAAGAAATAGTTCAAGCCCATAAATATGTAGAGGAAGGACACAAGAAGGGAAATATCGCCATGAAACTGGAGCATAGTGGCAAATCCTAATAAATGAAACAGGTAAGTTTTTATAAAGCTAAGGGATGCGTTAATCATAAGGTTAGCCGGTGTATACCTGGCTGACCTTTTTTAAAAATGGAAGTCTGATATATGTCAGGGTAGTACGTACGGTGTTAACGAGGTGTGCCTCTGGAACGATATAGATATAGTTTTAGCAAAGGGAGTGGAAAAATGTTTCCAATATTAGAGACAAAACGATTGGTCTTGAGAGAATTGGCTGAAGGGGATGCACTGGATTTAAAAAAATGTTTTTCCAATCCAGATGTATTACGATATTATGGGCAACCTCCATTAACAAATATAGATCAGGTGAAGCAAATCATTACGAATTTTCCAAAGAATTTTGTTGAAAAACGTGGTATTAAATGGGGAATTGAATTGAAAGGAACGGATGGCATTATTGGAACGATTGGATTTCAAGAATGGTTCCATGAACATAAGAGAGCAGAACTGAGCTATGCACTTTTCCCAAATTATTGGGGCAAAGGTTATGCAACAGAAGCTGTCAGTAAAGTGATTTCCTATGGTTTTATAGAGCTTGACTTAACGCGTATTGGAGCAATTGTTTTTATTGAAAATAAAGCATCCAATAAGTTGCTGACAAATTTAGGCTTCAAAAAAGAAGGGATATTGAGAGATTATATGTACCAAAATGATGTTTCTTTTGATACTAATCTATACTCTTTATTATCGGTAAAGCCTTAATGAATTAACAAAGTACTAGGAACACTCGCGCAATGCTTACAGATATAAGGGAAGTTGTTAACTGTTTTATGGAAAACAAAAAATGAAAATTAAGATATATATTTTAAAATTCATTGTTTTCCTGTAAGATAACAATATAAAAAACCCTGTCGACTTGTCGACTTATTTAGAAAACGCGAGGAAAACATAAATTATGGAATTAGAAAAAAGTCTTGAAAAAAGTTGGAGCAATCAACAAAACATAGGTTTAACAGCATACTTAAAGAAAATGAAGGGCGAAGCTAGGGAAAAAGACAGAATAGATTATATGGATTCCTTTGTTTCAGCTATAGGTGGACTCATTGCTATTATCATTATTAGTTTTATAGCTTTCCATTTAGGATACCCTATGGCATTAGCTCCTCTTGGGGCTAGCTGTGTTATTGTTTTTGGTGCGCATAAAAGTCTCTTGTCTCAACCACGCAATGTTATTGGAGGACATATTATCTCTACTACATCAGCTCTTATCATTTGGAGCTTCTTTGGTAAAAGCCTGCTCATTATCGGTCTAACATTGGCTATTGTATTGATTATAATGACTTGCACAAAGACTGTTCATCCCCCCGCAGCGGCAAGTGCCCTTGTTTCTATTAATTCTCAAGCTGGTTGGGGATTCCTGATTTCAATTGTAATAGGTACCTTATTATTAGTTTTTATATCGATGATCTATAATAACTTATTTCAAACAAGACAATATCCAAAGCACTGGTTTTGAAAAATTAATATATTAACCAAACGGATGCTTCATTTGTGACTGTATTATAGCTCCTCACTTATTTGCTAACTGCTTTACTTCAATAAGCGGGGAGCTGCGCTTTTTCTTACTAATAGAATTAAAAACCTTACTTACCATCACATTACATAAAATAACGTATGATAATGATTTGCTAAAGCTTGATGGGGAGTGGTAAAATCCCATTAAAAAAGGTGAATGTTCATGTCTGAACCAACATTAGGAGATTCTTATCAAATCAGTTTGCAAAATATTCGCCATCACTCACAGCATATCCATTTAGGAATAGAAATTCTTTTCGTAATTCGGGGAGAAGTTGAAGTTATCGTCAATCAAGATTCCTGGCATTTGGCGGAAAATGATCTCCTGCTAATTAATGCTAATGATGTTCATACCGTTAAGGGGCACGAAGATAATGTAGTATTATTGCTGCAAATTCCCCTAAATTCCATCGAGCAGCTTTATCAGGATATTCATGTGTGTTATTTCGACTGCCATTCATCAAAAGAGGATAATGGGTTATATCTTCTGTTTGATCAGATCCGTCAACTCTTGGCTGAAATTTTGATCGCACATTACCAAGAGCAGGATGGAAGTGAACTTGAAATCAACAGCCTGATTTACAAGTTAGTTACACTCCTTATCCGAAATTTCAAAACCACACATCTCGGGCAGAATCGATTTATCGAAATGAAGGATGAAAGAATTAGGGGAATCCTTACTTTTATTGAAAAAAATTATCGTAAACAAGTGTCTTTAGAAGAGATTGCCAAACGGCAATATTTATCCCTATACTATTTGTCCCGTTATTTCAAGCAGGCTGTTGGTGTCAGCTTTTCACAATATGTAAAACAAATCCGCTTGAAATCAGCTGTTCATGAGCTGTTATATACCGATCATACCATTATGAAAGTCTCGTTAAATAATGGTTTTCCAAATGTGAAAGCTTTTAACAAGGCTTTTAAGGAAATGTACAATCAAACACCTGCAGAATATCGTGGTCTACATAAAAAAGAACCTTTCCAGGAAGTAAATAATATAAGCGAACAATATACTCTGGTGAATTCGCCGCACTTTTTAATTGAATTGAGCAAGTATATTTCGCAAAAGGACCAAAATGTTACGGTGAAAGAATCGGGGGTTTCTGCGGTACATATTAATCTTCCGCAAGAGCCTATTCTTGTCCGGGATAAAGCCCAGCGATTACTGGTGATTGGACAGCTGGAATATGCATTAAATGAAGAAGTCCAAGCAGAATTAAAGCTTGTTCAGGAGCAGCTTCATTTTGAATATGCCTATTTCACGAACCTATTATCTCCCGCTTTTACGACAATGGACCCGTTTTTGCAAATAGGAGGGCCTTATTATAAGATTGATGCGTTATTTAACGAATTTCAAAGGCTGGGTTTAATTCCATTCATTAGCGTTGAGATTGAAAAGGAAGTCGTAAGCAGCCCCGATTATATAAGGATGTTAGATGATTTTTTACAGCACGCCGTCAGTTATTTTGGAGATGACTTTGTCGGGAAGTGGCAATTTGAATTGGTGTTCTCCAAGTGGGATCAAAAAGCCCGGACTTTTTATCAAGAATACCTTCAAACTGTTAAAAAGAGGGCTTCCACCGCAAAAGTTGGAATTCATGTACCATTTTCCTTAGAAAAAGGATTATCAGTCCCTGTTACTGAATTTTTAAAGCAAATGGATCAAATTGACCTGGTGTGCTTCAGCTGCAATCCAAATGAACAAGTGGACTTTACCGATATGGATAACAGTTCCTTCAAGGGAGTAAAAGATTATATAAAAAAGTCGTGTATTGAATTAAAAGCAAACCTATCTTCAGCTGGCTTGGCTGGCACACCAATTTACTTGACAAACTGGAATACACTTTACGGTAATACAGTAAATTTAAGTGGAACTTTTTTTCGATCAGCACTCATTTTTAAAGACATGCTTGATGTTATAAAAGAGATTTCCGGTTTGGGATTTTGGATTGATACCCATTCATTAGAAAATAGTAATATGAATAATGATAATATTGCAATGAATGGAATTGCCCTCCTTTATTATTATCAAATAAAACGTCCGGCGTTTTTTAACATGCAATTAGTCGCAAAAATTGGGCAAGAAATTTTTGCCGAAGGTGAGGACTTTATACTGACGAAGGGGAAACAAGGGTACCAATTAGCTATATATAACAATTCCTATGTTAATCCCACTTATTCTGTCGAAAGCTTCTTTTTGAGCTCCTTAACAAAGGAAAAGAAAATCATGATTTCAGGGCTGCCTTCTGGCACTTATCAAATTCGCAAATACATTCTCGATAGAAATAATGGTGCATTTTACTTTAATTGGCTCAATCTCAATCAGCAGTATATCTATGATCAAGAGATCATTACGTATCTCAAGCAGCGAGCCTATCCAGATTTGCAAATCTATGAGGAAAACATTGCCTCGGAGCTCTTATTACAATCCACTTTGACGTTAAATGCCATTCATCTCTTTGAAATTAGGCCATTAGGTTAAAACTTAATGGTCTTTTTTTGTTGTTTGAATAAGCCAAGTAATGAAAAAGGGCAAATGATGGAGTGTGTTTTCGACAATGATTGGAATGTTTTCAATAGTTAAAAAATTTATAATGAAGACAAGAAAGCGATTACATAAATATTAATTCGGAGGTAGCCTTTTATGTCTGTTTCTCAAGGAACGATTAAGAAGCACAGCGATGCAAAACTTTCGGTATCAAAGGAAAAGAATACCGGTGGAGTTTTGTTGACTACAGCTTTAATGGCTGGTTATTCCATGATTTACATGGACAAAAACATGATTTCGACTGCAATTATCCCAATTGCTGAACAATTCCATCTAACAACAAGTCAAACCGGTTTGATAATGAGTTTATTTTTCTTGGGTTATTCGTTAATGCAGATACCTGGGGGATGGCTCGCAGATAGGATTGGATATAAAAAGGTACTGATGCTTTCGCTTTCGCTCATTACGATATTTTCATTTGCATTTGGCCTTGCTGGAAGCTTATTGATGTTTATTTTGATTCGTTTCTTGGCTGGTATTGGCCATGCAGGCTATCCTCCAAGCTGTTCAAAAGGAATTGCCGAAAATTTCCCGAAAACAAGACGAACTTTTATTCAATCGCTCATTTTGTCAACGAGTGGAATTGGCGGAATTTTTGCGTTTGTAATCGGGGCACGGCTGATTGACTTAAATTGGCACTATGCCTACTATGCACTGGGGACATTTTTTGCCATTGCTTTACTTATGGTTGCTTTATTGGTACCTAATAGCCAACCAACTGCCAAAACGAAGATTGAAAAGAAACAAGTTAGTTTTAAGTCAGTGATTTCTAATAGAAATGTAATTATTTTATTCGTTGCCATGCTGCTGGCGAATGTGGCTTTTTACGGAAATATGTCATGGCTGCCAACTTTCCTAAAGACAAAATTTTCACTATCCATTAGTACGGTAGGGATAATTCTGGCAGTGAACGCTATTGGAGGAACATTAGCCTCCATATTTGCAGGTGTATTGTTGACAAAATATTTCGCTGGCAAGGAAAAGTTACTGTTAATGGTATGTTCAGTCCTTTCATCCTTGTTGTTTCTTGGTTTAGTATTCTCAAATTCCTTGGCCCTTTCCATTGCTTTCTTATATGTGCTCACATTTTTACTAACCACGATTTTTGTGGGAATTTTCTCTTGGCCGCACAAAATTTTGCCTGAGAAAGTAATTGGGTCATCTATTGGGATCGTCAATACGGGTGGAACGCTTGGGGGCTTTATTGCACCAATGGCATTCGGTGCTTTAATTTCCATGGCTGGTGGATCGTTCTCTATCGTTTTTATCACCTTGGCAATAGCCGTAGTAATATGCGGTCTAGTTTTACTTACCGTTAAAACAGAAAAATAATAGGAGGGAAAATGATGCTAGATCAATTAATGCAAAAACTTGAAGAGAAAAAAGAAAGAATGATTGAAATACGCAGATATCTCCATCAACATCCTGAATTATCTTTTAAAGAAGAAAAAACGGCCCAATATATTGCTGATTTTTATAAAGATAAAAATGTAATAATACGGACAAATGTTGGCGGATATGGAGTGGTAGTTAAAATCGAAGGCGGACTGGCAGGTAAAACGGTTGCCCTGCGTGCTGATTTTGATGGACTGCCCATTATGGAAGAGGCAGATGTACCTTTTAAATCGGTTAATCCAGGTGTTATGCATGCATGTGGTCATGATGGACACACTGCCTATTTAATGATATTAGCCGAAGCATTAATCGAAATGAAAGACCAATTAAGAGGAAACGTCGTTATCTTGCATCAGCCTGCGGAAGAAACGCCTCCTGGTGGAGCGATTGCCATGATTGAAGATGGATGTTTGGAAGGTGTGGATAGTATTTTCGGTATTCACCTAATGTCCCCGTCGGTGACCGGGGAAGTCTACTATCGTTCTGGAGAAATGCAGGCCGGACGCTCATATTTCAAAGTGAAAATCCAAGGAAAAGGCGGACATGGTTCGATGCCGCATACAAGCAATGACAGTATTGTCGCAGCAAGCCATTTTGTTGTAGCAGCCCAGACGATTGTCAGTCGCCGAATCAATCCTTTTGATATGGCGACGGTAACGATTGGCTCGTTTGATGGAAAGGGATCATTTAATGTCATAAAGGACAGCGTGGAACTTGAAGGAGACGTTAGAACCATGTCCAGTGAAGTTCGTGCTAAAGTGGAAACGGAATTCAAGCGAATCCTAGCGGGGCTTGCTCAAGAATTTGACATTACCTATGACTTAATATATTCGCATGATTACCCTGTTTTGGTGAATGATAATGCCATGACTGAACTGGTTGTAAATGGGATTAAAAAGGCTGGAATTCCTGAAATCAAAGCATTAATGGAAACACCGCCAATGTCCGGTTCAGAGGATTTTGCTTACTATTTGCAAAGAATTCCTGGCAGTATGTTTTATGTTGGAGCAAAGCCGGAGAATGGACCAGCTTATCCTCACCATCATCCTAAATTTGTCATTAATGAGGACAGCCTTATCATCGCGGCAAAAGCAATGGCAGCAGTGGTTGCGGAATATTTTGGACAGAAGTAAAAAAAGGGAAAAAGGGGACGGTTCTTATGCCTGCGGCGTGGGAACCTTCTTCTTTATAGGAGTGATCACATGTCTTTTACTAATTTAAAAGAGTTAATTGAACAAGCAGAGCAGGAAAACTCAACTATTTCGGAATTGATGATCAAAACAGAGGTACAACAGAAAGGCTGTTCGAGGGAAACGATTATCGAAAAAATGTCAGAACAATTTACTGTAATGGAGGAGGCTGTCCGCAGAGGTACAATGAGTCCAGTCATGTCGCGTACTGGTTTGACTGGTGGGGATGGAAACCGTCTTTATCAGTATGCCCAAAACGGTAATTCATTTGTCAATCCTAAAACATTGAATGCTGCAGCAAATGCGCTCGCGGTATCAGAAGTAAATGCTGCAATGGGGCGGATTGTGGCAACGCCAACAGCTGGTTCAGCGGGAATCTTGCCAGCTGTCCTTGTTCACGCACTTGACAGCGGGAAATTTACCCGAGAGCAGCTTGTACAGACAATATTCACTGCCTCTGCTCTCGGCTTAGTTGTTGCCAATAAAGCTTCGATATCAGGGGCAGCCGGCGGGTGCCAAGCTGAAATAGGATCAGCAACCGCAATGGCAGCCGGCACCCTGGTAGAGCTTGCCGGTGGAACACCAATGCAGGTTGGAAATGCCGTCGGAATTGCTTTAAAAAATTCACTGGGTTTGGTTTGTGACCCGGTTGCTGGGCTGGTGGAAATCCCGTGCATCATCCGCAACGGTTTACATGCACTTACCGCCCAAGCTGCTGCGGATATGGCTTTAGCCGGGATAGCCTCGGTCATCCCGCCGGATGAAGTGATCCATGTGATGCATGAAGTCGGACAGCAAATGCCCGAATCGTTGAGAGAAACCGGGATAGGCGGTCTTGCCGGAACTCCGACCGGGCAAAAATTAAAGAAGCAGATTTTAAATGAAAAAACTAGTGGCTGTGGGCCGGCAAAATACCAAAGTGCGTATGAAATCATCGGTCCCGTAATGGTTGGCCCTTCGAGTTCCCATACAGCAGGGGCTGTCCGGATCGGGAATATTGCCCGCCAGCTACTAAATGAAAATCCAGTATATGCAAAGTTCTCGCTGATGGGCTCTTTCGCAGAAACCTATCAAGGCCATGGAACAGACCTAGCTCTTTTAGCCGGTGTGCTCGGGTTATCTACCATGGATGACGGCATTCCAAATTCAAAGGAAATTGCTGAGGAAAATGGCTTACAATATGAATTCACGAAACGGGTGCTTGGAAGCTACCATCCAAATACGGTTCTCGTAGAATTGACAGGGTTCACACGTACTGTAAAGGTTTTGGCCAGCTCTTTAGGCGGTGGTAAAGTGGAGGTTCAGGAATTCGATGAGTATCCATTTAAATTTTCAGGTGAAAGGCCAACACTTGTTATTCGTCATTCTGACCAAAAAGGGGTTATTGCTGAATTATCGGAAATTCTATATCAAAAAGGGTTCAATATAGCCCGTATGGCCAATGAACGTTCCAAAATCAATGGTGATGCAATAACAATTTGTGAAATCGACAATACAATCGAAGACACTCTCTTATCTTTATTAAAAAGAGAGATTCCGACTATTGACGAAATTGTATTGGTTCAAACTAAGTAGTTACCTATAAATTCATCAATTAAGCTCGTAAATGTATTTTGCTGATGCAAGAAAGCATGATATGCGGATGAAATTCATAAAAGGCATTTGGAATGAATTCGTTCCGAATGCCTTTTGTCTATATTGTGATGCCAATCTTAAGGGCAAAATTTAATAGGGGAAATTCCAATGCCTGCATAGGACATAGCACCGTAAGTCCTCGTGCAATAAAGCTCTTCAGCTAGACGGTGCTTTCAGGGAATCAACTAGACGTTGAATTTTCAGAAAGCAAGATTTCCAATATGCTTGACCTTGTGAAAAATACAATTCACGATTCGCCAGAACGAAATCAGCTATGAATAATTTTCTATACACTGTGGGGATTGCATATTTGCCGCTCCATGAAAAGGCAGTCGAGACCGCAAAGGCTGACAAGAAAAAAAGCAGCTTTCTAAAAGCTTACGAAAGTATTCAAAAAGAAGTCGAAACAGGAAGGATTGGTTTTAAACGCAAGTATGTAAGATGTTAAAATTAGCACTTTTTTATTATTCCTTATCCGTAAAGTTTTTGAACAAATGAGCCTGTATCCACCTTGGATCAGGCTTTCTTGTATATATTGAAAAGTAATCACGAGAGATATTATGTTTTTAGACTTTGAAAAAATATCATGCTTGAATCTGCGATTGTCTAGAATTCTTTTTGAAAATCACCTTCGCTTTAAAATGTGAGAACAAATAACAGCCTATAATCACAATACCACTACCAATTCCTTGTATCCACGTCATTTTTTCACCTAATAATAAAAAAGCTAAAATTGCAGTAAAAATAGGATTAAAATTCAAGAAAATACCTGAAGTTGTTGTACCTAATTTTTGTACACCAATATTCCAAAGTACCATACATGCTACAGTTGAGATAACGCCTGTATATAAAATAGATTGTATGAAGGAAGTATTTATATTAGACACTGTAAAATTGGAAAAATTAAACGGTAGAAGAACTATAATTCCAAATATACCAGAATATAATGTAGACATCATGGGTGTTGTCGTTACCATTGCCCATTTGCTACAGACGGAATATATTCCCCAAACGCATACAGCAGCCATCATATATAAATCACCTGTATTAAATCGTAATGAAAGGAAAAGATCAATATTTCCTTTTGAAAGTACAAGTATTACGCCAATAAGCGAAAAAAACATAGAAAACATTTGTAGAATATTAATTCTTTCTTTTAAAAAGAAAAATGAAAAAATAGCAATTGAAATCATGTTTAATGTTGATATTAATCCAACATTAGTCGCGGATGTTTTCTCTAATGCTACAAATTGCAATAGGTTAAATAGAACCACACCCGTAATTCCCATCAAAAATAAAGGAAGGATTGCACTTCGAGGAGGAAATATCTTTTTTTCTTTCCACCATACAATTGGCAAAAGACAACTAACAGCAATGATCCACCTTAAACTCGTCAATGTCATCGGAGAAGCATGTTCGACAAGCGACTTTCCAACGACAAAGTTTCCACCCCATAACAAACTTGTTAAAAGTAATAACGAAAAATAATAATATTGCATTTCATTTTGCTCCTTTACATCTTTCACTGTTTAAGTAAAAGGATCGAAGCCATTGTGCACAATGACATTTCAATTTTTACAATTATTTATTAATAATTTTAACATTTTAGATCGTTACTTAATATATTATTTTGTATAATAGAAGATACTTAAAATAATATTAATAAATATTGCCGATAAACAGAATTAAATTAAGTTTTAGCTATTAGATGATACCGTTTTTGGAACATTTGTAAAAGGAGTGACTATAAGTGGAATCTATCGTAAGCAAGGTTCTAGATAATGTTGATATTCAAATTTTAGATTTACTGCAAAAGGATGCACAGTTAAGTAATACTGAGCTCGCAAAGCGTGTCAAGTTATCTCCCCCAGCTATACATTCAAGGATAAAACGTTTGGAAAATGAAGGGTTTATTAATGGACAAGTAGCAATTTTAAACCAGGAGAAGCTAGGTTTTGATTTATTATGTTTCATTTTTATTAGTACAAATATACATCAAGCTGAAGAACTGGAAGTTTTGGAAAAGGCATTAGCTTCTATGTCAGAAGTATTAGAGTGTCATTGTTTAACAGGTGAGTATGATTATCTTCTAAAAGTGGCTAATAAAGATCGGAAGGAATTAGAAATATTTATTAGAAAGTTAAATAAACTAGGCATAACAAAAATTCAAACTAGCCTAGCTCTTAGAGAAATTAAATATTCAACTGTTTTACCTATATGGGAAGAAAAGTCCCGTTCGTAAAAGAACACTTTATCGAACGTGTTTTATAGAACAAGAGAGAGAGAAAAGGTAGAAGAAGAAATAAAAAAATGAAGTCCTTTATAGATTGGATCCCAAGGAACGAGTCATTTAAGATTATTCTTATCACTTCAAGAGAATTGGGCAGGTACACTATGTCTTTCAATAATTACATCTCAACATCACTAGAAATACAAGCTTATGATCGATCCCGATAAAATCATTGCGTTAGAAATTTGAAATTTATAATGCCAACTGTATGCCATATATTTTTTCTTGAAAATGGATTGCTCAACCAGTTTAAGCACTGAGCCGTGGATCGATTAAAAAGCAGTGCACTCTTTATGAGTTGCACTGCTTTTTAAAATTTAATCCCGTTTATTATGGTCTTTAATTAGAAAAACGGTATTAAAGTATGCTGAATGAATCATTATCTTTATTTATTTATTTAACAAAACAGCTTCTTCGTTTCTAGGTTGTAGAGCCATTTGTAGTGCTCTTTTTTCTTCATCGTTTAAAGGGACCAATGGTAACCGGACACCTCCAACATTTAACCCCCGCATATTTAATGCTGATTTTACTGGTGCGGGGCTTGGTGCAGCAAATAATGCTTTCATGATTGGAAGAAGGTTACGATGTGTAGCGGCAGCACCATGGACATCACCATTTTTAAAGCTATTTATCATTTCTTGCATTTCATTACCAATTATGTGTGAAGAAACCGAAACAATTCCTGTTCCACCGATGGCTAAAACCGGTAATGTTAACCCATCATCGCCGCTGTACAATGTAAAATCACCAGTTGTTTTGCTTATGATTTGTGCCATGGCATCTAAGTCACCACTTGCCTCTTTTACAGCCACAATATTGTTGATTCTTGAGAGGTTAACAATCGTCTCTACTGACATATTTACAACACTTCGTCCTGGAATATTATAGAGCATTACCGGTAAAGATGTTGATTGGGCAATAGCCTTAAAGTGCTGAAATAATCCTTCTTGAGACGGCTTGTTATAGTATGGGGTAACGAGCATTATTCCGTCGACTCCTGCTGCCTCAGCTTGCCTTGTTAAGTTGATGGAAGCTTTCGTGTTATTTGAGCCAGTTCCAGCTATGACTGGAACTCTTCCATCAACAACCTCAACAACAATTTTGAATAAATCCAGTTTCTCTTCTGTTGTTAATGTAGGGGACTCTCCAGTTGTACCAGCTATTACTAATCCATCAGAGCCATTAGCAATTAAATAGTTTACTAAAGTTCTCGTAGCATTAAAATCAACCTCATCATTATGATTGAACGGGGTAACCATTGCGGTTAAAACTTGGCCAAAATTCATAACTTCACACCCTTTTGTATGATTTTTTAAAAATATTCAGAGGTGGTGGGCCATTCAGGAGTAAACGCAAAAAAGCAACAACGAGGATTCGCTGCTGCAGTAGAAACAATATTTATCAAAAAAATGTTTCCGCGCATAAGATAGCCCTCCATATAGTTTCCTATATGACAGTCCTGTATTTATTCAATAGCAGAACCAGCTTCAAGAACATGAGATTCTTTCGGCTTCGGCAAATTCCCCTTTCCACAATAGTCATAGGATCTCATTCTCCTCAAAATGTGTACTAATGGTTTTTGCTCCTCTATCCTCACTTCAAAAGTATGAAGTAAGAAAATATTTAATTGACTGTAATATAACAAGGAATCCTTTCTATTGCAAGGCAATTTAGAAAATTTTTTTAAGAATACATGAATAATCAATGAAAATGGATACGGTATAGGGCTGGATTCATCTTTTTTAGATTATGTAATCTCAACATTAATAGTTTTATAGATATATTCTGTTTCATAGGTGATTGGGCTTTTAGAAGCACAACCTGACGAATAAGGGTTTGTATTATCGTAGGACAATGCTAATGCTTTATTCATCGGTGCAATCGCAAAAAACAGTCCAAAGACAAGAGTTATTACCATCACAATATTTAATAATTTTTTATAATAACCTCTCTCCTTTCCTTCTTCTAGACTTTACCATATGAAAATTGGTATTTCTATGTACTGTGGAATCATTTACCATCTGTATAAATATTACCATTTTACGGGTAACTACGTAGTTGAGGGATAGTAGGGATAGTACCCCATTCCCATTAAGAAATGGAAAATCAATACCAAAAACGAAACAAAAGTGAATGGAACGAATACTGGCCTTAGTCCTTTTCTGATTATTAATATATAAATTACATTGGTCTTATATTTTATTAATAATGTAAAGTTACTATTTTAATTGGTAAACACCTTAAAAATTTATAAACAAGGAGGATGGTTGTTGATCTGTTTAAAAAATACATAATTAGCTAAACGATAAATAGGAGGTATTGATTTTGAAAGGGAAAAATAAATTTGCAGCAATGCTGACAGTTGTAACGGTAGGATTAACAACTTCTTTATCAAGTGTACAAGCATTCTCGGAATCTTCAAATTCAGATAATAAACGTAAACCTGAGCTCGTTTTTCCAGTAATCAGTGATGTGCATATTGATGATGGATCAACAGCTGATATGAACAAGTTCAGAACAGCCATGGATCAATTAAATAAAGCTGCGCCTAGACAGGATGCTTTTGTTGTCGTTGGGGATTTAACGGACTATGGATACGCTTCTGAATATGATAAGTTCTTCTCCATTTATAATGAGAAGAAACAAGGTGGTGTCCAATCCATGTTTACAATGGGGAACCATGATTATTGGAATGGACTTTCCGTTGAAAAGGCACAAGATCGTTTTCTCGAGAAAACAGGAATGGATTCTCTTTACTATCATAAAAAAGTAAATGGATATGATTTTATTACGTTAAGTCCGGAAAATGGTAATACGCATGGTTTATATTCCGTTAATCAAATTAACTGGCTAGGTGAAAAGTTAGCTGCAGCAGAAAAAGAGAATCCGGACCAACCAATCTTTGTTTTTCTTCATCAACACATTAAAGACACTGTGTATGGAAGTGACTTGTGGGGAACTCAGGAAAATAAAGAACTTTTATATGATACTTTAAAGAAACATCCACAGGTTATTACATTTTCAGGCCATTCTCATTATCCACTCGAAGACCCGAGAACGATTCATCAAAAAGACTTTACGTCAGTTGGCACGTCTTCTGTAAGTTATTTGGAATTGGAGCCAGGCAAACTTCAAGGGTTCCATCCAGAAGGATATCGGGATATTAGTCAAGGAATGATTGTAGAAGTTTATAATAATAAAGTTGTCATTAAAAAACGTGACTTTCATAAAGACGATTGGACAGGAAAACCATGGGTAATAAAAAATCCTTCTAAAAAAAATAAATTTAAATATACAGACGATCGAGATCAGTTACCACCGGTTTTTGCAGTTAAAGATAAGGCTTCGATTGTAGAAGAAAAATCTACACTAAGAAGTTTGAATGTAACATTTCCACAGGCAAAAGATAACGCACTCGTACATTCATATCACATTACAGCCAAAAACAAGGAAACAGGGGAGATGGACGCAGATTTCACCGCATTTTCTGAATTCTATTATGATCCTGTACCAAAGAATTTAGAGTTCCCTGTTGCTGGACTTAAGCCAGGTACTGATTATGAAATTAAGGTACAAGCACTAGATTCATTTAACAATAGCAGTAAAAAGGTGTTACTGGCTGAAGGTCAGACAAAAGCCCTGGAAATGGTCTCGACACAAGCTTCTCCTTCTTTAGTAACAGAAGGTGAATCGACTGCACTCCAAGTGAAGGTGAAAAATTATGGAAGTAAAAGTATGAACGGGAAAATTAAAGTTGATGCACCTGAAGGTTGGAGTTTGGAGCACAATGAACTTGAGTATGTGCTATCAGGAACAGAAGAAAAAATGTTGACAATAAAAGCTACACCTAGCAAGGAGATATCGGGTTCATCACAATTCAAGATTACTGCTTACGAGGAAGGCCAAATAATTGGCTCCAAGAATATAAATGTATTCGTCAACATGATGCTTGGAGAAAGTTTTGACCAATTAGAGTCTGCATTAAAGCCAGCAGTGAATGAAAACATTCCAAGTTCCATTCTCGGTTGGAGCCATACAGCTCCTAATGGCTGGTCGGTTACGAATAGCTCGAATATGCCAGCTGGTACAGAAGAGTGGCAAGGTTGGAGCTTCACAACAAAGGACTTTTGGACAAAAGCAGAAGACCAGGAGCGTAACAAATTTGAACTTGGTCAAGGTGTTATAGCAGTAGCGGATCCTGATGAATGGGATGATAATGGTTCACCAGCAGCAAAAGGCTATTTTGATAGTACATTAACTTCACCTACTGTAAAAGTTGATGATGCCAAAGAGCTATACTTAGGATTTGCATCCCACTATAAACAAGAAGGAACGCAAACAGCTGAAGTGACTGCTGTCTTTGATAATGGGGAAAAACAACAAGTTCTCGTTTATGACAATAAAGCTGCTTCGGATAATAAAAATGGACATGTTTTGAATAAGTATGAAGTTAAATCGATTAATGTTCCTGAAGATGCTGCCTCTATGAAATTACAATGGAGAATGCATAATGCTAAAAATAATTGGTTTTGGTCGATTGACGATATTAGATTGGATGACCAAATGATCGTTTCACCAAAGTAAAGAGAAGAACAGATGAACTTTTCTTGATATTTGTAAAATGCGGACTTTCCTTAAGGGGAAGTTCGCTTTTTCTCTATGTCTCACAAACTCTGGACAAATAAAAAATATTTTAACAAAAAACAAGCTAGCCGGAACCCCGCTGGAAGCTTGATAAACAGTCGGCGGAAAGTGAGCGGATTTCTGAAATCAAGCTGGAACGTTTTTAAATAAAGAAACTGCAGGCAAAACTAAATAAGGACTTGGTTATACTGCATGATTTTTTTGTTTTTTATGAACTGCAAACCCAATGGATTGAAGGAATATGCGACACTCCTGCCGAAAAACTGGCTAGCCTAGACCCCACAGACGCTTGCGTCGAGTAGGCTTGGCAGACAGTCGGCGGAAAGTGAGCGGATTTCTGAAATCAAGCTGGAACGTTTTTCAAATAAAAAAACTGTAAACTGACAATAGAATAGGATTTTTTATATGTATTTTAGAAAATTTTAAGATTTGTGTGATATGTTTTTTTTAGTACTAAAAAAAGTTATCGTGGGCAACATTTTTTTATGCAAGAACAGCAGATAAACAACTTTTCTATAAATGAGTAAACGAAAGATCGAAGCGGGGTGAAAATATTTGTCAATTAAAATGAGATTTCTGTTGTCCTACGTTGGCGTAATCCTTATTTCCATCACTTTGTTTTTAACAGCTGGATTTTTACTTATTTTTGCGATAACAGGTGATGTAAAAGCGATAGAACATTTATACAAAAAATCTTATCTCCAAAAACCTTTGACTGCAGTAGAGGAAAGTGTGTTTCTCGATTTAAAGCTTTTGGCAAAAAATAACCCTGAGCAGCTGCTAAATGAAGAACAGCTGAAGAAGATTGAACATGGAGATATTAAGATTGTCGTTAGAAAAGGTAAAAACATTGATTATGCGTCCCAAACACTAGATAAGCCAGGCTTGATACAATCACTTCCCAAGTTCGAAGAAACGAATATCAATACGCGGGACACAATCAAAATGAAAGACTTTTTTTTCACTTATGTGAAGTTTGATTTTTATTTTTCAGATAAAAGTGAAGGAAGTATTTTTGTATTGAGAAAGGCAAGTTCATATGCCGAGCTGACTCGAGAGCTCTTTCCCATTTTATTCGCTCTATTGTTATTACTGTTTGTAATGATTATTGGACTATTAAATTATTTAGTTTCACGTAGCATCATCAAACCGATCTCAATTCTTAAAGAAGGCGCAGAGCGGATAAAATCAGGAGATTTAAACTTTGAAATCAAGGCGACTT
Organism: Peribacillus sp. N1; assembly: GCF_054600815.1. NCBI lineage: Bacteria > Bacillati > Bacillota > Bacilli > Caryophanales > Bacillaceae > Peribacillus > Peribacillus sp. N1. The sequence goes on along the minus strand of NZ_BAAHZO010000001.1, from coordinate 1,052,324 downwards.
CGAATGATGAAATCGGGCAATTGAATAGAGCTTTTGAGGAAATGAGAAAAAAGTTAAAAGAGTCCGTAAACATTCAGCTTCAGTATGAGGAAAATCGCAAAGAGCTTCTCTCTAATATTTCCCATGACTTGAAAACACCGATCACTTCGATTATGGGGTATGTTGAGGGGATTAAAGACGGAGTAGCAAACACCCCACAGAAAATGGACAAGTATTTATCGACTGTATACCTAAAAGCAAGAGATATGGATTCATTGATAGATGAATTATTTTTATTTTCCAAGTTGGATTTGAAAAAAGAACCATTCACTTTTGAAACGGTCAGGTTAGATAAGTATTTAAAAGACTACGTAGAAGAACTTCAACTGGATTTACTTCAACTAGGGATCCAGATTGAACTTCATCAGGTGAATAAGCCGATATACGTGACAGCTGATAGAGAGAAACTGAAACGCGTATTGGCCAACCTGATCAGCAATTGTGTAAAGTATATGAATAAAGATGAAAAACACATTTCCATTTCTCTGCATGAAGGACTATATGATGTTGTTGTACAAGTAACTGATAATGGCTATGGAATAGAATCTTCTGCTTTGCCTTATATATTTAACCGCTTTTATCGTGCTGAGGAATCTAGAAATTCCCGGACAGGTGGAAGTGGTTTAGGACTTGCGATTGCAAAAAAAATTATCGGCGAGCATGGTGGAGATATTTGGGCTACTAGCGAGATAGGAAAAGGTACAAGTGTCTTTTTTTCCATAAAGAAAGGTGAGGAAATGTGAAAAAGATATTACTTATTGAAGACGAAGTCAGTATTGCTGAATTGCAAAGGGACTATTTGGAAATTAATGATTTTAGTGTCGATATTCAACATACTGGTGATGCAGGTCTCCAACAGGCCCTTCAAGGAAATTATCATTTAATCATTTTGGATATCATGCTTCCAGGGTTGAATGGATTTGAGATATGCAAACAAATACGTGCTGTCATGAATATCCCGATTTTGCTTGTATCCGCCAAAAAGGAAGATATTGATAAAATTCGGGGGCTTGGTCTAGGGGCAGATGATTATATTACAAAGCCATTTAGTCCAAGTGAACTAGTTGCAAGAGTGAAAGCGCATATAGCGCGGTATGAACGTTTATCAGGAAGTCACCCCAAATCTAATTCAATCTATGTTCATGGGATTTCAATAGATAAGTCAGCGCGCAGAGTTCACATAAACGGAGAAGTGGTGCCGTTTACAACAAAGGAATTCGATACTTTGGTGTTTTTTGTCATGCATCCGAATCAAGTATTAAGCAAAGAGCAGCTTTATGAAAATATTTGGGGATTGGAATCGGCTGCGGATGTTTCGACTGTCACCGTCCATATCAGGAAACTACGTGAAAAAATTGAAAGAAATCCTGCACATCCTAAATTTTTGGAAACCGTTTGGGGAGCAGGGTATCGCTTTAATGTTTAAATAGCATGTTAAGGACCCGTCACGAAGTGGCGGTTTTTTTTATAAACATTAAGAAATTTTATTAATAAGTTAATCATTATTTAAGAGATTGTTTAGAGGGAGTTTAAGGTTAAGCATTAACATAATGAAGACGGAATAAGTAAGCAACTAAAAATAAAAGGGAGAAAAAAACATCATGAAACCTAAAGAACATGTCAATTTGCTACATAAGAATGACGGGAAATCCATTTGCGGCTGTGAAGTACAAACAGGGAAAGGATGGTGTGTTTCATGTGGAGATGGCTAACGATTGTCATCGGAAGCCTTTTCATCCTTCAAGGCTGTGTCTTGGATAATGAAGTAGAGCTAAATAAACAAGAAAAGGAGACAGGAAAGGGAATGAATGTACAATTTATTCAAGCCGTAGAACGTAAAGAAACGGAAAGAATAAGAAGCTTGATTGAGCAAGGTGCAGAAATAAATACACAGGACTCGGAAGGGCGAACCGCCACAATGATTGCGACTTATAACAATGATGTAGAGACGGCAAAAATCCTTATTGAAGCGGGTGCAGACGTCAACATTCAGGATGACATGAAAAATAGCCCCTTCTTGTATGCCGGTGCTGAAGGTTATGTAGATATACTTAAACTTGCGATTGAAGCGGGTGCAGACCCCTCTATAACCAACCGTTATGGTGGAACGGCTTTAATCCCTGCTTCGGAACATGGTTATGTTGAGGTTATTAAAGAACTTCTTACTAAAACTGATATTGATGTGAATCATGTGAATGATCTCGGTTGGACCGCTTTGCTAGAAGCAATCATTTTGAATGATGGAGATGGAAAACAGCAGCAAACAGTTCAATTGCTAATAGATCATGGGGCAGATGTCAACATCCCCGATAATAACAGTATGACACCTTTACAACATGCCCGCGAGAAAGGGTTTAAGGAAATCGAACAAATTTTACTTAAGGCAGGAGCAAAATAACCAGATCGCTATACTTTTAATTTGTAATATCAATTGCACTACAAAAAAAACACAATATGATGAGGAGACGAAAAAATGAATAAAAAAGCAATAATTTCATCAGCTATACTACTTGGGATAACGTTGGCAATAACAGGATGTAACACAAACGCACAAGAAAATAAAAGCGCTCAGAAGCAGGAACAAACTGCAAAACAGAGTAAACAAGAAAAAAAGTTAACCGCAGGAGAGGAAATGACTAAAATTCTTACTAGCACGAATTGGCAAGGAACAAAAGTTTATGATAAAAATAATAATGACTTAACAAAGGAGAATGCAAGCTTCATTGGTCTAGCTAAATATGATGATGAAGCATCGAGATATGAATTTTTTGATAAAAATACTAAAAAAAGTCGAGGTGATAAAGGAACTTTCTTTATCACGAATGGGAAGATTAGAGTGTTAATTTCAGAATCAATGGGTTACCAAGCCGTTGTTGAAATAACTGAACTGAATAAGGATATGTTTACTTATAAAAGAATGGGCAAAGATGCAAAAGGTAACGAAGTAGAAGTGTTTGTCGATCATATTCCCTATACTGAAACAGAACTTTCCTTTACTGATCCAGACAAAAATTTGGAAACTTATACAGGAGATGTAGTTACAGACGTTGATGGAGACAAAGTTTTATCAAGCACCACATGGAAAGGTACAGTGGCATTGGATGAAAAGGGAAATGATGTATCAAGCTATAACTCGAATTATTTAGGTCTGGCAAAATATGATGATAAAACAAATAAGTATGAATTTTTTGATGCTAAAACCGGTGAAAGCCGTGGTGATTACGGCTATTACGATGTTGTTCATGGAAATAAGATTAGAGCCCATGTTTCACAAGGGGAAAATAAGTATGGTGCAGTTCTTGAACTTACGGAGCTTAATGAAAATAAATTCACTTATAAACGAATCGGTAAAGATAAAGAGGGCAAAGATATAACGATAACAGTTGAACATATACCTTATGAAGGTGATTTGAAGCTAAAATCAACTAAGTAAATAAAAAAAGGGATTTTGCATTAATAGCAAAATCCCTTTCTTGATATAGTAATAGAATGTAGTTCAATTTTTTTACGCGTTAAACTGTTCAACAGATGTTTCCAGGTCATTAGCGAGCCTTACCATCGAAGAGGTGGAGAAGGAGATGTCCTCCATGGATTTCGCTTGTTGATCGGTTGATTGGGCAACTTGCTTTGAAGCCACTGCCGTTTCCCTTGTTAACCCTGCAAAATCTTCTATCGAAGCATTGATTTCTTGAGAACTTGCTGCCATTTGCTCTGTAATGGCGGATATTTCTTGAATCTGATCACTAACATGCTCAAAGGATTTTATGGTCTGTTTAAATGTTTCTCTTGTATTCAGGACAAATTTTGTCCCTTCCTCTACCTCTTTAGTACCGGTTTCCATCATTTTCACTGATTCATTTATGATGGATTTAAAATGAAGTAGGGACTCTTGTATATTGATTGCAGATTCCTTGGTGCCTACTGCCAATTTCCGTACTTCGTTCGATACCACCGCAAAACCTTTACCCTGTTCACCGGCTCTAGCAGCTTCAATGGCCGCATTTAATGACAGCAGGTTGGTTTGCTCGGCAATTCCCGTAATTAAATGTACAATATTCACAATTTCATTTGCTTGTTCGTCCAATTTCTTTATTTCTGAACTTGTTTGCAGCATAACATCTTTTACTTGCAGAATTTGATTTGAGAGTTCATTTATATCTTTATTTCCGATGGACATTCTAGCTGAAACATGATTTGTCTGTTCGCTGACTTCAGAAGAAGCTTCGGCAATTTTTTGTATCCCTATGGTCATTTCCTCGATGACCCTTGATGATTCTTCACTTCTGTGCAATTGTACTTCCGCAGCCCCTGCAACTTGCTGAATGCCTTTAACAATATGTTGTGTGGAAGTATCCATTTCTTTGATTTTGTGTTCGATATCACTTGATGATTCCAATAGCTGGTATGATGAGTTTTTCATGGAGTTGACAATAATGGTTGTATTGGTGATCATTTCTTCAAAGGATTTCACTAAAACCTTTATTTCGTCGTTTCCTTTAACCCTTGTGTTGCTAATCAGTTTATTGGCTGATAATTAATTTTCCATTTGAGATTTCCTTTGCAGCCATGCTGACCTTGAGAAGGGGGCTTAACTTTCTAGTCAAGAACCATATTAATGCACCTACAACGATTGCCATTAAGATTACATTGATTATTATCATCAGGGGAAGGATGCCACCCAGTACTTTGCCGGTCGTAGCATCGACTTTACTGGCATCAATATCCACCCCTAGTATTCCAATGACCTCGTCCCCTTTCTTTATGGGAACAAAAACGGATAAATAGTCACCATATTCAGGATCATGAACGATGGAAGTGGTAGAAACCTTTCCCTTCATGACGCTTTCTACATCCTGATATGAAGTTACGGTTGTGGGGGTTGAAATGGGAGATGCTTTTTTATCTTCCTTACCCATTCCATCTATAAGAATATGGACTTTTTCGCTACTTTCGTCAATCCCCAATGTATAGACATATAATGCTCCAGTTTTTTGTTTATAATCGTCTAACTGTTCGCGTATCTCCCAATATGTAGAGGTTTCGGATTGATTACTTAAAAAATCGGCATAATATGTTGGATTTATTCCTTGAGCGATGTTGCTTGCGATGTCTAAGCTGCTCATAGCGATTGTTTTCTCAACCGTATCATTTGTACTTTTATACATCAATAGTAAACTTCCAATTAATGTAATGGCCATACCTGTTAAAAGAACAAAACCTATTTTCGTACTGAGTTTATTCATCTTTGTTTATTCCTTCCCCGTGTTATATATTAACCATGTTTTATATATCGGTAATAATTGAATATATTTAATGAGCCTTTAAAAGCTTCGGGTATAGTTTTTTTTCCCTTTAGTCTTTAACCTGTTGGAGAGAGGTTCATAATGAAATGATCTCAATATAAATAATGGATTGTAACTTTTCAAAAGAGAAAAAAGTATAAATCTTTATACAAGGAAAATAACTTCTGTATGAAAGACACGGGTTAAAATATACAAACGATTACCACTTTGATGAAACGCAAGGTCAAAAAAGAAAAAAGTTCTTAAAGACAGTTTTTTCAGAAGGAAAAACAAAATTCCAAACTTAAAAGCTCAATAAAGGAGAGGAATGTATTATAAGGGAAACCTATAGTTATGTTCGATTCTCTATTCTATAAATATCTTAGTATTGAAAAATTCATCTTTCCCATTCTGATTCTATAAATCTTGACTGAAAAGGATATGATTAATAAATGTTGATTCTCTAAATATTAATTAGTGAAAAATAGAGGTTTTGTTAAATTGTTATAAAATTCAAAAAATGGTTTGACATTAGTAAAATTGGAAGCTTATAATCAACGTAAGATTTCAAATTTAAAAACCGAGTTTTATAATGTAGAACAAATTAACCTTCATGTTATTAAAAGTAATTGTTTAAAATGTCATGAATCAACTTGAAACGCAACTAGAAGTGAAGTGTTTTCCTTACTCCGAATAAAACAAAACGGAGTTTTATAATATAAAACAATTTAACTTTGGCTTATACAAGGGTGAGGAGAAGTTCTTAAAATCAGTCATAAATGATAACGCTTACAAAAAACTTTTGGGAGGGTTTTTATTGAAAAAAAGAATGCCTTTTGTATTCTCCACAAGCTTAACTCTTGCAGCAGCTTTACTTTTATCAGGATGTGGTGGAGGTGAGGGTGAAAAAGCCAGTGGATCTGGCGTTGAAAAGAAAACGATAAAAGTGGCGAATTATTTTGCTGAAAATCACCCTCAAAACATTGCCTTGAGAGAAAAATTTGAAAAAATAGTAGAAAAAGAGAGTAATGGTGAACTAGAGGTTCGGATTTATGCGAACAGTACTTTAGGTGCAGAAAAAGAATTTTATGACGGCGTCAGAAACGGAACGATTGAAATGGGTGTTCCAGGACTAATTATGCAGTCGGACATTCCGAAAATGGGTGTTCCGGAATGGCCCTTCCTATTTCGGGATTACGATCATGTAAAGAAGGTATTGAATGGACCTATCGGAGAAGAATTGACAGAAGAACTTGATCCAAAGCATGGAGTGACACCGCTCGCATGGAGTGCAAATGGATTTAGGATGTTTTCGAGTAATCGTCCAATTAAGAGTATGAAAGATTTTGATGGACTTCGACTCAGAATGCCGAACATTCCGAATTACATAAAACTAGGTGAATCATTGGAGGCAAATGTTAGTCCATTACCAATTTCAGAAGTTTTTACCGCACTTGAACAAAAGGTAGTGGATGCTCAAGATAATCCCATTGCCACGTTGAGATCCTCGGGGTGGAATGAAGTTCAAAGTGATGTACTAGAATCCAAGCATATGTTCAGCCCCAATATTTACATTATCAATAGCAAATTCTATAAAGGGCTGACAAAGGAGCAACAAACCATCATTCAAAAAGCAGCAAAAGAGTCGGCAGCATATGAGTTTGATTTGATGGAAAAAAGTTATGAAGATGACAAAGCATATCTTAAGGATAATGGAATCAAATTCACTAAGCCTGACGAAGATTTTGCACAAAAAATGTTAAAAGCATCTCAACCTGTTTATGATGAAGTTTTTGAGGAAAATGACTGGGCGGAAGAGCTTGTAGGAAAAATAAAAGCAGAATGAAGCAGGCGCTTTAGATAGGAAGGGGGAGATGTATAGGTGAAAAAAATTTCCAAAACCCTAGAAAATTCGTTGAACATTATTATGGCAGCAGCTTTAGCAATTATGGTCGTACTCGTGTTTGGTAATGTAGTACTTCGTTATTTCTTTAATTCAGGGATTACTTGGTCAGAAGAAATGTCAAGGTATCTCTTTATTTGGTTGACGTTCCTCGGCGCCATCGGAGCTTTCAAAAACAAAGAACACTTAGGTGTCGACATGGTCATCAAACGGCTCCCGAATAAGATGAAAAAAGTGGTTCTTGTTATTAGTGATTTGATGATGTTATTCGTTCTTCTCCTGATCCTGGATGGCAGCTGGAAAATGACATTGATAAACATTGATAGTACTGCACCAGCCACAGGCATGCCACTGGCATTTGTATATGGGACAGGTATTCTTGTGAGTGTTTCAATGGGCAGCATGATCATTTTCAATTTATATCGGATTTTCTTCAATAAAATTAAAGACGAAGAATTGGTGATGATAAGTGAGTCAGAAGAGCTAATTTCTCTCCATACTGATGAATTTGCTTCAGATATTAGGATTGTCAAGGAGGAGAAACAGGGATGATAGGTGTATTTGTCGGATCTTTACTGGGAGCCATGGGACTTGGAATACCTATTGCCTTTGCCTTACTTGTGAGTAGTGTAGTGTTAATGTATTTCCTTGGTATTTTTGATAGTCAAATAATCGCACAAAATCTAATCAGTGGCGCTGATAACTTCCCTCTAATGGCCATACCGTTCTTTATGCTTGCAGGAGAGGCGATGAATAGGGGCGGATTATCACGGCGTATCGTTGAGATGGCAATGAACTTGGTTGGCCATATCAAGGGAGGCCTTGGCTATGTTGCGATCATTGCGAGTGTGTTGTTTGCAAGTTTATCAGGATCTGCCGTTGCCGATACAGCAGCGCTTGGGGCTATATTAATTCCAATGATGGTGAAGTCAGGGTATGATGTGAACCGGTCAAGTGGGTTGATTGCATCCGGTGGTATCATTGCCCCGATCATTCCGCCAAGTATTGGCTTTATCATTTTCGGTGTCGCAAGTGGAGTGTCCATTACAAAGCTGTTTATGGCAGGAATCGTTCCTGGTATTTTACTAGCGGTTGGACTAACGGTTACCTGGGCCATTGTTGCACGAAAAGATAAAGTCGCCGTTAACCCCCGAGCTTCAACAAAAGAAATTCTTACTTCTCTTCGTCAAGGAGTTTGGGCTCTATTCCTGCCCATCATTATCATTGGTGGATTGAAATTCGGTTTATTCACACCGACTGAAGCGGCAGTGGTGGCTGCAGTCTACGCCATATTTGTCGGTCTTGTAATCTACCGAGAAATGAAAATGAAAGATTTGTATGAGGTCTTTGTTCATGCAGGAAAAATGACGAGTGTTGTCATGTTTCTGGTCGCCGCGGCACTCGTGTCATCCTGGCTGATAACGGTAGCCGATTTACCTGGTCAGGTGATTGGATTGCTGGAGCCATTTATGGATCATCCATTCCTTCTATTAATAATGATAAACTTATTGGTCATCGTAGTTGGAACTGCTATGGATATGACGCCGACAATCCTTATTCTAACACCTGTATTGATGCCATTGGTGGTCGCTGCAGGTATTGATCCAGTTTACTTTGGTGTCCTGTTTATCCTGAATAACGCCATCGGTTTACTTACACCACCGGTCGGAACCGTATTAAATGTCATGTGCGGCATAAGTAAAATCAGTATGGAAGATATCATGAAGGGGATTTGGCCTTTCTTGCTCGTGGAAGTAATTGTATTGATCTTGTTGATTCTGTTCCCTTCCTTAGTGCTGGTTCCTCTAGGATGGTTTACCTCCTAACGGAATTAAACTAGTAATTCGGTTTGTATGCTGATATTCATCTTAATTAATAGGAGGAAAATGATAATGAATAATCTGTTCAAGCGTTTGGCGGTGGGGGTTTTACTGCCAGCCGTATTGCTATTAAGTGCTTGCGGAAACCAAAATGAAAGCGCTTCAGCTGACGGTATTCAAAAAAGAACAATCAAAGCAGGAATCGGGAATAGTAAAATGCATCCACAAGGGCAAGGAATGGAGAAATTTAAAGAACTGGTTGAAGAAAAAAGCGGGGGAAAAATGAAGGTCCAAAACTTTTTTGATGCCACCCTCGGGGATGATCAGAAAATGACAGAAGCACTTCAAGGTGGTTTACAGGAAGTAACTGTTCCTTCAACCTCTCCACTTGTGGGAATGATTAAGGAATTTGGAATTTATGACTTCCCGTTTGTCTTTAATAATGAAGAAGAAGCTTATTCCGTACTTGATGGTGCAATAGGCAAAAAACTTTTGGATAAATTACCGGAACATGATTTAGTAGGTCTGGGATATTGGGAAAATGGTTTCCGAAACTTAACCAACAGTAAACACCCTGTTAAAACGGTTGAGGATTTCAAAGGCCTTAAAATTCGTACCATGCAAAATGAAGTGCATTTAGATGCTTTTTCAAAGTTGGGTGCTAATCCATCGCCGATGGCCTTCTCTGAAGTATTTACTGCACTGGAAACCGGCACTGTTGATGGGCAGGAGAACCCACTCGCAACAATTCAAACGCAAAAATATAATGAAGTGCAAGACTACTTAAGTCTTACAAATCATGTTTATACACCATTTGTATTCCTTGTAAGTAAAAAGTTCTGGGACGACCTATCAGAAGAAGAGCAAAAAATCATGAGTGAGGCCGCACAAGAGGCTGGAAAGTATCAACGGGAAGTTAACCAAAAAGAAAATGAAAAGGCACTTAAGTATCTAAAAGAAGAAGGAATGAAAATCAATGAAGTAGAGCCGGAAGAAATGGAAAAAATGAAGAAAGCCATCCAACCAGTGACGGACGAATATGCCCAGAAATTCGGGCCGGATCTTGTAGAGGAAATGATGAGCGAAGTTGAAAAAGTACGCGGTAAATAATCCAGACTGTTTGGAGGATAGAAAATGGATATTATCTCTGAACTTTTACGTGAAATCCAATTACCGAAAATGGTCAAAGTGAGGCAGAAGTTTCTTACACCTCATATAGCTGATGTAGCTGGTGAGGTGAAGAAGACGATAAAAGAAGCAGGTGTCTTATCAAGAATAAATGAAGATGACAGGGTGGCAATTGCAGTAGGAAGCAGAGGGGTGGCGGACCTTCCTACTATTGTAAGAGAAACGGTGGCTGCCGTTAAGGAGGCTGGCGGTAATCCTTTTATAGTCCCTGCAATGGGAAGCCATGGGGGTGCTACAGGGGATGGACAAATTGATGTGTTGCTTCAACTGGGTATTTCAGAAGAATCGGTTGGAGCGTCAATACTGTCATCGATGGAAGTTATTAAACTGGATGAATTGCCAAATGGGCTCCCTGTCTATATTGATAAGTTTGCATATGAATCAGATAAAATCATTGTCATTAATCGGATAAAACCACATACGGCATTTCGCGGACCAGTTGAAAGCGGACTAATGAAAATGATTACAATCGGTTTAGGCAAGCAAAAGGGAGCCGAAGCTGCACATGCATACAGCTTTAAGTATATGGCGGAACATGTCCCTGAAATGGCAAAAATTTCTTTAGCGAAAGCTCCTATCATATTTGGTCTTGCGACTATTGAAAATGCCTATGATAAACCAGCGAAAATCGTCGCAGTCCCAGCAGAGGAATTGGAGGAAGTGGAACCGGGACTATTGCTTGAAGCAAAATCATTGATGCCAAGAATCCATTTCGATTCGATCGACGTACTTATTGTAAATGAACTCGGAAAGGATATTTCAGGGGATGGAATGGATCCGAATATTACGGGTAACTTCGCCACTCCATATGCTACCGGTGGGCCAGAGGTTAAACGGACCGTTGTACTTGGACTTACTGAAAAAACTCACGGTAATGCAAACGGCATCGGCATGGCTGATATGACGACGAAGGCCGTCATGAATGAAATCGAATGGGAAAAAGGCTATGCCAATGCACTCACAAGCACAGTGACAGATGTAGTAAAGCTCCCGATGTTTTTAGATACGCAGGAATTAGCTGTTAAAGCTGCTATCAAAACGTGCAATGCCTTCAATTTGAATAAAGTGAGAGTCGTAAGAATAAAAAATACGCTTGAAATCGGTGAAATTTGGATTTCTGAAAGCATGATGGAAGAAGCTTTAAAAAACAAAAATTTAGAAATCCTGTCAGAACCAGAAGAATTGGCACTAGACTAAAAACCTTGGTTAATATTTTTAGAGAATGGAAGAATTCATTTGAAATCAGAAAAGGAGTGCTGAAATGACACACCTATATCCACTAATTGATAACGGGATAAACCCTTACCGCGATAATGTACAGGGAAAAGCAAATGAACCCATTACGGTTGCAGGTTTGTTGGACCGTTCGAAGCTGACGCTTGGCTCCACATATGAAGGGGGCAAGCCTGATTGGACGCTTGAAGAAATTTATATGCGGCTAGAGAGGAATGCCCCGCGTATCGCAATAATCGGTGGTTCGTCCGATCATCCGGCCCATATAATGGATTACCAAACGTCAGCACGGGCAGCAATCCGCATTTGGCAAAACGGCGGTGTGCCGTTTCATTTCTCGACACCGGTGATGTGTGATGGCACTGCGCAAAACAATCAAGGGATGAGTTACTCTCTCCAGAGCCGAAACGCGGTTGCACAAATGGTTGTCAACCAGCTAGAAGCTCACAGTTATCATGGTGCATTCGTAATTCAAGGGTGTGATAAGCAGCCTCTTGGTGTTGTAAGTGCACTCGCACATGTTGATCGTGTTCGCCGAAACCGTGGTGAAGCACCCTTTTTCGCAACATTCGCACCTGCTCACGTATTGGAAGGCGGTTCGATTCCAGCTGACGTGATTGAAGAATTGGAAACTCTTGCGAAAAAAGCGGAAAGTAAGGGAGCTACTGATGTAGCCGTTGATTTACGAGATACGATGGCATATATATTGCAATGTTCATCGAATACTGCATTTCAGGGTGTATTTGAACGGGCCTATGAACGAGGAATATTGACGAAGGAACAGCATAAATACTTTGAAATGAGACTTGCTGTTGCAACATGTGACGGGCAGGGAGGTGTATGTGCCTTTAATGGTACGGGGAATAGTTCACGTCATTTAGTGGCAGGCATGGGTCTCGTTCATCCAGCAGTGGAGCTGTTGACCGATCCACCAACACAACGCCAGATTAATTCGGTGCTTGATAGCTTTGCCGGCATGATAAACGAAGAGCGCTACGGCGTGGCCAACATTGTCGCTGCGAACATAAAAAATGCAATCCGTATTCACAGCGCTTCGGGTGGTTCTACTAACTTAATGATGCATATTGTTGCAGGCATGCTTTATGCAGGATACAAATTCAGTTTATGGGACCTTGACCGCATTCATCATTCACATCCAATTCCTGACTTATTTGATTACAGTTTGACAGAAGGAAGGGACATTTATTCACTTGCGATGCAGTGTTGCAGCGGGAACAGCAGAGGAATGGAAACACTTTTTCATGAACTTATTGAGAATGGTGTACCAATGGATCAGGATGCGCCGACTGTCGCAGCAAAAACCTGGAAAGAACGACTTTCGATCACAAGTAGCCTAAAAGCGGTTAATGTAAAAGAAAATCAGGTCATTTTATCCAATCCACGCCGTGGATTCAGCGGTGTTGATGTATTAAAAGGAAACTTCTTTGAAAGCGCCGTTGTAAAAATCAGCGGTATGCCGACACCACAGCTTGACCAATTCGATGATAAGCTTGCATTTGTCCTTTATTACGAAAATGAAGATGATGCAAATAAAAGCCTGCTCGATTCAAATCTGCTTTCAAAAATAAAAGAGCAAAAGCTTTTCGAACATAATCTATTGCTAGAATCTCTTAAATACAACAATGAGCCGGAATGGTCTCTTCTAAAAACCGCTACCTATGGGGAGCTATTTGACAGGATGGTTGAAGCAGGCACATTGAAAATTGCGGTTATTATCTCAGGGCAGGGGCCAGTGGCATTCGGAATGCCTGAAATGTTTACACCAATGCAACACATCAATGCAAATCGTGTTATGAAAAAAATCGCTACAATCATTAGCGATGGCCGCTATTCAGGAGTCACATATGGTGCTGCCATAGGACATATGACACCGGAAGCGTATGAAGGTGGCGGCATTGGTTTACTTAAATCAGGGGATGTAATTCACCTTCAGCTTCGTGAACGACGGATTGATTTTGTAGATTCTACTCAACTTCATTCTGGAAAGGTTATTCATGATTTTGCGGATCATTTTAAAGAAGAAAGACAATCATTGGCAGCTGAACGCAAGCAGCGGATGAAAGTTAGACAAAAAATGGTTGCGGCTAGCAACAGGATGTTTGGACATACAGATGCAGCAAATGGTGTTGTTCCAATCGCTGTCATTGAGGATGCGGTGCTTGATTATGAACAAGATATTGTAATCCAGGAAAAAAAAGTAGAAATAAAGTGAGGTATGCTCGTCGTAAATCCGATAAGATAAAGGTAGACAGAATGATAAAAGGAGTGAGGAACGATGCCTATCATCCAATCGGTGGAGCGTGCCTTGAAAATATTGGATTTATTTGATGAGCGTGAGCGTGAACTAACTATAACAGAGATAAGCAAACGAATGAATTTACATAAAAGTACGGTTCATTCACTATTAAAAACCTTACAGGAGCATCACTATATTTCACAAGGCGAAGAAAATGGAAAATACTCGCTAGGATTAAAGCTATTGGAGAGGGGAAGCGTTGTCGTGACCCATCTCGATTTGCGCAATGTGGCAAGAAAACATCTTGAATGGCTTTCAGCAACAACGAATTTGACGCTGCACCTTGTCATATTAGACGGGCAGGAAGGTGTCTATGTCGATAAAGTGGAGGGCACTGGGGTAACGGTCCTCTATTCCCGTATTGGCCGGCGTGTTCCGATTCATACGAGTGCAGTTGGCAAATCTCTTGTTGCAACCAAAACGGATAGTGAACTGGATTTACTCTTGGACGGCTATGATTATACAGGACCGACCGATAGATCGATTAGATCCAAGGACCAATTTTTAGCGGAAATCGAAAAAGCACGCATTAATGGATATTCAATGGATAATGAAGAAAACGAACCGGGCATTTTCTGTCTGGCAGTACCGATAAAAGATTATTCAGGCAAGGTAATCGCTGCAATGAGTGTATCGATGCCTGCTTCTAAAGTAAATGAAGAAACACATGAGTATTATGTACGTCTCTTAAAGGAATGCAGCAGTAAAATTTCGCAGGAGCTCGGCTATGAATATCAAAAAATATAAATGAGGCCTGCCAATTAGGAGGAACTAGAAAATGAGAATTATTCGCTATGTAAAAGAAAGTAAAAAACAACTTGCTGCCGTGACAAACGAAAACAATGTGGTGGACCTTCCATTTACGGATTTTATGTCGTTGATTACAACGGCACGTCATGATAACAGAACAGCGTTTGATATTGTAAAACAAATTGCCGCCGAAGGGGAACTGCAGCCACTGGAAGGTCTTCAATTAACAACTCCTATCGACGCACCTGAAGTATGGGCATCTGGCGTTACCTATAAAAAAAGCAAGGAAGCACGTAACTACGAAGCTACGCAAGGAAAGCTGGACCGCCAAACATTCTATGACAAAGTTTATGATGCAGTGCGTCCTGAGATTTTCTTTAAATCGACTGCAGCAAGAACTGTGGGCCCGAATGATCCGGTATACTTGCGTTCAGATTCAAAATGGCAAATTCCTGAGCCGGAGCTTGGTCTGGTCATCGATAAAGAGGGAACGGTACTCGGATATATCGCGGGTAATGACATGAGCTGCCGAGATATTGAAGGTGAAAATCCGCTTTATCTTCCACAGGCAAAGGTATGGAAAAATTCTTGCTCCATTGGACCGGCAATATTGTTAAAAGAGGCTGTTACGGATCCATATGAGCTTAAAATCATGTGCCGTATTTATCGAAATGAAGAAAAAGTATTTGAAGGTGAAGCGAAAGTAAACCAACTGAAACGAAAATTGGAAGAGCTTGTCGACTATTTAGTCTTAGATAATACTGTTTTTGACGGATCAGTTTTACTTACTGGTACATGTGTGGTTCCGCCAAATGAATTTACATTGAAAGGCGATGACCGAATTGAAATCGAAATACCAGGGATTGGAGTATTGAACAACCCGGTTATCCAAAGTAAAGCAGTTCAAACAATTTAAGGGGTGACAAAATGAGCGAATATAAAACACTTTACTTAAGTGCGAAAGATAGTGTAGCTGTCGCTTTATCCGAAATCCCTGAAAACACATCAGTAGTTGTGAAGAAAGGCATGGAAGAACTTGTCGTATCCATTCTTGAACCGATTCGTTTTGGACATAAGTTCGCAGTCAAAGCCATCGAACAAGGAGCAGACATAATTAAATATGGGGAAGTCATAGGTGCAGCCTCAGCTTTTATTCCCGCTGGTGCACATGTTCATGTACACAATTTAGAAGGTAAAAGAGGAAGGGGTGACAAAATTGCTGAATGAAAAAATGCAGTTTTGGGGCTACCGCCGTCCGGATGGACGCGTCGGTGTCCGGAATCATGTACTGATTTTGCCAACGATAACATGCGCAACACAAACAGCGCAGCGAGTAACAGAGCTGGTGAGCGGAACCGTCACATTCATTCATCAGCATGGCTGTGCGCAAGTGGGCTCTGATTATGATCAAACGGCCCGAACCTATGCGGGAATGGGCATGAATCCAAATGTATATGGTGTCATAGTACTCGGACTTGGCTGTGAAACACATCAGGCGCACCGTATTGGAGATGAAATTGCCAAATGTGGTAAACCAGTGGAAACGGTATCGATTCAGGAACATGGCGGCACTCTTCAAACCATTGCCGAAGTAGCTAAAATTGCGGTCAAAATGGTCCAGGATGCCTCGATGGTGCAGCGGGAATTATGTGATTTTAGCGAGCTGATTGTCGGCACAGAATGCGGTGGGTCGGATGCATGCTCCGGCTTATCGGCTAACCCGGCAGTCGGACGTACAAGCGATTTGGTTGTTCAGCAGGGGGGAACCGCAATATTAGCGGAAACGACTGAACTCATCGGTGCGGAGCATTTGATCGCTAAACGGGCGGTAAACGATCAGGTAGCCAAAAAAGCTTATGCGGTTATTAAAATGATGGAGGACCGCTCGATACAAATGGGCGTAGATATCCGCACCGGAAATCCGAGTCCGGGAAACATTGAGGGAGGTCTCAGCTCACTCGAGGAAAAATCACTGGGGGCAGCGACAAAATCAGGCACAACCAGACTTGAAGAGGTCGTTGATTATGCCCAGGTGCCCACAAAAAAAGGGCTCGTATGGATGGATACGCCTGGCCACGACATTGAGCAATTGACGGGAATGGTCGCAGGCGGTGCCCAAATCGTTCTCTTTACAAGTGGAAGAGGCACGCCGACGGGTTCTCCTATTTCACCCGTCATAAAAATCTCGACTAATACACCAATGTTTGACAGGATGAATGAAAATATGGATTTAAATGCTGGTACGATTGTCGATGGTTTAGAAACCGTTGATGAAGTGGGCAGGCGCATCATGGAAGAAATTCAACATGTTTCAAACGGAAAACTAACAAAAGCGGAGATATTAAAGCAGCATGACTTTGGTATATGGAGAATTGGACCGACATTCTAAAACGAAAAAGGAGCTAAAGACTATGATATCAACTACATTTGCAACGAAAACATATAAAAATTTCATTAATAATGAGTGGGTGAATGCATCTTCTGGAAATACAATCGAAAGCATTAATCCTGCGGACAAAGAACCGGTTGGTTATGTTCAAAGCTCAACGGTAGATGACTTGAACAAGGCTGTAGCTTCTGCGCATAAAGCAAAGAGGGATTGGCGTAGGATCGGGCAGTCTGCACGTGGACAAATCCTTTTCAAAACGGCCAATATATTGGAAGAAAATCTAGATGAAATTGCCGAAACGATGACTCGCGAAATGGGTAAAACGTTACCTGAAGCAAAAGGTGAAACGGCACGGGGGGTTGCAATTCTGCGTTACTATGCTGGGGAAGGGATGCGGAAAGACGGCGATGTTATTCCATCATCCGATAAAGATGCCCTAATGTTTACGAAACGTAGCCCACTTGGTGTTGTCGGGATAATCACGCCATGGAACTTCCCGGTTGCAATTCCCATCTGGAAAATGGCTCCTGCTCTTGTATATGGCAACTCAATCGTATGGAAACCGGCTACGGAGGGAGCCGTTACTGCAGCGAAAGTGATGGAATGCTTCACAAAAGCAGGCTTCCCGGAGGGCGTAGTGAACTTCATTACCGGTAAGGGGTCGATCATCGGTCAAGGACTCATAGATCATCCGCTTTTAAATGCGATCACATTTACCGGTTCTGAAAGTGTCGGTCAGAGCGTCGCAAAATCAGCTTCCGCACGCGGCATAAAATATCAGCTTGAAATGGGTGGCAAGAACCCAGTCATCGTAACGAAAGATGCAAACATCGACCAAGCTGTCGAGGCGGTCATCAGCGGTGGATTTCGTTCTTCCGGCCAGAAATGCACAGCTTCAAGTCGTGTAGTCGTTGAATCGTCCGTCTATGATGAATTCAAACAAAAACTGGTAAAGGCAGCAGCGGAAATTACAGTAGGCAACGGTCTTCAAGAGGGTATTTGGATGGGTCCGTGTGCAAGCGAAAGCCAGTTCAAAACGGTCACAGAGTACATTGAAAAAGGCAAGCAGGAAGGCGCAAAACTCATACATGGCGGGGAGATATTAACTGGCGGAGACTATGATAGGGGCTTTTTCATCACACCAGCGATTTTTGAAGACGTGACGTCCGAAATGGAGATTGCACAGGCAGAAATTTTTGGACCAGTTATCGCGCTTATGAAAGCAACCGATCTTGTCGAAGCGATTGACTTGGCAAATAATACGAAGTACGGATTGAGTGCATCAATCTTCACATCAAATATTAGCTCAATTTTGGAGTTCATTGATGAAATTGAAGCAGGTCTTGTCCGCATTAACGCAGAAAGCGCGGGCGTAGAGTTGCAAGCCCCATTCGGAGGCATGAAGGCATCAAGTACAGGTTCGCGAGAGCAAGGTGAAGCGGCGAAAGAATTTTATACAGCCATAAAAACGGTTTTTATTAAAGGTTCTTAACAAGTGCAAGGGAGGTTTCCATTTTTGAAAATCTCTCTTTCTTAAAAAAAACATTGCGAGGTGCTTGATGAAAATCATAAAAATTTCTTTATACAAAGTTCCGCCCCGCTGGCTGTTTTTAAAAATCGATACGGATGAAGGCATTTCTGGATGGGGAGAGCCTGTCGTGGAAGGCCGTGCTGAAACTGTTAAAGCAGCAGTTAACGAACTGACTGATTATTTGATCGGGAGAAATCCGAACGATATTGAAGATATCTGGCAAACGCTTTATCGAGGTGGATTTTATCGCGGGGGCCCAATTTTAATGAGCGCCATTTCCGGCATTGAGCAGGCACTATGGGATATAAAAGGAAAATACTTCGATATTCCTGTATACCAAATGCTCGGCGGCAAAGCACGTCAAAAAATTAAAGTCTACTCATGGGTCGGAGGAGATAGACCGGTGGATGTAGTTGCTGCCGCAATAGAAAAACAGAAAGAAGGCTTCCTTGCTGTCAAAATGAACGCATCAGAAGAAATGAATTACATAGATAGCTTTTCGAAAGTAGAAGCGGTCATCGAACGCGTTGCTTCAATCAGGGAAGCGGTTGGCAAGGACTTTGGGATCGGTGTGGATTTTCACGGGAGGATTCATAAAACGATGGCAAAGGTGATTGTGAAAGAACTCGAACCATACCGTCCAATGTTCATTGAAGAACCGGTGCTCCCGGAAAACAATGAAGCACTTCGTGAGATTGCCTGGCATACAACGTGTCCGATTGCGACGGGAGAGAGAATGTATACGCGTTGGGGCTTTAAGCAGCTACTACAAGATGGTTATGTCGATATAATTCAGCCGGATCTGTCTCATACAGGTGGTATTTTAGAAGGGAAAAAAATTGCCGCAATGGCAGAAGCGTATGATGTAGCAATTGCGCCGCACTGCCCGCTCGGTCCGATGACTCTTGCTTCATCCATTCATTTGGACGCAACGACACCGAATTTCATTATTCAGGAGCAAAGCCTTGGTATTCATTACAACGAAGGCATGGACATTCTCGATTATATGAAAAATCCAGAATTATTCGATTATGAAAATGGCTATGTGAACATTCCGGATAAACCGGGTCTTGGAGTGGAAATTGATGAAGAAAAAGTGAAGCAGGCAGCAGAGACCGGACATAATTGGAAAAACCCAATTTGGCGTAATGAAGACGGGAGTATCGCTGAATGGTAATAAAAGGAGGAAAAATAATGGACTTTCATGGCATCGTTCCACCGGTAGTCACCTTATTTGATGAAACGGGGAACTTGGATTTGGAGTTGAACAGAAGGTATATCGACCTATTAATCTCACGGAATATTGACGGTATTTTGTTGATGGGTAGTTCAGGTGAGTTCTCCTCACTTACGACTGAAGAAAGGAAATTATATGTACGCGAAATGTTAAAGCACATTAACGGAAGAGTGCCAGTTATGGTCGGAGTCGGGCATACCGTATTAAAAGAGGTGCATGAACTGACTTCTTATGCAGAAGAGCATGGAGCGAACGGCGTTCTTGTAGTAAACCCATATTACTGGAAGCTGTCTGACGAGCAATTATATCGACATTTTTCCAGCGTAGCGAATCATACTAATCTGCAAGTTTTCATTTATAACATCCCGCTCTTGACCGGACAAAATTTATCAATCGAATTGATTAAAAAATTAGCCCAAGATCATCCCAACATAGCAGGTATTAAAGAGACGGTCAGTGATTTCGGGCACCTTCGTCAAGTGCTCGCGGAAGTGAAGAAAGTTCGCAGTGATTTCAAAGTCTTCTCCGCGTTTGACGAGCATTTGCTTCCGGCTCAAATGATTGGTGCAGCTGGAAGCATTAATGGAAGCGCTGTCTTTGCCCCGGAAATATCCGTACATTTATATGAATCGTATCATAAAGGGGATCTCGCTGAAGCCCAGAAAAATCATCAAGTGATTTCAAAACTGATGGATGTGTACAATTACGGTCCGACATTTTTTACAGCCATGAAAGAAGCTGTTCATCAGCGCTGGTTTGACGTTGCGGCTGGACACCGTGCCCCATGCGATGTATACCCTGCTGATTTGAGTGACAAAGTAGCTGCTCTCTTAAAAAATATAGATATGAAAGAAGGCGTCCAAAAATGAAAGAATCACGCGACTTGCTCGAACAATTAGGCTACCCATCTACTGATCTTAAAGAACTTCCTACATCAACGAAAACATTTCCGGATGGAGCTCAATACCGCATTGAACTACCAAGTGTAGAAGGTCCAGCTGCCCTAAAAGAAACATTGAAAGAAATTGACCGACTCGGTTTGACTATTCACCGGATATCCCAGGGCAGCGGCATCATGCTTCAAACGGATGAAGAAATTAAAGAAATGTGTGAAATGACAGCAGAGCGCGGCATGGAGCTCAGTTTGTTTGTCGGTCCCAGGGGTTCATGGGATGTCAGTGCGGGACCGCTTACGCCAGGAGGTAAATCTCAGGGAATCCGCCATGAAGGATCGGACCAGCTTGTTTATGCGATGGAAGACTTGAAAAGAGGAGCTGCACTTGGTCTTCGCGGTGCGTTAGTTGCGGATGAAGGACTCCTACTTTTAACGAAAGAAATGAAAAAATACGGACAGCTTCCGGAAGACTTTGTTGTTAAAGTATCGGTTCAAATGGGTTCAGCCAATCCAGTATCCGTTAAATTAATGGAAGACATCGGAGCGGATACCTACAACGTGCCACCTGCATTAACGCTGTCTAAACTTGCAGCGATTCGACAATCAATAAACATTCCAATTGATTTATATGTTGAAGTTCCGGATACCTTTGGAGGCTTTCTTCGCTATTATGAAATACCGGAAATTATCCGTGTATTGGCGCCTGTATACATTAAATTTGGTTTGCGTAATCATCCTGATGTATACCCTTCAGGGAAACAATGGGAAAGTACGAACATCTCACTCGCTCAAGAACGTGTACGCCGTGCCGCAATTGGTATTCAAATGATCGAACGATACTATCCTGAAGCAAAAACATCGAAACTTGGTGCAGAAGGGCTCGGTATTGCAAAAATTGAAAAGGCAGCAGCGAAATAGATGTCTGGTATTACAATAAAGGAGTTGAGCCCGAATGACCTTTAAAATATTATTAACGGATTACGAATTTGAACATTTGAAATATGAAGAAGAGATTTTTCAAGAAAGCGGTCTGGATATCAATTTCATCAAAGCGCAATGCAAAACTGAAGAACAAGTTATGGAGCAGGCAAAAGAAGCGGATGCAATTTTAAATCAATATGCTCCTATCTCACGCCGAGTCATTGAGTCGCTTGAAAACACGAAAATCATTTCCCGCTATGGTGTTGGCGTCAATACAATTGATCTCAATGCGGCTAAAGAAAAGGGGATCACTGTCGCCAATGTACCGGATTATGGCATGGAAGAAGTATCGAATCATGCATTGGCACTTTTACTTTCGTCGGCGCGGAAAGTGACACTGTTAAACAAGGAAGTGAAAAAAGGTAACTGGGACTTTAAAGCGTGTGTCCCGATTCACCGTTTTAACGAACAAACGGTTGGGGTTCTCGGCTTTGGCCGGATTCCGCGCCGTTTCATTGAAAAGGTGAAACCGCTCGGCTTTAAAACCGCTGCTTATGACCCTTTCGTATCGGCGGCAGACATGGCTGCTGTCGGGGTTCAAAAAATGGATCTCGACGAAATTATAGGTGAAGCCGATTATTTGTCGATCCATGTGCCCTTAATTGATGATACATACCACCTGATCAATGAGGAGCGCCTTAAACAAATGAAGAGTAACGCGGTCATCATTAACACGGCACGTGGACCGATAATCGATGAAAAAGCACTTTCCTATGCACTTGAAAAAGGGATAATTGCAGGTGCTGCACTTGATGTGACAGAAAATGAGCCGGTCCGAATCGATAGCCCGCTACTCACAATGGACAATGTCATCATTACGCCGCACAGCGCCTGGTATTCTGAGGAAGCGATGGTTGAACTTCGTCAAAAAGCAGCAAGAAATATCGTTCAGGTCTTAAAAGGGGAAAAAACACCATACGCATTAACCTAAGAAAGGGGAAAAATATGAAAATAGCAACTTTTTCCGTGCAAACCGAACAGCACATCGGTCTTGTTAAAGATGATCAAATTATCAGCTTAACGGCTCTCGGTCCAGAAGAATTTCCTGCTTGCATGAAAAAATTTATAGAACGAGGAAGCGAGTTGCGTTCACGTGCTGAACAGTTAATCGAGCAACGGGTAAATGACGATGCAATATTCAAACTCTCAGAAGTAAATATCCTGCCGCCAATCGCAAAGCCGGATAAAATCATTTGCGTAGGACTTAACTATTTTGATCATTGCAAGGAAACCGGGATGAAGCCTCCTGAATCACCGGTCATTTTTTCGAAATATGCTAATGCTATTGCCGGACATAATGATGCGATTGAAATCCCGATTAATTCAACCGAGGTCGACTTTGAAGCAGAGCTTGCGTTTGTCATTGGTAGAGAAGCGAAACATGTGTCAGAAGAAGCGGCGGATGACTACGTCTTTGGCTACACGATTATGAATGATATCAGCGCCCGAGATTTGCAATTTCAGGACGGTCAGTGGTCAAGGGGCAAAACGGCGGATACATTTGCTCCATTTGGTCCTGTTATCGTGACAAAAGATGAAGTGGGTGACCCCCACAATCTAGCGATTTCGCTCGAATTAAACGGTGAAATTATGCAGGATTCAAATACAAGCAACCTAATTTTTACGGTTCCGAAAATCATTTCATTTTTATCACAGTCCATGACGCTAATGCCAGGTGATTTGATTGCAACTGGCACGCCACCAGGCGTTGGAATGGGAAGGAATCCGAAAATCTGGTTGAAAAACGGTGACCGGATGAACGTCAGCATTGAGAAGATCGGTACGCTTTCTAATCACGTAATAGCATGATAAGAGAAAGAAGATGATGACATGGATGTTGTAACCATCGGAGAAACAATGACAGTGTTTACCCCGAATGAAGAAGGACCGCTTCGCCACGCCAGATCTTTTTCGATGAAGTTTGGCGGTGCGGAATCCAATGTAGCGATCGGGTTAAGCCGACTCGGTCATAGCTCACGCTGGATTAGCCGTCTCGGTGAGGATGAATTTGGCGATGCCATGCAATCGTTCATTCGCGGAGAAGGTGTTGATGTCTCTTATGTAACAAGAGACCCTGATGCTCCTACCGGAGTCTTTTTTAAAGAATTCAGACGGCTGAATGATACTCGAGTTTATTATTACCGGAAAGATTCGGCAGCTAGTAAAATGACGGCGGAATTACTAACTGATCTTGCCATCCAAGGCGCCGCTTATCTCCATATTACGGGAATTACCCCTGCACTAGGGAATTCTTGTCAGTCGCT
This sequence comes from Peribacillus sp. N1, assembly GCF_054600815.1. NCBI lineage: Bacteria > Bacillati > Bacillota > Bacilli > Caryophanales > Bacillaceae > Peribacillus > Peribacillus sp. N1. The sequence continues at coordinate 1,028,495 of NZ_BAAHZO010000001.1, read as the reverse complement.
CTTGGATAAAGCGATCCGCATTGCTAAGGAAAACGGAACAAAAATCGTCTTCGATCCGAATATTCGCTTGAAAATATGGGGTGATGAAAATGAAGCACGTCACATCATAACAAAGTACGCCTCGAAAAGTGATATCGTCATGCCTGGGGTGGGCGAAGCCGAATTTTTATTCGGCTCCCATACTCCTGAAAAATTTGCAGATCATTTTCATGAACTCGGTGTCGAAACAGTTTTACTTAAAATGGGCAAAGAAGGCTCTTTAATTTCAGCCCCGTCTGTACCGAAAACATACGTTCCTGGATTCTATGTGGAAAGGGTCGTGGATCCCATCGGTGCTGGTGATGCTTTTGCATCCGGTGTACTTTCCGGTCTGCTTGATGGACTGCCGCTAGATGAAGCTGCAAGGCGTGGAAATGCCATGGGAGCAATGGCAACGATGGTAAATGGCGATGTTGAGGGTTTGCCGGCCCGTGCCGACCTCGCTTTGTTCATGAGTGGCGGCGCTGATGATGTGAAGAGGTAGAAAGGTGGAAAAAATGACTAAACTTGAAGAGCTTAAACATGGGAAGCTGGTCGCTGTCATTCGCGGTGCACGCCCCAATCAAATTATACCAATCGCCCGGGCCCTGAAAGAGGGCGGCATCCGAACGCTAGAAATAACAGTGGAAACTCCCAAAGTGTGCCATTTGATTGAAAGAGTGAAAGAGGAGTTCGGTGATGATATCATAGCGGGTGCCGGTACAGTATTGGATCCTGAAACGGCCCGTGCGGTAATAATGGCAGGGGCGGAATTTATCTTTTCTCCAACCGTCAATGTCAAAACGATTAAAATGGCGAAGCGCTATGGCGTTATTAGCATCCCAGGTGCGCTCACACCAACCGAAATATTGACTGCTTACGAGAATGGAGCTGACATTATCAAAGTTTTCCCGGCAGATGCATTGGGTGTTAGTTACTTTAAAAATCTTAAAGGGCCGCTTCCTCACATCCCTCTAATGCCAACTGGCGGTGTCAACCTTGACAACCTTGCTTCGTTTTTTAAGGCAGGGGCCATCGCTGCGGGAGTTGGCGGTTCATTGATCAATCCTGCGAAATTGATTACAGGTGAAGATTACACCAGGCTGACAGAAACGGCAAAAAAATTCTCGGCTATCGTACAAAAAAGCTAATGCAGTCCTACGCTTATATTCATATCAATTCAATAGGCGCTGGAAATGAAAGTATGACTGTATGTTATTTCCTCCATTCCTACCAATTTGATGTATCCGTTAAATTTCCATCAAGGGTGGCATTGCTGATGGACAGTAGATAAATTAAAGACAAACCAGAAAGGGGAAAAGTGCTATGTTACTAGAAAAGTACAGTAATCTGCAGGGTATTCTCCAAAAAATGGAGTCGGTTGTGGTCGCTTTTTCAGGAGGGGTGGATAGCACGTTTTTGCTAAAAGTCGCTATTGATACTCTGGGTTATGATAATGTGTTAGCCATTACAGCAGATTCGGAAACCTATCCGTCGAGTGAATTGAATGAAGCCATTATGCTAACAAAATGGATTGGTGCCAACCATCGTGTCATTCAAACTTCGGAGTTGGCCATTCCTGGATATAAAGAAAACAATCAGAATCGCTGTTACTTTTGTAAAAGTAGTTTATTTGACCATCTGCTTCCTATTCTTGAAGAATATGAATTTAATAATATTATTTATGGAGTTATCGCTGATGATGCTAACGAATTTCGTCCAGGCATGAAAGCAGCTAAAGAAAAAGGAATCAGGGGACCTCTTCTAGAAGCCGATTTATTCAAAGAAGAAATAAGGGTATTGTCCAAGCAAGCCGGATTGCCAACCTGGGATAAACCGTCATTTGCTTGCTTATCCTCACGAATAGCATATGGCGATATCATTACGAAGGAAAAATTGACCAAAGTTGATAAATCAGAGGCTTACATAAAATCACTGGATATTCATCAGGTAAGAGTCAGGACCCATGAGGATACTGCCCGAATTGAAGTTGAACCCGATGATATGCCGCGAGTGCTTCAATACCATGTGGCGATCACGAAACGGCTGAAGCAATTTGGTTATAAGTATGTATCAATGGATCTCACGGGCTATACAAGCGGAAGTATGAATATGGCGCTTAAAAAGGAAGAAATGTTATGATTGACGATATTTTGGAGCAGGTTCAAAAGGGTTCATTGACAGTTGCGGAAGCGAAGGGAAAACTTGCATCCTATGAAAATTTAGGGTTTGTAAAAATCGATCATCATCGTAAAAGGAGACAAGGCTTTCCCGAAATTGTGTTTGGGGAAGGGAAAACAGCTGAACAAATTTTAACGATTGTCCAATCGCTGCGGACAAGGAATGATTCTGTGCTTGTGACTCGTATTTCTCGGGAAAAAGCGGTATTTGTACAAAAAGAATGTAGTGATTTTGAGTATAACGAGATTGCACGGACACTTGCTTGGGTTAAAGAAAAGCCGAAATCCGTTGATTCATATATTGCAATTGTGTGCGCCGGGACATCAGATTTGTCCGTTGCTGAAGAAGCTGCCGTGACGGCCGAAACTCTAGGTATTCCAGTCAGGCGTATATACGATGTAGGTGTTGCTGGACTGCACCGCCTTCTTGATAATATTGACGAGATACGAGGGGCTACGGTATCAGTTTGTGTTGCGGGGATGGAAGGGGCACTTCCAAGTGTGTTAGGAGGCCTTGTCACGAATCCAATTATTGCTGTGCCGACAAGTATTGGTTACGGTGCTAATTTTAACGGTTTATCGGCACTTTTATCGATGCTCAATTCATGCGCATCGGGTGTAAGTGTGGTGAACATAGATAATGGATTTGGTGCAGCCTACAATGCAGCCATTATATACAAACTCGTACATAAAAAGGAGGTCAATTGTGATGAGGACTTTATATTTTGACTGCTTTTCCGGCATAAGCGGAGATATGGTTATTGGTGCGTTGATTGATGCAGGTGCAGACCCTGTACAAATGGAAGAAGAGTTAAAAAAACTGAACATAGATGAAGAATATAATCTGTCATGGGGGAAGGTCGTCAAAAATGGCATTACGAGTACTAAATTTGATGTCTTTCTTACCAGTAAATCAGAGCAAACACATGAACATAGCCACAGCCATGGACAAGAACACCGTCATGGACATGAACAAAGTCATGGACACAGTCACAGTCACAGTCACAGTCACAGTCACAGTCATGGACATGAGCACAACCATGGACAAGAACACAACCATGGACAAGAACACAACCATAGCCATGAACATGAACACAGTCATGGACATGAACACAACCATAGCCATGTACCTCACAACCATCACGGCAGCCGTACCTACAAACAAATTGTAGAAGCTATCAATGAGGCGAACTTTAATGAATCGGTAACAAACATGTCACTCGCCATTTTTAAGAAGATTGGTGAAGCGGAAGGGCACATACACGGGCTTCCTCTTGATAAAGTTCACTTTCACGAGGTGGGAGCGGTAGACTCAATAATAGATATAATCGGGGCTGCAATTTTAATCGATCAGCTAGGTATTGAATCAGTTCAGTCATCAGCCATTCCAACGGGATCTGGACATATACATATTGATCACGGAATATATCCTGTTCCTGCACCTGCCACTCTTGAAATATTAAAGGGGGTACCGATTGCCTCAAACGATATTCGTTCTGAATTAGCAACGCCGACCGGTGCTGCCATCGCTGCGGTTTTAGCTGAAAATTTCGGCTCGCTTCCACCCATGACTGTCGAATCGATTGGCTATGGTGCGGGAACAAAAACATTCGAAAATCATCCGAATGTCCTACGCATTATTATAGGGGAGATCCAATGAAGCGCCCACCTGATCATGAGCATCTTGATGAACAAATGGTGAAAATGGAAGTGAATCTAGATGATATTTCCGGTGAATGGCTTGGGCATGTAATGGATTTGTTGTTTGAATCAGGAGCAAATGATGTATTTTATACACCAATCTTTATGAAAAAAAATCGACCGGGGGTGTTATTGCAACTTCTCTGTTCACAGCAGGTGATTTCGAAAATGAAGAAGATATTATTTGCTGAAACGACGACTCTCGGTATTCGCTACTACCCTCTTACCGTGCACCGGCTTGAGCGCTCTTTTTTCAATGTGAATACTCAATGGGGGGAAGTGACGATGAAGAGAGGGATTCATGAGGGGTTGACCTTGCAGCAGGCCCCTGAATATGAAGATTGCCGTAAAATTGCCGTACAGAACAATATACCTCTTAAAAGGGTGTATGAAGAAGTATGGAAGTGTCTCGGGGAGGTGGTAGAGAAATGAGTTTGGTGTCGATTCTTACATTTGGATTCATATTAGGGATAAAGCATTCGTTAGAGCCGGATCATGTTATTGCGGTAGCAACCACGGCAGGAAATACGAAAAAATTATCGCGTTCCACTCTAACGGGGGTGTATTGGGGTATAGGCCATACATGTACGCTGTTTCTTATAGGTATGATGTTCATTTGGATGAAAGGGGAGATTCCAGAGTCGTTAAGCATGACGCTGGAATTCGGTGTTGGCATTATGCTTGTTATGCTAGGGGTGAAAAGTTTATTTAAAGCTAGCCCTAATATCACGAACGACAAAGATAGATTTCGCCCTTTTTTGGTGTCTGCTTTAATTGGGTTCGTCCATGGTCTCGCGGGCAGTGCCGCAATGGTCATTCTAACGATGTCGACAGTTACCGGAATAGGCCAAGGGTCCATCTATATAATAATATTTGGCGCTGGAACCATTATTGGCATGCTGTGCTTTACAACTTTACTAGGCATACCGTTTGCTTTGAATGGAAAGGACATCGTTTTAAACCGAATCTTCATCAAGCTGGCGGGAGCTATAAGTTTTTCATTCGGACTTTATTATATATACAAATTGGGTGTAACAGAAGGTTTGTTTGCGCTCTGGGCTAATTGATTTATTTTATAAGGATGACTGAAATCTCAGGCTGTCTGTAACCCATGGACAGTCTCTTTTATTTTTATTAATTCATCAAAACCAATATTAAGTAGACAAAATGTCTTCTAGGAGGTTTCTCAGAAAGAAAAGGGCCACAACTGACAAAAAGGCTTGTCTTAATGGGCACACTTCAATGGACATGTCCAAGCAAATTTATGGGTATATTGTAACGGATATGAATCTCCAATTATTATTCTGAAATTATTTGTAGTTGGAAGAAGGGATGGACAATAAAAATAAGACCCCATGACACTGCTAAGCCATTTTTTTAAGAATGGCAGTGTCGTAGGATCTGTTAGTATTTTTATATAGAAAGTCACGAAATCTAGGTTTTGCTGTAGCCGTTAGGCAGATATGCGTTTATTTTTCCGTTGAAGAATCCATATTTCTATTGCACCGGAGCCAAGCAATACTCCTGAAACAATGAATATAAGCCCAATGAAATGTGCAGGAACTATGGCTTCATTAAGGAAAAATGCTGCCCCTAACAAAGAGAATAAGGTGTTTAAGTTAAGAAATATCGATGATTCGGCTGCGCCTACCTTACCAATGGCATAATTATAGCTCATGTGCCCAAGGGCAGTGGCAAAAATAGCGGAGAACAAGAAAGCTCCCCAGATGGATGGCGGTGCCGTTGCCAGTGAAGATAAGCCCTCTGGTTCCTTCCATAAGCTGATGGCAAAAAGAATAAAAGACCCGATAAGCATCATGTAGCCGGTTAATAATCGTGGATCCATTGTTTTTGAGGCTTTATTAATGAGTATGAAACTCAGTGCCTGTGAAAGAATGGAAAGGAGAATATCCACATCTCCCAGATTAATGGAATGAAGTCCTCCACTTCCTGCCATAACGGTAAAACTCACGCCCAGAGCACCGCATATAAAGCCAAGAAGTCGGATTAAAGTGGGCTTTTTACGAAAGAATATCATGGTCAAGATGACAGTCAATATTGGCCCCATGCCCAGAATCAGTCCAGCATTCGAGGCTGAAGTCTTCGTCAATCCCTCAGCTAAAAAATAATGATGAAAAACGACACTCAAAAGTGCTCCTCCAAAAACGTAAAGAAGTTCACTTTTTTTAGGAAGACGTATTAATCCAAAGAAGAAAAGAATAATAATGACGATAAGAGAAGCAGTAAAAATTCTCAATGAAGTGATCGTTACTGGCTGCGTATGCGCAACTAAAATTTTAATAACTGAGACATTTAACCCCCACGTGATCATTATTCCGGTAAGTAAGATGTATATTTTCAAAAAACTCATTCCAAACAACCTTTCAAACTTATTTAACAATTGATATATTATACAACTTTCACTAAATTAATAGCAAAGAGTAAAATTTGATTAAAAGCCCAAGGATGAAAAATCAGAAGCTCTTAATCATTAAAAAAGAGGGAAGAAATAACCCCTTCCGCTTTACCTTAATATGGTTTTTTATCATAAATTTAGCTGAAATATAATCAAATAAAAATAAAATTACAAATTATCTAACTTTTCTATTGTTTTTGGTAGGGTTTTCATTTACAATTTCTTTATGATTTACCAAACCGGTTTAGTAATTAACTAAATCGATTTAGCAATAAAGCTTAATGAAAGTGATATGATCAAATGTTTTTCTTTTTATTTGTGATTGTTCGAAAGAAGGAGGTACTGTATTGTCATCAAAATATGGTGTTTTAACGCTGGGCGACGCCATGATTACGCTAAATCCGGAAGAAACAGGACCTTTAAGATTCGTAACCCGTTTTGAGCGAAAAGTAGGAGGCGCAGAACTGAATTTTGCAATTGGCTGTGCAAGGCTAGGCATGCGGGCAAAATGGATAAGTCGTTTAGGCAAGGACGAGTTCGGCAGAGTTATCTATAATTTCGCTCGTGGGGAAGGCGTGGACATGAGTGATGTTGCCTTTGTAAATGGTTATCCAACATCCCTTAACTTTAAAGAAATCCGGGAAGATGGTTCCGGAAAGACATTTTATTACCGCTATCAATCTCCGATTTTAACTTTAAAACCGGAAGATATAACAGAAAAGATGTTTGAAGAGATTGATATAGTCCATCTTACTGGAGTATTTTTGGCTATAGATCCCCAAAATGTGGATATTGCCAAGAGGGTAATGGACATTGCAAAACAAAAAAATATACCTGTTTCCTTTGATCCGAATATTCGCTTAAAGCTATGGTCAATCGAGGAAGCAAGATCAGTTTATTATGATATTTTTCCATATGTTGATATTTTGCTTACAGGTTTGGATGAAATAAGATTGATCATCGGAACTGACTCAAAAGAATCTTTGGCAAAATTCGCGAAGGTGAATGACATTGATCAACTTGTCATCAAGGACGGGAAACATGGTTCAAAACTATATACCAAAAATGAATGGCATGAAAAAGAAGCCTTCCCTGTTATACCCCTGGACACTGTTGGAGCGGGAGATGGTTATGATGCCGGCTATATTTACGGATATCTTCATGGCTTATCCATTGATGAAAGATTGACATTCGCAAATGGTGTAGGAGCTCTTGTCACAACTGTTGCTGGGGACAATGAAGGATTACCGTATTTGGATGAAGTAATGCCTTTCATACAGAATGAGGCCGTTATAGAAAGATAGATGACTGAAAGAAACGAGGGAATGAAATGGCAACAGTAACGATTCAAGCGGAGGAAGCAAAACGATTAGTCATACAACAGCTGACCAAAGTGGGTTTAAATGAAGAAAATGCCGGGAAAATCGCGGAAGTATTGGTTCATGCCGATCTTAGAAATGTCAATTCCCATGGTGTTTTACGAACAGAGCATTATGTGAACCGTTTACAGGCAGGAGGAATAAATCCCGATGCACAGATTTCCTTTCAAAAGACAGGACCCGTTACCGGTGTAGTTGATGGAGATGATGGATTTGGTCATGTGATCAGCGACGTGGCCATGGACCATGCGATCGAAATGGCCAGAGATAATGGCGTGGGCATGGTGACTGTTTTTAATAGCAGCCATTGCGGAGCACTAAGCTATTTCGTTCAAAAAGCCGCTGAAGCAAAGTTGATTGGAATCGCAATGTCACATACCGATAAAATTGTGGTCCCATTCGGAGGGAAAACTTCTTTTCTTGGTACCAACCCAATCGCTTACGGAGTTCCTGCCAAAACGAAGAAACCCTTTATTCTTGATATGGCAACTTCCAATGTTGCACTGGGGAAAATCCTCCAGGCACGGGAAGAGGGAAAGGAAATCCCTGAAGGATGGGGAGTGGATGAAAATGGAGCTACGGTCACAGACCCGAATAAAGTCGTTTCCCTTTCCACTTTCGGAGGCCCGAAAGGCTATGGCCTATCCGTAATTGTAGATGTGTTTTCTGGATTATTGGCCGGTGCGGCATTTGGCCCGCACATTGGGAAAATGTATGACGATCTTGATAAGAAACGGAAGCTGGGACATTATTTTTGTGTAATTAATCCTTCGTTCTTTACGGATACTGATATATTTCTAGAGCAAATGGATCAAATGATCGAAGAGCTGCAACAGGTTGAACCTGCTCCAGGGTTCGATCGCGTATATGTACCGGGTGAGATTGAACAAATCAATGAAGAAAAAAACCTGAAACAAGGTATTACGATAGCATCAAGTGTTTATGAATTTCTTACAAAGTAGGTGGGGAAATGAAAGCGGTTCAAGTACGTAAAGCTCATGAACTTATCATTCAAGAAGTTGAAAAACCACGGATTTCGAACTCGACGGATGTCCTTGTAAAAGTAAAAAGCGTCGGGATTTGCGGATCGGATATGCATATTTACCATGGCACCAATCCTCTTGCAACTTTGCCGCGGGTCGTTGGGCATGAAGTAGCGGGAGAAGTTGTGGAGATAGGTCAAGGCGTCGCGGGCATAAAAGTTGGGGACCACGTTGTTATTGAGCCCATCAGTTATTGCGGTGAGTGTTACGCCTGCCGCAAAGGACGCCAAAATGTTTGTGAAAAACTTTCCGTTTTTGGCGTGCATGAAGATGGTGGGTTGAGGGAATGGTTCGTCCTTCCCGAGAAACAATTACATGTTGTGGATTCCGCTTTAGCTTGGGATGAAATAGTATTGGCGGAGCCATACACAATTGGAGCACAGGCCGTTTGGAGAGGCGAAGTCGAGGAAGGGGAAACCGTGCTAATCCAGGGAGCTGGACCTATTGGGATATGCATTTTAAAGATGGCAAAGCTTCAAGGAGCATCTGTGATGATCACGGATTTAAGTGATGAGCGTTTGGAATTCGCTAAAGAAAGCGGCGCTGATATCACTGTACATGCGGGAAAGGAAGATGTTCAAAAACGAGTGGAAGAATGGACGAATGGGGAAGGGGCCAACGTCGTCATTGATGCAGTATGCTTGCCGATGACCTTTGAATTGTCCTTTGATGTAGTGTCAACGGCCGGGCGGATTGTCGTACTCGGTTTTGATGAACGTCCTTCAGCTATTTCCCAGCTTCCAATCACTAAAAAGGAAGTATCTGTGAAAGGATCTAGATTGCAAACCGACCAGTTTCCAAAAGTGGTTAAGCTTTTGAATGAAGGCAAACTCAGACATGAAGGTTTAGTCACCCATACATTTTCGCTCAATGATATCCAGGAAGCATTTAATTTTGTGGAAAATCATCCCGAACAAGTTCGAAAAGCGATCATCGTTTTTAATTAAGGGGGTAGGAGTCATGGATAAACACTCAATCATACATCAAATAACGGAAACGAAAGTTGTAGCTGTTATCCGGGGACAGGATGCAAAAGAGGCGGTACAGCTGTCTAACGCTGCTGTAGAAGGAGGTGTTCGGGCAATCGAATTGACTTATACAACACCGGGAATTGAAGAAGCTTTCAAAGAACTGCAAAATACGGAAGCACTCTTAGGGGCAGGCTCGGTACTTGATTCTGAAACGGCACGACATGCGATTTTAGCTGGCGCCAATTTTATCGTCAGTCCCTATTTTGTCAATGGAGTAGCCGAACTATGTAATCGATACGGCATTCCCTATATGCCTGGTTGCATGACAATTAGAGAAATGGCTACATCATTGGAAGCAGGTTGTGATGTTTTAAAGTTATTTCCGGCAAACCATTTCGAACCTTCTTTCATCAAGTCGGTTAATGGACCACTGCCCAATGTAAGTATCATGCCAACAGGCGGAATAAATTTAGATAACATGAAGGACTGGCTTAATGCAGGCGCGGTAGCAATCGGTATCGGCAGTGACTTGAACAAAGCCTATCAGAATGGCGGCTATGAGGCCGCAGTGGAGTTAAGCAGAAAATACATGCAGAAAATTGCGGAATGACGGAGGTGCATGATGAACATTACATTTAGATGGTACGGGAAAGACAATGATACCGTTTCATTGGAGCACATTAAACAGATTCCTGGAGTGAAAGGGATCGTCTGGGCACTTCACCAAAAACCTGTTGGTGAGGTATGGGAAAAGGAAGAAATTAAAAAAGAAATCGAGTATATCCAATCATTTGGTTTTCACACGGATGTCGTAGAAAGTGTAAATGTCCATGAATCGATTAAATTGGGTAACGAAGATCGCATGATATATATAGAGAAATACAAAGAAACGATCCGGAATCTTTCGGAAGCTGGAGTGAAAGTCATTTGTTATAACTTCATGCCGATCTTTGATTGGACTCGGACTGAGATGTTCCATCCTTTGGAAGATGGCTCAACTGCCCTGTTTTATGAAAAGGCAAAAGTGGATACGTTAGATCCACAAGATTTAATTCGTACGGTAACGGAAGCCTCAGATTTAACTTTACCAGGTTGGGAACCAGAAAAAATGGATCAAATCTCTGAATTATTCGAAGCTTACAAAACTGTGGACGAAGAGCAGCTGTGGGCGAATCTTGAAATATTCCTAAAAGAAATATTACCTGTTGCCGAGGCTTGCGGTATAAAAATGGCAATACACCCGGATGATCCGCCATGGTCCATTTTTGGCTTGCCAAGAATCATCACCGGAGAGTCGAGCTATGAAAAACTGATCTCGATTTCGGATTCACCGTCGAATGCGTTCACCATGTGTACAGGCTCGATGGGGGCAAACCCTGAAAATGATATGGTCCAAGTGGCTAAAAAGTATGCAAACCGTTCGCCTTTCTCCCATATAAGAAATGTGAAGATTTATGAAAATGGCGACTTTGTGGAAACATCCCATCATACCCAGGATGGATCCATCAATATACAGGGCGTCGTGGAAGAATTGAATAAGCAAAATTATACTGGTTATGTCAGACCGGATCATGGCCGCCATATATGGGGTGAAGATTGCCGCCCTGGATACGGTTTATATGACCGAGCATTGGGAATCATGTATTTGCTCGGATTATGGGATGCATATGAAGCTGGTAAATCAGGTGGGGAATCATGATCCCCATACATGAAAACTTAACGAACAGGGTGGCAGTCATCACTGGGGGCAGCGGTGTTTTATGTTCCAAAATGGCTGTGGAATTGGCCCGTCATGGTGTCAAGATAGCTATATTGAACAGAACGGCAGAAAAAGGTCAAGAAGTGGTCGAGCTCATTGAACAAGCAGGGGGAACTGCGATATCAATCGCGGCAGACGTTTTGAATAGAACCTCATTGGAGGATGCAAGAGGGAAAATAATTGATACGTTCGGAAGAGTGGATCTATTAATAAATGGAGCGGGTGGCAATCATCCTGATGCCATTACTGCTCCAGAGAAATATGGGGAAGAAGCAGAAGGAAAATCATTTTTTGATCTGGATGAAGATGGTTTCTCCCAAGTTTTTGCCAGTAATTTTACCGGTACATTTTTGGCAAGTCAGGTTTTTGGAAAAGAATTATTGCAAGTGGAAGCACCAGTTATCGTAAATATATCTTCCATGAGCGCCTACGCTCCAATGACTAAAGTACCAGCATATAGTGCCGCCAAAGCTTCGATAAATAATTTTACCATGTGGATGGCTGTTCATTTTGCCGAAGAAGGTTTACGGGTGAATGCCATTGCTCCAGGTTTCTTTTTGACGAAGCAAAATCGGGAGCTTTTGCTTAATGAAGATGGCAGTCTGACGGCAAGGTCTGATAAAATCATTACTTCAACACCCATGAAGCGTTTCGGGCAGCCTGAAGATTTACTTGGTACATTGCTTTGGCTCGTTGATGAATCCTATTCGGGCTTTGTCACAGGAATTACGGTACCGGTCGATGGGGGCTTCATGGCATACTCGGGCGTCTGAAGCCAGGTCCAATAAAAAGGCGAACAAGTTAAAGTTTAAATTAGTTCAACGGGTTGGGAAATTGTCTTTTTACTGCATCAGATGGTGATTGTAAAGCTTTACTTATTATAATAGAATATTCCTTATATATAAGCCATTTTGGTATTAGGCAGAAAAAATTGAAATCACACGACAGGAATGAATGAAATGAAAACCATTACAATTACTGATGTCGCCAATCACGCGAAAGTATCAAAAAGCACAGTTTCCCAATACCTGAACAAACGCTATGAATATATGAGTGAAAAAACAAGGAAAAAGATTGAAGAAACAATAGAAGAGTTAAACTATCAGCCTAATATAATAGCGCGCAGTTTAAAACAAAAATCCACTTTTACCGTTGGGGTAGTGGTTGCCAATATCCTTCACACGTTTTCAACGCAAGTTATTAGAGCTATAGAAAACTACTTTTATGAACAAGGGTTCCACATTATCGTTTGCAATGCAGATGACAATCCTGAAAAGGAAAAGAATTATATTGAAATGCTAAGGGCTAAACAAGTGGATGGGATCATCATTTTCCCCACAGGGGACAACCTTGATTTATATCAACGTATGAAGAGTGATCAATTCCCGATTGTTTTCATGGATAGGACGATCGAAGAATTGAATATTGCTACAGTCATGCTCGATAATCACCTTGCTTCCAAGTTAGCGGTCGATCGGTTTATTGAAAAGGGTTTTGAAAACATTGCAATCATAACCACTTCAATAATACGCGATATCAGTCCTCGAATCGAACGGATCAAAGGGTACAAGGATTCGCTCGCGTCACATGGGATACCATTCAATTCAGAATATATTAAAACTGTGAATGCAGATGAAATTCCGGTTGCGCTTTCAGAATTTTTCGAATTGGAAAAGCCGCCTCAAGCCATTTTGGCAGGAAATGATATCGTACTTAATGAAGTATTGCGTTATATGAAACAGCACGAAATCAATATACCTGATGACATAGCGGTCATAGGAATCGATGATGTTCCTTATGCCAGTTTCTATACACCGACCATCACAACGGTTAATCAGCCGGCCATTGAAATGGCAAACTTGGCAGCAGAGTTACTGCTTAGTCAAATCAATAAATCAGGAAAAGAGGATACAAGCGTCCATCGCTTGAAACCGACTTTGCTTTCAAGGAATTCTTGCTAGATTCGGATGTAAGAATTCCTGTGAAAAAGAAAGCGCTTTTTTTACGGGGATTCTAAACCGATTTAGTTTTTGGGTCATATAGGTTTTACTCTTGGTTATTAAATGGAAACGTTTCCAAAAATGCTGCTGCATTTATAGAAACGTATAGGGGGGTTCTTTATGTTTTCAAATGGTAGAGGAATGGTTATCGTTTTCTTGTTCTTGGCAGGGGTAATAAATTATCTGGACCGATCTGCACTATCCATTGCAGCTCCGTTCATCCAAGATGATTTATCCCTAACAGCAACACAGATGGGAATTATCTTTAGTAGCTTTTCAGTTGGTTATGCCGTATTTAACTTCCTTGGAGGCATGGCGTCCGATAAATGGGGAGCAAAGCTTACGCTTTTCGTGGCAATGATCGTTTGGTCATTATTCAGTGGTGCACTTGTGCTTGCTGTCGGTTTTGCCAGTATGATAGTCATCCGCATCTTGTTTGGGATGGGCGAAGGCCCTCTTTCAGCAACCATCAATAAAATGGTGAATAACTGGTTCCCGTCAAATCAACGGGCATCTGTCGTTGGTCTGACGAATAGCGGGACTCCGCTTGGTGGCGCAATCGCAGGTCCAATAGTTGGATTCATTGCCATCTCATATGGATGGAGAGTTTCTTTCATTGCCATAATGATAATTGGTCTTATTTGGGCGATTTGCTGGTGGAAGTTCGTTAAAGAAAAACCACAAGAGTCAAAAGAACAGAAACATACAGGAAAATCTTATGTAGCGGCAACATCGGAAGGAAAGGTGAAATTCACCTTTTATTTAAAACAAAAAACTGTTTTATTTACAGCTCTAGCCTTTTTCTCCTACAACTATATTCTCTTCTTTTTCTTAACTTGGTTCCCAAGCTATTTGGTGGATGCACGCGGCCTAAGTGTGGAAAATATGAGTATCATTACAGTGATTCCTTGGATTTTTGGATTCATCGGACTTGCTTTGGGTGGATTCGTGTCGGATTTCTTCTTTAAAAAATTCGCTCAAAAAGGTGTTTTATTCTCACGTAAACTCGTGCTTGTAACATGCTTGTTCTTATCGGCAGTATGTATCGGTTTTGCCGGACTTGTATCCACGACGGTCAGTGCGGTAACGCTTGTAGCACTTTCCGTCTTCTTCCTATATTTGACTGGTGCCATTTACTGGGCAATCGTCAACGATGTCGTAGACCCTGGTAATGTTGGATCTGTTGGAGGTTTTATGCATTTCTTGGCAAATACAGCAGGAATCATCGGACCGACGTTAACAGGATACATTGTCGATACCTCAGGCACATACACAGTTGCATTCTTGCTTGCTGGTGGATTGGCCATCGTTGCATCGCTTGCAGTCATCCGTTTTGTACGACCGATAGTAAAGCCTGCGTAATAGATTGTTAGAATGGAAGTGTCTCCCAAAGGGAAGACACTTCCATTTTTCATTTGTATTAGGCACGCCTAGCGAATCCGATTTTCTTTTCGAAATGTAGCTGGTGTCTTTTCATTGTATTTCTTAAAGGTACGATAAAATTGGGGAATGCTTTCAAAACCACACATTTCAGCAATATGGGCAATGGTGTGATTCGTTTCCAGCAAAAGTTCCTTTGCCCTGATGATTCTTTTCGTGTTTAGATACACGATTAAGCCAATTCCAGTCGTTTCCTTAAAAACTCTGCTGAAGTGAGCGGGACTGACCAAAGCTTTTTGTGCAAGTGCCGTCAGTGTTAATGGTTCATCAATATGTTCATTAATATAGATTAAAATATCTTTGATCCATTCTGAGCTATAGCTGCCCTCGGATAAATCCTCTTTGCCATTTATCCGGGTACGGTATAAATCAAGTATGATCTGATGAACGATCAGCAAACAAGCATGCCTCGAGCCTATTAATTGGCTAGTTGTTTCTTGCAGGATGAGCTGTAGCTGTTCCTCCAACTTTACTTGCTCCTTCTGCGGCAATGATATTTTGTAATTCTTACTCTTTTTTGTCAGATCAAACAAGTGTAAATATGAAAAAGAATCATCAACCACATCTTTATATATTAATGTGGGACTGAAAAAGATAATGGTGGAGGTGACAGGGTCGTCCTTATTCGGTAATGCCCTATGAATGGTATTATTCGGGATCAGAAATACATCCCCTTGCTGCATATCATAAAACACATCACCGATAAAAAAGGTCCCTTTACCGTTATAAACATAAACAATTTCATAATAGTCATGCATATGATCGGACAATTCATTCTGGGGACTTTTCGTATCTTGATAGACAAATGAGAATGGGAAGAGTAAATCATGGTTTAATGCATTATGAATTTTTTTCATTTGTTCATCTCCTGAAAGTATAATACAACAAGAATGAGTATATTTATAGCAAAAAACGCAATTTATATCTCGTAAATTGATGTTAAAATTAAAATAGATTTAAAAATTAAAAAATTCAAGGGAAAAATGAAAGGGCTTTCGAAATGAATTGACGTTTGGTTCTGAACGTCTTACTCATGATAAGGAGGGACAAAATGAATAAATATGTTCAATTGCATTCAAATGATGATGTTGTTATTTCCTTGGAGGGAATTCATAAAGGACAGAGCTTCCAGATTCAAACAGAAGACAGTGGAATGATCCATATCAAGGCAAATGACGACATTCCTAAAGGGCATAAAATGTTAGTGAAACCGGTTAAACGAGGGGAGGACGTAATCAAATTTGGCTACTCGATCGGAAAAGCTAAAGAAGATATCTCCATTGGCGATTGGGTTCACACCCATAATTTAGCATCCGGTTTGCAAGGTATATTGGATTATTCCTATCAACCTAGCATTCAAGATACAAATGAGCCAAGTCAAAATCATACCTTCCAAGGATATATCCGTGAAAATGGGGAAGTGGGTATCCGGAATGAAATCTGGATCATCAATACGGTAGGCTGCATCAATAAAACATGTGAACTTCTCGCTAAAATGGGCAATGAGCAGTTTAAAGATCGTCAAATCGATGGGATTCATCACTTTTCCCACCCCTACGGTTGTTCTCAATTGGGAGATGATTTGACCCATACGCAGAAACTGTTGGCAGCCTTGGCTCAACATCCAAATGCAGCAGGGGTTTTAGTTGTAGGATTAGGGTGTGAGAACAATCAAATCGAAGCATTTAAAGAAGCCATAGGCGAATTTCCTCCTCATCGGATTAAATTTTTAAAAGCCCAGGAGGTTCAAGATGAATTGGAGAGCGGCTTAAGTTTAATGGGGGAATTAGTGGAATATGCGGAAAGGTTCGTACGCCAGACCGTACCAGTTTCAAAGTTGAAAATAGGCTTGAAGTGCGGTGGTTCCGATGGTTTTTCAGGCATTACCGCTAATCCATTGGTTGGTGCGGTTTCCGACTTAATAGTGGAAAATGGCGGGACCACGATATTGACAGAGGTTCCTGAGATGTTTGGAGCGGAAACGATATTGATGAACAGGGCAAGGGATGAAGAAACCTTTAAGAAAATCGTTGGCCTTATTAATGATTTCAAACAGTATTTCATTCGCCATGATCAGGAAATTTATGAAAACCCTTCACCTGGAAACAAGGAAGGCGGCATAAGTACACTGGAGGAAAAATCACTTGGATGTACACAAAAAGGGGGCCATGCCACTGTAGTGGATGTAAGCCCATATGGACAACGAGTAGAGAAGCATGGTTTGAATTTAATCAATTCTCCTGGCAATGACCTGATTTCGGTGACGGCTTTGGCAGCAGCCGGCGCACATATCGTTCTATTCACTACGGGAAGGGGAACGCCGTTTGGGGGACCGGTGCCTACTGTAAAAATAGCTACGAATTCGGATTTAGCCGATCGTAAAAAGCACTGGATTGATTATAATGCCGGGCGGTTGATAGAAGGTCAAAAGATCGATGAATTAAAGGACGATTTATTCCATTACATTCTGGAGCTTTCAACAGGTAAAAAGAAAACGAATAATGAAAAATTCGGATATAGGGAGATAAGCATCTTTAAAGAAGGAGTCATTCTCTAATACATACACAATTTCTATCAAGTTATTAAAAAGGAGTGTTATTCAGTGAAAAGTATCGTTTGTGAACAACCTTTTGAATTTAAGATGATACAGTCGGAAAAACCAGTTCCAAACTCAGGGGAAGCTTTGATTCGTGTGCGGCGCATAGGTATATGCGGAACGGATATTCATGCCTATGGAGGCAATCAACCCTTTTTTAGCTATCCTCGAATACTTGGCCATGAATTATCCGGTTTTATTGAGTCGATACCGGAAAATGAATCTGGGCTTAATGTCGGGGATCAAGTATCGATCATCCCCTATATGGAATGTGGAGAATGCCTGGCTTGCAGAAGTGGAAAAACGAATTGCTGTACGGATATGAAAGTGTTGGGTGTACATGCTGAAGGCGGCATGAGTGAGTGGATTACGGTTCCTTATAATCATTTGGTGAGAACCGAGGGTCTCACACTTGACCAATCCGCAATGATAGAGCCTTTAAGTATAGGGGCTCACGCAGTTAGGCGCGCTGCTATTCATAAAGGGGAATTTGCACTTGTAATTGGTGCTGGGCCAATTGGCTTGGGAGTCATGGCATTCGCTAAAGAACAGGGTGCTAAGGTGATCGCAATGGATGTAAATGATGAACGCCTTGCGTTTGCCGGCAAATGGGCAAATGCCGATTATACTTTGAATGTTTTGGAGAATCCAATGGAGAAATTAGCCCAATTGACGAATGGAGATATGCCAAGCGTGGTATTTGATGCGACAGGTAATGCTAAGTCAATGATGGATTCATTTAAATACCCTGCTCACGGCGGAAGATTGATTTATGTAGGTTTAGTTAAAGCGGATATTTCCTTTAATGATCCTGAATTCCATAGTAAAGAGCTTACATTAATGGGAAGCCGCAATGCAACAAGGGATGACTTTGATTATGTCGTGAATACGCTGAAAAATGATTTGTTGGATATGAGCCAGTATATTACCCACCGCACACATTTGGATGAAATGATCAATCAGTTTGAAGGTTGGTTAACTCCTGAAGCTAAAGTGATCAAGGCCATTGTCGAAATATGAACATTAGTACGCTGTCATAAGGAAACCACATAAAACGCAATCCGAATTGGATATTTCTATTAGAAAGGAGTTCCTTGATCATGAACCTAAATAAAAGTCAACTGAAGCATCTGAGTAAAGATACAAACGCTGCCCAATATTCACATATGATGGAACTTCCCATGAAAGTATTGCAAATAGGGGAGGGGAATTTTCTTCGAGGCTTCTTTGATTGGATGATTCATGAATGTAATAAACAAGGACATTTCATGGGAAGTATTGCAGTTACCCAGCCCCGCCCCGCCGGAAAAGGGAAAATAGAGGAAGTAAAGCGGCAAGATGGAATGTATACATTAATGTTACGTGGTTTTCACCAAGGCGGGAAAGTGGAACATACAGAGATCATTTCCGTTTTTTCAAAGGTAATTGATCCATATGAAGAATGGATGGAATTTTTAGCACTATCAGAAAATCCTGAATTGGAATTTGTAGTTTCCAACACGACTGAAGCAGGACTCAAATACCAGCCGATTCCTTTGGAAGAAGGAAAGCCGATTGAATCTTTTCCAGGAAAGCTGACTGCTTTTTTGTATCATCGCTATCTGCATTTCAACGGGGATGCGAAAAAGGGACTGATCATGCTTCCATGTGAGCTTTTAGAGAGAAATGGTGATTCATTGAAGCAATATGTTCTTAAGCATAGCAGGGATTGGGGTTTACCAAAGCCATTCATGGAGTGGGTGGACCGGGACAACCTATTCCTAAACTCGCTTGTAGACCGTATCGTTACAGGATTTCCAGCCAATGAGTCGGACAACCTATTTGCTGAATGGGGATACAAGGATACTCTGCTAAATACGGCAGAACCCTACCATTTATGGGCTATTGAAGGTGACCCTTGTATTGATCAACGTCTTCCTTTACAACAATCCGGCTTAAATGTGCATTGGGTAAAAGATTTGACACCTTATCAAATGAGGAAGGTAAGGATACTTAATGGTTCACATACCTTGTTGGCTCCTTTAGGCATTTTATCTGGATTGGAAGAAGTAAAACAGGCAATCGATCATCCGGAATTCAGCCAATTTCTGAGCAATGCCATCGAAAAGGAAATAATTCCTTCATTACCTTTTGATCAAAATGAGATGATGCAATATGGGGAAAGTGTTCTTGAGCGATTTAAGAATCCTTTTGTACATCACCTCCTGGCCGATATCTCGCTGAACAGTATTTCGAAGTTCAAGGCTCGTCTCCTGCCTACATTGGAGGAATATCATAAGGCGAAAGGCAGGCTGCCCGACTGTATCATAAAAGGCTTTTCGGGCCTGATCCGATTTTATAGGGTTAACGAAACCAAGGGGAGTTATATTGGTAAAAGCTTTGCGGGTAAAGTCTATGTCGTTAGAGATGATTTAAAGGCAATTGAATTTTTCAGGGAACAATGGCTTCGTTATGAGAGGGAAGAAATCCCGCTTAGACAATTGGTAGAGGCAACGTTGAGTAATCAATATCTATGGGGGAAGGATTTGAGCGGTATCCCTAACCTTGGAAACGAATTATGCCAATATCTAGAAGGGATGATTGACTGAAATTATCCGTTGAAAGGATTTGGACAAGGTTAAGTTCATGAATAACATTACTATCTATTATTTTTTTCTTTATTTTATTTGTATTTTTGGTATACTGAATTAGTGATATTTTTTCTTGGTAGTTTCCTAATGGAAAGATATTAAAAGAATTACATATTCTTTATTCCCGTGAAGGGGAGTAGCGTCAGGGATAACCTGAAATAAAGTCGTCATTACGTGGGAATCCCACCGGCTTTATTGGCCTAATTCATTTAGTGCTTAGCGAGACCTTTGCCATTTATGGCAGAGGTCTCTTTATTTTTGTAAAAAGGAGGAATTTATGTTGGATTTTTTAACAGGTGAATTCATTTCAGGACTTTTAGCGATCATTATGATAGATTTGGTTCTAGCCGGTGATAATGCGATCCTTATTGGATTGGCTGCAAGAAAGCTTCCAAAAGAACAGCAAAAAAAGGTGATAATATGGGGAGCGGTCGGCGCAATTGTGATAAGGATCATTGCAACGCTGCTGGTTGTTTGGCTATTAGAGGTGCCGGGACTGCATTTAATAGGGGGATTACTTCTTGTATGGATTGCTTATAAGCTCCTTATCGATGAAGAAGAACATGATGTGAAGCCTGCAGACTCTATGTGGGCTGCTATAAAAACCATTATTATTGCAGATGCATTGATGGGATTGGACAATGTCCTAGCGGTTGCAGGTGCTTCTCATGGTAACTTCACTTTAGTGGTGATCGGTTTACTTGTATCAATTCCAGTAGTGATGTATGGAAGCACTTTGATCCTGAAACTGATCGAACGCTTCCCATTCATCATAATAATTGGTGCGGGAATACTAGGCTGGACAGCTTCTAAAATGATCGTAGCTGAACCTTTCATGCACGACTACTTTGCAAATCCCTTCATTAAATATGGATTTGAAGCAATAGTGGTAATTGGAATCCTGGTAGCCGGGATTTCAAGACAGAAAAATATCGAAAAAGAAAAAGCAAACAGAGAAAAAATGCAAATCGAACGTAATGGATAATTGATACAAAGAGACCTTTCGAAATGAAAGGTCTCTTCTTTTTGTCTATGCCATATAAGTACAAAACAAGAAAAAGGATGTACCAAAGTCCGCACTTTGGTATATCCTTTTGCGAATTAGCAAACGATAACATGCACTTCAATCATGATATCTTAGCCAAATGAGCATATGGAGCATTCACCCTATTTATTAGTTTAAGTTAATCCATACACTTTTGACTTCCGTATAATTATCCAAAGCATAACTGCCCATTTCCCGACCGATTCCACTTTGTTTATAACCGCCAAATGGGGAAGCTGCATCAAATGCGTTATAGCAGTTTACCCAAACTGTACCTGCTTTTAATTCATTAGCCACATAATGGGCTTTTTTTACATCCTGTGTCCATAAACCTGCAGCCAATCCATATTCTGAGTTATTTGCACGGTTTATCACATCATCCAAATCGTCAAAAGGCATCGCAGCTACAACAGGACCGAAGATTTCCTCTTTAGCGATTGTCATTTCGTCTTCAACGCCTGCAAATATTGTAGGAGTTACAAAATAACCTTCTCCTTGTCCGTAATTACCCCCGGTAACCACTTCAGCTCCTTCAGACTTTCCTTTTTCAATATAACCTCCGACTCTTTCCATTTGTTCACTGGATACCAAAGGACCTATCTGGGTAGATGGATCAAGACCGGCCCCTTGTTTAATGTTTTTTGCGTGGGACACTAAGTCAGCTACCACGTTATCATAGGATTTCTTTTGAATGTACAGGCGGGAACCGGCACAGCAAACTTGTCCTTGATTAAACATGATGCCCATTAAAGCTCCAGGAATGGCTTTACTCATATCTGCATCCGGTAAAATGATATTAGGTGATTTCCCGCCTAATTCCAACGAGATTTTTTTTACGGTTCCCGAAGCTTGGCGCATGATCATTTTCCCTACTGAGGTTGAACCAGTAAAGGCAATTTTATCGACATCAGGATGATCTACAAGCGGTGACCCTGCTGTTTCACCAAATCCAGGTATAACATTGAGAACGCCAGGAGGAAAACCTGCTTCAAGCGCCAATTGACCTAAATATAATGCTGAAAGCGGCGTTTGCTCCGCTGGTTTTAAAACGATCGTACATCCCGTTGCAAGGGCTGCGCCTAATTTCCATGCGGCCATAAGTAAAGGGAAATTCCAAGGGATGATCTGCCCTACCACCCCGACTGCTTCATGACGGGTATAATTGAAGTAATTCCCAGCAACAGGTATTGTTTGTCCCACTATCTTAGTGGTCCATCCAGCATAATAACGGAAGTGATCAATTGCAAGGGGGACATCGGCATTGGTGGTTTCGCCAATCGGCTTGCCATTATCCAGGGTATCCAATTGTGCTAACGCTTCTTTATGTTCCTCCATGAGGTCCGCTAATTTATAAATGAGGCGACTGCGTTCCGATGCACTCATTTTTTTCCATGGACCGTTGTCGAAAGCCTTACGGGCTGCTTTGACTGCTTTATCTACATCTTCCGGACCTGCTTCACTCACAACCGCTAAAACCTTGCCGTTTGAAGGATCGAGGGTCTCAAAGGTTTTTCCTGAAGCAGCTTCCACCAATTCCCCATTAATCAAAAGCTTTTTAGTGCCCTTCAAGAATTCCTGCACTCTCGGATTAAGTTTAATAGTTTGTTCCATGTATAATACCCCTTTTCATTTGGATTTTAAGTTCGATATTTGTTCGGACAATGGCGTTCCTCTAAGTAAAAGGATCAGGCATAATCTTATGTTTTTGATACTATTCTCATTGACTGACTTGCAGCAAGTCTGAATATCTTTAAAAACTGGATTACTTGAATTCTTACCCCCCTTATCATAAGGAATCAATTTCTCGACATGTAATTATGCAAGACTTATGCCATAACAAAAAACCAATGAAACCAGCTAAAGAAGATGCTGGAGGGACATGGGAAGGTGGCAAACTGTTCCATATTGGAACAGGAAGTTGTACCAATATGGAACAAAAAAGTTTAGAAGTTGGCATAATGCGTTTTCATTTTGGTGGGTATCTGAATTTTCTGTTATAATTAAACTGAATGAACGAACCCTAAATGCTCTGAAACTTTGGATTACATAGAGTTTCATTAATGAAATTGAATAAAAAACAGTGGCCGATTTACTGGATTATACATACGGGAGGATTATTCAATGTCTGTTAATATAAGCTCGGATAAAGGAACCGTACCGGCATTTATTCAAGAATCATGGCAGCGGTGCATTTCGAAGGGACTTCAGCCAAGCATGATGGATAGGGAAGATATGCTTGGTGCATTCGAGTTGGCCGAATACCACGATCGATATGCGGAACTCCTGTACCATTCTTCTCCCATTTTAGAAGAAGTTTATCGCTCGATTAATGGTTTGGAGTCCATTTTATTACTTGCTGCTCCTGAAGGATATATCATTGAAACAGTTGGGGATCCAGCTTTCATTAGGCATGCAGATAATGTTTCCCTAAGAAAAGGGGCTAATTGGCTAGAGGAATCAAAAGGAACAAATGCGATAGGAACAGCCATAGTAGAGAAAAACCCTGTACTAATTCATGGCAGTCAACACTTTCATCAGGATAACCATTTCCTTAC
The DNA here is from genome assembly GCF_054600815.1 of Peribacillus sp. N1. Classification (NCBI taxonomy): domain Bacteria; kingdom Bacillati; phylum Bacillota; class Bacilli; order Caryophanales; family Bacillaceae; genus Peribacillus; species Peribacillus sp. N1. Next base: position 1,004,762 of record NZ_BAAHZO010000001.1, on the reverse strand, counting down.
TTGTGCCGCATCGCCCATTTATCACCCTGAGGGGCATCTGCTTGGTGTTCTGAATTTAAGCAGTCATCAACAGAATTATCATCCTTTTTCCATTAGTTTAGTTCAGAGGGTGGCTGATAGCATCAAACAAGCACTCTTATTGTCACATACACAAAAAAGGGAGAAAAACCTTTATTTTATATATGATTCATACCCTGATCCGTTAATTACCCTTGATAAAGAGGGAAAAGTTACAGATCTCAATATAGCGGCGTCACATGTTATCGGCACAATGGAAAAACCAGTATCGAATATAATATCAGGTACAGACCCACTTGTTTTAGAACAGAAGGTTTCAATTAAGGACCAGGAATTCCTGGTTCAAACCCTTGGTAAAAATATAGAACATCAATCCTCCGTGATCGTAAGGTTAAAAAAACAAAAATTGATTGATGGTTTAAAAACTAATCGTTATCAATTTACCGATATAATAAGTAATGATCCGCAAATGAATCAAACCATATCCATTGCTAAAAGAGCTGCAGCGCTTGATATCAGCCTGCTAATCACTGGGGAGAGCGGAACGGGAAAAGAACTGTTCGCTCAATCCATTCATGGGGTTAGCTTAAGAAGTGATAAACCATTCATCGCCATCAATTGCAGCGCAATTCCCGAAAACTTATTGGAAAGTGAGTTATTTGGATATGAAAAGGGTGCCTTTACTGGCGCAAAAAGCGGCGGGCATAAGGGGAAATTCGAAGCTGCAGATGGCGGTACCCTGTTTTTGGATGAAATCGGGGACATGCCGCTTAAAGCTCAAGCGACTCTGCTCCGTGTGCTTCAGGAACGATGTGTGACGCGCGTCGGAGGACATGCTTCCATTCCAATCGATGTAAGGGTCATTGCCGCCACCAACAAAGACTTACAAAAAGGAATTGAAGCTGGGGAATTCCGTGCAGATCTATTTTTCCGTCTTTGTGGATTGTCTTTAAAACTTCCAAATCTAAGGAGTCGTAAAGATTTATTGCTGTTAGCAGAATATATTTTAACGGATTTACCTTATAAGAGCGAACATACCGAACTAACTGACGAAGCTAAAACATTCATTTTGGAATATTCGTGGTCAGGTAATTTCCGTGAATTGCAAAATGTGCTGGGACAGGCTGCATTCCTAGCTGATAATGGCCCGATTACAAGGGAATTGGTTGAGGCACTTTGTCCTGCTTCTTCCATGACGCATGAGGAAGGGGCAAATGCCGATCGAGAACCAAGAAACTTTCAAGAACAAGAAACCCTACTTATAAGGAATGCATTGGAACGAACAAATGGGAATATCAGTAACGCAGCGAAACAACTCGACATCGGCCGTAATACGCTATATAGAAAAATGAAAAAGTATGGAATCAACTTTCAAAAGTAAGAGACTCACAGTATATAAAAAAATATGAAGGATCTTTTTATGACAATTTCAGATTCCCGACCTGATTTGGTCGGTTCTTTGTTATCGCAAGTAACTATATGCGGACTAGCATACCTGTCTCCTTATAAGCAACATTTCACCTAAAAAACAATAAATAATGAAGTGCAGGATATCAAAATCTCATATAGAATGATGTTATTGATGTAGTAACTAAATTCCGCAAGGGGATGTGTGGTCAATAGTATGGAGTTGTCATCTGAACATAAGAAGTATAAACATATATTGATTCAATATTTGGAAGAAAATGAATCTGTGTTTTTAAATGAATGGAACGAGACTATTAAGATCAATGAAATAGACCCCTACAAAGATAGAATTAAGGAAAATGGTTATGGGATGTACTCACTGGTCATCCAAACGTTCAAGGAGGTATTGTCTGATGATGTGCTGATAAAATTGGCGTACCAAGTTGCAAAAGAACGTCTTGAAGCAAATATCAACATTGGGGATTTTCTATATAATATCAATTTGGGAAGAAATATCATAATCAGAAATGTTTTTGGCGCCAATATCCCAATTAAATATATGCAGAGATTCATTAATGACATTAACCTGCACTTTGATACGTTCAGCTACCATGCAGTAACTAGATATACGAATCTTACAAATGAAGTGATTGAGGAAAAAAAGTCTTATATTAGTGAAAACCACAAAGATAAATTAGCGGTACTGGGTCAAATATCATCAAGCTTTGTACATGAGTTCCGTAACCCTCTTACAGCTATAATGGGGTTCAATAAATTATTGAAGAGGGAGAATCCTGACTTGAAATATTTGGATATCATTGATTATGAGTTAAACCAGTTGAATTTCAGGATAACCCAATTCCTCCATACCTCTAAATCTGATTTTAATGAAGAACAAAGAGAGGAAATTGCCGTATTAAAGTTAATTGAAGAAATACAAGAATTGACATATGCAAATATTGTGGATGCCAGCGTTAATGTGGAAATAGATATTTATCCAAACTTCGTCATGACAGCGAGCAAGGATGGGTTAAAACAAGTGTTCTTGAATCTTTTTATTAATTCCATTGATGCCTTAAAGGATAAGGAACATCCTAGAATTTTGAGGATAAACTCTTTATTTGAGGCGAATGAAAGAATAATTCGAATTTCAAATAATGGACCGGCCATTGCCAGTGAATTGATCGAATCTATTTTTGAGCCCTTTGTCACAACGAAAGAATTAGGAACGGGAATTGGATTATATGTATGTAAAAAGATCATTGAAAGTAATGATGGATATATGAATTGTGTCTCCAATGAAAATTTAACCACATTCAGCATCCATTTCCCCGAAGTTCAGTACTGAATCATAAGGGTTTCATACATATCAGTAGGGTAATTTACATACAGCATTATATACATATTGAATTTTTTCGAAGCTTGTAAACATAGAGTTTTAATTATTAGAAGGAGGGGCATACCGGTTCTGCCGGTGTTTTACATATAATCATTCTCAGTGAAAATAAATTTATTTGGAAGATGCCAAGAAATCATAATTAGGATTTTAGCATCTTCTTTTTTATCCCTGTATTTTTCAGTATATATGTGTCGAAATAATAAAAGAAAACAAATAAATTGTCATTTTTTGATTCGTTTATGAATCGAAAAGGGTCGATAATTAATGTATGAATCGAAAATTGAAATAATAATTCAATATTGAATCGTTTTAAATACATAAAAGCGTTAAACCCTAATAAAATAACTATCCTTTTTTTGGCATGGATATTGCTTTTATTATATATGTATAAAATTTTAGTGAGAGAGGGTGCTTTTATTAAAAAGGAAGTGTAAGGAAAGAAAGGGTAGAGCGGGATACCTATATTTTTACATAAAAGGACTTCACTCAACATAAAGTGCAAAAACAGCAAGGTTCTTTGTACTTTCAGTTGAGGTGCTGATGTTAGTAAAGAGGGAATATAAATCGAAAAGCGGTTACGGTTAATAGAGTATATGCTGTGCAATATACATATAACGATCGTGAATTTGGCCTCATTAAAACTAATGATGAAACGGGAATAGGACTGCACTGTAAACATCGTTTTGAATGAAAGATTTCTACTAAGGTACCCATGAGCAATGGTTTACTGTACAAAACGGAAATTAGACAGTTTTAAAGGATGGTGACAATAGTGGCACTTCAAACAAATGAATTGAAACATGGTCTTAAGACCAGGCATGTCACAATGATTTCTATTGGCGGGGTAATTGGGGCAGGACTATTTATCGGAAGCGGAACAATAATAGATTCAGCTGGGCCTGGTGCTATTTTATCCTATATAATCGCTGGATTGATGATCGTGCTTATAATGCGTATGCTGGGTGAAATGGCTGTGGTAAATCCTGATAGCGGATCCTTTTCAACATATGCGCATCAAGCATTTGGTCCCTGGGCCGGATACACGATCGGCTGGTTATACTGGTTCAACTGGGTTATCATCATTGCTATAGAAACTACGTTATTGGGTACTATGATTCATGATTGGTTTCCTGGTATACCCATGTGGGCTGCTAGTCTATCCTTCCCTATATTAATGACGATTACGAATATCTATTCAGTCAAAGCTTATGGGGAATTTGAATACTGGTTAGCTTTCATGAAAGTGGCTGCCATTGTAATATTCCTCTTCCTGGGTGCCGCCATGATTTTCGGATTTGTTCCGGGATTTGATTCACCAGGCCTTTCAAACATTACTGGAGATGGAGGATTTTTACCAAAAGGGTTTCTGCCTGTCCTTCTTAGTGTGATTTTCATTACTTTCTCTTTATCGGGAAGTGAGGTAGCTGCCATTGCTGCAGGAGAGTCTGAAAACCCTGAAAAAAATATTATTAGAGCCATAAACAGTGTTGTATGGCGTCTCCTTCTTTTCTTTGTTGGTTCAGTGACCGTGTTGGTTCTCGTAATCCCCCAAGGGGCTGAAGATTTACTGAAAACCCCCTATGCCAGCGTATTTGACATGGCAGGCCTGCCGGCAGCGGGTCAAATCATGAATATCGTAATCTTCACTTCATTGCTTTCTGTTTTGAATTCAGGCCTTTATACAAGCTCTCGTATGCTATATTCTTTATCAAAAAAAGGTGATGCACCGAAAATTCTTTCCCGAGTGAATAAGCGGGGAATCCCGATTTGGGCGTTAATGGCAAGTGTTTTCTTTGCTTACGTGTTCACGACATTTAAATTTGTTTCTCCTGATAAATTGTTTGCTTTCCTCGCAAACAGCTCTGGAGGAGTCACTATGATCATGTATATCTTTATCGCCTTTTCTCATCTATATTTACGGAAAAAGACGGAAAAAGAAAATCCCGGGACACTCAAAGTGAAAATGTGGCTATTCCCTTATTTAACCTACGTGACCATTGCCGTATTATTTATTATATTCGTTGCTCAGGCGTTCATTGATTCCATGAGATTGCAATTCTTTCTTACAACTCTTCTCACTATTCTAGTAATTGGGTCATACTTTCTGTTTTATCATAAGAAAAAGCTAATTACTCCTGAACAAGATGCAAAACTAAAAAACATTCACGTTAAGGAAGGGTAATGGATACAGTAGTTTTATCAATTAAAGAAAGAAAACTTGATTATCCTTCATGGTTTTTACTTTTTTGGGGGTACACTTTGAACGTTGATTTTCACTCCAGGCACTCGCTTTCCGCGGGCAGTCCGGGAGCCTCCTCGGCGCTCTTTGCGCCTGTGGGGTCTCCCTTGGACGCGCTTTTCTAAGCGGGAGTCTCGAACACCCGCTCCAATCAACTGAATTGTATTTTAAGAAAAAAACTGTAGGCTGGTCTCATCCCGAACCATGTTAAAGACTAGTTTTTCTTTATGGTCTTTACGGTTTGATGAAACCCTCCTCACTGGATAGAAGGGGTTTTCAACAATTCTAACGAGTTACTGACCCCACAGGCGCTTAGGTGCTTGGTTTGATGTGACATGGCAGACAGTCGGCGGAAAATGGAGCGGATTTCAGAGATACTGGAACGTTTTTCAAATAAAAAACTGCAGGCAAAGGCTCTTTTGAATTTGTCACAGTCTGGGCTGCTCTTAGTGGGCAGCTTTTTTTCTGGTTACAAAAATGATCGCATTCATTTCATGGTAAAGATTTAAGCGAGTTGGGGATTATGACTGCAATCAACCATTACGATACTCATTCATTTGCAACTTTGAAATCCTTTGCTAGAATATAATCTATAGAAAAGATTAGGAGTGGTTACTGTGGCTGAAACTCCAGCTGAAGATTTGATTCATTATATCGCACCAAAAGGAGAATTTATCCCTTTTTTAGATGATACGGACTATATCGCTAAAGGATTGGAATGGAAATTATTCACTGCCCGTTCGGTAAAAAGAGAACTAGTATATAAAAGCGGAAGTTTTCAAGCAAAGGTCAAATTAGCAGGTTATGAACAATACGGCAACGGACTTGACACTGTAGTCGTTCAATTTGAAAATGGTAAGCTTAGTTGCATTAACCCTTCCTATTTAAAGGAAATGCAAAGCTCCAGTTTCGGAAAAGAATTGTTGAGTGGCCCGGTTTCCGAAACAGCCGCAGTTCCAAGTGAAACTGAGCAGGTGATGGAAGCGCCAATTACGGAAAACTCCGATCAGCTAAGTGAAGAACCAAAACAAGCAAAAACCAAAACTAAAAAAACGACAGCAAAACCTAAGTTGGACTTACCTGGGGAAAAAGTGCATTTCACAGCGACCGTCAAGGAGTTCACGGCGAAAATGAACCATTTTACTGGTGAAGAAGATGAAGTCATACTCTTGGAGAATGTCAAAGTGACAACGGAACCTGAATTGACCATCGGCGATGCTTGGTGTGGATATAGCAAGACATTGAAAAAAGCTGAACTCGAAGAAGGTGACGAAATCGAATTTGATGGAAAAGTGGTCGACAAAAAATATAATAAAGAAATACGCTATAAAGTAAATAATCCATCTAAGTTAGTGAAAAAGGAAGGATAAACGCTTGAAGTTCTTGATAAGGAGTAAGCCGCCGCTTACTCCTTTTTTTGATGCATTAATCAGCCTTCAAAAGAAGTGGATGCGTTCATTGTGAACTTATTAGAATAGATGAGTCCGATTCTGGAATATATTCGTTTGTGGGAGATACAACTTAAAAACCAAAGTGATGCAAATTATTCGCAAATCGTATAGTTAAGGGTTTCGCTTTTGTGGTTTCATATATTCCAGTGTTGGGGATAATACATTATGAAAATGGATTTATAAAAAGATTAGGGGGGATTTTTAAATGAAAGAATTATTTCAGTTATTGAAACATGGTAATAAATCGGCTTTCATTGCTGCCTGTGTGAATAGTATCATCGCTGTGCTAAAGGGGATTGCTTACTTCATGACAGGGAATGTCGCTATGTTTGCTGAAACTTTACATACTTTGGGCGATGCTGCGAATCAGTTTTTCGTCTTCATTGGTTCCGCACTAAGTAAAAAGGCACCAACTGATCGATTCCCTGATGGTTTTGGACGTTTGGTTAACCTAGTATTATTAGGGGCAGTATTGATTGTCGGAATCATGTCTTATGAAACGATTAAAGAAGGGTTTCATCACATTTTGCACCCTGCAGAATCAACTGGTATCCTTATTAACTTGTCCGTCCTTTTCTTAGCGGTTGTGTTGGAATCATATGTATTATTTAAAGCGATGAAAGAAGTGGTGCATGAGACTGGAATCGAAGCTAAAGGAGCAGCCGTCATATTTAAGAGCTTCACTGGTTTAAAAAGAGCAAAACCAGCGACGAAATTAGTATTCATGGAAGATATGGTAGCGACCGGTGGCGGGGTGCTTGCGATAATTGCCATTTTATTAGCAAACTTCACGCCTTTCATTCAAGCGGAAGGAGTTGCTTCCGTCATGATCGGTCTCGGTATGTTCTATGTGGTTGGAAGGGTTTTTCTTGATAATGCTGCAGGGGCTCTTGGGGAAGCCGATATTGAAATGCGACAAAAAATCGGGACGATGGTCATGGATGATCCAGACGTAAGGGATATACAGAAACTGGCGGTATTAAAAGAAGGGGAAGACTTCCATGTAGAACTTGAAGTCGAACTTGATCCCCATATTTCAATCGCCCAAGCGGATGACATTAAAGATCGGCTATTTAATGAGATATTCAAGGAAAGAGGGGTAACGGATGTCATTATAGAATTCGATGAAAATGATGGTGTCCCAAAATGGGAAGGTCAAATAAAAAAAGAATTGAATGAAATTAAAAAAGACAGGGAGTAGAAAGAATGGCAGAATACAAAGTGTCATGATAAGAAATTTGCTTGATTATAAATATCACGACACTACTTATAATGCCTGTTCAATTATTCACGTACTTTCCATGCGTATGCATTATAAGCTATCATGGACTTAGTTACATAAAGAAGGATTATGAAAGGGTGAATAAGATTGGAGAAACAAGATATTAAGCTAGTTGCACTTGATATGGATGGCACGCTTCTCAATAAGGCAGGAGAGATATCTGAAGAAAATCGCAGAGCGATAAAAGAAGCCGAAAATCAAGGGGTTTTTGTGGTATTGAGCACAGGAAGATCCTATGCTACATGCAGTGATTTTGCAAAGTCAATGGAACTTCAATCATTTCTCATTACGGTAAACGGAAGCGAAATTTACGATAATCAAGGAAAACTAGTGGAAAGGAATATAGTCGATAGTGATTCCATACAATGGATGTGGGAATTAAGCCAAAAACATGGTACACATTTCTGGGCAATAAGCTGCGATAATATTTACAGGGCTGAAATGCCTGAGAAAATCCATGATTCGCAATGGCTTAAATTCGGATTTGATACAGATGATGAAAGCATCCGCAAAATCATCATGGATGAACTGGTGTCAAAAGGAAACTTTGAAATAAGCAATTCAAGCCCGACGAATATTGAAGTGAATGCCATGGGCGTAAATAAAGCGAAAGCGATAAAGCTCGTATGTTCATTGCTCGATATTACTATGGATAATGTTATGGCAGTGGGTGACAGCCTTAATGACCTTGCAATGATTTCTGAAGCAAAAGTGGGTGTGGCAATGGGAAACGCCCAAGAAATTGTGAAAGAAAAAGCAGATTGGATTACAGCGACAAACGAAGAAGATGGTGTGGCTAAGGCAATTCGTAAATGGGCGCTTTCAAATTGAATCGAAACTGTATATGGGACGTATCCATATACAGTTTTTTTATTGAAATGGCGCTGCCGAAAATGAAATTTTTGCTGCTAAATTAAATTTCTTGAAAATTGTGTATTTTAGAAGTATGATAATCTTGTAGTGTTATATTTTGGTAATATATTAATAATGGGAGGTTTAATGGATGACTAGAAGTTTGCCTGAACAGTGGTGGAATCAATTATCTTTACCAGTTATCTCAGCACCTATGTTTTTAATATCCGGTCCTGAGTTAGTGAAAGAATGCTGTTTGAATGGGGTGATCGGCTCTTTTCCAGCACCGAATGCGCGTCCGATAGAGGTACTGGATCAATGGATGGGTGACATAAACGACACATTGATTGCAGCAAAGGATAAAGAACCAGGCTCAAAGATTGCTCCATGGGCAATGAATATGGTTGTCCACCGTACATATAGCCGGCTTGAAGAAGAGTTGGAATTGGTCAAAAAGCATCAGCCTCCCATCGTCATTACATCATTAGGTTCACCCAAACATGTGGTGGATGTCGTACATAGCTATGGCGGCTTGGTCTTTTCGGATGTCAGTTCTGTGGATTTTGCAAAAAAAGCTGCGGAGTCAGGTGTGGACGGATTGATCTTGGTTGCCGCGGGAGCCGGTGGTCATGCGGGTGAGATAAATAGCTTTGCTTTCGTGGACAGCGTAAGGACTTTCTGGGACGGAATCATTTTGCTTGCCGGATCCATCAGTACTGGTCACAGTATTTTGGCAGCTCAGGCAGCTGGAGCGGATCTTGCATATATGGGTACACGTTTTATCGTGGCGAAAGAGAGCAGGGCAAATGATGAATATCGTGAAATGCTTGTCGATTGTGATCATGATGACATCATCTTGACTGATGCATTTTCAGGTGTTAATTGTAATATGCTGAAACCGAGCATCAGAAAGGAAGGCATGGACCCGGAACAATTAGCCAAAAAAGAAAAAGTCGATTTTGACAGCATGTCCAAACCATCTGAATCTAAAGCGTGGCGTGATATTTGGTCAGCGGGTCATGGTGTAGGGGCAATTAAAAAAATAGATACCGCTGCCGGCATCATTAAACAATTGGAAAAAGAGTATCAGGAGTCTTTGAAGAAATTGACCGGGCAGGCCGAAAAATTAAAAGGAATTATATCAAAATGATATGAAAGCGCTTTATTAATTATGCTAATATAGCTAACAAAAAGGGTATCCATTATGGATATCCTTTTTTGCTATATAATGTCAGACATAATTCATGATAAGGTCTCAATCAGCTAAAAAGGCAATCAAAATAGGATATAAAGAGAAAAGCAGTAAATATACGAGGTAAGATTGTGAAAAAATATTGATAAAAAGAAGGATAAATGTTATATTATTTTCGTGATACTGACCAAATGAACAATATGGTCAGTAATTATTGATTGTTTAAAAATTATATATATTAAGGTGAAGAAGAATTTAAATTTATATTGCAGAAGCAAATGACTTAATTATGCATTCTTCAATCAGTTTTCACCTAGATAGATTAATAAACGGCATATTCGTCGTATAGGAGGGCTTGGTAGGCGTGTTTAAATCTTTAAAGGGTGAATTTTTAGCCATAATAAAACATCCTATGATACTCATTTCCATAATAGGGATCATACTGATTCCTTTATTATATAGCGGCACGTTCCTGTGGGCATTTTGGGATCCATATGGTAAGGTCGACCAATTGCCTGTTGCCATTGTCAATATGGATGAGGGTGCGGAGTTCAATGAATCGGAACTTACAATAGGAAAAGATTTAGTCAAGGAATTAAAGGAAAAGAAGGATTTCGATTGGCATTTCGTTAGTCAAAAAGAAGCCAATGAAGGTCTTGAAAATCAAGATTATTACATGAAAATAGAAATCCCGAAAAACTTTTCGAAGAATGCAACGACCTTACAGGAGGACAATCCGGAAAAACTTGATTTGATTTATACGTCCAATGAAGGGTTCAACTATATATCGACTAAAATAGGTGACGCAGCTTCGGAGAGAATTAAAGGGGAGGTATCGTCAGCCGTTACGAAAACCTATGCAGAGTCAATGTTCGATAATTTGAACGAAGTGTCTGACGGACTCAAAAGTGCCAGTGATGGAGCTGGGGAATTGAAAGATGGGACAGATACAGTGAAGAACGGATCCAGTGAACTTGGTGAAGGGATTAACTCAGCCAAAGAAGGGTCCAAAAAAGTGGATGAAGGAATTGATTCCCTTCATTCAGGTTCTGTCGAGATCCATGAAAACTTGGAAAAATTAGCTGAAAAATCATTGACCTTTTCGAATGGGGTCGGTTCGGCAGCTGCAGGATCGAAAGAACTCAATCAAGGGTTACAACAGTTCAGCTCTGGTGTTGGACAAATGAAAGATGGGCAATCCGAGCTTTTGCAAGGAGCCAAGAAATCTGAAGCGGGAACTGGTGAATTGGCCTCTGGACTGCAGCAGTCATTAGAGGGCTTCAATCAAATAGAAGAAAAGCTGCCCGCTTTGACTGAGGGAGCAAATGGTGTAGCGGCTGGTGCTGCCCGGCTTTCAGGTTCATTGTCTGATTGGAGCGCAGCATCGAACGAAGCAAAAGCGGGGGCATCTGAAGTGTCGGCAGGATTGGATGAGGTTATTTCCGGATTGAAACAACAATCTGAAGCTGCGGATGATCCTGCAGAAAAAGCGCGTTTGGAGGAAGTGATTTCTTCTCTAACCCGAATCAGTGAAGGTAGTAAAGGAGTTTCTGAAGGAGTAGGGAAACTATCAGCCAGTGCAACTGAAATTGCTAAAGGCTCAAATAGCCTTAGTGATGGTGCAAATCAGTTAGGTGAAGGTACAAGTGCATTAAGCGGAGGTTTCACTCAATTAAAGCAAGCTCAGGATAAACTCGCCAATGGGGCGAATGAACTGAAAAATGGTCAAGGTCAATTGGTGTCTGGTTTGACAACATTTGGCGATAGTATAGATTCCGCTCAGAGTGGGCTAGGACAGTTAACCGAAGGCAGCAATAACTTGGTAAGCGGGCTTGATCAGCTTGAAGATGGCTCCAAGCAATTATCAAGTGGAACCTCACAGCTTTCCGAAGGTTCGAAAGGTCTGGTTACGGGAACGGATAAGTTGAAGGAGGGTTCATCCAGCCTTACTAGCGGTATGGGAGAACTGGCGAATGGTGCCATAAAGTTACAAGATGGAATCGCCAAACTTTCAGATGGATCTGCAGAATTACATGAGGAATTGAATGACGGGGCAAACGAAGCAGGTAAGATAAAATCCAATGAAGAAGTATATGACATGTTTGCAAGCCCAGTTAAAGTCGATAAATTACCAATTAATAATGTACCGAACTATGGAACAAGTTTTGCACCATATTTAATTTCATTAAGTTTATTTATCGGGGCTATCGTTCTGACAATCATTTTCCCGTTAAGAGACCCTGCTGTTAAACCGGCGAGTGGATTTAGCTGGTTTATTAGTAAATACAGCGTCATGGCTCTCATAGGAATCTGTCAAGCCATATTGGTGGACTCGATTTTAATTTTAGGCCTTGGAATCAATGTTACGAGCCTGCCGCTATTTTTTGCAGTAAGTATTCTTGCTAGCTGCACATTCATGGCAATCATTCAGTTCCTTGGTTCGGCCTTTGACAATCCTGGCCGGTTCATAGCATTATTGATTTTGATTCTTCAACTGACAAGCAGTGGCGGAACATTCCCAAATGAATTGGTTCCAGGCTTCCTGCAAGGATTCACACCGTTCTTACCGATGACTTACTCTATTAATGCTTTTCGGGCAGTGATTTCAACAGGAGATTATAGCTTCATGTGGCATAATCTTGGCATATTGGCCATATTCCTCGTTGCGGCATTAATATTATCACTTCTTTACTTTATGTATCGGCATAAGAAATTGAACGGCGCATTAAATGAACAACAGGAAAAAGCAACTGTACAATGATCAAAAAACAGCGACCCGTCATGGGTCGCTGTTTTTTGATAAATATCAGGTAATAAGTGAAATGCAGGAAAATAAAAGTGCCCCTAAAATAACACCAATCGTAAAGAAATGTATTCATTTTCTAACGGAATTGGCAACGGTTTGTTTGTGACTAAACATTGGTGCAGCCTGAACAATGAAGTAATTATTGAAACGGCTATACCCTTGTCTTTTGAGTTGCAGGTGCATATTTCTTCATCGGATTTTTTGCAATGACATCCTTTAAATAAGGATGGCCAGAAGGACCTGGTTTTCTCATAAGTTCCATTAGATAAGCAATATCGTCCATAGCCCTGTGTGTTTGAAAATTGGTGATATTATGTGCCTGCAGTAATGTTAAGAGTTTACTATTCTCAAATCCATATTGCTTCCAAGGTACATTCCGCATCGTACAGAACCATTTTTGATCATTGATTTCCGGATACATTTGGTAGAGAAAACTTCTATCGAAAGAAGCATTATGTGCGAAAATAGAATCGGTACGGGCAATGAAGGATCTAATTTTTTCATCGTGAAAACTTTTTCCTTCGACGGAGCTGTATGGAATCCCATGAATTCTGTATGCTTGATCATAATTCCTTCTTGCCCCATAGGAAAGAGGCTCCCTCAAAAATGATTTTTGATCAACAAGATTAATGATTTCCCCTGTTTCACTGCTGTATGTAAAGAGTATAAGGGCAAGCTCGATAATTTCATCTGAAGAGGGACGTAAACCAGTTGTTTCTACGTCGAGTACTAAACCTAATCTATTAGTCAATTTTTTTTCCTCCAGTTTGGTTACATTCTTCTATTATAGCTGACATAGAATAGCTATTGAAAGTGTAATGATCGTTTTACGCATGGAACGAATACCGAAGGTATATTGAATGAATGTCAGTTTAACTAAAATAACTGAATCAATACTTGGGCGTCCTACCTCTGAATACATATCTTTCACCAAGTCATAAATGAAAGTGAAGTCAATGGAAGCCTCAATTATACGAACCAAATGATTCGCCGGCACCAGTTGATCTAAAGTAATCATTTCAAGTTGGTCTCGCTGAATAGAATTATGTTTCGAAAGCATCCTCATCACCTCAAGTATTAATAGTTCTATTTTAAAACAAAAAAGATTATAGGCAAAAGGAGTTCCATCTAAAATTTTAAACATAGTTGATTGGAGGGAGTGTGCGAGACTCCTGCGGGAATAGCGAGTCCAAGGGAGACCCCACAGGCGCAAGTGCGCCGAGGAGGCTCCCGGACCGCCCGCGGAAAGCGTGTGCCTGAAGTGGAAATCAACGTCAAAATTTGTAAAACCAAAAAAAACTGTAGACAAACTCGATTTTCATCGAGTTTGTCTACAGTCTGAGATAGAGATTTTAAGCAATCTCTATCTTTTTTTATCCATTGAAGTTCATAAGCATTGCAAAATGCTTTCCAATTCATGTTCGGCAATTTGTACGAATTCTTCGTTTTTTTGAAGGCTGAAAATGTTCTTGGATTGCTTTATATAGTGCAGTCCTTCTTCAGGTTGTTGAAGATGAACCAGATTTTTACCAGTTAAAAGATGGAGTTCCGCATATAAATATAATGATTCTATCGAATTGCAAATGTTGATCCCTTTAAGAGTATAATTTAATGATTCCTGATAATAATGAAGTTCAGTCAATGTTTGTGCTAATCCATGAATGATCTTACGATAATGGTACCTTCTTGATTCACATGGGGAATATTCTCGATAAATTCCAGTGCTTCATTGAAGATGGCGATGGCCTCTTCATAATTCTTCGTTTTAAAATGGATGATCCCGATACTATTTAAAACTTCTATTTCCTGTTGATGAAGAATGACTCGTTTACCCATGGTAATATGAATGGCCTCATTCAATAATTCTATAGCCTTTTGTTTGTCATTGTATAAATAAAAAAAAGAGATACCTTCATGCCATTTTAAGAATTGATAAAATGATATCGATTTTTCCGGTGCAGTTGCCATTTCTTTTTGGACGATTTCATAGATTGCTTCATAATTACGAGTTCGTTTGTATTTGTTAATCAAAAGTTTTATCGTTTCTATGTAATTATAAATCGGTTCATTTTTGGTAGTGAAGAAATACGGCAGGTCAACTTTAAGTTTATCCGCAAAAAGTGCCAATTCATCAATGGTTGGAGAAGTGATGCTTCTTTCATAATCTGACAGGGCATTAGGTTCACATATATCCTTAGCCAGTTCTTCCCTTGTAAGATTTTGTTTTATTCGTAATTCGTTGATAACAGAGCCAACCTCTATTTTCATTACAATTGCCCCTTTGTACCTATGTCTAGAATTCTATTTTAACATAATTTAATTTTTATCAGTAAGATAATGAAAGATGGTTCGAAATAACTGCTTTACGTGTTTTCCAAGGTATCCCTACAACAAAAATTATGAATTGCGTTTTATTATTGAAGTGAGCAAACTAATATGACGTCTTTTCAATATAAAGTGAGAAAAGTATATATTCACGGATAATAGCAAGCATTAAATTTAAAATATAAGGATAAAAAAAGAGGCGGCAACCTGCCGCCTCTAACGTTATTAATTTCCAATGAATTGCTGGGTCCAATAGTGGGCGTATTTCCCTCCTGTCACATGCCCAATTCCAATATGTGTATAGTTCTTGTTCAGGATATTGGCCTTATGTCCGGGGCTGTTCATCCATGATTTCATGACAGCATCCGCACTAGGTTGACCTGCTGCGATATTTTCCCCTGCGTACTCGTAACTGATCCCAAAGGATTTCATCATATCGAAAGGCGATCCATAACTCGGGCTTGTATGATTGAAATAATTATTATCACGCATATCCTCAGATTTCAGAATTGCTACGTTGGAAACGTCTGTATCCATTTCAAGGGGAGAGAGGCCAGCTTTTGAACGTTCTTCGTTAACCAAACTAAGAACCCGCTGTTCAACTGATTGACTTTCTTTTTGATTTACTGTTGTGTTGGATGCCGGAAGATTAATGATTTGTCCGATTCGAATTTGATTTGCATCCTTTATAGCAGAGTTCGTTTTGAGTAATTCGTCAATGCTGACATCATATTCAGAAGCAATTTTCGTTAAGGTATCTCCTTTTGCCACCTCGTATGTATTGGCTCCCATTGCAACTTTTGGAGATAGTAGGGATAGAGACAGTGCTGATAAAATGATGATTTTCTTCATTTTGATTCCTCCTAGTAGAATATCTGGATTGGAAGTATAGTATGCTATAAAAATAGTTTTGTGTAAAATTAGCTCATTAACATTCTTTATTGGAATGGGAAAAAGGTATCGAATAAGAACATACAAAATACGGGTCCATATAACTTGGGAGAGTATATGGTAAATCAAAATCATAGGGCTTTTTGATAAATTGGTAGGATCATTACATGTAGATAAAGAATCATTTTACGTTTGCAGGCCGTGTTTGTCAGGGTAAACAATAAGAACATCAAAACGATATAGTTATATGTAACTAAATATGATTGAACTAATAAATTATCCTAAGGGTGGAACTTGTATGGATTTAAAGGCAGGCAAATTGTTTTGGAAAGATACATTTGAAGCAAAAGAATACCCAATGCTGGAAGAGGATCTTTCATGTGATGTTTGTATAGTGGGGAGTGGTTCATCGGGGGCGCACTGTGCCTATTTTTTGGCAGAGACGGGTCTGGATGTGGTTCTGATCGATAAACGGGATATAAGTGAAGGGAGTACGGTTGCGAATACTGGACTCTTACAGTATTCAAATGATAAAACATTAACATCCCTCATTCATAGTTTTGGAGAAGAAGCTGGGACGCGGCATGTTCTGCGTTGTTTGGACGCCATTCGGATACTTGAAAAAGAGGTTGTTCCAAGTTTAAAGGAAAACCCGGATTTTAAAATTAGAAAAAGCTTATACTATGCATCCAATCCCAAGGATGTTTCTATGCTTAAAGAAGAATATAATAATCTGAAATCCCGCAATTTCCCTGTTGAATATTATACTGAAAAAGAGATTAACCGGAAATTTTCATTTCCGAAAGCAGGAGCGCTGGTTACAGATAATGATGCTGAAATCAATCCTTATAAACATGCACATTTATTGATTGAAAAGGCAGTTTCGAAAGGCGTACGTGTCTATTCAAAAACAAAAATCAATGGGAAGATATTAAAAGAGAATCAAACCCAGTTATTTACCCAAACCGGACATACGATACATGCACAGACGGTCATCTTCGCAACTGGGTATGAAGCCCAAGAAGAGGTGAAGGATAAAAATGCAGTGATTCTCAGTTCGTATGCCATCGCAACCAATCAAATAGCAGATCAAGCTAAATGGCATGATAATATGATGATATGGGAAACGGCACGGCCTTATTTATATGCAAGAAAAACTCCTGACAATCGAATTATCATTGGTGGTCTTGATGAATCGACCGGTTATCTGGATAAAAGGGATTCAATGATTTTGAACAAAAGAGATAAATTATTAAAGCGGCTTGTCAATTTGTTTCCAGAATTAGAGAATCGGATTTCGGCTGATTATTATTGGGGAGCTTTTTTTGGTGAGACCCATGATGGCTTACCGACAATAGGAATGTATCCTGACCATCCTAATTGCTACTTCTTATTGGGTTATGGCGGGAATGGAACGGTTTACAGTGTCATCCTTTCCCAAATCATCAGGGATTTGATTACAAAGGGTGGACATGAGGACTCGGCATTGTACGTTAAGGAAAGGAATTTTTCAAAAAGTATTGTCCATTAAAACAGGTATCTCTTATTCATGAATAGAAATAAGTAGACAGCTGAATATACGGAGGGATTCTTCGATGTGGTTTAAGGAATTGGAAACAGAAAGGCTGCGTTTAATCGAAATAGGTTACCATCATGCTGAGAGTCTATTTGAAATCCTCTCTAAAGATGAAGTGACTAAATATGATGGGATAGAAAGTTTAACTCTATTAGAAGATGCCCGTCGCTTAATCGACTCGTTTAAAAGTGCCTATATAAACAAACGTGGGATGCGATGGGGAGTCATTTTAAAGGATTCAGGCAAATTCATCGGTACCGTTGGCCTGAATCAATTGAGCCTAGCCAACAAACGCGCCGAAATAGGATATGAAATCCATCCTGAATATTGGAGGAAACACCTTGCGTCTGAAGCTGTCGACGAAGTATTGCGCTATTGCTTTGAAGAATTGAAACTACAAAGAATCGCCGCTTTAACTTTCAAGGATAATATTGCATCCAGAAACCTATTGAAGAAATTTGGATTCAAAGAGGAAGGCAGCCTCCGAAGTTATCTATTTCTTCGTGAACAATCGCATGATGCCCTTGTGTTTTCCTTGTTAAGCACAGAGTATTGCCAGTTACGGCAACAAAGTGTTCAGGGATCAAATAGATTTTAGTTTAATATAGAAGATTGCAGCTGGCCCAAGTGCCAGTTTTTTATTTGCAGATGATTTTATATTAGTAATGGACAATATACATATTTTTCATGTTAAAATGGAATGCGAATTCATTTAATCAGTCCGGGTGGACATAAAAAGGAGCAAAATCATTGTGAAGATACTATTTCCGTTGCTTGCGGTCCTAGGTGGCATCACCATTGCCATACAAGGACAAATCAATGGTGGATTAGGGAAAAAAGTGGGGGTCATTGAGGCTTCTTTCATTTCGTTTGGAATCGGGACACTCGCTTTATTATTTATTGTTTTGTTTGCAGGAAATGGAAATATTTCTGCGGTAGCTTCTGTACCAAAATGGCAATTGATAGGCGGACTGTTAGGGGCTATTTATGTCATTGTTATTATATTGGTTGTCCCTCAGATTGGAGTGGCACCTGCATTGGTCGGGGTTATCGCAGGCCAGATACTAATCGGGGCTGTCATTGACCATTTCGGTTTATTTGGAGGGGTTCGCATCCCATTGGACGCGAAAAAGGTGGCAGGCATATGTTTACTTTTCGTGTCATTATATTTATTTAATCATAAATGAAGAAGGGTCATTTTTCATTGAAACGACGGGTACATATAGGGGAGAATGAAGGGATATTTCTATTCTACTATAGTTATTAACTATTATTTGAATATCGATTAAAAAGAACTAAATATTTTAATGAAGTAATGCATTATCCTACTAAAATATATTATTTGAGAGTGGATGGTTTGCTAGGAAGGTGGTCTTAGTAACCAACCTAACATTAATTATTAGAATATTTAGAAATAAATAGACAAGAGAACCTATATGAATACTGATTTAGAGGTGTTTGGAAAAACACCTGGAAGTCGGAAGTCCTTTCAGGTGATCATTTCTATTTACCTAGTATCTAGATCGAATTGATTAGCAATTAATTACTATATTGTGAAAAAGTACTCACTGGTTTATTGATTTTTTGATTTATTCGTAATATACTTAAAATTCAACATCTTTAATTCGAGGTATAGTATCCTTAGCGAGGTTAAAAAGAGGGTGATTTTTAACTAGTAAACTGCATTAATTGCTTTTATAGGTAGAAATACAGATTTATGCAAACGGTTCGCTAGTTGTTTTTTGGTGAATTCCTGTAATGAATGCTTCTAACTTTCCTCGCTGACATTATTTGTACTATACGAAAGATTAATAGGTGTTAGAAGGATAATCTCTTAAATGTGATTATTCTAAGAAAGATTAAAGATGAGGGGGAATATTTTTTGAAAAAGTCTAAATTTTCAGTGCTTGCTCTTCTTATGGCCATCATGCTTATGCTTGCGGCATGCAATGGCGGTTCGAAGGAAACTTCGAATGAAAAAGAAGGTGGCTCGGGTGACTCATCCGGATCAAAGGTATTAAATGTAAACAATTCGAGTGAACCTGGTTCGCTTCACCCTGCAAATGCACAAGGCACTCATGAATCATGGATCCTTGAACATACGTTTGAGGGACTGACAAAGAAAACGGAAGAAGGCAAAATCGTACCTGGTTCTGCAGAATCATGGGAAATCAGTGAAGATGGATTAACTTGGACATTCAAATTGAAAGATGGTTTGAAATGGTCAAATGGAGATCCGCTTACAGCCAATGACTTCGAATATGCTTGGAAATATGCTTTGAAACCGGAAACGGCTGCTGACTATGCTTACCAACTTTATTATCTTAAAGGCGGGGAAGCTTACAACAGTAAGAAAGGGAAGGAAGAGGACGTAGGGGTTAAAGCGACAGACGAACATACATTAGTCGTTACTTTGGAACAGCCTACACCGTATTTCCTTGACTTGACTTCTTTCTATACTTTCTATCCAATCAATAAAAAGGTACAGGAAGAAAATCCGAAATGGGCTTTGGATGCAAAAACTCACGTTTCAAACGGGCCGTTCAAATTAACGGAATGGAAACATAAAGAAAGCCTGAAAATCGAAAAGAATGAAAATTACTACGATAAAGATAAAATCAAATTGGATGCGGTTAACTTTGCTCTAATTGAAGATGAAAATACAGCATGGCAAATGTATCAGAGTGGCGAATTGGACCTCGCTTATCCACTGCCAGTGGATATTCAAGGTCAAATGGTCAATTCTGATGATAAAGAATTCAAAATGGGCAAAGAACTTGCCGTTTACTATTACAACTTTAATACAGAAGTGAAACCTTTCAATAATGCTAAAGTAAGGAAAGCGCTTTCAATGGCCATCGAGCGTCAAAAAATCACCGAAAATGTTGCTCAAGGCGGACAAAAGCCTGCTTTCGGCGTAGTCCCTCCGGGTATTCCTGATGCATCTGGAGATTTCCAGGAAAATACAGGTAACCTATTTAAGGAAGATGTTACCGAAGCTAAGAAATTGTTAAAAGAAGGACTTGCTGAAGAAGGCATGAAAGAATTACCTGAGTTTTCAATTTTGTATAACACTTTAGATTCACACAAGAAAATTGCTGAAGCGGTTCAAGGAATGTGGCGTGATAACCTGGGTGTTGAAGTGACACTTGAAAATGCAGAATTCCAAGTTAAGCTTGACCGTGAAAAAGCTGGTGACTTTGAAATTTCCCGTGCAGGATGGGTTGGTGACTATGTTGACCCGATGACATTCATGCTTTGGGAAACGGACGGCGCCTATAATGATGCAGGTTGGTCAAACAAAGAATATGATAATTTATTAAAAGAAGCAAAATCTACAATGGATCCAAAAGAACGCATGGATGCTTTGCATAAAGCAGAGAAAGTCATGATTGACGAAATGCCGATCCTTCCGGTTTACTTCTATACAAAACCATATATGGTTAAATCGAATGTTACTGGAGTTTTTGCTCCGATTAACGCTTATCCGAACTTTATTTACGCGGATAAAAAATAATAGAAGGATAATAGTGAAATGGGAGGTATGTCCGATTAAGGACATACCCCATTTTTCAATTGCGAATTTGAATATTTCATGCATTCATTTCCGTTTTCAACTTCTTAGAAAATCGATGATTGGGGTGATTACCATGTTGAGATATACATTAAACCGTTTTAAATGGGCGATTATTACTTTATGGGCTGTTATTACATTAACGTTCATCATAATGCATACGATTCCGGGAAATCCATTTGCAAAAGAAGGAGCCATGCCTCCTGCTGTTTATGAAAACCTTCAAGTCCACTATGGATTGGACAAGCCGTTGTTGACCCAATATGGGAATTATTTATTGGAAGTCGTTCAATTTGATTTTGGTCCTTCATTGAAATCTTCATCCATTTCCGTGAATGATTACATTTTGAAGGGGTTTCCGGTGTCCTTGCACTTAGGGGCACAAGCTTTGGTGATTGCCATCTTCTTTGGGCTCATTTTGGGTGTCGTGGCATCACTGAAAAGAAATAAATGGCCCGACTATTTATCAATGATCATTGCCATCGTAGGGATTTCCGTTCCTAACTTTATCCTGGCGACTATTTTAATCAATTATTTTGCAATTAAATGGAATATATTCCCTGTTGCTACATGGGCGACATGGCAGCATACCATTTTACCATCCATTGCCCTTTCCATGATGCCGCTTGCTTTCATCGCGAGACTGATGCGGACAAGCATGCTTGAAGTAATGGGGCAGGATTACATTTTGACAGCAAAAGCCAAAGGATTGAAACGGAGCGGTGTCATAATCAAACATGCGATTCGGAATGCGTTATTGCCGATTATCACGGTTCTGGGCATCCTTACGGCTAATATCGTGACAGGAAGCTTCATCATTGAACGTATTTTTGGTATTCCTGGCATGGGAGATATGTTCGTAAAGGGAATATCCAACAGGGACTACCCGGTGATTCTTGGTTCCACAATTGTGTATAGTGCGGTGCTTATTCTATTGATATTCATCGTTGATATAGCCTATACGTTGATTGATCCTAGAATTAAAGTGACGGGGGAGAAGAAATAATGGCAGATAAAGTGCATTTAACCGAAGATATGTTCCAACCCGCCGAAGGCAACTTTAAGGAAGCTGAAAAAATAGCAAGACCTACAGTTTCATATTGGTCTGACGTCTGGCGTCGATTTAAAGAAAATAAGCTGGCCATGACTGGATTTATTCTTATAATCCTCTTGGTCTTGATGGCGATTTTTGGTCCGTACATTAACGGATATACTTATTATGGACAAGATTTCGAGAAAAAGAATCTTAGCCCAAATAGCGAGCATTGGTTTGGAACGGATTCATCAGGAAGGGATCTATTTACGCGAGCTTGGTATGGTGCGAGGATATCTTTGTTCATTGGATTGATGGCCGCGTTGATTGACTTTTTAATTGGTGTCCTTTATGGCGGGATTTCAGCCATTCGCGGTGGACGCACGGATAATATCATGATGCGTTTCGCTGAGGTGATCTATGCGATTCCCTACCTATTGATGGTTATTTTAATGATGGTCGTATTAAAACCTGGTATTCTGCCAATCATCATTGCGATGTCGATTACGGGGTGGATTCCAATGGCGCGACTGGTACGGGGACAGGTTTTACAACTGAAAGAGAATGAATATATCCATGCTGCAACAATCTCTGGAGCCAATACGAGCTGGACTTTAAGAAAACACATGATTCCAAATACAATGGGACCGATCCTTGTCAATTTAACGTTGACTGTACCTACTGCCATTTTTGCCGAAGCTACACTTAGCTTTTTGGGACTGGGAGTTCCGGCACCTCAGGCTAGCTGGGGAACATTGACAAGTGATGCACTGGGAAGCATTCTGGTAGGGAATTTCTATCAACTTTTAATCCCGGCAATATTGATTTCCTTAACGATGTTCGCGTTCAATGTGGCTGGTGACGGATTGCAGGATGCCTTAGATCCAAAACTACGGAAATAAATGAGTCCTAACATAATGATGTGATATTACTAGAATAGGAGGGACGATGATGGAGAACCTATTAGAAGTCAACGATTTACAAATCACCTTCCATACTTATGCAGGAAAAGTGCAAGCGGTTCGCGGTGTGAATTTTGACGTGAAAAAAGGGGAAGCCGTTGCGATTGTTGGGGAGTCCGGATGCGGCAAAAGTGTTACAGCGAAATCTATCATGAGATTATTGGAAACACCCCCAGCAGAGTATGGAAAAGGGTCGATAAACTTTGGCGGTAAAGACCTTCTTAAAATGAGTGAAAAGGAAATGCAGAAGATTCGCGGAAATGAAATCAGCATGATTTTCCAGGATCCGATGACTTCGCTCAATCCAACGACAAAAATCGGCAGCCAGATCATGGAAGGCATTTTAAAGCATAATAAAAACATGTCCCGAAATGATGCATACGAACGGGCGTTGGAAACACTGAAACTAGTAGGTATTCCACAGCCGGAAAAAAGGATGCAGCAATATCCGCATGAGTTTTCAGGTGGTATGCGCCAAAGGGCAATGATAGCGATGGCCCTTGCTTGTGAACCGAAATTACTGATTGCCGATGAACCTACAACTGCATTGGATGTAACGATACAAGCGCAAATTTTGGAACTGATGAAAGATATCCAACGAAGAATGGATACTTCCATCATTTTAATCACTCATGATTTAGGTGTGGTTGCGGAAACTTGTGAACGGGTAGTCGTCATGTATGCAGGCAAGGTTGTTGAGACGGGTACGGTAGAGGCTATATTTTCAAACCCGCAGCATCCTTATACGAGAGGTTTGCTTAAAACGGTGCCAAGGCTGGATATGGAAAAAACGGCTCCGTTGGTTCCGATTATCGGATCACCACCGGATTTATTGGATCCGCCAAAAGGATGCCCATTTTACCCAAGATGTGAATCAGCAATGAAAGTGTGCAAAGACCATGATCCGGAGCTTGAAGTAGTGGAAGAAGGTCAGACAGCCGCATGCTGGCTGCACCACCCGATGGCCAAGGCAGCACAGGTACAAGCACCGACTAATGTATAAAGGAGGAGAACCAATGGTTTCACTGAAAAATAAGGCCGTAAAAGAAAAGACATACAACGAAAATTCTCCTCTTGTTGAAATAAAGAATCTGAAGAAGCATTTTCCTATCGGTTCTCAATCGCTTAAAGCGGTAGACGGTTTGGATCTCAAAATCTATCCAGGGGAAACTGTCGGTCTTGTTGGGGAAAGCGGTTGCGGTAAGTCGACTGCAGGTCGTACAATCACTCGATTATATGAACCGACTGATGGAGAAGTTCTTTTTCAGGGGAAAAATATTTTCGATTACAAACCCGGGGAAATGTCACATATCCGCCGTGAAATACAAATGATTTTCCAAGATCCTTACGCATCCTTGAACCCAAGGATGAAGGTGGAGGAATTGATTGGGGAACCACTTGCCATTCATGGGATATCAAAAGGTAAAGAGCGAAGAAAACGGGTGGAAGACCTGTTAAAGCTGGTTGGTTTAAGTCCGGAACATATCACTCGTTTTCCGCATGAATTCAGTGGCGGACAACGCCAGCGTATTGGAATTGCAAGGGCATTGGCTTTAAATCCTAAATTCATCGTTTGTGATGAACCAATCTCTGCCTTGGATGTTTCGATACAGGCCCAAGTGGTCAACTTATTAAAAGAACTGCAAAAAGAAATGGGATTGACTTATTTATTCATCGCGCATGATTTATCGATGGTCAAGTATATTTCAGATCGCATTTTAGTCATGTACCTTGGAAGAATGATGGAACTTTCGGATAGTGATTCTTTAACGAAAGATCCGCTACACCCATACACACAGGCCTTGCTATCCGCAGTGCCGATACCAGACCCGACTATTAAACGGGAAAGGATCGTCCTTAAAGGCGATGTACCAAGTCCAATCAATCCGCCGAGCGGCTGTGTATTTCGGACGCGCTGTCCTAAGGCGATGGAGATATGCTCCAGTGCTGTACCTGAATGGAAAGAACAAAAACCAGGGCATTTCGTTGCTTGTCATTTATATTGGTAAACAAAAAAACCAGTTGCATTTGCGACTGGTCTTTTTTTACACATTTATGTAAAATATTTTTAGAATAGAAACGATTATCAAATTATTTATCAGCATGTCAAAATAAAAAACTAGGAATCTGAAAATAAAACATATAAAATGTAATTATATGTAAATATAAAATTCTGTTGAATGTTTCAATTTGTGAGAGAAGGAGGGACTGTTATTGTATTCCACGATAACTAGTGAGATCGTCGATCGTGTCATGATTGTTACTCTTAATCGTCCAGAGAGAATGAATGCTTTCAATGAAAAGATGTGTGAGGAGATGATTCGCGCTTTTAATGAAGCGGATGAAAATGATGACGTAAGAGCCGTCATATTAACTGGCGCTGGGGATGCTTTTTGTGCTGGAATGGATTTGGAAAAAGGTGCAGAAACGTTTATGGATCACACTCCTTTGGTTGAATACCGCGATGCAGGAGGAATGTTGTCATTACGGATTTTCGAGATGAAGAAACCTATGATTGCTGCCATTAATGGAGCGGCAGTCGGGATTGGGATAACAATGACTTTGCCCATGGACATTAGAATCGCTTCAACAGATGCAAATATGGGCTTTGTATTTGCGAGGCGGGGGATAACGATGGAGGCATGCAGCGGCTGGTTCTTACCCAGGCTTGTCGGAATGGGCAAAGCTTCCGAATGGATTTTTACCGGCAGGATGATTTCGGCCAGTGAAGCATATGAGGGAAGGTTGGTAAACAAGATCGTCGAGCCAGAAGAATTGATGTCTGCTGCTATGGAAATTGCAACAGACATTGCGGAAAATACATCTTCCGTTTCTGTGACGTTATCCCGGCAATTAATGTGGACCATGCTCGGTGCAAACCATCCTGTTGAATCACACAAAATAGAATCGAAAATGATTCATTGGACCGGAAAACAAGCGGATGCACTAGAAGGGATCGAAGCTTTCCTCGAAAAAAGGAAAGCTGATTTCAAGATGAAAAGCAGTAGTGATATGCCTCCGTTTTATCCTTGGGGAACGGATCGAACATATGAAGTGGATAAGAAATGATTGAATGGAATGGCCCAGGGAAACCAGGGGAAGTGCGTGATAATTTTTACTTTTCGGATAAATTAGGGTTTCTATTCTTAGTGTGTTATACTGGGTTTACCATTTACTAAACTTGTTTCATGTTCCCTATTCCCCGTGAATAGGGTTTTTTTATGATTGCTTTTTTAATCAAAAAAAACAGACCCTACAAGTAGGGTCCGTTATATATTGTATTTAAAATTATGCTTTTTGAACGTTAGTAGCTTGTGGTCCACGTTGACCTTGCTCAACTTCAAAAGTAACTTCTTGACCTTCGTCTAATGATTTGAATCCTTCGCTTTGGATAGCTGAGAAATGTACGAATACATCGTCTCCGTTTTCGCGTTCGATGAAGCCAAATCCTTTTTCTGCGTTAAACCATTTTACTTTACCTTGTTCCATTGTTGTTGCCTCCTAGTGTGAATCCACACATTGTGTTACTACCCTTGCTCAATCATTAGACGAAAAGTTTTTCACTTATCAATCTTCCCGAACAAAAATAATTCTTTTTAAATATAACAGATAATGTCGGAATCTGCAAGCTAACATGGGAAGATTATTTATGTACACATTCGGTGAACAATTTTTAATACCCTTTTTTGTAATCAAGTAAATTTATTGAAGGTTTTTTACCATTTAGATAGTTCTTTAAATTCGGCATGAAAATATCATGAATGAGCCTTTGGTCGTAAAATTCCGTATTTCCGGATGTGTGCGGCGTGATGATTGCATTGTCCAACTCCCATAGTGGGCTATTCTCAGGAAGTGGCTCCGTTTCAAACACATCAAGTCCAGCACCCGCAATTTCTTTGTCCATAAGCGCTTGAACCAAATCGTTTTGAATGACGAGATTTCCCCTTCCTATATTAATGAAAAAAGCGGAGCGCTTCATTAACTTGAATTCCTTTTTCCCGAACATATACCTTGTTTCTGGGGTCAAAGGTAATGTCACGACAATATAATCACATCTTGGAAGAAGATCATTCAATTGTTTTTGTGTGAACATCTCATCGACAAATTCTTCTGATTTATTCGAATGGCGCATTCCTAACACTGTCATGCCAAAAGCCTTGGCAATTTTTGCGGTTTCCTTTCCGATTTTTCCGACACCGATGATTCCGATGGTCTTTTCATGAATTTCCTGCTTCATATGTGCGTGATGCCAAGTCTTTGTCTGCTGTTGTTTAATATATGTATCTACTTTTCTTGTTAAGGCAAGCATTAACGCGAAAATAGTCTCTGAAATGGGATACGCATGAACACCGTTTGCAGTTGTAATCTGAACATTCCTTTGTTCTAAATTTTCCAGGGGTAAAGCATTCACTCCGGCGCTCCATGTCTGGATCCATTTTACTTCGCTTGCATCAATCGATACAGACATTTCCGCTTTCCAGCCTGCGATCACTTCAGCATCGGCTATATGATTTCTCCATATTTCCGGAGATCTTCCGGTGATAACCGTCCAATCGGGAACCAATTCTTTAATTTTCTGTAGTAAGAGCTCATTCAAATTTTGGCTTATTATTAGTTTTCTTTTTGGCATAACTAACCTCCTGTATCTTTTTTTCTGAATTATACGTAAGTTTTGAAAATCTTTCAATCGGGAAAGCGAATGCTTAACAATCTTGCTATAATACTAATAATCAATGGAATGGGGTGTATTCATGAACGTGAAAGACATATATGGACAGCTGCCTATTATAGAATCAAAACGTTTGATCATGAGGAAAGTCACCATGAATGATGCCGGAGACATGTTCGCTTATGCATCCAACAGTGAAGTTTCCCGTTACGTCACATGGGAAGCTCATCGTTCCCTATGTGATACAAAAGATTTTATCAGGTTTATCCTGCAAAATTATGAGGATAAGAAAATCGCTCCATGGGGCATAGAACACAAGGAAAGTGGTAAGTTGATTGGTACTATTGATTTTGTTTCATGGCAGGTTGATCATCATAGTGCAGAAATCGGGTATGTGCTTGCACCCGAATATTGGGGGAATGGCTTGATGACGGAGGCAGCGCAAAAGATAATCGCCTTTGGCTTTGAAAATATGAACCTAGTTCGTATACAAGCAAGGTGCTTCGTTGAAAATATGGGTTCAGAACGCGTCATGCAAAAGGCTGGTATGTCTATTGAGGGAATCATTAGAAAAGGAATGTTTGTAAAGGGAAAGCATCAAGACTTAAAGCTATATTCCATTATAAAATGATGGCTTTGGAGTCTGCTGATTAAAGAAGAAATAAGGAAAAATACATCGGTTTTGAAATTATAAATATTGGAAAATCAAAAACAAACAATATGTGCAAATATTGAATCAAAAACTATACAAAACGTCTAATGTAAAAAGTCCGTTTGAAAAATATAATGAAACTATAAAATCGTGTTGAAATGGAGGGTTTCTTTAATGGCAGTAATAAATGAAGTAAAAACGTTGAAAAATTATATCGGTGGCAAATGGGTGGATTCCACAACATCGAAACATGAACAAGTGCCTAATCCGGCAACAGGAGAAGTTTTGGCGATCGTTCCCCTTTCAACAAAGGAAGATGTAAACCAAGCGGTGCAGGTTGCTAAAAAGGCGTATAAAGAATGGAAAAAGATCGCCGTTCCAAAAAGAGCCCGCTTCTTATTCCGTTATCAGCAATTATTGATAGAACACTGGGATGAGCTTGCAAAGCTGGTCACAATCGAAAATGGAAAAAGCTATACAGAAGCATATGGTGAGGTTCAGCGGGGGATTGAATGCGTGGAATTCGCAGCAGGTGCGCCTACCTTGATGATGGGCAGCCAGCTTCCTGATATTTCTCCAGGTATTGAATCTGGCATGTATCGTTATCCAATGGGTGTCGTTGCAGGGATTACGCCGTTTAATTTCCCGATGATGGTACCATGTTGGATGTTCCCGCTGGCAATAGCTTGTGGAAATACGTTTATCTTAAAACCTTCAGAACGGACACCGCTATTGGCCAACCGTCTTGTGGAATTATTGACAGAAGCAGGTGTTCCGGATGGAGTTGTCAATATTGTCCATGGTGCCCACGATGTCGTGAATGGGATATTGGAACATGAAGACATTAAAGCGGTATCATTTGTTGGATCCCAGCCTGTCGCAGAGTATGTATACAAAACGGCAGCTGCCAATAAAAAACGTGTCCAGGCTTTATCAGGAGCGAAAAATCATTCAATCGTCATGCCTGATGCGGATTTGGATAATGCGGTAACGAACATTACGAATGCCGCTTTCGGATCTGCAGGCGAGCGCTGCATGGCTGCGTCAGTGGTTGTTGCGGTGGGAGAAGTGGGAGATACGCTCGTTGAGAGATTAAAGGCTGCAGCGGATGACATCAAGATAGGAAATGGAATGGATAAGGACGTTTTCTTGGGGCCTGTGATTCGTGATACTCATAAAAAGAGAACAGAACAATATATTGAAATCGGGGAGAAAGAAGGAGCTGTCCTCCTTCGTGATGGCAGGAATGAAGGCGATCAGGAAAATGGCTATTACGTTGGACCGACATTATTTGATCATGTAAAAACAAACATGAAAATATGGAGTGATGAAATTTTTGCTCCTGTCTTATCCATAGTACGGGTCAATACACTTGAAGAAGCAATCGAATTGACCAATCAATCAGAATTTGCCAATGGTGCCTGCCTCTATACTGATAGTGCAAAAGCCATCAGGGAATTTCGCGAAGAAATTGATGCAGGGATGCTTGGCATTAATCTTGGGGTACCCGCGCCAATGGCATTCTTTCCATTTTCCGGCTATAAAAGTTCCTTTTATGGAGACCTTCATGCCAATGGGAAAGACGGAGTGGAATTTTACACTAGAAAGAAAATGTTAACGGCAAGATACTGATAGGAAAAAGGGGGTCGGCTCAAATTGTGGTCGGCCTTCCTTTATACATCTTTTTAGGAGGAGTGTAGCTTATGCAGGTTGAAAAGCAGGGTCAGGATCTTAAAGCGATGGATGGTAAATATGTGTGGCATCATATGAAAGGGGCTGAACCCACCCCTGGGGCAATGGTGATAAAAAAAGGGCAAGGAGCATGGATTACGGATGTTGATGGGAATCGATTCCTGGATGGGATGTCAGGTTTATGGTGTGTCAACGTTGGTTATGGCCGCACGGAACTGGCTGAAGCCGCTTACGAGCAACTGAAGGAACTTCCTTATGCCCCTTTAACGAATAGCCACATTCCGGCTATTAAGCTAGCAGAGAAATTAAATGAATGGCTTGGTGGGGATTATGTGATTTTCTTCTCTAACAGCGGTTCAGAAGCAAATGAGACTGCCTTTAAAATTGCGCGGCAGTATCATCAGCAAAAAGGTGAACATGGACGCTATAAATTCATTTCGCGTTATCGCGGCTATCATGGCAATTCAATGGGTGCCCTGTCAGCGACCGGGCAGGCGCAGCGAAAATACAAATATGAACCGCTGGCCCCAGGATTTCTTCATGTAGCACCGCCGGATTCTTACAGAAATCCAGAGGATGAAAGCGGTGAAAAAAGTGCAGCGGAAATTGAACGTACCATTACATGGGAGCTGAGCGAAACGGTTGCTGCGGTCATCATGGAACCAATCATCACTGGGGGCGGAATTTTAATGCCACCTGATGGTTATATGAAACGTGTCAAAGAAATTTGTGAGAAAAATGGTGTCCTTCTCATTTCGGATGAGGTCATTTGCGGGTTTGGCCGTACTGGTAAGAGATTCGGATTTATGAACTATGATGTAAAACCAGACATCGTAACAATGGCTAAAGGAATCACGAGCGCTTATCTGCCATTATCCGCTACAGCCGTCAAACGTGAAATTTATGAAGCGTATATTGGCTCAGATGTATATGACCGCTTTCGGCATGTAAATACATTTGGCGGCAATCCGGCTGCATGTGCCGTCGCTTTGAAGAATATTGAAATATATGAAAATGAAAAACTTATAGAACGGTCTAAGGAGTTAGGGTTACGTTTTCTGCAAGAGTTTGAAGAAATTAAAACTCATCCCAATGTTGGGGATGTGCGAGGGAAAGGTTTGTTGGTAGGGATTGAACTAGTGGAAGATAAACTGACAAAACAACCGATCGAACTTTCCAAAATCAATAAAGTGATTGCATCATGTAAAGAAAAGGGGCTGATCATAGGTAAAAATGGTGATACTGTAGCGGGTTTCAATAATGTCCTGACTCTTGCTCCCCCACTTAGTATAACTGAAGAGGATTTTTCATTCATCATAACGACGGTAAAGCGAACGCTAGCTGAACTATGAAAATAAATAGAAAAACCTGAATATTCAATTAAGTTTACGCGTGTACTGTTGATAGACAAACATGCTTTTTAAATGAGACTGATGCGTTTAGTTTTAGCACCGTTTTAGAACTTTGAACGGTGCTTTTGTCTATGATCAAGGAAGAATAAGAGGAAAAGGAATCTAGTAGAAATTATAGGCAATATTTTGGAATCGTTTTCCTTGCTTAGTTATAGCAGATGTTCGAAAATGGAATGATAAGGAGTGGTAGAAACTCAATATTAACCGTCAGAAGAGGTGAGGGACATGAATAATGAAGATATAACAAAAAAACTAACATTACATATCCCTGAAATTTTAGGGAGTGGGAATTTTTCAAAGTATGCTGTATTGGTACCGCTTCTAGAGAAAGAAGATGGAATTCATGTTCTTTTCGAAGAACGTTCACACAAACTGAGGAGGCAGCCAGGGGATATATGTTTTCCCGGCGGAAAAATAGACAAGCTGGACCATGATGAACAGGCGGCGGCCCTAAGGGAAACATATGAGGAACTTAATTTGAGAAAAGAAGATATAGATAATGTCTTTCCTATCGATTATTTGGTATCTCCATTTGGGATGATCGTCTATCCTTATGCAGGGTTTGTTCGTAACCATCAACGGATAATACCTAATCCAGCTGAGGTAGAAACCATTTTTACGGTCCCGCTATCCTTTTTCATGGAAAAACCGCCAGAAATTTACCATGTGGAATATAAAGTGGAACCGCATGAAAACTTCCCCCACGATTTAGTCGTTGGCGGGGAGAATTATAAATGGCAGCCGAAACAGATGGAAGAATATTTTTACTTATATAATGGTCGGGTAATCTGGGGAATGACGGCGAAAATCCTTACCCATTTTATTGAAATTCTTCGTTAGACACTTCTAAAGCACCTTTTTTTTTCAGTCTTTTTCTATTAAGCTTTAATTATGGTAAATGTTAGGTTTTTAATAGAAGCGGGGGGATGAGTGGATGATGTATAGTTTTGAAGTACTTGAAAAAGAACGGGAAATGGCAATGGCTGCACTAGTCAACTTCAATGAAAACC
Source organism: Peribacillus sp. N1 (assembly GCF_054600815.1). NCBI lineage: Bacteria > Bacillati > Bacillota > Bacilli > Caryophanales > Bacillaceae > Peribacillus > Peribacillus sp. N1. The sequence goes on along the minus strand of NZ_BAAHZO010000001.1, from coordinate 972,320 downwards.
GCGAATACTATGATGAAACCAAAGATCAGGAACTTAAGCTAGCATACTACAAAGATGGTTCCTTGGACCGGGAAGGATTGAAGGACCTACTTGTGGCAACCCATAAAAACCAGCTGAACTACTCACCACATCGTCATGTTTACCCATGGGTGGACTTACAGGAAAATGGCCAGCTGAAAAGTCTGTATTCCGGTAAAGGGATGGATCCTGTACAAGTGATTGAGGAAGATATCCGTATACTGGAAGTGTTGTCAAGAGGTATTGAATCAATAAATTCGGAGAACATTCTCGTTAATTGTGAACATGTAGTACCTCAATCATGGTTCGATAAAAAAGAACCGATGAGGGGGGATTTGCATCATCTGTTCGCTTGTGAACCAACGTGTAATAGCAGCCGGAGTAACTATCCATACCATGATTTTGAGGATTATATCCCTGAGAGATCGGCTGCCGGTATAAAAGCGGGTTGCGGAAAATCAGACGAAAGTAAATTCGAGCCTGAATACGGAAAAGGGATCGTGGCGAGGGCAACTTTGTATTTTTTACTCAGATATGAAGGAATCATCGATAGCAGCAAAATCGACCTGGCACTGCTTTTGGAATGGCATCAGCTTTTTCCAGTCAGCACTTATGAAAAACATAGAAACCAGGCTATACATGAAATGCAGGGTAATCGTAACCCATATATAGATTTTCCCGAAATGGCGGAGAAATGGAATTAAAGAAGAATATAAAAAAGAGGATTGAAGCTGTAGTACAAGCTTCAATCCTTTTTTTAAGATTATAAGAATTTTACGCAAACAGGGAAGGGAACTTGAACATCCTTTTGCAATAATGTTAATTTTCCGTCATGCTCATTCCGTGCATATAGTGTCAGGTTTCCTGATTGTTCATTAGAAGCGATCAGGAATTTTCCGCTAGGATCCAATGAAAAATCACGTGGCCAGTGACCTTCGGTAGAAACCAGTTCCACGAATGCCAGTTTGCCTGTTTCTTGATTGATTTGGAAAACGGCAATACTGTCATGTCCGCGGTTTGCAGCATATATGAATTGCCCGTCAACAGAAATATGAATGGCACTTCCTTGGTTATTTTCCTTGAAATCTTCCGGGACGGTCCGAACCGTTTGTAATTCAGAAAAACTTCCAGTTTGACTATCGAAGCTCAAAACAATGACTTCTGGTACCAATTCTGCCATAACATACGCAAATTTTCCGTTTGGGTGGAAGGTCAGATGCCGTGGTCCGCTGCCGGGAGCAACAGATAAGCTGTTTACTTCTTCCAAAATCCCACTATGTATTTTATAGGTTATCACTTTATCTATCCCGAGGTCGACTACAGCAATGAACCTTTCATCTGGTGTGAAACCAGCAAAGTGAGTGTGTGCTTTTTCCTGACGTTCTTCATTCGGTCCTTGACCTTTATGTTGAACAGTTGATGATACAGGCAAAGGGGTCGCATCGTCATGAAGCGGATATGATTCAATCACGCCTTCACCATAACTGGAAGTGACCAAGACCTGTTTCTTGCTGTCAACACTAATATGGCAGGAAGAACCGTTTGGTGTCAGTTGTTTCCCCAAGAAGGTAAGCTCACCTGAATCTTCATTAATCGAATAGGCTGAAACACCTCCACTGCCCGATTCTTTTAAAATGGCGTAGAGATTCTTTTTGTCCTGGCTGATGGCGACATAAGTCGGATCGGTCAATTCTGCTGCAAGAACCGGTGTGCTGAGTTTTCCTTCTGCTGTATCTAAAGTAAATCGGTAAACACCTTTGCTGTTTCCTTTTGTGTAAGTGCCTATGTATCCAATAATGTTCTGTTGGTCATGTTTTACCATATTTATCTCCTCCAAGAAAGATTTGTGTTTATTTTTATTTTAACATAGATGATACCTTATATCCTTTTCCCGTATTCTGTTGATTTGGAACCTTTTTATTTTGGAGGTTTTTGGGTGCGAAGAAAAAAACCCCGACTAGGGGGTCAAATTTAATCGACTGGCTTTGAGGCTTCGATAGGAATATGCCTAAACTCAGAAACGGAAAATAAACCCTGATCCGTCAGTTTGATTTCAGGGATGACAGGTAACGCCAAGAAGGCAAGTGTAAGAAAAGGGTTAAAATGCCTGTTAGCACCGAGTTTCAATAGGGCCTCATCGATTTTATTCAATGAATGGACCACATCCATATAATCACATTCACTCATCAATCCAGCTATTGGCAGGGGAAGGGAAGCGAGTATTTCCCCATTTTGGATTACGGTCAATCCACCCTGCATTTTTTTGATTTCCTTTGCTGCCAGCAGCATATCCTGATCATTCGTTCCGGCAATGATCAAATTATGTGAATCATGGGCTACTGTAGTGGCAATTGCACCTGATTTCAACCCAAGTCCTTTGACGATTCCAAGACCTAATTGTTTGGTCAGATGATGCCTTTCAATAACAGCAAGTTTTAAATGATCAACATGTTCGGAGAAATGGAATAGTCCATCATGATTAAGTGTGACCGGTTCAATCGAATGCTTTGTAATCAAGCTGTTTGGAGTTATCTCAATAATATTAGCGAACTCATTTTTAAAAGGTATCGCCAAATCATCTTCGGTTATTTCATGAAAATGAACGGAGTGCGTCAACCCGTCATCAATAACCTGTTTCCTATCATCTGGAAAGTTAAGTAAATGATTATTTTGAACGATAAGCTTTCCATCTTTAAAAACCGAGTGGATGGTGATGGAATCAAGATCATCCAATAGAAGGAAGTCTGCCTTGTATCCAGGTGCAATTGCACCATGTTCCTTTAAACCAAAGCATTCTGCTGCATTAATGGTCGCCATTTGTATGGCGGTAATTGGCGGGACACCTGTATCTATGGAAAGTCGAACGTTGTGATCGATACTTCCCTCATATACAATATCATCTAGGTGCCGGTCATCGGTGACGAATAAACAACGGCGGGAGTTCTTCTCGTTAATAACTGGAATCAGGTTTATTAAGTCTTTGGCAACCGTGCCTTCCCTGATCATAAGATACATACCTTTACGCAGTCTTTCTTTTGCCTCTTCCGCAGTAGTGCATTCATGATCCGTTTTTATGCCTGCACTCATATAAACATCGAGCTGTTGTCCGGATAATCCGGCTGCATGGCCATCGATGCTTTTGCCTAGTCTATTTGCATCATATATTTTTTGCAGCATATCCTCCTCCGTATGTGAAACGGCAGGGAAATTCATGACTTCGGCTAAACCAAGCACTCTCGGGTTTTGATAAAAGGAAATTAAATCTTCACTTCTTAAGACAGCACCAGAATGTTCAAACTCCGTAGCAGGTACACAAGAGGGCATCATGACGTAAAAGTCAAAAGGAAGTTGAGCGGATTGTTCAATCATATATTCCATGCCCTTTTTGCCAGAAACATTGGCAATTTCATGAGGGTCTGCAACGATGCAGGTCACACCATGTAAAAGGAGGATTTTTGCAAGTTCATATGGCCTGACCATCGATGATTCTATATGAACATGGCCATCAATGAAGGAAGGGCATACGAATTTTCCTGCAGCATCGATTTGTGAAATACCATCATAATGCCCAATTCCAGCAAAGTAACCATCGACGATCGCAATGTCGCCTGTATAGATATCCCCATTGAAAACATCTATGATTTGCCCGTTTTTAATGACGCAATCTGCTGGTGTTCTTCCTGCTGCAACGTCAATTCTCCTTTTAAGCAATTTTTTTTTCATATTCGTAACCCCTTTGGCGAAATATATCCGATTAATATTTCACTTTTTCCGTATTGGTTTCCCATGTGCGGAATGGTAAATCATGGTCATTAAAAGACAATTGTTTCATTTCAATCGTGCGATTTTCCATTGGCAGGGCAAGTTCTTTGTATATAAAGTGATCATCAAAGCCGATAATTGCAGCGTCTTCTTTAGTGCATGCGTAATAAATGGCTTTTGGACGTGCCCAATAAATAGCACCGATGCACATGGGGCATGGTTCGCAGCTAGTGTATATTTCACAATCTGTAAGCTGGAAGCTGTCGAGATTCCTGCATGCATCACGAATCGCCTGTACTTCGGCGTGAGCAGTAGGATCGTTGGCCGTTGTCACATTATTACATCCTCTGCCTACGACTTTGCCATCTTTTACGATTATAGCACCGAAAGGTCCTCCGTTCTTCGCCAATACATTTTCATATGCAAGCTGAACAGCCATCTCCATGAATTTTACATCCACTAAAAACACCCCTTCATATATATTTATAACCTAAATTACTGATGTTACGTTTATTAACGTAAATATAATAAACAATATACCATATGCATAGGAAATGGAATATTGTTTTCTGAAAATAAAGAAAAATCGGTTTGTTAGAATATATGACGTGCAATCAAAATGGTTTAAAAGAATTTTTACAAATAATAATAAAACTGATATTGTTAAAAGAAAATCATTAAGATTATGAAGGTGAAGTGCATGGGGTTTTTGGGAGTTCTTTTACCGATATTCGGTATTTTTGTTTTAGGGTTCATCGGTCAGAAAAAGTTCAAACTTGATACAAAATCGATTTCCACGATGGCATTATATTTAATGTCACCTTTTCTTGTGTTCCGGACTTTTTATTCCGCAGAATTTACGATTAATTATTTCTACCTGTTCTTATTCACGATAGTACTTTGTCTTTCTCTTATACTGGTAGTCTACATCATATCTTATTTTCGCAATTATACAGTCACTGAGACAAGCGGCATGATATTGGCATCTGCATTCATGAATAACGGAAATTACGGAACACCCGTCATTTTCCTGTTATTCGGAGCCGCAGGACTCGATTATGCAATCATCCTTATGGTGGGACAGCAGTTAGTGATGTGCACGATCGGCATTTATTTCGCAGCGAAGGGCAGCCCGGAAGGTAACGGAGTTCAAACGGCGATTAAAGCAGTATGTCGAATGCCAATTGTTTATGGAGCCATTGCCGGTACAGTATTTCAGTTCGTTAACGTACCTTTAAGCAATTCGGTTATGGAAGCTATTAACCTTGTTGCAAATGCAGCGATTCCCACAATAATGATTACACTGGGAATGCAGCTGGCCAACATTTCGCTGAAAAAAATAGCCTATCGGAAGCTATCAGTTTCGCTGCTCCTTAAACTTGCCGTGTCACCGGCCATTGCCTTCCTGCTATCTCTTGCCTTGCCAGTGGGTGATATGGTCAGGCATATCATGATCATCGTAGCTGCAATGCCAACGGCGGCCAACACTACGATGTATGCGCTCCAATTCAATACGGAGCCTGAATTCGTATCAAGTGCTACGTTCATAAGTACATCATTAAGCCTGATTACGCTTCCAATCATCTTTTTCTTTGTATTATAGGAGATTATCATTCTAATTATGTGGGCAAACTTATTATATACAAGAAGCGGAAGAATCCTGGCTAATTAAAAGAGGGATCCGGAAAGATTATATGAATTACCTTTGACCTCGCGGTTAGTGAACGACTTGTGGACTTGGATTTAGGTCCAAAACATTTTCATTTAAAATTAAAGGGCAAGCTTGTTAAACTGGTGTTTACTTTTTTTAATGCCTGTATTTGATTGGAGGGGTTTTATGTTCCAGACTAAAATTGAACTGACTAATACTGGAAAGATTGATGCCATTTTAAAGGGAATCGTTCTGAAAACCTATGAAGAGTCACTGGAAGAAAAACTCTTGCTATGCATGGAGTGCGGTGATGTCGATTTTTATATCGCGTATTCAAATAATGAGGAACTTCAGGATGCGATAAATGAAAACTTTGAAATTGATGAATATGGCGAAATCGTGAAAATAGATGAACATCAGGAACTTATGGATGATTTATACGATTATTTCTTGATCATACATAAGGAAAGTGATTTGTTTGATTTTTTTCCAGTAGGTCCATATACTCACGGAGGGGAAACCCGTGAATCGGATACGGATATGCTGGCGCCAAGGGGTTTATATTCAGCGCCATTTGAAGACGCGATAAAGGAATGATGAAAAAGGCAGCGATAGCTGTCTTTTTGTGTTTTTAAGAGCGTATTAAGCCTTCGGGAAATAAATGCATTTTTACAAAAAGAGGGAATTTTTTTTATGGATATCAGTTTAAATTTATCAGTTTTATGAAATATAGCAATAATATCATGAAATATAATATCGTTTTTAACAATTTAAAGTTTATATGGTAATTTTAAGAAATATTATATATAATAAAAAATGTGAATATTGAATATATTATTTGAATTACTAGTTTAAAATAACAATAAAAATGGACTTTTCACGATGAATTATGAAATATTGGGAAATAATTTTTGAAGAAAGGATTATACATAAGATTTGTTTCGAGTTAAGAGAGTGATATATTACGCTTTTAGAATTCTGATTATTATAAATTTTCAGTTTTGGGCAGGGGGCTAATTATGATAGTTTTTGACCGAGTGAATAAGTATTATGGCGATTTCCATGTATTGAAAGAAATTAATCTTACAATTAAGAAGGGGGAGGTGGTAGTGGTCATCGGACCTTCGGGTTCAGGGAAAAGTACACTGCTTCGATGCATTAATCGTCTAGAGACCATTTCGCAAGGTTCCCTTTCAATAAATGGTCTAAATGTAGCGGATAAAAAGACGGACATAAACAAACTTCGTCGGAATATCGGTATGGTTTTCCAGCATTTTCACTTATATCCTCATAAAACAGTGCTCGAGAATATCATGCTTGCTCCCAGGAAAGTTCTAGGGCAATCCGAAGAGGAAGCGAAAAAGATTGCACTGAAGTATCTGGACAAAGTGGGGATTGGAGATAAAGCGAATTCATTTCCTTCTCAGCTTTCAGGTGGACAGCAGCAACGGGTAGCGATTGCCAGAGGTTTGGCAATGGGACCTGAAATCATGCTATTTGATGAACCTACCTCAGCCTTGGATCCAGAAATGATTGGCGAGGTACTGGATGTAATGAAAGCACTTGCCCATGAAGGTATGACGATGGTGGTGGTCACGCACGAAATGGGATTTGCCCGTGAAGTAGCGGATCGAATCGTATTCATGGACGAAGGCAGGGTTTTAGAAGAGGCATCACCGGCTGAGTTTTACGCCAATCCTCGTGAAGAGAGGGCTCGTTTATTCCTTAGCCGTATATTAAATCATTAAAAAAACAGGGGTGAATTACATGTTGAAGAAAAAGAAATGGTTAAAATTATCTTTGCTATCCTTACTGGCTGTCATTTTATTAGCTGGATGCGGCGGGGGGAACGATTCAGACAAAGCTGAAGAGGGTGGAGGCAAAGACAAAGAAAAAGATGTTCTCGCACAAGTGAAGGAAAAGGATAAGATCGTTTTTGGGGTGAAAAATGATACAAGACTATTCGGATTGAAGAATCCTAGTACTGGAGAGGTTGAAGGCTTTGATATTGATATTGCCAAAGCTCTTGCAGCAGAAATCCTTGGTGATGAGAATAAAGTTGAATTTAAAGAAGTGACTTCTAAAACCAGGATGGCATTATTGAATAATGGTGATATCGATGCGATTGTAGCGACCATGACAATCACGGAAGATCGTAAAAAAGAAGTAGACTTCACTGATGTTTATTTCGACGCAGGACAATCTTTATTAGTCAAAAAGGGCAGCGATATCAAGGGTATTGATAGTTTAAAAGGGAAAAAGGTATTGGCTGTCAAGGGCTCTACTTCTTCCATAAATATCCGTGAAAAAGCTCCTGAAGCACAAGTGCTTGAATTTGAAAACTATTCCGAAGCGTTCGCTGCACTTAAATCCGGACAAGGGGATGCATTGACCACGGATGATTCCATCCTTTATGGAATGGCAGATGAAGATCCAAGTTATGAGCTTGTTGGCGGTACATTTACGGAAGAACCTTATGGTATTGCCGTGAAAAAAGGAAATGCTGAATTTGTTGAAGAGTTGAATAAAGCCCTTAAGTCTCTTAAAGATTCAGGCAAGTACGATGAAATCCATGATAAATGGATTAAACATTAAACATTTTAGCAAATGGATAAGGGAAGCTGACCTTAAATAACATTTGAACATTTGTCTATGAGGATGAGCGTTTTGCTCATCCTTACTAGTTAAAGGAGTGTATGCCGTGCTTGATTTCTCCATTTTAACAGAGAATCTGGATATGTATTTATTAGGCTTTAAAAATACGATCATGTCGAGTTTGGTCGCGTTGATAGCCAGTTTGATTCTTGGTGTGCTAATTGCCATCATGCGGATTGCACCATTAAAGCCACTAAACTGGCTGGGTACCGCCTATGTCGAGTTCATTCGGAACATTCCGTTATTGATCATAACCTTTTTCTTCTTTCTCGGTCTTAAACTAAGCGGACTATACGCCGGGACATTAGCCTTGACCATTTACACTTCATCTTTCATAGCTGAGGCAATTCGAGCAGGCATACTTTCTGTGCCAAAGGGTCAAATGGAAGCTGCCCGTTCATCAGGTCTGACTTATGGACAGGCAATGAGGCTCGTCATTCTGCCGCAGGCCGTTAAAATAGTCATTCCTCCTTTAGGAAACCAATTTATCAATCTAGTAAAGAATTCTTCCATTTTAGCCGTTGTTGCAGGACTCGATCTTATGTACCACGGTGATTTGATTTCTTCAAGGACTTTTGTTGTATTTGATGTGTACATTTTCGTTGCAGCGTTTTACTTAATTCTTACCATTCCTTTAAGTTTTGGCGTTGGTTATTTGGAAAAACGTCTGGCTAAGAGTAATTGAGGGAGGTATAAGATATGGATTTTGCAGGTGCCTATACACCAGATAATCTTAAGTTTTTATTAGAAGGATTTTGGGTAACGCTCCAGGTAGCTTTTATATCCATTATTCTAAGTTTCATTATTGGCGGTCTTGTAGGTATAATCCGATACGCAAAAGTGCCGGTGTTATCACAAATATTAGCTTTGATTGTAGAAACGGTGCGTAATTTGCCTCTGTTATTAATAATATTTTTTACCTATTTTGCTTTGCCGGAGATACGGATTAAACTGGAAATCATTCCAGCAGCCATAGTTGCCTTGACAATTTTTGAGTCAGCCATGATTTCTGAAGTCATTCGAAGTGGGCTAAAATCCATTGATAAAGGCCAAATGGAAGCTGCCCGTTCATCAGGTTTGAGCTATACACAGGCATTGATACATATTATTCTGCCCCAAGCGCTGCGCCGCATGGTTCCTCCCATTGTCAGCCAATTCATTTCTTTATTAAAGGATACCTCTTTAGCGGTTGTCATCTCTTTGCCGGAGCTGACCCATCATGGTCAAATCATATATGGACAAAGTCAAAAGTATTTAATACCGATTTTGATCCTGGTGGCTCTCATGTACTTCATTGTGAATTATAGCCTTTCTTTGGTAGCCCAGAGACTTGAATTGAAACGAACCTAAAAAAACGGCTCAGAAATGAGTCGTTTTCTACTTGTCTACGAGGTTCGGAAGTGTCTCACCCCTAACTATGATTATAAAACTATACTTGGTTATCCTTCATGTAATTTCCTTGTGAACCCCAATAGATTGAAGAAATTTGCGACACTCCTGCCGAATAACTGGCTAGCCGGGACCCCACAGGCGCTTGCTTTGATGAGGCTTGGCATACAGTCGGCGGAAAAGGCGTGGATTTCTGGAATCGACTGGAATAATAGTGATGAATGAATACACAAAAAATGAATCTTTTGCTTTTAATAACCGTATATATAATGGAAGAAAGAAGGTGGAATATATGTCGGAAATTAAAAGAAGCAATAGCAAAGCGATTGTATCATTGATCATGGGTGTATTATCTTTGTTTATTCCATTCATAGGCATCATATTAGGTATTCTCGGTTTAATATTTGCATCGAAGAGTAAACAAGAAATTAAGCTTACTGGTGAATCTGGAGAAGGATTAGTGACAGCTGGAAAAGTGTGCAGCATTGTTGGAATAATCTTGAATGTTCTCATGATTCTGATTTTCCTGGTGTTTTTTTATTTCGCAGTGAATACGGACATAACAACCTATTGAGTGCTAAAATAAACTTGACAAACAAAGAAAAGTAAATTAATCCTATATAAAATGGAAATTCATGTTATAATTAATATAAAAACCTAAATTTTGTATGAAGGGATGATATTTTGACCATTCAAATCTTTGAGTACCCAGCCGTATTCTATTATGAAAAACACCCGTTGATTATCGACTCTTTTTCCGTTCAGGTTTGTTTCCCGGATTTTAGGCGAGAAGGAATTATTTCTTCCGTTAGCGGTAGGAATCGGGTAGATGCCTTAGCTTGTGCTCAAGAACTGCTGGAATCCATGGTCGAACATTTTATTCACGATAAAAAAAGAATCCCGGATGCAAGTGAAATGGAAAAGGTAAATCTGGATAGGGGAATCAATATTTGTGAGGCTGCACCCTTCAGGATTGAAATAGAAAATATCACATATGAAAAATAAAAAACCTTGCCGGTTAAAGGACAAGGTTTTTATTTTGCATTTCTTGAGATTCAATGAAAATTTTGTAACCCGGATTGTCAGGCACTTAATACATACATAGAATATTATTTTTTGTATAAGGTGAACTCGACAGTGACCACTGCATAAAATACTCCGGAGTGGCTTCACTTTCCTTTCTGATTTGGTAAAAAATATGTTTTCAGAGTAGGACGCCCAAGTATTTATCCAGTAGAAAGCATCCCCATCTCCTCAAGTTTTAATCATTCTATTTAAAACAATGAAGACTTTTGGCAATAGGGGTCTATCTAAAAGTAAACAAAGTTGATTGGAGCGGGTGTGCAAGACTCCTGCGGGAAAAGCGAGAGCCTGGTGGAGAGGAAATTAACGTTTAAATTGCACAAACCCCTAAAAAAACAGTAGGCAAACTCGATTTTCATAGGGTATGTCTTCAGTCTGTAACCATCATGACCTGTAGAGGAATGATGGTTTTTTGTTTCGTTTGAAATTTCGATTTAATTATTTTTTAATTTTGGGGAAAGGATATTGCGTTCTTTATAACGAATATGTATAGTATAGGTAACGTAGGTAAAAAGTATCAATAGTTATATATTTTGGAGGTGTATGTGTGAAATATTATATAGCATCAGACGAAAAAAATTTGAAGCAAGTCAAATCATTGATCAAGAAATTGACTTCAAAAGGGTTTACATGTGTGAATGACTTGAATTTAATTACGAATGATGAGAAAAACCAAATAACGGACGGCATTGGAGAATATGAGAAAAAGGGGATTGAGGAAGCCGATTTCATGCTGATCTTCCTAACCGCAGGAAAAGGTAATCTATATGAGCTTGGCTATGCTTTATCTTTAAATAAGAAAATAATTGTGTATTCGCCTGAGAAAGACAATTATCATATTAATAAAAAATCAATATTTCATAATCTGCCCGAGGTAACAATCTGCAGCGGGACCTTTTATAAGCTGGTTAAATTGATACATACGCTTTCTCCGGAAGGATCTGAACAAGATTCACTGCATCTTAAATAAATGTCGAATGTAAAATTTTAAGGATACCCTCTAATAAAATTTCTTTTGAACGAATTGTTTAAAGTATTAAAAATGAGGGTAAAGACAATTAAAAAAGGGAGAGGACTGTTTTGGCCATTATCGATATCGACCAATTATTGTTAGCCACTGAAGCGATAGCAGAAGAGTCAGTTCCATTCCATCTTGATACATTTGACATCGATCAACTTTTAGATAAAACGGATAATTGGTAAGGAAAAGCATGCCCAGAGAGGATATGCTTTTTTTCTGACTAAAAATAACCTGAGTACCGGTATGAAAAAAATACAAGTAATCAGGCAAGTGAGGATATTTTAAAGAATTGGATAAAGTTAAAACCGGCGTCCTTTTACGAATCCTAATATCACAAACATCGAGATGGTGCCAATAACAAAAATTGCTTTAATGGAATTAACGAGAATTTCATCGTACATTTGTATTACCTCCTTTTATGTAATGACAGTGCGATTATGATTAGCTGTTGATGTATAAATTATAACATAAAGTCAATAACCGGTGGTGGGAAATTAAAGACGATATGGGTAATAATGTATAGGTTGGAAAGTTGAAGCACAAAAAAAGATATCCTCTAAAAGTGGATATCGGCAATGAAAATTATTTAAGTCCAAGCGCTTTTTTCGTTTTTGGTCCGACGATCCCATCAGAAGTAAGCTTTTTAGAGCTTTGGAATTTTTTTACAGCCGTTTCGGTGTTTTTTCCAAATGACCCATCCACTCCTTTAGTGCTGAATCCAAGTTTAGTTAATCTTTTTTGCAGTTCAATTACATGGGGGCCACTGCTTCCTTTTTTTAGGGTGGAGTTGGTATTTACAGGTAGGCTCACAGATCCGCTCACTTTATATCCATTCGTGGCAGCTATGGTGGCAAATGATCTATTCGAACTGGCAATCAAGACTACAGTGTTCATTCTCACCCTATCGTACAGCCACTGAACTTCATTGTTATACATCCGAATACAACCGGCACTTATATATTTCCCAATGGTTGTAGAATCATTATTGCCATGTATTGCGTACGTATTTCCTGGTGTATTCCTTGCATTGATCCCCAGCCATCTTTTACCTAGAGGGTTTTTTGGGTCTCCGCCTCTAATGTTGCCTTTATAATAGGGACGATTCACAATCTTTGTCACTACCTTGAACTTTCCTTCAGGAGTGTAGGAGGCTTTCTTTCCTGTCGCTACGATGAATACCCTCACCAACTTATCATTTTCGTAATAGGCAAGCTGATTATTGGCTTTATTGATGATAATCAGTTGTCTTGCTGCCGCACCTGAAGTATTACTGAACCCAACAAAAGTAAAGGCGAATATCAATATAAATACAATTAATTTCCTCATGTTTTTCCCCGTCCCTCATTTAAGCAACCTACTTTTACACATATACTATCCTATGCATGAAGTGGGGCTAAAGTGACAATTTTTTAAAGTGGGGGTAAACTAACAATGGGTATTTTAAACCCAGAGTACTTTCTGATTGTTTGCATACCTAAAGAATGATGGGCACTATTTTTGGCCATATTACATACATTATTGAAGTGAAAGCGGAGGTGGAAAAGAATTGTCACGCCTAAATGTGGAGGACTATCTAGAACAAGGAATCCATGGTCCAAAAGAAATAAAGCCTGGTGAACGAAGGGAATTTCTGGGCACATTACGGGAGCGCGTCGTCATCGTACTAAAAAAAAGCCAAGTCTTTGAAACGAATGTATATCCGGAGATAGAGCAGATGATGAAGCAGTATCCCCGTTCAAATTTGTTTTTAAATGGTCAGATGGACTATCAATATTTAGGGAAATATATTAAATTGGCAATGAGTCATAATATTCCTTATAAAATTGTCCTAAACAAAGATCACAACTCCGATTTGGGTCTGGTATTGGCAGAAAATAATGCCATAAACAAAGAGGAAATTCATATCGAGAAGAAATTTCATGCCCAGCAAGTTATCAAAAAGAAAAGCTTCAAAGCGTTTTTCAAGCGCTTTGTTAAAAAATTATTAAACAAACGTTGATAGAATTATCAACGTTTTTAGTTTGTCTATAAAAAGAGGCACGAAAGAGATTTAAAATCAAGAATAGGTTATCCTTCTTGTTTTTTACTGTTATATGTGGATGAACTGGAACGTTTTGAAAATCAAAAAACTGCAGGCAAACTCGCTTATCCTAAAGTTTGTCTACAGTTTGAAAAGTTGATGAATGATTTTTGTTTTATTTTTCAAGCGTCTTTAATTAAATGTGTAGACAACCATTCCTGATTATGCAACCCTTTTCCGTAAGCTATAAAACTTCCTGAAATTCCCTATGATTGTTTTTACTACGGAATACGTGGGGATAGCGATTAAAATGCCAATGAAACCGTATATTGATCCTGCAGCAAGCAGCAATAAGATAATGGTAAGTGGGTGAATGTTAAGACGTTTTCCCATAACATTCGGTGTAACCAAGTGCCCTTCGACCTGTTGAACAACGGTAAGGACAATGAGTACTTTCACTGCCAACCCAATGTCTTGCTGTAAGGCAATGAAGAGGGCAGGGATGATGCTTATTAATGGACCAAGGAATGGTACAACGGTAAAAATCATGGCGAATAGGGCTAGTACAAGTGCATAATCGAGACCGATAATAAGGTAGCCAATATACATCAAAGTTCCAATGACGATTGATATGATGAATTGACCGATAATATAAGTTGAAAGGGTTTTATCGACGTCTTTTAAAATCGTGTTTCCCTCTGATTCTACATCGGTCGGAATATATTTTAATAGAAATGGTCTTAATTTATCTCCATCCTTCAAGAAATAGAATAAAATGAATGGTGTAATGACCAATACTGTTAAAACACTAGTGATCGTGGAAAAAATGGTATTGACATTCACTATGAGTTTTTCGGAGTAATCTTTCAAATGTGTGACCGCTTTTTCTTTCAATTCTTCCATATTGACCATGCCAAAATCATTTTTTTCAATCATGACTTCAGATTCTTTAGACAATGCCTTGACTTTGCTGGGGAGGTTTTCAGATAATTTTTGAAATTGGTCAACGATTACAGGACTGCCAAAGTAACCTACCATCCCAATCATACTAAATATAATTAAAAAAACGGTAAAGATGCTAGCTGACCTCGGGATAAATTCAGTTAAAAAGTTAACGACCGGACGTAATATATAGTATAAAAGCCCAGCCACAATAATAGGGAAAAACATCGCAGCAATGATTTTTTGTAGCGGCTGCAGAACATAATCAATCTTACCTAGTAAAAAAATAATCAAAATGATCAAAATGATCGCGCATGCATATTTGAAAAACGGTTTATTGATCCACAAGACAATCCCCCCTAATTCCATCTCTTACTTGATTCCCTGATTTAGCTTAATGTTAAACTAAATAACTTGTTCTAATTGTTTGGTGTAAAATGATCATTCAACTTTTTTCGATATAGCTGACCAGAATTAAATGGGAATACAGTCTGTTAATATAGCGGCAAGCAAACAAAAACAGACTTTCACTGAAATATGAAAGTCAACTTTAAAAAATATTTGGTCATTTTGACTTTTACCTGTCCTCACGTTCATAAGTCGATATGCCCAATGAATGCATTTCCCTAGACTACTGCGGTTAAGTTTAAGCAATGCGCAAAACTGCACCAGCAAGAAATCCTGCTGGGATGATAAATCGTAAAAAGTTCCAAAAAGACATCGATCCGGAAGATATCCGTAAATTTTTTAAAAGCAGCCGCCGGTTAGGCCAAAACAAAAAAGGCATCATCAAAGGTAAATTCCGGTTATGGAACTTTACTTGATAATGCCTTTTTACTAGGTTTTAAATTAGGATATTTTACTGAATGTGTTCGTTACTCCTTGTTTCTGTTCTGTTTGCATTTTTTTAATGTCCAGACGCAACCAGATGGAGATGGCAAATGCTATCGCAATTAATGCTGCGAAAACATAGAATACTGGGATGTAACTGTTCGTACTTTCCCTGATTGCGGTAACTAACATAGGTCCGCAAACCCCGCCTAGAGACCATGTAGTTAAAAGGTAACCGTGGATGGCCCCAATTTCCTTAGTTCCAAATAAATCCCCGGCAAATGCTGGGAGATTTGAAAATCCTCCTCCATAACAACTCACGACCAGCAAGATGAGTCCTTGGAATAATAGTGTATTTGTAGTGGTAGGAAGTAAAAGGAACGCTCCGATTTGAATGATGAAGAAAATGACGAAAACATTTGGACGTCCAATATAATCCGATGCTGCTGCCCAGCCAAGTCTTCCTCCGCCATTAAAGATTCCCATAATACCGACTAATGTTGCTGCACCTGCTACAGACAGACCAACAACGTCTTGAGCCATAGGTGAAGCTACCGATATCATCATGATCCCTGCACTTGTATTTATCAGTTTCATGGACCATAACATCCAGAAGTGTTTAGTTTTAACCGCTTCTTTTGCAGTTAATTGCCTTAGGTCTTTCTTCAGTTCTTTCTTACCGGACTCAATATCTTTCTTCATTCCTTCAGGTAGCCAGTTGGCCTTTGGAGGTGCAATATAGGATGCTCCTAAGAACATCAATATGAAATAGCCTGCGCCTAAAATATAATATGTAGTATAAATGCCAACGGATTCCATAAGGCTTGCAGCTACTGGGGCTGTAATGAGTGCTCCGGCACCGAAACCTAATACTGCCATTCCTGTTGCCAATCCCCTGCGATCTGGGAACCATTTGACTAAAGTGGATACTGGTGAAATGTACCCAATCCCCATACCAAGTCCACTTAAAACCCCATATGTCATTAGGTAAAGCGGAAGTGAATCGACCATTACTGCTAAACCGGAACCAGCTTGACCTAAACCGAATAATACGGCAGCGACCATTGCTGACTTCCTTGGACCATTTTTTTCTACGAATTTGCCAAAGAAGGCAGCAGAAGTTCCTGCAAGCGCCATCATTATTGTGAATGCTAACGTTACTTCAGTTTCTGACCACCCCATAGTCTCGACTAATGGTTTTTTGTAAACGCTATATGCGTATGCACCACCAATGGAAAGGTGAATGGCGATAGCGGATAAAGCGATTAACCATCTGTTTTTTGTCATGTTGTTACCCCTTTTCGTTAAAAAATAAGAAAGTTGCATGCGTTTTATCTATAATATATCGTTTTGCATGCGTTTTATCTATCTTGTGGGATAAGTATATAAGAATATTATTTAGTAGTAAACTACTAAATTGAATTTCAAGTAAAATTTTCCTCTGTGCTTAGAGTTGGGAAAAAACACTTTATGGATTCGGATTAAAAATGTTATATATTCTAAGGATTTTAATATACATATAAGGTTTGCAGGTATTAGCTTTGGTGTTTTATTCACGAATCTGCCAAAAGTCTTTTCATTTATCGATTTTCCTGGTTACAAAAAGGGAAACGATTGAATTTACTCTTAAGTTGCGATGAAACAGAATTATTCTCATTGGCTTTATAGTGATTATTTTGATAAAATTAATCTAATATTCAAGACATCTTAGCGTACCACCCGGAATTGATATTTTTAGTGGTTTCAGGAATAATTGATTCTTTTTTCAGGAATCATAGTCTGGAAATCAAAGAAAAACCCATTTATTTTAAAAAATTCCGAAAATTTCGTCTTAAAGGCTTGAACTATGATTCCTTATAGGAGTAAACTAATTAAAGATAGATTTTATGGAAGTGAAATCTTGTAAATTTAATCAACAAGGGGTTTTGGTAATGAAGGAACATGACATGCAAATCACGCTTAGTACAACAAAGAAAGAAAAACCACAAGCGGACCAGCTTGAGTTCGGTAAGCAGTTTACCGATCATATGTTTATTATGGATTACACACAAGGGCAAGGGTGGCATGATCCAAGAATTGTTCCTTATCAACCGCTCTCATTGGAGCCGTCAGCTATGATTTTTCACTATGGTCAATCCGTTTTTGAAGGATTGAAGGCATATGCAACACCAGAGGATGAA
This sequence comes from Peribacillus sp. N1, assembly GCF_054600815.1. Taxonomy (NCBI): domain Bacteria; kingdom Bacillati; phylum Bacillota; class Bacilli; order Caryophanales; family Bacillaceae; genus Peribacillus; species Peribacillus sp. N1. The sequence continues at coordinate 954,768 of NZ_BAAHZO010000001.1, read as the reverse complement.
ATTATCTTATTCCGTCCGGAAAAGAATTTCCAACGCTTAAATAGTTCGAATAGCCGATTATGCATACCGGATGTCGACGTTGATTTCGCGTTGAAGGCCTTAAAGACTTTAATTAGCGTTGATAAGGATTGGGTTCCCCAGGTAGAAGGGACATCTTTATATATCAGACCATTCATTATAGCTACTGAGCCTTATCTTGGAGTATCTCCATCGAATAAGTATCAGTTCATCATCATCATGTCACCAGTAGGTTCGTATTATAAAGAAGGCATCCATCCAGTTAAAATTGCAGTGGAGTCAGCTTTTACACGTGCAGTTAATGGAGGTACAGGTGAAGCCAAAACGGGCGGTAATTATGCATCGAGCCTAAAAGCCCAGGAAGTATCAGAAAAGATGGGTTATGCCCAAGTTCTTTGGTTAGACGGAGTGGAGAAAAAGTATATCGAAGAAGTTGGAAGCATGAATGTTTTCTTCAAAATTAATGGTGAAATCATCACCCCTGCTTTAAATGGAAGCATCCTTCCGGGTATTACTCGTGATTCCATTATAGAATTGCTGAAACATTGGGGTCTTCCCGTGTCGGAAAGACGCATTTCGATGGAGGAAGTCCATGAAGCCCATAAATTAGGTCACTTGGAAGAGGCCTTTGGAACGGGAACAGCCGCGGTCATATCACCAATTGGTGAATTTTTGTGGAATGGTGAAGAAATGATTGTTCAAAGCGGGGAAACTGGCGAACTTTCCAGAAAGCTTTATGATACACTGACAGGTGTCCAAACAGGTAAAGTCGCAGACGAGTTGAATTGGACTACGAAAGTAGAAGAAAAAGTGACTCAATGAGACTTAAACAAAAGGGGTTCGGAATTTAAAAATTCCGAACCCCCTTTTGAAATTCCCTTTGAATTTTGGCCTAAAATTATGTATTGAGGCTCAACGAGACCTCCGTGTTTTCGCTGAATAGAATCATGTTTTAGAAAGCATCCTCATCACCTCAAATGAAGACTTTAGGCAAAAGGGTTCTATTTAAAAGTTAAAACAAAGTTGATTGGAACGGAGGGTACGAGACGCCTGCGGGAAAAGTGAGTGCCTGGAGAGGAAATCAACGTTCAAATTGTACAAACCGTAAAAAAATTCGATTTTATAGAGTTTGTTTACAGTCTGAAACCTTCTTTGAAGTTTTTTTTTGTTTCACATAATCATTTTGTGCCTTATGGCAACAGCGACGGCCTCGGTCCGGTGATTCACTCCCAATTTCCTGATAGCAGAAGAAATATGATCTCTGACTGTAAATTCACTAACGCTCATCTTTGGTGCCATTTGCTTTAATCCCAATCCATTGGCTAAATATTGAAGGACCTCCACTTCACGTTTGCTTAGAAGGTAAGTGGGAGGGGCGGAATCCAATGTCGAACCGACGGCCAATTTTAAATAATGGGAAAGCTTCATTAAATCATTCTTGGTAACAGGCTCGTTAGCGTGAATGGGATCAACCAACACTAAACCGATGGCCATGTCATTCACAATTACCGGAATGATAGCCAATGAAGAGATGGAAAACCTTTTAACGTATTTTGCGGGGATGGAGGATTTCGCATGTTGGATGGTTAAGTATATGGGTTTGTTATGGATGACTGCTTGGTGGATGGGATATATATCATGAATATTTTCTTTAACATTATGTAATGAAAAGGTATCTTCACTCGTACATGCACATATTCCTTCACCCATTCCTGTTAAACATGAGTAACTGAATAAAGAAGCGCGTTGAAATGAAAAAAAATCCACACAGCCCTTTAAGATCATTTGTGCTTTATTTGCCATATCTTTTTGATGGGAAATCTTTTTTACATGATTCATCATAGTTTCCTCAAGCATTCGACTTTATTCCTCCCTACATTTTCAGTGCTAGGATAAATGCTACTAATATCTTACAATATAATGAAAACTCTTACAAATTTAATAAATCCTTGGATACAAAAGTTTAAAGTTCTTAATTTTAAGGAGGCATTACCATGAAAAGAAAGAATTTAACGACCACCAGCCGGAGTTTTAGAGAAGATACCCTGCCATTTAAACTTTATCAAAAGGCCAAAAGATTCGGTATATGGAATCCTCGTGACATTGATTTCAGCCAGGATAAAGAAGATTGGAAGTCATTTACTGATATTGAAAGGCAAGTGTTATTACGGATCATTTCACTTTTTCAAGGCGGGGAAGAAGCAGTGACTTTGGATTTGCTGCCTCTCATTATGACGATAGCCAAAGAAGGCAGGATTGAAGAAGAAATGTACTTAACGACATTTCTGTTCGAGGAAGCGAAGCATATGGAGTTCTTTCGTTATACATTAGATCAGGTTGGTGAAACGGGTGATTTGACAGTTTATCATTCAGACACTTATAAATCGATTTTTTACGAAATATTGCCTGAAGCGATGGAGAAACTTTTATCCGACCAATCCCCTGAAGCATTGGCAGAAGCAGCCACTGTTTATAATATGTTTACCGAGGGTGTTCTTGCAGAAACTGGATATTTCGGTTTTTATCAAACGCTTGAAGCTAATAAAATGATGCCTGGTTTATTAAAAGGCGTGGGTCTTTTGAAGAAGGATGAATCACGCCATATTGCTTATGGGACCTTCCTGCTGCAGAGAATCATCAGTGAACATCCACATATCTTTAAACAGGTTGAAAAGAGAATGGAGGAACTTTCTCCTCTGGCCATCGCGTTAAATACGGAGGGATATGATCGGTTAGGAAATCCATTTGGCAATGACCAACAAGCTATATTGAATTTTACCATGAAACAATTAACGGTGCGGATGGAGATTTTAGCCAGGGCAAAAGGGAAGGGGATTGAAGAAATCTATCAAAGTAACGAAAAGGAATATGGGGTTTTGTAAAGCCGGTAAAAGATACAAGCTTACTATTTAGTATGTTTGTTAATGAATGGCCATCAGGAACTTTGAGATAGGGTATAAACAATCCTTAACTATGAATATAAACTTATATATCTGAGGTGATCTGTATGAAAGTAAACGCTCATTCGAATTTTTGGCTAAGGACTTCGGTTTACAGTGGCACTAACACTCGTTCACTCATCCCAAACCTTTTCAATGGTCTCGGGGCCAAAAGGATTCTACTCGTAAGTGATGCGGGCTTGGAAAATGCAGGTGTCGTTAATAAAGTTGCCGAAACTTTTGATCAGGAGAATTTAGGTGCCAGAGCTGAAATAGTTGGACAGTTTCTGGGTGTTACACAAGACGCAGCGAGTGAATGTGTAAATGAAGCATTGAAATATGCACGCGAAGTGAATGCCGATGCCATACTTGCCATCGGTGGAGGGAGTGTCATTGATACCGCAAAGGCATTGAAATTCGGATTATACAAAGGAATTACGGATATTAAAGATGCAATTCCAAGCGGCTATCTGTATGAGGGTTTTCCAAAAGCCCAATCCATGAATATCCCGCATATTTCCGTAGCCACAACAGCAGGAACCGGTTCTGAAGTATCTCCGATAGCAGTCATATATAATGAACATAAAAAAGTGAAAATGAATATATACAATGTTTTTTTAAGTTCGGATGTTGCCATTCTAGATCCTGAGTTAACAGTCGGACTGCCGAGTGACATTACGGCGTTTACTGGTGCAGATGCATTGACACATGCAATGGAAGCGATCGTTTCACCTGCGGCTACATCAATAACCGATGCTTATGCATTTCAGGCCATCCGAGTTATTGATAGAAATTTACCGGGGGCCGTAAAGGACGGAACAAATATTGAGGCCAGAATGGAAATGCTTCATGGAAGCATGATGGGAATCACTGCATTTTGTAGTGCATTGAATGCGATCCCGGTTCATAACTTTGCCCACGCATATGGGGCGTTATTCCGTATTCCTCATGGATTGGCCAATGCTGTGTTATTACCGGTCGTATTGGAATCAACCCCGGATTTATATCTTCCAAAGGCCCATTTGATAGCCGAAGCCTTTAGTGTGAAAATCCATGATGAAGATTCAAAAAGAACCTTAGTGAAAGTGGTGGAAAAGCTCCGTGTTTTCCTATCCGATCTTGGGCTGCCCTCTGACTTCAGCGCCTATGAAATTAACCAATCCGATATGGAAAGAATTCTTAAAGCAGTAAGGACGGATCCAGCTGCCACTAATTACCCGATGTCGGAGGAATTAATAATGTCAGTAGTTTCAAGAGTTTCACCCGTGAGAATTAGTTAATTTTAAAAAAGCCAGCCCGTTAAGGTTGGCTTTTTTATGGTTTAATGCCATCCAACGTGTTAAGTCCAGTTTCTATATATGAGCTTTTAAAGGGGAGCACTAACAAACGGGATCGAATCTTGTTAATGTTTTTTCCGTAAGTTTTCCTGTGCCATCTTTACAAGTTCCTTGACCATGCCTCCGCCTAATTTTCCGCCTATTTTTCCATTCTGCTTGGATGTCAGTTCACCGTTATAGTCTTTTTTCAGTGGTACGCCAATTTCCTTTGCCACTTCAAACTTTGCTTCTTCGGGATTCTTTGTACCAGCAACTTTGGCTTTTAAATCATCTAGTCCTTTTCTCGCTTCAGATACTAGAATTTTCCTTCTCCTTGCCATTAAGCACCACTCCTATTTTTTTCTTAGGTTATCCTATTGTAAAGAAAATGATTAACATGCAGATCGAATGTTTTTAATTGAATTCCGATGAACCTGGAGGAAGTCATAATCCCTTAAATAAAGAAGTAATTATATAGGGTGCACAGGTACGTAGAAGTTTTAGTTTATTTAAAGCGGGTAACATATAATAAAACGATTTAAGGAGAAAAATGATGCTGACTGCTAATTCAAGTTTGTTAACAAAAGAAGATATGACAAATCCCGATCGAGTGCCGCAATGGCTAATTAAGGAATATCAAACATTCCATAATACAGTGACCGATAAAACCTTTCCTTGTTATTTTGGTATGAAAGCTGAAAATAAAGGGGAACTTCGGTATGCTTATATCACACAGAAAGATTGGTCCAATCTCCCAAAAGCAGTGGAAAGTTTTCTTGATTTATTTCAGGAACCACCATATATCAGGCACGGTCTTTTCGTCTTTATGGAGCCTGAATCAATAGAGGGTGATATAGAATTTTACCGTAAAAGGTTTTGGGATATCCTGCAATACTTACATAAAGCGGATGAAAAGCCTTGGCCAATTGAAAAGCCGAAAGATCCCGAGCATTATTTATGGGACTATCATTTTGCAGGGGAACCAATCTTTGTCTTTGGTAATGCACCTGCTTATAAACAGCGTAAAACGCGTGATTTAGGAAATAGCCTTGTACTTGGATTCCAACCCCGGATGATCTTTGAGGGCTTGGAGGGAACGGAAAAAGGGGGAATCATGTCACGTGAAAAGGTTCGTGAACGAGTGGAGAAATGGGATAACCTTCCTAAACATCCGGATATCAGTCACTTTGGAGATGTAAATCATAATGAATGGAAACAATTTTTCATAGGGGATGATATAGAACCGATAAAAGGTAAGTGCCCCTTCCATCATAAAGAGTTAACTTAACCGAGGGCAAATTGCTCTCGGTTTTTTTCGCGTCCTGCTTAGAAAGCCTCGGGATAAAAAAATAAAGGCGCGCAAAATAAAAAACATATTTCTTGCCTTATAAGATTTTCAGATTTATAATGTGAAAGTAGCAATTGCAGTTAATTCGAGATATATGGATTAAATGCTATTTTTAAAAAAACAAACAATAATAACAATTGGGGGAACAAAAATGTCTAAAGTATTATTTGTTAAATCAAATGACCGTCCAGCGGATCAAGCAATCAGTGTCAAAATGTATGAAACGTTTTTGAACACATATAAGGAAGCAAATAGTAACGATGAAATAACTGAATTGGATTTATTTAAACTGAACTTACCTTACTACGGAAATACAGCGATCACTGCCCTATATAAACGCAACCAAGGCATGGAATTGACTGAAGAAGAAGTGGAGATTGCCGATATCGTGCAACAATACTTGAATCAATTCCTTGCTGCCGACAAAGTGGTATTTGCCTTCCCGCTATGGAACGCAACGGTTCCGGCACCATTGGTAACTTATATCTCTTATCTTGCTCAAGCGGGAACAACATTCAAATATACAGCTGAAGGCCCAGTCGGTTTAGCTGGTGGTAAAAAAGTGGCGTTACTTAATGCACGCGGATCAGATTATGCATTGCCTGGAATGGATGCTGCTGAAATGGCAGAGAAATACGTAACGATGAATTTAAACTTATGGGGCATAACAAACCCAGAAACAGTTGTAATCGAGGGACATAATCAATATCCAGATCGCTCTCAGGATATCGTTGCAGAAGGATTGGCGAAAGTTGCTGAAACTGCAGCAAAATTCTAATTGTAAAAAGAAAAACCAGTATGTATTTTTAGCATACTGGTTTTTCTATGCAGATTTTTCTGAAAGTCGATTATAATAAAGGGTAAGCTATTAAGGATGAAAGGAAGTGCAGATAATATGCAAACGTTTAAATCACGTGACGAAATAAAAATAGAAGAAACATGGAACTTAGAGGATATTTACGATGATCAAACTATCTGGGAAAAAGATTATCAAGAAGTCCTGAAGATGGCAGAAAAATTAAAAACTTATGATGGTCGGATTCAGTCAGCTCAAGATTTGTTCGATTATTTACGATTAAGTGAGGAACTTGGGTACATTTATAACAAGCTATATGTATTTGCCATGCTGCAAGCTGATTTGGATACTCGGGTAACCTCATCACAAGCATTATTGGATCGGGCTGGTAAGTTAGGGCAGAAAATCAGTAATGCTTCTGCATTTTTCATGCCGTTTCTTTTGAGCCTGGAAGAACACACATTAAAAGGGTACATAAATGAAATCGAGGGTTTGAAATATTTTGAGGAGGATTTACTTGATTCCTTCCGCTATAAAGCCCATGTGTTAACGAAAGAACAAGAAGAGGTACTTTCCCAAATAGGCGAAGCCTTTTCAGCACCTCAAAAAACGTTCGGGATGATAAACAATGCTGATATAAAATTTGGGGAAGTTACAAATGAAGACGGCGAGAGGGTAGAGCTGACAAGGGGAATGTATTCCAAATTGATTGAAGACGATGATCGCGATAAAAGAAAAGAGGCTTATTTCGCCTATTATCAGCCATATGTACAATTGAAGAATACAATCGCTTCCACACTTTCCACTGCAATCAAGAATAATGTGAATCTTTCAAAACTAAGAAATTATCCATCAGCCTTGGAAAAATCTCTATTTGGAGATCAAGTTCCAAAAGAGGTTTATGATAATTTGATTATGTCTACTAAACAAAATATCGGGCCCATGCATAAATATATTCATTTAAGAAAAAAATTGCTTGGTGTAGAGGAATTGCGTGCCTATGATTTAAGTGTGCCATTAGTCGAAGGCGCTAAAGAGGAGATTTCTTACGATGATGGTTTTTCTTTGATGGTTGAAGCACTGAAACCTCTTGGCGAAGAATATATCACAATCCTGAAAACCTTTAAGGAAAAAAGATATATCGACGTAAGGGAAACACCTGGAAAACGGTCAGGTGCTTACAATTTAGGACTTTATGGTGTTCATCCTTTCATTTTATTAAATCACCGTGATGATTTAGACAGTGTGTTTACACTTGCACATGAATCTGGACATGGAATGCATTCATACTATAGTTCAAAATATCAACCGCAAATAAGTGCTGGGTATTCCATTTTTGTCGCTGAAGTTGCTTCCACTGTGAATGAAATCCTTTTGATTCGCCATTTGATTAAGACTACAAAAGACGTGCAGAAGAAAAAACACTTACTTAACCATTTCATAGATAGTTTTAAAGGAACATTCTTCACACAGGTAATGTTTGCGGAGTTCGAAAAGGTCGTACATGAAAAAGCTGAAAATGATGAACCTCTAAATGCCGAGGTTTTTAATACAGCCTATGAATCAATATTTCGTGCTTATAATGGAGATGAAATAATTTTCGATGAAGAAGTGAAGTATGGCTGGTCACGTATCCCACACTTTTATCGTCCATTTTATGTCTACAAATATGCTACTGGTTACGTTTCAGCCATCACCATCGCTGATAAAATCCTCTCAGGGGACCAAAAAACACTTGAAAGTTATTTGACCTTCTTGAAAAGCGGGAGTTCCGATTTCCCATTGGAGCTGCTTAAGAAAACAGGCGTAGATTTAACTAAACCTGATCCAATCGAAAACGCAATGAAGATTTTCAGCAATCTTGTCGACCAATTCACTGAGTTGACAGAAGGCTAATCTAAACCATTTCTTCCAAAAGAGCCCATGGTATGATTTTATGAAAAATGCTATAGTTAAAACATTGGCGTAGGAGAGGCCCAATCTATTGATTGGGCCTTATTTTATATGCTTAAGAAACAGGTATCGCGCAAAAAGTCTTGGTAACAGCGTTATTTTCTACTTCGGAGCCTAGCCAATGGGCCAGTTTCTTTGTACTTCAATGGCATATTTTGTGAGGAAAGTGAAAAATGAATTCGACAGTTAATTATATAAAAGAATGGCAGCAGGCGCTTCAACTTGAAATCCTGCATTTGAAAAAATATGGCAGCACAAAATACCTGATTTCGAACGGCCATCTGCTTACAGGTGGCGATTCTTTCAACTATTATTTCGAAACAGGTTCATCGATAAAAATCCCTGTCGGTTCCCTCGTTCGACTGGAATGGGGAGGGATTAAGCAAGAGGGGAGAATCCTCTCATCGGAAGGGAAAAGTATAATCATTGTTTTTGATCGTTCGCTAGGCGATATGATCGATGAAGCCTTTTTATACCACGACCCTTGGGAATTGCTTGAGCAATTGATCATCCGCCTGGATGAAATCAAGAGAAGCAAAAGGAAAAGGCTTAGGATCAAGCGCCTGATGGATCCGTCCATGCCGCAAAAACATCCTTTAATTGAAAAACAAAGCAGCGTAAAAGAATTATATGCCCGCTCGAAATTCAACCCTGTCACTTTTGTTTGGGGACCCCCTGGAACAGGAAAAACCTATACATTGGCTCGTACAGTAGCCAATCATTATTTACAGGATAAAAAAGTTCTGGTTTTGTCCCATAGCAACCAGGCTGTCGATGTTTTGATGGCTGAAATTTCGTCATTCATTAAAAAGAAAGATCGTTTCAAAGAAGGCGATGTGCTTCGCTATGGATCTCAAATCGGTGAATCACTAGCCATCCATGATGATATTGTTACAGGGCAATTATTAGGTAAACATGAACCGACATTAGTTAAAGAAAAAGAAGAGCTTGGCGAAGAGAAACGTCTGTTAAAGCATGACTTGGCAGGGTCCTTCAGTAAAAGGGATACAGATCAATTAATTGAGATAGAGAAAAAGCTGGCCAAAGTCTTGGAGAAAATCCGCCAAAAAGAGATTCAATTCGTAAAAGAAGCAAAAGTCATCGGAACGACCTTGGCTAAAGCCGCAAATGATGAAACGGTTTATCAAAAGGAGTATGATCTGGTCATTTTGGACGAAGCGAGTATGGCATACGTACCTCAGGTGGCTTTTGCTGCAGCGTTAGCCAAGCATATTATCGTTTGTGGTGATTTCAAACAATTGCCACCTATTGCTTCGGCTCGTGATTCCCTAGTGAAACTTTGGCTGAAGGAAGACATTTTTCATCGCGCTGGTGTCGCCCAGTCTGTTGAAGAAGGAGAACTTCATCCCCATTTATTCCTATTAAAGGAACAGCGCCGCATGCATCCGGATATTTCAGCATTCACTAATCGTGTCGTCTATAACAATTTTGTTGGCGATCATAAAAGTGTTGCGACCAGCAGGGAGGGAATAATGCTGGCGGAACCATTTGCCAATAAGGCAGCGGCACTGCTCGATACTAGCTTAGCAGGGGAATATTGCATCACTGAACGGACATCCCACTCGAGAATGAATATATGGCAATTGCTTTTATCTTTTCAACTGATTCATGAAGCTTATGTGGGCGGGGCAAGGTCAATCGGTTATGTCGCCCCATATCGTGCCCAGGCAGATTTGATGGAAAAACTATTGGATGACTTATATGACAAAGAACGGCAAACGGCGGATATCATCGCTGCAACTGTACACCGTTTCCAGGGAAGTGAACGGGAGATGATGATTTTTGACACAGTTGATAGTTATCCGCAAAACAGGGCTGGAATGTTATTGACAGGGAGAGAAAGTGAAAGGCTCATTAACGTGGCCATAACAAGGACTAAGGGTAAGTTCGTACATGTATGTGACACTTCATTTGTTAACAAACACGTTTATCGCAGCAAAACACTTCGTCAGCTTGTCGATCATCAAATTCAAAATGATCAGATTGTATCAAAGAAAGACATTGGAAAATGGGTAAAACATCAGCATCCGAAATTACAATGGATGCATGCCCGTAAATTGGGGGACTTTCAGGAAGATATTGAATCAACAAAACTAGAGATGGTTTTTGCTGTTCCGGATTTGAACAGTTTGTCAGAAGAATGGCAGCAATATTTAATGAAACGAAACCCTGCAGTGAAATTGACGATCATTTCAGCAAAAAGAAACCCTGATATCCACTCTGATCAATTTATTTGTTCACCTGTTTCCTTTTCGTTTATCATCTTGGATAAACGAGTTGTCTGGCTAGGGCTGCCCGTAGAGTCCAATAATCGGGTCCAGCCTCCATATATAGCGGCTCGTTTGGATTCAAAAATCATGGCAGATGAATTACTATCTCAATTCAAAAAAAGTGAATAGCTCGGGAAAGGCCCTTAATAAGGGCTTTTCTTCATTTACATATATATACTTAAAAATACCTCGATAGAATAAAGTGATAAGTCCTTGATCTACCTGCCGTCAATAATATATTAAAGCAAACACCTCGTTAGAATATATAATAGCTCCATACTCCCCAATTTGAATTCAACTCCTTATATTTTTTGCTAAAGGCTGCAAACTAAAATAACAAAGCAAGCATTTCAGGGGACTTTCGAATAGTTATGATTTACCATTAAGCTACGAAAGACAAGAAAGGAGGTAATAAAATGAAACTTAGCATTTTGGATCAATCACCAATTGCATCAGGACAATCAGCACAAGAAGCCTTGCAAGCTTCACTGCAACTCGCACAAGAAGGAGATAGACTTGGTTATAGCAGAATCTGGTTAACTGAACATCATGATCTCCCGGGATTGGCATGTTCCGTTCCAGAGGTTTTGATAAGCTATATTGGTGCACAAACAAAAAATATCCGGATTGGTTCAGGGGCGGTGCTGCTTCCACATTATAAGCCATACCGTATAGCAGAGAATTATAATATGCTAGCTACTCTTTTTCCTGGCCGGATTGATATGGGAATCGGTCGTGCTCCTGGTGGATCTGCCGAAGCAACGATGGCATTATCCGATAATTTTCTGCAGAATGTTTACAAAATGCCTGAACTAGTTCAAGAACTGTTGAATTTTCTAAAAGATGAATTTCCGAATGAACATCCATTTTCAAATGTCTCTGCTGCTCCTATCCCAAAGGTGCCGCCTGAACCATGGATTTTGGGAACAAGCGGGAAAAGTGCAAAACTTGCGGCTGAGAATGGAACTGCATACGCATTTGGTGAATTCATGAGTGAAAATGATGGAGTTCAAAGCTTTCATCAGTACCGTGAACACTTTCAAACAAAAGGGTTTGTTAAAGAACCTAAAACTATTGTTACAGTTTCGGCCATTTGCGCAGAAACGGAGGAACATGCGAAAGAAATCGCCCTTAGCAACATACTATGGAAAATTCAAAGTGGACATGGTGAAAGAAAGCAGGTTCCAAGCATAGAAGAGGTAAGGAACCATGATTGGACTGAAAAAGAAAAAGCACTGATGGAAACCATGCATGAAAAACTGATTTTTGGTACCCCTTCACAAGTAAGGTATCGTCTTTTGGAGATTCAGGAGAAATATCAAGCAGATGAAATCATGCTGATAACCATCACTCATAAGTTGGAGGATAGGCTTAATTCGTTTCGTTTGATTGCCAAGGAAATTCTTAACAGTTAACTCCTTCGAGCATTTTGTGTGCATTTTGTGTGCATTTTCTATATGATGGCTTTGCGTCCAATTTATCATAATTGAAAGAAAGAAGATGAAGATATGAATGCTGATCAACATGCAAAAAAACTTAGCGACATTTCTTTTTCCGTTCTGGACCTAGCTTCTATTGTTGAAGGTGGTACAGTTTCGGGAGCTTTTAAAAATACAGTAGAATTAGCCAAGCATGTGGAGCAATGGAATTATAATCGTTTCTGGGTTGCAGAACACCATAGCATGCCAGGAATCGCAAGCTCTGCAACGTCAGTGCTTATAGGCTATGTGGCAGGAAAGACGGAAAGAATTCGTGTCGGTTCTGGAGGCATTATGCTGCCGAATCATGCACCGCTCGTTATCGCAGAACAATTTGGTACATTGGAAGCTATGTATCCTGGTAGAATAGATTTAGGACTGGGCCGTGCACCGGGAAGCGACCAATATACAGCCATGGCACTCAGGGGTGATGTACGTAATAACGGTCAGGATTTTCCTGAACAATTGGCGCAGCTCCGTAGTTATTTGGATGCGGATTCCAAACATAACCGTGTTCGCGCCATCCCTGGCGAAGGACAGGATATTCCGATTTGGCTACTTGGTTCAAGCGGCTTCAGTGCAGCATTATCAGCACAGCTGGGATTGCCATTTTCATTTGCAAGCCATTTTTCCCCTGAAAATACTCAACCGGCTTTAGCCCGTTACCGCAATAATTTCCAGCCATCCGACGTTCTTGATAAACCTTATGTCATGGTTGGTGTCAATGTATTTGCAGCTGATACTACAGAAGAAGCGCAAAGGATTGCTACTTCTTATCAACAGCAGTTCTTGAATTTAATACGTAACACGCCCGGTCAACTTGCTCCTCCAGTTGATACAATGGAAGGCCTTTGGACAGAATATGAAAAGGCCATTGTCATGAAGCAGCTGAACGCTTCCATCATAGGAAATCCAAAAGAGGTAAAAGAGCAGTTGCAGGCATTTTTAAATGAAACACAGGCGGACGAAATGATTATAAACTCTGCCATTTATGATCAGGATGCACGCCTTCGTTCTTATGAAATCATTGCAGAAGTTACTGGAATGAAATAAGTGTCAAAGAATGAGCTTGCAGATTCCGTGTCTGCAAGCTTTTTTATAAAATACATACCGATTTACTTCATAAACAAAGTCAGGAGAGAGTAATGAAACGAGAAGATCCTTTATCCTTAATATTTCACTTCACAGATAAACAAGGTGACAGCAGGCCTCTATATTTTATGAACCCGAAAAAAGTGTTCATCGCCCATACAATTGAGGATGTCATTCCCCAATTCCAAAAAGTCCAGGAAGCGATAGAACAGGGGCATTATGCAGCGGGATACGTTTCCTATGAAGCGGCACCTGCTTTTGAAAAATCTTTTAAAGTAAAAGATGGAGCCAAAATGCCATTATTATGGTTCGGGATTTTCGATAAACCTGAAGAAGAATTACCTGAAAAAATGACAGGGGCTTTTAATTTAGCTGAATGGCAATCAGAAACGGACTCACATAACTATCATTCCGGGTTTCAAAGGATAAAATCGGAAATCGAGAAAGGCAATACATATCAAGTCAATTACACGATGCGTTTACAATCCAGGTTCGAAGGAGATGACTTCGCTTTCTTTGATCGCTTGAAGAGAGCTCAACGCTCGAACTATAGTGCATATTTGAATGTGGGGACACATCGAATCCTATCGGCTTCACCCGAATTGTTTTTCCGTTGGGAAGATGGTCAGCTGATTACTCGGCCAATGAAGGGAACGGTAAAGCGGGGAACGACACTGAAAATGGATCAGCTTAATGCAGACTGGTTAGCAGCCTCGGAAAAGAATCAAGCTGAAAACTACATGATTGTTGACCTGCTCAGAAATGATTTGGGAATGATTGCAGAACCAGGAAGCGTCAAGGTTCCACAGCTAAAGGCAATTGAAAAATATCCGACTGTTTGGCAAATGACATCCACGATTACGGCCGATACGAATCCAGGAACAACAATCATCGATATATTCAAGGCCCTTTTCCCTTGTGGATCGATAACAGGGGCACCTAAAATTAAAACGATGGAAATCATCGCTGATATCGAGAATTCACCACGTGATGTTTATTGCGGTGCAATCGGGTTCATCACACCTGAATCCGAAGCAATCTTTAATGTGCCGATTCGTACGGTCGTGATCGATAACGAAACTGGAAAAGCCGAGTATGGGGTAGGCGGGGGAATCACTTGGGATTCCGAGCTATCGGAAGAATATGACGAAGCGTTTTTAAAAGCCAAATTATTGACGGTGGAAAGGCCAGCTTACAAACTATTGGAATCGATGAAGCTCAGCGATGGCGAATATTATTTGTTGAGTGATCATATCGATCGGATGAAACAATCCGCTGATTACTTCGATTACCGGTTCCCTGAATTGAATCTTAGAGATCAACTCCAAAAGTATGCGGATATGAATCAAGGGACGTTACAAAAGGTGAGGGTATTACTTCATGAAAATGGTGAAATTGAAGTCTCTGGACAAGCAATCAAGCCCCTTGATTCAGAATTTATGGCCATCTTGGCTGAAACTCCAATATCAAGCGCAAATCCATTTCTATTTCATAAGACCACCAATCGTGATGTATATGAAGGCTTTCAAATGAATAATCCTGACTTCCATGATGTTTTGCTTTGGAATGAAGAAGGATTCATAACGGAATTCACGAACGGAAATGTAGTGGTGAAGATAAATGGTGACCTCTATACCCCTCCGGTGGAAGCTGGTCTGCTTGCTGGAACATTTCGTCAAGACCTGATCAGGAAGAAGGAGATCAAGGAAAAGCCCATTTCAAAAGCTGACCTTAATAACGCTGAGGAAATTTGGTTTATTAATAGTGTGCGTGGGAAATTAAAGGTGAATTTGACTTTCTAAGCTGATTATTCGTAAAAAAGTGAAAATTGTAATCTTTATTGCTGTTTGTTGAGTTATAGTAGATGATGAAAACTACATTTCCGGGAGGGACTGCTGTGGAGATGCATAAAATCGCAGGCTTATCGATCATGGATTGGAAAGCGAAGGATCCTATACTTAATAATGTGATAAAGATGAACGAAGTCTTCTGGACGAATCCAGATTACGGTAACAAGCAAGAAAACCCAATCGTCCAAGCTGAACAAGTTAAATCTGCTGAAGAAAGATTAAATAGATTTGCCGATTATATAATTAAAGCCTTTCCAGAAACCGAACCACTGGAGGGGATCATTGAATCACCACTAGTCGAGATTCCTTCCATGCAAAAAAACTTGGAAAAATCCTATGGAACTAAAATGGCTGGGAATCTTTTGCTAAAATGTGACAGTCATTTACCAATATCAGGTTCCATCAAGGCTCGCGGAGGTATTTATGAGGTCTTAAAACGTGCTGAGGAAATAGCAATGAAGCATGGTGGATTAAAACGGACTGATAATTATGGGATACTTGCAAGTGATGAATACAAAGAGCTTTTTTCAAAATATTCAATTGCAGTTGGTTCAACCGGCAATTTAGGAATGAGTATTGGAATAATAAGCGCTAAGCTGGGATTTAAAGTAACGGTCCATATGTCGGCAGATGCCAAACAGTGGAAAAAGGATAAATTAACAAGTCTTGGAGTCATTGTAAAGGAATATGATGATGATTATAGTAAAGCTGTAGAAGAAGGCCGTAATGAAGCATCACTTGATCCCGATTGCCATTTTATTGATGATGAAAATTCAATGGATCTACTGCTAGGTTATGCGACAGCTGCAACGCGCCTGAAGAAACAACTGAAAGATATGTCCATACCAGTAGACGAAGATCACCCTTTGTTTGTGTACTTGCCATGCGGAGTCGGCGGCGGGCCCGGTGGTATTACATATGGGCTCAAGCTAGCCTTTGAAGATAATGTACATTGTTTTTTTGCAGAGCCGACACATTCACCATGCATGACGCTCGGATTGATGACAGGCCTTCATGACAAAATCTCGGTGCAGGACTTTGGCATCGATAATAAGACGGAAGCGGATGGTCTTGCTGTCGGAAGGCCTTCAGCATTGGTTTCCCGTATGATGACGACCATGTTAAGCGGTAGCTATACCATAGAGGATAAAAGGTTATTTGATCTGCTCAGGGGAATGGCAGAGACGGAAGGTCATTATTTAGAGCCATCTGCCCTCGCAGGAGCATTCGGTCCGATACAACTTTTTAAAGCTGCAGAAGGAAAGAAATATCTCATGGACCAAAAACTGGTGGATAAAATGAACCAGTCCACACATATCATCTGGGCGACCGGCGGGAGCATGGTACCAAAGGATATGATGGACCAGTATTTATCTAAAAGTTAAAGATTCACTAGAGTTAATTAATCAAACTGTAGACAAACTCGAATAAAAGCGAGTTTGTCTGCAGTTTTTTTAGCCAAAGCAGTTTATTCGACCGTTCAGGTAGTTTATTCGACCTACACCGCAGTTATTCGACCGTTCACGCAATATATTCGACCGTTCACGCAATATATTCGTCCTACACCGCAGTTATTCAACCTACACAGTGCATTATTCGACCTACACGCAATATATTCGACCTTCACCACACATTATTCGACCGTCAACGCATTTTGCGGACCATATATTGAAACCGATCCCTTCCGCCAACTTCCTGCCCAGCCTCCTCGCGGCTAACCAGTCATTCGGCAAGAGTGTGTTCAATCCATTATGGTTTCATTCCAAATAAAAGTCTTGTTTAAAATCATGAAAGGAACCAGAATGAGACCTTTCCGAATCCCATTTTATCGACAAGCTTAAAGAAGCTCACGAAAGTGAGCTTCTTTTTTCTTTATAAACCCCATGAGTTCAATAAAAGGTGAATGGCTTTTTCCAATTCGGATTCAGGGATCCCTGCAAAGCCCAATATAATTTTTGGAGGATGTTCGTCAATTTTCTCGATTGAATATGTTGATAATCCATAAATTTTAATATGGTCTTCGTTTGCCTTTTGAATAAGTGTCTGTTCATCCATGCCGTTCTTAACGATGAGGACTATATGCAATCCTGACCGCTCTCCAATGATTTTTATTTGTTGATGGGGTTTAAATAGATCAATCACTTTATCCAACTTCCGACGGTACACTTTCCTCATCCGATTTAAATGCTTTTCAAAATCCCCTTCCTTCATGAACTGTGTCAACACATGCTGATCAATCCGTGAAACGGTTGAATGGTAAAAAGATAATTCCTGTTGATGCATTTGTAACAATGGAGCGGGAAGAACCATATAACTGATCCGAATTGATGGCATCAATGATTTTGAAAATGACCCTAAATAAATCACCTTATCACCAGCATCCATACTTTGTAAGGAAGGAATTGTTTTTCCACTATAACGAAATTCACTATCATAATCGTCTTCGATAATATAGCGGTTTGCTGCCCCTTGAGCCCAGTTCAACAATCGCGTCCGTCTGTTAACGGATAGGATTGTCCCATTAGGGAAGTGATGTGAGGGAGTGACATACACAACGTCGATGTTTGAATCTTCAATTGGGTTAACCTTTACGCCTTCTTCATCAATTTGCAGTGGATGTACTTCATTTGGGTAGCTGCGTAAAATCCGATGAATCAAGTGATACCCGGGATCTTCAACACCATAGATGGCATTTTTATCGAATAGAAGGACAAGCTGCTGTAATAAAATTTCCATTCCTGCACCAATGATGATCTGTTCTGGAACACATTGTACACCACGTGCATGGTACAAATAATGGGCAATTTCACATCGTAATTCATATTCCCCTTGAGAATCCCCAAGTAATAGAAGATCTTGATGTGATTCATCGATTTTGCTTTTCATGTATTTTCTCCATTTTTCAAATGGGAAATGTTCCGTGTCAATTTGGCTGGGATGAAAATGATATAGCAATTCCCCTTCTTTATGATTGATTTGTTCCACTGATACTTGGTTAGTTTGTGTATACTCTAAATCCTCGAATGTTTGAATATAGTACCCTTTTCTTGGTATGACTTCAACGTATCCTTCAGCAGTCAATTGTTCATATGCAGTCTCCACAGTATTTTGACTTATTTGAAGGAACTCTGCCAATTTCCGTTTGGAAGGCAGTTTTGTGCCGTAAAGAAGACGGCCTTCAATGATTTCTTTTTTAATATATGAATATAATTGTTCGTACAAAGGTACTTCACTTAACCGATTTAAATCGCAAGAAAGCATATTCATTTTGTTGCCACCTTTTTGATATATTTTTACTGACCCCATTAAATTTATTAAAACTGACACTTTCAATGCGGTCAACTCTTTTTTATACTAAGCCTAACAAATCTAAAAAATGCAAATATTAGGGGGAAGAAAAAAATGGAAAAATTATTAGGAACTGACACAGTAAAAAGAGGAATGGCACAAATGCAAAAGGGTGGCGTGATCATGGACGTCATTAACGCAGAACAAGCAAAAATCGCAGAAGCATCTGGTGCTGTCGCTGTCATGGCATTGGAAAGGGTTCCTTCTGACATCCGTGCGGCTGGCGGCGTAGCAAGAATGGCAGATCCGCGAATTGTCGAGGAAGTAATGAATGCAGTGTCCATCCCGGTCATGGCTAAAGCAAGGATTGGCCATATCGTTGAATCAAGGGTCCTGGAATCAATGGGAGTGGATTATATCGATGAAAGTGAAGTGCTGACTCCTGCGGATGAAGAATATCATATTCTAAAAAGTGATTTCACAGTACCTTTCGTTTGTGGCTGCCGTGATTTAGGCGAAGCTGCGCGCCGTATTGGTGAAGGAGCATCAATGCTTCGTACAAAAGGAGAACCAGGAACAGGTAATATTGTGGAAGCTGTGCGTCATATGAGAAAGGTACAGTCACAAATTCGCAAAGTGAGCATCATGAGTGATGATGAATTAATGACAGAGGCAAAAAATCTTGGAGCCCCTTATGAAATTTTAAGAGAAATCAAACGCACAGGTAAATTGCCTGTAGTTAACTTTGCAGCCGGCGGAATTGCCACTCCAGCAGATGCTGCATTGATGATGGAATTGGGAGCAGATGGCGTTTTCGTTGGGTCTGGTATTTTTAAATCTGAAACTCCAGAAAAATTCGCCTCAGCAATCGTTCAAGCGACTACATATTTCACGGATTATGAATTGATTGGCCGGTTGTCCAAAGAGTTAGGAAGTGCAATGAAAGGAATTGATATTTCCAAACTAGCTCCAGCAGAACGGATGCAGGAACGTGGATGGTAATATGATAACTATCGGTGTTTTGGGATTACAAGGAGCGGTTGAAGAACACTTGAATCAAATCAAAGCTGCCGGCGAACAAGCAGTTATAGTAAAAAAGCCGGAGCAGTTGCTGGAAATCGATGGTTTGATCATTCCGGGCGGAGAAAGCACGACGATGAGGAAGCTAATGGATCGTTATGGATTTATGGAACCGGTCAAAACTTTCTTCGAAGATAAAAAGCCAATTTTCGGTACATGTGCTGGGATGGTATTGGCGGCCAATGAATTGACTGGCGATGAGAAGGCCTATCTTGGACTAATGGACATTTCCGTGAAAAGGAACGGATTTGGACGTCAAAAGGATAGTTTCGAGGCTGAACTATCAATCAAAGGAATGGAAACTCCTTATAAGGCAGTTTTCATCCGGGCGCCATTTGCTGATGGAATTGGAGAAGGTGTAGAAGTATTGGCTGTTTATGAAGAGAATGTAGTGGCTGCGAGACAAGACCATGTCCTCGTTAGTGCGTTTCATCCAGAATTAACAGGTGATGATCGTTTTATGCAGCTTTTCATTGAAATGGTGAAGACATCCATAAGTAAGGCCGAATTGAAAACCTGTTAAAAAATGAAGCTGTCCTATTAATAGGACAGCTTTACTTTTGAAAGCTCAAAACCCTATATAAATACATATTGCTTGAATTATATATTCCTTACTTTTATAATAAAAAAAGTAAGTAAACACTCACTAAATTTTGGTGTTGAAAGGGGAATGTATATGACAGCAAGAGTTGCAGTTATTACAGGAGGAGCAAGCGGTATTGGCCGAGCCACATGCTTGAAATTAGCAGCAAAAGGGGACAAGGTCGTTGTTGCGGATTTTAATGAAGAAATGGGACAGGAAACCGTTGAACAGATAACAGCGGATGGCGGAGAGGCCATTTTTGTAAAAACGGATGTTTCTAAGCAGGAAGATGTTGAATCCTTAATCAATAAAGCAGCGGAAACATTCGGAAGGATCGATATCATGTTTAATAATGCCGGCATCGGTGCAGGCGGTATGATCCTCGATCAAGATATGGAGGGTTACTTCAAAACGATTGGAGTGAACCAACACGGAGTTGCCTTTGGAATCATGGCAGCAGGACGGAAAATGAAGGAGCTAGGTAACAAGGGGGTCATTATTAATACCGCTTCTGTGTTTGGCTACTTAGCTTCCCACGGAACCTTTGCCTATCAGGCGACTAAAGGAGCTGTAAGAATGATGACACAGACCGCCGCTTTGGAATTGGGTGCTTATGGCATACGGGTAGTGGGCATTGCGCCAGGCGGGGTTGACACTCCTATCATTCAAGGCTATAAAGATATGGGAATCATCGATAAATTGAATGCAAGTCAAATGCGCGGTAAATTAATTAAGCCAGAAGCCGTTGCAAATGCCGTCTATCTATTATCGTTAGAGGAAGCTGATGCGATCAATGGAAGTGTAGTCATGGTCGATGATGGCTATGCATCCTTTAAGTGATTTTCTGTAAAAGAAAACTTCGTCCCAATTTAGACGATGTTTTCTATTTATGATATATGGGAATATTGAATTCTAATGAATCAAAGGTAATATTGACCGATTGATACCATCGGGATATCATGGAAAATAGATTGGTGACACCGGTCTTATCATCATAAAAGAAGGTTGATATTTTTGAAAAAAGGGCAGCAAACGAAAGAACGAATCATAAATGTAGCCCGGACTCTTTTTGCCACTAAAGGTTTTGACATGACAAGAACGAATGAAATTGCCTCTGCATGCAATGTTTCCGAAGCTACTATTTACAAATACTTTGACAGCAAAAAAGATTTGCTATTAGCAACAATTACCCCTGATGAGAAAGAGGAAACTGAAGATGGGACTAGCCATCTATCCACGGATGATCTAGTGGAGAATCATGTTTGCACCATGATAAATAAAATTCTTGATAATAAAGAACAATTTTCGATACTATTCAGGGAAACACAATTCGATCAAGATATTTCGAAGCAATATGTAGATCAGATTTTCAAGCCGAATGCCAGGCATATTGAAATACAGAAGAGAATAGATAGTGGAGAGATACAATATATCTCTGATATTATCCTATTTAATGTAGGGATCATTTCTTTCACATTGGCATTATCTACACATTATGAGATCCACCAGCAGAAAAAGGAGCCATATTTTACTTCTGAACGAATTAAGAGCATTGCTCAACTTTTGGTATATGGTATTCATGGCAAACAAAAACATACATAATGAAACGGTCATATTTAAGGGCATGAGCATCAAGCCGTAAATATGACCGTTTCTTTTTTCATTCAGAGTAGATGTCCAGAGTGTAAGATTTGACTTATATTTTTCAGACTATTACGATAAATACATACTGTACGAAATGCTTTACGAAGATTTTATCTGGCAATCATGTAATATTGGAGGGGTATATTAAATGAGCGATATCGTAATTTTATCAGGAAGTCCGGCTATTCCGTCCAGAACGGACATTTCACTAAAACATATTCAATCATTAGTCGAAAACGAAGGATTTACCACAGCTTATTTCTCAATCACGGATTTCTCAGCAGATGATTTATTCAAAGGCAAATATAATAGCGAAGATATCTTAAAGCTTTCAGAGAAAATTCAAGCAGCTAGAGGTGTCATTATTGGTTCACCGGTTTATAAGGCTTCTTATACAGGTGTATTGAAGGCCTTGATTGATTTGCTGCCAGAAGGTGCTTTTAAGGGTAAGCCAGTACTGCCAATCATGATTGGCGGAAGTAACAGGCATCTATTGGCGATTGACTATGCACTTAAACCATTAATTTCAATATTAAAAGGCGAGCCGCTGCAGGGCATTTATTTTGTTGATAAGGAAATAGATAAACAGAATTCAGAAAAACCGATAAATGATTTGAATTTAATTGATCGGGTCCAGAGTCAAGTTCAAGAATTTGTAGAAGCGATACAGTTAAGAAATTAATGAATTCGAGTAATCCCTTCGTTTAAAAGGACTGGAATTCGAGAAATTATTTTTTCAGATGATGACTGGCGCCAATTATAGGCTTGTTAATGAAAATAGACTCATTTTTTTGGAGGCTTTATCTAAAAAGACGAGTCTATTTTCATATTTACATGAACATAAAATCATAATCGGAATAGTGTGTATAAAAATAACAGTTCATCCATAATATTAAACCAAGTTATTTTATAAGAAAACTCCATTGACAAGGATTAAATATATGTTAATATTTAAAATAATAAAACTTATCCAGAGCGACGGAGGGAATTGGCCCTTTGAAGTCCAGCAACCTGCATGGTCGATGCAAGGTGCTACCTCCAACAAAATGTTGATCATTTTGGAAGATAAGGTAAAGATATTTACCTTGGGATCTTTCCATCATGGAAAGATTTTTGTTTTTTGGAAAGTTGTAGGCAAACCATAACAATGTAAGGTTGTTTGGAATTATATAAATCTAAGAAATTCATTTGATCAGCGGTGAAAATAAGAAATTCGCGGATTTTCTTAAAGGAGGAACAGGCTTGGATAAAGAGAATCAGCTTGAAGAAATATTTGAACGACTTCAAGAAATGCTTAATTCTATGAAATATGGGTCCATTACACTTATTGTCCAGGATGGTAAAATCATTCAAATGGAAAGAAATGAAAAATTAAGAATTAAATAAGGTATCTGCTGACTAGAAAAACTAGAGGCGGGTTTAACTGATATAAAGAGAGTATTGGTTAGATTCGTCTCTTTTTTTCTAGAGTCAAACAAACTGGAGAATATTACAACGGGTATTGATCAACAGTTACTCTAACCTGATACAGCAAGTTTTAGAGGGGGCTACTAAGTTGGCTGCATTAATAAACTATGAAAATTTCAACACTGGGGATTTCCCTGTATTTCCCGAAGACAGTGAGACAAAAGGTGCTTTGGAAGTTCTGCAATGGGCGAATGACCATTATGGAAACGAACTGATTTATGCTTGCAGTTTTGGCATTGAAGGCATCGTGCTTACGGATTTATTGGCGAAGGTCAATCCTTCTGCCAAAATAGTTTTCCTTGATACAGATGTTCATTTTGAGGAAACTTATCAATTGATCGAGCAAGTGAAAAAGCGATATCCAAAGCTTTCGATAGAAATGAAGAAACCTGCCTTGACGCTTGAGGAACAAGCAGCGGAATTTGGGGATGAATTATGGGTTAGAGATTCAAATAAGTGCTGTAACATCCGTAAAATCATTCCGCTTACCGATGTGCTTTCAACGGCAACAGCATGGCTTTCGGGACTGCGGAGGGAGCAATCCGAGACAAGGGCTTCGACCGAGTATATCAATAAGGATAATAAGTTCAAGTCAGTTAAAATATGTCCACTCATACATTGGACATGGAAAGATGTTTGGCGCTATGCCCATAAAAACGGACTTCCATATAATATCCTGCATGATAATGGATATCCGAGCATTGGATGTAAAACATGTACAGCACCAGCCTTCAATGCAGATGATTTACGCTCTGGCCGTTGGCAAGGAGCTCAAAAAACGGAATGCGGATTGCATTTATCTTAAATAAATAGAAACCATAGGGGGAAATTAGCATGACAATCAGTTTACCGCACGGAGGAACACTAATCGATCTTTGGGAACCAAATTATGATATTAGTAAAATAACAAAGTCGATCGAAATCGATGAAATTGCTTTAAGTGATCTTGAATTGATAGGCACTGGTGCCTACAGTCCAATTAAAGGATTCTTTACAAAAAGTGACTATGAGACAGTAGTCAAGGATATGAGGCTTAGCAGCGGTCATGTATGGAGCATCCCGATTACGCTGCCTTTGACCGAAGAAACTGCCGAAACCCTTACTATAGGTGAAGAAGTAACGTTGACTCATGAAGGTGAAACATACGGGGTTCTCTCCGTTTCCGATATATACACACCAGATAAGCAATTGGAAGCGACATTAGTTTATCAAACGGATGATGAGAAGCATCCAGGAGTGAAAAATTTATATAACCGCGGTGATGTATATGCCGGCGGGGAAATAAAGTTGATCAAGAGAATAGAGCGTCCGCAGTTTCAAGCTAATTATTTGGACCCGGTCGAGACAAGGAAAGCTTTTGCTGAAAAGGGCTGGGAAACGGTTGTCGGCTTCCAAACGAGGAACCCTGTTCACCGTGCACATGAATACATTCAAAAGACAGCATTGGAGATTGTCGACGGCTTATTCTTAAATCCTCTCGTAGGTGCCACTAAATCAGATGACATTCCGGCAGATGTAAGAATGGAAAGCTATAAAGTGCTGCTTGAAAAATATTATCCTAAGGATCGCGTCTCCCTTGCAGTTTTCCCTGCTGCCATGCGTTATGCAGGACCTAGAGAAGCCATTTTCCATGCCATGGTCCGTAAAAATTATGGTTGCACCCATTTTATCGTCGGACGAGATCATGCGGGTGTGGGCGATTATTATGGCACATATGATGCTCAAAAAATCTTTGGGAATTTCAACGCAGATGAGTTAGGGATCACGCTATTATTCTTTGAACATAGTTTTTATTGTAAAGAATGTGGCAATATGGCTTCCGCTAAAACTTGTCCTCATGGCAAGGAAGACCATGTCATCCTGTCTGGAACGAAAGTAAGGGAAATGCTGCGTAACGGAGAAATTCCTCCAGCTACCTTTAGCCGTAAAGAAGTCATCGAGGTATTGATCGAAGGTCTAAAAAAGAATGAAGTTTATAACTGATCGGACATAAATTGAAGGACCACATGAAGAGGGGGATTATTAATGAGTAAAAGTACGAATGTCACTTGGCATGAAACGTCATTGACCAAGGAGCTCCGCCGGAAGCAAAACGGCCATGAAAGCACAGTTCTTTGGTTCACTGGTCTCTCGGGCTCCGGAAAATCAACGATTGCGAACGCGGTCGCTAAAGAGTTATATAATCGGAATATTCGAAGTTATGTTTTGGATGGTGATAATATCCGCCACGGATTAAATAAAGATTTAGGTTTTTCTGAAGAAGATCGAACCGAGAATATTAGACGAATCGGTGAGGTTTCCAAGTTATTCGTGGATAGTGGGCAGTTCGTATTGACCGCCTTCATATCACCTTTCAGGGCAGATCGGCAGATTGTACGTGATTTACTCGATGAAGGGGAGTTTATTGAAGTATACATAAAGTGTCCGATCGAAGAGTGCGAAGTGCGTGATCCAAAAGGTCTTTATGACAAGGCGCGTAAAGGAATCATTAAAGATTTTACCGGAATCGACTCTCCATACGAAGAACCTGAACAACCGGAAATCACTTTAGAATCCGACCAATACAGCATTGAAGAGTGCGTTGAACAGGTAATCGGCTATTTGACAGCAAAGAAAGCGATCTAATCAAGGAGGAAATGTAATGGTTTACGAGAAATTTTGGTCGGAAAATCCACTAATCGCTAAAAATAAAACGGAAATCTGGAAATTGGAAAAAGATGGATTGAAGATATTCGATGATATTCCACATTACGCTGTAAATGGTTTTGATTCCATCCCTAAAGAGAATTGGGATATGTTCAAGTGGGCAGGTCTATACCTGCAACGGCCAAAAGAAGCAGGTTACTGGATGATGCGTGTCGTTATTCCCGGAGGTATCCTGACTTATGATCAACAGATAACTCTTGCTAACATCGCTAAAGATTATGGGAGGGGTGTATATGACATTACAACCCGTCAAGCCGTTCAATTCCACTGGCTGACCATCGAACAAGTCCCGGATATATTAAACCGTTTGGAAAAGGTCGGAATGACTACGGCCGGTGCATGTGGTGATATCACACGTAATATCATCGGTAATGCATTGGCAGGCATCGATCCTGACGAACTTTTTGATACACGCGAGGTACTTTATGATGTATTTGAGTATTTCCGCCTTAACGAAGACTATTCAAACCTTCCGAGGAAATATAAAATGTCCATAAGTGCTAATATCCATAATGCCTCAAATGCTGAAATCAACTGTGTTTCATTCAATCCGGCTACTAAAGTAATTGATGGAGTAACGGAAGTTGGTTTTCACGTAAAAGTAGGCGGTGGGCTATCCTCCGTTCCGATGCTGGCAGAAGAACTTGACTTATTCATTTTACCTGAAAAAACAGTCGAAGTAGCGGCCGCCATCACGACGATATTCCGTGACTTTGGGTACCGTGAAAAACGTCATCGCTCGCGTTTGAAATTCCTTGTAGCTGATTGGGGTCCTGAACAATTCAAGGAAAAATTGCTGGAGTACACCGGTCCGCTTCCTGAAAAGGGTGATAGTGCGGTGAAGGAATGGAATGCAGGTTATTTCTACGGCATCCATAAACAAAAACAAGATGGTCTGAACTATGTTGGAGTCAATATACCAGTTGGTCGTCTAAATCCAGACGAAGTGATTGAGTTTGCCGAACTTGCGAAGAAATATGGAAATGGTGAAATCCGCAACTGTAATTCTCAAAATCTTATCATTCCAAATGTGCCGGATGCAAAACTTGAGGAATTAAAACAGGAATCCATCTTTGAAAGGTTTCCATACCACCCAAAAAAATTCATTGGTTATTCCGTTTCTTGTACAGGCATCGAGTATTGCAACCTGGCACTCGTTGAAACAAAAGAACGAATGAGGACCATTTCTGAATCATTGGACAAGGAAATAGATCTCGATGTTCCTGTAAGGATGCATATGGTGGGCTGTCCGAATAATTGCGGTCAAAGAGCCATCGCCGAAATTGGACTGCAAGGCATAAAAATGAAAAACCAGGACAAAAAGATGGTCGAAGCTTTTGAGATATACGTCGGGGGAACGCTGAATGAAGGCGGTAAGTTCAATGAAAAGCTTAAAGGGAAAGTGGAATCTGAACAGCTCTATCATGTTCTGAAAGAACTGATCCTATTTTTCAAACAAACAAAACTTCTATCCGAAACCTTTCTTGATTTTGTGGAAAGGGTAGGGATATCCCAGTTACAAAGTAAGCTAGATGATATATTAACGGAAGTGGCCGTTTAATAGGGGAAGGTAAGCAATCCATGAATCTATACCGTTTCGAAGTCACTATCAAGGAAAAACCAATCCATGTCATCATTGTTGCCGATTCGGATGAAAAGGCGTTTGACCTTGTTGATATCGAGCTGGAAAAACATTTTTTGAAAATGCCTGAAGTGGATGACATCTCATTATATGAAAAAAGGAAAATTAAAAATGGAGCAGGTTTCGTTTTATCGGAATTCGAAACGATTCTCTAAGGGAAGGCAGGTTGCATAAATGGGGAAAGTATATCTAGTAGGAGCCGGTCCCGGAGATCCAGATTTAATTACATTAAAAGGATTAAAATGCATTCAAGAAGCTGATGTCATTTTATATGATCGACTTGTCAATAAAGAACTTTTGAATCATGCAAAAGATGGTGTAGAGCTGATTAATTGCGGTAAACTGCCGGATTATCATTTATTGCAGCAGGATACCATCAATCGGTTCCTGGTCAAATATGCAAAAAAGGGAAAAGTGGTCACCCGTTTGAAAGGCGGAGATCCATTCGTCTTTGGGAGAGGCGGGGAGGAAGCGGAAGCCCTTGCCAAAAGTGGCGTGAGTTTTGAAATCGTTCCAGGAATTACGGCTGGAATCGCCGCTACAGCTTATGCGGGAATCCCAGTTACACACAGGGACCACGCTTCATCTTTTGCAATTGTTACCGGCCATCGGAAAAAGGATGAAGAGGATAATATCAAATGGGAATCCCTTGCAAAAGGAATCGATACATTAGCCATTTACATGGGTGTTAAAAACCTGCCCTATATTCAAGGGAAACTTTTGGAGCATGGAAAAAATCCAGAGACTCCGGTAGCCCTTATCCATTGGGGGACATTAAAAACACAAAGAACAGCTGTCAGTACGTTGGCTAATGTAGTGGAAACCGCCAATAACGAACAGATTTCCAATCCTTGCATGATAGTCGTGGGCGATGTCGTTAATTTACGGGAAAAAATCAAATGGTTTGAAGGAAAACAAACCGAAAATTTGTTGGCGAATGAGGCCTTTTAATGGAAGCCATTTTATATATTTGCCATGGAAGCCGCGTTAAAGAAGCTTCAGCCCAAGCCATTGATTTTATTAAAGTTTGTATGCAAGCACAGCCGAATTCCATTCAGGAGTATTGCTTCCTGGAATTGGAAACTCCTACGATAGAAGAGGCCTACGACCGATGCGTACAAAAAGGTGCGACGAGAATCATTGCCATTCCAGTTCTATTGCTAACGGCTGTACATGCAAAACATGATATTCCAGTCATATTGAACCAAATGAAAGAACGGTACCCTGCCGTTGAATTGAAATACGGAAGGCCGATTGGTGTCAGTGATAAAATGGTTGACATTTTAGTGGAACGGTTGGAGGAAACAAATGTAAGGGTTACGGAGGATTCCTTGGTTTTATTGGTTGGAAGGGGCAGCAGTGATCCCGACGTGAAAAGGGATTTGTCTAGACTGGCCGATTTGCTAAGGAACAGGTTTCCTAAAATCCGAGTGCAAGAATGTTATTTGACAGCTGCCACTCCAAGCTTTGGAGAAGCATTGGAATTAGCAGGGGAATCTCGATCAAACCAAGTATTTATCATTCCTTACCTATTGTTTACCGGTCTCTTAATGCAGTCGATTGAAAATAGTATAAAAAAGCTCCAAAAAAAGGGGAAGCAAAAAATCATTCTTTGCCGATATCTAGGTTATCATCCAAAGATCGAACAAGCAATATCTGAACGAATTCAAGAAGTGAGTGGGGAGGGAGCCTATGTATCCAATTACGCTTAATATTGAGAACAGAAAGTGTGTCATCATCGGCGGTGGTAAAATAGGTTACTTTAAAGCGGGCCCCTTATTGGAAGCTGGTGCCGAAGTGACCGTCGTAAGCCCCGAGATATGCACGGATTTTCAGCTGTTGGAGAAAGAAGGTAAGATTCGAGTCTTACTTAAAGAAGTGGAAGAAACTGACTATAAAGATGCGTTTTTAATCATTGTTGCAACGAATTCTACGGAAGTTAATGAACGAGTGTACGAGAATGCATCCCAAAGTCAGCTGGTGAACGTAATCAGCAATCATGAGCTGGGTAACTTTCATATACCGGCCACATTGAATAGAGGCATGCTTTCCATTAGTGTTTCTACAAATGGAGCAAGTCCAACTCTCGCTAAAAAAATTCGGAATGACCTAGGTAAAGTATATGATGAATCTTATGAAGATTATCTTGAATTCCTTTTCGAAGCAAGGATGATCATTAAAAGTGGTTCCTTTTCAAAAGAAGAAAAATCTAAGTTATTGAAAGATTCAATAGAGGATATTTATAAATATTCCCTAAAAGAAAGATATCGTTTCTTAGCTAGGCTTATGCCAGTAGAAGCTGAATAAAAAAATCATGGGCTGATCAGAAAAACTGAAGGCACCTAACCAACATGTTATTTCATTTTGGTTAGGTGCCTCTTTGTGTCTTAAAGATCAAACTGATCTATACAGGCAAACGGTGGTCGATGTTATCTAGGTTCTATTTTAGTTGAAAAAGGGGAATGTCATGAAAAAGTTAATCGTTTTAGCCTTTATCGGGTTTTTAGCCCAATTAATCGATGGTTCGCTTGGAATGGGGTATGGAGTGAGTTCCACCTCCTTATTGTTGACATTCGGAATTGCCCCTGCAGTAGCATCAGCATCCGTACATTTATCGGAAGTAGTGACCACAGCAGTTTCAGGAGCTTCACATATAAAGTTTGGGAACGTGGATAAAAATATGGTCTATCGCTTGATCATTCCAGGTTCAGTTGGTGCATTTGTAGGTGCATGTTTCCTGAGCAACCTGCCAGCCGAATTAGCTAAACCGTATATTGCCATATTTTTATTTGGCCTTGGTGTATACGTTTTATTCCGCTTTTTATTTATTTTTAAACCGTCAAAGGACACTGAAACCGTAAGGCCATTGACCGCAAAACAATCCATACCGTTAGGCCTTTTTGCAGGCTTTTGTGATGCAACAGGCGGAGGCGGTTGGGGACCTATTGCAACGCCTGTTTTATTGTCAAAAAAAGGAATGACAGCGAGAAAAGCCGTAGGGACTGTTGATACGAGTGAATTTGCCATTGCTTTCTTCGGAAGTCTTGGTTTTATCATTTCGCTTGGATGGGAAGCAGTCAATTGGCTTTGGGTCGTAGCGTTGATAATTGGTGGGGTGGTTGCTGCACCAATTGCAGCCTGGTTAGTCCGGATGCTTCCTGCTCAATTAATGGGTGTTTTAGTCGGTGGTTTCATTATCTTGATTAATGTACGAACATTATTAGCTACATGGATTCCGATTGAAGCACACATATATATTTATACAGGCATCGTGATTATATGGCTTTCTGGAATACTTCTTACCATCAATAAGATGTCCAATGCGAGAAAACATGATCATATCGAACAACGGCAGAATGTTTCCTGAACCCCGAGTTTGATAGAATCGAATTTGCGATACGTAACATAAAAACTCGTAGGTACATAAATACCTACGAGTTAAGCCATTTGACAAATGGGAGCGCCTTTAAATTTTAATAAGGTTCTAAACTCTATTTAATAGATTCATTCATTTTCTAGAATCATTTATTGGCTGTTATTAATCGAGAGATCTATGCCTCCAATTTCTATGTAGTTTATTCCCCTAATAAAGAATTAATAGAACCCTTGATGGCCATCGGGAGAGATTGAATAGCAGCAGAACCATTAATTTATGGCCTGCTGCTGTTCAAATGATTGAATTGTACTTTCATATAATTCAATTAGCGGTAATATATTTTTTTTACTATCGAATTGTTTCAATACCAATTTCCTTAAATCCCTGCCTGTTTGAACCCCGGCGTTTGATTGATGAAGGTTGCGTAAGTCACGATAAAGAATGGCTTGGCTGCAAGTCTGTTTTGCAGCGTGATCCCCAAAGTAGCATTCCCAGGCTTGTTGAAAGTTTTTCTTATTCACTTCCCCAAAATACCCTAGATTTCCACATGAAATAACGGGTCTTTCACATGCCATTGCCTCCAAAGCAACCCTGCCCGTACCTACAACATAGTCTGCAAGTGCATAATAGTCTCTCACATTCTTTTGTTCCCCAGTGAAATGAATGAACTCTTCTTTATATAAAGATTGGATGCTCACAGCCACATTCTTAATGTCCTTGAGCTGGCTGCCGTTACCGATGATGATTACATGAAGGTTGGGGATATCCTTTAATTTTAAATCCCTGCAAGCTTTGATTAAAAGCATGCAGATTTTTGCTTTATGCCGTGTTATCCTGCTGCAGTATAGAATTACTTTTGCATCAAGGGGAATATTCATTTTTTTTCTTAATTCCAATGAAGGGGAAGGGGAAAAATCGGCTGTATCAATTCCATTTGCAATGACTGAAATATTCTTAGGGAAAAATGGCTGAATATGTTCTTTTACCGGTTCACTAACTGCAACCGTAGCATCTGTAAACTGTAACACACTTTTTATATCCGATTTCTGGAAGTATGTCCCATGCAGGGTGAAGACGAAGGGAATATTGTAGAGCTTAGCTGCCTTTGCAGAGAGGTAGCCGGATATAATTTGGTGCCCGTGCACTAGTGTAATCTGTTCTTTTCGTAACAATTCTACCAAGCTATTCAATAATGGAGATTCCTCATTCGAGTTAATCGTCAATGTTTTAGGGAAATTCATTTGGTGAACTTTACATCCCGTTTCTCGTAACCGGCTAATCATGCTGCCTTTTCCAGTAACAACTGCTGTATATATTCCTTTAGACTGTAATTCCTTCACAAGACTCAATACATGCGTTTCCGTTCCGCTTACATCCATTGTATCTAACACCATCAGGACTCTTATTGATTTCATGCTGCCTTACCTCTTTGGGAAAATTCATCAGATCCAGTAACTGTATGATGATGAATTTTATTTGAATTTAATGGTGAAAGTAACAATTTAATGTGGGAACCTGGCTCATTTATTGATGCACAACAATTAGTATCGTCCGCTTCAGAAAAACCTTTATTAATAGGAAGTGAACAATTGAAAAAAGGGGATTTTGCTTGTTCCATACGTTCTGCTTTTAATGCAGACTTTTTGTGACATGAAGGGATTACAATGCCTATGTAATCCTTTTTTTGTTTGTTCGTCATAGTTATCACCTCAACCGTATCATATTCATTCATTAGAGAAATGGACATGATTTCGTAAAACCTTCAAAAAAAAGTAAAGTAATTTAAAAAAAGGTTGATTAGTCCAAGCCGAAAACATCAGTCATAAATATACTACTTTTGAAGCGATATAGAAGCAGCAGCAAATTGTCAAGATCCTCAAAGGAATCAAATGTATCTGGTGGATCAATGAATTCAGGGGAAATCGAATCAAGGCAAAAATATTAGCAAGGTCGAAAATTCATTTTCGGTTTGAACCATACCAGGATTCACATTATCGATCGACAACGAGTTCAGTGCTGCATGAAAGATAAGAAGGGGGGACCGTTTCAAAAAGGAGAAGGTAAAGAAATGAGAGCATGGGGATGAAGGAAAAAAGAAGAGAACCATGACGAAGGTAATAAAATAGACAATATAAAGGTGGTAAAATAATGAGCACTGAGAAGCAAAGTGGGAAGCAAAGTGGGAAGCAAAGTGAGAATCAAAGTGTGAATCAAAGTGAGAATCAAAGTGTGAATCAAAGTGAGAAGCCATGTAAAAAGAA
This sequence comes from Peribacillus sp. N1, assembly GCF_054600815.1. Taxonomy (NCBI): domain Bacteria; kingdom Bacillati; phylum Bacillota; class Bacilli; order Caryophanales; family Bacillaceae; genus Peribacillus; species Peribacillus sp. N1. The sequence goes on along the minus strand of NZ_BAAHZO010000001.1, from coordinate 921,640 downwards.
TAGTTACGACTATCTCTACTATAAATGGCTTGTTGAAAATGGTAAACCAAGACCAGGAACACCTGACACTTCAGGAGATCCTGATTTAAGAGGTGCTTTAGCAGCATTACTAGGAAGAACGGTAACGGCTTCAACTGATTTTGCCCCGGTAACGGGAATATTGAGTTCAATTCAAAAAAATTATATCGTAATTACTGAAGCTGCGGGAACTGTAGTATTTGTTCCGTTCAATTCCATCAATTCTGTTAGAGAGCCTATATAAGGAGGAGAATGCATTGTTAGCTAGTATTTTTTATGTACAATTAAGACATTACATTGGGAACACGGTCGAAGTGGCAACGAGCAGTGATTTATTCGAGGGAGTGTTATTTGAAGTAACAGATGATACTTGTCAATTAACAGAAACCTCTCCAGGTTATGAAGGCAATCTTGATATCATAACCATTCCACTAAGTCAAATAAGCTTTGTTCGCGTTAGTCACGCACAATAAGATATATGAAGAAGCAGCCATCTATAAGGTGGCTGTTTCTTTTTGAACGTGTAAAATGCTTGTAATTTAAAGCGGAATCATATGTCATCAATATTAGAGTTATTAATTTGAAACAATCATCCCACATTCTACAAGAAACGTGTTTAAATTTTGGATATATGTTGTGAAAATGGCGGAAAAGGTAGTTAATTATTTTTCAGTTTTGTACAATTATTAAATATGAATTTGAAAAGGAGTTTTAAAATGGAAGGCATCTCTGATCATTTAAGGGGAAATTTGGATGTTTTGTTCGTAGGTTTCAATCCAAGCATCCGTTCAGGCGAGACTGGCCATCATTATGCGAATCCAAACAACCGCTTTTGGAAAATCCTCTTCGAGTCCGGGCTGACACCAAGGAAATATGCTCCAACCGAAGACTCATCATTACTGGATTTAGGTTATGGTTTTACCAATATCGTTTCCAGGCCTACAAAAGGTGCGCAAGATATCACTAAAGAAGAGTACATAATAGGAAGGCAGCAATTAAAAAGGAAAATTGAAAAGTATGAACCTAGACTTGTCTGTTTTGTAGGCAAGGGTGTTTATCAGGAATACCGTCAATTACGAAAAATCTCTTGGGGACTGCAAGAAGAACCTTCATCGAATCAATCCATGGAATTCGTTGCCCCTTCTTCCAGCGGCTTAGTTAGAATGCCGATAGATGAGATCATCGAAATATATAGTGAGTTGCCAATTCTGCTTGGCAAGCTGAAAAGCAATTAAAGGCACTTATTAATATAAGGGTGGATTGGAAAAACGATGACTTTTCCGATGATGGGGATGGCTTTTGGCAAGGAGTAAAGGATTGTATACCTAAGTATCGGTTTTGCTGAAGGGGTCGCGAAAGAAAGTCAGGATTAAGTATGATTGAAGTGGCACTTATGTCGCTTTTACTCTATGCAGGGTTTGGACAATTCATGGCGGCATGGATTATGGCCTCAAGTCATCCGGTCTCGGCCATGATTTTTACGTATATTTTTGTTAACAGTCGTCATCTATTGCTGCATTAGCTCCTTAATTCAGGCAGCAAGGTTGGAAAACAAAAACTGATAACTTGGAGACTTACTAACGGATGAAACATTTGGAGTTGGCGGCCACAACGGCACAGAAGAGGAAACGGTTTGATTTTAGTATGCTTGGTCACAATCTTGAAGCCGATATAAATTGGTTACTAGCAAAAGCGGTTTCTGGCCTGACAGCCTTGTTTACCGGCCTTCTTAGTTTTGAATATTGAGTAAAAAAGACTTTTTTATAGATCTTGCAGTCGTTTTTTGGCAGCATATTAATCGTTGTTGCATTAGGGTTTCTTCTTTCCTGGCAGTACTGGCGTCATAGTTGCAACGGTTATAGCTTCAGTGATAGGGGATGGTGATTGACAGATGGAAATAAGCAGGTATATCCTTGGGGCTTCGATTGTGACTTTCATACCTAGAATCGTTCATTTGATGCTGATTAGTAATATGCAGATTCCAAGGGCATAGATTGGCTAAAGCATGTGCGGTGGCCGTAATGGAGGCGTCATTGGTTCAAGAACTTCTATTATCGGAACAGGTTTTTTAAATAATGGGTAATGCTTTAAAATTGGCCTCAGCTTTTACCAGCTTTCCTGGTTGCCATGTTTACGAGAAGTATATGGAGTACGCTAATGATTGGCATGCTTTCATTGATGATACGATTATTCTTTTAATAACTACTAAAGATTTGAATGATAGGCCGATATATCCAGTAATGGATTGCCATTACTGGTTTTTTATTTTCCAAAGAACATATTTCATAAAAGCAACTTCATTACGGGTAGGCAAATGACGCTTTTTTATTGAACATTGGAAGCTTGATTATCAAAAACGGCAGTGATTACATAAACTGTGGTGAATGAACTTCTGAAAAAGTCGTTATGGCTAGCTGAATTGAAAGCGCTTTTAATTGAAAAATGAAACAACCAACGTTTAGAAAATGGGAGTCTGTCAACAATGGGAATAAGCAAATAACTATGGAGGTGTTCAATTAATGAATGTAAATGGTGCCCTAGAGGTTCTTGATCGCATGCGGCTTCCTAATGGCGCATATACTGCAAGTGTTTCCGATGATTATAATTATGTCTGGATAAGGGATGTCGTTTATACAGTATTACCTTTTATAAATGATCCGTCCAATCGTTACGAGAAAGCATATCATGCTTTATTTGACTTATTTCAATCCTATGAGTGGAAGATAGATATTCATACGGAACAGAAACCCCAGTTTCTATTTGAACATATCCATGCACGGTATTCCACTGAGCTTAAAGAACTGCCCGATGAGTGGGGCCATGCCCAAAATGATGCGATAGGTGCCTTTTTATGGGGGGTCGGTGAAGGATATAGGCATGGGAAAAAGGTGATAAGAAATCAACGTGATTTAATGATCGTTCAAAAGTTGGTCAGTTACTTGGAATGCCTGCAATATTGGCAAGCGGAAGATAACGGGATGTGGGAAGAGAATATCGAAATCCATGCTTCGAGCATAGGTGCATGTGTTGCTGGTTTGAATTCAGTCAAAATGCTGGTAAACGTCAAGGAAGAACTGATTAAAAAAGGAGAAGAAACACTTCGTTTCCTGCTTCCAAGGGAAAGTTATTCAAAAGAGACGGATTTAGCCCTTCTATCCTTGATTTATCCTTATCGGCTGGTAGACCGTGAAATAGCACTAAAAATATTGAAAAATGTCACAGAGCGCCTAGAAAGAACAAATGGTTGCATTAGATATGAAAAGGACCTTTATTATAATGACGGTCAAGAAGCGGAATGGTGTTTCGGGCTTCCGTGGTTGGGCTTATGCTACCTTGAACTTGGCATGATGAACAAAGTAAAGGAATATATAGATAAAACGAAAATGATCATTCCGGAAAATTGGGAAGTTCCTGAATTATATATAGGAGGCAGTAATATTCCAAACAGGAATACTCCTTTGGCATGGTCAGTCTCATTATCGTATTTATTCTTGACGAAGACTCAGATGATTCGAACTGAACAAATAAAATGAAGAATTCATACATGATAACATAAAGCTCTTCCCAAAAAATGGGGAGAGCTTTTATTGGAATAATAATATTTTTACAATAAATGGCTATTTTTCGCGAAAAGATGTTTTATTTATTAAAAAAACGGGCATTTATTACAATATATTCACCTCCATTTGAAGGATTAATACCATTTTTACCGAATATATATAATAACTGGGGAAGGATGGGTAAAATACTATCGAGTTAATACTGATGGAGGGGTTTTATTGAGTACAATTATGGACCAGCTGCAAGAGAATTATCCAAGCGATTTCGATTTATATTTGTTTCATGAAGGCACCCTTTATGAAAGCTATAAAATGCTTGGGGCACACATTGTAACATCATTAGGTATTGAAGGAGTACGCTTCACCGTTTGGGCCCCCCATGCCAAGCAAGTTTCAGTTGTCGGTAATTTTAATAATTGGGACGGAAAAGATCATGCGATGAAACGGATCGAGCGTTCAGGTATCTGGGTGTTGTTCGTACCAGGACTACAAGAAGGGGAACTCTATAAATACGAAATACATACACCTGGAAATAAACGTATCCTAAAAGCCGATCCATATGCCTTTTATTCGGAAGTCAGACCAAATACAGCCTCGGTCATTAAAAGGCTGGATAATTTTGAATGGCAAGATTCGAAGTGGATAGCCGATAGGAAAAAGGAAAATATTTATCATAAGCCCATGTCCATTTATGAAGTGCACCCCGGAACATGGAAACAAAAAGAAGATGGCGAATTTTATTCGTACCGTGAATTGGCTGATAGATTAGTTGATTATGTGATTGATAATAGTTTTACACATATTGAAATCATGGCCATAATGGAACACCCATTTGATAAATCGTGGGGATATCAGGTCACGGGCTATTATTCCGTAACCAGCCGTTACGGTTCACCGGAAGATTTTAAATATCTAATTAACCTTTGTCACCAAAAGGGCATAGGAGTAATCCTTGACTGGGTTCCCGCCCATTTTTGTAAAGATGCGCATGGACTTTCCCGTTTCGATGGTACGCCTCTCTATGAACCAATTGATCATACTAGAGCAGATCGCCCGTTATGGGGGACATACAATTTTGACTTTACCAAACCGGAAGTAGTCAGTTTCCTTATATCAAATGTAATGTTTTGGATGGATGTATACCATATTGATGGGGTTCGTGTCGATGCGGTTTCGTCAATGGTTTATTTAAATCATGATAATCCATTGCCGGTCAAGCTGAAAAACCAGTTTGGCGGTGAGGAAAACCTGGAAGCCATACAATTTTTACAAAAACTTAACGAAGTGGTATTCAAAAAATATCCAAATGCATTAATGATGGCTGAAGAAGCAACAGACCGGCCGCTCATAACTTCTCCTACCGATATAGGCGGACTGGGCTTTAATTACAAATGGAATATGGGATGGACTAATGATATCCTTCGTTATATGAAACTTGAAACACATGAAAGGCCATATCATCATAACCTCTTAACATTTTCATTTTTCTATGCTTTTTCAGAAAATTTCGTCTTGCCCTTTTCACATGATGAAGTGGTTCATGGCAAGAAGTCATTACTGAATAAGATGCCAGGTGACTACTGGCAGAAATTCGCAAATTTACGGTTACTCTTTGGGTATTTCATGACGCATCCTGGCAAGAAGCTTCTATTTATGGGCAGTGAATTTGGCCAATTCATAGAATGGAAAGATGAGGAACAATTGGATTGGCTGCTTTTGGAATATGAATCACACGACAAGCTGGCCCATTACTTCCGAACTCTCCAGGATTTTTATCGGCAAACTTCCTCACTATGGAGATTGGATCATGTCCCGGAGGGTTTTGAATGGATAGATCCGAACAATAGTAATCAGAGTGTCATTACCTTTATGAGAAAAGGTAAACGGAAAGGCGATTATTGCATTGTTGTCTGTAATTTTTCTGCGCAGGCTCATGCTCAATATCAAATAGGTGTACCATCCCAAGGCAAATATATTGAGGTTTTCAGCAGTGATTCAGCAGCTTTCGGAGGATCGGGTCAGATCAATGAAGAACCCATTAATGTCAAAAAGGATCCATACCATAATCAACCATACAGCATGGAAATAACTGTACCTCCATTAGGCATTTCTATTTTTATGAAGCAAACAAAAAAAAGACGGGGGAGAGTGAACGAATAATGGGAGCAAAAAAATGGATAGCAATGTTATTGGCAGGAGGCCAGGGTTCAAGGTTAGGTGAATTGACAATCGGTTTGGCAAAACCAGCTGTTCCCTTTGGCGGTAAATATAGAATCATCGATTTTCCATTAAGTAACTGCACTCATTCTGGTATTGATACGGTTGGGGTACTGACCCAATACCAGCCATTGATTCTAAATGATTATGTTGGTAATGGGAAAGTTTGGGACCTTGATCTTGATGTTGGCGGAGTTTCCGTACTTCCTCCTTATCAAGGGAAAGAAGGCGGTGAATGGTATAAAGGGACGGCAAACGCTGTTTATCAAAATATCCAATACATTGATAACTATGATCCGGAACATGTATTGATTCTCTCTGGTGACCATATCTACAAGATGGATTACAGTAAGATGCTGGATTATCACATCGAAAAAAATGCCGAGGCGACCATAGCTGTCATTCAAGTACCGTGGCAGGAAGCAAGTCGTTTCGGAATCATGAATACCAATGATGATGATAAAGTCACTCAATTCGATGAAAAACCAAAGTATCCAAAGAGTAATCTTGCTTCCATGGGAGTTTACCTTTTCAATTGGAAAACCTTAAGACGTTATTTAATAAATGATGAAAAAGATAAAAATTCTTCCAACGATTTCGGCAGCAACATCATTCCAAAGATGCTTGAAGACCGAAAAAAGCTATATGCCTATCGTTTTAATGATTATTGGAAAGATGTTGGAACGGTCGAAAGCCTTTGGCAGGCCCATATGGACTTATTGGAGGATACGCCAAATTTCCAGTTGGATGATCAGCAATGGAAAATTTTTGCCCGAAATGCAAATCACCCGCCGCAATATATATCACCGGATGCCAAGGTCAGTCAGTCGCTTATCAATGAAGGGTGCATGATTCATGGGAACATTGAACATTCGGTTTTATCCTATAATGTACAGGTGGGCTATGGGTCAACCATAAAAGATTCAGTCATCATGCCTAATGTTACGATTGGTGAAAATGTTCATATAGAAAGAAGCATCATAGCCAGCAATTGTGTTATTGAAGATGGTGCCGTAGTTGGCAATTCAGCGGTTACATCAGATATTACCTTAATTGGTGAAAATCAGACCATTATCAATCCAAACAAAAAAAAGATCACTCTTAACTAGAAAAAGGGGAAGATGGCTATGGAAAATGTGTTGGGTATTATTAATTTAATCAATGAAAGACAACATTTAAAAGATCTGACTGCTCACCGTAATGTAGCATCTGTGCCATTTGGCGGACGCTACCGTTTGATTGACTTTACGATGTCGAATCTCATTAATGCAGATGTATCAAAAGTAGCCGTTTTTCCAAAAGAAAAGTATCTTTCAGTTATGGATCATCTTGGCTCAGGTAAAGAATGGAACTTGGATCGGCGGTCAGGAGGCTTATATATCTTGCCCCCTATCCATCCGGATGAAACAGTAACGGGCGATATGAAGCAATTCTATGATCATCTCAGCTTTTTCGAACGTGCACAGGCAGATACTGTCATCATCTCCCCTGGAAGCCATGTATGCAAATTGGATTTTAATGAAGTGCTTGATTATCACAAAAAACATAAAGCGGATATCACGGTCGTATATAAGGATTATGTAGGGGAATTGATTGAGAAACCAATCTATCACACCTGCTCGGTAGATTCGGATGAAGACATTACTGACATTAGCTTTTATACCATCCCTAGACCTGGTGACCATGTTTGCCTGGAAACATTCATCATAAGTAAAACTCTATTGGTGAACTTGATCAAAAGCTGTGTTGCCAGTGGAGAATATGACTTTTTGAAAGACGCAGTGAAAGCCAATCTTCATCGTTTTACCGTCAAAGGCTACAATTTTACTGGAGATATGCCATTCATCCATTCCATTGAAAGCTTTCATTCCAGTAATATGAATTTCCTGAATCCTTCGGTAATCCGTTCTTTCTTCGGGGATACTTGGGATGTTTATACAAAAATCAAACATGAGGCACCGACCAAATATTCAAGTTCTTCGAAGGTTACCAATTCATTGATAGCCAACGGGTGTGATATTGAAGGGACTGTGGAAAACAGTATACTTTTCCGTGGGGTAAAGGTGAAAAAGGGTGCCATTATAAGAAATAGCATCATCATGCAAAAAGGCGTGATTGAAGAAGGAGCTATCGTTGAAAATACCATAACTGATAAAGAAGTGAGAATTACTAGTGAAAAATCAGTTATTGGTTTAAAACAGCCTACTGTAATAAAAAAAGCGGAAGTAATTTAATAGAGGAGGTGCGGCAATGAATGTTGTATTTGCTGCTTCAGAATGCGCCCCTTTTATAAAAACGGGAGGGCTCGGAGACGTTATAGGCGCGCTCCCGAAAGCGCTGAAAAAACAGGGAGTCCATGTAAGTGTCATCCTTCCTAAATACGGGGATCTACCTAACCGATTCAAACAGGAATTGGAACATATGACGAGTATTGAAGTTCCTGTCGGTTGGCGCCAGCAATTTTGCGGCATCGAAAAACTTGTTGCTAACGGAATTACATATTATTTTCTGGATAATGAATATTATTTCAAAAGACATGGCAGTTATGGTTTCTTTGATGATGGCGAAAGGTTCGCCTTTTTTTCCCGTGCAGTTTTAGAGGCTTTACCTTATTTAGAAGTAAAACCGGATGTCATACACTGTCATGATTGGCAAACGGGCCTTGTCAGCGTTTTGCTGAAAGCTCATTATCATAACCATCCATTCTATCAGGATATTAAAACGATATTTACCATACATAATTTACGTTATCAAGGAGTTTATCCTAAAGCTGTTTTAGCGGAATTACTCGATTTGAGTGAGTTATATTTTAATATCGATGGTCTTGAATTCCATGGGAATGTCAGTTATTTGAAAGCCGGCCTAGCATTCTCTAACATAGTCACAACTGTAAGCCCAAGTTATGCGGAAGAAATTCAGAGTGCTTATTTTGGGGAAAATCTTGATGGGTTTTTACGTAAAAGAAATGGTGACCTTAAAGGAATCATTAACGGAATCGATTATGAGGAATATAATCCTGCGGCAGATGAACATCTTGCAGTTCCATTCGATTCCTATGACGGTAAAATGGAGAATAAACGTCAGCTACAGGAAACGCTGGATCTTCCTGTCAATGATGGGGTCCCGGTTCTATCCATGGTGACCAGGCTTGTTGATCAAAAAGGAATAGATCTTATTCTCCATGTTTTTCATGAAATAATGAATCAAGGAGTTCAATTCATCCTTTTAGGTACGGGTGAAGAGAAATATGAATCGGCATTTCGCCATTTAGCTGACCAATATCCAAATCAGGTATCAGTCAATACATATTTTGATGAGGGGCTAGCAAGACAGATATATGCTGGTTCTGATATATTCCTGATGCCGTCCCAATTCGAACCATGTGGCATTGGCCAGCTATTGGCACTCCGTTATGGTACACTGCCTTTAGTGAGGGAAACTGGCGGACTTCGTGATACGGTCATCCCGTTTAATCAATTTACTGGTGAAGGCAATGGCTTCAGTTTTACGAATTATAATGCACACGATATGCTTCATACAATTGAGCAATCTGTTGGCCTGTACAAATTCCAGCCGAAAAGATGGAGGAAAATGGCCGAAAGTGCAATGAAGTTAGACTTCAGTTGGACATCATCTTCCAGAAAGTATATTGAGCTATATGAAAGTTTGATTCCTGTCATGAAGTGATAATTGGATAGGTAATACACAAAAAACACTTACGAATATTGTTTTCGTAAGTGTTTTGTTTCTTTTACCATCAAATATGGGTATATGTTTAGATATATAAAATATTGCTGTGTAGGAGAATGAAACGATGAAAAGAAGAAGAATGGAATTTGTATTTTTATTTATTTTGATTGCTGCAGTTTATATGATCCTGTTCACTCATGTTAGCTTCGACGTGAAGCTATTTTTTATTGGATTGTATATTTTTGTGATGTTTATTACCATGTTTTCACTCATGCTGGAAAATAGATTTGCACACGAGACCCTTTTATGGATGTATGTACTTTTGTTTTTCCCGGTATTTGGATATGTGTTTTATCTATTTTCAGGTCAGCTCTATTTAAAAGGGTATTTATTTCGAAGTAAAAGGAAAAAAGATCGCGAAGAATGGAAGAGTCTTGTTACACATGTATCATCGCCAAATCTATCGTTCTTGAATAATCACCAGCAATCATTCGCAGCTTTTGCCAAAAATGCATCAGAGACCACCATTAGTACATCATCGCAAACGGAAGTGTTGAAAAATGGTAACGAAACGTTTACCGAAATCATTAAACAGTTAAAAAAAGCTGAAAAGTTCATTCATATAGAATATTATATTTTTCGTTCCGACAGGCTTGGTACTGAAATTATAGATATCCTTATTGAAAAAGCGAAAAATGGTGTTGAAGTTTTATTCATTTTTGATGCTGCCGGTAGTTTAAGCCTTTCAAATAATGAAGTTAAACGGATGAAAAATGCAGGGATAAAGGCTTATCCATTTTCACCACTGAAACATGGTTTTTTTAATCAAAAGTTTAATTTTAGGAATCACCGGAAAATAATCATCATTGATGGGGAAGTTGGCTTTGTTGGAGGTTTAAACGTAGGAGAGGAATACTTAGGGCGAAATAAAACGATTGGATTTTGGAGAGATACACATATGGTCCTTAAAGGTGAAGCGGTATATATGCTTCATACTGTTTTCCTTTTGGATTGGGAATATGTCAGTGGGGAAGATGTATTAGAAGAACGTCCAGAATTCAACAATATATTGGAACAAGGGGATGGAGCTGTCCAGGTGGTGGCCAGCGGACCTGATACACAACAGGGAATCATGAGTGATTTTTACTATTCACTTATTACTAGCGCCACAAAATCAATCTGGATTGCAAGTCCATACTTCGTACCAAATCAAGCGATTAAAGCAGCAATTAAACATGCTGCAATTAAGGGGATACAAGTTAGGCTTATGGTTCCGGCAGTAAATGATGGGTTTTTAACCCAATACGGCAGTCGCTCCTATTTCGGGGAGCTGCTTCAATTCGGTGTAGAGGTATACACGTATAAAAAAGGTTTTCTACATCAGAAACTTATTATCGTAGATGGTGATATGGCTTCCATAGGGACGGCAAACATGGATATGAGGAGTTTTCATCTGAATTTTGAAGTGAATGTCTTTCTAATGGGCAGTCGTTCCATTGAAGATCTCATCACTCACTACAAAGAGGATATGATGGATAGTGACAAACTAGATCCTATTAGGTATAACAATCGGGGGTTGCTGGAACGTTCAAAAGAATCATTTGCCAGATTGTTTTCGAATGTACTCTAATGGGAAAAATAGCAGATAAATAGTATAGTTGAAATGTAAAGAAATTAATTGGCCATAAGGAGAATTTAAGAGAATATGAAATTGGTTTCCTGGAATGTGAATGGAATTAGAGCTTGTGTTAAAAAAGGATTTTTAGATTACTTTAAAGATGTGGATGCAGATATTTTTTGTCTGCAAGAAACTAAGCTTCAAGAAGGACAAATTACACTTGAGTTGGAAGGGTACCATCAATATTGGAATTATGCACTGAAAAAAGGATATTCAGGTACAGCCATTTTCACGAAGGAAAAACCGCTTTCCGTGAAATATGGTGTAGGGGAGCTGGACGAGGAGCCGGAAGGCAGGATCATAACACTTGAATTCGAAAATTTCTATATGGTGAACGTTTATACCCCAAATGCTAAAAGGGATTTATCAAGGCTTGATTACCGTCTCGAATGGGAAAATGGGATGATAGATTATCTTAGTGAACTGGACTTGGTGAAGCCGGTTATCTTTTGTGGGGACCTCAATGTTGCACATCGGGAAATCGACTTAAAAAACCCAAAATCCAATATTGGAAATTCCGGTTTCACTAATGAAGAGCGTGGAAAGATGACTGAATTACTTGATGCAGGGTTTATCGATACATTTCGCCATTTTTATCCAGACCAGGAAGGGGCCTACTCTTGGTGGTCATATATGGCAAAAGTTAGGGAGCGGAATATAGGGTGGAGAATCGATTATTTCATTGTTTCAAAACGTCTGGCGGAATCTTTAATAGAGGCTAATATTCACTGCGATGTCATGGGCAGCGATCATTGCCCGGTCGTCTTGGAAACAAATCTATAAATGGAATAAATTCGGTTGAATGGGGATACTAATGGTTATCCATATTCAACAGGAGGTTTGATTATGAACACATTTATCGTGGGCTTTCATCAAGAAGATAATGTAGACAGCATGCAAGTGCAAAAATTGTCGGCGGCTGAGTTTGAAAAAGCAACATCACGCGGTTTTCGCAGACTATTTGAACTGGATACAAATATCGGATATTTTGTATTTTTTGATGCTGAAGATGATGAGGGTGATTTATCTCATCTAGTTTTACAGTATGAAGAAGATAATCAGGATCCAAGTGATTGTTACTCTTTTACTAAAAATGATTTTTATGAGTTCATGGCACTTTATTTACAAGGCGTGGATGAAGTGGAAGTGGAAGATGAAGAAGATGATGCCAATGAAGAGTATGGACCAATCCATCATCTTGCCCATTTGATGTTTCATATTGTTGAAGAAGGAAAATCCGTTAAGCCTTAACGGCCGATCAATGAGATGAAAGGTACTTGTGAGCTTTGTGACAGGGGTGAGATAGAACTGACCATCCATCATTTAACACCTAGAGAATTAGGTGGCAGCTATTTACCCATTGCCTATCTCTGTAAATCTTGTCACAAACAGATTCACGCACTGTATTCAAACCGAGAGCTGGCCATCCGACTATATACCGTGCCTATGTTAAAAGATGATGAAGCACTAAAAAAATACTTAAAGTGGATCAAAAAACAGCCGGTAACGAGGGCAGTGAGAATTAGAAAATCAAAAACGAAATAATGCAAAAGCCCATCATAACAAGATGGGCTTTTGCATTTCGGTTCAGCTTGCTTTATTTTTCAACCGGTCCAATAAAAAACCACCTTTAAAATAACGTGGTTCATATGAAATGATGAAAGCCTTAGGTTCAAACTTTTCAACGGTTGCTATCAATTCTTGTTCCCGATTGCGTTTTGTCAAGATTTCCATCCGGTAACGGTTGCTATCCCTGCCCTCGCCCGTATAAAGAGTTACACCAAATCCGTTATTCCTCAATGTATCTACCAAAAGTTCATTTTTGGTTTGAGTATTAACGGTTACATTAATAAAACCGATGGCAAGTTTTTGCTCAATTTTCGTACCAAAAATTATTCCGATTCCAAAACCGACTGCATATACAACCATGGCGAGTATGCTTTGGTCACCGCCAAATACTAAGGATAATCCAAAAACGTATATTAACATTTCTGCGATACCCAGTATCGAGGCAAGTATGGTAATATTTTTTACTAAGAAAATGGTTCGCAACGTATAAATCGGAACATAAATAAGTTGTAATAGTAGAATCAGAAGTATTTCTTTCACTTGAGCACCTCACCAACATCTTCCAGTTTGATTAGACGTTTCACCTTGGAAATTGTTCATTCCATAAGTAACATCTTCCATAATCTAACCACATCATAATAGGGGAATTCAATGGGGAATATTATGTATTTTTTGTGTCATTTTCTGGACACAGAATTAACAATCCTATAAGATTTTTGAATATTCATTTTTCGGTTAATTTGGTATCATTATCCTTATTAATTCATATGGAGGAATGATGATGTTTAATTATGATGGTAGGATTTTCAAAGCTCTAGTCAATTCTGAAAATGGAGAAGTATCGGGAAATACTTCCTTCCACTATTCACAAGAAGGCTCAATTCTTTCAGCAAGTTATCATGGTGGTGAGATTGTTAAAGGAACTTTAATAGGGCTTGTCAATATGGATGGTTCCTTGGAATTCAGGTATAATCATATCAATGAAAAAGGTGAAATTAGAGGAGGCAGCTGTCTTTCCACTCCTGAATTATTGCCAGATGGCAGGATACGCTTGCATGAAAAATGGAAATGGTCAGATCTAGATCAGACTGAAGGACACTCCATCATTGAAGAAGTGAAAAAATAACAATCTACATAGAAGGGTTTGAGGACAATTACTACTATCTGTTTAGTGCGGCATGGTCAAACAGATTGGAATGCACTAGGGAAACTGCAGGGGCAGACTGATATTCCTTTAAATGAACTAGGAAAGATACAGGCACGGCAATGTGGTGAATTCTTGTCAAAAGAGGCTTCTTGGGATGTGATTATTTCGAGCCCTCTAAAAAGGGCAAGGGAAACGGCAGATATCATTTCGCATTATATTGAAGTCCCGGTCATTGAAAAAAAGGAATTCATTGAAAAAAACTTTGGCGTTGCCGAAGGAATGACAGCAGCTGAAAGGGCGTCAGCATTCATTGATAAAGAATATCCTGGTCAGGAAAATCAGGAATCTTTACGAAACAGGCTGATGAATGGGCTTCAGGGAATTCATAAGAAGTATCCTGAGAAAAAAGTTATACTTGTTGCACATGGTGCAGTCATACATTTTATTTTACGCTTGATGTCAAACGAGTCAATCGTATCAAATGAAATGCGCTTGTTCAATGCATGTTTGAGTACGATAAGATTTGAAGTCGATTCTTGGATAATTGATGATTTCAATCAAGTGCATCATTTATCTTAGTCCTATATTATTCAGCAGCTAATGAAGGAAAGTGGGAAATCATGACTAATAAGACGGCATTGATTTTAGGCGCTACAGGTGTGGTAGGCACTCAGTTGGTTAAACAGCTAAGCAACAGCAAAATCTATAGTGAAATCCATTTGCTGACAAGAAGGGAAATGAAATTCACGGAGCCCAAGTGCACAGGACATGTTGTGGATTTCGATAATTTGTCCCAGTATGCCTATTTATTCAACGTCACCGATGTTTTCATTTGTTTGGGTACAACGATCAAAAAGGCTAAATCGAAGGAAGCTTTTCGTAAAGTTGATTATGACTATATAATCGAAGCAGCTAAAATGGCAAAGACATCGAATGTTGAAAAATTACTCGTCATTACGGCCATGGGAGCCAATTCCAAATCAAAGTTTTTTTACAGTCGTGTTAAGGGAGATGTTGAAGGAACACTACAACGCTTGGAAATGAATACTGTACATATATTCCGCCCTTCCTTACTTCTAGGAGAACGTGAGGAATTCAGGGCAGGTGAAAAGATTTCTGGGCTGCTAAGTACATTTGTGAAATTTGTCTTTGTAGGCCCTTTACGTCCATATCGTGCAATAGAAGCAAACAAAGTAGCTGCTGCAATGTACGCTACAGCCCAAACGACGGCAAAAGGATATCATTTTTATAATTCTCATGAAATAGAGAAACTTGCACAAAGGGTTAACTAGTGAAACGAGCCTGCAAAAGGCTCGTTTTTTAATCTAAAACGCTTAAAAGGAAAAACGAACGGAAGAACATTGCTACAGAAAAAAGGTAGTGGAGGGTAATAGAGGTGGTTAACCAGAAGAAACAGCAAGGTCAAAAAATTTGAGGAAATGGAGGACAAAGGATTACTATTAATTATTGAAACGTGCCTGTATAAGGCTCGTTTCAGACTGTAGTCAAACTCGAAGAAAAACCAGTTTGCCTACTGTTTTTATTTATAAACGTTCAAATCTTCCAGATGAAACTTGATTGTAACAGTGATATCCACTACAATTTGTAGTGGGAGGTGGTAAAGGATGAATATTAAAAATTTTAAATATGATGAAGTTGGACTGAATCGTTTCTTTGGTCCATTGGAAGCAAATATCATGGAATATTTATGGGATAAAGATGAACAGAGCATCAAAGCGGTTCAGCAATCATTGGAACTTGACAAACCTATCAATTTCAACACGGTAATGACCGTCATGAATCGATTAGTCGAAAAAGGCATTCTTGAAAAGAGGTCTGAAGGAAGGCTCTCATTATTTCGCCCAGTTCAATCCAAAGCGGAGTTTTTAGAAGAGCAGTCAAAGAAACTGACTGAGAATTTGCTGGATGAATTTGGTGGAGCGGTCATAAGCCATATGCTGGATGCCATGAAAGATGCTGACCAAGGTTTAATTGAAAAATTGGAACAAAAAATTCAATCGTTAAAAAAGGATAAATTATAATGTGGAAGAGTAAGTCTTATTTTGTGATAAGCCTGAGTCTTTTAATTGCCTGTGTAGTATGGTGCCAAATGGGAGCGTTTTTGGTACATATCTTTTTTGGTGTGAATATTAAAGCCAACTTTTTTAAATTTTGCTTTAGTCTGTTCAAGGAAGATTCAGTATACTATTTTGTAGTCGTCACCCTGCTCAGTATAATAATATCCTATAGCATATTGAGCTCCCTTTTCAAAATTGCAGAGCAATATTTCTTATCCAGAAGGTTTAAACAAAAGCTTTTTCTTTCCAAAAATTTTGAAAAGACAAGGTTTATAAATGAAACATTCAACCGGGTCAACAATGATATCTTAGTTGTGAATGCTGATCAGCCTCTTGCGTTTACGCTTGGTTTTTGTCGGCCATTCATTGTGTTTAGTTCTGGTTTAATTAAATTATTGGACCAGGATGAGCTAGAAGCGGTAGTAGAGCATGAAGCATTTCACCAAAAAAAATTCCATCCGCTGGTAATATTTATTTTACAGTTGATATCAGATGCTTTATGGTTTGTCCCACTTACAAAATGGTGTCATAAAAATTACAAAATAATAAGTGAATTATCAGCCGATGAAAATGCGATAAATAAAATGGGGACTGAATTAGGCATAAGTACTGCTTTGTTGAAGTTAATTAAACATGGTTACACTGATAAATCCTCGCCCGTTCTTGTCCACTTCTCCAATGAATCAGTTAACTATAGACTTCAGCAATTAATCGATCCCCATAAAAAAATTCCTTTGAGGGCTGAAACTACTACGATTTTTGTTTCTATTTATGTTTTGCTTATACTTTTGGGAATGACTATAGTGATTGTCTGATGACTTTCACTTGATTTTTTTACCACTCTGCACTACACTTTGTAGTGTGAAATAAAAAAAGGAGATGTGACATGAATAAACAAGAGATCGGTACCTTTTTATTAAGAGTTATGTTGGGAATTTCATTTTTGTTACATGGATTATCAAAATTCCAAGGTGGGTTGGAGAACACATCAGGATGGTTTCAAAGTATAGGCATTCCGGGATTTATGGCCTATGTAGTAGGTGTTATTGAATTGTTTGGAGGAATTGCTTTAATATTAGGTCTTGGAACAAGAATAATATCTGCCCTCCTTGTATTCATCATGGCTGGTGCAATTGTTTATGTGAAATTCCCTGCAGGTTTTATGGGGAATGGAGAAGCTTCAGGGTACGAACTGGATCTCGTTCTTATGATTATTGCACTTCATTTAGTTTTAAATGGAAGTCGATTCCTATCGATAGATTCTAAGTTACCTAATCTTAAAAGAGGACAAGATTCAGAAATGAAAGCAAGTTAATAAAAATAAACAATATCACAGTGTTAAGTTTATAGCTCACCAAATTGAAACGAATAGACTAAAGTCAAAAAGGACCTAATCGATTAGGTCCTTTTTTTTGATGGAGCGATATTCTGTTGAAATGCACCAGAACCTTTGATTTTTTCTACTATTGTATGCAAATAATCAATAAAGAAAATCGAGTCAGGGTTTAATGGTTTGGAATTTCAAAATTGGGCTATTGTGTTTTTCCCTTTGTAAAAGGTTCTACATTCTCATTTCACTTTTCTATGTTCTAAAAAATAATGGACTTTAAAATGATGATGAATGCTGTTGCGAAGATTGTACTTGCTGAATAAATTAATAAATAGATATGCTTGTGTATTACACTTTTTCTTCCTATAACACAGCATATTATTAAGGAGGATTTATAATGAAAAAAGTTGAATTCAATAATGAATATTTGGAAATAATAGGGAATTTACCTGATTCTCTTGAGGAGTATCAGTTTTACCTTGGACTGAAAGAACGGAAAATTTATTATAATTATGATGTGGATACAACCATTGTAAATAAAATTGTTTATTGGATTCAAGAATGGAATCGAGAAGATGAAGAGTTAAATATTCCAATAGATAAAAGAAAGACAATACAAATTTATGTAACATCTGATGGTGGAGATGTAGTGGCTGGTTTTTCTGCCATTGATGCAATTAAATCAAGTAAAACGAAAGTTGAAACCATTGGTGTAGGATCTTGTGTTTCTATGGGTGCGTTACTGTTGATTAGTGGACATTATAGAAAAGCATATCCCAATACAATAATTCTTATTCATGATGGAAGTATGTCTGTTCAATCAACTTCTAAGAAGGCTAAAAATACAATGAATTTCTATGACCGTTTAGATAATCGTATTAAGAAGTTTGTTGTGGAAAATACCAACATTTCAGAAGAATTGTATGCTGAAAAGGAAGATGAAGAATGGTACATGTTTGCAAATGACGAAGGTTTGAGTTTAGGAATTGTACATGAAATAATTTAATACTTATAGTTAAATGGGAAGTGAGATTGGTTATAATTCTTCTATTATTTTTAGAAGAAAAAGTTAATTTTTTTCGGTTATATAGTTAAATCTGTACTACAAACAATAAATATCTTATTTTTTCAAGATTAATTACCTCTTATATCAACATTCTATAGCTATTTTCCATCTTTTTTAGAACGTGAGAATTTAAATGAGATGGGTAACTTATATAATAGTGGGATACAAATTTAGTCTGAGAGCCATTAATCAACCAGGGGCAAATTAGCATGATTCTAAGCTACAAAAGATAAAAGACTAGACAAACTTTCAAAAATTCAGGAATGAAAAGAACTGATAGTCCGAATATAGACTGACTACTCAGTATTTAAGTAAACGTCAAGTAGCCCCAAATATACTACATAAGTGGTGTATTTCGGGGCTACTTTTTGTTCGCTACATTTTTTTATCGGTACTCTGCATATGGTAGGCAAAGTGCAGGAGAGAAAATCTACCATGTACCGGGCGGGGAATTTTAAGACGAATCGGCTGCGGAAGAAAAAGAATTGATTGGTCTATGCAATCCATCAGGTTCCTTTTTTAGTTAAGTAAGGCTAAAAGAGAAACACTGAAGGATTTTTCTATTAGTCCAGCAATGAGATTCAAGAACTTCCATATTAAACGTAATTGGGTGTTATGATCATTAGGCTTGATAAGGACCGTGGTTTCTCCTGCTTCTATAGCTTTTATGAATAACAAACAAAAAATAGATTATTTTAATGCAAAAGCATCTGTTGGTGTTTAATCGAAGAAAATTCCAAGGTGAATGGTTCAGTTTTTGTAACAATGTGGTCATGAACAAAACAAACACTTTAAGCTAGTGGGATAATCATTTAATATTTTATTTAAACCAGTCTGTCACCTGAAAAATTGTTAGTATTCAAGTGATTTTCGTTGACGAACACACGTTCTTAGTTATAAAATACAGTCATGGGTAATAATGGTTATTGTCCACAACTTCAAAAAGAGGCTTGGAAGTTACTCATGCTTTCTAACAAAAATTAGAACAAAAGGAGCTATTTATGACCATGCGACTGTCCCCCTATTTAATGATGAACGGAAATGCAAAAGAAGCGATTCAATTTTACGAAAAAGCACTTGATGCGAAAGTCCTTTTTAATCAAACTTTTGGAGAAATGCCTGAAAACCCGGAATTTCCTTTGCCAGAAGAAGCAAAAAATCTTGTGGCACACGCAATGTTAAGGGTTGGGGAAACGGATCTCATGTTTTCCGATACGTTTCCAGGTCAACCTAGTCACTCTGGAGATCAAGTCACGATCTGTATTTCAATAAACGATATTGAAAAATCAAAAAGAATCTTTGAAACATTGTCTCAAGGCGGAGAAGTGACAATGCCGCTGCAGGAAGCTTTTTTCAGCCCTGCATATGGAATTGTAACAGACAAATTCGGTGTAACCTTTCAAGTGTATACAGAGGGTAAACAATAATCTCTAGTTAACTAATAGCAGCTGCTTTGGTGACTTAGTTGCAAACCCAATTTCTCAATTATATATCACTGAGAGATTGGGCTTTTTAATATTGGCATATCCTTAACATTGTATCCACGTGTTGCTTGCGGTACTCCTTATGGAATTATAGGTATGATACCTATCGCTTTTCTATGCTGTCTAAGTTCATTCCGCCCCTTCAGAAAGATTCAAAAATAAAACACTTTTCCTCCGGGTCAATTCACGTGCTTTCTTCACTGCCATACGGGGTCTTGCTGTCATTTTCCCTTTATCTACAATTTTACGGGCCATTTTCTGGCCCCACTTTTAAGTTTGATACCTTATCGTTATCTCTCTGTGATATTCGTCATATATTCTTCATCTGTTTGTTCTTTGTTTAGAAAATGGCTATGCTATCATTTAAAACATTGGCATATTAATTAGCCGCATTGTTTGCAAAATATATTCCTTTTAATAGGCTAATATCAATCGAAGTAATATTACGTTGCGTAATAAGGGGGAAGGGGGAACAACGTGAACACAGATCAAGCTTTCGACCTGTTAAAGGACGCAGGAGTAACAGAAAGCAGCAGTATACAAACTGTTAGACGCTGGCTCCGTGAAGGTAAGATTAAATATGAGGGAGGAAACGGGATTAGAGAAACTGGATACATATTGGATGACACAGATCAAGCATTTGAAATGTTAAAAGATGCAGGAATAAAAGAAAGTAATAGCATACAAACTGTTAGGCGCTGGCTTCGTGAAGGTAAAATTAAAAATGCGGGAAACGGAAAGAGGAACACTGGATACATAAGCGATGAAACTGCTTCAAAGCTGGCCATAAATGATTTCATAGATCAAAATAAGGACGAAATCATACATCGATTAAAATTGAAAATACAAACTCAAGATAAGCATATAGAAGGAATCGAAGAACTTCATGAAACTGCAAAAAGAATATTGATTCAGCAAAGGGATATGTTCAAAAAGGAAGTTGCCATACTAAAGAATGAGAAAAGTGAATTACAAAATGAAACAAAGGATTTATTAAAAGAAAATATTGAATTACGTAATGAATTGATAAAATTAAAAGAAAACATAAGAAATAATTACAATATTGATTCCACTGCTCAATCAAATGATTTTAGTAAAAAATTAGGGCTTTCTAAAATGGCGAGCAATAAAGAAGTGTTAGCAGAATATAAAGGGTTATTAAAAATAACTCATCCTGACCATAATGGCAACGCGAAGGTATTTCATTACATTAAGACTGATTACGATAATTTTAGAAAGAGCAACAAAGGTAAATGAGAGCGTTTTTAAAAAAGTATAATTAAATCAAACTTAACGAGAATTCCAGGGAAAAAGTATGTTTTGAAACGAATCAATTGTTTAGGATCAAGAAAGCTATGAAGTTCAAGGGAACATTATTTTTTTGATTCAATTCGTTTGGTCATTTTAAGTAAACAGTTTCCAAATGAACAAATAGGTGCCTTAGATCATTTGGCACCTAAAATTGAGGTATTTATAGTCCAGCGTTTACATTATCAAGCTGCAGACTATTTTTTTTGTCGCCTCATCCATTGTGTTGCAACCCATTTTTCACCAGTGATAACTGGCGCTCCACTGTGTAAAGTTAGTTCGTTTAGGTTTTTATCGTTATAGAAATATTCGAAATACACAGCCATTCCTTTTCGCGGTGACACTGAAAAATTCAGTTTAGGAAAAAAAGTTTCCCCTCCATGCTCCACATCATTTAAATACATGATGATTGTGCTAATTCTATTATTTTTTGCTGCCAGACTTGTAGATGTGAAAAAATCAAAATGAGCTTTATATTCTTGACCAGGAGTATATTTAAGAATTTGAATACCATCTCCATGTTCAATGGGGATACTCATGATGGATGATATTCTTTTTTCAATTTTAGTTATGACGTCATATTCTTTTTCTTGAAAAAACATGCTACTGCTTGTTCTTATTTCATTTACCTCGTGTGTAACTCCAATTTTGGAACGGTGCATTTTGTCTTTTGACAATCTAATAAGTTCGTCACATTCATCGTCACTTAAAACATTTCCTAAAACTACAATTAAAGGTTCTTCTAATCTAGCAATTACGTTAATTTCTCGATCTTCTGTTATAATTTTATTTCCAATATGATTAAAGATGGTTTGTTCTTTAACTGTCAACTTTCATCGACTCCTAGAAGAATGAATTTTCCGAACAATTAGTTTCTCTTTCTTTGTAAACGTTTTCTCTGTTAATTATACCATAAACGTTGTTATATAACTGTTTCTTATTCTGCTAACCTCCATATTGAGTTAATTAAAACGAACATTTTGACGAAAAAAAGGGATAATTGATTTTTACAAAAGAAGTCGTTTTATTGTAATCCCGACAATATTCCAAAAATAACCTCGATAGAATATATGGCAAACCCATATTCAAAAGCAGTTAAGTAATACATAATTAAAATGGTAAAAAATAGATTTGTTAAAGGGAATTCAATACTTTTGTTGAACATGAATATTGAGGAACATTTTTACTGTTTGATGTTTAATTATTGTAATCGCTTACATCAAGGCGTTTAACATATTTTCATGGAAGGGATTATAAGTTATTTTGACATTGATGTATTTAATAAAACCATTAGCGAATGGAGGTTAACCTATGGTTAGCACGCTGGCAATCAATAAAGATGATTCCCGTTCCTTCCTAACGGAAGAACACTTATTATTTAAACAATCAATTCGTGAATTTCTCGCAAAGGAGGCTGTCCCCTTTTATGATCAGTGGGAAAAAGAGGGGGGGATACCTCGCTCCTTTTGGAAAAAGATTGGAGATAATGGATTTTTATGTCCCTGGCTTGATGTGGAATTCGGTGGAATGGGAGCGGACTTTGGATATTCAGTTGTGCTGGCAGAGGAATTGGAAATGGTTGGTTCAGCTTTAGGTGGAATATCCATTCATTCGGATGTTGTAGCCCCTTATATAGCTACATTCGGAACAATAGATCAACAACAAAGGTATTTACCAAAGTTCTTTACAG
The DNA here is from genome assembly GCF_054600815.1 of Peribacillus sp. N1. Taxonomy (NCBI): domain Bacteria; kingdom Bacillati; phylum Bacillota; class Bacilli; order Caryophanales; family Bacillaceae; genus Peribacillus; species Peribacillus sp. N1. Next base: position 898,805 of record NZ_BAAHZO010000001.1, on the reverse strand, counting down.
GAGAAATGATTTCCGCCTTTGCGTTCACAGAGCCGGGAATGGGTTCGGAAATAGCGGATATTCAAACCACTGCCATCAAGAAAGATGGATATTATAATGTTAATGGAGCTAAAACGTTTGTCATAAATGGCTTTACAGCTGATTTCATGATAGTAGCATGCAAAACTGATCTTAATGCTTTTCCTTCTAAGGACGGAATCAGTTTGCTGCTCATTGATAAAGATACGCCAGGATTTTCGCGAGGAAGAAAGCTTGGTAATGCAGGACAGGGAAGTTCAGGCATAGCCGAGCTATTTTTCGATGATGCTTTAGTACCTGTTGGCAACCTCCTTGGTGAGGAAGGGAAGGGTCTTTCATATATCATGCAAAAACTGCAACAGGAAAAACTAATGTGTGCGATTGGGTCTTTAATAGCAGCGAAGGACATGCTTCACTTAACGATGAATTTTATAAAGGGACAAAAAGCATTTGAAAAGAAAATAAGTAAATTTAAAAATGCACAGTTTACCATTGCTGAAATAGCGACCGATATTCAACTGGGAAGGACGTTTGTTGATGGGGTGATCTGTAAACATATGACTGGGGAGAATATCATAACTGAAGTATCGATGGCTAAATATTGGATAACAGAGATGTCTAAGCGAATATCTGAAAAGTGCATGCAGTTACATGATGGATACGGACATATGGAAGACGATAATATTACCCGGCGTCACCGGGACATTCCTTTTTCAAAATTCTTTACAGGGACAGATGAAACCGTAAAAATTCTGATTGCTAAAAATATCGGGTTTTAATTCATTATTAATACTTTAAATCAATCAACTGCCTCAATTAATATGAGGTAGTTTTTTTATGACATTTTTTCAATATAATTACATATGACTAGTTTTTTAAATAAAAAGGTTTATACAGCTTATCTAATGGGTACAAGAGACTGTGCATATGAAAAAATAATATATTTGTAAAATTTGTAATTGTATGCGAATGATGGAGGTGCTTGTTATGTTAAAAATCGAAAATGTATCGAAAATCTATAAGGGAGGAAAGAAAGCTGTAAAGAATATATCTTTGGATATTAAAAAAGGGGAGTTCATTTGCTTCATTGGTCCGAGTGGATGTGGTAAGACAACGACAATGAAAATGATTAACCGCCTTATCGAACCATCGGAAGGCAAAATACTTATTAATGGTGAAAATATCATGGATAAAGATCCAGTCGAGCTAAGAAGACAGATTGGGTACGTTATCCAGCAAATCGGACTTTTCCCTCACATGACGATTCTTGAAAATATCACCCTCGTTCCAAAACTTCTAAAATGGAATGAACAGAAGAAAAAGGAACGCGCACTGGAATTGCTTAAGCTTGTCGATATGGGGCCTGAATACCTGGAAAGGTATCCTTATGAATTGAGCGGCGGGCAGCAACAAAGGATAGGCGTTCTCAGAGCACTTGCTTCCAATCCTCCACTCATTTTAATGGATGAACCTTTTGGCGCATTAGATCCAATCACCCGCGATGCTCTTCAGGAGGAATTTAAAAATTTGCAGCGCACACTTGATAAAACGATTGTTTTTGTTACCCATGATATGGATGAAGCCATTAAGCTAGCCGACCGGATCGTCATCTTAAAGGCTGGTGAAATCGTCCAAGTGGGAACACCGGATGAAATCCTCAGAAACCCAGCCAATGAGTTCGTGGAAGAATTTATCGGAAAAGATCGTTTGCTTCAAACAAGACCGAATGTTGAGTTGGTCGAACAAATCATGAGTCGAAATCCAATATCCATTACAGAAGAAAAATCCCTTACCGATGCAATTACAATAATGCGAGATAAAAGGGTCGATTCTTTACTTGTGGTTAATGAGCAAAATATTTTGAAAGGGTTCGTTGATGTTGAAACGATCAGTGAATATCGAAAAAAAGCTAAATTTATCAGTGAAGTCATCAATACTGAAGTCTACTCAGTCAAACAGGATACTTTAATTCGTGATTCCGTTCAGAAGATTTTAAAGCGAGGGTTCAAATATGTGCCGGTGGTTGACCAGAATAAACATTTGGTCGGAATTGTCACTAGGGCAACATTGGTCGACATCGTATATGACAGCATCTGGGGAGAGGAAGAAAATCAAATGGCAGAAATGGCAGAAATGTTTTAGGAGGTGAATCAGATGGAAGCTTTGCTCAATTTTTTACAAACGAACTGGCAAGAATTGATTTATAAGGCTTGGGAGCACTTATATATATCCATGATCGCTGTTTTCCTCGGAATAATAGTTGCCGTGCCACTAGGAATTATGTTGACCCGAATGAAAAGGAGCGCTTCGATAATAATCGGAATTGCAAACATAATGCAGACACTGCCGAGCCTTGCAGTCCTGGCCTTTTTCATTCCTTTCCTCGGTGTTGGGAAAACTCCCGCAATCATTGCGTTATTTTTCTACTCTGTTTTACCCATACTCAGGAATACATATACAGGCATTAAAGGCGTGAATGAAAATCTACTTGAATCCGGCCGCGGCATCGGGATGACAAGCTGGGAGAGGATTCGTCTGGTAGAATTTCCGCTGGCACTTTCAGTCATTATGGCTGGTATCCGTACGGCTTCCGTCTATTTGATCGGGTGGGCCACCTTGGCTTCCTTTATTGGAGGCGGAGGACTTGGAGATTACATTTTTATCGGTTTGAATTTATACCAAACAGAATATATCATCGCAGGTGCAGTTCCGGTAATCATCATGGCTATCCTTGTGGATTATGTATTCTCGATCATTGAACGAAAAGTCGTTCCAAAAGGATTGAAAGGTATGAAGGAAGTTGCTTGAGGAGGATTACCATGTATAAAAAAATGAGACGTACAATTTTAATGGCCCTTTTAGTTTGTTCATTAATGATCACCGGCTGTTCTTTGCCTGGTTTAGGGTCATCTTCTGAAACTACTGTAAAGATCGGTGCCCAAAGCATGACCGAATCCGAAATACTTGCGAACATGATTGCTCAACTCCTTGAAAGGAATACGGAACTTGATACGAAAATCATCAAAAATCTAGGTTCCAATTTCGTTCAGCAAAAAGCGATGGAGACCGGTGATATAGACATAGCAGCAACTCGATATACAGGGACGGATTTAACGAGTGTCCTGGGACAGGAAATCGAAAAGGATCCAGTAAAGGCGTTGGAAATTGTTCAAAGGGAATTCAAAGAACAATATGGGTTCAAATTTTTTGATTCCTATGGGTTCGATAACACGTATGCCTTTACGATTTCAAATGAATTGGCTGAGGAAAAAGGGTATCAGAAAATATCTGACCTAGAAAAGGATGCAGATAATTTAAGGTTAGGTGTAGATAGTGCTTGGCTGAAAAGAAAAGGGGATGGTTATAGAGGGTTCGTCGATACATATGGATTGGAATTTGGAGAAACTTATCCGATGCAGATTGGCCTGGTATACGATGCAGTCAAAAATGGACAGATGGATATTGTTCTTGCATACTCATCAGATGGACGGATTAAGGTTAATGATTTGAAGCTTTTAGAAGATGATAAAAAATATTTTCCACCATATGACTGTTCACCGGTCGTTACCGAAGAATTATTGGAGCGATATCCTGAAATTGAAGATGAACTTAATAAGTTAATTGGCGAAATCACTACTGAAACCATGCAGGAACTGAACTATGAAGTTGATGGGAACTTGAAGGAGCCATCGGTCGTAGCTTCAGAATTCCTTAAAGCACATAAATATTTTGAATAAATGGGAGGTGCAAACTTATGGAAACCTTGCAACAGCTGGGAACTTATTATACACAGAATTGGATGTATGTACTTACTGAATTTTATCGCCATTTTTTAATGTCAGCTTATGGGGTTTTATTTGCAGCAATTGTAGCCATCCCGATAGGCATTTTCATTGCAAAACATAAGAAATTGAGTAATTGGGTATTTTCGATAACGAATGTCATACAAACCACACCAGCATTGGCTATGCTCGCACTCTTGATGCTAGTAATGGGGTTAGGAACAAACACAGTAATCTTATCATTGTTTTTATATTCCTTACTGCCGATCCTGAGGAACACTTATGTCGGTATTACAAGTATAGATCATGCTTATTTGGAATCTGGAAAGGCAATGGGGATGACGAAGCTGCAGTTACTTAGAATGGTCGAACTGCCATTATCTCTGTCTGTCATCATGGCTGGCTTACGTACAGCGCTTGTCGTTGCAATTGGAGTAACTGCTGTCGGTACATTCGTAGGGGCAGGCGGACTGGGGGATATCATTGTCAGGGGAACGAATGCCTCAAATGGAACGGCAATCATACTTGCAGGAGCAATCCCGACGGCATTGATGGCCATTCTTTCAGATCTTGTACTCGGATGGCTGGAACGAATTCTTTCACCGATAAAAAAGAAAAAAATTCATACTGCATAGAACAAATCAGGATAATAAAAAAGCCGTTGCATGTTAATGCAATGGCTTTTTCTTGGCTTATCGATAAAAAGGCAGAAGCTTAGGCTCGCAGACTTAGTTTTTTATTTCAGAAAAAGGGTAACTATAAGGATAGTCCTAAAAAAATATAAGGGGAATCAATCATGAAACTTACACCAGAGCAGCGTATTGAACTTCATGGCTTTAATAATCTTACGAAATCTTTAAGCTTTAATATGTATGATATTTGTTACACAAAAACCAGGGAAGAGAGGGAGGCATACCTGGATTATATCGATGAACAATATAATGCAGAGCGGCTTTCGAAGATCTTGCACAACGTTTCTGATTTAATAGGGGCACATGTTTTAAATACGGCCAAACAGGATTATGTCCCTCAAGGCGCCAGTGTAACCATTCTTGTTTCAGAAGGTCCTGTCGTCGAGGTACCTATGGGGACTTATGAGGAATCACCAGGGCCTTTACCTGATAATGTGGTCATGCAACTGGATAAAAGCCATATTACCGTACATACATACCCTGAATACCATCCAAATGAAGGCATTAGCACATTCAGAGCCGATATCGATGTCTCTACTTGTGGGGAAATATCACCACTTAAAGCCCTTAATTATCTCATTCATTCCTTCGATACCGACATTATCACGATCGATTACCGAGTGAGGGGCTTTACACGAGATAAAGATGGGCAAAAATTGTTCATTGACCATGATATTAATTCCATTCAAAACTATATTCCTGATGAAGTAAAGGGTTTATATGACATGATTGATGTGAATGTATACCAGGAAAATATATTCCATACAAAATGTAAGCTGAAAAGGTTCGATATTAATAATTACTTATTCGGTTATACAGAGGAAAAGCTGAATAAAGAGGAAAGGCAAGAAATTATAGAAAGACTTCAAACGGAGATGGATGAAATTTTTTATGGTGCCAATGTTCCGCATCCAATAGTAAAAAACAAGCATGCCGATTAAGGGATGCTTGTTTTTTTGAAAAGTTAATTTAAATGGAATGCCTGCACCAATACATACCCGAGGCATGTCAATAAGATAGAGCCGATCAGTCCAGCTAAAAAAGGTTTACCGCCATATTTTCTAAAAGTTACAAGGTCAATATTCAATCCTAGTCCTGCCATGGCCATAGCCATGAGGATATAGGAAAGCATAACAAGTTTATCAGCTAAAGGTTCGGGAACTGCACCAGTAGAGTAAATGGCACTCATTAATAAAAATCCAAAAATGAACCACGGTATCTGAATGGACTTCCAGGAAAATTTCTTTTCGGTAACTGTTGATCGGTCTTTCCAATTCATGATGAACCCAATCAAAATGGCGACGGGAATGAGCAGGGCCACCCTTGTCAATTTGACCACCACTGCCAAGTCGACTGCCTCATTTCCCCCTGGTGCTGCAGCAGCGATGACATGAGCAATTTCATGAAGTGTCGCACCTGAAAAAATACCATATCCTTGATCGGATAACTCCAATAATGGATATAGGATCGTATATCCGAAAGTGAAGGTTGTGCCTAAAACAGCAACCGTCGCTACAGCTATTGCTGTATCTCTTTCCTTTGCTTTTATTTGGGAGGAAATTGCCAGGATGGCAGCAGCTCCGCAAATACCCGTTCCGCAAGCTGTCAATATGCCTAGCTTTTTCTCGACTTTAAATATGCGGGTCATTCCATAAACTACTAATATAGCAAATACCAGACTAATGGCACCAACTGCAAATGTTTTCGGACCGGCATTAAAAATATCCTTTAGGTTCAAGCGCATGCCCAATAAGATAATGCCCACTCTCAAAAGGACTTTACTTGAATAATTTGTCCCTGCAATGGCGTAGGCTGGGACGCCAATCAGTGATTTCCAAACAACACCAATCAGTATCGCAATGACTAACTGTCCCATTATATGAAGGAATGGAAGCTCTGCTAAGTATTTTGCTGCAAGGGCAATTAGCAAAGTCAATGCTATCCCTTTTGTAAAACCGAGTTTTTTAGTTTCAACGTTTGTTTGTTCCAGTGTGATCACTCCATCTATGTTGATGGCTTAACTTTAAAGCTAAATTAAAAATAAGTGAAATATATTTTTGCTATTTCAATGATTACTTCTACTTATGATAAAATGAAAGGCATAGGTAAATAGGGAGGTAACCATGGATCCATTAAAAGTATTCGTAACCGTAATCGAACAGAAAAACTTTTCAAGGGCAGGGGACATTCTGAACCTGTCGCAGCCAGGAGTCAGTCTTCACATAAGGAATCTGGAAAATGAGTTAGGAACAAAATTAATTTATCGTTCTCCCAAACAAGTTCAAATAACAGAGCCGGGAAAAATTTTGTATAGACATGCAAAGCAAATGCTTAATCATTATGAGACAGCAAAAAGAGAAATAAATGAATTTAATAACGTGGTTAGCGGAACGATGAAAATAGGAGCAAGCTTCACGATAGGGGAATATTACCTTCCAAAAGTATTAGCAGAATTTGCGGCTCAATATCCGATGGTGGACATACAAATCATCATCTCGAATTCAAATGATGTCATTCAAGGAATACGTTCGAATAAGCTTGATATAGGCTTGATTGAAGGTGAAACGGATTATAAAGATATAGATGTCAGGCCATTCATGAATGACGAGATGATCGTTGTCGTTCCCCCGGATCATCCACTTTCACAAATGGATCTCATCGAGGGCAATATGCTCCAAAACCAAACATGGGTACTTAGGGAGCAAGGATCGGGGACCCGTACATATTCCGATAAACTTCTAAGCAGTCTGGAGCTAAACATAAAGAAAACCTTTATTTTCACCAGTATTCAAGGAGTGAAAGAAGCGGTGATGGCTGGGCTTGGCATTGCCCTTCTATCCCGATTGACTGTACAAAAAGAATTGAAGTCCAATGAATTGAAAACCTTTCATTTGAAAAATGAACCCATTATAAGACCTTTTTCGATCGTGAAAAAGTTGGACTTCGAAGCATCAAAAGCCATGGAGTTGTTTTTAAGGAAGGTCGAAGAATTTGCGATAAAGGGCATTCCTAAATAAAACCCTAAACATTTGCTCAACCTTTCATTTTCAATGAAGAGGTTGGGCATTTTTAACGGCGAAATATTATTAATTTTAATGAAAACGTCGAAAGTAAATTGGAATATGTCAATGATTAAACGAATTTTACGTATTTTAACATAATAGCAAACATATAAATTTAATAGGCAGTCACCAGGAAGTTTTTAAGTCCCTGTAGACTTTTCCTGATATTAATAATCTTAAAAGGAGCAACCACATTGGCTATAGAGGAGCAGAAAGATAAACGGGTTTCTGTTTTCGACAGGATTATTGGATTCATGCCAAAATTTTATGTGATTGGAACAATTTTAATTTTTGTTTATACACTAGTTGCGATGGCTCATTTAGGTATCCAAACTTTGAAAAAGCCAGAGGAAACCGTTGTACCTGCGCCACCTGTTTCTCAGGGCTTTGAACATACATTGATATCGTTAATCATCGAACCGATCGTAACGTCTGAATTTTATCAAATCATCTTTAACACGTTATTTCTTTACCTAGTTTGGATATTGCTTTTCCTATTGGCACCGATTGCTTTTTACCGTTTAAAACACTTTAAATTTTTTAATATCGAAATTGAAATTGAAAAACAAGATGCAGCCGTTTATGAAGTATTCAGCATGAGCAGTTCAAAGATGAAATTCGCTGCGTATTTAACATCCGAGGAATTTCAATTGGAGATATCAGAGGAAATTGCCAACAGCAAGGATTTTAAAACACCATTAATCTATACATTGGACTGTGCCGTGGATTTTTATTCCAATCAATTAGGACTTTCCTTTACCTATGATATCTATACCCTGAACCAGTTCAAAAAAGCAAAGCTGCCTAAATCCATCAAAGCGATGCTTGATAAGTCCATTCACACCGGCGATCCGTGCATTACGAATAAAAGCAACAGCGATAGTGAATATTACAAGAATTTCCTTCTCTTTTATTTCGAAAACATGGAAGGTAAATTCGTCACTGTCTTAAATAGTTATCAAACTGAATTCGATACATTCGATAAATCCCTGCTTAAAATCCTGCAAAACGTCATTTACGATTACTATTTACAATATAACTATATTTACGAAGCGAGCGAGAAGTTGGAAAAGAATGAAACCATTTCCCATAATAATTAAAAAAACCACCCTACAAGTGGTTATTTTTTTTGGAAAGGTGATTGTTAATTATATTCTGGACAATTTCATTGTTCCCAATGAGCTCAGACGATTTATTTACATGCTGTTCCCGAAAATCCATGTTCTTTATTTTCTTAGACTTTTTCCCTTTTTTAAAATTATTGAAGGCATTTAAAAAAGCTATCTGAATCACTCCCCTTATAGATTAGTATATTCATATGATGGATAAAATTTCATGAAAAACGTCAATTTAGAGAAAAATATTTTGCGGATTTAAAGTGTGGAAATTACCTAAACAAAGCAATTATAGAAATTTAGAAGAATTGTTTTTAATGTATAACTAAGAGTATTTTTTTGCTCCAATTATTGGTTATCCTGGCTTTTTTACAAGAATTAAAGAAATTTCCCCCAAAATATTGTATAGTTAGAATGTAGGGATTCGAACAAACATTCGTTTCTTGGGAACAAATTACTTCTTTGAGGGACAGGAGAGAGACAGTGAACGGTACAGCACACATGGCTATAGGGGCCACAGTTGGATTCTTGACGGCAAACACACTTCAAACAGATCCGACCACCACTTTATTCTTGGTTGGCATTGGGGGTGTTTCTGGTCTTATGCCCGATATGGATATTGATGGGAAGTTAAGTAATAGGATTACTTTTTCACATAAGTTTATCCGAACGATAGCACAAACGATTGGGATATTAATGATCATTTATAGTCTATTGGAAGGCACAAATACGGAAAAGTGGATCGGTGTAGGAGCAGGAATCGGAATCATCATTATTTCATCATTCATTAGACAAAGGCATATGCTGACCCTGTCTGGATTAGCGGTTTTAGGTGGCGGTTTATCTTTGCAGGAAAGCTGGTTATGGATGTTAGGCGTCTATATTATCCTGGCATCCTTTACACCACATAGAAGTTATACCCATTCGATTGCCGGTATCGCTTTCTTTGGTATCATTGCCTTTCAATTCGAAGCCTTTTTGGGGATTGACGGAATTTTCGCCACTTGTTCATTAGGATACATAAGTCATTTAATTGCAGATTTGAAATGTTTACCTTTTAATAAACGTGGGGTGAAATTATTTCTTCCATTTTTCTCAAAAGAATTTTAATAGTGGTTTTTTACCGCTGTTTTTTTGAAGAAAAAGATAGTTTTATTAAAGGTGCTTTTCAATAAGTTGAATGGACACTTGATTCGACTTATTTCTATGTTTTATATGGTCATTCTTCCTAAATCTACTAAATGTAACATATTTGTAAAGATCCTGTGATGCGAGTGATATACCTTTTCTAGTATATTAGGTTTAGCAAATCACATCAGGGGGTAAAATAATTTGTTTAAGAAAATTGTCGTCGGATTGTCATTGGCTATTACACTTGTAACCGCATCCTTTGCTGGAGACCAAGTGGAAGCTGCTTCATATCATACAAAAGCGATTAAAGTGGCTAAAAGTGAATTGGGTACTAAATATAAAATGGGTGGCATTTCTTCTTCAGGTTTTGATTGTTCCGGTTTAGTGAAGTATTCATATCAAAAAGCTGGTAAGAATTTACCAAGAACTGCTGCTGACATATATAAAAAAGGTAAGAAAGTTAAAAGCCTGCAAAAAGGTGACTTAATGTTTTTTGCACCAAATAAAGCGAAAAAACCTACACATGTGGCTATATACATAGGAAACAATGAATTCATTCACTCTTCATCATCTAAAGGAGTGTCATACGCTAAAACCAATAATACCTATTGGAAGCCAAAGTATATTGGTGCGAAACGTATATAATAGAAGAAAATCAATCTTAATATATAAAAGCTAAGAGACTTAATGAAGTCTCTTTCAATTTGTAGACAAAAAGGTTTCGGAAGGTTTCATTCCGAAACCTTTTTGATTTTTTATTGGAATTGAAGCTGCTATAGCGGAAAGGAAAGCATGGCATGGGTTGAACAACGAGGGGACTTTTAAGAAAGTATCGATATCACCTCAAGTATTAATACTACTTAAAACAAAAAAGACTGTAGGCAAAAGTGTTCTATCTTAAAATTAAAACAAAGATGATTGGAACGGAAGGTGCGAGACTCCTGCGGGAAAAGCGCGTCAAGGGGAGACCCCACAGGTGCGAAGACGCCGAGGAGGCTCCCCGACCGCCCGCGGAAAGCGAGTACCTGGAGTGGAAATCCAACATTTAAAAATTGTACTAACCTTAAAGAGACTTAATAAAGTCTTTTTTTGTTTTAAAAAATAAGAGTGAATGAGGCACATGGACAAGAGAATTGGCGTTTTGTTAATAGTTTAAGGTTATGGTGAGTCCTGAAGTGGGTAATCAATACTAACTGAATATTCTAAGGGGCATACATAGAATCTTTTTATTTGACTGAAAATCGATAGTTTAATATGCTTAGCAAACCAATTCAAGGTAATTTCTTTTTTATCAAAAAAATTCCCAAACAAAATTATTGAAAGTCAAAGAAGGTCAATGTATAATAAAGTCAGAAAGTCAAAGAAGGTCAAAGTTTTTTAAATTCATTTTTTAAAGGAGGAGTACCACATGCTTTGTGAAAAATGCCATGTAAACCAAGCTAATATTCAAGTTCACCTAAATATGAATGGTCAGGAGCATGATGTGAAACTGTGCTCCACTTGTTATAAAGAAGAGCGAAACAAACTTGGAGCAGCTATGGGCGGGATGGATATAGGGAAATTCCAATTTAACGGAACTCCAAATTCATTCAATCCATTTAATTATAATGGTGTACCAAAACCGGATTCAGCTGAACATGGCGATGACGGAGGATTGCTTGAGGAGTATGGCCGAAATTTGACCGATGCTGCTAAAGCAGGACTTATAGATCCGGTTATCGGACGAAGTGAAGAAATTAAACGCGTCATTGAAGTTTTAAATAGACGCAATAAAAATAATCCAGTTTTAATCGGTGAACCTGGTGTCGGTAAAACAGCCATTGCTGAAGGTCTTGCTTTAGCGATTGTTGAAGGTTCAGTGCCAGTTAAATTACGTAATAAGCTTGTATATATGCTTGATGTAGCGTCCCTTGTGTCGAATACTGGAATTAGAGGGCAATTCGAAGAACGTATGAAGCAATTGATCAGCGAATTACAGGAAAGAAAAAATGTCATACTATTCATCGATGAAATTCATCAACTTGTGGGAGCTGGTTCGGCAGAAGGATCAATGGATGCAGGAAATATCCTGAAGCCTGCACTTGCACGCGGCGAACTTCAGCTTGTCGGAGCAACCACTTTATCAGAATATAGGAAAATTGAAAAAGATGGTGCCCTTGAAAGGCGCTTCCAGCCTGTACACGTTAATGAGCCGACAACGGCTGAGGCACTTGTCATCTTAAGGGGATTAAAGGATAGTTACGAATCTTATCATGGTGTGACATATAGTGAGGAAGCCCTTAAAGCGGCTGTTGAACTTTCGAACCGCTACATTCAAGACCGCTTCCTGCCTGATAAGGCAATAGACTTAATGGATGAAGCTGGTTCAAAATTGAACTTGACCATCGAAGACGGCCAAGTAGAAAACATGAAAGAACGTTTGGCTCAAATCTATAAAGAAAAAGAAATGGCCTTAAAAGAAGAAGCATATGAAAAAGCTGCTATTCTTCGTGATGAAGAAGAAAAACTGGAAAAGTCATTGCAGGCTGGGGAAGATGCAATTAAGCCAACCGTTACTGTTGAAGACATTCAAAACATCATCGAACAAAAGACTGGTATACCTGTAGGTAAGCTCCAAGAAGATGAGCAAGAAAGGATGGTTCACCTCCAAGCGGAGCTTATGAAAAAAGTAATCGGGCAGGAGGAGGCTGTCAAAAAGGTTTCCAAGGCCGTTCGAAGAAGTCGTGCCGGGTTAAAATCAAAAAACCGTCCTACCGGTTCTTTCCTTTTCGTTGGTCCGACAGGAGTAGGTAAAACCGAATTGGCAAAAACTCTTGCTGAGGAGTTATTCGGGGACAAGGAAGCGATGATTCGTCTTGACATGAGTGAATTCATGGAGAAACACAGTGTTTCTAAATTAATTGGTTCTCCTCCTGGATATGTAGGACATGAGGAAGCTGGACAATTGACGGAAAAAGTTCGCCGCAAGCCTTACAGCATCATCTTATTGGATGAAATCGAAAAGGCACATCCGGATGTAATGCATATGTTCCTGCAAATCATGGAAGATGGCCGCTTAACCGACAGTCAAGGACGGACCGTTACTTTTAAAGATACCGTGATCATCATGACGAGTAATGCTGGAGTCGGTGAGAAACAAAAAGTAATGGGATTCGGTACAAGTTCAGCTGTGGAGGAAGCATCAATCCTACAATCTTTAGGCAGCTTCTTCAAACCGGAATTCCTGAACCGATTCGATAGCATCATTGAATTCTCGGCTTTGAAGAAAGAAGATCTTCTGCAAATCGTTGATATCATGATTCACGAGCTTGACGAAACACTTGCTGCAAATGGTTTATCGTTAGATGTAACTAATGAAGCGAAACAAAGGCTAATTGAACTCGGATATCACCCAACTTTCGGAGCGAGACCGCTTCGCCGTGTTCTACAAGAACAGCTCGAAGACGGCATCACTGACTTTATCTTTGAGCAACCTGAAATTAAGAACTTCACTGCAATTGTTGAAGATAACTCTGTGAAAATTATTAAAACACCATAAAGAGTACTAGAAATGCCTCCAAGACCGTAAAACTGTTATGGAGGCATTTTTTTATCTTTTTTGGCTTCGTTTTCATAAAAAGATAGGTAAGGTTCAGCTAAATGACCTACAGCTTTCGCTCAAAATATAGATTTCTGAATTTTCGACATAATTTGCCGATCGAATGTTTTGATGGGTAATGCCTGTGGAATCATAACATAAGGGAAAATTCGCTCATGATTATAAAAATTAATAATTCCTGTTCTAAAATGGGAATTTCAATGGAGGAATGACCTATTAAAGATTCACTTTCTTATTTTGAAGAGGAAAATAAAAATAATCGAAAACCTACGGGTAATGAAACGGAAAATCAGTTGGAATCCCTGCCGATTGCAAATATTAATCCAGTAAACCCGTCGGAATTGGATGAACTATATTTCTATGAAGGCAAAGATTTAGGAAATTCCTATCTTAAAGATAAAACGGCATTCCGGTTATGGGCACCACTTGCATCTGAAGCTAAGCTAGTTACTTATAAACATTGGGATGATTCAGATGGAATAGAGATTCCGATGGTGCGTTCGGAAAAAGGTACCTGGACGATTGAGTTGAACGGTGATCAGGATGGATTGATTTATACATATAAAGTGAGAGTGGGAGAAAACTGGAGTGAAGCCGTCGATCCATATGTTCGTGCAGTTACTGTTAATGGTATTAAAGGAGTCGTGATAGATATAACAGATACGAACCCTGAAAGGTGGACACGAGATAAACCACCTCTCGAAAAAGCTGAGGACATAGTCATTTATGAATTGCATACACGGGATTTATCTATTCATCCTGAAAGCGGAATCCATCATAAAGGTAAATTCTTAGGAGTGATTGAAGCCGGAACCAAAGGTCCAGAAGGAGTGAAAACGGGTCTTGATCATATTAAAGATCTAGGCGTTACCCATGTTCAGTTTATCCCGATATTCGACTTTGCCACAGTCAATGAAATGAAATTGAATGAACCACAATATAACTGGGGATATGATCCACAGAATTATAACGCTCCCGAGGGCTCTTATTCGTCTGATCCGTATCAACCAAAAGTCAGGATTCGTGAGTTAAAGGAAATGATTCAAGGTTTACATGATCACGGTTTACGAGTAATCATGGATGTTGTCTATAATCACGTTTATTCTGTGGAGCACTCAAACTTCCATAAACTCGTTCCCACTTACTTTTTTCGCTATAACGCTGATGGCTCCTTATCTAATGGAACTGGTGTAGGAAATGACACCGCGTCTGAACGTAAAATGATGCGCAAATTCATTGTTGAATCCGTAACCTATTGGGCGAAGGAATTTAACCTTGATGGTTTCCGTTTCGATTTAATGGGGATTCATGATGTGGAAACGATGAATGAAGTGAAAAAGGCACTGGCAGAAATTGATCCGACCCTCATTGTTTTGGGTGAAGGCTGGGATATGGATACCCGCTTGGCCCAAGAGCTGAAAGCAAATCAAAAGAATGCTTTTAAAATGCCTGGAATCGCTCACTTTAATGATGCGATCCGTGATGGTTTAAAAGGGTTTGTAATGAATGAACATGATAAAGGCTTCGTGAATGGAAAACCAGGAATGGAAGATATTATAAAAAAAGGAATTGCTGGTGGTTTGAAATATGATGATGATATCGCAACATATCAAAGACCAGATCAAGTGATCAATTATGTTGAAGCACATGATAATTATACTCTATGGGATAAGCTTCTCATCACTAATCCAGATGCGACGGAAGAAAAACGGAAACAGATGCATAAATTAGCTTCGGCAATTGTCTTACTGTCACAGGGGATTCCAATGATACATGCTGGACAAGAGTTCATGCGCACGAAGGATGGAGATGAAAATAGCTATCAATCTTCTGATTGGATTAACCGATTGGATTGGAAAAGAAGAATGGAGTTCGATCGGGAAGTGGAGTATATGAAAGGGCTAATTTCGCTCAGGAAAAATCATTCTGTTTTTAGGTTAAGCACACCCGAAGAAATAGAAAAGCATTTACAATTCTTTGATGCTCCGCCAAATGTGGTTGCATTCTCTTTAATAACTGAAGATTCAACAATTGCAGTGATTCATAATGCAAATTGGGACGCGATTACGATTTCTCTTCCCCACGAAGATAATTGGACCGTTTTAGTGGATGGGCAGCGGGCTGGCCTGGAAGAAATAGAAAGGATTAAAGGGAGTCAGATAACCGTTGCCCCTTTAAGTTCGTTTGTATTGAAAGCAAAATCTAACCAATGACGATAAAGTCGAAGTGAGTGAATACTATATCTCACTTCGACTTTGTTCATTGCTGATATGAAATTGGTTAAAAGGTATCTTCCATTTTTTACTTTCGCAAGTTTGAGAAAAAATGTACGGGGGTAGAAAATATAAAATGATGAATTTTTTCGTTGTGTAAGAGGGGAGCGATTAGTTTGCCAGAGAAAGTGCATATAAAAATCAATGGTGCAGAGACCAGTCTTGAAGGTAATCAAACAATATTACAAATGCTGACGGATAGCTCCATTGAAGTCCCGAATGTTTGTTACCATCCTAGCCTAGGTCCTATCGAAACATGTGATACATGCTTAGTGAGCGTTAATGGAGAACTTGTAAGGTCTTGTTCCACCAAGATCAACGATGGTGATGTAATTGATACAGTTGCACCTGATGTAAAAGAAGCACAGGTCATGGCGATGGACAAGATATTGTATAACCATGAGCTTTATTGTACGGTTTGCGATTATAATAATGGCGGCTGTGAAATACACAATACGGTTAAGGAAATGAAGGTAAATCATCAAAGTGTTCCTTTTGATCAAAAACCATATGAAGTGGATCGGTCGAATCCATTCTATCGATATGATCCTGATCAATGCATCCTTTGCGGCCGTTGTGTTGAAGCGTGTCAAGATGTACAGGTCACCGAAACATTGACCATTGATTGGGAAGCAAAACGCCCGCGTGTCATTTGGGATGATAATGTTCCGATCAATGAATCTTCATGTGTGTCATGTGGACACTGTTCAACTGTATGTCCGTGTAATGCAATGATGGAAAAAGGAATGGAGGGGGAAGCCGGATTTTTAACCGGCATTGCCAAACAAACACTTCGACCAATGATAGAAATCACGAAAAATGTTGAAACAGGTTATGGTTCGATTTTAGCGATTTCAGATATGGAATCCGCCATGAGGGATGCAAGGATCAAGAAGACAAAAACGGTTTGTACATACTGTGGGGTAGGATGCAGCTTTGACGTTTGGACCAAAGATCGTAAAATCCTTAAGATAGAACCGCAAGTGGAGGCACCTGCAAATGGAATTTCGACTTGTGTAAAAGGGAAATTCGGATGGGATTTCGTGAATAGTGAAGAAAGACTCACAAAACCATTAATTAGGGAAGGGGATGCGTTCAGGGAAGCTGAATGGGAAGAAGCCCTTGAATTGATTTCTCGTAAATTCACTGAAATCAAAGATTCTCACGGTCCGGATTCGATGGCTTTCATAACGTCTTCCAAATGCACCAATGAAGAGTCCTATTTAATGCAAAAGCTGGCTAGGGGAATCATTGGCACCAATAATGTGGATAACTGTTCCCGGTATTGTCAGACACCGGCTACTTTAGGACTATTCAGAACGGTTGGATATGGCGGAGATACAGGGGGCATAAAGGATATCGAAAAGTCCGAACTTGTATTGATCATAGGCTCCAATACATCCGAATCACACCCCGTGTTGGCTACAAGAATCAAACGTTCCCATAAACTAGGTAAACAGAAGCTGATAGTGGCGGACATCAGAAAGCATGAAATGGCTGAACGCTCCGACCTCTTCATCCAGCCTGCTCCGGGAACGGATATCATTTGGCTGTCGGCCGTGTCTAAATATATCGTCGACAAAGGATGGGCAGATACAGACTTCATCAAAAATCGTGTAAATGGAATGGAAGAATACATCAAGACTTTGGAACCTTACACAATGGAATATGCAGAAAAAGTAACAGGTATAGCTAAGGAAGATTTAATTACGTTGGCAGAGGCCATTCATGATGCGGAAAGTGTTGCAACGCTTTGGGCCATGGGAGTTACCCAGCATGGAGGAGGAAGCGATACAAGTACTGCAATTTCCAATCTAATGCTAATAACAGGCAACTACGGTAAACCTGGAACAGGTACTTACCCATTACGCGGCCATAATAATGTTCAAGGAGCCAGCGATTTTGGCAGTATGCCGGATCGCCTGCCAGGTTATGAAAAAGTAACAGATGAAAAGGTCCGCTTGAAATATGAAAACACCTGGGGTGCAAAAATACCAGAAAACCCTGGCCTGAATAATCATGAAATGGTCGAAGGGATACATGCCGGTACCATCAAAGCAATGTACTTAAAGGGTGAAGATATGGGTCTGGTCGATTCGAATATCAATCATGTCCATAAAGCATTTGAAAAACTGGACTTCTTTGTGGTACAAGATATCTTCTTATCAAGAACGGCTGAATTCGCGGATGTCGTCCTTCCCGCAAGCCCAAGCTTTGAAAAAGAAGGTACTTTCACGAATACTGAACGCCGTATTCAACGTCTTTATCAAGTCTTTGAACCGCTTGGCGACTCAAAGCCTGATTGGCAAATCATAATGAATGTCGCTAATTCGTTAGGAGCCGGCTGGAATTATGAGCATCCAAGTGAAATTATGGAAGAAGCCGCTAAACTATCACCGTTATATACAGGAGTAAGGTATGAACGCTTGGAGGGTTATAACAGTCTTCAATGGCCAGTGACGCCAGATGGTAAAGATACGCCACTGTTATTCACGGAAGCTTTTCCTTTCCCTGATGGAAAAGCAAGGTTATTTCCAGTCGAATGGACCAAACCGATTGACTTTGGGGATGAGTTCGATATCCATGTGAATAATGGCCGTTTATTGGAACATTTCCATGAAGGAAACATGACCTATAAAACAAAAGGCATTACTTCCAAAACGCCAAAAGTCTTCCTTGAGGTATCCCGGGAATTGGCAAAAGATAGAGGGCTTGAGGATGGCACTCTTGTTCGGCTTATTTCACCATATGGACATGCAAAAGTGCAATGCCTGATTACGGATCGTGTAAAAGGTAAAGAAGTTTATCTGCCAATGAACGATTCAGGTGACGGGGCAATCAACCAATTGACAAGCAGCCATTCAGATAAAGATACTGATACTCCTGCCTATAAGGAAGTTCAAGTAAAAATGGAAGTGCTCAGGGTTAAAGGAGACAATCCATTGCCGAGTATCAACCATCGTAATGGTAATCCAAAACCGCAGATAGGTGTACAAGTACAAAAAAAATGGGCTCGCGAAGATTATATATTCCCTGGTGACCTCTTGAAGATCAAAAAGGAGGAGAGGAACCGTGGCTAAAGCGACAAAAGTGATCAATCGAATCTCCATTAGCGATGAAGAAAGAAAAAGAATTGAACTCGAGGATATCGAGCGTACCCTTTTGGAAAATAAAGAAGTGATTAAAGAAACGTTTGAAGTCATGAAGGGTATGCAGGATCGTGGGATTTTATCAATGGTTAACAGCTTGTTGAAGGAAGGGGACAAAGTGCTGAACATTCTTGTCAAGACAGCAGACACCCCAGAAACGGCAAATACGCTAAAAAATCTGCTTCTCATACTTGGCACGTTAGGAACACTTAATGTTCAGCAGCTTGAACCGCTTATCCTCAAGGTCAATTCAGGGATTGCCCGTGTGGCAGAGTCTGATAAAATTCCGGAAAAGCCAAGCTACCTATCATTGCTGCGTTCCTTGAATGACCAAGAAGTCAAACAAGCTATGACTTTTCTGATGACCTTTCTTAAAGGAATGGGAGAAGATACAAGCGATTTGGAAAGAACAACTCAATTACCAGAGAATCAGCATTTGCATAAAGCGAATGAAACAGCGGACATAGAACGGCCGACCTCCAGAAAATCATACGGATCGAGTATACCCAGTAAAAGCGGAAGCGAAAAAAAACGAAACACCAGCTTGTTTTGGATCGCAGCAGGAGTTTCTCTTGTAACCATTCCGCTAGCCTTATCTAAAAGTAAGAAATAAAGTAGCTCGTTAATATTATTGAAACGGACGAAAATCGTCTGCGAAGAAATTACTTTGACTTGAGAGATGGTGAATAATTCCCACCAAAATATTAAAGCCGATGATTCCCTTATAAGGAACATCGGCTTTTTTCAATGAAAAGTGCTATCAAAATTTTTCTCACTAGCCTTTTATTACATATATTTATATAAGATACAAATAATAAAGTCAATCATAAGTGAAACGAACATATACACACACTTCTTAATCAGTAAGGGGCGGAAAAGTGAGGATAGGACGTTCTCTTAAAAGAGCTAAAGAAAAATCTACAACCAATGGCACCTTATCCTACGAGGTAAATGAAAATGTAAAGAGATTGAAGAACGTGCTTGGGGACAGTTCAGATTTGTCTGTTCGAATGATTGAATCTCCACACGATAAATCGATAAGTGCAGCTGTAATCCACCTTGATGGTTTGGCTGATGCTACCATCATTAATGAAAATATAATTGAACCATTAATAGATTGGTTTAAAGAAAATAAACAAATATTTACAGAGATAGAAGAACGAACTAGCCATATTCTAACGGTATCCCAATTAACCGTTAAAGAAAGTTGGCAGGAATTCATATCAGCGGTTTTGACAGGAGATACGGTTGTATTGTTGAATGGCAGTGCAAAAGCATTCATCGCCAGTACGAAAAGTCAACCATCCCGTGCGATAACCGAGCCTACAAGCCAAACTGTCATTAGAGGACCAAAAGATAGTTTTACTGAGAATTTAAGAACCAATACGTCATTAATTCGTGCTAGGGTTCAACATCCTGATGTACGCTTAGAAAGCTTGAAAGTCGGAAGTGTCACTCAAACGGATATTGGAATCATGTACATTCAGGGAATTGCGGATGAGAGTATTGTGAAGGAAGTCAAAAAACGCGTACAAGGCATTGATATTGATGGAGTACTTGAATCTAATTACATTGAGGAATTAATTAGGGATGAAGGATCGACGATTTTTCCCCTTCTTTTGAATACGGAACGACCTGATGCAGTTGTTGGGAATTTATTGGAAGGGCGAATCGCCATCATCATTCAAGGAACTCCTTTTGTTTTAATCGTCCCAGCGTTGTTTTCGCAATTTTTTCAATCTCCGGAGGACTATTATCAAAATCAATATATCGGCTCCTTTTTAAGAATGTTAAGATTCGGAGCCTTTTTTCTGTCGATGTATGCATCCGCTATTTATTTGGCACTAGTTACTCATCACCAGGGTCTTATCCCTACAACTTTAATCGTTAGTCTAATGGCTCAAAGGGAAAATGTCCCATTTCCAGCAATTGTCGAAATACTGGTAATGGAAATGGCCTTCGAGATTTTACGGGAGGCAGGAATTCGAATGCCAAGGGCGATCGGGCCAGCCGTATCCATTGTAGGAGCACTTATTCTAGGGCAGGCAGCTGTTGAAGCGGGATTTGTGGGAGCTGCAGTGGTTATCATTGTAGCCATTTCTGCAATAAGCAGTTTTACACTGCCGAATACCAGTCTAGTCAATGTGACTCGCGGAATTCGATTTTTTATGATGTTGATTTCAGCATTCATAGGCTTATATGGCATATTGCTTTTCACTTTATGTATCTGGCTTCATATGAGCAGCCTGAGGTCTTTTGGTGTACCCTATTTTGCCCCATTTGCTCCATTTCGTTTCAAGGAGCAAAAAGATGGTTTTTTTCGTTTCCCTCTACCATCAATTTTGAAAAAAACATCAAGAAAATAAAACTCGGCTGAAACGGGGGACTAAAAATGAAAATTAATATTTCACTTTTATCGATCGCCGCCATTTGCTTATTGATTTCTGGTTGTTCAAATTATCGGGAATTGAACGAGCTTGGGGTCATTATAGCGATGGGAATAGACCATAACGATGATCCAGACAATCCATACAAGGTAACCTATCAAGTCATTAATCCAAGCGGGCTAGCACAAACCAGTACTTCCGGCGATAAAGGCCTTGCTGTCATCAACTATACGGTAACGGCTAAAACGCTCGTTGAGGCATTCGGAAAGGCTTCCGCCATTATTCCTAGAGAAAACAATATTTCACATCTATCGATGATCATTATAGGGGAAAAGTTAGCGCGAAATGGACTTGATTTATTATTTGATACTGTAGATAGAGGTAAAAATCAAAGGGTAAGTGTCCCGATTTATATTGCCCGCGGGAAAACTGCCGAGTATATGCTTGGTGTAATAGAACCACTTGAAAACACGCCAGGTAAAAATATTATTAGTACGACTAAAAGTGAGCAAAACGATTATGGAACCACTAATGACGCGTTACTATATGAAGTCATTTCAGCACTTATGAGTGAAGGGAAGGATGTATCACTGCCAGGAATCAGTATAAGGAATGATTCAAAAAAGGCAAAGGAAATAAGTAATTTTGAGACGACAGCACCAGCTTATGTAGAGGCAAAAGGATTGGCTCTATTTAGAAAAGGGAAAATGGTTAAATGGCTTGATGGTGAATCGGCCCGAGGTGTCCAGTTTGTCACATCGGAACTGAAAAGAACAGAAGTTGTGATGCCTTGCAGTGAGAAGGGAAGTGCCACGATTACGGTAATCAGAGCAAAAAGCAAAATGAAAACCAAAATTAAAAATGAAAAACCAGTCATTCAAAGTAATTTGAATGTAATGGGAGAAATGATGCAAACATCATGTGAACTCGATTTGAGCGATCCGAAATTGTTAATAGAGTTCGAAAAAAAAGTGGAAAATGATTTAAAAAAACAAATTAAAAAAACGATTAGCATCACTCAAAAAGAAAGGTCGGACATTTTCGGTTTTGGGGATGCATTATCTCGAACAAATCCGGATTATTGGCGTAAGCATAAAAATAATTGGGATGACCTATTTTCAGAAGCGGAAATATCGATGAAAGTTAACGTTGACATTATTAATTCTGGAATGCGAATGGAACCTTATAAGCCGAAATAAATGTATGAGGAGGTGAGGAGAATTGCCTAAAATAAAAATTGATGGATTTCAGTTATTTTGCATGATGGTCATTTTTATGTTTGGCAGTAATTTACTGCTTGATATAGGAAAGGGGGCCAAGCAGGACGTCTGGATTGTGAATCTCTTATCAACCCTTTTTGGGTGTTTACTGTATTTCGTGTATTTTTCATTATTTAATAAATACCCTGACTTACCGATGACCGGCTATGTCCGGAAAATTTGGGGTAAATATATCGGCGGTGTATTCAGTTTTTGCTATATAATCTATTTTATTTATCTGGCTTCAAGAGTGTTAAGAGATTTTGAAGAAATATTAATTAGCTCAACTTATAGGCGTACTTCCATTATAACGCTGGGGATATGCATGATACTTGTTTTAATTTATGGAGTTCATCTAGGAGTGGAAGCATTTGCACGCGTTGCATGCTTATGCTTTGGCATTATTATCATAAGCCTTTTGATTCTGAACATTATGTTTGTATTGGGAGGATATACAAAATTGGAAAACCTTCAGCCTGTATTAGGCAACGGTTGGGGAATGGTATGGAAAGAGTTGATTCCTACTGGTATCACTGTACCTTTTGGAGAATTGATTACGTTTACGATGATCCTTCCGTATTTGAATAATAAGGGTTCTGCTGTTAAAGTTGGTCTCTGGGCGATAATTCTAGGTGGAGTTTCTTTAACCATTAATTCGATCGTTCTTTTGTCCGTATTAGGTCCAGAGGCGGTATTAAGGTCTAATTTCCCGGCTCTTACAGCTGTCAGTTATATTAATATCGCTGATTTTATTGAAAGACTGGATTCGTTCATTCTAGTTTTAATGATCATTTTAGGCTTCATTAAGATATCGATCTTTTTCTTTTGTGCCATTATTGGCTCAGCGGACTTATTTCAAATGAAACCTTCCCCTGCATTCATTTATCTGGTTGGCGGTACTATTTTCTTCTCTTCGCTAATGATTGCCCCTAGCTATCAGGCTCATATAGATGAAGGGTTAAAAGTCGTCCCCTACCTTTTGCACCTACCATTGCTCATCGGGATTCCCATTTTATTATTGTTTACTGCATATATTAAACAAAAATTCAAACCAGCAGTTTCATGAAGAGGGAGGCTGCCGGTTTTTTTTGTTTGAGAATACGATCAAACAAAGAAAGATTATTGTTAATGAAATTAGCAGAAAGTAATCTTCACCACGAGCCACTATCAAATATTGTTTGATGCTATAGAAAGAGTGCAATATATTCAAGCCCTGCAGGTTGTCGAGGAGTATAATAAGTAAATACGTGCCTAACAAAATTAACAATGATGGTAGCATCCTCACAACAATATCACCTCATTCTTTTTTCTTAAAGTGTGGTTAATGCTCTATAAATATGCACGAAGTCGTACCAAACATACATTTAGTATATGTCATGAAAACTTGTCATTTTAAATCCTTATAATTAAGGAAACTTATGCTTGTAGAAAAACCTTGCGTGCCATAAAATGGGAGTATAAAAAGATCAAGGAGTGTATAAATGAAGCTAAAATTAATGACCGTCACTTTGGGAATCTGTTCTTCAATAATACTTTCAGGCTGTTCAAGTGAAGAGGAAAGTGTTGTACAAAAAGAAAGCAGTCATGAAGGACATTCAGAGCATTCGGTATCCGGAGATCTTCAGGAGGAGACCAGCAGTAAGGAAATAGCACCGGATTTCTTAACTGAAAAACCAGAGGAAATGAAGACAATCTATTTAGCTGTTGCACAAAATAAAGATTTACTAGAAAAAATACCTTGTTACTGCGGTTGCGGAGAGTCAGCTAACCATAAAAATAATTACGATTGTTTTATCCATGAGAATAAAAAAAATGGTGAAGTGGTTTGGGATGACCACGGGACAAGATGCGGAGTTTGCTTAGAAATTGCTGCGCAATCCATATTGGACTTGAATGACGGCATGAGCGTCAAAGAGATCCGGAATAAAGTCGATGAAAAATATAAAAGCGGATATGCCAAACCAACTCCTACCCCTGAAGTGTAAGTAAAAAAAATTCATGAAATTCTAGCTAAAAAATAATAATTTAGAAAAATGGTTTTTTCCCGGTATTCATTCGGAAAAGGCCATTTTTTTGTAGTCATGGAATCTTTCACATATATAATATTGGTCAAAAAGGGGAATACTTCCATTAAACATTCAACGGGAAAGGAGCTATCACTTTGACATTAATTCGCCTTGGTTATGTAGCCATGAGTAATCATGTGCCAAACTGTTCACCATCCCAAACGATGACTTTTGCGCAGTTTTCTAAAATTAAGGACAAAGATGCAGCGATAAGGAAGCTTGAACGCATTTCAATATCCAATCTTCATAATTGCTGGCGTTTACTGATTCATAACGAAGCTAATGATATTCAGTTCTTTAGGCTTTCTTCAAAACTTATCCCTTTAGCCAACCATCCAGAAATTCCAGAATGGGATTACATAGATCCTATTTCAGAAGAACTGGCTAAATTAAAAACATTCATAAAGAATCACCCAAAAATGAGAATAGATTTTCACCCAGATCATTTTGTCATCTTGAATAGCTCAAATATCGATATACTGAAGACATCCTTAAAAACATTAAGGATGCACTTTACTTTATTAAAAAAAATAGGAGTGGATCCCGAGCACCGCTGTGTTTTGCATGTTGGCGGCGGTTATGGCGAGCATGTACAGGCATTAGAGCAGTTTATCCATAATTGGGGTTTGATTCCGGAATCGATTCAAAGAATGGTCATTCTTGAGAATGATGATACTACCTATACGTTGTCGGAAACACTTTATTTATGTGAAAAATTAGGCATTCCAATGGTGTTTGATTATCACCATCACCTCGCACATCAGTTACCAAATGAAGATTGGAAAGATCATTGGGACCGAATATTGAATACCTGGAGTAATTCCAAGCTACCTCCTAAAATGCATATTTCAAGTCCAAGGTCCGATAAAGAATTTCGAGCACATGCTGATTTTGTGGATACTGGAATGTTCATGGAATTTTTGCAACAAATAAAGGGAAGCTTACCACAGCTGGATTGCATGATTGAAGCAAAACAGAAGGATGGAGCTCTTTTCCAGTTGATGGATGAGCTGAAAAGTCACAAAGACATAGAGATCATTGATGATGCCAGTTTTTATATACATTGATTCGCTGTATAATAAAAAATTGATAAAGAGAGTTGGATTAGATTCTTTATCAATGAAATTAGTTTACATAACATTATTATTGTTGAGTTAATAGGGTGATTTTTCAAAGGAAGTGGGAGTAAGGGTTAGGCGATCTTGCATTAATAATTTCTCGTAAAAACTAAATACTATTGTATTCCTATTCACAATATGTTTACACCCACAATCCTCAAAATTTATTTCAATGTACATATAAGTTACTCTATTTTTTATTCAGTGGATGGTATAAAAGACTACCTGATTACATTCACACACTTCATCACCTAGATTTTGATATACCTGATTAGTATCAGGAGAGAAAGAGATGGCATCTCCTTTCTGTAAGGTGCAACTTTCCCCGCCTATTTCTATGGTTAAAGTGCCAGAATGTACTGTTATTGATTTTAGTCCTTCTATAGGAGAGGACAAATGTGTACAACCTGGTAGCAGGCGAATACGATATGTTTCAAACGGCACTCCTGGTGAGGCAAATGTATTATGCGCTTCAAAAAGATCGTTATATTCTTGAAACTTTGGTTGTTCCCCTTCTCGAAGAATTTTAATCGAAGGATTTCTTACAAGAAATGAACCGAATGGAATTTGTAGTCCAGCAGCTATTTTCCACAGTATAGCCACAGTTGGATTTGAGCTGCCCCGTTCAATTTGCCCTAGCATAGGTTTACTAACACCAGTCAGTCCAGCAAGGTCGTCCAAGGATAATTGACGTTGTTGGCGATAAAAACGTAATCGTTGACCAATTTGAATTGATAAAGTTTTTTTTTCCATATATATAGCCCTCCGCGTCTTGATAGGTATTGTTTGTATGTTATATGATATATTAAAGATGTTATAAAATACAAAATGAAAGGTCATTCAATATTAGCTTTATATAGCTTAGCATAAGCACCACCACTATTATAAGATAATCTATTTTAACTGTGATTGGTTACGAAACGAAGTAATGAAGTCGGTTATTAATTATCGCAAAATTCAATCAATAATTTGTGCTTATGTTGTCATTTCGGTGACAGCAAATCACCATGATTCATGGCCTTTTGTGTAAGTTTACATTAGTTAAAATAGAGGAGACCAAATAATGAACACATATTTAATTGCAGGCAAGCAAGGTATGATAGCTAAAAATGTATGCGCTCCCATAATAATTACATTTGAACTAGACTTTAAGTACGGAATCATTATAGTTCGTGGTAAAGCAGGCCGTTAATATAAGTGCCCTGAAAGATGCATTGGACAGTTCGATATAAAATGAAATCGAATAGATCTTTGCCGAAGACACCCGGTATGTCTTTTCTGCATGGGAGTGTATTCTAGCATTTATCCCTTTAATATAAAAAAATTCGGGATATATGAACGAGGGAGGGTATGAACCGTGAGTTATACAATTACGGAGTTGTTTACAGGACAAATTGCGCGTTTGCAGCGAACATTTACTGAACAGGACGTAAGATTTTGCAAGGAATTAAATAGAGACTATAGCCCAGTATACGGACTGAATGAAGATATATGGAAAAGTTACTATAGTCAACCAATTGTGCCGGGCTTGTTGACAGAAGGGTTAATTACTCAAGTCATTAGTGAAAAACTCCCTGGAAGTGCCTGTATTTTGCTACAAAAGGAATTGGTTTTTTATCATCCCGTGTATGTAGGAGACGTTATTACTGTGGAGTTGGAGATTATTGATTTAAATTTGAAGAGGAACTGGGTTACCCAAAAGGTTACCTGTTACAATCAGGCTGGTAATGAAGTAATCAAAGGACAAGTTGTCATTTTTGTTTTATCCAATGAGAAAATGGATAGGTGATCAAAATGAAGAAACTTAATCTGATAGACCAAACCGAAGACTGGGGCTTTATTGAAGTTGATGAGGGCGGATTATTGATCGATATTAGTTCGGATTTTTGTGAAAATTTTCTGATTGATAAAAAAGATTGGTTAGGAGCTTATGCAAAGGAAGTTATCCAAGGAACCCATTACCGTAAGCATGCGAAGGTATTATTTGGAGTCGTTTTTGGCTATTCATGTTTAATTAGAGTAATGAAAATGAAAGAACATAAGATTTATCGGGTGATTGTCCGTCAAGAAGATGTTGATCATTATGAAATGGCTTCGTTTATGAATTCTCTGGATATCTCAAAAAGGAAGAAAAAGTCAACAGGTCAGAATCGATATAGTTTTGAAGAGATTATCGGTGAAGGTTCGGCGATTGAGGAGATTAAAGAGTTGGCAGCCCGTATCGCAACAAGTAATTCTACTGTTTTATTGACGGGAGAAAGCGGAACAGGGAAGGAATTGTTTGCTCAAGCGATACACGGATTAAGCACGAGAAAAAATAATCCTTTTGTGGCGGTGAATTGTGCTGCTATCCCGGATGAATTATTTGAATCGGAAGTTTTTGGATATGAGCCAGGAGCGTTCAGTGGTGCGAAAAAGGAAGGCAAACCAGGGAAAATCGAGATGGCCCAGCATGGTACTCTTTTTCTGGATGAAATATCAGAACTCCCATACCAAGCCCAAGGAAAACTTCTTCGTGTATTACAGGAAAGAGAAGTGGAACGACTCGGTGGAACAGGGAGTAAAAATGTCGATATTCGGATTATCGCTGCAACGAACCGGGATTTGAGAACGCTTGTTCAGGAAGGGGAGTTCAGGCAAGATTTATTTTATCGATTATACGTCTTTGATTTGAAAATTCCTTCACTTCAGCAAAGAAAAGAGGATATTATTCCATTAGCCCACTTTTTCATCGAATATTTTAATGAGAAATTTGGTGTTCACGTAAAATTCATCGATTCTAAGCTACAAGAGAGGTTATTAAGTTATGAGTGGCCTGGTAATGTACGTGAATTAAAAGCCTATATTGAACGCGGAATGAATTTGGTCTTGGGAGATACTCTCACGATAGACGATTTACACATTTCACCTAATGTGTCTTCAGATGTAATAAAAAGAACGCCGACTCCCATTCAAAGTTTAGAAGAGGAAGTAAAGTGCACGGAAATCAACGCAATTCAACGTGCATTACAAGAAGCGAATGGTGACCGAACTTTGGCTGCACAAAAACTAAAAATACATCTTGCTAGCCTTTACCGTAAAATTGCAAAGTACAATCTAAAATAATACGTTTAAGAGGATGCAAACGGTATAAAAAACACATGCGTTATTCATTCTCCTGAAAGGACCTGGTATGAAATCCAGTAAAATCAAAGGATTTCGTAACGGTTCTTTTCATTTTTTTGTGATCGATTTGAGTCTTATGGGACAGTCTTTTTGTATTTGTGGTTGTAGTTATAACCATAAATAGTTTGCTTTTACAATCTGTAAATGTCTGAATGTTCTAAATTACTAAGGGTGGAGGGATATGAAAACCTAATAATGATAGAAGTGTCACGTTACCTTCTATATTGTGCTTGTTGATATCTTTTCGCAAATGTACTTCGCAAATTTGCGAACGATATCACTTTTGCGAATTCGAACGAGGAAGGAATGCTATTTTTCCAGGGAAACAAGTTGGCATGAAACTTGCAATAATAGTAAGAGAAGGGAGGAATTACATTGTTAAACTTTTCATTTACAGAAGAACAGGATTATTTTCGAAAGATGCTAAAAGAATTTGCAAAGGAGGAGCTGCTTCCTAATTATACAAAGTGGGACAGAGAGGGGATTACGCCAAGGCATTTATGGAAGAAGCTTGGTGAGTTAGGTGTCAATGGTCTTCGAATTCCGGAAGAGTATGGTGGAACCGGTGCAGATTGCGTGACAACTGGAATAGCTGCCGAAGAAATTGGAAGAGGTGATTTCAACCTTACTTATGCTGTTATGTTGAATGGATTAATTGGAGAAATTATCAATAATCATGCACGTGAAGAGCTTAAGCAAGAATGGCTTCCAAAAATTGCGAGTGGTGAAAAAATTGTCGGTATTGCTATAACTGAACCATCGGCAGGTACTGATGCTGGAGGAATAAAGACAACAGCAGTACATAAAGACGGCGTGTATGTTCTGAATGGAGAAAAATCTGGAATTAGCGTTGCGACTGTTGGTGATGCATTTCTTACCTTTGCAAAAACAAATCCTGAACTAGGGAACAGAGGAATTAGTGCATTTATCATTCCAGCAGATCTTCCCGGTGTTGAATGTAAAGCTTATGAGGATATGGGAAATATTCCAATAGGCAGGGGATCTGTTTATTTAAATGAAGTTAAAGTACCCGAAGAAAACTTAATCGGCATGGAAAATAAAGGTTTCTCTCAAGTGATGAATGGATTTGATTTAAGTCGGTTGTTAATCGGATTGCAATGTGTGGGTGCTGCAAGCCAAAGTTTAGACGAGACGATCGAACACGTGAAAATGAGACATTCTTTTGGCAAACCTTTAGCAACCTACCAAGGGGTATCATTTCCAATCGTTACGCACTTTACACAATTAGAACTAATAAAGTGGCAGGCATATAGGGGTCTCTGGCTTCGTGATCAAGGGTTAAATCACTCAAAGGAATCAGCATCTGTCAAATGGTTAGGACCAAAATATAGTGCGGATGCAATTCATGAATGTTTATTGTTAAATGGACATTATGCTTATACGAAAGAGATGCCGCATGAGCAACGGTTGCGTGATGTAATTGGCCTAGAAATTGGTGATGGAACAGCACAAGCTAATCAAATGGTCATTGCAAAAGATATCATTGGAAAAGAATTTCGTTCCTATTAATCTAGGGCCGCTTATTTGATAAAAACAATAGATTGCAATTCTATCTTCCAAAGACTAAAAAGGGAATTTACAAGGGCTGAAGTAAAAAATGGAGTTTATTGTAAAAAAGATTGGATCATGGAAAAGGTTCGCTGTATAAATGAACAGGGTGATGAGGTCATTAAAGGAAAAATTATTCTTAAACTACTTTAATAATGGAGGGATTCAAAATGAAACAAACAGATACTCTATCTGAAAAAACAGATGGAATTGGCAAATTGACAGATATTATCTACAAAAAAAGCAATGGAATTGCAAAGATTACAATCAATAGACCGAACGTTTATAATGCCTTTCGGGCAAGAACGATTAAAGAGTTAATTTGGTCGTTCCGTGATGCATGGGACGATAACCGAATTGGTGTGGTTGTCTTAACTGGAGCAGGAGAAAAGGCATTTTGTGTCGGTGGGGATCAAAAAGAAAAAGGAGATGAAGGTGGATACGATTATTCTGGAGGTTTAGGCGGTGGAATGGGCTTAGAAATTGAAACATTACATCAAACGATTCGCAATATACCGAAGCCGGTTATTGCTGCTGTTAATGGATTTGCGATTGGCGGTGGACATGTCTTGCATGTGATTTGCGATTTGACTATTGCTTCAGAATCAGCAAAGTTTGGACAAAGCGGACCGAAAGTAGGCAGCTATGATGCTGGATTTGGTTCTGCCTATTTAGCAAGGGTTGTTGGGGAAAAGAAAGCAAGGGAGATCTGGTATTTATGTGAACAATATACGGCACATGAAGCAAAAGAAATGGGTCTAGTCAATAAAATCGTTCCTGCTGAACAATTGCAGCAAGCAGCAGAAGAATGGGCTGGAAAAATTCTCGAAAAAAGTCCGACAGCACTTAAAATGCTTAAATACTCATTTAATGCGGATAGTGCCAACATCCAAGGGATTTCACAGTTATCGATGGGTAGTTTAGCGATGTTTTATAACACAGCAGAATCAGAAGAAGGAAAAAATGCTTTTCTTGAAAAAAGACCAGTAGATTTTAAAAAGTTCCGAAGATAAAGAGGGGGCTAGATGCTGTGAAATTGGAAACGATTTTGAGTCAGGAGTATATCGAAAAATATCAATCTATTTGGCCAAATAGAACGATTATCGATTATTTAAATGATGCAATAGCAAAAGATCCAGAGAAAATGGCCATAATTGATAAAAAGAGCCGCTATACGTATAGGGAGCTTGGTAAACTTGTGGATCGGGTGGCATTAGGCTTGCTTGAAATTGGTATAGAAAAAAGAGATGTCATCTCGTTCCAACTGCCTAATTGGAGCGAGTTCATTATTCTGCATTATGCGGTAACAAAAATTGGTGCCATTAGCAACCCTCTCATTCCGATTTACCGTGACCGGGAAATTGGCTACACGGTCGGCATGGCAGAGTCGAAAATGATTGTTGTTCCAGGTGAATTTCGTGGGTTTGATTACCCGGCGATGATTGAAAGGTTAAAACATCAGTGGCCAAGTATGCAACATGTTTATGTGGTTGGGGATAACGTACCAAAAGAAATGAAACCGTTTTCTGAATTGATTGATCAACCGTGGGAAGAGAGAAAAGATCCTGCTATTCTAGACAAAATCACCCATGATCCGAATGACGTGACGGAAATAATCTTTACGTCTGGAACGACTGGAAATCCAAAGGGAGTGATGCATACACATAATACACTCTGTGTTTCCACGAATTATTGGATTGATCGCTTACGCTTAACATCTGATGATATCATGTTCATGGCGTCGACATTTGCCCATCAAACTGGATTCGGTTATGGCGTGAGGTTGCCGACACATATTGGTGGAACAGGGGTTTACCAAGATATTTGGAATCCAAGTGAATTTCTTAATTTGATAGAAAAGGAGAATATTACATTTACAGCTGGTGCGACACCATTCCTGCAAGATACAGTTCAACTTAAGAATCTTGATCAATACAAGATTGATTCACTTCGTATCTTTGTTGCATTAGGAGCACCGATACCACGAAATTTGGTAAAAGAGGCGACCGAAAAAACCTCCATTAAAATTTTGTCTGGCTGGGGACAAACCGAAGATGGCTTGGTCACTTTGACAAGAATTGAAGATCCAGAAGAAAAGCTGATTGAAACGGATGGTATTCCTTTTCCAGGTATGGAGTTAAAAGTAGTTGATAGAAAAGGGGAAATTTGTGAACCACATAAAGAAGGCGATTTGCTTGCAAGAGGTCCTTCCTTGTTTGTTGGCTACTTAAAACGATTACAGGAAACCCTTTCGGAATATCATGAGGGCTGGTTTATGACAGGTGACCGCGCAGCGATGGATGAAGATGGTTATATCCGAATTTGTGGACGGAGTAAAGATATCATCATCCGTGGTGGGGAAAATATTCCGGTCATGTATATCGAAAATGTCCTGTATGAGCATCCAGATATATCTGATGCCCAAATTGTTGCCGTTCCAGATCCGCGTCTTCAAGAAAAAGCATGTGCATGCATTACCATGAAACCAGGGAAAACGCAATTGACAATGGAAACCATGAAGGAATTCCTTTCAGAAAAAGGGATCGCAAAACAATATTGGCCAGAACATCTCGAAATTTTCGAGGATTTCCCTCGTACAATGAGTGGGAAAATTCAGAAATTCCATCTCCGGAAAATGATGGACGAGAAGTTAAAAGAAAAGATCTAAGCAAGATATCGACAGAAATGAATCAAAATTGAATAAGTCGGGAGGAAAAATGATGAGGCAACGAGTAGCATTTATTACCGGTGCAGGTAGAGGGATTGGAAAAGAGATCGCGATAACATTAGCTTCAAAGTCCAATAAAATAATCGTTACAGACATCAATATTGAAAATGCTCGAGAAACGGTTTCTATTTTAGAAAGCGAAGGGGCGGAAGCACTTGCTGTCTATTGCGACGTCACGAAGTTAGAAAGCGTACAAGAAGCAGTCAAAGCATCTATTGATTGTTTTGGACGAATTGATATTTTGGTAAATAACGCAGGATGGGATAAGATTGAACCTTTCTTAAAAAGCGAACCAAGCACATGGAAAACAATTATTGACATTAATTTGATGGGTCAAATTCATACATGTAAAGAAATATTGCCGATCATGATTGAGAATGGTTATGGGAAAGTCGTAAATATCGCTTCAGATTCAGGACGAGTCGGTTCAAGTGGTGAAGGAGTATATTCAGCCGCAAAAGGCGGGGTGATTGCTTTAACAAAAACATTAGCTAGAGAAATGGCGAGACATAAATTAAATGTCAATTGTATTTCACCAGGCCCAAGTAATACACCATTGATTCAGGAAATTGGCTCGTATAATGAGGGCATTGTTTCAGCGTTAGAAAAAGCCATACCATTCAGGCGATTGGCAGAACCAAGTGATCTAGCAAATGCGGTAGCGTTTTTCACTTCAGAGGAAGCAGATTATATTACAGGACAAACGCTCTCCGTTAATGGTGGATTAGCGATGTGTTAATCGCTTTCTAGAGGTATAGATCTTTTTTACAATTAACATTTCAAAAATGCCTTGTATCAATATCAATAGAAAGCCTCAACAGGCAAATAACACGAATGAATTTTCAATACTATTTTTGCTTATTGGGGCTAAACCAGGATAAAAGTTTTATCATATGGAGGAAGATCATGAATCCGGTATATTCAGTCAGAGCCCGATTGGAAAATGGGTGGTACTTTAACGGATGTGCCAGTAGACTACCTAGCAGCAAAGGTTATTCAAGCGGTAGTTGATCGATCATATATCAAGAAGTACGAGATTAATGAAGTGATTTTGCTGAAGACATCGATATAGCGATTAAACTTGGATTAAATCATCCTATAGGTCCCCTGGAAATGGCTGATCTTGTTTGATTTAGACAGCCGTCTCCGAAATATGGAGTATCTTTATCACAGTTTAGGGGATAGGTATCGACTATAAGCATTAGCTTGTTAAATACATGAAAGCAGCGTTTGGTCAGGAAGTCAGGGAAGGGATTTTAGCCATATAATCGAGAGGACGTGAAGGTATGAATTTCGAACTAACAGAGGATGTAAAATTATTAAAACAAGGAATTCGGAACTTTATTGATAATGAAGTAGATCCGCAGGCGATGTTAATTGAAGAAAGTAATGAAATTCCAGGAAGTATTATGGAAAAGTCAAAGCAAATGGGTTTATTTGGACTTCATATTCCAGAAGAATATGGCGGGCTGGGACTCGATATGGTAGGGAAGTGTGCTGCACTTGAAGAATTGGGAAGAACACATAATGGATATACAACAGTCATTGGTGGGCATACCGGCATTGGGGGTGTTGGCATTGTTGATATGGGAAATGATGAACAAAGACGCAAATATTTACCCGACATGGCAACCGGAGATAGAATTGGTGCATTTGCCTTAACAGAACCAAGTGCAGGCTCACATGCTACTAATCTGAAAACAACGGCCGTAAAAAAAGGGGATAAATATATTCTGAATGGAAGTAAGCATTATATTACTAACGCACCGATTGCCGATATTTTTACCGTAATGGCGGTGACCGACCCTTCTAAAGGCTCAAAAGGCATCACTTCTTTTATAATTGAAAAGGATTTCCCAGGGTTTCAAATTGGAAGCATTGAAAAAAAAATGGGCCTTCACGGGTCACATTCATCGGAAATATTCTTAGAAGATTGTGAAGTTCCGGCTGAAAATGTTTTGGGCGAAGAGGGACAAGGCTATGTAAACGCATTAAAGATTCTGGCAAATGGACGTGCAGGAATGGCTGCGCGAAATTTAGGATCAAGTGATAAATTACTCGAAATGTCGTTAGATTTTTCTCATATGAGAATCCAGTTTGGAAAGCCGATTTTCGAGCAACAAATTATTCAACATTATTTGGCAGATATGGCAATGGAAATAGAAGCATTGCGGTCTATGACCTACAGAATAGCATGGATGGTGGATCAAAATATGAAAGTGATTAAAGAAGCAGCCATGGTTAAATTATTAGGTTCTGAAACGTATAATCGGGTTGCAGATAAAGCTGTACAAATTCATGGGGGAATTGGTTATATATCAGAATACCCAATTGAAAGATTTTACCGTGATGCCCGAATTACAAGAATTTACGAAGGAACGTCTGAGATTCAGAAGAATATTATTGCTGCTCAGTTGCATCGCAAATATCAATAAAGGGGGAGTTATAAGTGAACTATCAAAATATTGTGCTTGAAAGAGTTGACCGGATAGGTTTTATCACCATTAACCGTCCTGAAGTGCGAAATGCGTTAAATGATTTAACTGTATCCGAAATCCTGTCAGCATTTGAAGAATTAGAAAATGATCAAGTTATTGGCGTAATTGTATTTACAGGTGCAGGGGAGAAGTCATTTGCCGCAGGAGCGGATATTAATCAGGTAACAAACAGGAACTCTCTTGATGCATTTGCTGCTAAAAATATGTCTGATGTGTATCGCTGTATAGAAAAAAGTAAGAAAGCAACTATTGCAGCCATTAATGGATTTGCACTTGGAGGTGGGTGTGAGCTGGCCATGTCGTGTGATATACGAATGGCTTCTGAAAATGCTAAAATCGGCCTCCCTGAATTAAATTTGTCGGTTATTCCCGGCGCTGGTGGAACGCAGCGATTAGCGCGAATCATCGGTAAAGGCAGAGCCATGAATATGATATTAAGTGGGGATCTCATGACAGCGAAAGAGGCGATAGAGATCGGTTTAGTGTCATCTGTAGTTCCTTTAGAGAATTTACGGGCTGCTGTACAAGAAAAGGCTGAAAAAATATTAGCTAAAGGACCATTATCCGTACAAATGGCAAAGCTAGTAGTCAATCGTGGATTTGATGTTGATATTGATACGGGATTGCTGATTGAAAGCTTGGCACAAGCTGTTTTATATGGAACGAGTGACAAGAGGGAAGGAACACAGGCTTTTCTCGAAAAAAGAGAAGCATCGTTTACAGGAAGTTAATAATTTAATCAAATTGCATGATAATTATTCTGAATTTTCTGTATTTACATGGAGGTAACTAGATGAATATCGGTTTCAAAGGAAAAAACATCCTAATTACAGGTGCCGCAAAAGGAATCGGAAGAGGAATAGCATTAGCTGCTGCTGCTGAAGGAGCAAATATTGGATTGCACTATCGTGAATCTGAAGCGGCGGCATTACAAGTTGCTAAGGAAATTAGTGATTATGGTGTGAAAGTGGCCCTTATGATGAAAGAAACACTTGATCACGATCTTGTGCCAATGCTAACAAAAAAGCATGATTGATGCGGAATTCTAGAGTTTAAATGGGAGGAATCTACTTTTACGTTCTCCCATTTAGTTAAAAGTTTTCAAAATAGTTGAAAATAATATTATCGATATTTTTGGTCCCATCAAAAGGAAACTAATTAAGAAACAACCATGAGGGGATGAAAAGGATGTTATCATTGCTGAATTTACTTGCTTTTTTAGCCTTGGCTGGATATGCAGTATATTTGTTTGTCAATCTTGTATACACCCGGTATTTGTTTATAAAGCTTGGCAAAAAAGCTGAGTTTGAACTAAACCTTAAAGAACGAATCAATCTGCTATTAATCAACGGCTTCGGTCAGTCAAAATTATTCAAAGACAAGAAAAGCGGTCTGATGCATTTAGTATTATTTTATGGCTTTTTTATCATCCAAATAGGACTTATAGAACTAATCATAAAGGGATTTATTAAAAGTTATGAATTCCCCTTAGGTGAAGCGCATAAATATTTCAATCTTCTACAGGAATGGGCTACGTTCCTCATGATGTTGGCAGTAGTATATGCATTTTACCGTCGTTATATTGAAAAACTAAAGCGGTTGCAATGGAAGCGTGATGGGAAATCCGCCTTCGTCATTATCGCCTTATTCATTCTAACTTTGTCGATCCTGCTTACATTGGGATTTGAAGCAATTATGTTAAGTCATGAACCAGATCTCATATATGCTCCATTCTCTGGTGCCATTGCGTTGATGTTTTCCGGCATCGGAACAACGGCAGGAACTGTGTTGTACCACGTATTTTGGTGGGTTCATATGTTGACTGTATTCTCCTTTCTGGTGTTTGTACCACAGTCAAAGCAATTTCATGAGTTATTTGCCATGGTTAATATCTTCTTTAAGAAAAGCGGCCCTGTTGGAAAATTGAGGAAAATAGATTTTGAGGATGAAACAGCTGAAGAATTCGGTGTCGGGAAAATTGAGGATTTTACCCAACATCAGTTGATTGATCTTTACGCATGTGTAGAATGCGGACGATGCACAAATATGTGCCCTGCTTCAGGAACTGGAAAAACGTTATCCCCGATGGATCTCATTGTCAAGATGAGAAAACATTTGACAGAAAAAGGAGAAGCGGTAACCTCCAGACAGCCGTGGGCGCCTTCCTTTGTTATAAAAAATACTAAGGACAATCAATTAGCGCTAGCGGGGGCAGGTTCCAAAGAAGTAGCAGCAACAACCGAAAATGTTAGTTTAATAGGGGATGTCGTGACAGAAGAAGAAATTTGGGCGTGTACGACTTGCCGTAACTGTGAGGATCAATGTCCTGTAATGAATGAGCATGTTGACAAAATCATCGACTTACGCCGTTACCTTGTCCTAACAGAAGGAAAAATAAATCCGGATGCCCAACGTGCGATGACGAATATTGAACGTCAAGGAAATCCATGGGGGATGAATCGTAAGGAACGGGCGAATTGGCGTGATGAATTAGAGAAAATTACGATTCCAACAGCAAAAGAACTGAAAAAAGCGGGAGAAGAATTTGATTTTCTTTTCTTTGTCGGGTCCATGGGTTCTTATGATAACCGCAGTCAAAAAATCACAAGATCCTTCACGCGCTTAATGCATCATGCAGGAGTGAAGATGGCGATACTAGGGAATGAAGAAAAGAACTCTGGTGATACACCTCGACGTCTTGGAAATGAGTTTTTATTCCAAGAACTAGTGAATGCTAATATTGAAGTCTTTAAAAAGTATGATGTGAAGAAAATTGTCACAATAGATCCCCATGCTTATAACACACTAAACAATGAATACCCTGAATTTGGTTTAGAAGCAAAAGTTTATCATCATACGGAATTGCTTGCAACATTAATAAAAGAAGGAAAGTTAACACCAAAGAATACTGTGAATGAAGTCATTACTTACCATGATTCCTGCTATTTAGGACGCTACAATGATGGGTATGATGCTCCTCGTGACATTTTAAAAGCTATTCCAGGTGTTATGGTTGTAGAACCTGAGCGGAAACGTGAAACAGCTATGTGTTGCGGTGCTGGAGGAGGTCTAATGTGGATGGAGGAAGCTACAGGAATCCGTATCAATGTTTCTAGAACCGAACAGCTTCTAAAAACAAATCCAACCATCATCAGTACAGGTTGTCCATACTGCTTAACGATGATCAGCGATGGGACAAAGACAAAGGAAGTGGAGGAAAAAGTACAAACGTTGGATGTCGTAGAAATATTAGAGAAATCGATAATTCGGCAATAGAATGAGATTCTAATAGTTTAGTATGAAGGAAACGGGGACGAAACTACATTAATTAAACCGTCTTGTTGAAAGCTAATTTACTCTTAAACATAGATTTAAGAGCTTGGCTCACCACGTCCTTTTGAATGGATTTGTCCTATAAACTTCGAATTCCTTCATATTAAATTGTAGCCTATAACCGTTATATCAGATTTATATAAATAGAAGGAGGTAAGCATGAAAGCAAAATATTGTAGAGAATCAAGAGTTGTTCGAACAAGTCGCGTATTTCAAAATGATGTAAATAGTCATAATACATTATTTGGTGGTCGATTAATGAGCGATATAGATCAAGTTGCTTCCATTACCGCATTACGACATAGCCGCACAGATTGTGTAACTGCCTCAACAGATTCGGTAGACTTTTTATATCCAATCCGAACAACAGATGCAGTCTGTTTTGAATCGTATGTAACATGGGCAGGTACATCATCTATTGAAGTGTTTGTTAAAGTTATTGCCGAAGATTTAAAAAGTGGTGAGCGTAAAATGGCAGCGACTGCGCTTTTAACTTTTGTTGCATTAGATAAAGAACAATGTCCAACTCGTGTTCCAGACGTCATTCCTGAAACGGATGAAGAGAAAAAATTAAATGAAACTGCACCAGAGCGAGCTAGAATGCGTAAAGAAAGGAAAGAAAAAAGTAAAGAATTATCCGTGTTTTATACAACAACTATCCCTGGGATTGATAAGGTATACAGTTAATATAGGTTTTGCTAAATAATAATTTTAAATAAAAGAAAAACCCAATTGCCTGGCCGGGACTTGCCATTGGAAAACTATATATGTGGCTACTGATAAATAAAGAGAGAAGCCCTGCATATTAGGAATTAATTTATAGCCATAAATAGTGACTACAAAACAAAGGATATTTAATATTAAGATGCTAAAGGTTTGTGCAGCAAGCAAAACACTTCTCACGAAAAAGCTTAAAGAAACGAACATAAATGAGAAACAAGGGGAAAATGGTTTCGTCTATTGCTTTTTGGAAAGTACAAAAATTATAGATCGAGTAGTTTTTAATATCAGTGAAGCGCTACTTACTTTACTCGAACTTGTGCCTGTGTTAGGAGGCTTATTTTCGACAATTCCTGTTAGTATAGGGAGTGATGTCTTATTTATGGCCAATTTACAATTATCCGGAAACGCTCTGTGTAATATTCAAAGTATTCAATATAACTTAAAGAATTATCCTCCAAATACTTTTGGGTATCTGTAGTGTTCAATACGTTTCCTATGTTTTATTGGTCCCCTTAAAAGTAATGTCTGTTAATAAGTTTACTTATAGCTCTGGCTCTTTAATATTTTGAGGATTTTTAAAAATATGAATGGTTGGAATCAAGGTACTAGCTGCATTCAATAATAATAAAAGCCGATGATTCCTTAACACAGAGAATATCGGCTTTTTTAAATTGAAATAACTCTTCGTGTATGTTTTCCGCATTTCATATGACCCCTCAATAAATGGGTCATGCAAACATTATAAATAATGAGATAAATATAGAGAATATTCATATGCCATGTTTTCGTAAAAAAGTAGAAAAGACAAAAAAACGAGCTTCATATTTGGCTTTTAAAGAGGTTAATTTAAATTACTAGAGTAATTGGTCTGGATTGCGTTAAAACGTCTCAATTGACCCTTTAGGAAGGTCATTTGATGTTGGTATATTTTTGTATTAGCACGACTAATACTAACTGAATATTCCGAATGTAACAAAGGGCCTCTATTGATACATTCAAAAACGCATTAAATCAAGGTTTATAAGGGTATCAAAATTTATAAAACTTGCCTTTTTTTCACCTGTTCACGTACAATGAAAGAAGGGGAAAGGAGAATGAGCCATTCATGCAAGCAGCCTCTCAAAGAATTAAAAATGTCCAGCCGATACGCCGGTTGGATCACATAGAAAAAATGAAAAAGTCACTATTAAAATATTGCAGCTACAGGGATTATATGATGTTTTCAATCGGGATAAACATCGGGTTACGTATAGGCGATCTTTTACAATTGAGAGTGAAAGACATTCTTGAGGGTACGCATATTGTCATTGTGGAGCAAAAAACAGATAAAATTAAGCGGTTCCTTGTCAATCCTCAACTTCGTAAAGAAGTTAGGAAGTATGTCCGGAAATCGAACCTGAAAAATGATCAGTATTTATTTCCAAGTCGAAAGGGTAATGGTCCAATCACCAGGGTACAGGCCTATCGAGTTCTGAACAAAGCGGCTGAAATGGCAGACATTCCGGATGTCGGTACACATACCCTTCGAAAAACCTTCGGCTACTTACATTACCAAAAATTCAAGGATATCGCTTTACTGCAGCAAATCCTTAATCATTCCAATCCAAAAGATACGATGATTTACATAGGACTCACACAGGATTTAATGGACGAAACATTAATGGATTTCTATTATTAACTGAAAGGACGAAGTACAACTCCTGTAGTACTCATTATTTTTTATATGGATATCATATTCCTTCAATGGGGAGTTATTTCAGAGTAAACATTATTTCGATATATCTTAATGGGTAGATAAAACTAGAATCATTGGTGTGGATAGGTGAAAGGGCACTCGGAATGAGATACGCGCCCCTTTTGCTAGGAAAATCGACTTCACTGAGGATTTTGAAAATTATAAGAGTTTTGGCCAGGTAATGGATAGAGTTTTAAATCAACCGAATGACTTCTCAAAAAAGACTAGGATATATAGTCTTTTTTTTCTTGATATCACTGTTCTGATTTTTATAAAGAATCACTTGATTTAGTATATTAGAAATATTTATTTTTCTGAGATTCTGTTATTTTCCTGTTTAAAAAATAATGAAACAGAAAGTTATCAGTAATGAATGGTTGCTAAAAATGAAGTTTCTATAATAATATTATGTTAACTAAATCTCGGCATTTTCCTACTGTCAAAGGACTCGAACTGCACCTCAATCGTTATAGAAAATCTCATAATTGGGGTGCAGTATGGAGTGGTTACCACTAAAATAGGTAATTAGTTCGGTTATAAGGTACTCATATTCGTCATCTTATCTAGCTCCAAAGGCAAAAAAGCATATTCTCCGTCCTTGATTATCTCACATTTACGAACGGTAATTGGCTGTTTAAAAATGGGCCCGTCTATTACGGTCGTATGGAACTCTCCGCCTTCTCCGCAGGGGTCAATACCGCGAGCTTCAAGTTCCTTCACGTATTCATGGGTTAACGTTCGCCCTAAATCATCCTCTGTCATTCCCAATGATAAATTAACGGTTACGATGATAGTTACAAATCCTAGATTCATGAACTCTTCGACAGCTTCACGATGATTCATTTCCCATAAAGGCATTCCAAGCTTCAACCCGGCATTCTTCGTAACCTTATCATGCCAACAGCCATGGGCAGGCATATCCAAGTCTCCTGTTATTAAAACTTCTGCTCCTTGATTTTTAGCATTTTCTAAAAGGTGCATAAATACTTTTTCATAATCAGTCCAACTGGCAGCTGCAGTATATACAGGCAATCCTATTGATTCAGCTTGGGCATGTATGAGTTCCGGAGGCATTCCATGGGATCTGGAACGTTTTCCTTCTTCCTCCAGCATGACGATAAGTCCTACAGCTTCTCCAATCTTCATTGCTTTATAAAGGGCTAAGACACTATCCTTTCCTCCGCTAAAAGATGCTATGAACTTATGACCGCGAGCACTATTTTTCCAATCGATTAATTCTGACATTCATATTTTCCCCTTTATTCTAATGACTTTTTGCCAATTTCCTATTTTATAGATGAATTATGATAACTATATTTGTTTGATTTTATCACGGTTGAAGCCTTCAGATAAGATATTAATGCATCCTGATACAAAAAACTTGATTTAAAGGGAAGTTCTTCCCGAAAAAACTACTCTATAATGAACTGAACAATATAAGGTGATTAATCCCTAGGGTACAAAGCTGAAATAAAAAGGCATGAGTTTCGGTGGGGGACCGATTCATGCCCTTAAGGCTAGCTAAATTGTATAGCTATTATGGATTTATTTCACATAGTAGCTTCTTTTTATAAAACCGCAATATGTATTTCCACTTTTCCATCAGGGTAATATTTTTCAAAATCCAGGCTATATTTTCTGTTCATTTTTTTCTCTTCCTCCAGCTTCCATATCTTTTTCCAGGTTTCACCTATGGAATGTTCATCTTGTAAACACTCAAACACCGCGTATTCTTGATCTGGAATGACAAAATTTTCATTCGATACGGGGGTTTCGGTGGCTATAGCTAATGTATAATCTCCACGATAGTTACTTTCGTACTGATGGTATATCCCATATTTCATATCATTTTCAATATTATAATCATTTGTTTTGCTCCAAAGGGATCCGATTTTCTCGAAAAGATTTTTATCGGTGAAATTATTAGTCCTTATTTCGCCAATCATGTAGACTTCTTTACTCATTAACTAGCAACCCCTTATTTAAATAAATTTGGATACCACAATAATGATATCATAATGATGAAATTTTTTGGAAAGTTTTGGCATTAGTTCCTGGTTTGGATTTTGTGAATTGAAGTTAAATATAAATGGGGAACCAATTTATATTCAGATGGAAATTAGTTATTTTACCCTGTGTATTGTATCCAGTGTTATTTAGATTGGATACAATATATTAAAAATTTAGTATTGTAATCGCTTTATATAGTTGATATAGTTTAAATTGTATCCAATATCGAAAGGTGGACGCTGAATTGGATAATGCTAATTCTAAAAGAGATAAATCTACAATCGTAAAAAATGTAACGAAAAGTCTTAGGAAGGCGATTTTGAATGGGACGTTGAAAAAAGGGGAGCGACTCATTCAAGAGGAGTGGGCAGATCGCCTGGAAGTAAGCAGAATGCCCATTCGTGAAGCCCTTACACAACTTCAAATGGAGGGGTTGGTGGAAATGGTTCCTCATAAAGGAGCAATCGTCACACCGATTACCCGGGATGATATTGAAGAAATTTATCATACCAGGTCTCTGCTTGAAGGCCTTGCTGTAGAAAAGTCGCTTCCTTATTTAACAAAGGAGGATAAAGAAAAATTAAAGGGAATTTTGATTGAAATGGAAGGGATTCAGTTATCTGATGAAACCAATGAACATTATATCCTTTTGAATGCGGCTTTTCATGAAACCCTCCGAAAAGGGTGCCCGTGGCCAAGAGTTCAAAAAATGGTAGAAACGTTGGGTATCTCACCCATTGCGCCGAATTTGCTGATTGATTATTACCCAGAAACGCAACGGGAACACCGGATGATTTATGAAGCGGCACTAAGAGGGGATCCTGCAGAACTAAGGGCAGCAGTAGAATTTCACATCTTACGGACTAAGAACAATTTAATTACGTATATGGAGTTGCTGAATACTAAAAATCATCAATAAAAGGAGTGTTAATTGTGTATGATTTCGCAATTGTTGGCGGGGGAATTGTAGGTTTATCGACGGGAATGGCACTTTATCAGCGTTTTCCTAATGCTAAAGTGGTAGTCATTGAAAAAGAGGCTGTTGTTGCAGATCATCAAACGGGGCATAACAGCGGCGTCATCCATTCAGGTATTTATTATAAACCAGGCAGTTTCAAGGCACGGTTTGCCCGTCAAGGAAGCAAATCAATGACGGAATTCTGTAGGATGCATGGAATTGATCATGATATTTGCGGTAAGGTCATTGTTGCAACAAAGCCAGAAGAGTTGCCCCTTCTAGATGATTTATTTTCACGCGGTTTGCAAAATGAGCTAGCTATCCAAAGAATCGGTGTGGATG
Source organism: Peribacillus sp. N1 (assembly GCF_054600815.1). Classification (NCBI taxonomy): domain Bacteria; kingdom Bacillati; phylum Bacillota; class Bacilli; order Caryophanales; family Bacillaceae; genus Peribacillus; species Peribacillus sp. N1. The sequence continues at coordinate 854,094 of NZ_BAAHZO010000001.1, read as the reverse complement.
AGTTAAAGGAAATTGAACCACATGTTAATGGACTTGGTGCGATTCGCGTCCCGCAAGCCGGCATCGTCAATTATCGTCAGGTAAGTGAAAAGATGGCGGATATCATCCGAGGCAACGGCGGTGAAATCAAGCTGAATACAAAGGTGGAGAAGATTGACGAGGATTCTGATGAAGTCATCATCGCTACGAACAACGGTACAATAAAAGCAAGGATAGTCATTAATTGCGCTGGATTGCACAGTGACCGTATCGCAGCAGCCGCGGGGTATAAAACTGATATGAAAATTGTCCCGTTTCGCGGTGAATATTTTAAATTGAAGCCCGAAAAGCGCTTTCTTGTCAATCATTTAATTTATCCGGTACCTAACCCTAAGTTTCCATTTCTAGGAGTTCATTTCACACGGATGATTAGCGGCGAAGTAGATGCTGGCCCAAATGCTGTACTAAGTTTCAAACGTGAAGGTTATAAAAAAACTGACTTCAATGCGAAGGATTTAACTGAAGTTTTAAGCTATAAAGGTTTTTGGAAACTGGCCAGTAAATTCATGAAGGAAGGGATGGATGAATATGTCCGTTCTTTTAGTAAAAAGCAATTTACGAAAAGCCTGCAGGAATTGATTCCGGAAATTCAAGAAGATGATTTAATCCCTGCACCTGCCGGAGTCCGGGCACAGGCGTTACAGGATGATGGTAATATGGTGGATGATTTTCATATTATAATGGGGAAACGGACCATTCATGTTTGTAATGCACCGTCACCTGCAGCAACAGCATCAATTGAAATTGGAAAAGAGGTTGTTAACCGCATTCCGGAACAATCACACTTATTGGAAGCGGCATTTACAAAATAAAATTCGTTAAAGAGAGGAAGAGGCCTCATGTTCAATGGTAAAACAATTTTTATTGCAGGTCATGCACGTTTACCTCAAGGGATGGCAGCGAAAAGTGTCTTTGAAACATTGACCATCACCGCGGAAGTCGATGCTAAATATGGGGTTGTCCTGGAAGCCTCCTGTACTCTGGCAACAGAGCATGGACGGGAATTTATTGGGCGTTTATTAAAAGGGATTAGTTTAAATGATGGTGTTGATGAAGCGATAGAATCGATTCAATCTTATTATCGGGGGAAAGCCGCTAATGCATTGATTGCTGCCTTGAAGGACCTGGATCTCCATTTTCAGCAAATTAAAGCGGCAGAAAAAACGTAACTACCAAGTTAGTAAAATGATTTATCAGAATAATTTGTAAAAGATGTTGACATTTTTACGGAAAAACGTTTTAATGTAATTAAGCCAATATTATGACATTAACACCTTTTGGAAAATACCTTTTCAGAATCGTGTAAAGATCTTAATGATTGGAAACAGGAAAAATAAATCATACATAAACTGCATATTCGCTGTGACTCTATTTGCATAGAGCAGTGAAGTGAATATAAGCCAGTTGTACAGTTGGATTCCCATTTTATTTGGGGATCATGTGCGACTGGCTTTTTATATTTCCTGTTAACTTTGTCACCTATATTACAAATAACAGGAGGAATCATTCATGAACATTGCAGAAAAAAAGAGAGCAAAGTTTGAAAGGAAAACAGAAAAATACGAGGTGAAAGTCCACCCTCAATCCAGCCGTTTATATCATATTGAAATTTCAAAAGAGGCGATTGCCGCTTTTTTAGAAAACGTATCGAAGGATAATCAGTCTGTTCAGCATTTGGAATACACACCATATGCACGACTCATCATTGCTTCATACCTTCTGGATCAAGTGGGTGAAGACTTTGGTGAATTGCTTCGGAACATCGTTCATGATCGGGAATCCGGCGGCTTCACCCTCGGCTTGGAGGGTGTCACGGAGAATACAGATGAATATGTCATTTTTGCAACGGCTATTTCATACTTGCTCGGAACTCCAAACCATGATGCCATGTCAGGAAAATATTATGCCCGTTTTAGTGTTCAAGACACGGATAGCAGTGATTCATATTTGCGACAGGCCTATCGTTTATTTACACTTCATACGGACGGAACCTTTGTTGATGAACCAACGGACTGGTTACTGATGATGAAGATGATCGAACAAAATGCCCGCGGTGGCGAATCACGCTTATTGCACCTAGACGATTGGAAAGAGCTTGATATGTATGTAAATCATCCATTATCAAGCCAGAAATTCACGTATAAGGCACCGAAAAGCAAGAACATTGATCAGGAAATTGAAAGATTGACATTCTTCAATCATAATAACAAACCTGGTATATGTTTTATCGATCAATTTGTTTATCCTGATTCGATTGAACAAGCCAAATACTTACGCGATTTATCCAATTCATTAGAAAACGATGAAAGTGTACTTGAACTGGAACTGCCAGTTGGAGATTTAGTTGTCGTCAACAATATATTTTGGCTTCACGGCCGCGCTGCATTTGAAAAAGATCCGAACCTGAATCGTGAATTGCTTCGCCAGCGCGGAAGATTCAATCAATAGTTTCATTTTGTAAACCCAATTTTTTTTCATCCCCAAATACCATTTTTAAGATAAATTCTTTTCAACCCAAGGGTTGGAAGCAATTTATCTTTTTTTTTGAAAAGGTTCATTCTTTTAACTTTATCTCGTCTGAGTAAAACTTTTTAAGTACGGTACCATCAGGCATACTACATTACGTTATTATCATGATGGAGAGATCAAACAACACTTTACAAACGACTAGTATTTTCAATTTCCGTTAAGGAATATACGGATTCAAAAAGATTCATGATGCTCCAATGTTCGGTGCGAAACTGAATTTCTGATATACTGATATGGCCAAAATATATAGAAAGATGGGATAGTACTTTATGGGGATCGCTAATTTTTCTAATTTTACGCAATTTAAAAACTTAATTAATGCTTTACCTGCTGCCTATACAGATGAAATGATACTGAGCGAGCAATTTTTGCTTGAAAGAGATGAAAAGAAGAAGCTCGAAATCTATTACGCACCTTTTGAATATGTAAATGAACGGGCCAAAGTGGTGATTGTCGGAATCACTCCTGGATTACATCAAATGAAAAAATCTTATTCTACAGTAATTAATGCAAAAGGGCACATACATAGTGATGAAGAGATCCTGAACGAAGTAAAAAAGAATTCCAGTTTTGAAGGAACGATGAGAAAAAATTTGATTCAAATGTTAGATGAGCTTGGATTACACACATACTTAAACATATCGTCCGCACTGGATCTTTTTAACGAAGCAAATCACCTCGTTCATACTACCTCTGTTTTAACCTATCCAGTTTTTTATAACGGTAAAAACTACAGTGGAACAACTCCGAACATATTAAAGACCGAGTTGTTTAAAAAAATATAATGGAGGGATTTGCTGCCGAAATAGGTACGATTGAAAGCCCGCTTATTATTCCTTTAGGCGTTAATGTTTCCAAGGTCTTAAATTATTTAGCAGGTCAGAATTATTTGGATGCTAACGACATGCTTCTAGGATTTCCTCATCCATCTGGAGGAAATGGTCATCGTCATAAGCAATTTGCAGCAAATAAAGAGCAAATGAAAATGATGTTACAGCACTATTTTTCAAAGGGAATGACCGTTGGTTAAATAGGGGGCTGTATGCTCAATAGTAAAATTAACTATTTACTAGTGATATTTTAGAGATTATAATAAGAACAAATGTTCTTTATTATAGGAGGCATTAACATGGATGAACTAGAGGAATTTTTAAAATCACTTACTATTGAAGAGTTAAAAGTTATTTATGAAGAAGTAAGTGAATCAGATATTAATAAATAAATGAAATAAATTGAAATTGAAGATTCTTATTTTTCAAAGAACAGCATGATTTTTTCCGAACGTGGAGTAGGAGGTACTTTATCATGAAAACCATAGCCTAAGAACCAGCGGTAAGCCATATTAATCGTTTACCCAGGGAACTAATACCGAATGTACATTGAATAAATGTAAATTCAACTAAAATACTGGATTAATACTTGGGCGTCCTAACTTTGAATACATATCTTTCACCAAGTCATAAATGAAAGTGAAGTCAATGGAAGCCTCCATTTTACGAACTAAATGGTTCGCCGGCACCAGTCGATCTAAAGTAATCATTTCAAGTTGATCTTGCTGAATAGAATCATGTTTAGAAAGCATCTTCATCACCTCAAGTTTTAATACTTCTATTTTAAAACAAAAATGACCCTAGGCAAAAGTGTTCTATCTAAGAGTTAAAGCAAAGTTGATTGGAACGGAAGGTACGAGACTCCTGCGGGAAAAGCGCGTCTAGGGGAGACCCCGCAGGCGAAAGCCGAGGAGGCTCCCCAACCGCCCGCGGAAAGCGAGTGCCTTGAGTGTAAATTAACGTCCAAATTGTACAAGCCATAAAAATAGACAAGCTCGATTTTCCTCGAGTTTGTCTACAGTCTGAATCAAGGACTCATTAAAGGTCCTTGATTTTTCTTATGAAAAGGACCATTTGAAAAAAACTGATCTAGTAATTTTCAGATCAGTCGAAGTTCATACAGCAAGTTAGGTAATTGGAAGCTAAATTTATAGAGCACCTCTGACATCATAATTTTCTATATCGATTTCAATTTTTCTATCAAGTGCGAGATTTGCCAATAGTGAGCCTATATATGGGCCCATTGTTAAACCGGATGCTCCAAGACCATTGGCTACGATTATTCCTTCCCAGTCAGGCAAAGGACCAATGACCGGAAGGAATCCCGGCGTGAATGGACGAAATCCGACCCTTGCTTCAACAAACGTACTATCTGTCAAACCGGGAGCGGTTTGCAAGGCTTTATCGAAAACCTCCTGGAGTCCTCCTGCGGTCATTCGAGTATCGAAAACTTCCGTATTTTCGTGAGTCGCCCCAGCAACGATTTTATTATTATCGAAAGCCAAAATATATTGATCACTGGGAGGCATGACTACAGGCCAGTCATTAGTATTGTCATTTGGCGTTTCCAGATGAATGATTTGAGCCTTTTGGAAGGTGACTTGAAAATTCACGCCGAGTGGCTTCAGTAATTGCGGTGCCCAAGCGCCAGCACAAACAATCACTTTATCGGCAGATATGAATTCATCTCCAAGTGTTACACCTGTCACTTGTGCACCGTTATATGTAAGTATGGCCTCACCATACATAAGTTTTGCACCGTTTTTTTGTGATGCCCGCAATAAGGAATCACGTAGTGCTCGTCCATCCACCCGGGCGGCACCACTCACGTGAACGGCTGCATATTCACTGGAAAGAGGCGGAAATAAGGCACGTGTTTCCTCTGCAGAAAGTATTGTGATCGTCCCGATCTCCGGTGCTTCTTCTTTCCGTTTTGCAGCCCGGTTCTTCATGGCATTCAGTTTATCTTCATCGGTATGTAAACTTATAGCTCCGACCTGGGCATACCCAGTCTCGGTTTCCCCGTCCCGTTCAAGTTCTTCAATTAAACCCGGATAAAAAGCCGCACCATTTTTGGCAAGGAGATACCAAGCTTGGTTGCGTCTTTGTGAAATCCAAGGGCAAACGATTCCTGCAGCTGCAGATGTTGCCTGACCGATATCTTGTCGGTCAATAATGATCACTTCAACCCCATTTTTAGCCAACTGATAGGCAGTGGAAGCTCCCAAAATTCCTGCACCAACTACAATGATTTTTTGCATGATTCAACATCTCATTTCTCTCATATGTATAAACGCTTACCACTACTATATCGAAGACACGAAATGATTGCCACAACTGATATTGTAATTTCTTTCACAAAGTTATTTTATCTATAGTGAATATGCTATGATTGATATTGCGAAAGCTTGAAAAGATACTAGGAGGACATATCATGCTAAAAAAACAAATGGAATCATACATATCAAAATCCGTAATCGAAAACAAGGTTGAGTTATTTAAAGAAGAAAAGGATTATGTCGAAAAGCATAAATTAATCGCCGATGATATCATTTTAGTGGAAAAAGAAAATGCATCCCGTTTTACAGATGCTTATATGGAGCGAAGTAATAAAGAGAGCGAAGAGTTAATCTCTGAAGAGAACTCTGAATTTTTATCACAACCGATCGAGTATTTGAAAAATAACAAAGATGAGTTCCTTTACTTTGAATCACAATGGTTCGAATTAATCGGTGTTGAGGCACTTTCTTTAGAAGTCGATGATGTTTTTGGTACGTATAACGCGATGTTCGGATTGAAATTCCAGAAAAAAATGGGAGAAGTTTTAAAAACGTATTTAACTAAGGAACTTCAAGCTGAAATAGGTTCGTTCAGTTTAATGTTTAACCAGGGCGACGGGCTATGGGATGTGAATTTAGCCTTGGATAACATAAAAGGATTCCGAGAAGACATGACATTAGAGGAAGCTTTTAATTTAATCTATCATTTTCTTTTTATCCTTGTTCAAACAATCGAGGAAAATATGTAAAACGAGGTGCCGCCATAAATTTTAATGGCGGTTTTTTTATTTCTTGATTTAACCAATGCCCCTAGGCTTTGCTTCTGGATTTTAATCACTGGCTCTGGATATTGATAACAGGAAATTGAAAAAATTCGTCGAATTGATTAATGATATACATTTATTTAATAAACTTAAATGTTTTGTTTTTAGCAATTTCGATTTTTTGTTTTATGTAAATGAAGTTACATCGGAAGGGGAAGTTATACTTGCTGAATGAACTGAAAGTAACTCAAGTTACCATTCCATTGCCTTTTAGGTTGGATCATGTCCATTGTTTCCTAGCGGAAGGTGAAAAAGGGTGGACAATCATTGATTCGGGATTAAATAACAAAACGACAAGGGATTTATGGAACCCGATTATCGAAAAACACGATATTACCGATATTATAATCACCCATTATCACCCTGATCATTTCGGGTATGCAGGGACATTACAACAATTGACCGGTGCGGATGTTTGGATGACACAAGTGGATGAACATGCGGGAACTACGTATTGGGAAGCGGATTCGCTGAATCTGCTTAAAGAAAATTATAAAGCATGTGGTATGGAAGACGATTTATCCGTGGCCTTATCCAGTGACGAAAGCGGATTCATGCCACAAGTAAAACCCTATCCTACCGTAAATCATCATCTTGAAGAAGGAATGAAACTGCACTTTGGCAAATATGAGTATGAAGTGATTTTCACGCCGGGGCATTCTGATGGCCTGATATCCTTATACAATAAGGAAAAAAGTGTCCTTTTTTCGACAGATCATATATTGCCCAGGATATCTCCAAATATTTCTTATTGGTTTAAAGGTTTCAGCAACCCATTGGAAGAGTTTTTTAATTCTTTGAAAAAAATACAAAAGCTGGACGTTGAATATGTCATCCCTTCACATGGGAAACCGTTTCAAAATGCCAATAAAAGAATTTTTGAATTGTTGGAACACCATCAGGACCGTTTGCATATTATTCATGAAAACATGAAAGAGCCGATTTCAGTAAATAGTGCTTGCCAGATCTTATTTAGAAATCTTTCCATTCACGAGACCAGGTTTGCAGTTGGTGAAACATTGGCACACCTAGAATACCTTCTTTTAAATGACCAATGCAGAAAGTTTAAACGTGATGGCAAATGGTATTATCAATCCATTTGATATTTTAGATGACAAAGTATCGAAACTGATTTTAGCTCATGTCATCTAAAACTGCTTAAATTGCTGCAGCTAATGTTTATTATCGCCATGGGGAGCTAATGGGGAAGGGAAAAGTGGAGATATTCCCATTACATGCCTGATACATTTTTGCAGCCTATAATGGCTTCATTCAATTGTTTTCAAGAAAAATCCACCGCCCATCAACATGAGCGGTGGATTTTTCATTGCCTGACACCTATTTGTCCCTTAACTTCATTCATAATATCTTCAAGGGATGTGACAATTCCTTTATCGTCCTTATAGCTAATGTGCTTAGGTTGAAAATGGATAGGCGAATCTAAACCAGCAGCGGCTGAGATTCGAAATAGTCCTTTTCTAAGGGTTACAAGAAAGTTAACAACGCGGTATTTCTTTTCATCGATGACAAGCGCTTTTTGCAATTCCGGATCAGTGGTGGCTACTCCGACAGGACAAGCATTGGAATGGCATTTCATCGTCTGTATACATCCTATCGCAATCATGAAACCTCGAGCTATGTTTACAAGGTCTGCTCCCATGGCTAGGGCTATCGCAATTCTATCAGGCGTGAACAATTTACCGGAGGCGATGATTTTAACGCGATTGCGTACACCGTATTTTTCCAATGTCGATACTAAAATCGGCAAAGCGGATTTTATCGGCAAGCCTACGCTATCGATCAATTCCTGATAAGATGCACCCGTGCCGCCTTCACCGCCATCCAATGAAATGAAATCCGGACCTTTTCCTGTTTCTTTCATGTAGCTAGCAAGCTCTTCAACACTGTCAGTGCCGCCGATGACCATTTTGATGCCGACCGGGATTCCTGTATGTTCCCTGATTTTTTCGATAAAATCGCACATGGATTTTACGTCATGGTATTGATGAAACCGATTCGGACTATCAATTGCTTTATACGGAATGACCTTACGGATTTCAGCGATTTCCGGATTCACTTTTTCAGCATCGATATGCCCTCCGCGAGTTTTGGCACCTTGAGCCAATTTGATTTCAAAAGCTTTGATTTGGGGTATTTCACTTTTTCTTTTTAACTCATCCCAATCCATTTCGCCGTTACTATCACGAACTCCAAACATGGCTGGACCGATTTGCATGATTATATCGACACCGCCGATTAGATGATAAGGAGACAGTCCGCCTTCACCTGTATTCATCCAGGTGCCTTTTGCTGCAGCCAAACCCTCAGAAAGTGCAGTGATTGCGTTCTTACCCAAAGAGCCATAACTCATGGCGGACATGCCGATAAGACCTTTTAGTCGAAAGGGATTCTTAGTGTTTGGGCCGATGATCACGGCGTCCTCATCATCCAATAAGAATGCAGAGGATATTTCATCTTCCCATTTTTCTTCTCGTTGTGAGAAAAGCGGGTCTTTCAATAGAATGTATCTTTTCGTCGTCACTTTAGTTTCACGATCATATTTTTCTTCTTCGGCCAATTTTGGAAACATGCTATTTTTAACAAAGAAGCCTTCTTCATCAAAATCCCGTTTTGAGCCAAAACCTATGACATCCCGTAAATATTTTGAACTTTTTACCATATGTTCATAGTCATCGCGGGAAAATGGTTTTCCTTCGTTATCACTGTTAAACCAATATTGCCGCATCTCAGGTCCGATTTTTTCCAGAAAGTATCGTATTCTCCCAAGGACCGGGTAATTCCTTAAAATTGCATGATGCTTCTGCATGCGATCAAAGAAAATCATATAAAGTAATAGTAAGACCAAAACGATGATAATGATGAAAACTACGGTAAATCCAAGGATAATTAAAAGATTTGCGATGCCACTCATTCAATCCCTCCTGATATGCAAAAAAAATCATGTATTTTTAATCTACTCGGTAATTCGATCAATTATACAGAATTCCAACGCAAGGTTTTTATAGGGATGGAACGAAAATAATTTAAATAGGCAATATTGTTCTCACAATTTCTTTCAACTTCTCCTTTTCGATTGGCTTACCCAAATGGCTAACTGTAAAGTTATGGCATCATGCAGCACCTGTGGATTATATCCGGTAATGTCCTTGATTTTTTTTAATCGGTATATAAGGGAATTACGATGGATATACATTCTTTTTGCACATTCCCCAATATTTAAGTTACTAAGAAAAAATTGTTGCAGAGTCTCAATCAACTTTTCGGATAAGCTGCCTAAAATTCTTTTCTGAAATTGCTGTTTGGTCCGCTCATCTATCCTTTCCAACAGTGCTTTTGTTTCCACATCAGTATATCTAGTTAAAGCTTGATCGGCTTCACCTAGTAAAAGTGCCGCTTCAGCTTCGCGGAAAGAGTGGACGATGTATGATTCCTTATCCACAATAGAGCCCAAACCGATTCGTATAACGAAGCCTTTTGCTTTAAATTTTTTGATGGCTGAATCCAGGCATTTGTCAATGTTATTTCCGCTAAGCGCCGTAGTGAGAATGAAAACCCGATTCACATTCAGGAACCCAACAAGGGCTTGATGGGAACCAAAAACAGTTTCAGTCATTTGAATCAGCTCATTCTTATTTAACGGATTTAATTTCATTTCCATTACCCCCACTTGATAGGGAGGTTCTAATTTCATTCCAATCAGTTCAAGTCTCTGATCAATCGAATGCTGATTGATATCTTCCTTTAATAAGTCTTCAAATACCAATTCTTTCAAGTGTTGTTTCCATTCGAGTTGTTCCGCCATAAAAGCTTGATGAAGCATCATTTCCGTTATCATTTTCACCAATTCGCCGAATTCCAAAAGTTCAGTCGGATCTCCGGTGATCCCGATGACTCCTATAATTACATTTTGAAAATTAATAGGCAAATTAATTCCAGGAAGGACACCTACCCATTGATGACGATCAGTTTCGGGAATGATTAACGGCTTTCCCGTTTTCAGTACTTCCATTGCTCCTAAATGCAATTGGTCGATGCGTTCATGATTTCCGGAAGCGATGATGATTCCTTTATCATCCATAATATTAATATTTCTGTTAAGTCTATTGGTGGTTTGTTTGACAATTTCCATTGCAATTTCTTGGGTCAGCATTCAAGTCATCCTTCTAGAGTTTTTTTATTTGCTAACAGAATGGTGATCATATTTCATGCAAACAAGCTATGATTTTTCATGTAAAGGGGGATTGTCGATAGTTTAAACCTTTAGCTATCTTATACTTTAGGAAAATGGGAAAATAACAGAAAACTTTCCAGAAAGATCATTTTTTATATATAGTATAGCCAAAAAAATCCAATATGTCATACTAATTTTCGTTTAGAATGAACGATGATTAAAATATTTCTGAAGATTATAATTAAATTGATATAAAAATATATTCAAAGGGGAACTGAGCATGAAAATTGTTATTGCACCAGATTCCTATAAAGGAAGTTTATCAGCAACAGAAGCTTCAAAAGCTATTGAGCGAGGAGTCAGGAAGGCACTGCCGGATGCGGAGACAGAATTGGTTCCTGCGGCGGATGGCGGGGAAGGTACGCTGGATAGTCTTGTTGCAGCTACAAAAGGACGAAAAGTTGAAGTGACCGTTAAAGGACCTTTACTTGAAGATGTTCAGGCAGCATATGCAATCCTGGGCGATCAAAAAACTTGTGTGATTGAAATGGCTAATGCATCTGGTCTTTGCCTTGTCAATCCAGCTGAGTTGAACCCATTGATCACTACTTCATACGGGACAGGGGAGCTTATTCAAAAAGCATTGAATGATGGCTGTCGAAAGTTCATTTTAGCGATTGGTGGAAGCGCTACCAACGATGGCGGTGTCGGTATGCTCCAGGCTTTGGGAATGAAGGTGTTTGATGAAGAAGGTAAAACTCTGGGATACGGAGGTGCCGAATTATCACGGATATCAGACATTAATACAGAGGATTTTGATTCCAGAGTAGCGGATTCCGAATTTTTGATTGCCTCGGATGTCCAAAATCCGTTAGTCGGTCCAGATGGGGCATCAAGGGTATTCGGACCTCAAAAAGGGGCGACTCCTGACATGGTTGAAATGCTTGATAAAGCTTTATCATCATGGGCTGATTTGGTGGAAATCAAAACAGGCATACACTTGCATGATAAAGCAGGTGCTGGTGCTGCAGGAGGAATTGGAGGTGCATTTCAAGCCTTTTTCCGTGCAGAAACAAAAAGGGGCATAGATATTGTCATGGAGTATACGAAACTGGGTGAAAAATTGTTCGGTGCCGATTGTGTCTTTACCGGTGAGGGCCAAATCGATTACCAGACTGCTTCAGGCAAAACACCCATGGGAGTAGCACAAGAAGCCAAAAAGCATGGTATTCCCGTATTTGTTTTGGCTGGATCGATCGGAACAGGTATTGAAGTTTTATATGACCACGGAATAACGAGTGTTCATAGTTTGGTGAACGCTCCCATGCCATTAAAGGAAGCTATGGAAAGAGGAGCTGAATTGTTGGAATTTTCAGCCGAACAAGTAATGCGGGCTTTTTTGGCAGCGATCAAAAATAGGGGGTAATTTTTTATGTTATTTATTGTTTTGGCCATCGGCGTGTTCTTAATTGTTTTTGCTACAACTAAATTCAAGCTGCATCCGTTCTTATCGCTTCTATTGGGTACTTTATTTGTTGGTTTTGCTTCCGGAATGCCTCTGGATCAGATCGTTGAGAATATCAACGGCGGTTTTGGCGGATTGATGACGAGCATTGGACTTGTAATCGTTTTCGGTACAATAATCGGAACCATTTTGGAAAAGGCCGGGGCCGCATTGCGAATGGCCGAAGTCGTATTGAGGATTGTCGGTCCTAAAAGACCGCAGCTTGCCATGAGTATGATTGGCTTTATCGTATCCATACCCGTTTTTTGTGATTCAGGTTTCGTTATTTTATCGAGCTTAAGAAAAGCATTGGCAAGACGCGCAAAAGTGGCGGTTGCTTCCATGTCAGTTGCGCTTGCAACTGGTTTGTATGCGACACATACACTTGTACCCCCAACTCCGGGGCCAATTGCGGCAGCCGGGAATATCGGAGCGGACGGATACTTGGGGACCGTCATTTTAATAGGTCTTATTACCGCCATTCCAGCTGCACTTGCTGGTTATATATGGTCAATGAAAGTAGCGACCAAGATAGAAGTTGAAGATGACCGAAGTGACCTGGATTACGATTATGATGAAATTGTCCGTTCATTCGGCAAGATGCCTTCTGCCTTACAATCATTTTTACCGATCGTTTTACCGATTGTCCTGATTGGAGCCAGTTCTGTATTAACGCTATTTGGGACGGAAGGGGGGATTGCCGCATTTTTCGTATTCTTGGGCCAGCCGGTCATCGCATTGCTCGTCGGAGTAATTTCCGCTTTGACATTGCTGCCTAAGTATGATGAAGAAACATTAACAAACTGGATAGGAGCCGCCTTATTGGATGCTGCGCCAATTTTATTGATTACCGGGGCGGGCGGAGCATTTGGTACCGTCATTAAAAATACGGGGATTGCAGACATCATCCAAAGTTGGGATATGGGCAGCATCTTTAGTGGTTCCTTGTTCCTGTTGGTCCCGTTCCTAATTGCTGCTGGGCTGAAAACGGCCCAGGGTTCTTCGACAGCATCACTGGTCATCACTTCATCTTTGATTGCACCCATGCTTCCAACGTTGGGTATTGAAGGGGCTGTTCCTCTTGCATTGGTAGTCATGGCTGTTGGAGCAGGTGCGATGACAGTAAGCCATGTAAATGATAGCTTCTTCTGGGTGGTCACCCAATTTAGCGGGATGAAAGTGACGGATGCCTATAAAGCTCAAACAATGGCAACCTTAATACAAGGAGTGGTCACGATTATCACGACGATGATATTGTGGGTCATTCTTGTGTAATATTAATATTTGCAAAAAGGAGAGGCGTGAAACGCTTCTCTTTTTTATGCTTTAAATTAAATATATTTTAATTTTTATGGTGTTGTAAGAACTAAAATAGTGTATGATGCATAGTATAAGGTATGGTGTACGTCACATAGTATAGGGAAGAGGTGATTGGATGAGCACTTTACTGAATTCATTAACCACTGAGCTGCGCAGAGGCACTTTGACGTTAGCTGTTCTGAGTCAGCTCAAAACCCCTCAGTATGGGTACTCGCTTGTCCAGCGTTTAGAGAAGTCGGGAATTACCATTGATCAAAGTACTTTATATCCTTTACTTCGACGCCTGGAAAAACAAGAATTGGTGACCAGCAGCTGGGATACTTCTGAAAGTAGACCGCGCAAGTACTATTCTTTAAGTGATTATGGGGGAGAAATCTTCACTCAGTTAAAGGAAGAATGGGAAAAAACTTCTCAAGAGCTTTATATATTATTAAAAGGAGAGGGAGAAGATGGAGCTGATTGAACTTTATATTCAGGAAGTGACCCGCAGGCTGCCTGAAAAAAACCGGGAGGATATTGGGCTTGAACTTCAATCTACAATCGCAGATATGCTTCCGGAGGATCCCACGGAGCAAGACGTGAAAGCTGTTCTATTAAAATTAGGAGATCCGGTTACACTGGCAAGTGGTTATCGCGATCGGCCGATGCATCTGATTGGACCGCGTTATTATGATTTTTATATCAGTCTGTTGAAAATGATTTTACCAATTGCTGCAGTCATTTCACTGATTGGATTAGTAGGGGATAACCCGTTTCGGGAAATGGGTGATAATACGGTTATGGATGCGGTTTTCACCATAATCGGGAAAGCGATATCAGGTATCATCAGTACAGGTATCCAAGTGTTTTTCTGGCTGACGCTCTCATTTGTCATTTTAGAACGCATGGATACTTCAAAAGATCAGTCCCCTTTAACCAAAGACTTGAAACCATGGACACCGGAAAACCTAAAAGATATACCGAACATTTCAAAGCAAAAAGCGATTTCCATGATCGAGATATTTGCAAGTTTGTTAGGTCTTTCTGTATTCGCGGCCCTTTATTTCAATGCAGCAAACCTGTTAGGCGTCTATGAAAAAAGAAATGACAGTCTCATTTTCGTGACACCTTCTTTTAATCAAGAGGTATTGAATACCTATTGGCTGCCGGTATCTTGCGTCGTTATCATTGGGGTTCTCTTGACAATTTATAAATTATTTTTAAGACAATGGACCCTGAAATTAGCTTTATTCCATGCTATATACCAGCTGTTGTCCACTCTGATTTTCATCATCATCATCAGTAATCCTAATTTATTGAACCCCGAATTCATTGCATACCAAAAAACACTATTTTCAATCGATGATTGGAAAACCTCGATTTACTGGGGTCTCATACTCATCACAATCTTTTTTGCCGCCTATGATTCCTATCAAGGCTTTCGAAAGGCAAAAATCCGTTAAGGCACAGCAACCTAGCTGTGTTTTTTTGTTTTTAAAGTTCCATGATGTGAAAAGATTTCTCAAGATAAAAGGGAAAACAGAAAAACACCTCATATGGAATAGGCATATGAGGCGTTACATTTAAATCAACTATTTATTGAACTGCATCGAACTGATTGACTTTCCAAGTGGATCCGGATTTATAAAAGGTAACCGTTCTTTTTACTGACTCACCGTCGACTGTAGGTACAGTTAAGTTGTAGGACCTAACGTTCAGTTTTTGATAAACCAATTTAATTTTTGCTTTTCTCCACTCCAACATGCTGAAGCCGTCTCCGATTGGACGGGCTAATTTCCCTTTATGGGTAATGTAATTATATTTGGTCAGACCCTTTTCAACTGCATTATTAGTAAATGTCTCTGCTAAGTAGGTAGTCAATTTATCTTTTGTATTAAACTCTTGGCAAAGGTATGAATACTCTGTCCCTTTATAATTGAAAGTTTTTTGTGAACATGAACGGGTTTTATATCCATGTAAAGCATTCCAAAAATGTTTGCTGGCATTATCGGCTATCTTTAATGCATTTGCATCAGACAAATTCTGTGATGTCGTTTTTGCGGTAACCTGACCACTTAGAGTGAAAAATAAAATAATGGATAATAGCATACCTAAAAATTTTTTCATAATTAATCTCCCCAATCCCTAATAGGATACTTATGTAACGAAAGTTTAATAAATATTACAATTGTTACATTTATATTACAACATGATTGGCGCAAGTAAAAGAGAAATCTTGTTAATTTTTAAATATAATTTTAGTTTTCCATTAAATATACATAGTTTGTTCATTTTATTCTTTTTGAAAACGGCGTTTTAAATAGAAGGTCACTGCTGTTACATACTTCATATTCCACGAACTGGCCTATTTAAAACCCAGAAGTTCATTCTTTTTCAATAACGGGACAAGTTGATTCATTATATTTTCATTAATATCAAGTTATGTACAAAGAATTCGAATTTCCCGGGAAGCGCCTAAAAAAAATAAAATATAAAGGTTTGACAAACTTTCTAATCCTACCGTATTATAAATTATATACTTGAATACATTCTCCAAAGGGGAGTAGCTTTTACAACAACGTCGTCATTACGGGGCTCTTTGCTCTCGGTGTTGTTGGCAGCATATTGTTGTTAGCCAGACCTTACCTATTGGTAAAGGTCTATTTTCTTTTAGTAAACCTTTACCAAAATGGTAAAGGTTTTTTTGTAGTCCAGATCAGGCTGCCCTTACGGAAATGTATAAACATGAGGGTTTAGTAGAAAAACAAATAAATATAAATGGAGTGTATTAGTTGATACTGAGAAAATCTTTGTTACTTTTAGGAATAGGTTCTGCACAAATAGATTTAATCCTTCCGAAAAATACGTATAAATCTGGTGAATGCATAAATGGGTATTTCTTGATTAAGGGTGGTACCCTTGCGCAAAGAATAAGGAGGATTGAATGTGATTTGATCATGGATACTCATTCTACCGGATTGGAAGAGATCCTTAAAACGAGCACCATTTTGTCTTCAAGGGAGATAAATTCAGGGGAAAGCAATGAAATTCCTTTTAACTTTTGTCTTCCTATATTGAAGGAGCCTTATAAACGAGGGGTTTCCTACCGTCTTAAAACAAGACTTATCCTTGATAAAGGGATAATAGGCAAGGATGATGACTGGATTTTAATTGATTCTGAATAAAAGTGAAATTGGAGTTGGGAACATGAATGTCTTGAAATTTACAGAGCGGGCTATGGATTATTTGCAAGAATTTTTGTTATTGAGGCTTTTTATATTGGCTTTACTTTTATTGGCCGTTTATTATATTTTGAATAAAATGGTTGAATGGTTCTTTAAAAGATCTAATTTTTTTGTGGAAGAAGTTGAAAGAACGATACAGGGAGTTACCCGGTCTGCTCTTAGATACGGCATAGCAGGACTTTTCCTCATTTATCTGATTGGACAGTTTATAGACATAAAGGGAATCATGGCTGGAGCTGGAATTGTAGGGGTCGTTATCGGATTTGCGGCTCAGCAAATGCTTAAGGATATCTTATTGGGATTTGTAAGGCTTTCAGATAATGAATTCCGGGTGGGGAATTTCGTTACATTCAATGGGACAAGTTCAGGGACAATTGAAGAAATAGGTATCCGGTTCATGCAGATCAGGGAATGGTCAGGAAAATTGCTGACAATCCCTCACAGTGAAATCAGGACAATTCAAAATTTTAATAAAGGGAGAATGCGAATCATTGAGCGTATCACTGTAAGCTACCAAGAAAGTCCAGAAAAGGTAAAACGGCTGTTGGAGGATATATGCCTTATCTGTAATGAGAAGTATGGTGAGACCCTTCTAAGGCTAGAGGATGGTACACCTGAAGAGGATTTTAGATACATCGGCATTACGGATTTAAATCCGAATCTTAAATATGTTGGATATGAACTATGCATTGTGGGACTTGTGAAACCTGATGATTACTTTGAAACATCAAGGAGTGTGAGGTTTGAAATGATGACTGCTCTTCATGAGCATAAAATTCTAATGCCATCTTCCCATTTACTTGTACAGGGAAGTCCTAAACAAGAACATATATTGGAGAATTAAAAGAAGAAACACAATTGCCTGAGGTATTCCGGGACTTATCATGAACTAATGATGGTGAGTGTAAGAAAGGACCGAAATTAGTGATAGTACCCGGGAACTTAAGGATATTAAACGCCTTCTTATAAAGAAAGTATTCGAACGTTGATTGGACCGTATAGCATTCGCTTTCCGCGGGCGGTCCGCCCTTTGCGCCTGTGAGGTCTCCTTTGGACCGCTTTTCCCACAGTAGTCTCGAACTCCCGATCAATAAACTGGAACTTTTTTAAATGAAAAATCTGAAGGCAATCTTGCTTTTTTCGAGTTGTCTCCAATCTGTGGCTTTCTTTTAAAGGGAGCCTTTTTTTATGAGGGGAATTGCACAAACTTTTCTGAAAAATGTTTTTGTTTATAAATTTCACCTTGATTTATCAGATTAAATAGATTATTATCAAATTAGCATAAAATGGAAGGGTGACCTTTAAACAATGATCATTTAATCCTATTCTTTAAGAGAAAAAATGCGTGCTAAATACGAACTTTTTTTCTGGATAGGATTAGTCTGTACTAAAATACAAACAAAGATCATTGTGTTCCGTCCAATAGGGATCTTTTAGTTTGTTAATTTTGTATTGTACTGCCTCCTGTCCAGAAATCTCACAGGAGGTTTTTATATGGAAAAAAACACATCCGTAACATTAAGTAATAAGGAACCTAACATTTTTAAAAATCGTGTATTCCGGGCCATTATCTTTTCTGGCCTGTTTTTACAAATAGGGATATGGGTACGGAATTTTGCAGTTTTGTTATTCGTCATGGAAAAGACAAACGGGGATGCTTTTGCCATTTCCATGATATCAGTAGCGGAATTTGCTCCCATCTTTATTTTTTCATTCATTGGAGGGACGTTTGCGGACCGCTGGAGTCCGAAAAAAACGATGGTTTGGTGTGATATATTAAGTGCAATATCTGTATTTGCTGTGCTAATCTCGCTTATCTTTGGCAGTTGGAAAATGGTATTCTTCGCAACTTTGATTTCGGCGATACTTTCTCAATTTTCTCAGCCATCAGGCATGAAGCTATTTAAGATGCATTTGCCTGAAAGTCAAATTCAGACAGGGATGTCCGTTTATCAGACCGTCTTCGCAGTATTTATGGTTTTAGGTCCGATTCTCGGTACATTTGCCTTCCAATCATTCGGGATAAACATCTCGATTGCGATTACTGGCCTGGCGTTTTTACTTTCAGCTGGAGCACTCGCCTTTCTTCCAAAAGATCGAAAACTGAATGAAGAGACAGCAAAAACAACGTTATGGCAGGAAATGAAAAGCGGAGTGAGCTATGTGTTGCGAAAAAAAGAACTAAGTTTGCTTGGATTATGTTTTCTGGCAGCCGGGCTTGGACTGGGCTTCATTCAGCCACTTTCTATATTTCTCGTTACCGAACAACTGGAACTTCCTAAGGAAAATTTGCAATGGTTATTTATGGTGAATGGGTTTGGTATGATTTTAGGCGGAGCTGGGGTGATGATTTTTGCCAAAAAAGTGGCACCTCAGAGATTATTAGCATTCGGAATGCTTGTGAATGCCATTGGATTAGCGGTAATGGGACTTTCGACAAATCTTTGGATTACACTTACTGCCGAGTTCTTTAATGGACTAATGCTGCCTTGTATCCAAATCGGCATCAATACATTGATATTGCAGAGGACCGAAGGCGAGTTCATCGGAAGGGTCAATGGAATTTTAAGCCCATTATTCACTGGATCGATGGTTTTGACCATGAGTGCGGCAGGCGTGCTGAAAGAGCAATTTTCACTCGTCGCCATATTTGAAACCGCCGCTTTCTTTTTTATTATAGGAATGTTTTTCATTTTGCCATTGTACAATCAAAAGGCCGAATCCAAACCACTGGAAATCCAATCGTAAGTATCCTGCGGTGTGCCCACACCTCTATACAGCAATAGCCAAGAAAAGCAGCCTTATCGGCTGCTTTTCTTTTTACTGTTCAACTAACAAATTCTGGTTTAACAATTATTTTTAGAGTACTGGTAAATACTAAAAATGGCATGTTGGAACTTATGCATTTCATTTTCAAAAAAAGTTAGGTGAATAGCTTAAATGAAAAAGGAGAAAAGTTAATGATCCTTAAAGACATATTGAAAGATGCGATCAACTGGGATTTGCCGAAGGACGTTGAACATATATCCATCGCAGGTGTAACCGATAACTCTAAAGAAATAAAAAAGGGATACCTTTTTGTTGCCGTAACCGGATATAAGTCAGATGGCCATAATTACATTAAAGATGCAATTCGTTTAGGGGCATCAGCTGTGATTGGTGATCGCGATATTAAGGGTTTGGAAATTCCTTTTTTACGAGTGGAGAACAGCCGTAAAGCATTAGGGCTAATCGCCAAAAGGTTTTATGGAGATCCAAGCAAGCAAAAAATAATGATAGGAATTACAGGTACCAATGGAAAAACCACAACGAGTTATATGCTTCAGCAAATATTGAAAGAAAATGGGGTAACCTGTTCCGTCATTGGTACGATACAGCATATTATCAATGGAAACAAAGTCGATTCCCATAATACGACTCCTGGTAGCATGGAGTTGAATTCCTTACTGGCTGCAAGTGGGGACATGGTTGTCATAATGGAAGTGTCTTCACATGGATTAGCTCAATACCGTTTAGAAGGAATTGAATTTGATTTCTGTGTCTTCACGAATTTGTATCATGACCATCTCGACTTCCACGGTACGATGGAGGATTATTTCCTGGCAAAATTACTTCTATTTGCAAAATTGAAACCTAATGGTCTTGCGATCATCAATGGGGATGATTTCTGGGGAGAAAGACTACAAGAATACTTACGGGAAAAGAACGTCAGTGCCTTTGTCTTTGGAAAATCCAATCGCTTCGATTTAACAATCACCAATTATAATACTGCAACAAATCCCTTTATTTTATTGAATGAGAATCATGACTTTGTGAAAATTGAGTTACCTTTACCTGGACTTCATAATTTATATAACGCAACTGCCGCCTATTCCGTAGCGAAGATGTTTCCAATTTCAAAAAAGGAAATTCTCACATCATTGAAACAATTTTCCGGTGTGCCTGGAAGGTTTGAAATGTATAAGAAAGAATATGGACCGACAATCGTCATCGATTATGCACATACTGCAGATGCCATACATCACATGCTTCAAACTGCCAAAGAATGCGGGGCCAAAAAAATTTATCATATCTTTGGTTTCCGAGGTGGACGAGATACAACCAAAAGGGCTGAAATGGTTAAAGTATCATCGGAACATAGTGATGTTTCCATTTTGACGATGGATGATCTGAATTCGGAGGGAATGGAGGGGATGGAATCGTCACTAAATAAACTGAAAAGCGATTACTCTGCTGGAAATGGGAAGGTTATTCCTGATAGAACACTTGCTATACAGGAGGCGATACAAGCTGGAAAGGAAGGGGATTGGATTATAATTACAGGTAAAGGAATTGAGAGGTATGAACAAAATTTTGGACTGCCTACTATTTCTGACAAAGAAACGGTATTATATCTGCAAAATAAAGACGAAGGGGATTTTATCGGTTATTTTGATCAATAGTTTGATTGTAACGAATGCTATTATAAAGGGCTAATACGACGTCCATTCCCTTAGTCAGCCATAGGTTATTAATATGGTGATAATTAACATTGTAACATATGAGGAATTCAAGTATTATAACAATACAAGCTGCACTGTTCGTAATGATAATAAAGTTTTAACCTTTAAGCTGTAATAGGGAGTTTTATATTGAAACAGGAATGTTATGCCTCGTCACTGACTTGGACAACAGGATTATTTCTGCAAACACCCACTTTGAGGAGTGGTGGTTTAAAACTTTCTTACTGAATACGGCAATGGCGGCTTATATCTTTGAATGTTGAAGCCGGTCTCGGTCTGAGGCCGGTTTTTTGCTGTTTTCAAATACCGTACAATAAGAATTGTCTTGATTTATTTTCACAGCCCTTTACAAATTCAGTGTAGGTTGATTTGGAATATTACATTTTCTAAAGACATTACTCTTGTTTTGTATATCGGTTGGCATAACTTGAAGCGACGAAAGCATTGGGTTTGATTTTCGGTTCCACGCCCATGGATTCCATCCTGGCTACCATTTCTTTTACAAACTCACTGGTTTTGTTCCGCTTTCCAATCCCGATATCAATATGCCCCTCCATCGTGAACGTTGCCCCTTGGTATACAGCAGGCAGGACAATATCGATTAATTGGTTTTTTCTTTCTTCTGTGAACAGTGACACGATCTCCTCCGTTAAAGACAATTCTTGGGAAATACGTTCATGTAAATGCAGCATCCTTCTAGGAATCATCACTTTTCTTATACAACCCCATACACCTTTTCCGACCTGCCGTATCACGATGCCCGTAATGAAAACAGTATGTTTTTTATGTACTTGCGAATCTGTACCGACCATTAATCGATAGTTACCGGAAGGGTTCAATTTCATGAACTCAACAATATGAACGAATACCTCTTCAAATGACATGTCTTTTTTCTGAAGATTTTGAAATGGGATGTTATGAAATGGATATTGCTTCATATTATTGCACCCAACCTTTCCCCGGATATAATCAGATTATTAAATCTCATGCCGCTCATAACACATCATATGAAAAAGTTCCTTATTTCGTGCTGTGTGAAGAACCCGCCTTCTAATGAAGATTCAATCATCATTTAAAGCTAATCTCGCTGAATAGATATCACCCCTAGTTTTATTTCTTCTATTTTAAACAAAAAAGACTGTAGGCAAAAGGAGTTCTATCATAATAGTTATAACAAAGTTGATTGGAGCGTGTGTTCGAGACCCCTGCGGGGAAAATGTGGTGTGCCTGGAGTGGAAATTAACGGACAAATATTAAAACTGTAAACAAACTCAATTAAATAGTCGTGTTTATCTACAGTCTGGAAGAGAAGCTTAAGCATTAGGCTTCTCTTTTTTTGTATGGAGAAAATTGAAAAGTTATTGGAGGTATCTTTGGTATATCTCCTGCAATAACTGAAAAGTTAAACAAGCTTGGGACTACACGTCACCTAAGTAAACCACATTATCATTCGATTTATATAGGAAAAACGAAATGAAATTATTAAATTTTAACCAATAACGACTTCAAAGTATTCACATTTTATAACTTACAAAAAAAGTGTGTAATGTTTTCTGACATAAACAAAGAAATCTTGCTTTTATAAGAGTAAAATAAACGAATATTCAATTAATAAAGTATTGGAGAGATGAAAAGTGAAAATATCTGAATTGAAAAAAAGCGGTCATGCTCCGTCATTATTAGCTTCATTCCTTTATTTTGATATCAGTTTTATGATTTGGGTATTATTAGGTGCACTTGGTGTCTATATTACAAGGGATTTCGGGCTTTCCCCAGCTGAAAAAGGCTTGATTGTGGCTATTCCGATTTTGGGAGGCTCGTTTTTTCGAATCGTCCTAGGTTTTTTGACTGATCGCATCGGCCCGCGGAAAACAGCGATCGGCGGGATGCTTGTTACGATGATTCCGCTTTTTTGGGGTTGGTTATTCGGAGAAAGTTTAGCCGAGCTTTATATAATTGGGATTTTGCTCGGAGTGGCAGGTGCAAGTTTTGCTGCAGCACTTCCAATGGCCAGCCGCTGGTACCCCCCGCATTTGCAGGGTCTAGCTATGGGCATTGCGGGAGCCGGTAACAGCGGAACTCTTTTTGCGACATTGTTTGGACCGCTTATTGCAGAGTCTCTTGGCTGGCATAATGTTATGGGATTAGCTTTGATTCCTTTAACCATCGTGTTTGTCATTTATATTTTAATCGCAAAAGACGCACCATCTCAACCGCCTGCAAAACCGCTCAAGGAATATTTCAATGTATTTAAAATAAGGGATACCTGGTATTTCTGTATTCTTTACAGTGTGACTTTTGGGGGCTTTGTCGGGTTTACCAGCTTTTTAAGCATCTTTTTTGTTGATGAGTATGGGCTAACACGAATTAGGGCTGGGGAATTTGTTACATTATGTGTCATCGCTGGAAGCTTCTTTCGTCCCGTCGGAGGATATATTGCCGATAAAATAGGTGGAGTTAAGCTGCTTATGTTTTTATTTATTGGACTCACATTATGTATGTTTGGGATTAGTTTTCTTTATTCCCTTACTGTCGTTACGATTCTGTTGTTCATCGGAATGCTATTTCTCGGTATGGGCAACGGGGCTGTCTTTCAGTTAGTTCCACAGCGATTTTCAAAAGAAATTGGTTTTATCACAGGAATTGTAGGAGCTGCCGGAGGTGTTGGCGGATTCTTGGTTCCAAACATACTAGGAACGTTAAAACAGATTACTGGCACATATGCTACAGGATTTTTAGTATTTTCCGCAGTTGGAATCGCGGCGTTGCTTATCCTGGGTCTAGCTCAGCTTTCATGGAAAAAAACGTGGGTACTCGGAAAGAATTCAGTTAAGATTTAGAACTTTGTTTACTAATTATATCGGCTTGTTTCAGTACTTATTTGGGGGGATAAAATGTTTAAACAAAAACTGGTCCTTATAGGGAACGGAATGGCGGGATTACGCTGTGTTGAATCAATTATCAGGAATGATCCGGCTGCTTTTGAGATTACTGTTTTCGGCAGTGAACCACACGTCAACTATAACCGAATCTTATTGTCGACTGTGCTCCAAGGCAACACTTCTTTTGAAGATATTACGATAAATGATCGAAACTGGTATACGAAGAACAATATCCAATTGTTCACAGGGGAAACGGTTGTAAAAATTGATAAAGAGACTCGGAAGTTAAAAACGGACAAGGAACGGGAAGTTTACTACGATAAGCTGATAATTGCCACAGGTTCTGTCCCGTTTATTCTTCCTGTTACCGGTGTTGATAAAGAAGGCGTCATTGCATTTCGGACGATTGAAGATTGCCAAAAGATGATTGAAACTTCACGCAAATATAAAAAAGCTGTCGTTATTGGAGGGGGTTTATTAGGTTTAGAAGCAGCGAGAGGGCTGTTAAACCTTGGTATGGAAGTGCATGTCGTTCATATTGCTGACCATTTAATGGAAAGGCAGCTTGATTCAAAGGCATCACTTTTGCTGCAAAAAGAGTTGGAAAACCAGGGAATGAACTTTCTTTTGAAAAAGGAAACACAGGAGTTAATCGGCAACGAACGTGTAGAGCGCGTCCGTTTTAAAGACGGAACGGAGCTGGAAGCAGATTTGGTCGTTATGGCTGTGGGAGTCAGACCGAATATTCAGTTGGCCAAAGAAAGCGGAATTGATACAAATCGTGCCATTATTGTAAACGATTATTTAGAAACCAGCATCCCAAATATTTATGCGGTTGGTGAATGTGCTGAACATCAAGGCATTGTTTATGGACTGGTGAAACCTCTATATGAACAAGGTGAAGTGCTGGCAAAGCATATTTGTGAGATGAAATGCAATGGATACCAAGGCTCGGTCCTGTCCACCCAGTTGAAAATATCAGGAGTTGAGTTATTCTCTGTTGGAGATTTCATTGGTGATGTAACAACGAAATCAATCACAACTATTGATGAATTAGATGGTGTTTATAAAAAGGTGGTTTTTCAAGGGAAAAAAATAATAGGTGCTGTGCTGTATGGAGATACAAACATCAGCTCGCGATTACTCGATATGATTTTAAAGCGCCAAGTAGTATCATCAGGGGAAAAGCGTGCACTGTTCCAATCACCAAGTACGGGTGAGGGAATAATCGCTTCGATGGCAAACCATGAAATCATGTGCAATTGTAATGCTGTTTCAAAAGGTGCAATCATTGAAGCGGTTCAAAAAAAGGGATTAACAACAGTGGAACAAGTTAAACAATGCACAAAGGCTACCGGTTCTTGTGGTGGATGTAAGCCGGCAGTTACCGAGCTTTTGACCTATATTCAAAGTAATCTCTCTACTCAGGATGAGAAACAAACTGCGTTTTGCTCATGTACGACATTAACGGAAGATGAAGTCGTGTATAAAATGCAGCTCCAAGACTTAAAAACTGTCGAAGAAGCGATGGATGTTCTTCAATGGGGAAATGACGGAGGCTGTTCAACTTGCCGGCCGGCCCTTAGCTATTATTTAGGGATGATTCACCCAGAATACGAGATCAGGCAGCAAACCCTATTCATAAATGAAAAAAAGAATGCAACAGTTCAAAGTGATAATCGATACTCTATTATCCCGCAAATGTACGGCGGGATGACGAATGCGAAAGACTTGCGAAAAATTGCAAATGTTGCAGATAAATATGATATATCTCATGTGGCGGTAACAAGTGAACAAAGGATTCATTTAATGGGTGTGAAAAAAGAAGACCTTCCAGGTGTGTGGGCTGATTTAGACATGCCGTTAAGTTCGAAATATGGTAACACCGTTCAAAACGTCAAAACATGTATCGGTGAGAATGTTTGCTCTTGTGAAAAACAGCAATCCCTTTTACTTGCTGTAGATTTGGAAAAAAGATTGGAGCATGTATCAACACCTTATCGTATTAAGATGGGCATATCTGCTTGTATGCATAACGGTGCAGGATCAACAACGAAAGATATAGGTGTCATGGGCGTTGACAGGGGCTGGGAAATATATGTGGGCGGAAGCAGCGGACGTAATATTCGTGCCGGTGAACTGTTATGTATAGCCGGGACAAATGATGAAGCAATTGAAATCATCATCGGCTTTATTCAATATTATCGTGAAACAGCCAATTACTTAGAACGGACTTGGCAATGGATTGAACGAGTGGGTTTAATTCATGTTAGAGAAGTTTTGTTTGATAATGAACTTAGCCAGCAACTATCCCAACGATTGGAAATGGCGTAGATGAGTGAATGAACTAAGTGGAAATACCTTTAGATAAACGGATAATGTTTGTACCAGAAGAAATCAAAGAGTAAAGGGGGAGCAGCCTTGACTGAATTATTATTAAAATATTTCCGCACGAAGCAACAAGAGGTCCAATCAGAAAAACGGTATGAAACACAATGTCCATTTTGCAGTATGCAATGTAAGATGCAGCTATTGGAACAAACAATAGTGACAAGAAAAAAGTATATGACGATTGGAAAAGATAATCCAACCTCAGAGGGGCGCTTATGCATTAAAGGAATGAATGCACACCAACATGCATTGCATAACGACCGAATCAAATACCCATTACTTAAAAAAAATGGTGAATTTATTCGAATATCTTGGGAGGAGGCATTAAATCACATTAAGGAGAATTTCACAAGAATTCAAGCGGAAGATGGTGTAAATGCCTTATCTGTATATGGGAGTGCATCCATTTCAAATGAAGAAGCATATTTGCTTGGAAAATTTGCAAGAGTAGCTTTAAAAACAAAGTATATAGATTATAATGGCCGATTGTGCATGTCCGCAGCTGCTTCGGCAGCAAGCCAAACGTTTGGTATGGACAGGGGCCTTACCAACAGCTTATCAGAGGTTCCGTTTACAAAGTGCATTATCTTGGCGGGCACGAATATTGCGGAATGCCAGCCGACAATCATGCCTTACTTCGAAAAAGCGAAACAAAATGGGGCATATATCATTGCTGTAGATCCAAGAGAAACAGCAACAACGAAAATGGCCGACTTACATCTAAAAGTAAAACCAGGGATGGATGCCGCCTTGGCAAACGGATTATTGAAAGTGATCATTGAAGAAGGTTTTACTGATGAAGCATTTATCCGGGACCGTGCAAATGGCTACAACGAAGTTAAAGAGTATGTTACATCTTTAAAGTTGGAGGAAATTGCAGAAATGACAGGGGTGCCTATCGACCAAATTCAAAAAGCGGCTGCAATGTTCGGTAAAGAAGAATCAGGAATGATTTTTACAGCAAGGGGAGTTGAACAGCAAACAGATGGTTCAGCCGCCGTTCGTAATTTTCTTAATATTCTTATTGCTACAGGGAAAATAGGGAAAATGAATTCGGGTTATGGAGCTATCACTGGACAGGGAAATGGGCAGGGAGCAAGAGAACATGGCCAAAAGGCAGACCAGCTGCCGGGGTATCGTATGATTGAAAATGAGGAACATAGATTACATATTGCAAGAATATGGGGAATTGATGAAGCTGATTTGCCGCGTAAAGGTGTATCGGCATACGAGATGATAGAGAAGATAAATGAAGGTGAAATTACAGGCATGTTTTTAATGTGTTCCAATCCAATTGTTTCAAATCCCAATGCTAACTTTGTCAAAAAGGCTTTGAAAAAATTAAAGTTTCTTGTCGCAGTAGACATGTTCGTTTCTGAAACTGCTAGATTGGCAGATTTAATTTTACCTACTTCGTCTTATTTAGAGGATGAAGGAACGATGACAAATTTAGAAGGACGGGTGACCTTGCGGGAAGCCAGTTTTTCCTCCCCTGGGGAAGTGAAGCATGATTGGCAAATCATTTGTGATATAGCAAAAGCTCTTGGAAAAGAGGAGTATTTCCCCTTTCAATCTGCGAAAGAGATTTTCGAAGAATTGAGAGTGGCAAGCCGCGGGGGGACCGCTGATTATTATGGTATAACATATGATCGATTAAGAAAAGAAGGAGGCATATTGTGGCCATGCCCAACCATTGACCATAAAGGGACAAAAAGGTTATTCGAAAAGTCCTTTGCCCATCCGGATGGAAAGGCGGCCATGGTTGTGGTTAATAATGTGCCTCTTGTTCCAAAAGAACAGCCATGTACGGATTTTCCCCTTTATTTAACAACAGGGAGAATCATGTCACATTATTTAACGGGAGTACAAACGAGAAAAAGCTCATCATTAGCCGCCAGAAATTTCGAATCATATATGGAAATCCATCCGGAAACAGCAAAGAAATATCATATTCCAGACAATACATTGGTGAAAA
Organism: Peribacillus sp. N1; assembly: GCF_054600815.1. Lineage (NCBI taxonomy): Bacteria > Bacillati > Bacillota > Bacilli > Caryophanales > Bacillaceae > Peribacillus > Peribacillus sp. N1. The sequence continues at coordinate 825,603 of NZ_BAAHZO010000001.1, read as the reverse complement.
TCGAATCAAGGCGGGGAAGTATTGCTGTAAGAAGCAAATGGTCAGCAACCATTCGCCATGATACAATTTTCGTTCCTTTTCATTGGGCAGACTCACAAAATGTCAATCGCCTCGTTTCACAGGATTTAGACCCGACATGCAAAATGCCTGGCTTCAAAGTCAGTGCTGTAAAAGTTCATCCAATAGTTGAGTTAACGTCTCATTAAGGGAGGTTTTCTTCCCGTTCATCATAATGTATTTTTGGTTTTATCATAATTGAACAGCAGAGCCTGATTACACAGGGCTTTCATGACTAAACAACAAAAGGGGAAAAAGGATGCAAAAAGGTAAGGTCTATATTGTTGGTGCCGGACCTGGTGATCCGGACTTAATTACTGTCAAGGCAATCAAATGCATCGCGGAAGCGGATGTCATCTTGTATGATCGATTGGTAAATCGTGAATTGCTTTTATACGGTAAACCTGAAGCTGAATATATTTATTGCGGTAAAGCGCCTGGTAAACATTATGTCCCTCAAGAGGACATTCACCAATTGTTAATTAGTAAATCAATGGAGGGAAAAACGATTGTTCGTCTAAAAGGGGGAGATCCTTTCATCTTTGGACGAGGCGGTGAGGAAGCAGAAGTACTAGTAAAGCACGGAATTCAATTTGAAATAGTTCCTGGAATCACGTCTGGAATCGCTGCGCCAGCTTATGCTGGAATTCCCGTGACTCACAGGGAACGGGGGAGTTCCTTCGCAATTGTCACGGGACACTGCGTGACCGGCAAACCTGATAACATCAATTGGCATCATTTGGCACATGGTGTTGACACCATTGCAATTTATATGGGTATTAAAAACCTGCCATATATCTGTAAACAATTACAATCCTGCGGAAAGAAGCCTGAAACCGCCATCGCTGTCATTGAACAAGGAACGACAGGTTTTCAACGAACTTTTACAGGAACAATCGACTCAATAGTGGGGATTATTACAAGAGAGCAGGTTGCCAATCCCGCAATGATTGTAATAGGAGAAGTGGTGAAATTATCCGAGAAGCTATCATGGTTTTCAGAGAAGACAAAAGATAAGGAGTTCGCTTAGAAGAGGAATGATTAGCCCAAAAACTTTTACTGTAGTGAAAATAAAAACTGGACATGAAAGTCATCATGTCCAGTTTTTATAGATGTAAAGTGAATTTGTTACCTGGCTAATCGAAGTTTGAAATATGCATAGTTACGGTATGTAGTGAATCGGCTTATAATTGCGGTTGCTTAGCGAAAATCAATTGCGTAGGCCAAAGTGTGCATTTAATTGGCCCTGCAGCATTTTTTTTCGCATTTTTTCCTGTTCAATTTTTCTGTTCTCTTTTAATTTTTCCTGCCTAATTTCATTGGTTTGCACTCCATCCTCTATTTTATCGGCAATTTCCACTAATGCCTTAACGTCGGAAAAAGAGTATTTACGGTTACCCCCCTTAGATCTTTCGGGGAAAACGAGTTTTCTTTCTTCATAGTAACGGATTTGTCTATCGGATAGTCCGGTTAATTCTCTGACAACCCCTATGGAAATTACTTTTCTGTCTAAATAAGTTTCTTTTTGCTGGACGATGAAAATCACCTCATTTTGGATTTATGCTAGATCAATAAGGATATTATATCCTAATTTTCTGAATATTTGTAATAAAAACTAACATTAATTATTAATTTTTAAAAACTATGTAAGATTTCATTACACACTTGTGGCGATAAAAAGTGACGTCACCTATAATCAATCATATCATCCTTTCAAAAAAATCTTATTGGAGGACAAAACATGGCTAAGCAGAAATTGGCACTCATTGGGAATGGTATGGCTGGAGTAAGATGTATAGAAGAAATTTTGAAAATTCAACCGGAAAGGTTTGAGGTGACTGTCTTCGGAAGTGAGCCGCATCCGAATTATGATCGAATCCAACTATCGAATGTATTGCAAGGGGCTACGACGATAGATGATATAACAATAAATGATTGGAACTGGTACAAAGAAAACAATATTACACTTTTTTCAGGTGAAACTGTCACGAACATCGACACCACTAAGCAAATCATATATTCAGATGCAAATCGTGAAGTCGCATATGATCGATTAATTTTAGCTACCGGATCAATCCCATTCATTTTACCGATAAACGGAGCTGATAAAAAAGGAGTGACAGCATTTCGAAATATTGAAGACTGTGAAAAAATGATCGAATATTCAAAAAACAACAAAAAGGCTGCTGTCATTGGTGGAGGATTACTGGGTCTTGAAGCAGCCAGGGGTCTTTTGAATCTAGGTATGCAGGTAGATGTTATTCACCTTTCGGAATATTTGATGGATAGACAGTTAGATCCAGCAGCAGGAAAAATGCTGCAAAGGGAACTTGAAAGCCAGGGGATGAATTTTTATCTTGGGAAACAGACTCAGGAGGTTTTAGGTGAAATTGATGTCAAAGGATTGCGCTTTAGTGATGGCGAGGAAATCAGCGCCGATTTAGTGGTCATGGCCGTTGGGATTAAGCCAAATGTTGCTATGGCCCAAGATTGCGGCATCCCTGTCAATCGAGGAATTATCGTGAACGATTATATGGAGACAAGAATCCCGAATATTTTTGCAGTCGGTGAATGTGCGGAACACCGTGAAATGGTATATGGTTTGGTCGCTCCCCTATATGAACAGGGCAAAGTATTGGCCAAAAGGATTTGCGGCCTCGAAGACAAAGCTTACGAGGGTTCAGTGCTGTCTACTAAGTTAAAAATATCTGGTGTTGATGTATTTTCGGCTGGAGAAATTTTCGAGGATGAACAAGCTAAATCAATCAAGGAATTTAATGAATGGAATGGCACTTACAAAAAAGTAATGATTCGAAATGGAAAAATATCTGGTGCGGTATTATTCGGGGATACAAAGGAAAGCAATAACCTATTGAGCATGATCAATAAAAATGCCGAGGTTTCCGAATATTTAAACGCTGGAACGAGTGAAACTAGTGTTAGTCTTGTCACTGCGATGTCAAATGAGGAAATCATCTGTGGTTGTAATGGAGTAACCAAGGGCGATATTATGACGGCTATCGAATCTAATGGGTTAACAAGTATTGAGGAAGTAAAAGGCTGCACAAGTGCTTCGAGATCATGCGGAGGGTGTAAGCCGTTAGTCGGTGATATTCTCGGGCTGACATTAGGCGCTGAATTCAGTAAGTCAAACCAGAAGGAATCCATATGCACGTGCACCACATTATCCAGAGATGAGGTTGTTGCTGAAATACGCGAAAAAAATCTGACCCATACTCGGGAAGTCATGAATGTTCTCGGCTGGAATACAAGTGATGGTTGCTCGAAGTGTAAACCGGCACTGAACTATTACTTAGGCATGATCCATCCTGTTGAATATGAAGATGAAAAAGAATCCCGCTATGTCAATGAAAGGCTACATGCAAATATTCAAAAGGATGGTACATTTTCCGTTGTGCCAAGAATGTATGGAGGCGTCACTAATCCTGATCAATTACGGAAAATAGCAAATGTTGCCGATAAGTATAATGTTAAGTTACTTAAGGTTACAGGCGGGCAAAGAATAGATTTGTTCGGCGTTGAAAAAGAAGACCTTCCAAAAGTATGGGCTGACCTGGATATGCCTTCTGGATATGCTTATGGAAAAACCCTTCGAACTGTGAAAACATGCGTCGGTGAAAACTTTTGCCGCTTTGGCACCCAAGATTCAATTGGGCTGGGCGTTGCCCTGGAGAAGAAATTTGAACGTGTAGGCACACCGCATAAGGTTAAGATGGCTGTGTCGGCATGTCCTCGTAATTGTGCTGAATCCGGTATCAAAGATCTTGGTGTTGTCGGAGTGGACGGTGCATGGGAAATTTATATTGGCGGCAACGGCGGAACCCATTTAAGAGCTGCTGAATTATTATGCAAAGTGAAAACAAGTGATGAGGTAATTGAAATTACGGGTGCATACATCCAACATTATCGAGAGACTGCCAATTATTTAGAAAGAACATCTGTCTGGGTTGAGCGTGTAGGGTTCGATACCATTAAGGCGATTATTGGTGATAAGCAAAAAAGGATGGAGCTTAATCAACGCTTGGATGAGGCCTTATCCGTATTGCAAGAACCGTGGAAAGAAATCATTGAGAGCAATGCAATCCAAACCGGTTTATTCCAAAAAGTGAAAATTCCAGCTATATCAAATAAATGAATATGGGGGCAGCCTAAATGGGGAAAACTCTTCAAAAGATAAAGGTTTCAACAGTAAATGAGATGCCAAAAAACCTGGGGAAAACAGTAACCATAGGCTCTCATGAAATTGCACTTTTTCATTTGGCAAATGGTGAATTCCGGGCCATTGAAAATCGTTGCCCACATAAAGGTGGGGTTCTAGTGGAAGGCATTGTAAGTGGTGATCACGTCTTTTGCCCGATGCATGACTGGAAAATCAGTGTCAAGAATGGAGAAGTCCAAAAACCTGATAATGGTTGCGTAAGGACATTCAATGTTGAAATAGAAGATGATAATGTTTATATCGTTTTATAACCAGCTGCGATGGATAGTCTCTTAGACTATCCATCTTGTAGACAAAAGGGTTCTATCTAAAAGTTAAAACAAGTTGATTGGATCGGGTGTTCGAGACTCCTGCGGGCTAAGCACGTCCAGGGGAGACCCCGCGCAAAGGCGCCGAGGAGGCTCCCGGACCGCCCGCAGAAAGCGAGTGCCTGGAGGCAACATTCATTGCACAAACCATAAAAAAACTAAAGACAGACTCGATTTTCATTGAGTTTGTCTACAGTCTGCTGGATAGTCTCTTAGACTATCCATTTTTTCTTTGCGGTGTTTTGAACTAAATTTCCCTGGCAGAATAATTGATAAATATTTCCAAAGGCAATATACTTTCTAGTATAGGGATTCCTTTATTAAAACGAATGAATGTAAGCGAATTCGATGAAAAAATGAATAAAGTTATAGGGAAGGTTGGCGTTTTATGAACAAATTATCTGTTGGCGTTTTTACCTTTATGCTGTATTTTGTTCCTTTATCAAATACACCTGGAATAGCAGAAGTAAAACCAGATTACAAGCTTTATGTAATGGCCCCATTGGGTGAAATAACAGATTGGGAGGCATTTGAAGCACAGTTAACCCAGTTGAAGGAAAATGGAGTATATGCAATAACGACAGATATTTGGTGGGGATTAGTCGAGAGTAAAAAAGATAATCAGTTTGATTGGACTTATTATAAAAAATACGCGGAAACCGTGAAGGCTTCCGGTTTAAAATGGGTGCCCATTTTGTCTACACATCAATGCGGCGGTAATGTGGGGGATGATTGCAACTATCCCATCCCGAGTTGGCTCTGGAATAAAGACACTCTAGAAAACATGGCATTCAAGAGTGAAAGTGGTTTCTGGAATAAGGAAGTACTTGCTCCTTGGTGGGAAGGTACAGCCGATCAGTACAACGAATTGTATAAATCCTTTGCAGTGAACTTTGCTGATAAGAAGGATTTAATAGCTAAAATATATTTAAGTGCAGGGCCAGCTGGGGAACTAAGATACCCCTCCTATCAAAATGCTGATGGCTGGGAATATCCTGAAAGGGGACAGCTCCAAGCTTATACAGAAGGAGCGAAACGTGATTTCAGGCTTAACATGAGAGAAAAATATTCAACAATAAAAAAATTAAATGCTGCCTGGGGCAAAACGTATAAAAACTGGAAAGAGGTTCAGCCGCCAGGAAATGGGGATGAATTTTTCACCAGGGGCGGAGCAATCGACACTCAATTTGGATACGACTTTATGCAGTGGTATCAAGGTGCACTCGAAAAGCATCTTGCAAAAATCTCTAAATTTGCCCATAAACATTTTGATGAAGTCTTTGGCGTTCCAATTGGAGCTAAAATCTCAGGAGTCCATTGGAAAATGAATGATCCAGTACTGCCGCATTCAGCAGAGTATAGTGCAGGGTATTATAACTACTCCCAATTATTGAATCAATTTAAAAAATCGAAGATGGCCCTCACGTTCACCTGTTTGGAAATGGGAGATCAAGATGCACATACTGCGCCTTCATATAGCGCTCCTAAGACGTTGGTGACCCATATTGCTTCTTTGGCTAACGAAAAAGGAATTTCATTAAACGGGGAAAATGCACTCCCGCTGATCAACAATGAAGCGGGCTTTGACAATATAGCAGAAATGGTTTTTAACCATGATTTTGAGGGATTTACCTTGCTAAGGATGTCCTATTTATTCGACGATGAAGGAAATCCAACAAATGAGTTCAGGATGTTGGCTGATAAATTGAAAGGCATGTCCATTCCAGTTACATTCACAGTTGAAAATGTACCTGCCACACATGGAGTTTACTTAATTGGGGATAGAGGAGAAATAGGCAGATGGAATCCTGAGGATTACGAATATAAACTCACTCAAAGCACAGAAGGCAGCTGGAGTGGAACATTTCTATTAGCCGAAAATCGATTTTATGAATTCAAGTTCGTCCTAAAAGATGAAAATGGCAATATCACATGGCAAGATGGGGAAAATAATAGTTATAAAACTCCTTTGAGTGGAGAAGGAAACTATAAAACTGCTTGGTAATTGAAGAAATGATGTCTTTCATTTTGCAAGCTTAAACTGTTTCTATCGAAATTTTAAAACCATTATTTCCAAAAATGGCGGTTCGAAAAGCTCTCACAACCATGTTCTATAGGTAAACTTAGTTATCCATCTTGTTTTTACACATAAATATATGGATGAACCCCTGAATAGATTGAAGAAATTTGCGACACTCCTGCCGAAAAGCTGGCTAGCCGAGACCCCACAGAGGCTTGCGTCGAGAAGGCTTGGCAGGCAGTCAGCGGAAAGGTAGCGGATTTCTTAAATCACCTGGAATGTTTTTTTGAGTGTTTCAATCTAAAATTTAATACAAAGTCGATTGGAACCAGTGTTCGAGACTCCTGCGGGAAGGGCGCGTCCAGAGGCGCACTGGGCGCAAGACCACCCATGGAAAGCGAGTGCCTTAAGGCAATGTTCAAATTTTACAGTATGACTAACTAATTAGGTATTGTGGGAAGAATATAAGGTATGGAAAGTCATCAAAAGTTAGAGTATAAGAAATCCAGAAGCCCAGTGCACTGTATATTTACGCACTGACCCCATTGGGGAAATATTTTTAAATAATAAAATGATATGCATTTACGTTAAATGGAAATACGGACTATTTTTAGAACAGAACAAAACAACAAGAAAGGGAGGAATTGAAATATATGAAGACAATGATTACATGGACAGGGGAACTGGCATTTTCTGGCACAACTCCGTCGGGACATGAAATTAAGATGGATGCTGCCGAAGAAGCAGGAGGAAAAAATAGCGGAGCCAGACCCACGGAGTTACTTTTACATTCTCTTGCTGGGTGCACAGGTATTGATATTGTAATGATATTAAAAAAAATGCGATTTGAAACAAAGGCCTTTCAAATAGAAATAGAAGGGGCACGATCGGAAAATCATCCTAAACGGTTTACCGATTTTCATATTCACTATTTATTAGAGGGTGATCTGCCTGAAGATAAAGTGGTCCGTGCAATTCAATTATCCAAAAATACGTACTGTTCAGTATATCACTCATTAAATGCCAACATTAAAATCAGCTATTCGATAAATGGTGTTAAAGGAAAACAAGAATTATAATTTAATGGCTTTAACTGAAAGTAGTTTATACATTTTTCATATAAGAAAAACAGCCTTCATTTCATAAGCAAATGGAGGCTGTTTTCGACTGAAATGAACATCCTTGTTTCACGGATAATCATCCATACCAAAACGTGCAAATCTCAGAAAATAATCCCTCTACATGTTAATCCTAGTCGTATTCTAAAAAAAAATCATTCTCCAATTTATTTTCAAGGTAACATAACTCCATTTTTCGAAGAAAAGGGTTTATTTAGTCAGCAAGTAATCAAATTGTAATGGTTTGTCATTGGAATGCCCTTGATGTTATGAGTTTATCCATATAAACTTTAGATACTATTGAGGAGTGGTTAAGTTGAAAGAGATAACAATTGACAAATTAATTTTTAAAAATCATTTATCGATGATTGAACAATATTCATTGAAAGATTTCATGTTTAAGTGGCTCGGCAGCCCTGAAGAAGGATTAGATGATCTTCTTCCGCTTACATACACAGATCAAGTTTTTGCAAAAATGGAAACGACATTGGAGACAAAAATAAAGATTCACGGCGAAGAAACCTTCAGATATGTCACCATTACGGAAGATAATCAAATTGTAATAGGGGGCTTAGACTCGAATCAAGAGTTAAAGTTTAGAATTGTGTCCCTGGAGGAGCGATTGAAAAGCTACTAAAACTTTAGACTTAGCATTTTCAGACAGATAAATATTTTAGGCCGTTCCTTTTTATTTAAGGAATGGCCTTCAAACTGTCGACAAACTCGATAAAATTCGAGTTTGTCGACAGTTTTTTTTACGGTTTTTACAATTTGAACGCTGATTTCCTCTCCAGGCACTCGCTTTCCGCGGGCGGTCCGTGAGCCTTCTCGGCGCCTTTGCGCCTACGGGATCTCCCCTGGACTAGCTTTTCCCGCAGAAGTCTCGCACACCCGCTCCAATCAACTTTGTTTTAAACTTTTAGATAGAACCATTTTGCCTAAAGTCTTCATTGTTAAAAATGGAATTACTAATACTTGAGGTGATGAGGATGCTTTCTAAACATTATTCCATTCAGCTAGTCAACTGGAAGTGATTACTTTATATCAACTGATGCCAGCTAACCATTTAGTTCGTAAAATTGAGGCTGCCAGTGACTTCTCTTTGAATTTATTAATTCCGAAGTCCTTTTGTCTACAAACTGAAGGCCGTTCCTTTTTATTTTTTTTTTCACGTTTAGAGCAGCGTTAAATTCCATTTAAGGTTCATAACTGCACTAAAAGTAAAAGGAAAATCCATACCTAGAGTAAATCTTTAAATTTCTGGAATTTTGGATTAATTTAACAAAAATAAACGATTATAGATTTGTCTTAGTGTATTATAAAGTAATGAAGTCGATTAAATTAATTGGGGGGATTTGAGATGAGCGAGACGTTGAAAAGTTCGATAAAAATGCTTTTGAAAGAAACGTTTGAAGGACCGGGAAATGATGGGAGCTATTATACTGATTCAAGACCGAATACAGGGATTTTTGGGACACTTGATGGTTTAACCGCAGAAGACGCTTCACGTTCCATAAATGGATCAACCATTGCTGCTCACTCAGACCACACACGGTATTATTTATGGGTAATCCGAACAATGATTAGTGGCACAGACTTTGAAAAAGACTGGGACGCAAGCTGGACCATTGCTCAAGTTGATGAGGTGAAATGGGCGGAAATAAGGGAGGGATTACATAAGGAATATGTAACTCTTTTCAAAGAAATCGATACAATCGATTTAGGAAAATGGCTGACAAATGTAAATGCGACCATTGCCCACTCAGCTTATCATCTTGGAGCATTACGTCAAATGTTAAAAGTCTTGAAATAGACAAATAATTTATTATATCGAGGGTTTGTAATTGATTTCCTCTTCAGGCACTCGCTTTCCGCGGGCGGTCCGGGAGCCCCCTCGGCGCTCTTGCGCCTACGGGGTCTCCTTGGACACGCTTTTCCCGCAGGAGTCTCGCACACCCGATCCAATCAATATGAAAGCAGAATTTAAAATTTGTCCACCATTAATTCCCCCGTATCACCCTCACCCTCTGGATTTCCTCCTATCAAATGTGTCTCATATCTGCTTTCGAATATCGGGGGATATACTTCCTTTCTCGAATGATACGATCATAATCTCTGCCCAATTTGTCTAGTGAATCAAGGAATAATAAACCTCCGCCCTCGCGAATGATTAAGAGCATTGCCTGATATTGAGGCCGGTTAAATTCTTTCCACTTTGCTTATCAATGAGGATATATCGCTGCTTACTTCCAAGCTTACGAAGTTTTTTAGGATGCCCGTTTTCGATTCTGATCTTTTGCAAAAAAAGCGGCTAACAATTGGTTATTTATGTATAAGTGTTAGTTTCTTAACAAATGTACTGTATCAAACAGGGAAATTTAGTTGTAAAAGGATCTAATAAGGTTGAAGCTTAATCTTTTGAACAACTAGAAAATAAGGAACCTATATACTTGATGATAGGAGAATAAAACAAATACCATGTGTCAATACTAAAATTGACAGGACACCGATTGGTGTCATATAATAAAAGACACCAATCGGTGTCCAATTAAAAGGGGGGGTGATTTTGAACGAGAAAAATCAAGAGCGTGATATTTATGCAGCCATCGCTGACCCAACAAGACGTAAATTGCTACGTTTGTTGGCGGACGTGGAAGAATTGCCACTCAATGAGTTGACTATACATTTTGAAATGGGCCGTACTGCGGTTTCAAAGCATTTGACAATCCTTAAAGAGGCTGGTCTCGTAATCAGCAGAAAGATCGGCAGGGAAACGCGTTATCGGCTGAATGCTGCCCCGTTGAGGGAAATTGAGGATTGGGTATCGTTTTACAGGAAATTCTGGAGTGAAAGAATGCTGCTTTTAAACCAAATATTAGAGGAGGAACAAAAGATGAATTTAACAGTATCACAAGATTTTAATTTTAAGAGCCCAATCGAGAAGGTATGGCTCGCCTTAACGGATGCAAATACTCTTGCGAAGTGGGTAATGGCTAATGATATTAAACCTGTCGTCGGACATAAATTTCAGTTCCGGAATGAACAGTGGAATTTAGTTATCGATTCCGAAGTTCTTGAAGTTGAGGAGCCTTATAGATTATCTTACACTTGGGTAGGTAGCGGGATAAACACTACAGTCACATGGACATTAAAGCACGAGGATGGAACAACCTATTTACATCTTGAACAATCAGGATTCGAAAAAGAAGATCAAGCGTTCAATGGTGCGAAATATGGTTGGGCGAAAATGGGCGAAGATCTTAATAAATTGTTAGAGGAAATGTAAGATCAAATCTCTGAACCTGTTTTTTAGTTTTTAGCTAACGCATAAGAAAAGCAAACTGCTCGGAAAGAGGAGTGTTCCGTGATGTCAAATAGTAGAATGAATCCTAAGGTTGATGAATTTTTAGGTAAAGCTAAAAAGTGGAAGGAAGAATATGAGACGCTGAGAAATATCGTTCTTGACTGTGGGCTGACCGAAGAATTTAAGTGGATGCATCCTTGTTACACGTTTGAGAAAAAAAACATCGTTTTAATACATGGATTTAAAGAATATTGTGCGCTTCTGTTTCACAAAGGTGCCTTGTTAAAGGATACCCATGGGATTCTAATCCAACAAACGGAGAATGTACAGGGGGCGCGCCAGATTCGGTTCACCAATCTTCAAGAAATAGTTGCAACGGAAACCATTCTGAAAGCCTATATTCATGAGGCCATTGAAGTTGAAAAAGCCGGTTTGGAAGTGAATTTTAAAAAGAACGAAGAATTCATAATTCCTGATGAGCTTCAAAACAAATTCGATGAAATCCCTGCCTTGAAAACGGCTTTTGAAGCATTGACCCCGGGACGGCAAAGAGCATACATTCTTCATTTTTCTCAACCGAAACAATCTAAAACTCGAGAGTCAAGAGTTGAAAAATGTATGCAGAATATTCTCAATGGAAAGGGATTAAAGGATTAGTATATTCGATAAGAAAAAAAGTAATGATCCTTAAAGAAACTAAGTAATGAAAATAATGTGTTATTCCATTATAGGGTTCTTTTATCGAGTAACAAAAAAGCCCAATTTCTCAATTTAATACTGGGAAATTGGGCTTTTTTTGAAATTTCGATTTAGGAAAATGGCTGACAAATGAAAATGCGACCACTGCCCACTCAGCTTATCTTCTTGGAGCGTTACGGCAAATGTTAATAAGCCTTGAAATTGAAATTACTTTAACATAAAAATGCCAATGTATCTATATGTTCCGAAGTGTCTCAATGCCAACCATGATTTTAAAGAAAGACATGTTTATCCTTCATTTTTTTAGAATGAAACCCCCATTAGATTGAAGAAATATGCGACACTCCTGCCCGAATAACTGGCTAGCAGAGTCTAAACAGACGCTTGCTTCGAGGAGGCTTGGCAGACAGGCGGCGGAAAGGGAGCGAAATTCTGAAATCAACTGGATTTTTAAAAAAAGCAAACTGGCTCTTCTTCTAATTTAAAATAAGAAGTCTATCTCTAACCTAAACCCCAGCAAAGGTTGCTGGGGTTAAATTTATTTGTTAAGACAGAATAACACAACTTTTTGTAGGAAATTGTTAGATTGTGTCAAGAATTCTTTGCATTTTAAAGGGTTCAAGCCCTTATTGGAGAAGTATATTATCATGGTGTTTTAGCCGAGAAACACTGACTGCAAGGATTTAGACACAGAAGGAGGGCTCTTAATTAAAAAGCAGCTGTTTAAACTAAGTATATTTTGCATGATAGTCTATGTTCAAACGCTTTGGTCTCCCGCTGTTTTTGCTGAACAAAAGACTTTTATAATTGCTGGAGAAAGTGCTCTTCCTCCATTTTCATTTGAAAATGAAGCTGGTGAGCTGACAGGCATCAATATTGATTTAATGGAGGAAATAGCAAAATATAATGGCGTAGATTTCAAATATATTCCGATGAGGATGGAAGAAGCCGAAAAAGCCTTGAGTAACGGAACAATTGATGCCATTGTTGGAAGTACCTATAATACCGAAAAAGATTACCGACTTGATTTCACTCAATCCTATTTTACAATGTCCCAATCAATAATCATTCCTAGTAAAAGGAAACAGGAAATTCATACGTTAACGGATCTACGTGATTCACATGTTGTCCTTGACCATAACACTCCAGTAATCAGTACTTTTCTCAATATGAGGAATACAAATTTAACGACCGTTTCGAATCAATACTCGGGTATTTTAACATTATTGAACAACCGTGCAGATGTATTCATCGGAAACAAATGGACTGCTGATTTCTATTTAAAAAAATTCCGCCAAGAAAAGAATTACATCATTCTTGATGAAGTCATTGAACCGGCGGATTATACGATTGCAGTAAAAAAAGGGAATCAATCGCTTCTTTTCATGATGGATAATACACTGACAGAACTTAAAGCAAACCGGAATATCAATGGGATAATTGATAAATGGGTCATGCCACAATCCAATCAAAAAATTGCTAGGCTGGAGCAATTCATATTCTGGTTGATTATCAGCTTAACTGCAGTAGCCCTTATCCTACTATTCATTTACATATGGAATCAAAAGCTAAAAAAATCCGTTCATAACCAGACGTTAAAATTACATTTATTAAATAAGGATTTAGAGAAACAAAGGCAAAACATCGCTAACGCTGAAGCATTCAAAGATCAAATCTTAAACAATATCAATAATGGAATCATCACATTCAATCTCGATTTCGTGATTACCAGCTGCAATGCAAAGGCATCGGACATTCTCAACATTTCCAAGGAAATGATTCTGAATCTTATGAATCATTCACAATTAATGAAGAATTTCGAAGCTTTACATCAAGAACAAAGGGAGAATAATCGCACGGGTTCTTTTCGGATCTTGGTACTTAATGAGGAAAATGAACAGAAGATGATTTCATATTCGATGCATAAGATGTTCAATTCTGAAGATATACAAACCGGATATTTGCTTTCCATGAGTGATGAGACGGAAAAGAAAACATTGGAGAAAAAATTGGTCACACAAGAAAAGCTGCACGCTCTTGGTCAACTCGTTGCAGGCGTCGCACATGAAATAAGGAATCCTTTGACATCGATAAAAACATTCATTGATTTACTTCCGAGTAAATATGATAATCCTCAATTCCGACAAGTTCTAATGGAACACTTGCCTACAGAAGTTAATCGTTTGAATGCGATTGTTACCGATTTAATTGAATATGCACGTCCGCGCCCTCCAAATATCACCAATTGTCACGCTCATGAACTTATATCATTACTTGCTTTTCATAAGGTGACAATGGAAAAAAACCAAATAAATTTCGAGCAGACGATTGAGGAGGACCTTATTTTTTATATAGATTTACAACAAATTCAACAAGTACTTCTTAACTTGGTGTTGAATTCGATTCATGCCGTTGAAGAAACAAAGGAAAAGACCATTAATATCACCATTGATAAAGAGAACGAAAAGACAGGGCGGATTACCATATCCGATACAGGAAAAGGGATGAAACAGGAGGAACTGAACCATATTTTCGAACCTTTTTTCACAAATAAAGAAAAGGGAGTCGGTTTGGGACTTACGTTATCGTATAGGCTAATTAAAGAGAATAACGGAGATATCCATGTGAAGAGTTATCCTAATTCAGGAACGAAATTCACCATTTTACTACCTTTATATATCGAATAGAAGCCTGGAAAGAGGAGGAGTAATATGAAAATGCATGTATTGGTGATTGACGATGAACCTGCTATTTGCACCGCTCTTAGCTTTGCATTGGAAGATTCCTATCAAGTCGTAACAACTACTGACCCCGATGAGGGTCTTCGAAAGATCGAGAATCAGCACTTTGATATTGTGTTACTTGATTTGAGAATAGGGAATAAAAGTGGACTTGATGTCCTACAGAAAACCAAACAAATAGCACCTAACGTGACAGTCATCATGATGACTGCCTATTCATCCATTGAAACTTCCATCGAGGCTATAAAAAAAGGAGCCTACTACTATATTGAAAAGCCAATTAATATAGAAGAGCTTTCTTTGCTCTTGATGAGGGCAGCCGAATTCAAACAGATTTCCAATCAATTGGAGACATTGCATGAAGAATTAGAGATTCAAAAGAGATTTGGTAACTTCCTTGGTAACAGCAAGGCGATGCAGCGTATTTTCTCAATGATAGAAAGAGTGAAAGATATTGATTCCAGTGTTCTTATCACGGGTGAGAGTGGTACTGGTAAGGAGCTTGTAGCCCGTAACATCCATACGCTGGGAAGAAGGAAAAACAATCCCATGCAGATTGTCAATTGTGCAGCAATTCCTGAGATGCTGCTGGAATCTGAATTATTCGGTTACGAGAAGGGAGCATTTTCCGGTGCAACTCAGAGGAAGGAAGGGAAATTCGTTGCTGCTAATGGAGGCATCCTTTTTCTGGATGAGATTAGTGAAATGCCCCTTCCTCTTCAAGCTAAATTATTAAGGGTATTGCAGGAACGGGAAGTGACGCCACTGGGATCCAATACAAAAATCTCATTGGATGTCCGGATTATAAGTGCAGCCAATAAAAACCTGGAGCAAATGGTGATGGAAGGGGAATTTAGGGAGGATTTGTATTTCAGGCTAAATGTCATTCCCATCTCGATGCCGCCTTTAAGAGATAGAAAAGAAGATTTACCGATCCTTATGGATTATTTTTTAAAAAAGCACGCTAAGGATATGAATCGTGAAGAAAAGACATTCTCGGCAACCGCACGTCGAATTTTACTGGATTATCATTACCCTGGGAATGTCCGTGAGCTTGGTAACATTATAGAATATGCTGTGGCCCTATCAAACTCGAAAAGAATGGAAGAAACCGATTTGCCCCAATATGTACAAGAACAGAAGTTCATTCTCCAGCCGGATGGCAATGACGACGATTTTAACAGTTTTAGGATTCCCATTGGCATTTCCATGAAAGAGATAGAAGAAAAGGTCATAACGGCCACTCTTCAATATTGTAAAAACCATCGACAAAAAACAGCTCAAATCTTAAAAATTTCCGAAAGAAGCCTTCGTGATAAAATCAAGCTCATTTCAAAAGGAGAATAACAGGATTATCGTGTTAACCGGCATTTTTTTCTGTGTAACCGGAAAAAATTGCCGGTTTATACTTGAGTAATACCCAAAAAATCGGCAGGATTTGCGTATTAAAGCAGAAAATCGACTTGGCATGATATTTGCATCTAAATTCATTAAGAAAGGAGGGCCAAGATGAAGAATGGAGCACTCTTTATAAAAGTCGCTTTGTTATTTTGTTTCATGACAGGATGTTCTTTTATGAATGAGCAGCAGGAAATTTCTAAACCTGCTTCTACCTTGATTCAGAGTCAACTAACTTCTGAAGGACAGGATTTAAATAATAGGATGCTAATCATTGGGACTGGAGATATGACAGGTGTTTATTTTTCATTAGGACAAAGATTATCAAATATGTATGAAAAATATAATGGAGCTGTGTCAGGAACCCAGGTAACCGATGCTTCCATCGAAAATACTGAATTGGTTAGCCGCCATCGGGCAGAAATTGGTTTTACCACAGTGGATGTACTGGATTTGCCAGAGACGGATAAATCCAAGTTAAGAGCTTTAACGGCCCTATATTCCAATTATGTTCAAATTGTTACTGCTAAACAAAATGATATGGATTCCTTAGAAGATTTAGTTGGTAAACGCATTAGTGTGGGAACGGCAGGAAGCGGTACAAGACTTATTGCAGAGCGGGTATTGTTAGAATCTGATTTACCGACTGATCAATTGAATTTATCTTATCTTTCTTTTTCACAATCCGCAGAAGCATTACGAAATGGTACCATTGATGCGGCTTTCTTTTCTTCGGGAATTCCGAATAATGAAATCGCTTTCATATCCAAACAAATGGAGCTATCTTTCATTCCAATACCAGGAGACATCATTGAACGTCTTCAGAAACAATATGGAGTTTATACTCATGATGAAATTCCTAGAGATACATACAGGGGAATGAAGAAAAATGTCCAAACTATTTCAATTAAAAACGTCTTGGTAACCTACAAGGAAATGTCTGACCCTCATGCATACAATCTTGTGAAAACATTATATGAACATCTGCCTGAACTGCAGCATACACATCCGGCTGCTTCTGATATTTCAATAGAGGAAGCAACCAAACAAGTTCCACTCGATTTTCATCCAGGAGCCATGAATTATTTTACCGAACAAGGAATTATTGAAAATCAATGAAAAACGGGAGGCAATGACAATGAAAAAACTGATGAGTCTATTATCGATAATAGTATTGATCGCTCTTGCGGGTTGTGGTAACCCCACTCCTCAAAAACCGGGGGAATCCGTACAAACAAGTGCAGGGGAAAAAGGAGAGAAGAAAATTACGATAGCCGGTAATGGCGGTGTCATTGAAAGTGCCATCCGAGATGTGATTGCACCAAAGTTCAAAGAAGAAACGGGAATCACTGTTAATTATATTTCCGGTTTATCAGGTGAAATCCTATCCAAAGTGGAATTACAGAAAAACGCTCCGCAAATAGATGTTGCCCTTTTTGTACCGGTTGATGTAATTCGCGCTCAGGAGAAGGAACTGATCGTACCAATTGATGAGTCCAATGTTCCCAATATGAAATCGGTGGACCCGCGTTTCATTCCGGTTGAAAAGGCGGCCGCACCAGCATTCGGTTTAGTCATTGCACCAGCTTATAATACGGAAACCTTCAAAAAGAAAGGGTTAAAATCAATTGAATCCTGGAATGATCTTGTTTCTCCTGAGTACGAGGGTAAAACGGCATTTTCAGATATTACGAATGATTGGGGCTTCAATACCCTTAATGGTCTGGCGATATCAAACGGCGGCAGTACGGAAGATATGGAGCCGGGTCTAGAAAAGGCTAAAGATCTTGCAGCGTATTCCAATACATTTTATAAAAACTCAACGCAAATGATGCCAGCAATCCAACAAGGAGCTGCTGACGTAACGGTCATGGGAAGTTATTCCATAGGTGAACTAGCCGTTTCAGGCATTCCGATTAAGATGGCCGTGCCTAAAGAAGGCGTGCCGCTTCAAGCCTTCAGCGCAGGTCTAGTGAAAAATACGCCTAATAGCAAAGAAGCCCTTGAATTCATCAACTATGTAATCAGTGAAGAAGCTCAAGCATTAATTTCCGAAAAAGGATTTTATCCTACGGTAGAAGGCATGAAAATCCCAGAGAAATATGAAGAGTCAATCGGTCTTGAAGCAAGTGATAAAACATTCAAACCTGATTTCGCCAAGTTTGCCGAAATCCGTGCCGAGGTGTCAGACAGATGGGCGAAAGAGGTTACTCCTGAATTAGGGAAAAAACTCAAATAAAAGGAGCGTGTTGATCACATGGAAGTATTAAAAAAAGATGTGGAAATTAATAGGCAGCACCTGGAGGCAGTTCAGGGGTTCGGTTCAAATAAAAATGATGTAGAGATAAAAGGCGCGTTTAAACAATTTGGAGCGAATGTTGTCCTCAATGGCATTGACCTGGAGGTGAAACAAGGAGAGTTACTCACTCTTCTTGGGCCTTCCGGGTGCGGAAAGTCAACAACCTTGAACCTCATTGCAGGGTTCCTCGATGCAGATCGGGGCGAGGTTCATATTAAGGGCAATAATGTTACGAAGGTTCCGCCTTATAAGCGAGATTTAGGAATGGTTTTTCAAACTTATTCGCTTTTTCCTCATATGACTGTCTATGAAAATCTTAGTTTTGGCTTGAAGCTGCGCAAGGTCGGTAAAGCTGAGCAAAAAAAGAAAATAAGTAAAGCGCTTGAATTAGTGAAAATGTCAGGATTGGAAAATCGTTATCCACGGGAATTATCTGGAGGGCAGCGTCAGCGTGTTGCGATTTCCAGGGCACTTGTAGTTGAACCGGAGCTCCTTTTGCTTGACGAACCGCTTTCAAACCTTGATGCAAAGCTGCGCCATGAACTCAGGGCCGAGATAAAGCGTTTACAAAAGGAAATTGGCGTAACGACCATTTTTGTGACTCATGATCAAGAAGAAGCTCTTTCCATGTCTGATCGGGTCGTGGTCATGAATGCAGGGAAAATTGAACAAATCAGTACACCGACTGAGATTTACAATCATCCTAAGACAGAATTCGTCTTTCAATTCATCGGGAAATCGAATTGTTTTGAAGGGAATGTGTCTGCTGTGGATAAGCGGAAAGTTTCAGTCAAGATAGGGCCTGATATCACTCATGTTGATGCAAATAACATCATGGGAAATGATAGTGATTTGAAAACCGGGGATGAGGTGAAGCTTTATATTAGACCAGAAAAACTGCAAATTGTTTCTCTTGATGAAAAAACTACATCTCCTTTGGATTTCCACCGTGCTAAGATCAGCCAAATTAATTATCTTGGTACCTCATGGGAAATCAATGTTCTATTACAGGGGAAAAGTATTCAAGTATTGACTTCCGCTTTCGATTCATCATGGCAAAATGGAAGTGAGGTGTTGATTGGATGGAGCCCATCAGAAGTTATGCTAGTCAAGAAATAGAAAAGGATACGAATCCTATTGAGCCGCAAAAGAAACCTAAAATCAAGAAAAGGAAAGTATGGGTGCCAGGATTACTCCTTTTAACGCCTATTCTACTTTTCATATTCGGTTTCTTTGTCATCCCGATGTTATACATTTTATATTTAAGCTTCATATCCACAGATAATCTGGGAGGAGCGGAGGCAGTTTATAGCCTGAAAAACTATACACAATTATTTTCCGATAGCTATTACTTATCTTCTTTATGGCTGACAGTGAAGATCAGTTTATATTCGGTCTTGGTTGCTTTATTTCTTGGATATCCGGTAGCCTTGACGATGGCCAAAAGTTCAGCGCGGGTCAGAGGGTATATCACTCTCTTGATCGTGTCACCGCTCTTGGTAAGTATTGTTGTCCGTAATTTTGGCTGGTACCTCCTGCTATTGCCTAACGGAACGATTAATCAAACCTTGATGGCCCTTGGCATAATAGATGCACCATTGAAACTATTGTTTTCGGAAATCGGAGTTGTGATCGGGCTTTCCAATGCATATCTTCCTTTCATGATCTTATCCATCGTTGCGAGTCTTTATAATATCGATCCTTCTCTCGATAAGGCAGGAGCCATACTTGGGGCAAGCCCATTCAGAAGGTTCTTTTCGATTACATTGCCGCTAAGTATCCCTGGTATCGTATCTGGCTGCATTCTCGTATTCAGTTTGTCAATGAGTGCTTATGTAACCCCTGCACTGATGGGGGGAGCCAATGTGCCAGTGATGCCTGTTGTCATCTATGATCAAATAAATAACCTGCTGCATTGGACTTTCGGATCTGCACTTTCTTATATTCTATTAGCAACCACTGTCATATCAGTAGCCGTATTTACCAGAGCGTTTGAAAAAGGGAAATTCAAGGAGGTATTCCGATGATGAAAACGTTTGGCGGCCTGCGGATTGCTGTTGCCGTGTTGGCCATTATCTATATCTTGATACCGCTCATTGTCGTTATTCCCGCTTCTTTTACAAGTGCCAATTATCCAAGTTTTCCGGCTGAAGGCTTCTCACTTCAATGGTATGTCAAAATTTTGGAGCGTCCTGAATTTTTGGAAGCATTTTTGAACAGTGCGAAGTTCGCAGCATTAGCTGCCCTTTTCTCCGTCATATTCGGAACTTTGGGTGCCCTTGGCATTGCAAAGTATGATATACCTGGAAAATCGTATATTACGGCCCTATTAACTTCACCATTAAGTGTGCCGCAATTAGTCTTAGGGATTGCACTTTTAATGTACTTTACACCAATGATGCTTGCCGGTACGTCTACGGGGTTTTTAATTGCCCATATCGTCATTTGCATACCTTATGTTATGCGGCTCGTCTTAACCGGTTTAAGTGGATTTGATTACAATCTCGAACGGGCTGCTGCCATTCTAGGAGCGAATCCATTAACAGTATTCATGAAAGTGACTCTGCCGCT
The DNA here is from genome assembly GCF_054600815.1 of Peribacillus sp. N1. Lineage (NCBI taxonomy): Bacteria > Bacillati > Bacillota > Bacilli > Caryophanales > Bacillaceae > Peribacillus > Peribacillus sp. N1. The sequence goes on along the minus strand of NZ_BAAHZO010000001.1, from coordinate 804,848 downwards.
AATTGGATCCGCGGCCATCTCAGGGGGATTATTCGCATTTTTGACATCATTTGATAATGTAACGGTCTCTCTCTTTATGGTATCACCGGAAATGAGAACGCTGCCGATCGAGATTTTCTCGCAAATGCAGGATGCCTACAATCCAATCGTTGCATCCGTGTCAAGCGTGGTTATTTTCATATCAGTCCTTCTAATCGTAATACTTGAAAAAATTCAAGGTGTCGGGAAAGTTTTTGGCGGTTCCCATCATACAAACGGTTAAAAACGATATATAAGATGTGACAAACGATCATGCTTGCTAAGCTCTGATTTTTTTCGAAGAAAACTCAACTGTACGTTCCATTCAAATGATCGAAACACCTTTTGGCAGCCAATAGAGGTGCCGTTAGGACAGGGACAGAAGGATTAACCTGCTTTGCAATATGCTCCATACTATATTGTGAAAGCAAAATCACTTCTGTCTTTCCATCCAATTGTTCCACCATCTTTTTAACCCGATCATCATGTTCCTTTCTTTTTCCTTGTGATAATAAATGGATGATCCCTGGATCGACCAATGACTCGATCATACATTCCGGATTCTTATTTAATAAGTAATTTTGAAGGGCGATCGGTGTTTCTTTTACGGTTGAAACCAGGCCGATGCTAGTGTAGCGAAGTGCTTCATCAAGCATGGCTTCATCTGAACGAAATAACTTTACAGGATATAGAGGTTGTAAAATTGCAGTGATGTCATTAAAGGCGGAGCAAGTAAGTTGGATGCATGAAACGTCAGACCCATAGGCTATATTCACTAATGAAGAAAAGCGGCGGGTGATTTCCGGAGTTAACTTGCCGCTCTTTTCCATCAAGGGGAGAAGACCCGTGTCCATGAAATGAAGGAGTTCAATGTTCGGAGCAACTGTCCGAAAGGCCACTTCTATTGGTTTTAGTGCAGTAGTGGTTGCGTGAATCAATGCAATTTTCAAAAAAATAACCTCCTTTTTTTCATCATTATATCTAGCAGGATCATAAAATTCCATTATATTACATACAAATAGTTCTTTTCCAACTTACTATTAAGAAAGGAAGTGAAAAGCATGGAGAAAGAAGCCTTGGACGATCTTAGTCAGGTAATACCAGGTGACAGAATGTTCCTTGATTTGGCAGAAAGGTATTGTTATAGCTATGACGCTTCTTTTGGGGAATATTTACCTGAAATCGTTATACAGCCAAAAAATGCGGAGGAAATCAGTAAAGTGGTTAAATTGGCTAATACTCACAAAATACCTGTTTACCCTAGAGGATCTGGAACTTCGCTAAGTGGCGGCCCTTTACCTGTTAAAGGGGGGATGGTTCTTGATATGACCCTTTTACGGGATAAATTGATCATTGATCGGGAAAATATGCTTGCCATTGTCTCTCCAGGTGTAATTACGGCAAATATTCATAAAAAGGCTGAAGAAGCCGGCTTGTTCTATCCGCCGGATCCAAGCAGCTCCAATGTAGCCACTATAGGCGGGAATCTATTAGAAAACTCCAGCGGGCCAAAGGGATTGAAATACGGAACGACAAAAGAATATGTGATAGGCCTGGAGGTGGTAACCCCGACGGGAGAAATCATTCGTACTGGCGGAAAGACCGTAAAAAATGTAACAGGGTATGATTTGACCCGATTGATCGTGGGATCGGAAGGTACTTTGGGCATCGTTACTGAGGCAATCATCCGCTTAATACCAAAACCTCAATCTAAACAAACATTTGTCGCCCATTTCAATCATTTGATAGACTCTGGCCATGCCATTACCAGCATTTTATCGTCAGGAATTCTACCATCTGCACTGGAATTGATGGATAATGCTTGCATCCGTGCAGTTGAAAGCTATCGGCCTTCCGGTTTGCCTCTTCAGGCAGAAGCCATTTTGATCATAGAAATAGATGGTCACCCATTGGCGATTGAGGAAGAAATCAATAAATGCGCCAATATATGCAGGGCGGAAGGTGCTTCCTATGTCAAGATAGCGGAGACAGAGGAGGAACGACAAACGATTTGGAGTGCGCGTAAATTGGTCTCCCCGGCCATTACACAAATGGGTCCTACAAAAATTTCTGAAGACGCGACCGTTCCACGCAGTCAAATACCGGCGATGATGGAGAGATTAAACAATATCCGGGAGAAATACGGGTTGAACTTGGTTGTATTCGGCCATGCAGGAGATGGCAATTTACATCCTAACATCATTACTGATAAACGAAATATTACGGAAATGAAAAAAGTGGAGCTTGCAGTCAGTGAAATTTTTGAAGCAGCAATCGAACTAGGCGGAACCCTTTCCGGGGAACATGGCATCGGTACTTTAAAGTCACCATATATGGAAATGGAATTAGGAATAACAGGGGTGAATATGATGAAAAAAATAAAAGAAGCATGGGATCCCAATAATATCCTGAATCCAGGTAAGATTTTTCCTGATAAAGGCCAGACAAGGGTCGTGTTGGTTACATGAATCTACCTGTCAAAGCGAACGAGACAAATGCAGCGCTCCAAAATTTATATTCTAATGCCTATGATTGGACAAACCAATGCGTAAAATGCGGTTACTGTTTACCAGCATGTCCTACATATGAATCAATGGGTGTAGAATCCGCCTCTCCACGCGGTCGAATCAATCTAGTGAAAATGGCAGCCGAAGGAAAAATAGATTTCCAAAAAGATTTAGCTGAACCGATCGACCTATGCTTGGGCTGTCGTGCTTGTGAAACAGCATGTCCTGTCGGTGTGCCATACGGACATATACTGGAAGCGGCAAAAGAAGCCATTGAAAACTCCCCATCAGCAAACCAAAAAAATAATATGACCAAGATCAAAAAAATGGCATTGGTTCATCTTTTTCCATATCCAAAACGAATGAATAGGATTGGAAGTGCAGTACATCTCTATCAAAAAACAGGCTTATCCAAGCTTATCCGTTCAACAAATGTACTGCAAAAGGTTTCCCCTGCCCTTGCACATTTAGAACAAGCACTACCAGCCATCGAGCCGTCCTCCAAACGAATCCGGACAGGTATGATAATGCCAGCAAAAGGGGAAACGAAATTAAAGGTGGCTTTTTTTACTGGGTGTATCATGGATTCCATGATGTCACGAATAAACCGCCTTACCATTGAGTTGCTCACCTTAGCGGGTTGTGAGGTCATTCTCCCTGAAAATCAGAATTGCTGCGGTGCCCTGCATTCCCATCAAGGTGAAATAAAACAAGCGAAAGCGTTGGCAAAGAGGAATATCCAGGCCTTCATGAAAACAGATGCGGATGTCATTGTAAATAACGCAGGAGGCTGCGGCGCCACGCTTCTTGAATATGGACATCTATTGTCAGATGATCGCGAATGGGCTGGGGCGGCAAGGGTTTTTTCGGAAAAATCAAAAGATATCAGTCAAGTTCTTCATCAATTGGGGCCGCTTCCCTTTACTGAAGAATGGCAAGGCATCGTATCTTATCAAGATTCATGTCATTTACGCAATGTTCAAAAGGTCCAAAAGGAACCTCGTTTATTATTGCAATCCATACCAGGGGTTTCCTATGTGGAAATGGAAGGGTTTGACCGCTGCTGTGCATCAGGAGGAATTTACAATCTTCTCCACTTTGATGAATCCATGAAAATTCTTGATGAGAAAATGAAGAACTTAAAAGAAACCAAAGCAACAACCGTAGTGACGGTTAACCCTGGCTGCCAAATGCAAATGAACATTGGCATCCAGAGGGAGGGAGCGGCGAACCAAATGAAAAGTATGCACCTTGTTGAAATACTTGCCAAGGCTTGTGGCTTGGATTGAAAGGATGCTTAAACTTCATAGTAGGGATTACTTGTCAGTATTTTCTTCTCTTATGAGAAAATACTGACGTTTTTATGTTAGGAACTTGATCATTCTCCATTGATGATGTAAGGCGAAAAATGTCTTTGCAGATCAATATTGCAGCGCCATATATACGGATGGAAGATTGTAAGGAAGCTTTTTCTTTAAAACTATCGGTGCAGGTTAGTTTACAGTATGTTAGCTGTACGTTACATACTTATAAAAAATCCGTTCAATTTTCTGAACGGATGGAATCAAATAAGATGTTTTGGTAAATGAAATTAAATTCCTGTTTTTATGCCAAAACCAATTAATATTAAGCCTGTTGATTTTTGGAATGCTTTTTGGAATTTGGAGTTGTTCATCCATTTTTTTGCATAATCAATTAGATAAACAAGAAATAGAAACCACAATACAGCGAGTAAGGTTAATATGAAAGCTAATATAATCAATTGCTGGTTTACATTTCCGTTCAAATTGATAAATTGCGGCATGATTGTAATATAAACTAAAACGGTCTTTGGATTAAGAATATTATTAAGTAATGCTTGCATAAAGGAATCTTTATTATGCCGATTTGAATGCTTTGCAGGTGTATTTGCTTGTGCTTGAATTTCCTTTAAAGAAAAGACGCTTTTAGAAAAAAAACTTTTTATTCCTAAATAAATTAAATAGGCGGCTCCCAAATATTTGATTGCACTGAAAAGAATCACAGACTTTGCAATCACAACAGATAGTCCAAGGATTGCAATAAGCGTCCAAAAAGAAAGTCCCGTTGCCATTCCGAGAACCGTATACCGTCCCGCTTTTGTACCATGGCTAAGCGTGTTTTTCACTAAGAGCATAGTATCTGCTCCTGGTATAATAACCATCATTGCAACAATTGATATGTATGTAAGTAAGCTATCCATACTATTTCTCCCTTACTTCTTATTAGTTGCTACTTAAGTAACTACTTATGTAAGTATATTAGATGAAAATGGAAAGCGTCAACAGATTTTGTTAAAATATTAGTTACAAAGGTAGCGACTAAGGTTGTTTTGGAGGGATTATGAAAGAAAACATTTTAGAAACATTAAAAAATCTAAACTTTACCGAATATGAAGCGAAAGCATATCTTACCTTATTGGAAGAATCGCCATTAACAGGCTATGCAGTCGCAAAAAACTCCGGTGTACCACGTTCAAGAATATATGAAATTCTGGACAGTCTCGCAATAAGAGGAGATATTCTGGTTAGTCCTGGAAACACACCTCAATATACGCCTGTACCTGCAAAGGAGCTAATAAAAAACCGTCGGATAAAAGCAGAAGAGAATTTTGAACGGGCAGAAAAATCATTAGCGGAGTTTGAACGTTCTGCAAATGACCGTGAAAATATATGGAATATCATGGGGCGCAATGAAATACTCGATAAGGTAAAAGCTTGTATATTATCTGCTAAAAAAAGAATACTTTTAGAGATATGGGAAGACGAATTCGAAGAATTAGAGTATGAACTGAGACAGGCAGCAAATAAAGGAGTCAATGTAACAATTATTGCCTATGGGGAAATCGTCTGTGATTTTGCTAATGTTTACCTCCATTATATGGGCTATGCAATTACAGAAGAGTATGGCGGACGATGGCTTGTTATCAGTGGAGATGATTCAGAAGTAGTAGCAGGCATTGTTTCGCTTGGCAAAGATAGCCGTGCAGCATGGACCATGCATGTAGGATTAGTGATGCCCATTACAGAAGTTATGATCCATGATTTGTATCTGATGGAAATCATGGAGAAGCATAGAGAACTATTAGAAGGAAGTTTTGGTGAAAACCTCGCCGATTTACGTAAAAAGTTTTCTATCCATCCAGATTATAAAAAACATTACGTGGACTAGATTTGTGCTATTAATATCTGCATACTTCATAGTCAACTATAGGGGCATGAATCCAGGCAGGATTTATGCCTTTTACTGTTGAAGCTACTTATTGAGCTATAGGTGCAGGTAAGTTTGTAGAAGCAAAGCATCGCACCCCCGGCACCCGGCTGATTGAGGATACAACAGATGAATAACAAATTTAACTATATTAAAATATAGAAAAGGGTATAATAAGGAATGTAATAAACCATTCCTGGTAATGGGATTATTGTAGTATCGGATTAACATTTTTGATATCCGGATTACTAAGACAGAAGGAGAAATGATTCATTTGAACAACAAAGAAACAAAGGGTATCGAGTTACCTGCCAACTATGAGGAATTAAAAAAATCTGCCAATCGCAAATCTAATTGGAGAGAACGTTTAGATGCGATCGAAGAATTAGGTCAGTCAAAAAATAAACAAGTAATCGACATTCTCACAAATATCATGAGTAATGATTCTGTATATAAAGTTCAAGAGGCCGCCTACCGTCAATTGAAAAGTTTAGGTGAAAATGTTCAATTGCCAGCAAGGAAAAAAGGCGAGTTGGTTAAAGGTTTGACCAAAATCTTAGTCAGGATCAAGAAGAGTTTACCAGAAAATCACACATATACTGAATTCAAAGAGAAACTCCAGAAGATGAGAATGGATATATATGATACATATGAGGGTGAAAAAGGAGCTGACTTTGATAAATGGCTTGAAAATACGTGGTCAGCTTTATCGAAAAGATAAAAGTATAAACAAATAAGCAATAGTTGAAAAAGGAGCAAAGTTTTTGCTCCTTTTTCTTATGTGTAAAACAAAGTTTTAGCTATAGTATGCTAATATATTTAAAAGAGGAAGTATTTGGCTGTTTGCTTTAATTTGAAAACCGATAAATACATACGAATTCAGGGGAGAAAAGATGACAGATTATATTGAACTTTGGAAACAGGCGATGGCAGATCATACAGGAAACATACCTAACAGGCTAAAGGATGATGCTGCAGAAGAAGCTTTTTGGGCTTCCAAGGTTGCAGCGAAAAAACAACATAAAGCTGACCCTTATGCAAAACTTGTGCAGCAAGAGTTATTGGCATTATTAAAACAGGATGATCATGTATTGGAAATCGGACCTGGATGGGGTAATTATACATTTGAAATTGCAAAAGAAGTCAGGAAGCTAACTTGTATAGATAGTTCCAAAAGCATTATTAATTTTTTGGAATCCCAGGCGAACGAAAAAGGTTTCGAAAACATGGAGTTGATTCATGATAAGTGGGAAAGTGAGACAAAAAAAGTCAAATATGATGTAGTATTTGGTTTTAACTGTTATTACCGTATGACAGAAATCGGTCAAACCTTATTAAAAATGAATGATTCTGCAGCTCGATTAGTGATAGTAGGTATGACAACCGGACCAGAAAAACCTCATTATATGGAATTGAAGAAACGAGGATATACGATCAATTTAAGAAAACGGGATTACATACACATCTTGAATGTTTTGTATCAACTTGGAATACTGGCGGACTGTAAGATCGTTAAATTGAAAAGTAAAAAAATCTATTCCACCTATGAAGAAGTGATCCGAGATAATACAACAAAAATTCTTGATGATCATTTTTCTTATGATGAAGTAAAAACGATCCTAAATAAATATGTGGTGGAAAAAGAGGGAGTTTTCGAATACGAATATCCGTTTCATGCAGCTTTGATGTATTGGAATCCAAGGTTAAATTAACAATTTGAGTACCTTTTTCACTGAGTTCTTTACCTTCTTTTTGAGGTACTTCAGGAAAAAGGTATTTTTTCTGTTGGATATTCGCAAAATAATATTAACAAGGCTACAAAAATTGATGATAAAACGGAGTGTGAATGATAAATGAAAGAAATATCCGAAAAGAGATTTTGTGAAACTTGTAAAAAAGAGACAGTTCATACAGTAACTGAAGATGCATTGGAAATAGAATATTCATGTAATGTGTGCGGTCAGCACCAAGACATTTTCAAGACATTTTTTTAGAAACACCGAATTTCACATGAAATGGTCAGTAAATTGAAGAAGTATTCATTTCATTTGCGAAAACTATCTAATCTTTGTGAGTTCCAGGAGCATTAAACTAAAATGCCGTAAGTCTCAGTCTAGTGTTCTAAGAATTTAAAAATACATACTATGGATATTCAGAAAAATAGAACTTTTTTTCAGTGAATCGTTGTAAATCTTAAAGCTCGAGGACTCATGGTAGAAGGATTACTTTCATCATTCCAAAAGAAATGTTTTTACTATGGAAGGATTCCCTTTTATCATGTGAAAATGTGCTTGATGTTTTAAGAAAGGATCAAAGATTTAAATTTTCTATAATTTCTTTCTACGGCACGCAATATGTGATATATTGCATATTATATATCTGTATTTTAAGGAGGGATAGCCGTTGAAGCATACAAATTCATCTCAAAAAATAAAACGTACTTCTGTACGTGAAGAAGCATACATGATCTTGCGGGATTGGATTGTGCAGGGAATCCTAACGCCAGGCCAGCAATTACGCGATAAAGAATTAGCCGAGCAGTTGGGAGTAAGCAGAACCCCAATAAGAGAAGCACTATTAAGGCTTGAGGATGAGGGATTTGTCGAGACCAAGCCGAGCCGTTCAACTATTGTTTCCCCTATTAGATTCGATGGGGTATTAGACATATACTCCATTGTTTGGACACTGGAAAAGCTGGCTATGGAACAGGCTTTTGATTTCATTGAAGAAAAACACTTAATAGAAATGGAAGCCATCAATCATGAAGTGAAAAAAGCAATCGACGAAGGAAATCAAATAGTCGCCGTTCAGAAAGATAATGACTTTCATTCCATTTACATCAATCTTTCTACAAATGATGAATTGAAGCGGATTCTATCGGGACTTAAACAAAAACTTATACGAATGGAACTGTTTTATTTCAATCAGGTAAGTGATGTTCACTTTTCCGTTGATGAGCATGCACAGATTATACAGGCATTAAGGAATGAAAATCTCACTATGGTGCTTAAGGTGATAGAAAAGAATTGGAAAGAAAGTTATTTAAGAATTCAAGCCCATACGGAACGTGTAAAAAGCGGGGTAGAAAAAAATGAGTAATGATACTTTAGTTGCTATATCACCTTCAAGAAACAAAGGGATTGCACTAGTACTGACTGGCGCTGCGTTATGGGGAGTGTCAGGGACGGCAGCTCAATATCTGTTTCAGCAGCAAGGTTTCAGTCCTGAGTGGCTCACTGTTGTACGCTTGTTGCTATCTGGAATCATCTTATTGGGTGTCGCTTATAAGAATGAAAGGCTGAAAGTTTTTGAGATTTGGAGAACCAAAAAAGAGGCGCTTCATATTATCCTTTTTGCCATTCTGGGAATGCTCGCTGTTCAATACACATATTTTGCAGCGATTGAACATGGCAACGCAGCCACTGCCACTGTCCTTCAATATTTGGCACCGGCCCTGATCACTTGTTATTTAGCCATTCGCTCCAAACGTTTTCCAAGCATTACAGTGAGTGTAGCTGTGATCATAGCGATTTTAGGCACCTTTTTGCTTGTGACGGGAGGAAGCATACGTACATTATCCATTTCCGGGTGGGCAGTATTTTGGGGAGTAACATCAGCCTTTGCATTGGCATTCTATACATTGCAGCCGTATAAACTCCTTTCTAGATGGGGAGCGATGATTGTTGTGGGATGGGGCATGTTGATTGGAGGCATATGCTTTAGCATCATCCATCCCCCATGGGCATTTGAAGGCAATTGGACGTTACCTTCATTTTCAGCGGTTTTATTCATCATCATTTTTGGTACGATCATTGCTTTTTATTTTTATTTGGAAAGTACCAAATTCATCTCGGCTGCTGAGGTAAGTTTATTTGCTTCGGTTGAACCATTATCCGCAACCTTAATATCCGTTTTCTGGCTGAATGTAACATTTGGCTTTGCCGAGTGGCTTGGCACGCTTTGCATTATTAGCACCATTACGATTTTATCGATCGTAAAAAACAAGTAATGTCAGATCTAATTAAACTAGGCGAAAAAAATTAATAATCCACCGTGTGAGTGGATGAAGCACGAACATATATTTCTTAAAAAAGCAATTACACTTCATGTGAATTGCTTTTTTTGTATTTTACGAGTATTACGCAACATTTGGCTATTCAAAGGCCGTTATCGAAGAAAAGGAATCTTCAGCAATAAATGGGACGCAGGCTGAGGTCATTCAACAACTGAAAATGGACCTATTTGAATTGTATAGAGATCCTGGACTTAATGTTAAACCGGCTCAACTAGAAAAGCGCGGTGGAGCGTATTACAGCGAAGCGGCCTGCAGTCTCATCAATTCGATTTACAATGATAAGCGGGATATTCAGCCAGTCAATATACGCAATTACGGGGCGATAGCGAGTATTCCAGATGAATCAGCCAATGAATCTGGTCACCAAAGAAGGGCCAAGACCAATCAGCATTGGCGATCTGCCAGTAGCAGTCCGGGATTGGTCCAGCAAATTAATTCTTTTGAAAGGATCGCTGCTGAAGCTGTCACAGGAGATTATCATAAAGCTTTAGTGGCGATGACCATAAATCCTATAGTACCATCAGACACCATTGCCAAAAAATACTGGATGAAATGCTCGAAGCGCATAAAGGAGACCTGCTGAAATTTTAATGAAGTGAAATCATGACTTAAATCAACACTTATGGCTTTTGGACCAAAATAGATCACTCCCTGTTAGATTCTGATCCGGTAGTGATCTATTTTATTAAGGATTCATTCTATCTGCACTACTGATTTCCCAAGTGAGTCATTATATTAAGATTCATGGACAGTAACTATCTCCCAATAAAATTAATGGGACAATTGTGCAAACGTTCTAGCAAGGGCCTTCATATACTAGCCTTAACGGAGACATTACATCAAAGATAAAGAGGAGATTAAAATGAATAATAAGAATGGGATGCAAGACGAAAGCCGAACGTTTAACGGCGGAGATATCTGGGACCAAATTGGTCTCAGGGAAATTAAGGCACTCAAGCATAAAGTCCTTCATGAAGGGATTAGCAAATATCAGGATATCAATGTAGTGGAAGCTAAAGATATAAGAATGTATCTCAATGAACAACTGCAGTTCTCATCATTGGATGAACGCATCTATCATGAGGCACTCGTTCATCCTGCGATGGCTCTGTCTAAAAAACGGACACGCGTCTTAATTTTAGGGGGAGGAGATGGACTAGCCCTTCGAGAAGTCCTCAAGTACAGTGATGTCAAACGTGTTGATCTTGTTGACATCGATTCGGAAATCATTAAAGTAGCAAAGAAAGTTCGCAAGATTGTAGAGCTTAACGAGGGATCATTCCTTGATAAACGTGTAAAAGTTCATATCCAGGACGCCCAGAAATACGTTTCGTCAAATACTCGCAAATATAATGTGATCATTGTGGATTTCCCGGACCCAGCAAATGAAATCTTAGCCAAATTATACACAAAAGAGCTTTTTAGCCATCTATACAGTTTCCTTGCAGATGAAGGCGTACTCGTCTGTCAATCCAATTCACCGGATGATGCCCCGCTCGTTTATTGGAGTATAGGACAGACAATCGGGAGTGTTGGGTTCGATGTCATGAGTTACCACACAATCGTTCCATCTTTTGGTGACTGGGGCTTTCATATAGCTGCAAAGAAATTCAGGACGAAACGCATGGATAAACTTTCAATTAATGTCCCCTATGGAACTCTTCCAAAAGATTTATCTTCTTTGTTTCAATTTAAGAATTATCACTTTTATGGGCGTATCTATGCCAAAGTAAATACACTTGATCAACTCACACTTCATAGCTTTTATCAGCAGGAAATGGATAATTGAAATCTATTTTAGGGATTCGCCAACTTTTATTTATTATGTTGGCGATATTTTTTGAATAATTTTAAAGATATCTCCAAATGTTATACATACTCCCGTAAGTAAATAAATGACTTAATTATTTGTGATTTTGCGGATTTTTAAAAAGGTTGTCCAACCGCAATCACTCATACATGCATAAACTGTAATAATTAAATAGTAATGGAGTGTGCCACACTTATGGATATAAGTGATTTGGGCCCATTGATTGATAGAGAAGGGGGAACAAACATTGGAAACTAAAGGATTCCATGTCATTATTGATGCGTTTAACTGTAAATCTAGTATTCTTGATGACGCAAAGGAACTAGAAAAACAATTGAATCATACAGCAGAGCGGTTGGAAATGATTGTCTTGAATCGCAGCTTTCATAAATTTGAACCATATGGTGTTACAGGAACGCTAATACTATCCACCTCACATATGTCCATTCATACATGGCCAGAGAAGAATTATGCTGCCATTGATATTTATACTTGCGGAAAAAAGAATCCATTTCATGAGATACAAAATATTCTACAATATTTAGGTGCTGAATACGCAGTCGTATATAATGTTTCCAGAGGAGCGGAGTATATGGCAGAGCAGTCTGTCCGCATAATCCGAAATGAAAAAAACTAGTCACAAACCGTGAAAAACCTCACCAGCTCAAAAGTAATATTAGTGTTGGAACGGATTATAACGAATCCCTTGTTGTGATTATTTCAAGCGAGGGGAGAGGGTGAATGTTTTTCCCTTTCCCAAATACATAAAAATGTTTGCGGCGATAGGCGTAAACTGCAGGAAACTTGTTGTATTCATGTACTAGTAATCTATCTACTAGAGTGAACTCCATCATGATAAATGGCAACGACTTATAAAATAAAGTTGCTGCCATTAAAGGTCTTATTTTATTAGGGAGGACTTGGAATTCCTTCTAAGATATTGTTATTTGGAAAGCTTTCCTACCCCTACTAACAAATTTAATAAAATCATTACGAAACATTGAGATTGAGTTTTAGAAGGGTTTATCGTATATCTATATAATGCTGCAGTACCTTTGACGGGAAGAATTTGAGGGGCAATGGTCGTAAGGATACAATAATGGCAGGGGGCATAGTTAAATTCTGTTGTGCTTGCTTTAAACAGTTGTACATTGCTTTACCGCCAACTGAATTGGCAGAGTGAATAGTAATGCGATTGGCAAATAGTTTTTCTTTGACCATCTTTTGAACAAGCATAAAACCATTCCTGGTTTTATTTAATAAGTCATGGTCCAAAGAGAGATGTTCAATATCAAAGTTTTGCAATAGCTCTATACATTCGTCAATAGTCTCGACTAACACATAGCCATCGGGTGCTTTCCGATAGTCATCCAGAAAAACGCTGATTTTCTCCATTTAATGCACTCCTTTCCTAATACATGTGTGACTAAGAAAAGTCAATTAAACCCAAGAAAATATGGTTTTATCTATTAAGTCTAACACAACAAAGTAAGAAGGGGGCATATTCGACGTTAAAGACTAATATACGACAGGTTTCCAATAAAAAACTTATTGTCCAACTCCAGCTAAATATCCTTTGTTAAATATGGTACAAAACATCTAAAAGTTAATGGTTGTAATAATTTGGGTAAAAGGTAATATCTTGACTAAAAGGAGAAGTGATATGTTACATCCAGACGAGATTTACCTTGTACTTAGGGACAAAACGCTGCTGTTGGAGTTAAAGGAACAAATTAATGACTATCATATTTCCTACTTATCAATGATTAATGATCAGCTTATATTGATTGATGATGCACTAAAAGAATGTAACGTTGATTACTACACTATGTCAAAAGGATAAAAACAACATTTACTTATATAGGGGATCAATTTTTTAACTATAATAAAACCAGCTTAGCGCCCTCTGAGAAAGGCGCTTTTTTAATGTCAAATTTAATTGGTCACCTAAAAAGATCAGGTATACCGCCATGTTCTGGTTAGTTATATCGCGAGCGGACGCTTATTTATCACCTTCAGCATTACGTTGATGGTCTTTTTCATTTTGATAAGCAGCAATTTTGGCGTCATCTCCAATGCTTTCAAGTGTAGCCGTGGCCATCTGTTCTCTAATGCGAAGGATATGGGCATCCATTAATTGCTTGGCTTTGTCCGCTTCTTTTAGTGCGATAGAATGGTAGATTTCTTTATGTTCTTGAAGCGTTTCTTGAAAATGACCCGGTTTTGCGAAACGATGTCGCCTGGTGGCACGGATAGTATCTTTCATTTGATCACTAAGGGTATGGACCAATCCAGCAAATATGGAATTGTTTGTGGCTTGTGCGATACTATAGTGGAAATGTAAATCTGCTCGCAAACCTAATTCTTCATCATGTTCCGACCGTGCCATTTCTTCTAGAGCTTTAAGGATATTTTGTAAATCAAGAGAGTTTGCTCTCTGTGCAGCAAGAAAAGCACATTCGGTTTCAATTACTCGACGGACTTCAAGCATTTCATAGACCATGTTGTCTTCAGCTTTGATGATTGAGGTGGATAGCTGTTCGATCAGTGACTGAACATCAGATTTTCTGATAAATGTCCCATCACCTGGTCTGACCTCAATGACTCCGTTAATTTCCAATACTCGAAGGGCCTCTCTGATTGATGTTCGACTCACTTTAAAACGGTTGGACAACTCCCGTTCAGGGGGTAATTTATCTCCTGGTTTCAATTCACCGCTAATAAAAGATTCCCTAATTTGATTGAAGATGATTTCGTACACTTTTGGGGATTTAATTGGTATAGAATCCATTACTTCCTTCACATCCTTCAACATCAACCCTAAAATCATGTTGGTACGACTAATAGTCGAATAATTTTAACAAGCATTCTTTTATGAATCAAGGGGAAGCGCAATTTTATAACAAAACAAATAATTATTTTAAAAAATCAAACATTAAAATTGGTTAGACCAATAATAGATATAGTTTCAGTCATTCTCGTTCATTTGGAAATTACAGGTGATTTCATTTTGCTAATACGGGTGGGGAACCATCTATAATCACTAACATTATAAGCATTTGTGCATGGAGAATTCTAATAAAAGGATAATTGTTGAAAAAGTCAAAAAATTTAGTATAATGAAAATTGGTTAGACCAATTATGTAATGATAAAGAATGGTTCGACATGGACCATTCATAAATGGAAGCGATATCAATTTAAGTTAGTAAGGAGGGGGAAACCATTTATTAATACAATACTAATTCTTGGTATGGAGCGACCAAAACTTTTAATAGGACAAAAATAGAGGTCATAGCAGAAAGAAGGAGAATTGAATGGAAGCGGCTAGTGTAAATTTGATTAAAGCTTTAAAGGAAGTTCTTTCGGAAAATCAAGTGACAGAAAACCAGACTGTGAGAGAATTACACGGAAGAGATGAGTCATATCATGCTGTAAGTCTTCCTGATATTGTTGTATTTCCAGAAACAACACAGCAAGTAAGTGAAATTGTGAAATTAGCAAATATGTTCAAAATCCCGATGGTTCCTTTTGGTTTGGGATCAAGCCTCGAGGGGCATGTCATACCTTACCATCAAGGCATAACCATTGATTTTTCACTAATGAATAAAATCCTTGAAGTGCGTGAAAACGATTTTCTCGTTAAGGTTCAGCCTGGCGTAACGCGATCGCAACTAAACAAAGAACTGAAAAAATACGGTTTGTTTTTTTCAGTGGATCCGGGTGCTGATGCAACTCTTGGCGGAATGGCTGCAACAAATGCCAGTGGAACGACATCAGTTAAATATGGTGTGATGCGTGACCAAGTCCGCGATCTTGAAGTGGTTCTTGCAGATGGTTCCATTATTCATACTGGCAATTTGGCCGCTAAATCTTCATCTGGTTACCATCTAAACGGTCTTTTTGTTGGATCTGAGGGAACGCTAGGCTGCTTTACGGAATTGACGTTGAGAGTTTACGGAATTCCTGAACACGTTATGGCGGCAAGAGCATCATTTCCGGAATTGACCAATGCGGTAGAAGCTGTTGTTTCCATTTTGCAGTCAGGTGTTCCAATCGCAAGGGTGGAGCTTGTCGATGAACCATCAATGAAGCAGGTTAACCTCTATAGTGATACAAGCTATAACGAAGCGCCTACACTATTTTTGGAGTTTCATGGTAATGAAGCAGGTTTGAAGCAAGATGTAGAGTTCACTAAAGAAATAGTAGCAGAACATAATTGTCTCGATATTGAATTTGAGACAGATAATGCTGCCAGGAACCGCCTATGGGAAGCTCGCCATAATCTTGCCTATGCTTATATTCAAGGCAATCCTGGAAAAAAACTGATGGTGACTGATGTCTGCCTTCCGATTTCAGAGCTATCTGGTGCAATTCACCATGCAAGGGAAGCTGTTGATTTACTAGGCCTTACCGGTGGGATCGTCGGCCATGTAGGCGATGGTAACTATCACGTGCTCTTAATGATCGATAACAAAAATCAGGAAGAATTTAAAAGAGCTGAACAGCTAAATGAACAAATTGTCCTATATGCCCTTGAGCGTAAGGGAACATGCACTGGTGAACATGGAGTTGGGGTCGGTAAACAAAAATATCAGAAAAAAGAACATGGGAACTCTCTGTTTGTGATGGAAAAAATTAAAGAAGCCCTTGATCCAGATAATTTATTAAATCCTAGTAAAATATTCATGCAAGAAAGAGTGTGATGAAATGAAAGTATTGGAAGCATTCAGTGCATTAGCAGGCAAATATTTTGCTGTCTGGGTTATCTTAATTTCCGTCATTGCCTTTATTTTTCCAGAGCCATTTTTGGGATTGGGGGGATATATTACAATATTGCTTGGCGTTGTAATGTTTGGTATGGGGCTTACATTGAAGGCCGTTGATTTTAAAATCATCATTACTAAACCACTGCCCGTGATAATTGGGGTTTGCGCCCAGTTTATCATCATGCCATCTGTGGCATTCCTTATTGCGAAACTCATGAATTTACCAGCAGAATTAGCTGCAGGACTGGTTTTGCTCGGATGTGTACCAGGCGGAACAGCCTCTAACGTTATGGTTTATCTGGCAAAAGGCAATGTACCTTTGTCGATAGCTATGACTTCGGTATCAACTTTACTGGCTCCAATCATGACGCCACTGCTTCTGCTTTTGCTCGCAGGACAATGGATGCCTGTTGATTTTTTTGATATGTTTAAGTCCATTATCCAAGTCATCCTTCTTCCGATTGTTTTAGGTTTGGCCATTAAGCGGTTTTTCCCTGTAATAGTTGAAAAAAGCTTAACCGTTTTACCGCTTATTTCGGTAGCAGCTATCATTACGATTGTAAGCGCAGTAGTCTCAGGCAATGCAACTAGCATTGCTGCATCCGGGTTCCTAATTTTCACTGCCGTAATGCTTCACAACGGATTTGGGCTGCTGTTCGGTTACTTAGCAGCGAAAGTGCTTGGACTTGATGAAGTGAATAGAAGAGCAATTTCGATTGAGGTAGGCATGCAGAACTCAGGGTTGGGCGTTGCGCTTGCTACTGCACATTTCGGTCCTCTAGCGGCACTTCCAAGTGTCCTGGCTGCTGCATGGCACAACATATCCGGACCAATTCTCGCGACTTACTGGTCTAAAAAGTCTGCTGACGACAGTAGTATAGAGGAAGCGCCAGTTCATCCGGTAGAGAACAAACTTTAATTATATTTAAGTTAAAAAAGATCCTATGCTTCCAGCTGGGATTTTTTTTGCTGCTGCAATTTTGTCCAGGAAGGCATGTGAAGGGCAAAAAATCATGCTGAATTCTAGAATTCATCAATGAATAAGAGAGCCATTCTGTTCAAACTCTCCTATATCAAGCATGTAGTAAATAGTTTTAACAGGCAGAATACAAATATCAATAAAAAAAAATTAATGAAGTACTAGAACAAAATTATCTTTTATAGGAAGTTCCAAGTGACAGAATCAATCAAAAAGACATTAAGATATTGAGAAGAAGGGGGAGTCTAATTCCCTTTTACTCTAACTAAAACTCGTTTGATTTTCTATATTAACTTGCTCCCATATTAAATCCACTATTTCTTGGCACCTCATTCTTGAAGTTTCAATTAATTTAAACATTAATTCATCATATTTTAAGTGCAAATTGCGACGTTGTAGTGTCCGTGTATTAATACTTTTATAGAAAAACAGCTTACATAGGACGATGTGAGCTCATCTAAGTCCAATTTACCGTTCAACAGGGTAAGTAGAACCATTATCATGAATATTAAAATCCCATATATCAATAATAAAAAGGTGTTTTTAATCTTTGGAAGGAGATGGTGTTATGAAAAAATTATTGTTGATGGGTTTCATTTTTTTATTTCCTCTAAACATGGTGTCTGGAACAACCAGTGCATACGCTAAACCGCAGGTACAAAGTGTTAGTCAATCTGAGGTAAAGTTCGCAAATGAATTCAGGAAACTTTGGATTGATCATGTATTGTGGACAAGTAATTACATTACAAGTGCAACGACAGCTGGAGCGGAGGATCAAAAACAGGTATTGACCAGGCTTCTGAAAAATCAGGAGGATATTGGAAATGCTATAAAGCCAGTATACGGAGAGAAAGCCGGGAACAAACTTACGGATTTGCTTAAGGAACATATTGTTATTGCGGGAAAGATTGTAGATGCGGCTAAAAGCGGAAATGAGGTCTTGGTGAAACAGCTAAATAAAGAATGGTATAGAAATGCTGATGAAATAGCAGCTTTCCTTAGCGGTGCCAACCCCTATTTGAAAAATGAAGATCTAAAAAATTTACTTTATATGCATTTGAAATTAGCTTAGCAAAAAATTGGAACGAAAGAATCGTTTCAATTGACGAAGGGGTCACACATATAATCCTAATGGCAGATACTATCTCTGCGGGAGTTGTAAAGCAGTTTCCGGATAAGTTTAAATGATAATGAAAAGACCTCCAGCATTCTGTTGGAGGTCTTTTCATTATGAGAGGCATTTACCTTTGTTTATATAACTGGTTCAAGCAAATACCGCATAGTTGATATGGGATAGTATCCTATGCATATCAACTAAACAATATCTATTAGATGGATCGTATACTAGCGTTTACGATAATCTGTCTTTAGTGGAGTAGAAGGAAAACAAATAATAAAATAAAGTAGGGGTTGCAAAGGATCATATTTATTTTTTTTTGAACAAACGGGTATGTTAATTCAGTAAAATTTCATCCAGGACTAAAACGGCAGTGTTGTTAGTTTGTTAGTATATTTCCAAAGAACAAGCGTCAAAAAGTGTGCTTTTTTTATACGCCAACGCGTAAGTATACTCGTATTAAGAAAGCGTGGACCTATGGTTTTTCAAGCGTAAATATTAAGAAGAAGCATCGGACTTCAGGACTCATGCTCCTTTATCGTTGTAACTTTTCACTATCTGTTTGTTATCAATTTGCTTAAACTCCTTTTGAAATATTGAAGTAGGTCATAAGATATGTACGACATAGAAATTATAAGGAGTGTCTCAAATAGTTTTAACAATAAATTGTCGGATATATGATCCATTTTTGCTGCCGATATAATTAAATCAAAAATATCGATGAAGACTACATGAACAATGTATATACCCAGGGCTCTTCCTCCTACTTTAGTAATGAACAAATCCTTCCCCAATGTTTTATTATTTAATGCAAATAAAAAAAGAAATGCAGTTAAAAAGATGGTAGAAATAAAATATTCCCCATGACTTCCTGATAATATCTTTTCTAATAAGTATCCTTCTACCACTTGGATAGTAAAGAAGATCAAAATTAATAACAAATTGGTTTTGGCTGTTATTGCTCTTGACTTTTTAAAGAATTTATCATACCCAAAGAAGAATCCCAAAGTTGTATAAAAAAGACCAATGAATAAAGCATCCCTTGTACTTAGAGGAAGATCATAGAACACCGTATATGATTGTCCGAAAAGACCTAACAAGTTGAATAATAGGCTAATGGTTAAAAGAAGCCTTGCTTTATTTAACTTAAAAAAACCGAATAGAATGATAACACTCCAAATTAATGCGGTTAAAAACCACAATTGGTATCCGCTAGTCCCAGTTCCGTAATATATAAGGTCAAGAAATGAAAATTGATTAATGTATTGCGCAAATTCCTTTGGTACATCGGCAGCAGCTTTATAAAGAATAAGAACATCATACATCATATAAAAGAAGAGCCAGCACAAATACAGTTTTAAGATTTTTATAATGTACCTTTTAAAATAATCTATGGAATCCCTTGTGTGTATTATCTTTTTACCGAACAAATAACCAGAAGCCGTAAAGAAGAATGGCACCGCAAACCTTGAGAAGTTATCGAGAATAAAAAGACCAATTTGGCTATCCCTTGGGAATACATGAATGACTACAACAGAAAAAATTGCAAAAAATTTAATAAAGTCAATCGCGCTATTTCTTTCCATTTGTTCACCCTTTTCATAACACTTTTACTATCATTGGTTATTCCCTATATTATGTACACCAAAGAAAAATTTATTTTACTCTTTCTGAATCCAATCCCGAGATACTGTAAGACTTAATTAATGAACAGCTAATCGTTCAGGAGCGTTGACTGTTTGTAATATTAGCTTCATCATTCGGATAGTAATCATATGAATGTCTATGTTCGTGTTAATCTGGCTATATCAGCAAAAAATCATGTAATCGAGCTTTTGACAAAGGGAATTGTGGGGGACTTTCTGATTGTAAATTGATATTAATTATCGCTGCCTGTAGCTTTGTATAAACGCTGGACTAAACTTTTAGAAAGTTTAGTCCAGCTGATATTGAAGAACAACGGAGAGCGGATTTTTTAAATTATAAAAGCGGATTACTGTATGTTTTTGCTGCTCTAAAGAATTGCTTAATAGTCTTGAATTAACGGAAAGACAATGGGATGAAGGGGAGGGAAGCGTTCTTTTCTCTTTTTCCTCGATCTAAAATCGTTTGATTTGCTAAATTAACTTTCCCCATCATTAATTCACTAGTTATTAACGTCGGATCATATTTAGGTATTAATTTGTAAGCTCCTGTAAGGTCACCAAATTAGAGAATTCTCCTTATTAAGATTTAAGTACCATCTTTTTTTGTAGATGCTTACTGCAAACTTTTTATCCTCGAATTTTTCAAAAGATGATCTATGATGATGAATTACAAATGAAGTTTTGATGAAAGTTATCATGCATCATTTTTTCTGTTTATTTTTAAATTTCTGTGGTTTTTCCATTAAAGCGACCAATTTCATTTTTCCAGAAGAAAATTCCGCTGATTGAACTTGGAGAAAATACACTAATGAACAGTCAATTAAACGAATCTTCTATATATTGTAATAGTAAGTTTTGAGAAAGGGTGAACAGAATCAATGATACATCCAGATACTGAGATTCGGTTTGTCAATGAAAAGATTGGTGTGGGCGTTTTTGCCACAAAAATGATTCCCAAAGGAACGATCATCTGGGCATTAGATGATTTGGACATCATCCTCGAGGAAGATGAGATTGAATCGCTTGAGCTAATGAGAAGGGAAATCGTCTATAAATATGCCTACCTCAACGATGACGATCGCTACGTGCTGTGCTGGGATCATGCCAGATACTTAAATCACAGCTTCAGTCCAAATGTGGTATCGACTGTCTATGAGATTGAATTAGCGTCGAGGGATATTCTCCCCGGAGAGCAAATCACATGCGACTATGCTACACTCGGGTTAGACGAACCGTTTGAGTGTGAACCGGAGGAAGGGACGTCTAGCACCGTAGTGATGCCGGATGATTATCTGCATCGCTACAAGGAATGGGATGATTTGGCTCGGGAGGCATTCAAACGATTGAATCAAGTAGACCAGCCTCTGCGTCATCTGATTCTACCGGAATTCGTCGACAGGGTAAACACGATCGCAGAGGGACGTGCCGAGCCGGATTCCTTTCTTACGCTCTATGAAGAGGAGTAAAGGCAATAAACAACTATCAGGACAGACAGATCTGTTCTCAATTCATTCAACCAGCTTTTTTCGATTCAGCAAGATAGAACATGAATCATCAATGTAAGGGTTTTAAACCCCAGAAAAGACCGCCCCTCTGAACTTTATATCGTTTACCTAGAATGGAAAGTTTTATCCAGCGAGGAGGTATAGGTTGAAAGGGCAACACACATACCACCGTTCATTAATTTATGAACGGTGGTATGTGTGTTTACAGTTAAATTGATTGTATTGTTTATAATGTACTCGATTTTGTATATCAAAACAGATATAGTGAAGTAGTGAGGTTTTAAGTGGATTAATAACACTATGTACTCAAATTAATGACCCAAATGAATGTATTAAACTTTGTGTCTGTGTACAAAAGAGGAATATGAAGATGTGATCATTTTGTATAATTCTTTATTCTAGTTTACATAATATATATTATAGGAAGTTATATTTTTAATGTTAATTTCGTCTCATATCTTAAGAATACTTAACTTAGTGAGACAAAATGCAAATTTTTATATTTAATCATGGTTATTATTTATCTATAATCTTTTTATCTAATTACAGATACATTTATCGGCATACAGTTTTTCTTGGATTTAAATTAATTTGTTTTGCACTTATTTTCATACTTACTGATTAAAAATAATATTGGATAATACATATTGATGATTATTAATATGTATTATCCTTTACGTGTTTTCAATGTTGCTTTAAAATCCACTTTCAACAAAAAAACAGTCATTCCTTTATTCTCCTTCTTAATCACCTAATTAATGTATGATCCAACTATCTATGAATCCGAATAATACCAGGCTTTAATCAATTTGTGACGAGTTGGCAAAACTAAATGTCCCCCACTCTGTCCACCATTTTAATCGAGAGATAAACACTAACTACTCCTAATAAACATAGCACTGTGTTCACAATATTGGTATTAAGATTGACATTCAGTAGAAAAGAGAAATTTTGAAATTGCATTAGAAATATTGCACAAAGAACTGTCGGTATCGTTTCTCTTTTCCAAATACCAAAGAAAAAGAGCGGTATTAAACTAATAAGCGTAACAATTAAAGAATGAACAATCATCTTACTAAAATATGTGGTAATATCTTCAGCAGTCGGTTGCCCGTTAATGATATGAAATGCCTGATCAAGTAAATAAGTTGTCACTCCAGATAACAAAAAGGATACTATCGTACAAAGGAAAACAAAAAGTGAGATAAAAAGAGCCTTTGCCATAACTAATTTTTTTCGACTAATCGGATATCCGAATGAAAGAGATATTGTTTTATTTTTATATTCATCGATTACAACCTGATTAATAAGAGAAGCTCCGAAAAGGACAAATCCCAGCTGCATTGACATCATAAGCTGGATGATGGTTGAATAACTTTGACCGAATTCCGCACTGACCATTTTAATAAAAAACATGGGCAAAAACATCAATATACCCCAATATATAATCAGCTCACTAAGGATCATTTTTCGCTTTAACTTTCTCCACTCCAACTCCATTAATTTAACCAACTTTTCCACCTCCATGAATTTGTTGATAAAAATAATCTTCTAAAGTACTTGTATGCTTTTGTATTTCCTCGATATCTACATCATGCATAATTAGTTTTTTTGATATTTCGCTTTGCGGCAAAGTGAGATCATATATTCGAATCCTATTATCCTGCACAATTTTCATATTGGAAATTTGGAGTTCATACTCAAGTAAATAGATTGATTTCTCCACATCTTTTGTGACAATTTCAATATAGTCTGTCCGTTGCTTACTAATATCCGCTAAAGTCACTTCGTTCACGAGCTTTCCATCCTTAATGACACCAATTCTGTCAGCTACTTTTTCAATTTCCCCTAAGATGTGACTGGATAGAAGGAAAGTAATTCCATATTCCTTATTTAACATTCGAATTAGATCTCTTATATCTTTTATACCAATTGGATCAAGGCCGTTTGTAGGTTCATCTAATATAATCAGTTCGGGCTTCGTAATAATTGCTCTTACAATTCCCAGTCGCTGCTTCATCCCAAGCGAAAAATCGCTCACCATTTTATCTTCAATCCCAGTTAGATGAACCATCTCCAACGCTTGTGTAATTGCCTTTTTATCATAAAAACCTAAGTATTCACAATGAAGCTGAAGATTTTCCATCGCAGTTAAATGTTCAAAAAAGATTGGGTACTCAATAATACTTCCGACCCGTTTCAAGCCAGACTTCTCGGTTTTCGTTAACTTCTGGCCAAACAATTCAATCTCTCCTGTGGTTGAACTTATTATTCCTGTTAGCATTTTCATGATTGTCGTTTTCCCTGCACCATTTTGACCAAGGAAACCATAAATTTCACCCTTTTTTATATGAAGATTCACATTAGATACGAGCAATTTCCCTTTTACCTTTTTTGTTAAGCTATTTGTTTTAACAACATAATCCATCATCTTTGCCTCCCTTATTGCTATCTACTTCTATCTTAGTCAGAGAAAGTATCTTTTTTCTTTCTCAATCCTTACATGTTCCTTAAGTTTAGAAAAATGACGTAAGAGCTCATATCAATCCCGAAGCTAAAAAAGAGCTGTTCCGTTAGAACATCTCTTAAAGAAGTTTTAATAGGTTATTTGTTTGAAAATGCAGGTAAAGCTCGTTTTTTCATAAGGCTTACTGTATAAATGGATGGTACCCTTCATCTCTTCTGTTAAGCGTTTTGATATGCTTAGACCCAATCCGCTCCCTTGAAATTTTGGATTTCTGGCATCATCTAATGTATATAACCGGTCAAACACCCTATCTTGATGGATTTCGGCAATACCCTTACCTCTATCCCAAATCTCTACAGAAACAGCTCCATCACCCTCTCGAAGTGTTAATCCGAAGACCCCTCCATCACTGCCATATCGAATTGAATTTGAAATAAGGTTATTAAAGATACGATTTAAGGCTTCCTCATTACCTAAGATGTAAAGATGCTGATCTGGGATATCAACTTCTACCTGAAGTCCTTTTGCGAGCAGTAAATCATAAAACTCCAATACATTTTTTCTGCAAACCTCATTGAGTGAAAGTTTACTTAAAGGAATCACATAATCGTCTGATTCTATTTTTACCAGATCAAAAAACTGATTAAGTAAACCAGTTAAGTTCAATACTTTTTCATGCAGCCTTACCATTAATACCTTCTTTTCCTCTTCAGTAATCATTTCATTCAGTTTCAATTTTTCTACATAACCTAAAATAACCGTAAGTGGTGTTTTTAAATCATGAGACATATTGGATATTAATTTTCTTAAGCTATCTTTTGTTTTTACATAATCCGCAATAACTTTTTGATTGAAATCCAATAGCCTGTTTATTTGAATGAGTAATTGCTGAATGGCTTGCTGATCGGTCGGCATCAATACTTTTTCAGATGTTTCATATTGGATGATATCGCTTAATTTCCCACTTATTTCATAAAGGTTTTGCTTAAGTTTTCTTCGGGACAAATACTGAAAGACATTTATGATTACTAAAAAAATAATCATTGAAAAAAGAATGGTTATCATGAGCTACACACCTAATTTATAACCAATCCCCCATATCGTTCTAATATATTGTGGGTTGGATGGGTCCTTTTCAATTTTTTCACGAAGTCTCCTTATATGTACGTTAATGACATTTTCATTCCCGTAATAATCATCTTCCCAAATAAAGTGGTATATTTGTTCCTTTGTAAATACTCTGCTTTGATTGGTCATAAACAACTTTAATATGTGAAACTCCTTTGATGTCAGTTGGACAGTTCTCCCTCTAACATTTACAGTAAATGAATTTAAGTCAAGGGTGAGCCCTTCATAATGAAGGGTGGAGTTGCTTTCGGATGTATGATATTGCGTTGCCCTGCGAATGGCAGCATGAATTCTAGCTGTTAATTCAATCATCGAAAATGGCTTGCTTATATAATCATCGGCGCCAAATCCAAGACCAAGCGCTTTGTCGAGATCACTTCCTTTTGCAGAAATAATTAATATAGGAACCATGCTCGTTTCTCTTACTTTTTTCAATAAATCCATACCAGTCAATTTAGGAATCATTAAGTCAAGGAGAAGCAAATCGGGTTCTTTATCATGAAAGAGCGCTAGAGCCTCTTCCCCGTCAAACGCGGCATGTACTGTATAATTCTCCTGCAATAGGGCACTTACTATTAATTGACTAATTTCTACATCATCCTCAATTAGCAGAATACTCTTCTGCATACTTCCACTTCCTTCTGAGTGTTGAATTGTAAATGTACCTTATTTCTATATACGCACTATAAATTTTAAAAAGCACACAAAATAGTTATTGGTTCGATTATTCAATTAATACAATTTAGTTGACTTATTATTTATCATTCTTAGTCATTTACTCTAAGAATCTCTAATTGGTTTGTTGTAGTAAGCAAATCTATTGTATTATTTCCCTTCGTGTAAAAAACGGAAGCCCCTTCACTTTTCCCCTTTTTCCATCCATTCGCTTTAAGGGCTAAGTCATATCCATATGGTATGCCATTTTCTTCAGAAGCCCTTGACCATTCATATCGATTCCCTTGCTCATTTATCTGAACCAATTCAGCTTTTCTAGGTACAGGGAATTCGTATAAATCTTCTGTAGTTGTGTATGAAGAAGAAATGAAGTAATAAATGATTGCCCCGCCTATTATTGATAAAGCAGCTATGGTGAGTGCCCCACTAATCCTTTTCTTCATTTGCTTATCCTTTCCTAAAGACATAGTTATAAAAGCGTTATCTAATAATTCTGTAGTAATCTAAATTAATCCTGCTTAACTGACTTGATCTACCGATTTTGTTATTCTGATATATAAAATAAATGGCAAAATGAGAAAAATCACGGGGTAACACTTTCGTAAAATTATATAAATATAATTTATCTCGATGGCAATTCAAAGGGTTTTATCATGAAAGTTCCGCTTTCTTCCTGAGATTGATGATAGATCCTCTGTTTAACCACGTATCTCACCTATAAGACATATTCACTTAACTTATAGCATCATTATGCTTTGACCGCTTTCATAAGTGCAACAACATGCTGAGAATCAGTAGGTAGCTGCTAAGAGTTATAAGGTAAATCTTTAAAAAGAATTTGATTAGAAACACTGCCTACCTTCAGCAATCAGTTCTTGGGTATCATGAGTGCAATTCATTTATATGTAAATCGTAAAACTCGATTTTTACATATTATAAAAAAGTATTTAATAAATTTCTAAAATCATTGAGAAATGCCAAATCACATTTAAAGGGTTTAAAGATCTAAGGTAGTCTGATTAAGCGGAACACTAATCACGAAATGTTGATTACCTATTTCTTTGGTTTCATTACATGTGAATGTCTTTATTAAGAAGTTGCTGAAAGTTGGTTAGCAAGTCATTGATGAGAAATTACCTTTTTTTCTGTCTTGAGATGGCTTTTCACATTAGAGTTGCGAAAAAACCAGTCTTTCCTTCAACCTTCTGTTATAAAGAAGGGTAATGCACTTTAAAAAAAAGCCTATCCTTGGGCACCTATGGAACTTAATGTCCAATAGATAAAAAGGAACAAGAAATCGCACTTGATCTCTTGTTCCTTTTTGTAAGATAGGCTATTTATGTTCGAATGGATTCGATACGGCTTTGGATGAATTCGAACGAGGTTTTTGCTTCTTGGACGATTTGGTTTATTAATTCATTGACGGTCAATATTTCTTTTATCAGTCCTACGGATTGACCGCATGACCAGATGCCTCCGTCTAAATTTCCTTCAAAGTATACTTTCTTGCTCCTTTGTCCCGTAATTAGCGGAATCAATTCCTCTATAGTGGCACCTTCATTTTCAAGTTTATCCACTTCTTTACTGACGGCATTTAATGCTACACGCGACGGACTGCCTATATTCCGTTGGATGACAACGGTATCCGTTTCATTGGCCGATACCATCCAATGCTTCACATTATCATGAATCGGCGCTTCTTGCGTTGCCATAAAGCGAGTCCCCATGACGATACCTTCAGCACCGAGTGACAAGGCACTGATAAGGCCTCTGCCATCCGAAAATCCCCCGCCTGCTATTACTGGTATAGTAACGGAGTCAACCGCTCGAGGGAGCATGACAAGTGTTCCTACATCACCCATGCCGGGATGTCCGCCTGTTTCATTCCCTACAATAATAATGGCATCGACCCCTAATTTCTCTGCCGACATTGCGTTTTTGACGTTCGCTACCTTATGTATCACGGTAAAGCCGTGCTCTTTAAGTCTGGGCATTAAACTTTCTGGGCTTCGGCCACTCGTTTCAACAATTTTTACATCTTCGTCAATTAAAATATCGATGAACTCATCATTAGGGGTTGCCGTTTGACTTGGGAACAGGTTCAGGTTGACAGCAAAGGGTTTCTTGGTCAAAGTTTTCACTTTCCTTATTTCATCACGGAGACCTTCTGGTGTCACCTGTGTTTTTGAAGTGATGATGCCGAGTCCCCCCGCTTCTGAAACAGCGGCTGCGAGCGGGGCTCGGCCAACATGAAACATCCCGCCGCATATAATCGGATATTCAATCCCCAATAATTCAGTAATTCTCGTTTTCATTTGCCATACCCCTTTCATTTTTCAAGGATTTCTATAAGTCTGCTTTTCTTACATAATGTACACACGCATGTCTAAATACCATACTTATGGAGCCGCTTGTAAAATGTACTTCTTGGTATATCCATAAGCTTTGCTGCAGCAGTGACATTCCCTCTTGATTTTTGTAATGCCTCTATCATCAGATCACGTTGAATTTTTTCACGGATCGTCAGTTCATTTCCCTTGATCCCATTTTTACCCGGTTCTTCCCATGCAGGAAAATCATCATGCCGTGTAACGGGCTGGGAATGCATGGAATTCAACACTTTAACATAATCAAGAGGTCCTTCTGCAAGTAAGATGGTAAATCGCTGAAGTACATTCTGCAGCTCTCTAATATTGCCTGGCCAATTGTACTCCTTTAAACGGTTCAATAATTCTTCAGTTAATGGAATATTCCAATTATTCTTCGAACACAAGTAGTTGACTAAATAAGGAATGTCTTCAACCCTTTCCCTTAAGGGAGGTACATGAATGGGGTAAACGTTCAGCCGATAGTATAAATCCTTACGAAAGGACCCTTCATTGACAAGCTCTTCAAGATTACGGTGTGTTGCAGTGATAATGCGAATATCCAATGAAATGCTTTTTGTGCCGCCGATCGGAACGATTTTTCTTTCTTGAAGAACACGCAGTAAGGCAACCTGCATCGCTGAAGGGATTTCACCGATTTCATCGAGAAAAATGGTCCCTCCATTTGCCTGCTCGAACTTCCCTTTGTGCCCTTGCCGTTTAGCCCCAGTAAAAGCGCCATCAACATACCCGAATAATTCACTTTCCATTAAATCTTTAGGTATGGCTCCGCAATTTATCGTGACGAATGGTCCTTTTTTGCGCATGCCATTTTCATGAATAGCCTTGGCAATAAGCTCTTTCCCGACCCCTGTTTCACCGGATATATACACATTTGCTTCTGTCGGTGCAACAAGCTTCACTTTATTTAATGTGTTATGAAAGGACTCACTAATCCCTCCTTCCCCTTTGAAGGCAAACCTTTCTAAAGGCATTGAAGCAGGAAAAAGCCTATTGGTTTCATGACCATAATTCTCTGATAAGAATAAACACTTACCGGAAATCCTATTATCCTCTTTGGATAGAAGCGGATTCTCCTTTACGATTCGATATCCATGATTTAACAGATCGACCAATGCCATACCAATGGATTGAGGAATTTTTTTGCGAACCTGTTTACTGGCGGAGATAATCATTTCTTTGTGATTACAGACGATAAAAGGCAGATCTGGATAGGTTTCTGCAAGTTCTATCGAGTGCTGGGTCAGTGCCAGCTCCTTTTTATAGGAACGGACCCCCATTTCCTGTTCGATCGTATAAGCCAAATTGGCTACCATACCCAGCATGGATGGATGGAAATATTCTACTGGACATGATATATCCAAAACTCCCAATATCTTACCGTCTTCATTTAAAATAGGCATCGCAGAGCAACTCCATTTGTGTGAGGCAATTGAATAATGCTCGGTCCCTTGAATCATTACGGCTTCACCCGTTTTCAACGCTGTTCCAATTGCGTTCGTTCCGACTTCACCCTCCGTCCAGCATACGCCCTCCACAAAATTTATTTTGCCTGCCTCATCGAGTATTTTCTCGTTTCCGGAAAGTGAAAGGACATATCCATCCGGATCGACCAATAAAGCCATCATTCCCGATTCTTCTATCGATTGATTCATCCTGGATAATTGGGGGGATGCCACTTCTAATAGAAACGAGTTTTTTTCTCTTTGAATGTCCAATAATTCATTCGTCAAAATGTGTTTGCCTTTATTAAGGTATGGATTGACTTGATCTTTTTTGCAGCGATGCCAGGATTCCATTATTCGCTTGTTCAGACGATTTGAATCGAGAACGCCTTCACTGACAAAGCGTTCCCAAGTACGTAGATAACAACTAGTGGATAGCATATAATCCTCCTCTAATCATTTGGTTTAAACCTTCACTTGACCAGTCTATCTAGAGGAAAAATACCATGGAGTATAAAATAGGATGTTAATCGAGGTCTTTTTAATTATAGTAGATTATGTATTCGCTTACAATATATAGATTGAGTTTGCAAAAAAAGCATCATGTGATCATTCACATGATGCTTCTCCATTGAACAATATAGTTTATGAGAAAATAACTCCTCCATCAATCATGATGGATTGCCCTGTCATATAATCCGAATCCGGTGATGCAAGATAAGAGACGAATTTCGCCACATCTTCTGGGGTTTCGGAGCGTCCTAAGGTTATGGAATCTGTAAACTTTTTAAATGTTTCCCCTTTAGCAAGATTCATATATTGACCCATTTTTTCATCGATTAAATCCCACATTTGCGTCCCGACAATTCCTGGACAGTATGCATTCACCGTAATGCCAAACTGGGCTAATTCCTGTGCTGCCGCTTGTGTAATTCCTCTTACGGCAAATTTCGTGGCCGAGTATGTACCTAGTAAGCTAAATCCTTTATAACTGGCGATGCTGGCAGCATTTATGATTTTCCCGCCTTCTTGCTTTTTCATTTGTTCAGCCGCGGCTTGCAGACAAAAGAGGACACCATTTACATTTATATTGAAAATCTGTTCAAGATCCTCTTGAGTTACTTCCAATAGAGGCTTTATTTGTGCAATTCCTGCATTTGAAACCATAACATCCAGTTGTCCAAAACGTTCTACAACTTGCTTCACCATTTCGAATACTTCCCGTCTATTGCTTACATCCGCTTTAACGGCAAAGCTTTCACGTCCAAGTTCCCTAATCTCATTCACGACCGATTCAGCCGTATCCAGATTGACGTCATTAATGACCACATTCAACCCATCTTGAGC
This sequence comes from Peribacillus sp. N1, assembly GCF_054600815.1. Taxonomy (NCBI): domain Bacteria; kingdom Bacillati; phylum Bacillota; class Bacilli; order Caryophanales; family Bacillaceae; genus Peribacillus; species Peribacillus sp. N1. Next base: position 773,747 of record NZ_BAAHZO010000001.1, on the reverse strand, counting down.
CAATCTTATTGCAATGGCACGTCCGATACCACGACCTGCACCAGTGCTATCGCCATCCGTTGACCGCTAGCCATACAAATTCCCCCTTCAGTTTTAGCAATGCACAGCTTGACCTACAACATTTAAAAGAGCTTCATGTATGGATTCCGACAAGGTTGGATGTCCTGCTACTAAATCTTCTATCATATCTGCCGTTATTTCTGCATGCAGCATGACCGTTCCTTGACCAATCAATTCTGTTGCATGCTGACCAACAATGGAAAAACCTAAAATTTCATTATATTGTGGGTTAACAAGGACTTTGACCTTTCCTACCGGTTTATTGGAAAGGACCGCTTTCCCGTTTGCAGAAAAAGCGAATTCACCAACCTTAATCTCTCCATATTTATTACGCGCTTCTTTTTCGGTCAAGCCTACACTGGCAATCTCCGGGGAGGTATAAATGCAGCGAGGAATTGCCCGGTAATTCACTTGTGCAAATTGACCGCAGGCATTCAGAGCCGCCACCCGTCCTTCATGAAAAGCTACATGGGCAAGTTGTATGCCCCCTATCACATCACCACAGGCATAAATCGATGGATTGCTTGTTTGCATTCGATCATCCACCGAGATGCCAAGTCGGGAAAAATCAATATCGTTTCCCTCTAAGCCCATTCCGTTCACTCTTGGTTTTCTCCCTATTGATACGAGTACGTAATCAGCATGCATTTCATCCAATTTGCCATCGCTATTCTCTAAATATACCGTCTTACTGGTTGCATTGATGTTTTTGACAGATGTGGAGGTATGGACTGTAACGCCTTGGTTTTTCAATTCGTCATGCAGAATCCTTGTGATATCATCATCTTCCCCTGGAAGCAGCTTTTCCCCCATTTCGATAACGGTGACCTTGGTGCCCATCCTGCTATAAATACTGGCAAATTCACATCCAATGACACCACCTCCGACAATTATCAGCGAATCGGGAATGGCAGGAAGTGACATGGCATGGCCGCTGTGGATGATCCATTCACCATCAAACGGCGCAAAAGGTAGTGGAATCGGTTCTGACCCCGTTGAAATGATGATCTTACTTGCCTCGATTACTTCATTTTTATTTCCGTTCTCGATCAGCAGTCGATTGCTTGAAAGGATGGAAGCCCTTCCCTGAATGACTTTTATTTTATTCTTACTCATTAAATATCGAATGCCGTTCACTAGTTTAGATATGACCTCTCTCTTTCGTTCCTGTACGGTATCCCAATCGACTTCAATCGAATTGGAGGGAAGGCGAATTCCCATTTGCCCGGCATTTTTCACCAAGTCATACGTATCGGCACTTTTCAATAATGACTTCGTTGGCATGCAGCCTTCATTTAAACAGGTGCCCCCCAATGGCCCATCCACTACCAATATGACTTCGTTATCCTGCTGGGCAGCAGTGATTGCCGCTACATACCCTGCAGGACCTCCGCCTATAATTGCTATACGATTCAAGAGTTTCACTCCTTTTCTATAAAATCACGGTGATCGGCTCTTCTAAATACCGTTTTAGTGTTTGTAAAAAGGCAGCCGCGGGTGCCCCGTCGAGTACACGGTGATCAAAAGTTAAACTGAGTGGCAGGATCGTTCTCTTCTCCAAACCTTCGCCAATATAAAGCGGGGTATCGTAAGCAGAGCCAATTCCGAGTATCCCCGTTTCCGGTGTATTGAGAATAGGTGTGAAGTGCTCAACTCCATATGCCCCGAGGTTACTGATAGTAAAAGTGGACCCTTGCATGTCTTCAATAGGCAATTGAGAGTCACGTGCACATCGCGCCAATTCCTTCCCCTTATTCGATAACTGTCTTAAGGTATAATTTTCGGCATTTTTTATGACGGGAACAACGAGTCCATTCTCCAAGGCCACCGCTAATCCAAGATGGATATGCTCATACAAAATGATGTTATCTTCAATATAAGCACTATTCATTTTAGGATGCTCTTTAAGTGAAAGCACGACTGCCTTCGCAACAAAGTCCGTTATAGTCAATTTAGTTGATTCATGTTTTTGCAGTGTTTCAGCAGTCTGTTTTTGCAAAATGACTAGATCAGTGACATCAGCTTTCATCGCTATAGTTAATTGGGCACTGCTTTGCAAGCTCTCCTTCATACGTTTAGCGATGATGTTCCTCATTCCGGTCACAGGAATCTGCTGCGGTCTCTCTAAAGTAGGTTGGGGTGGGGGAACTATGCTTTTTTCTGTATTTACCGGCATCAAATCCCTTTTCTCGATTACTTTCTGTACATCTTCTTTTGTGATTCTTCCGCCTGGCCCGGTACCTTGTAGCGTCTCGATGTCAAGATTCGCTGCCTGTGCCATTTTTCGTGCAACCGGGGTGATCATCAATCGATCTCCCATTGGCAAAATGGGTGACTCTATTGTTTTCGGCTTTTCTTGTACAGCAATTTTCGACTGTGTTTCTTCAGCAACAGGTTCATCGATCTTTATTTTTTCATTCGGATTTCCAATATGACAGATAACGGTTCCTGGAGGTACTCCTTGTCCTTCTTGAACAGCTATATTCAAAATCGTACCTTCAGCTGGAGATTCAATTTCCATTTCTATTTTCTCTGAATTGATGCTGGCTATTGCTTCACCTTTTTCGACTGCATCCCCAACAGCCTTACTCCATAATGAAACAGTACCTTCTTTCATTGCCATGCCCAATTTCGGCATTACCACTTCGACAGCCATATCTTATTTCTCCCTTCAGAATGGTTTGTTTGTCCATCATTGGTTTTGTTGCTCCAACTTTTTCAGTTCTATAAAAGCTGGAGCATGCATCATATGGATTTATTTACACCCCTAGGATGGAAGGCTCCCCCAATAATTCTGAAACGACTTGTATCACTTTTTCTGATGTAGGAAGGTAAATATCTTCAAGCGGTGGAGAAAAAGGTACAGGTGTATGTGGTGCCGTAATCCTCTTAATTGGCGCATCGAGCGTGTCAAATCCCTTATCCGCCACCAGTGCTGCAATATCCGTTGCGACGCTGCATCTTGGGTTCGCTTCATCGATCACGATCAAACGATTTGTTTTTGCCACAGAGGAGAGAATCGATTCTTCATCCAGTGGTGACAAGCTCCGCGGGTCAACAATCTCAACTTCAATGCCTTTCGCTGTGAGTTTTTCAGCAGCCTCCATCGCGGTGTGAACTTGTTTACCGATGGCAACGACCGTCAAATCCGAGCCTTTCCTTTTAATTTCAGCTTTGCCGATTGGGATTGTATAGTAGCCTTCCGGAACCTCTCCTACCATGTTGTATAGCGTTTTATCTTCAAAAAAGATGACAGGGTCATTATCTTCAATGGCTGAAAGTAAGAGCCCTTTTGCGTCATAGGGGGAAGAGGGAACGACGACCTTCAATCCTGGAATGCTAGTGAACAAGGCATAGAGACTTTGTGAATGCTGAGCTGCAGCCCTGAACCCTGCACCATGCATCGTACGGATCGTCACGGGAACCTGTGCTTTACCGCCAAACATATAGCGGAACTTCGCACCTTGATTCAATACTTCATCCAAACAGCTGCCAATGAAATCGTTGAACATTAACTCGGCAATCGGTCGCAAGCCTGTCGAAGCGGCTGCCATTGCCGCTCCCATATATCCTGCTTCCGCAATGGGTGTATCAAGAATTCTATCCCGGCCAAACTCTTGAACCAATCCTTTTGTGACACCTAAGACACCACCCCATGCTTCGTCATCCTGCAAATGATCAACTTCTGCACCGCCGGCTACATCTTCTCCCATAAGGATGACATTTTCATCTTTTCTCATTGCCATGGCCATTGCTTCATTTATTGCTTGTGACATACTGATTTTTCTACTCATCTCAATTCCTCCTTTTATAGTTTAATAGGATACATAAACATCGTTTAATAAATCGGATGCCTCTGGATACGGGCTATCTTCACTGAACTTGACTGCTTGTTTAATAGATTCCTCAACGGCATTCTCAAGAGAAATCAGTTCTTTTTCCGCCAGCAGATTCTGATTCAGCAAGTAATTCCTAAATAGGGCAATCGCATCTTTCTCTTGTTTATGCTCTTTTTTGTCTTGTTCTTTTTTATACTTCTGTGCATCTCCCTCGAAGTGGCCATAATTACGATAAGTAACACATTCGATCAATGATGGGCCTTCTCCCCTGCGAGCTCTCTGAACGGCTTCTTCAGCAGCCTTATACACAGCCAATACATCTTTCCCATCCACCCGGACACCCGGGATATTGTAGCTTATCGCCCGATCGGCTATCGTTTTGCAGCTTGAAGCATAGTTAAAAGGCGTGGCTTCCCCGTACCCATTATTTTCAGCGATGAATATAACGGGCAGCTTCCAGATTGCCGCCAGATTTATCCCTTCATGGAATGTTCCATGATTGTTGGCACCATCACCAAAAAAACAAACACTAACATGATCGGTCTTTTTATATTTGGCAGTTAATGCTGCACCGCATGCGAGCGGAAAGCCACCACCGACTATCCCGTTCGCGCCTAACATCCCTTTATCCAAATCGGCAATATGCATGGAACCGCCTTTTCCCTTGCAAATCCCTGTCACTTTCCCATATATTTCAGCCATCATCCCGTTAAGATCACATTCTTTTGCTATACAATGACCATGCCCCCTGTGAGTGCTTGTAATGCTGTCTTTTTCGGATAGGTGAGCACATACTCCGACAGCTACCGCTTCTTCCCCAGCATACAAATGGACAAACCCTGGCAATATCCCCTTTGCAAAAGATTCATGAACCTGGTCTTCAAATTTTCTGATTTCCAGCATTTTATTGTACATCCAATAAGCCTTGTCCTGAGATAACTTTATTTCATTCGATTGAACCGTTTCCATTTTTCAGCCCCCAATCATTAATAATGAGTCAATTTAATATATTGCAATTGCCGTGCCAAAATAGGAGGCGGTAAATTGGGACTTTAACTATTTTCAGCAGAAACAAAACGAGACAAAATGAGATTGTTGTCTCGTTTTGTCTCGTTTTGTTTAAAATATACGATCCGAATTCACTTATAACTGAAGTTCAAAGATGGTTTGAATGTGGAAAGCAGCCTGCTTAATCTTAAGGAATAAGCTCTTTATGCACCTTTTATTTAGGTTTCAGTACTTACTAACATGAATTTTGTTAAATAGTTAGAGAGGAAGGACCTAGCTATTAAACTATCAAGCTTACCGTAAATTTTTTAGTGCACCGCTCCATGCAATCGTTTGATCTAACATTGCATTTACATTCCCAAGGTGTAAATCAGCTGGTTTAAACGTCTTGAAGTTTTCAAAGTCTGTAAATAGCGATAATGTTGGATTTACCCGAACGTCCGCAACTAGTAATTCCCCTAAGATGCCACGCAAATGTTCAGCTGCACGGGCTCCGCCAGTTGAACCATAGCTCACGATGCCCGCAGCTTTGTTGTTCCATTCATCACGTGCGGAATCAAGTGCGTTTTTTAGGGCCCCTGTAATACTGTGATTGTATTCTTGTACGATAAACACAAAACCATCCAAGCCAGAAAGTTTTTCTGACCAAGCTAATAATCCTGGTTCTATACCAGTGCCTTCTCCAACAAATGGCAAGTTAAAATCTATGATATCGACGATTTCATAATTTGCGTCTTTTCGTTCATCAGCTATTTCTTTTACCCAACTTCCTACTTGTGGACTTACGCGTCCTATACGTGTGCTTCCTAAGATAATTCCGATATTTAATTTTCCCAATGTTTTCTCCTCCTCGTTAATGACTGGCAAATAAATTGGTTAAGAATAAAGACCACATAATTTGATTACATATTTTCTATCTCTTCCACTAACGTGTAGTACCCACCTTCTGTTTCTTCAATGAGATGGTTTATTTTTTTAAGATGTTCTCTAAATTCACTTTTTTCTAACCAATTTTTATGAAAATCAATACTCTCAAAGGTAGTTACCATAATTGCCTTGTTATTTTCTACAGAACGATGCCAACGGCTGCTGATCCAACCAGGAACACCTTGTGATCCCTTCTTAAAATTGAGTAGTTCTTCAGCTTGGATAGCAACCAATTCATCTAGTTTGCCTGGTTTAGCTGTAAATACATTAATCCATACTATTGTATTACTTGATTTCATATTCATAATCTCCTGTCATTTAACATATTTTTTTCAATTCATTAATAATTGGCATCTCCTTTTATCATTAAAGGGTGTCAGTGCTAACTGTCATTATTTTTAATAAAAAACTAGGGAGTTAAAGCCCTAGTAAATATTTGCACACTCTCAGTTATAAATGCCTCCAGGGATACGGTTGGATAGTTTTCATCGGCATCCAGGTTGTTCATAAAGGCTCCAAAATTCATCATCATGAACGACAGTGCCTGAAGCTCTGGTTCAGTGTGAATAAGCTTTCCTTTCTCATACATCGTGTTAAAATAGTTTGTTAAAATTTTCAGTAACTGTCGAGGGTGCTTTTGTGTTTTTTCTCGAAACCCAGGTAAATTGCCTTCCTCCTTGATACTTATCATAATCATTTTACGGTTACGATTCATGATTTCATGATATGTTCGACTGATCAGTTGTAAGTCTGAATGTAAGTCCCACACGATTTGCTCTTCATTAAAAAGTATTGTCATCTCTTCGGCATAATGATATCGATCAAATGCTGTTTCTAGAAGATTTAGCTTGCTTCCAAACCGACGAAACAGTGTTTTTTCACTCAAACCTGCGGCACCAGCAATTTCCTGAGTAGTAACAGCATTGTATCCCTTCTCTGCGATTAGATCGATTGCCGCCAACAGCAGCTTATCATCGGTACTTAGCTTATTACTGCTGCTCATGCTCTCACTTCCCCTGAATAGACTGTCAGTACTTACTGACTATATATTTTATTCTATTCAGCTGTTTTAAAATTGTCAAGGGAATATTTCCAGCAATACATATTCTTTTTAAGACGGTAGGCCAATCTAAATGATAGAAACTTATTGGGGAATTAACACCAAGCCCATTCAGGAAAACTAATAATAGACGGAGCATTTTGCTCCGCCTGATTGCTAGAATATTTTTTTCTCATTCAACTCGAGCGCTAATTCTTTAAAGAACTGTAGCGATTCTGGATTTCCCATGGAGTCTGCATTCACTACTTTATCAAACTCGAAACCTAATAACACTTTACGTATCGGGACTTCCATTTTCTTTCCGTTCAACGTTTTAGGTATTTGTTCAACGACATGGATTTGGTCAGGGATAAAGCGAGGGGACACATGCCCTCTGATTTGTTCCTTGATTTTTGCCGTCAATGCTGTATCCAGGCCATTACCGGGTTTAAGGACAACGAACAGCAGCAGTGAGGAACCGCGGCCAAGCACTTCCCTATCAATGACAAGGCTTTCCATCACCTCGTCGATCGCTTCGACGACCCGGTAGATATCACTAGTTCCCATCCGAACACCAGAACGGTTGATGGTCGAGTCGGAACGACCATAAATGATACAGCTGCCCTTGTCGTCAATCTTTATCCAATCACCATGTTTCCATATGCCAGGATACGTATCGAAATAACTCTCGTAGTATCTTGTCCCGTCATGATCATTCCAGAAGTATAGCGGCATGGATGGCATCGGTTTGGTAATTACCAATTCACCGACTTCATTAATCAATGTTTGACCATGCTCATCAAAAGCTTCCGCACAAACACCCAATGCTCTTCCCTGTATCTCTCCGATTCTTACGGGCAATGTAGGAACGCCACCTACAAATCCGGCACAAACATCGGTTCCGCCACTGGATGAACTGAGCCAGATATCCTTCTTGACATTCTCATACACCCATTTATAACCGTCGCCAGACAATGGAGCCCCAGTTGAAAAAAGAGCCTTCAATTTCGATAAATCATATTTTCCCATTGGCTTGTTTTCTAACTTCATGGAATTCGTAAGGAATGGTGCACTTGTTCCAAAGAAAGTCATGCCTGTATCTTCAGCCAATTCCCAAAGGGCATCCATATTCGGAAAAGAAGGACTGCCGTCATAAAGGACGATGGTCCCTTCATTAAGCAAACCGCCCATAAGGAGATTCCACATCATCCAGCCTGTCGTCGTAAACCAGAATACAGTATCCTCGGAAGTCATGCCTTGATGGATTCTTGTTGATTTTAAATGCTCCAATAATATACCGCCATGCCCTTGTACAATTGGTTTTGGCATTCCGGTTGTGCCTGATGAATAGAGAATCCAAAGCGGATGATCGAACGGAACATTTTCAAAAGATAATTCTGTCTTTTCTTTTAAAAGGTCATCCCAAGGAATCGTATCTGCCAGATTCACTTCCAAAATCTTTTTTTCTATGTAAGGTACCAGAACGGTATGCTTTACAGTGATCAATTCCTGTTTAAGCTGGGAGACGACTGATGTTTTATCATATACATTTCCATTGTACTGATATCCATCAACAGCCAGTAATACAACCGGTTCAATCTGTTTGAAACGATCTATGACGCTTCTTGCCCCAAAGTCAGGTGAACAACTGGACCAAATGGCACCTATGCTTGCTGTTGCCAAGAAAGCTATGACAGCTTCAGGTATGTTTGGCATATAGGCAACAACACGGTCACCGGATTTCACACCAAGTTGCCTTAATGAATGGGCGACAGAAGCTACTTTTTCTTTCAGCTCTTTCCAGCTGACTTCCTGCTGCCTGATATGTTCGGAACGGAAAAAAATCGCCGTTTTCTCTTCTTGCTCATTCCATAATGCATTTTCAGCATAATTAAGCCTTGCCCCCTCGAACCATTTCGCACCTGGCATTGATTGCTCCGCTAAAACCCTGTCATATTTCCTGGCTGCTTTTACATCACAATAATCCCAAATTGAAGCCCAAAATTCCTCCAGTTCATCTACCGACCATTTCCATAATTCATGATAATCATGAAACGTTAAACCTTTCTTTTCTTTTAACCATTTCACATATTGAGTCAATACCGTTTGCTCGATTTGTTCCTTTGTCGGTTCCCAAATGATTTGTCCATCTGTAAGCGATTTCATACAATCATCTCCCTTAGGTATCAAATGCGTCATTGAATCATTTCATAATATTGGTAGTTTACTTAAATTGTAATCTATGTGTATAAAACCGTCAATTTACACTAAACTAAATAGGCTCGTATTTATGTATGGGCAGGTTAATAGAGAAACATGTCCCTTTCCCTTGTACACTTGACACATGCACCGTTCCTTCCATGCTTTTGATAACGCTATATGAAACCATCATTCCTAATCCCGTCCCTTTATTCTTTGTCGTGAAGTAAGGTTCACCTAAACGGTATATCTGTTCCTGTGTCATTCCAATTCCCTGATCTTGGATCTTAATTTGGATGGTGGAGGCAGCATGAATTAAATCTATGAATATTTCGCCAGCATGGTCCATCGATTCTATCCCATTCTTTAAGATATTGAACAAGCACTGCTGGAATTTCTTCCTTTCCCCCATGATATAATAAGCTCCATCTTCGAATAAGGATAATTTCAATTCTGTTCCATTATTGCTAGCCAAGGGTTTTATGCTGTTCACGACATGCTGAATTTCTTCTGATACCCTTAATCGCTCCGTGTTTTCAGGGCTTATGGCAGCAAACGTCAAATAATCATTAATGACATCCGTGGCCCGATCCAATTCCTTCAGTGCAATATTTGCATACTTGACCTTTGTATGGGAAGACACGTCTTCACTTAACATTTGAATATATCCCCTGGTAACTGTAAGGGGATTTCTGACTTCATGAGATATGCTTGCAGCCAGATGACTAACGATCTGCAATTTTTCCGCTTTCACTAATTTTTCGAGAACCTGAAAATTAGTGAGGATGACCTCCCATAGTAAGATTACAACAACGATTCCAATGACTTGGATCGTGAAGTATTGTTTCCATATGCTTATGCCGATAGTAAGTTCAAATACGACTGTTGAAATAAACTGCGTAAGAATATGGACAATGAATATTAATGATATGCCAATAAGGATTTTTTTACTGACAGACATTTTTAGATAGTACTTAGATATAAAAAACAGGGAAATTCCCATTAGTGGAAAAGTGATGCATGATATATAAAATCCATTATCCCCCCCTGATAAATAGCGGATAACAAGAGTGATGACTATCAATATGATTCCTAACCGGTAGCCTCCATATAAACCGCCTAATAGAAAAGGGATCCATCTAAGATCCCAAACAAAATCCCTTTCTATAACAACGGGAAATAACATGCATAGAACAAGTGAAAGAATAGGGAAAATCGATAGGAAGGATCCTTTTAATGCATCTAAACGGTATACGTACTTCACTAGATAGCTCATTTGCAATAAAAAGATCGGAAAAAGGATAATTAAAAAGTTAATCAGTAAATCTTTTGTCATAAGATTCATTTTTACACCGAACTTTCGATATTTTTCGAAGATTTAGACAGGTATATCAATCTTAACAAGATAGAGAATAATAAGCTAGTGAAATTAACATGAAGGAATTAAAAGTTTCCTCTTCCGCCATCCAGGAAAATACCCGTTCGTAAAGTGTACTTTTACGAACGGGTATTTTTCCCTCAGATTGGTAAAAATATTGAATTTTCTACTACTCACCTGTTAAACAATGAAACTCCAATACTTCTGGCATAGACGCTAATGCTCTTTCCAAAACTTCCATTTTTTCTAATAGACCAATTTTCAATTAGTATTAATGGGAAGAAGAAACGCTATTGATGGAAATATGGGCTGATTGGTATAAATGATCAGTCCATTGAATATCGCAATTTTTTCCAGAAAAGCTCCTTGTACAGAAACCCTTTTAGATATAGAAGTAAGATGTTACAGTTCATTCACTCTCATGGTTCTTGTATGTTTTCCCATCATGGTAATAAAGTTCTGAACCTAAATGAACATTTTCATTTTCTTTCAATTGACGAATAAGTTCTTTACTTTTTGTTTTATTCATTTCTTTATACCAGGTTCCTTGTGGATATAGAACAGTGATCGGCCCATGCTTGCATTGGCCGTTGCATAATGTTTTTGTTGTGTGAATCTTTTTTTGTAGTTCTAAGTTTTTCAATTCCCCTCTAATGGTCTCTGTTACTTCTTCTGCTCCATTTTTCGTGCATGTTTTCCCGTTGCAAATTAATAGATGTTTGCTAACCCCATCTAAGTTCATATGAAATCCCCTTTTTCCTTTTTATTTGACCTCTTTGACTTTACATCAAATTTCATTTCAATAGGATGTTAGGAAACAATTAGCGACCAGGGTTATAATAAACCATACCCCGGTAAAGTATATGTTATTCTAAACGAAATCGTGATTCAATATTAAATGTTATTGCACATGTCTGGATTAAATTCCACTTCAACAGTTCCTGAATCCAAGTTTTCTTTCACAGTGTTAACTCCAGGCAATTTCTCTACACTGCCTTCAATCGCTTTAATGCAATGCCCACAAGACAAAAAAGCCAAGCACCGATTCAGAGACTTTCTATTACTAGGAGTTATTTTAGTTGCACGGGTTGGCGGATTCTCTCCGATTTCGAGTGCTTTGTTTCTCGGTATTGGCAAGGGGCCATACTTCAAGTAATTTATGTAAAACCAAAAATGCTCATTAAAGATCATATAAAACATTAAAGCATCTGTTTCATGGTTAAACCTTTTCGGATTGGGGCAGAAGGTTCCTTAATAATAAAGAAAAGAAGTGTGGTTATCATCTTCATAGGACTTCTCGATATAATAACCTATTTGTAGATTAATGAAAAAAAGCCAGTCCTTGAAAAAGAACTGGGCTTATTGTTATAAAAGTTAAAAGTCAACCCTATCAATTATATGTTTTTGCACCTAAATATCTTTCTGACCAATAGCTATTATTCATCGAAGTAATACTTACACCTTTTGAGGAGGAACTATGAATGAATTGGTTCCCTCCAATATAAATGCCCGCATGAGAGGGGCCAGGTTTATAGGTTTCAAAAAAAACAAGATCCCCAACTTTTGGTGAAGAAACCTTTTTCCCCTTCTTATACATTTCAGCAACAGTTCTAGGCAAAGTCACATCGGTACTTTTTTCGAAAACATATTTTAAAAATCCGCTGCAATCAAAACCTTTTGGTGTACTCCCTCCCCATACATAGGGTACACCCAAATACTTTTTAGCGTTACTTACCAGATTAGTAGATGAATTACCGTTTGACTTTTGAGCAGTTTTTTTCGTAATCCCCAAAGCCTTATATGTATTCGGACCTACAATACCGTCAGCTTTCAAGCCCTTCTTTTTTTGAAATTTCACTACCGAACTTTTAGTGACTGTGCCAAAATATGTAGTAGTGTTTTTATTAGTGAAGTACCCTTTATTCTTTAAAACCCCTTGTAATTGTTTTACTTCGGTATGAGTCATTCCACTTTTTAACGTACGGTCTCCTAATGCAGCATTACTTACCAAAGGATTCGAAAGTAACAATCCCGTCACTACTACTGAAGCAATAATTTTTTTCATTTACTATTTCCCCCGATAAAATCTCTTTTTTATAATTTTATCATCCTTAAGTGACACACATATTTTCCTTAATTTACATTATCATTACAAAATTATGCAGTATTTGAGCAGAAGTGACAAAATATCTATAATACCCCAAATATCTTCCGGAAATTGATATGTTCTTTGGTAGATTTTAAATTACTAACAGAACTTAAAATTGTGGGTATCTTATGAAAATTATCCATACTTTAATCCATCAAAAAATTGAATCCAAAATGGTTCTATGAGTTAGCTTTCAACTAATATTTGGGTGGCAGGGCACCTTCCCTTTGATTCGGTGTGAATAGTATTTTTCCTGACTCTTTTTATTTTGCATTTAGAATCCATTAAATTCGTTCAGATGTTTGTTCTTAAGTTTGTGAATACCTGGCTTTTCCAACCATAACTTTATAAATGTTTTGTTCTAATTTTCCCCACACTCTAGAAGTGGTACATGTGTACAAAAAAAGACTCACCTAATAGGTACTAGCTCCCTCCTAAAAACTGCACTTGCAACGAAAACACAAAATAATATTAGAAAAAGAATAGCAAAAAACACTGAAAACGACGAAGTCATTTCAGTGCCATATTCGAATATGAACTTAATAAAGAGCGGATTTTGCGAGCATCGTTATAGTCGCATCATCCATCGGAGGATTATGGAGACCTGCGCGTACATCCCTATAATAGCGTTGCAGGGGATTGTTTCGTTGTAAACTTTTGGCTCCGACGACTCTCATCGCTTTATCGACGATGGAAATCGATTTATTGACGACCGATAACTTAACAGCACCCAATTGCTTCGATAGTTCATCATGATCTTCAGGCTGCCGCACCCATTTTTCTGCGACAGAGTAGAGGAAATGATGTGCTTCGCCCAATTCCAGTTCCATCTCCCCAATTGTACGTTGAACATTCGGAAGGTCCCTGATTGGTCCTGGTAAGCTATTGGGAGAATAGGTTTTCGCAAATTCGACTGCGTAATTTCTGGCAGCCACTGCAATTCCCAAGTAGCAAGCCGGTATATGTAATAGCCACGCTTCAGGTTTTCTTTTTTCACCAGGATTGCTTTTCATGACATAATACTTTTCAGGCAGGCTGACATCAGTTAACACCATATCATGACTTCCTGTTCCTTGCATGGAGATCATATCCCAAGTTTCTTCTATACTTACACCCGTTACATCACGATGAACTAAAAAAGTGCCTAAACACTCATCTTCGGGTACCCATGCCGTTACAAGAAAAATATCAAGGATGGGAGAGAGTGTAGTAAAAGTCTTTCTTCCATTCAAATTCCATTGTTTACCCTTTTTGATAGCGATCGTTTCCGGTCTGCCACCGCGCGTCGGGCTTCCCGTTCCAGTCTCAGATGCTGCCGTATTGATTAGAGCACCCTTCGACACTTCATCAAACAACTCTTTCATGACTTCTTTTTCCCACGGTCTCTTCTCCGTTAAGGAGAGGACGGTTCCGACATGCCAGCCTATTCCTAAGGCTGTTGGGCCGCAATATTGAGCTATTTTTTCTTGGCATAGGAGAAAATCATATAAGGAACCGCCGTACCCTCCATCCTCTTTTGCTAACGTTAATCGGGGATATCCGAATTCCTTTAACTCCTGAATGTTTTCAAAAGGAAATCCCTTTGAATCATCAAGTGCCTCAGATCGGCCGGAAAACGACTGAATCGCTTCCTCTAATTTTTGTATATATTCTTTTTGCTTCTGTGATTGAAAAAACGACATGAAGATCACCCCTCCTGTAGTAAACAAAAATCCTGGACCATCCAGCAGCAGAAACAGAACTGCTAACTCCACTTTATCATATCACCTTAGTGTAGTTTATGGTTCGAATCTGCCCATTAAGAGTCGATGTCTTCATTTTTATATTCTTTGTTCGCGTTCTTGTAAGCTTCCTTAGCCTGATCAATATTTTTGTTTTCGAGAAAGTAAGCTATCGCTGCCTGCCCGATTCCATATGTGACTGCGCCCGCTACCGCACCCGAAACGGCTAGGCCGGCTCCTGGGATGAAACGGACTGCAGCCCTGACACCTTCCCTGACTAGGAGACCGATTCCGACATTGATCCCTAATGCAGCAATGAATTCACTTGCGGTTTTTGTATTGATTTCTTTATCCGCGATAAAACCAATCACCACAATCATCAAACCTTGAATGCCGGTCAAAATGGGAAAATCGGCAAAAGGTATTGGCTCTGCACCGATTAAACCTGCGATTGCCGTAAACGTTCCCACTATCGTCCGCGCGAATTTTTTCTTTACGAATTGGCTCTGCATCGCTTTGGCTGTCTTCAGCTTCGCTTCACTGGGTAAGGCCTCAATTAAGTAATCAGACAGCAAATCTATGTTCCAACGCATATCATATTCAATATTTCCACTTTCATCAAAATCAATATACGAACAAGTAGGAATGATGTTCAAAAGTGGTATTTCACTCTCTTTAAATCTTTTTGACATCAAAGCGATGGCTTCATCAATATTCTGTTTTTTCTTAGGATTGGCATCAAAAGGTGCTTGTTTATAATGAGGCGGATCTAATTCATCCACTTGGGTGACCACACAAATGACGGGTACATCATAATGGTGATTCTCTTTAACGATCTTGCGCAGCTTATTCAATTCTTGTAAATCTTCTTCAATCCGTGAATCCGTTTCTTTTGCTTTAATCAAGAAAAGAAACACATCAGGCTGTTCTTCTGTTACCGCTTTTATCAATTCACCCAATGGTGTTTCTTCTTCGAAATCTTCCGTAGGAGCTTCACTCTCACCCAGCCCGCGGGAGTCCAGCAAACGAATCTTGGGCTCGGCATCACTCGGGTACCATAGCCATTTTCCCTTACCCGTTCCGGATTTAACGGAACTGACATATTGGAGCTCCTGACCAAACATCGCATTGATCAGTGATGATTTTCCGGAACCGCGCCTGCCGACAAGAGCAATTCGCGGTTCCCTTGCATCAACTGTCATCGTTTTAAGCTTTAAGAGCTGGTCGAGCATTTTGTTCTTTTTTGATTGTGAAATGGGCAGCTTATCTACCTGGCCTTTAATGAAACTGAATATGCTTCCCATTTCATCATGTTTTTCCACCATCACTCATTCCCCCTTGTTAAGAAGTGTTTTAAGTAACATTTACCCTTGAACGATTCAATTTAAGCATGTAACTTCATTCTCCTTGCAAAATTAAGGGGCTCCATATATCCATTTAACTCTTTTCTTTTAAGAACATAATGACACTGGCCATGTATTTTTGGATTTCCTGAACTTGAAATGCTGCAGAATCCGCAATCTGTTTGTAATGATGCTGTCCTTCATCGGTGATTCGTAAATAGCGTTTAGTTCGTTTTTCACTTTCCCACCTGCCGACAAGAAGCCCGTTCTCTTCCATTTCATGAGATAAATCGTATAAATAACCGTTAGAAGCGATCCAACCGAACTGATTCTTAAGCAGATCGCCAATTTCCCCCATGTAAATGGGCTTCTTAGTGAAAGCGGCTTTTAAGGTTACATAACGGACTAGATCCTTCACCGATATTATTTTCGAGAAATACGACCTGTATTCTTCAGGAAGCTCATTAACAACCGGTGGGTTTTCACCAGATCCCCTTAAATCGAACATGAAGCGATCGATGACCTTTTTCACTTCGGAGAACCGTTCCAGGAAATTTTCTTGGTACCATATGTAAAGCTCTTTGCCTTTTTCCGTTATTTGATAATAATTTCTTCCCTTATTCGTATATAAGGATAAATGATTGGAATCGACTAGCGTATTGGATATTTTACATAAATAGTCATAGCTATGTACTTTGCCAGTGAACGTATTTTTCAGGTCTTGATGAATCGCCCTTGGATAATTCGCTTTTATCCTCAAAGAGTGAAGTAAGAAAATCGTTAAAAATTCCCGCTGGCTCAACCCAACCGTTTCAACCGTTGCAGACAGTTTTTCCCCTTTCTTCACTGTCAAAACCCCCTTTATTTACTGTTTATATAACATATCATCTAAATATTTCTTCCTTCCCCTTATTATCCTGTGCTGCCACATAATAGTAAAGTTTTTAATGCCTAACTGCCTAGTACTAATTTTTCGGATTCTATCTAATGTTGGATGGGTGGATTCTGAATATTCTGTCGAGGTTTATTATGAAATAGTGTAAAAAATAAAAAGAAGAAACGGCCCATGTTAAGGCCGTTTCTTCTATAGGTTTACTGTTCCGTTAAAATGATCGGTTCACCTTTTGTAATGACAAGGGTATGTTCATATTGCGCGGAAAGCTTTCCATCTGCCGTTCTCGCCGTCCAGCCGTCTTGATCCATTTTCATATGCCATGTTCCTGCATTTAGCATTGGCTCGATCGTGATGACCATACCTTCTTTTAGACGGGCACCTTTACCTGGCTTACCATAATGTAGGACTGTTGGGTCCTCGTGCATGGTTTTACCAATTCCGTGGCCTGTAAAATCGCGAACAACAGAAAACTTTTCACCTTCTGCATATGACTGGATTGCATGCCCGATGTCCCCGAGACGATTTCCTGCACGTGCGACTTCGATGCCCCTGTATAAAGCATTTTTGGTTACATCCATTAAACGCTGAGCTTCATCGGAAACTTCACCGACCGCATATGTCCAAGCGGAATCCGCCAAACCACCGTTAAGGTTCACCACCATATCAATCGTAACGATGTCTCCCTCTTTTAGGGCTTTCTTTTGCGGAAAGCCGTGACAAATAACATCATTCACTGAAGCACACGTTGCATATTTGTATCCGTTATAGCCCTTTTGTTCTGGTGTAGCACCATGCTCTGCCAAGTACTTATCGACAAATTCTTCGATTTCCCAAGTCGTGATGCCCGGTTTTATCATTTTTGCAATTTCTCTATGCGTCGCAGCAAGAAGTTTGCCCGCTTCATGCATCAAATTTATTTCTCGTTCACTTTTAATGGTTATCATTTAAAATCCTCTTTCGTTTTATAACTTTTCTGATTGAGACTCCTTGTTTATCATATGCCTTTTTTTATATAAAAAGCAACCAAAAACCCGGTAAAAATCACCGGGTTAATTAATTCATGGCCTTTTTTGTACCAGTAATTCCGAGAAAAATAAAAATGGAAGCCAGCGTTTACGTTTTTTACACAAATGAATATTCCAGGTGAGAATTACCTAGAATTTTTAATCACGATTGGACTTAATTGTCTCAAAAATTTTATATAGGTCCATGTGTATTAACCGGGTACAGATTTCCATCTAACGCAAATGAAACTCTTCCTGTTTCTTCTGATACTACCAATACCAGGGCATCACTTCGTTCAGATAAACCTAATGCAGAGCGGTGGCGTGTTCCAAGTTTTTTTTCCCCTGTTGATCTGTCTGAAAGCGGAAGGACATTTGCTGCGGAAACAATCTGATTTTTATTAACCAAAACGGCACCATCATGCAGTGGATTTCCAGGGAAAAAAATTGATTCGAGTAAAGAATGGGTTAACTCCGCGCCTATTGAAATACCGGGTTGAATCAATGAATCAATAGGGTCTCCCCGTTGAATCACAATTAAGCCGCCGTGTCTCAAATTCGACAAATTTTGTACGCAAGTTGATAACTCTGGATATTTGTCCGTAAACGGTGACAAATAACAATTCAAATAAAATGTAGCTGCTTTCATATCGATGTATATAAATTTATCCTTTATTTTCTCGAAATTTCCAAGAAGACAATAATTTTCATCACCCATTGCTTCTAAGTTATCCTGTAATGCTGATATTACTTGTCGTAAATCCTCTTTTAACATTTGTTTCATTGGTGAAAAATCACAATTGCCATGATTCACAGTCATGCACCTCCCCTTTATTATTTCACTCTCTTTCTTTCAATAAATCTTAATTGGCCTCGCAAAGACCAATCTTATTTTTCGTAGCTCTAGTTATGCCTAGTTAAATTTATAATTATGAATGTACTTAAAGTTTGTCTTCACGATAATTAATTATTCATCTTTACTATCAATTAAGTAATGACTTCACATTTTTTTATGTCATATGGACAAGGTAAAAGAATAGATATGTTAATGACCTGTTGAAAGATATTCTATATAAGAGGTGGTATTGGATGCCTTATGTAACCGTATTTGACCAAGGAACGTTTGAAGTTGAAATGGGAAAAAAATTAGTATTAGCATTGGAAGATAACGGTATAAATATTCTCCACCGATGCGGCGGGAAGGCTAAATGTACAACTTGCAGAGTTGAAATATTGGCGGGTGATTTTTTGGAGGTCACACATAAAGAAAAAAAGATCTTTGAGGAAAAAGGAATGGAAGATCATTTACGTTTATCTTGTCAAATTTACGTGAATGGAGACATTACCGTTCGGCCGATCAAGACGGTAGAAAACTCTGGAATTCCTGCTGGGCCAAGGCCTGCCGACTGAATAGTTTCGTAAGTGTCGCAGTTTAATCAAAAAACATCAAAACAATTGTTTTGATGTTTTTTTAATCTTTAGCCAAATGAATTACTTCTTTTCCATGACCGCAAAATAATTATCTTCATTATCGGCAAAATTGAAGACTCTTCCAGATGGCATAGTTACAAGCTCTCCCACTTTGATATTCTTCTCTGAAAAGTCTTTATATAATTCATCAAGATTATCCGAGTAAAACATTAACGAAGGTGTATTAAGATTTAATTCAGGCTGCATTTTAGAAATGAATTCTTTATTATGCAGGATGATACTCGTTTCTGCTACCTTTGTTGGGGCTATTTCAATCCACCTTAGCCCTTGGCCATTATCTTCTTCAGAAATTACGCTAAAACCGAAATTTTCCGTCCAAAATTTCAATGACTCGTCTTGATCATTTACATATAACATAATTTGCCCGACTTTGTTAATCATTTGCTTCTCTCCCTTTCTGCTGGTTCCGTTATTAATTGAATCATTTATGTATAAGCATCATGTTGGTTGGAAATATATAACTGATTAAATCGTATTATATATGCTAGATTTAATCAATATTTACCAAAAATGAATTTTTGGGAGGTTTTTGAACCTGCACGATTGCTTAAGAAAAGCAGTTATCTTTTACGAATTTTGCTTAATTGTTTCTTCTACGTATTTCAAGAAATCTGTATATGTTGAATTCCCTTCCAGATTTTGCGCTACCACAGTTAAAGGAACTATAACTCTATCTCTCTTTTTAGAGTAAAGAACCGTTTCTGTTTTAATGCCCCTATGCACCCCATCAAGTGCAGAAGAAAAATGATATACAGAATCATATTCATACCATTTAAAATCTTGATTTATATTCCTTTTTATAATTTCTCCAATATAGGCACCTATTCTTATCACAAAATTATCAAAATGATTCTTTAAAAGTTCACTACCCATTTGAGTAGTACATAATCTTTTCGTATAAGCATCTATATAGCGAATGCTTTCAATAGTGAAATCTAAATTTCTCTTTGTTAGGTTCTTTTGATACATCCTGATACATTAATTTCGCAATGCTTTTTAAATCATTTTTTATTAATTTTGTTCTATTTAAGGAACCGAACATATGACATTTCCCCTTTATTAATTATTTAAGTGTTACTTATAAGTCTACACCGGTAGATAAAAAAAGCTATGCAATCTTTAAATACAGTAATTAGCAGGACTTTTTGATTTTTCACAGAACTTCTATACAGAGTATTTCTCAAAGGAGAGTGAAATGGTGGTTCTATCGAAAGAGGGTTTGTTAAATATATTGGAAGGCAACAGGAGCTTGACGTTGAGGGTGGTTGAAGCTTTCCCTGAAGAGGAATTGTTTAATTATGCACCGGCCAAGGAGCTTCGCCCTTTCGTAGAGATGGTTAAAGAAATCATGAACATTGAAACTGCATATATGCGTGGAATTGCACTGGATGTTTGGGAGTTTCCAGATTCGTTTGCCGGAATTTCTACCAAAGAAGAACTTGTATCAGCATGCGAAGCAGTAAGGGATGATACGAGGAAGCTGTGGGAGGAAATGACCGAGGAAACGCTTGGAGTGGTCGAAAAGGATCCTTTTTTCGGTCCCTCACAAAGCCACTTTGATAGACTTCAATATGCCTTGGAAAACGAAATCCACCATAGGGGCCAGGGTTATATCTACCTTAGAACACTCGGAATTGAACCGCCGGAATTTTTCGTAAGGTAATAATGCATTATGTAATAAATTGGGAGCATTGAATAACAAATAAAAAAGTAGGAGTGAAAGAAATGTCAGTTGATGCATATCTTAATTTTAATGGGAATTGTCGACAAGCAGTAGAGTTCTACGCAGAGGTTTTTGGAACGGAACAACCAAATATCATGACCTTTGGGGAAACACCGCCTAATCCGGATTTTACTCTTCCAGAAGAAGCGAAAGATTTAGTCATGCATACAAGGCTAAATATAAATGGAAGCAATATCATGTTTTCAGATACTTTTCCTGGAATGCCTTTTGTTGAAGGAAACAATATCAGCCTGGCTTATGTCAGTAATGATTTGGATGAAATTGAATCGATTTTTAACAAACTAAGTGAAGGCGGTACGGTTGGTGTAGAGCTCCAAGAAACATTCTGGAGTAAAATTTACGGTCAGTTAACCGATAAATTCGGAATCAAATGGCAATTTAACTTCGAGAGCTGAGAAATGGAATTTGGATATAGTGCTTTTCATTGGTGAAAAGTTTCTATATCCTTTTGTGTTTCAGGCAAGGATATTGTAACTAGCAAAGGATTAACGCGATTAGTTTAATGATCGGTTGGAATACACAAATGGCACCCTAACCCTTACAATAGGTCATGATAAATGGTATATAGTAATAGGGTACCTTCAAGGTATTTAATCTTATCGAATAATTTCGCATTTCCATGATTTCCTGGCTAAACTTGAGAACAATAAAGGAGAAAAAATTATGAAAAATAAGATTCAAAAGATCACAACCAACTTGTGGTTTGATACACAAGCTGAAGAGGCGGCGAAGTTATACACTTCCATATTCGAAAATTCTAAGATAGGAAGAATCACTCGCTATGGTAATGCAGGAAATCAAATCCACGGGAAACCAGAGGGATCAGTGATGACCGTGGAGTTTGAACTGGACGGACAAGCATTCGTAGCATTAAATGGCGGTCCGCAATTCAAATTTACCGAGGCAATATCATTTATCATCAATTGCGAGAATCAAGAAGAGGTGGATTATTATTGGGAAAAACTCTCTGAAGGTGGAGATGAAAAGGCGCAAGTGTGCGGTTGGCTGAAAGATCGATTTGGTGTGTCATGGCAAATTGTCCCTGAATATCTAACCGAGATGGTAAACGACTCCGCCACTGAAAAATCGGAAAGAGTTATGAAAGCGCTGCTCCAAATGAAGAAAATTGACATTAAAACTTTAAAGCAGGCGTATATGGGTTAGGTTCCTAAGAAACATCTATCTAGTAAAGTTGAATTCATTCCTGAAAATCATACGATTTTGAAGTAACTAAAACCTAGTTTCTCGGTATTGCAGGTGTGAAATTAGGTTTTGATATTTGAATTTCCTAAAAGTTTAAATCCGCAGTTTCCTGGCGATAACCCCTATTAGTAAGAATAAACTTTCTTAAGTATATTATCATAAATGATCTAAATGGTTTTAAGGGAGAAATAGATACAATGGAAAATATATTTATACCAGCACTACAACATGGCGATGAAATCATAGAAAGAAAAATCCGTTACGACTCCATAGTTGTAGAACATAACTGTTTGCTGTTAAAAGAACAAAATCACCATGTCGTGCTTTTTCATGAAATCATGGATTCGTTCACGATGGAAGCGGGTTCTATAAAATTAACCATTCCTGTAAGCAGTTATACAATTGCTTATTATTGGAAAGACCGTCCTTATAATTTATACATTTGGAGAGATAACGACGGAATTTATTTAGGATCCTATTTTAATATTGTAAGAAATACATATATGGCTGATAAGTTGGTATCCTTTGAGGATTTGATTATAGATATATTGGTGTTTCCGGGTGGGGAATATTTTATTTTAGACGAGGAAGAGTTACCTGTGCCATTAGAGCAATTTGAGAGTGGTTCTGTTAAACAAGCCCTAATCTCTTTACTTGATTCCATTGATATTCTTCTTTCACAAACCATTTCAGAATCCGAGAAGCTCTATAAACATAAAGACCTCCTTCCATGGCTGAACAACAAATGACATACAAAAAGCCTACTTCATTCAGTAGGCTTTTTGTTCTCCCTCACTCACTATCAGCTTGAGCCGATATACTGTCGCCAAGCTCCTCAATGTTCTTAGATACCTTCGCACTGTATGTGTAGTCACCGTAGCAATATGGATATCGAAAATTATCTTTGTCACCGCCGCAATCATAGAGCGTAGGGTTTTTTTCGACCTGAAGCATGGAGAACTTCTTTGCAAGCTTTTCATTATGCTTGCCCCCTTCATTCGCAACGAAATCAATATAACCAATTCCCATGTTATATGCTTGAAGGATCGTGGCAAAATCCACGCCCTTTTCATTGCCATATTCATTGATCCGCTTAAAATGTTTCACTCCATACTTAATGCTTTCCGTTGGATCAGTGATTGTATTTGGATCAAGGCCCGCTGACTCAGATGCCTGCATTGGGTCACCGCCCCGCCCTCGGCTTTCCTGCTGCATCAAAGCAATCAATGTCGAAGTATGCTCCTCAAGTCCGTATTTAGTCAACTCGTCTTGCAGAAGTGAACTATACTTTTTCACGTTCGCAAAGGAATCAAGCGTATTTACTGATGTAGTAACATTTTCGGAATATGGGGTTTGCATGATCTCCTTAATGAGCAAAAATACGAAAATCAGGATGAAAATGGTAAAAATTTTCTTTGATTTCTTACGTTTCTTCTTCACATTCTCTCTCCGTTATCTCTAAGTTAATATATTTATATCTTAACAAATTGTAAGAGTAATAACTATTTAGAATACCCAATTAAATGTTCTGCAAACAGGATTAGCATTAATTGTAATTAGTGTATTTTCTCAACCACTTAACTTAGCCGCCGCAAAATCTTAAAAGGAACAGAGTCACACAGTGCATATTTTTAGGACAATGAGACACCCTACTGGTTGGAGGTGATATGTATGGACAAGAAGAGTGAAAAAGAAGAAATCCTTGATGAAAAAAAGGGGAAATATAGAAACGAATTTGGGGCAGATCCAGATGAACAAGAAATGAATGGTCTATATGGTATGTTGGAAACTGAATATGAAGATAAGCTACACGATAAAGAAAAGTAACGATGGGGTTTCTTGAATATTTGTAAATCGCCTTTTATGGCGTTTTTCTATGTGTTCAAATTCTAAAGGATCGTATATAGTTTCATATGAACTGATTTTTGAATATGCAAAAAAACGAAAACCGAAAAAGTCTTCGTTTTGTCCAAATTTAAATTCGTTTGCTCATTAACTAAAAGGATACAATTAAAAAGGGAGTGACCTACTGTCACTCCCTTTCTCAATTAGTATTGTGAAGATTGTCCGCCATCAATCGGAATGACTACACCGTTGATGAACTCTGATTCCCCTGATAATAGGAAAGCGACTAAACGGCCGACCTCTTCAGGTTTACCGAAGCGTTTCTTAGGATTCACACTGACGAATTCCGCCATTGCTTCTTCCCAATTCTCTCCGCCTATTTGCCTGAATGATCCCTCTACCATCGCTGTTAAGATTACTCCTGGTGCAATGGCATTTATGCTGATACCATATTGGCCATATTCTATGGCAGCTGTTTTTGTTAAGCCTGCTACAGCATGTTTACTTGCAACGTACGCAGCTTGGTTAAGCACAGCACGAATTCCGCCTACAGAAGCCACGTTCACCACTGCCCCTGATCCTTGTTCTTTCATGATTGGCAGAATGTATTTCATACCATAGAAAACACCATTGATATTGATGTCCGTTACTTTGTTGAAAACGTTGCTATCGTATTCAGCCATAGGGGCCTGTTTACCTTCAATACCCGCATTATTATAGAATCCATCGACTCTGCCATATTTGCTGACTGTTTGGTCTACATAGTTCTTTACTGCTTCTTCATCCGATACATCTGCAGTGACCAGAAGCACTTCCGAGTTTGGTGCCATGTCTAAGATTAATTTTTTTGTCCCTTCCAAAGATGCGTCGTTTAAATCAACTAATGAAAGTTTAGCTCCTTCTTTAGCCATTTCCAATGCGGCTGCTTGACCTAAACCTGATCCTGCCCCTGTAATGATTACAACTTTGCCATCGAATCTTTCGCTCATATGTCAAAACTCCCCTTTTAAGTTATCTTGAAAATTTATTTAATTATACTGATTACCCCTTAAAGCTTAAGAATCCATCATCAACTGGAATGACTTGTCCATTAATGGCATCCGCTTTTTCAGAGAACAAGAACGTTACAACTTCAGCAACTTTTTCTGGCTGAATCAATTTTCTCCTCATATGAAGTTGAGCCAAACTGTCCAGGAACTCTTGATCTTCACCAATGATTGGCGTTTCGATAAATCCTGGTGCCACTCCGACAACACGAATCCCATATTGCGCAAGTTCAATTGCACCGGATTTAGTCATCGCGATGACTGCTGCTTTTGCAGCATGGTAATTAAAGCTGCCAATAGAAACCATCGTCCCGTATATTGAAGCTGTATTAACGATCGTTGCGCCTGTTACACCAAGCTCGACCATCTTCCTTGCTGCATAATACATGCCATAATAAACGCCGTGTTGGTCAACATCAACTACTCTGTGGTATGATTCTGGATCCATCTCCAAAAATGGTTTTACTAGTCCAATTCCAGCATTGTTGAAAATGCCATTGATGGTGCCATGATTGGCAATTGCAGCTTCGACCATCGCTTCCACTTCTTCCGCGTTAGCTACATCCACTTTCACGAAAGATGCCGTGCCTCCCTTTTGTTGAATAGCTTCAGCCGTTTCTTTAGCGGCAACATCATTGTAGTCAGCCGCTACGACAATAGCTCCGTGATCAGCTAATTTAAATGCCGTTTCCTTTCCAATTCCGCTGCCTGCTCCTGTAATAATTATGACCTTTCCTTGTAAACTCATGTATTCGTCCCCCTTTAACAAAGTTTGTTGCTTATCAGATTAAAATGGCCCCTCCGTCGATTACAAGTTCTTGACCCGTAATGTGGCTGGAAAGATCGGATACTAAGTACATCATTAGATTTGCAATTTCCTGCGGCTCAGCATACCGGCCATCCGGAGTCGTTGCTTCCAACTGTTTTCTAGCCGCTTCAGCTGCCGCGGAATCTCCTTGACCAAATCCGCTTTCAATCGACCGCATCATAGCCGTGTTGACGACACCTGGGCAGACGGCATTCACCCGGACACCATGTGGAGCTACTTCGACACCAGCTGTTTTCGTCATTCCTAGAACCGCATGTTTACTAGCGCCATACGCCACCATGTTTGGCGTTGCCAGTAAACCAGCTCCAGAAGCTGTATTCACGACCGCCCCGCTTTTTTGTTCAATCATATGGGGCAATACATGTTTCATGCCCAAGAAAACACCTCGTACATTTATTGACATTAATTGATCGAAAACCTCAGCAGGATAGTCGATAAGAGGCATTATTTTGCCTTCCCAACCTGCATTATTCAAGAAAATATCGATTTTTCCATAGAAATCTATCGTTTTTTGAACATAATTTTTTATATCGTCTTCCTTTGTAACATCGGCTTTAACGAATTTGGCTTCGCCGCCTTTTTCTTTGATTTCATTTACCGTTAGCATGCCAGCCTCTTCGGAAAGGTCTACAACAACCACTTTGGCACCATTTTCTGAAAGTGTAATAGAAGCTGCCCGGCCGATACCCCCGCCGCCACCGGTAACAATTGCTACTTTTTCTGTAAAATCAAATGCTTGCATAATATTCTCCCTTTCTCCCTTTGATCTTGGTGATAATATTCTTGCTTGAATACGATTACATAATAACATTCTTTTTGTCGATTGTCGACAATTTGGTTTTAGAGTCAAAGACTCTACATCACTCCACGATTCAAGGCTTCATGCATTTCATTTTTTGCTTTAACTAAATCCTCTTCTAGAATGGCCTCAATAGACATCTTTAATCTGAAATGGAAACTTTCCATCGTTTCCGTATTCCATTGACTTTGGGCAAAAACCATGAGGATATGACTGGCTTCTTCAAAAAATCTTGCTAATGCTTTGTTATTAGCGATTGAAAAAATATATCGAAATATCTGTGTTGCCCTTTTTTGATACTCGATAACATTACCTTTTTCACACTCATCGGTTGCACTTTCCAAATGCTTTCGTAATGATTGCTTATTTTCTGAGTGCCAATTCCCTTGGGAAAATTCAATGCCCATCTGGATCAGTCCAATCGTAACATCATTATATTCAATGATTTCCCTTTGTGAAAATGGCTTGACGATCGTTCCCCGCCTAGGTATTCTCTCAACAATACCGTCAACCTGCAGTAAATAAAGGGCTTCGCGTACTGGTGCACGGCTAGTATTCAATTCTTTGGAAATGTCTTCTTCCACGATTTTCTCACCAGCTTCTATTTCACCTTCAATTATTTTTTTTAAAATGTGTTTAGCGATTTGTTGTGGTAACGATTCTCCAAAATAAATGCCATCTGTCAAATTGGAAGTATTTCCAAACATCTTTCAGCACTCCTATACTTCTATAATTAATTGTGGTTTTTTTAGTATAACATATGGATAGGAATTAACTTCCTTTAATGCTAACCAGCCAAGAAAAACGTATTTTCCTATATGGAAAAAGCTCAAAAAGGCTTAATGTCAGATCGCTTCTTCTAAATGTTTTCCATATTCTACTGATTTTGGCGGTAAAAATGCAACAGATCTAGAGCACCTTTTATATAAAGGGCTCCATGTGTATTTTTTAATCAACTAGCCTCGGTTTCGCTGGATCGCAGTTTGGCTTTTCCGTGTCTGTCGATTCAGCGAGTTTCGTTAAATAATAACATTCTTCTCGCCACATATGATCTGCCATTAATGGCGAAAGCGTTCCAAGAGCCTGCGCACTAAGGTCAAGCTCCTCCAATTCAAGCAGGAAGTGCTGGAAGAATTTAATTTCCAATGTGACGTCGGCATTCATTTTTTCCAATGCTGGGAATGTTGACAGATTGGTTCGTAAAAATCCAGCCATTTCAACAGCTTTTAAATAAAAATCATTAATATGTTTTTTATATTGGTCACTTTTCTCTTTTAATCTTTTTTCAACGTCATCCATATTGGATGATATTGCACCTGCATGTCCTGCTGCATCTAACAGCCAAACTAAATGGTGATGAAGTTCATGAAAAACCGGCGGCATTTGATCTGAATAGAAATATTTCAATAATCTTAAATATTCTTCTAATTCGTTCACCATATGATTAATGAATGAAGGTGAAAGATGTATTTTTATTTTACCTACCAGATGTTCTTTAATTAGGCTTAGCTTAAACTCCCGAAATCTTAATGTCTCTTCTTCTGCGATGGCAGTAAGTTGCGAGATCTCTTCCGAATTGGCTTGACCAAGGAGAGCATCAAAAACTTGAATGAATTCAGAGGCAATTTCAATGTTTTCCACTTCAACCGGCGCTAAAGACTCATGGATGAACCTGGCATGGTCTCCTAAGATTTGCAGCCAAAACCGATGCTCGAATCTAGCTGTTTTCTCCAAAAACTCGTTCATCTTCTCTCCCCCATAATTTAAAGTATAAGAAACTCACTTATAATTTGTATTCCTAAACCTACAAACATATTAATATAAATTAAATGGGGCTTAATGAAGCCTAAGCTTGATCCTATACCTTCAGATTAAATTAATGGGGTCTTTGAGTCGCTTTAAAAACGGTCATTTTAATACAAATTTAAACCAACCTTATATTTATATTGATTTAATCGTTTTGGAAGTGGTGAAACTTTTAAATTAAGGTCGGTAGGAGGAAGGTAGATTGTCAAAGGAAATAATGAGTTACATTGACTATTCAATGGAGAAAATTCCAGGGGGCGAAATAGAATTAAGGGACGATAGAATTAAAAGCAAATGGAAAGCTGAAATAAGACCGTTCCTTCTTGCACGTTATCCTGTTACTATGGATTTCTACTATGCCATTACAAATAAATCACCTAATTCTTTTGATCGGGATCTAAAACCTGTTGTGAATATCTCTTGGAATGATGCAATTTCTTTTTGTAATCTGCTTTCACAGAAAGCTGGGCTGGGAGAGTGTTATTCTAAAAATGGGGAAAACATTGTTTGTGATCGGGAATCAAGCGGTTTTCGACTTCCTTCAGAAGCGGAGTGGCAATATGCATGTAAAGCCGGGACTCCTGGTTATAGATACGGAGAGCTGAATGAGATTGCCTGGTATAACGAAAATTCAGGGGGCACGATCCATGAAGTAGGAACAAAGGAACCGAATCCATGGGGGCTGCATGATATGTTAGGGAATGTTTGGGAATGGTGCTGGGACTTATATGATGAACAAGTGTACGGCACCTACCGTATTTTTCGAGGGGGGAGCTGGGCTGAGGATGCTAGAGGTTGTGGAGCTTCATGTCGCCGGCGCAGCCATCCGACATTTTGTATAGACGACCTAGGATTCCGTCTTGCCCGGTCTTTTTAACCTTAGCAAACAAGCCAAATCCATTCAAAACTCAAAGCTTTATCTTAGTTGTACATCTATTCATATTTATTACCAGTTTCTTGGTAGAATTCCGATGGGAACAAAATAAAAACCTGAAAAATTTTCAGGTTTTTTATAATTTCTTCATTCGATTACCAGAGAAATGCGAGAAAAACTAAAGATGAAATTGCACCAAATGCAAATCCATTTGCGGCCCCCCAGCCATATCCTGCATTAAAACCTCCATAACCAAAACCCCCAAGGTTTCCGCCTCCGTCAAATGGGCGAATATATACACGGTTCGGTGTAACCCGGTGTATGATTCCCCGATGTACGGTTCCTCTGCTTGTACGAATTTCAACCGGTCTTCCCACACCTTGCCTGCATTTATGATAATAATTATGATATCCCATTTTGCACTCCCCTTATCAGTCGATTTTACATCGTATGCATTCAGGGACTAGCATGCATGGATTAAATACCCACCAATCATTTAAAAGTCTTTCCCATTTTCCTTATCACTCCTTGAAACCAAAGCATAAAATACATTTATACATGTACCAAAGGAGATTATGCCATGAACCACTCATACCAAGACGCACTAGCCATACTTGGAATTGAAGGGGCACACCCTGGTGGATTTGAACTGACTAAGCAGATCTTGAAAAATGAAAAAATCGATCATACGTCAATAATCCTTGATGCCGGATGCGGGACAGGGCAAACCTCATCTTACTTGGCAAAAACGTTTCTTTGCCAAGTATCCGCGCTTGATAATCACCCTGAGATGGTGAAACATGCAAAAAAAGGATTCCAAAAAGCTAACTTAAGCATTGACCTATATAAGTCTTCAATAGAAGAACTGCCTTTTGACAATAATTCTTTTGATTTTATCATAGCCGAATCAACGACTGCATTCACGGATATACAAAAATCACTCCGAGAATTTTACAGGGTTCTTAAACTAGAAGGAACTTTGTTATCCATTGATATGACAGCGGAAACAAGCCTTGATCCTGTCTCAAAAAAAGAAATCATTAACTTTTATAATTTAAGGGAATTATTGACGCAATCCGAATGGTTAAAGGCCTTCCAACAAAACGGATTTACAGATTTAAAAATCTTGAAATCAAGTACCGTCTTAGACGAATTAATGAATTCTTCAGCAACAAATAGATCCATTCAGCCTTTGAATGGATCCTTGGAACGAGTCATGGACGCACATTACCGCCTCATTTTATCTTACGGAAACAGCCTCGGTTATAGAGTATACAGAGCAAGTAAAAAATAGGGCATTCATCATGAATAAGGCAGCTTAATATGTGTCTGGAATCTTGAACACAATGATAAAAACCTGGAACAAGTTCAAGGTTTAAAGGGATGGTCCTATTTAGACGATGATCTGTACACAATTTCGGCCATTCTTCTTTGCGGCATATAAGGCTTGGTCGGCCCGTGGCATCAATGTTTTGATGGAAATGCTTCGGTCACCAGCTTCAATTAATGCAGTAGTCACCCCGAAACTGCAGGTAACGGAAATCATCTCTTCATTAACCACTGCAATACTTTCAGAAACCTTTTCCCTTATCATATCGGCCAACTCATATGCAGCGGGTAAAGCGGTATTCGGCAAACATATGATAAATTCTTCACCGCCATAACGCCCCAACAAATCTCCTTCCCGAATGTTTTCCTTTGCAATATTCGCTACAAGCGTTATGGCCGCATCCCCTGCTTCATGTCCAAAAGTATCATTTACATTTTTGAAATGATCGATATCAAACATGATGACTGAAACATTGCCGCCTTCCATGCTTAGAGCATCAAATAAAATTTCCGATTTTTTGATGAAAAATGTTCTATTCAATATTTGGGTTAATCCGTCCAAGCTGGCAAGTTGCTTCATCTTTTCCAGCATGAGTACTCTTTCAGTTACATCGGCGAAGGTAATGATCTGTCCGATAGACAGGTTGTTTTTGTTGAACACGGGTGAAAAACCAATATGGTAATGTACCATATCACCATTTATGCTGCAATTAAAGTCACTGTCCTGTTTAAGGTCGATTATTCCCCTAAGAAGTTGATTCCCATTTAGCACACTTGTAATCGATTTACCAATGGAATGTTCATCCAACATGGGCAAAAATTTGCGCATTCCACGGTTATAGTCGACAATCAACCCCTGTTGATTTAAAACGATTACTCCCTCTTTCATACTTTCAAAGACGGTTTCCCGAGCGATCGGGGCTACATTGAACATTTGAAAAGTCAAAAGTGCCGCACCATGAAAGATAAACGTGATACTCATGGATACAGGACCAAGATCGATACCATATGAGCTTAGTCCATTTATATAAAAATAATTTGCTATTATAGGAATAAGAAGACCTGCCACCATCATTGATATTTGCATCCTGAATCTGAATGAAGATTTTTTCACCTGTTTTAGCAATATTATTATACTTATCATCACACATAAAAAAAGAAACAGGGAGTGTACGTAAAACCAAGGGCCGCCCACCAGTTTAATAATTGGAAAAGGACTATCGCTTCTCAATTCCATTGATTTGTAATATAAGTGATGAAGGTCATTTGTAAAATGCATGAAAATGGTGATGAACGGTATGATGAAGAGTGCATATTGCCAGACCTTCTTAATTCTCTGACCTACATATTCAATGCACATCAACAAAAGGAATACTGGGATGAATGGTAATGCCAAGTACTCGACCCTTAACCAGAATATGATTTGTTCTAACGATGTACTGGAAAGTTCGAAAGCATAGGAAAAAGTAAAGATGGAAGACAATAATGTCACGAGAATATAGGCTTTTGCTCCAGGTGCATCCTTGATCTTTAACTGTGCAAATAAACACAGAAACAAGCTTGAAGCACCTGCTATTATAAGTACGAGTATGTATAACAATAACTCCCGTGGCAATGCGAATCAACTCCGTTTAACAAAAAAATAGTTTTCCGTATATTATATAGCACTTTATGACTAGGTGACTAGAGTTTATTCAGGGAATTCTGAATTTTAAATCCCTTATTTACTTACACCCCAAACCGCCGAATAAAATAAACATCCAGTTTTACAACATGAAAAACCCTGCTTCATCACCTTGAACGTGAGTGGCAGGGGTGATAATTCAAATAAATGAAGTATTTAGGTACGGATTATACCTTCTCTGTTACTGCTGTGAATCGCTTTAAGAATGAAAGTATTTTTTGGTAGACCGCAATTTCATTTTCTTTTTTGGAAAATCCATGTCCCTCATCTTCCAGAAGCATATAATCGACATCTCTTCCTTTACCCTTCAAGGCTTGAACGATTTGATCTGATTCCTCTTTGACGACACGGGGATCGTTTGCTCCTTGAATGACGAGCATTGGCTTTATCATCGATTCTAAATAGGTGATAGGCGAATACTCGATTAGTTTTTCTTTATCTTTTTCCGGATTTCCTACCCACTGATCCATGATTGGCTTCCAGTCTTCTGGAACGGAATTGATAAATGAGAAGAGGTTGGATGGACCGAAAATATCGACAACTGCCTTAAAATAATCTGCATGTCTTCCGTGGAGCAGAAGTGCCATATACCCTCCGAAGCTTCCCCCCATCAATAAGATGTTACCTTTTTGTGCATGTCCTTGGTCTATTAGCCAATCAAGGCCGGCTACATTATCATGTCGTGGCCCATTTCCCCAATCTCCCTCTACCATTTTCGTGAATTCCAAACCATAACCAGTAGAACCGCGGAAGTTTGGCGCAAAAATACTGTAACCGTGATTCAGGAAAAATTGAAATGAAGCTCTGAAGGACTTCCGTTCTGCCGCTTGAGGTCCTCCATGAGGCCAAAAAATGACTTCACCATTGTCATTTTCCTTTTTTGCCCTAAAAAATAACGACTCGATCTCCAGGCCATCAAAGGAAGTGTATGTAATGATGTCGGGTTCAACCAATTCATCAGAATCGACGCCAGGAACAGTATATTTAGTTAATGATACCCACTCATCACCTGTATTTTTATAGATATTATGAGGCTTTGTTGCACCCATGCCAAATAAGTAAAGCGTGCCTGATACAGCAACCTGAAGCTTATTAATGACGCTGCATGGCACGGGGATGTTTCTCCAATTTTCATTTTGCAGATTGAATTCATATAATTGATCCTCTACACCCTTTTGACTGGTTATATATAAAAGTTGATTCTCTTTACTATAATTAATGGCAGTAAAACTCTCATTCTCCAATTCTTTAACTTTACAGAATTTGTTTGTTTCAAGGTTGTATGAAGCCAAATAGGTAAAGTCCGAATCATAATCAGTCAATATATATATCATCGAATCCGAAACAAAAACACCATCATTCACTGTATGCTGTTTCTCAGTGGGCGGAGTGAGCAGGATATCTTCGTTCCCTTTTTTTGCATAGAGAAGGGTATTCGTATTGGAAAAGTGTTTATAGTAAAGCAAGGTTTCTTCATCAGGGCTAAAGCCAAATAAATAGGTGGCTGCATCCTTCCCCTCCAATACCAGCTTTTCCTGTCCTGATTCTAAATCTAAACAATAGGCATTTAGAAAAGAAGCATTTCCTCTGGATGTCGTGTAATAGAGCTTTTTACTGTCATTGGATAATTTCGGCATGAAATTTCGTGTATTTTCATGATGAACGATTTCCTTCATTGTCCCGCCATTCAAAGGAACCCCGTAAAACTGGGTATTTTCATTACCGTCTTGGTCGAAACCAGCAATTATGAACCGGCTCTTCTTATCATATATCAGTGCTTGGCAGCTTTGATCAATGGATGTAAGCGGATAAGGAAAGGAGTTTGGCAAATCCATTCCCCATAAATTGTACTTACCGCTCAAATTGGTACTGAAAACCAGATGTTTTTCATCTGGACTTACGGCAAAATCAGCAATGGAAAAAGTTCGTAAAAATTGCTCCACATCAGGTTTTGGAAAAGTGATCATCATTGGCAACCCCTTACATTTATAATATTAAGAAATATCCGTAAATAATTATACCATATTTTTCCTTGTAACTGCAGGTAAAATGAACTCCAGAATTTCACATCCCATTTCTAAAAAATACTGCCTGATATATGAATTAATCAGCTACGATCAAAACATCAAGATGTCTCACTTCTCTTAGAAGACGAGATACAATAGATCCACCCATAATTTCTTGCCATCTCGTTCTTGCTGATTGTCCTAAAATGACTTGTGTTGCTTTTTTGGTCTGTAATTGTTTCTTGATCTCCTTGAACAAAGATCGTCTATCCCTCGTTGTATATATTTCAAAAATGCCTCCTAAGCGATGTGTAAGGCTTACCAGTTTATCAAGTATCAACTTTTCATCAGTTTGCAGTTCATATTGATGTTTGACGAAAATAACAAACCACTCCGCTTTAAGTCGGTAGGCTATGCGGAACCCCCTTCTAATTAAACGCTCAGAATCCGCTCTAAGGTTGACACAGACAAAAATCACTTCATCTTTTCTCCATGGCCCCCTTACTCCTTCCTTACGTTTCATTGATTCTAATCTGTCATCCACATCATCCGCCAATTCACGGAGCGCAAGTTCTCTCAACGCTATGAGATTCTGTGTCTTGAAGAAATGGCTAAGGGACTGTTCCACTTTATCCATGGCATATATATTACCTTCCTCCATCCTTTTTCTGAGCGCATTTGGTGAAATATCGATCAACTCAAGTTCATCAGATAATTGGATAATGTTGTCAGGTACTGTTTCTCTTACAGAAACACCTGTAATTTGCTTTACACTATCTTTCAAGCTTTCTATATGTTGAATATTCATCGTGGAAATAACCGAAATTCCAACGTCCAAAATGGTCATTACATCTTGATATCTTTTTTGATTTTTGTTACCCGGTAGGTTCGTATGTGCTAATTCATCTATTAAGACCACTTCAGGATTCCGAATGATAATGTTATCTAGATCCATTTCCTCCAATAATACGTTTTTATATCGAATTAGTTTTTTAGGCAGGATTTCCAAATTTCCCACTTGGGCAATTGTCTCTTTTCGACCGTGGGTCTCCAGTAGTCCAATCACTACATCAATTTCGTTTTCCTTCAATTGATTTGCTTCCCTTAGCATTGTATAGGTTTTACCAACACCAGGAGCAGCTCCGAGATAAATCTTAAATGTCCCTTTTTTCACCCGTTCCACTTTATCGTGCATTTCATCAGGGGAGAGTCTGCGATAAGGATTTTCCTTCTTTTTTTCCGTCTTGATTGCGGGGATGATCCTCTCACCAAATGCTTTTACACGGTCTGCCATAATATATACATCGATGCTCTTAGACTTTCTCATTATTTTATTGACTATTGAACCGTTGACCACATCTTTCCATACTGGATTTTTTGATTGCCCCAAGATAATTCGTGTTATTTGATTCTGCATGGAAAATCCGACTATTTCTTCTGCTATTTCGTCCCCATTCATTGTAATCTCAAAAAAACTCCCATTTAATTTATTGACCAGTTTTTGCATGGAGCTTTTAAAGATTTCTTCCTCTTTTGATAGTTTTTTTGATAGTGGGATAAAGCTGGCGATTAAAAATTCACCGCCCAACCGCTTGGCAATTTGATCTCCTCTTCTAATTAATATGGAGCCATTCCAATGATATTGTACACAGACCAATATTCGTTCCGTAGCACCAGAAGGCCCCAATAGCCCTTCTTGTTCCCTGTGTTCAGTCAGGTCCTCTTCCACTTCTTCCGCTAAAAACCGAAGTGACAATTCCCTAAGAGTGGCTAGATTACCATTGTTGTAAAACTGTAATGGGCCTACGTCTTTTTCACTTATTTCCCCTTTTTGCAGACGTTTTAATATGGCTTCAGGGGTGACGTCCAATAAACGTACTTCATCAGCCTTTGTCAATGTATCTTCTGGGAGCGTAACCTCTACATGAAGTGAAAGATTCAGTAATTGCTCTGCGACTTTCTTCACTCCTTTCAACTCATAAATATTTATGGTCGTAATGACACTGATCTCATTATTAATTAATTCCTTAACATCGTCCAAACGGGTGGCGTTTTTTGCATTTATATGGTTTTCATGTGCCAATCGATCAACTAAAACAACTTCGGGATTCCGTTTATAAATCTTATCTAAATCAATGTCCTGTTCTATGTGTCCATTTTGCTCCCATTCTATAGTGGGAATAAGTTCAAGACTGCCTAATTGTTTAAGTGTTCCAGGACTACAGGACTTGTTGACCACACCGACAACTACATCAATCCCACGTTTCTTCAATTCATTCCCTTCAAGCAGCATATGGTAGGTCTTGCCTGAACCGCTTACCGCACCAAGTATGATTTTGAGCCTTCCCCTTTTGATATTGGAAATCGACTCTAGAATTTCATCTGGTGTTTTCCTTCGAAATTGTTCCGACATATAAGCCCTCCAATTACTATATTAAAAGGAGAGTCTACTAAACTCTCCAGATCATAATTATTTCAATTCATCCAATGCCATATTCAACTCCAAAACATTAATTCGGGGTTCACCAAAAATTCCAAGTGATCGGCTGCTCGTATGTTTTTCCACTAGAAGATATACTGTTTTTTCAGATAATCCCCTTTCAAGAGCAATACGAGGAACCTGTACCTTCGCACCATTAGGGGAAATATTGGGATCAAGTCCTGAACCCGAATTCGTCATTAAGTCAGATGGTATATCCGCCTTATCGATAGCAGGGTTTTCTTTTAAAAACTTTGAAATGTCTTTTTTTGTCCGATTTATGAATTCCTCATTTGAAGAAGCAAAGTTCGGCGTACCTGAACCAGCCGCATCATATTCAATAGAAGAAACACGGCCATGAAAATACCCAGAATCTTTAAAAGATTGACCGATCATTTCCGAACCGATCCATTCACCAGATTCATTTTTAATTAAACTGCCCTCTGCTTTTGCGGGCATCATCAACTGTGCCATTCCCGTCATCAAAATCGGATATGCCATCCCACAAATGATTAGAAGCACCAAAACCAATCTGATATTTTTCAACATGGATTTCCACCCACCCATAATTTATATTTTCAAGCCACTTTTAAGACAACAAGAAGCAAATCAATTAATTTAATTCCCAAGAATGGGACTAACACTCCTCCTAATCCATACAAGAACAAATTCCTGGTCAATAATCTTGTTGCGCTCATAGGAACATATTTAACACCTTTCATTGCCAAAGGGATAAGCAAGGGAATGATGATGGCGTTAAATATTAAAGCTGATAATATGGAACTTTGGGGTGTCGCCAATCCCATAATGTTCAGGGCTTTCATTTGAGGTATCGCCAGCATGAACATGGCTGGGATTATCGCAAAATATTTAGCTACATCATTAGCGATGCTAAAGGTTGTCAACGCCCCCCGGGTCATGAGCAGCTGTTTGCCAATGGCTACCACTTCAATGATTTTGGTGGGATCTGAATCTAAATCCACCATATTAGCGGCTTCCTTCGCCGCGTTTGTCCCTGTATTCATCGCCAATCCCACATCTGCCTGCGCCAATGCTGGCGCATCGTTTGTACCGTCTCCAGTCATGGCAACAAGCTTGCCATCCGCTTGTTCCCGCTTGATGACAGAGATTTTATCTTCAGGCTTAGCCTCGGCGATAAAATCATCGACACCTGCTTCTTTGGCGATTGTTTCAGCTGTTAACGGGTTATCCCCTGTGCACATTATGGTTTTAATACCCATTTTTCTTAATTCATCAAAACGTTCCTTCATGCCTGGTTTCACTGTATCTTTCAAATATATAGTGCCAAGTATACGGCATCCCTCTGTGACAACCAATGGAGTGCCGCCTTTTTTGGCCACTTCATCACAAGTGTCTTTCAAACCGATAGGCACTTTCCCTCCCTGATGTACTATATATTTCATTATCGTATCAACTGCACCCTTTCTGACCCTTTTCCCGTCAGGAAAGTCCGTTCCGCTCATTCTGGTTTCCGCCGTAAATTCAATACCTTCCGTACCGTTTTTATCCAGCCATTTTTTAGGTAATCCATTTTTTTGGGCTAATTCCAAAACAGACCGACCCTCAGGGGTTTCATCATGTAAAGATGCATATACGGCATATTGGTTAAGCTCTTCCTGACTAATGCCGATAGCCGGTATTAAGGCAGATGCCATGCGGTTACCATGTGTTATTGTTCCTGTTTTATCAAGGATGATCGTATTGATATCACCTGCGGCTTCCACCGATTTTCCAGACTTTGCAATTACATTGAATTGAGTTACCCTATCCATACCTGCTATTCCTATCGCCGAGAGTAAGCCCCCGATTGTTGTGGGGATCAGGCAAACCAGCAAAGCTACCAGGGTAGCGGTTGGAAGGGTAACTTGAATATATGACGCAATCGGTACCAGAGTGGTACATACAAGTAAAAAGATGATGGTTAAGCTAATCAGTAATGTACCAAGTGCGATTTCATTCGGTGTTTTTTGCCTTTTTGCTCCTTCGACCAAATTGATCATGCGATCAAGGAAGGATTCACCAGGGTCTGCACCGACTTTAACTTTGATAAAATCACTGATGACTTTTGTACCTCCTGTTACAGAACTGAAATCTCCCCCAGGTTCTTTTATTACGGATGCCGATTCACCCGTGATCGCTGATTCATCGATAGCGGCCACTCCTTCAATGATTTCTCCATCCACCGGTATTAAATCGTTTGCCTTCACTAAAACCATATCGCCTTTGCGTAATTGCAAGGCATCGACTATCATTACGGAACCATCTTTCTGAATCAACCTAGCTTTAGCATCCTGCTTTGTCTTTTTGAGACTATTGGCTTGTGCTTTTCCACGTCCCTCTGCTAGAGATTCGGCGAAATTAGAAAAAATGATCGTTACGAATAAAATGATGGTTACTGCAACGTTATACCCCCTATTAGACACTCCGCCAAGAAGCGCAGGAAATATTGATAGAAGAAGCGTAATGGCAAACCCTACTTCTACTACAAACATGACTGGATTGCGTGCCATAACTTTTGGATTCATTTTTTTGAGTGCATCTTTACCAGCCTCGTAAACAATGTTCTTATTTACATTCGCTATTCCCTCTATTCTCATTTGTAATGCCCCTTTTCAACATTTATCTTATCGTAAGCCACTCAGCAACTGGTCCAAGTGCAATTATTGGAAAGAATGTCAAAGCTCCAATAATCAAAACTGAAGCTAAGAGAATGACAAAGAACGTACCATTATCCGTTTTGAACGTTCCAATAGTCTCAGGAACACGCTTCTTTACCAGTAATGATCCTGCGACTGCAATCATGGCAATCATGGAAAAATAACGTCCGGATAACATGACTAAACCAGTGGAGACATTCCAAAAAGGGGTATTGTCTCCTAGTCCTTCAAAACCCGAACCATTATTTGCTGCTGAGGAGGTAAACTCATAAACTACTTGAGTAATACCATGAAAGCCCGGGTTTGATATAGCTGCTGAACCCATTTGTGTCGCTAAAGCGATGGCAGATGGAACTAATATGATCAATGGGTGGATCAGAATCGTTATAGCTATTAACTTCATCTCCCGGCCTTCAATTTTCTTACCCAAAAACTCAGGTGTACGTCCCACCATAAGTCCGGCAAGAAATACAGCCAATATTGAGTACATGAGAATATTGACCGTACCCACACCATCGCCGCCAAATACACAGTTCAGCATCATCATTGCAAATGGAGCTATACTTCCCAGCGGTGTTAAGGTATCATGCATATTATTTACCGATCCTGTAGTTGCAGCTGTAGTTATACTGGTGAATAATGCACTCTGAGCCACCCCGAAGCGCACCTCTTTCCCCTCCATACTCCCCTCCGTTTGTGAGAGGCCAATTTGCTCCAAAGCTGGATTACCATTTTTCTCATTAATATACGTAATGCTTAAGAAGAGAAATAACATGAATGCCATCGCTGAAAATAGGATCCAGCCTAGCTTCTTATTCCTCGCCATATATCCAAAAGTCAACGGAAGGGCAGCGGGTATAAGAAACATGGATAATATTTCTAAGACATTCGTGAAACCATTAGGATTTTCAAATGGATGGGCTGAGTTGACCCCAAAGAACCCTCCCCCATTTGTGCCTAAGTGCTTAATGGATTCTAATGCCGCTACAGGTCCCCTTGCTATATTTTGGGTGTCTCCTTCCAATGTTGTCGCAACAGCCGTTGGGCTAAATGTTTGCGGTACGCCTTGGGATACTAGGACTAAACCAATCAATATCGATAATGGTAGCAGAACTCGGGTAATCGTTCGGATTACATCCACATAGAAGTTTCCTAGACTCCGCTGGCTTGTTAAGCCCCTAAAAAAAGCCATACATAAAGCAATGCCGGTGGCCGGGGTCGTGAACATCAAGAATATGATCACTGCCATTTGAGATAAATAAGAAAGTCCCGATTCTCCACTATAATGCTGTAAATTGGTATTCGTAAGAAAGCTTGCAGCTGTATTCAATGCCAACAATGGCTCCATGTTGTCAATCTTACTGGGGTTGCCAGGTAACTCCCCTTGGAAGCGAATGATAATATAAGAGATTATGAACATCACTAAATTACTTATCAGCAGTGCCTTGGCGTACTGCTGCCATTTCATATCTCCCGTCTTAATGCCGGATAGCTTAAAGATAAACCTTTCCATCCTTCCAAACACGCGATCTTGTTTCGTTAATTCAAGGGAATAAACATCCGTTAAATATATAGCCATTGGTATCGCTAATACAACCGCAATTGCCAATACCACAACGATTTGCAATACATCCATTTACTTCTCCTCCGTAAGTCACCCTTAGTATTTTTCCGGATATATGAGGGCATGTATTAAATACAACGTTACCGCTCCGACGATTATCAATAAGAACATCTCCTACGCTCCCTTTGCAATGACTTTATTACAAAAATGAATGAATCTTAAAAAGAATACTAACGGTATAGCCATTAATAAAATGGCTATATTATCCATTTTTCTCCTCTTCTCCCGCAATAATAAAGCCTATATTCTCCTTCACCTCCTTTAAGATACGTTTCATTAAACTGTTCTTTTGCTCAGAAAGACGTCCTTTAAGGCATAAAAAAATAGACCAATGTTACTTTTCCCCCAGTTTGCAGGCTGCACAAATGCAATCTCCTTCCTACAGCGTCATGAACAATGACGCATCAGAAAAAGAAAGATATACAGAAACAAACATTTTGTTGGAGAAAAAGTAATCATTGGTCTACTTAACGCCCAGCAAGCATTAGCGCCTACTCCACGATCCGTCTTCCAAGAAACCTTTTCAATTATAGGCATAATAAAAAGACCTACGGAAATGTCAGATTGCCATTTTGCTATAGCATAACAAAAAAGCCTCCTGAATCAAGGTGGTCTTATGACCTCCTTCGCTTTAGCCGACGAAGTTAGCTGACGGGTAGGATGGCGAAAGAGTATCTCATCCCTTCTGCAAATGCAGAATTAACCCCATAAATAGTGGGTCCTCCGTTCTCAATCACTTGAGATTTGGCCGGTATCTAATTGTTTTTCATGAGGATTATTGTACGCTCCTCATTCAAGGTTTGTAAACTCATAAAAACCATTAAAAACCTCCATATTTGATTAATTAAGACGATATTCATCCAATTTATCAGCAAGAATACTATATTTCTTCAATTTACTAACTTTTTCACTTTTTTCTAAAGTTTTACAAACAGTTATTGACAGGAACTTAGACGTGGCATTATGATAAATCCCATAAATTCGTCAGATTAACTGGAGGCATTATGTCAAATACAAAGAAAAGGATCGAAGCTGAAATAAGCGAAGCATTCATTAAATTCCAGCGTGAATTGATTGGAAGAGGACCTCAGGAAACTAAAACTTATATAATCAATGATATGTTGATAACCCGTTTCAAGGGTGTCCTTACTGTAGAGGAAAAGCACCTTGTGAGTCACAATTCAGGCAAAAAACTTGTGAAAAAAATGCGTTCACTACTCCGTGAAATGTACACTAAGGATTATGAAAAAATAGTTGAAGATCTTACGGGTTGTAAAGTACTTTCATCTCACAGTGATATAAGCACTAAAACAGGTGAAAGAATCGAAGTTTTCATTATGGATAAGGATTTGGAACGTCTTTTTGAAACCATCAAATAAAAGTTACAATTCTTCCACTTAATATTATATTAAAATAGTTTTTAACAAAACTTATATTAAAACATCAGTGGGGGACAATCATTATTTTCCCCTACTGATGTTTTTTATGGTTAACTTTTCTTTTAACCATCTTTATCATCATACATTCTCCAATTAAACCACCTGCTAGAAAACAAATAAAAGTGGTAGAATAATCTTCTTTTCAAATAAAATCCCAAAAATTATTATACCAATAAAAATTCTTATTTTTCGATTATTGTCAGAATTCACCTCGGATTTTCACGTATTTTTTACTATCAAAACAATAATCTATTTCCATAACATTCCAAATAATATTTTTTGGGGAGTTTATATCATTGAGCATCAATCGATATATCTTCTTGCTCCGGCATATTCCTCTCCGTATCCCGATGTTTTTATTTCATCTATCCTTACATGTGTTGAGCTGTTAGGCGAATGGATC
This sequence comes from Peribacillus sp. N1, assembly GCF_054600815.1. Taxonomy (NCBI): domain Bacteria; kingdom Bacillati; phylum Bacillota; class Bacilli; order Caryophanales; family Bacillaceae; genus Peribacillus; species Peribacillus sp. N1. The sequence goes on along the minus strand of NZ_BAAHZO010000001.1, from coordinate 730,906 downwards.
ATTTTGCCGTCACCAATATACATACCGACATGATGGACCCTTCCTTTCCCTTTTTCATAGGCAAAAAATAGTAAGTCACCTGGTTGAAGATTTTCTTGTTCTACCTTTTTGCCATGTTGCGACTGAACGGAAGAGTCCCTTGGGATCGTTATTCCATTAGCATGGTACATTGTATAGGTAAATCCCGAACAGTCAAATCCAAAACCGGACATTCCAGCCCATAGGTAAGGAAGCCCTAAAAATCCTTTTCCTGATTCAACGATGTCATTTCCGGTTGGAGCAGCTATTTGTTTGTCATTTTGATAGACTGATACGTCCTGCTTTTCTATCCATTTTGCTCCATTACTCGGTGTCATCACCTTCACTTTATCTTTTTTCACCTGCAATAACGGGAGGCGGGTATCGAAGCTGACCTCCATGAATTTGGACCGAAGTTTCGAATCCGAATAAAGCCAAGTCTTTGGGGCATTTACAAGGGCATATCCTCGTTTAAATTGCTTCTCAAAAGAATTTCCGTCTTTTAATTGTGCCTTTGTCATCCATCCTGGATAACCAATATCATTGCGGGGCGTTGGTTGATTGGCAACGGCTACTTTCACCCATTCACCCCGTTCTTCTAAAATCGTCACTTTAGAACCGTATAATGCTTGTGTTTCCAGGTTACCAACAAGCCACAGCTTGTCTTCATATTTCATCGAGCCGATCCATGCATTCATATCAACGGGATTCGATGCAGAAGGAGCATCGATTTCCCTTAGTAATCCCGGCTCAGTCCAAAGAGTGGCCACGCTTACATCAACATAGGCAATTCTCTCCTTCTCTCTTGAACTAGCTTCATTAGGACTGAATACTAAAATACCAATAGCAAATAAAGACAGCACAAAAACGGTTAACCTTTTCAAAATAATCACCCTTTCGAATTTGTTTTTATTGAGAAAAAGAGGATTTCCTCTTGACTCCCAGTCCAGGTTTATCGGAAATTAGAAGTTGATCTTTCATAAATTGAATGCCTACATATGGCTCATTTTTAATCCATAATGGGGCATCTAAATCAATCTTCGTTATATTTGGGTGGGCGGTTGCCAGATGAGCCGCGGCCGCTACACTCACGGATGATTCCATCATACTCCCGATCATGCATTCCACCCCGGCTGCTTCTGCCATATCGGCAATTTGGAGTGCACGTCTAATTCCGCCTGTTTTCATTAATTTGATATTAAGGAGATCAACAGCATGTTCATTAAGGAGTTTCATGGCGTCACGAGGTGAAAACAAACTTTCATCGGCCATGATCGGCACTTGGACAGACCTCTTTATTTCTTTCAACCCTTCAATATCATGGGCTTTGACGGGTTGTTCCACTAAATCAACATTCAGCTTTCTTTCCTCGAGTTCATGAATAATGGAAATCGCTTGTTTTGTTGTCCACCCTTGATTTGCATCAATCCTGATCATAACCTGGTCGCCAACAGCAGCACGAATGCAGGCAACCCGCTCCACATCACTTTCCCAATCTTTCCCCAGTTTTATCTTCATCGTAGAAAACCCGCCATCAATGAGGGACAATGCCGCCTTTGCCATTTCTTCGGGTTCTCCAACGCTGATTGTCATATCATTTTTAAGGACGTTCGATTTACCGCCAAGATATTGATATAAAGGGAGTTGCCATCGTTTGCTGACTGCGTCGTACATAGCGATTTCAACAGCCGCTTTTGCACTTGTGTTACCTACACAGGATCGTTGGATAAGCTGAGACAATGCATTGATATTCTCGATGTCGTGCCCAATTAGATGTGGTGTGATCACTTCTTCAATGACCGTCATGATTCCTTTTGTAGAGTCACCTGTGATGGCAACCGTAGGGGCTGCAGCCCCCAAACCTTCCGTTCCATCCTCCAACTTTACGGAAACCATGATATTTTCAATTTCCATTGCTGTACGTAATGCAGTCTTGAATGGCTTGACAAGCGGCAAGGTTTCCACTGATACTTGTAATCTTTCAATCTTCATATTAACAACCCTTCCTTAAAAGCTTGAGAGTATATATGATGTAAGAATTCCAAAATAGGTGCCCAGAAGACTGCCCAATACAGCCATCAATATCCCGACCGGTATTAGCGCCCGGTTGAAAGAACCTGCCAATATAGGAGCTGATGCCACACCCCCTATATTGGCCAATGAGGCGACTCCCATTGTAAATAGATCCAATTTAAAGATCTTGGCCAAAATGACCATGATCAATCCATGAAAGAATAGAATCATAAATCCGGATAAAATATATACAGGTGCTTGAAACAGCTGTGAAAAATCGGCATGGGAAGCAATTAAACCAATGACTATATAAAGCATGACTTTGGAAATTTCCATAGAACCGGCAATACGTCCAACCTTTGTGACAGCCAGAATTAAACCTACGGTAGAAGCGATGATGATCGTCCAAGTGGTTCCATTCACAGCGGCACCGAGTACCGGCAGTCTCTCCCCAATTTTTGTTGCCCCTGCTGAAACAATTAATGCCAGCGCCAAGAAACCGATCAATTCCACGAATCCAAATTCCGCCTTGGCGGTTTCACCGGCTTCAAGCTCGGAAGTCATTTGATCAATGAAAGTTGTATCCGCTTTAGTCCAAATGTTGAATTTTCCAGCAAGAGGCACCAGCCAAAACAAGAACATGACCCAAATGGAATAATTGACTGTATCCATGATCAACGCATAGCCAAAAATATTTTCAGGCACATCGAGTATGCCTTGCAAGATCACCATATTGGCAGATCCCCCTGTCCAGCTTGCGCTCAAAGCCGAGAATGCCTTCCAAGTTCCTTCCGCATAAAAGCCATTCATTAAAACGTAAGTAAGTGTGAACCCTCCAATAATGCTGAATGAAGCTGCAAAAAAAGTTAACAGCATCTTTGGGCCAAGTCTGATTATTTTCCGCATATCGCATTGCAAAAGCATCAGCATCAACATGGCAGGCAGCAGGAGTCCTCGTATGGTGCTATATGCACTTTCGACTGACTCACTATCTGAAAAGACCCCAAATGTTTTCATCAGAGCCGCTCCAATATAAATAAGTACAATCCCAGGAACATACTTGAAGAACTTTCCTCCAATCTTTTTTTCCGCTACGGCAATCACGGCAGTAAATGCCAATAAAAAACAGACAAACATCACACCATCTTGAATCATATTCCATACCTCCTTATATTTAGGGATTTAGGGGATTTCATGATAATAAAATCTATTCAAACCCGCCAATGAAGTCTTCATGGCCCTACATAAAAAAATCCAGCTGCCAAAGAGCGCCTACACACTCTTTAACAGCTGGATTTCAATTGCGATTGACAAAAGAAGCAGCTATAACTTATAAAGTTGCTGATATTTAATGCTGGCATTTCTTAGGGCGACGGTCAGTGCTTTTTGAGATGAACCAAAGTACCGTTGCTCAATTTCTTTCTCCAATTCATCGGGCCTAAGAATGGATTTACCAACTAACATGGAATGAATGAAGCGTGATGTAATCGATATCGTGGTCGAGCATTCCGCATCCACTATTTCATGCGTTTCTCGATCAATGACGAACCCGATAAAAAAGCAGTTGAATTGCTGTGTAATTGGATTATTGGATGCCGCCTTCGATTCGCCGACTATATATACTGTATTCTCCTGAAACATACTTATTGTGCCTCCTGCCATTACAGACATCATAACAGGTATAAATAGGGTGACTATCTATATTATTACAATATGAAATGGTTACATATATTCTAATATATATAGCCAGCATTTGACAATATATTTCGTATATTAAGTCAATTACCGTTTTCTGCACAATAGGGTTATGATTCGACTTCCCCCGCACTTTATTCGGCCGTTCATGGATTAATTCGGCCTTCACAATCATTATTCGGGCTATGGTTCGGGATCCAACAGATCATTTCAGCCCTTCATACGGCTTATATTTCGCATACAACTCTTTTCGGCGATTGCGATCCTCGAAAGTGGTTGCTGCACCACTTTTTCTATTCTCATAAAGCTCGTCCATATCGACTGTACCGGTTATGATCGTATGTTCATTCATTACCGCCTCGGCTACTATTCCATTTGCTGGCCAAGCGCTGTCACAGGGGCTAAGAATACTGGCCCTGCCATACCCGTTCGGCAGGGGTGCCCCTGGTTCACCAACAGTGGGGCAATGAACAAAATATACCTGATTCTCGATTGCACGCGCATGAGCGCAATGACGAACTCGCCAAAAACCAGCCTCTGTAAATGTGTATGATGGGCAAAAAATGATGTCGGCCCCATTCACTGATAAAATCCTTGAAATTTCAGGTATCTCCGCTTCATAACATACCGCTATCCCTATCTTAACCGGACCCACGGAATAAACTTCCAAATCATCACCTTCAGAAGTATGCCAATTCGCTTCAGCGGGAAAGATATGAGTTTTTTTATGCTCAACGACTGATCCGTCTTTATCAAAAATGTATGCAATATTGAAATATTCATTTTCACGTCGTTCCAGATGCGTGCCGGCAATGATGACCTGTTTTCTTTTTCTTGAGAGTGACCTGAAAAGATCTTTATATTGATTGGTATATTCATCAATCCTGGTAAGGGACGAAGCATCCTGTTCTCCAAAGGCCGCTGATAACCCTATGGTTAACAGTTCAGGAAAAATGATATAATCCGAGTTTTCGGGAACTTGGGTAATCAACTCTTCTACTTGTTCCTGAAATTCATTGAAGGCTGACACCTTTCCTACACGAAATTGACAAGCCGTTATTTTAATTTTCACAAAAGCCCTCCCAAATCATGCTTTTATCCGTACTTCGATTAGTCTTGTTAAAAAGAAATCAGGATATCTTATCCAGATCATTCATTTCGGTCTGTTGCATAGAGATATGTTTAGTCAGTGCACTTACAATGAATGTTACTAGTATATTAATCAATAAAGCTATGACGCCTGTACTGATATCATTAATTACATGTGGGGTATCCGGCAGGAATGTAGCAACCTTCACATCTGCAATTGTCGCATATAAAACAATCAGGACGCCTGCCAGTATTCCTGCCATTGCACCATACTTATTGATAATATTTGTTTTTGGCAAGCTGCAAAACAAGGAAGGTGCCAGTTGGGTAATTAAACTGTATGACATGATATTCAAGATGGCCAAAGCCTCGCCCCCCGTTACCGTTACAATTAAAGCAATGATTGAGATACCAATAATAATGATTCTTGAGACAATCAATTGATGTGTTTCAGTTGCAGCGGGAACCAGAACTTTATAAAAGCTATTTGTCAGACCTACCGATGCAGCCATTAGCATGACTGAAGCCGGCACAAGCGCCGTCAATAAACCTGCAGCTCCGATAACCCCAATCACCCATGGATCGAATGTTTGGATCGCCAGCCTTAAAAGTGAGAGATCCCCATCAGCTCCTTGCAAACCCGGGATTTCCAAGATGGCTGTAAACCCAATGAAAAAAACGAAAAGCAATAACAATGTGTATAACGGTAAAGCAATCGCATTTTTGCGAAGGGTCCTTTCCCCATTAGACGATAAAACGACCATGAATGTTTGTGGCAGCAAATAAAATCCTAGTGCATTTAGCAAAACGGTGGACACAAACCAGGACTGACTCAATCCCTGATCTGCCAAAACCAACATTTCCGGTTTAGCAGCCTGCACGGTCTCGAACATTGGCTGTATACCTCCGAAATAATGAAATGGAATGTAAATCCCTAAAAAGATAACGACCACCAAAATCATGAAATCTTTCAGTATGGCTGTCCATGCTGATCCATGAATGCCTGAGATCATCACATAGGTAGTTACAACTACAGCACCGATGACACTTGCAGCAACTGGTGAAATCGCTCCGTAAGACGCTTCGGAAACAATGATACCTAATCCTTTGAGCTGTATGACTATGTACGGCACGAGGGCTAAGCTTCCCAACACAGCAACGATCATTCCCATTGACCTGCTTTTATATTTAGCCGCAAAATACTCTGGCTGAGAGATAATGGAATGACGTTTTGAATATCTCCATATTTTAGGAACGAGCCAATATGATAGGACGTAGGCTAAGAATATATAGGCAGGAACATAATAAGCAGCGGCACCTTTCGAGTAAGCCCACCCACTTCCGCCCAGGAATGTAAAAGTTGTATAAATTTCACCTGCTATCAGCAGAAAAATGAAGAATGTACCGAAGCCCCTGCCTCCTACGGCAAATTGCTCCATGTCCATATCCTTTCCTTTTCTTGCTTTTATCCCTAAATAAAGTGCCAGAACCAAGAAGATGGAAATGATGAGTAATGAGATATTCATTCAGAATCACTTCCTTTATTATCAGGATCGAACTTATAGACAATCATTAAGATAATCGATGCCATCACCATCCAAAATGCAACCCAAAATAACAAAAAAGGCATCCCCAATATGTACGGTTCTATTTTATTTGCGTAGGGCAATAAACCTAAAAACCCTATAAACGGAACAAAAAGCAATAGCTTAATAGCATCCAAATTATACCCTCCCCCATTTAGGTTCCTTACACGGATGCATCACCATCAGTCAAGCTGACTTTCATACTGAACTGATGGTTTGATAGCACCCTTTGTTTACTTTCATTACCTGCTTACAACCGACCATATTTTCGTCTTAAGATGACTGGATGGCCAGGACCGTTTCCAGTATTACATTGACGCCTTTTTCACAATCTTCCCAACTAGTAAGTTCCTCTTCACAATGACTTTTACCGTTGATGCTTGGAACGAAAACCATGGCAGTAGGTATATAACTAGCTATAAACTGTGCATCATGTCCTGCACCGCTTACCATTCTTTTATAGGGTAGGTCTAGATAAATGGTCGATTGCTCAAGCAAATTGCAAATGGATTTGTCGAACCAAACGGTATCCCTGTCCCACAATTTTTTCGCTTGGATGTCGCAGCCGTCTTCTGAACCTGTAGTTATAAGGGTTTTAATGACTTCCTCCACCTTTTCGATGACTTTGGAATCCTTATGTCTTGCCTCTAGCGAAAAAACCACTTTATTCGGGATCACCGTATGGATATTGGGAAACACATTCACCCTGCCCATCGTGAAAACCAAATCGTCATCAAGCATGCCTAGCTTCTGACGAGCCTCCATAATCAAGCTATTCGCAGTGAAGAAAGCATCTTTTCTCATATTCATTGGGGTGGTTCCTGCATGATCGGATTCGCCTGTAACTTCTATCTCATAGCACACCATACCAAGGACACATTCAACGACACCGATCGTGAGGGATTCACGTTCAAGAATGGGCCCTTGTTCAATATGCAACTCTAGAAATGCAGTCGCTTCTTTTAAACGAGACTCTATATCCCCTGCATATCCAATGGCATTCAAAGCACTCTTGAAAGTGGTTCCTTCACTATCCTTCTTTTGCAGCATGATGGATTTTTCGAATTTACCTGAAAGAACTCCCGACGACATCATGGAAGGCTCGAATCTGGCTCCCTCTTCGTTCGTAAAATTGACGATCATTACCGGAATTTTAGGTTGGATATTATTTTCGACCAGAGTCCGAACGACTTCCAAGCCAGCAGCTACACCCAAGATACCATCAAACCGACCGCCTTTTTTTACTGTATCCATATGTGATCCCATTACAATAGGAGGTTTATTTTCAAGTCCCGCCAAAGTAGCGTAAATATTCCCCATATCATCAACCTTAATTGTCATACCCAATTCTTTACAGCAAGCGCAAAAGTAATCACGGACTAATCGATCTTCTTCGGAAAGGGATAGCCTTGTGACTCCGTTGTTTTCTGTTCGTCCAAAATCAGCAAATTTCTCTAGCGTTCGACTCAGCCTCTCACCATTAATTAATAATTTTTGCTTTTTCATAGCGTATATCCCCCTTTTTTAATAACTTGCTAAATCCCACTTACGTTCGCTTAAGCCAAAAAAATGAAAGTGAAGGTCTTGTTGTTTTAGAGTAGTTACGCTAGATTATATTTCTACCAATGTTTCCCTATGATAAAGAATCTCCCCATTCAGAATCGTTGATTCAACTTTCAAATCCTTGATATTTTGGGAATCCACTTTCAATATACTATCATTCAATACTACTAGATCGGCCAGCTTACCTGCCTCCAGGCTGCCTTTGACATCTTCATCGAAACTCGCAAACGCGCCATTCCAAGTGTATAGTTTAATGGCTTCCAATACGCTAATCGATTGAAGCGTACCTATTTTCGTACCTGACCTGCTTGTTCTATTAACTGCAACGTGTATGCCTAATAAAGGGTCGTGATCAGTAACCGGAGCATCGGAACCGCCTGCGGCCAAGATTCCATTATCAATAAAATCACGGGCGGCGTACATGTGGTTGACCCTATTACCGTAATGTTCAATATATATATCACCGAATTCATAAGGAAATGGGGGGTTGGGGATTGGGATGATTTCAAGTTCTTTCATCCTCATTTGTAAATCTGGAGAAGATATTCCGGCATGCTCGATCCTATGTCTATGATCTTTTCTTGGCGATTCATTCAAAGCCTTTTCCACGCAATTTAAATACATCTCTATCGCTTTGTCCCCTTGGGCATGGACTGTGATCTGATAGCCTTTTTTATGTGCTTGACCTAATACTTGATAGATTTCCTCTTCTTTATAATAAAGAATTCCGGAATAACCTGGATCACTCGAATAGGGCTTACGGGTAGCAATTGTCGGACCGGTACTGCTGCCATCCGTAAACAATTTAGCTGGTCCGATTTTGAATCTTTCGTCCCCAGTTCCGGTTATGACTCCCGAATCCACCATTTTATTTACAAATTCATGGGAATTATTCAATGAACCGACCATCGCATAGATTCGGACACGAATATCCTTATTTTTTATGGCCTGCTGCATTAAACGGAAACTTTCAGGACCATGAGCACCTGCTTCATGAATGCTTGTTATGCCTGCTGCTATGAAATGCTCAGATGCTATTTTCACTGCTTTCAACAGTTCACTCTCAGAATAACTTGCTCTGTCGGCCATTATCATATTTGCTGTTTCAATGAGTTTGCCTGTAATTCTTCCCTTCCTATCCTTTTCAATGATCCCTCCAGTTGGATTCTCTGAGTTCTCATCTATTCCGGCAATCTCTAACGCCCTGCTATTCACCACACTAATATGGCTGCATGTACGGGTTACAATAATGGGATGGTCCGTTGAAATAGCATCCAATTCCGCTATTGTAGGATAACGTTTTTCTTTCACAGCAGTCTCATTGAAGCCCCAGGCACGAATCCATTCACCTTTAGGGATTGTCGAAGCTTGCTTCTTCAGATCGACTAACAAATCTTCTACCGATTTGATATGTTCAGCTTTACAACTTACTGCCAATTGATTGACACCGTACAATATAAGATGAATATGAGAATCTATAAATCCAGGTAGTAATGACTTTCCCTGCAAATCAATCACATTTGTTTCATCACCGATAAATACCTTGATTTCCTGATTCGTTCCGACTGCCAAGATACGATCACCTTTAATAGCAAGGGCTTCTGCTACTTCATTTTTTTGATTTACGGTTATGACCTCGCCATTTATGAACACAATATCTGCTTTCAAACAACACACCCCTTCCTTATTGGTCATATTCATTACCACTTCATCATCATTTACTGCGTTCCACTTTCACATATCGGAATATTCTGTTTTTAATAGATTCATTATATCCACACCAGTTAGTGAAATCATTAGACAAATAGTCAAAAATTCCATCGTTTTTTTATACCTTTTATATAATAATGTCTTATTTCCAATGGTTTGCTGGCCCAGTCGCCTAAAGGACAAAAAAAGGATAGATAGCTGCTGATATGCCTATCTATCCCTCCATTTTTCAATTTACAACCCATTCAATCTCCCGATAATGCCAATGGTCAAATACTGTTTGTTAGCATTAAAATCCCATGTCCAGTATCGAAGGCTTAATTCACTTTTTTCCACTTTTTCAATAAACGTTTTTACCCCTATCAATGCTGCCCCGTATCCCACGTTTGAGGCCAATGCAAAGATGGCATTCAGCCCTTCATTAATGGTATCCATATACTCAGGTTCGATTTTTAAGATATCGGACCATATAATACAGAATCCTTTTTGCTTGGCAATTTTAGATATAGAGTGATTCATTGTACGAACGATTTCATCCCTTAAATCTAAAATTCCATTTTTCAGCTCTTCTGCGTCTTTATTCTGATAGTGGTTTGCATGATCAGAAAGCAGTTCCTTGGCCCAATTATAAAATAGTTGGGTATAAATGGCGGAAGTTGCCACGATATCAAAATCATTATAATAATTAGCAAAAACCCTTTCAGAAAGCTGACCTAACCGATTCTCGGTATCCCTTAAATATTGAATAATTCCCTTTGCCGTTTCACCACGATTTAGCATGGAAGATAGGTGGCGATCAAAATCCACTTTATCTAGGCCTGTTACATCGATTGCAACAAGTTGAATTTTCTCCCGGGTACGTTCAGGCAAATTCGCCGTACCCTTTTCCATACTTTCCATATCAATATCAAATAGATATATGGAGTTGCACTTAGTTGCCAGATATTCTAAATCCAAATCATCGCAATTGCCTGCACCAACGATAGCCACTTTATCAACGAACGCTTTTTTCGAAAATACGGCATCGAATAAACCTGTAACTTGTAGACGATGCTGTTTCCAACGCAACTTTCTGTATTCATCCCGATTATGATTCATTTTTCTTTGATAGGTTTCCAAGTTGATCTCCCCCTTTGGGTACTAACCATTTAAATATTGTAACAAAGTATCCCGATATTTTGGAGGTCAGGTAATTTAGATTTCGCATAGTAAAATAAGCGGTAAAAATGTTAGAATAATATGGGAATTATTGAGAAATAGCAGAGATAACAGGAGGGTGTTCCTTGAGCAAAACAAAAAAGATTTTACTGGCTTTACTAGGTGTTTTTTTAATCATCTTGTCCGGTGTGATGCTTCTTATGTTTTCATTCACACAAAGTATGAAAGCAGATCCTGATGAAGAAAAGAAAGTCCGGGATCAAGCTGAACGATATTTAGAGAAAACTTTTGATGAAGGAACCGAAATATATGATGTCTTATACGATAATATGGGAAACTGGGGCCATTTTGAATACGCAGCTAAAGTGAAACATGAAAAATACGGGACTCAATTTCTAGTTTTCTTCAATGATGAAACAGGGGAAATGGAGGATACATTCCTATCTGAAAAATGGCAAGATGATGCAGAAAAAGAAATCCGGCCTTATGTTGAAAAAGAACTGGGTGACGTGTTGATATCCAAGGAACTGGGAGATATTACAGTGAATGAAGATTGGGAGGAGATTCAAGAAGAAATAGGCGATTATAATCAATTACTCTTGGTGTTTGATGAGGGTGTCGGGAAAGAATTGAAGATTGATCCGAATATACCGGCCAGCTATAAAGATTATGATGTTTCCCCAACCATAAGGATTACCCTTTCACGTAAGAAACAGGACGCAGATGAAGACCGTTTTAACGCAGTCATCAATGCCTTAAAAAAAGATAAAGTCCTTAAACATGGAAACATGATTGTAGAATATATCAGTACTAATGGTGTGCCGCTTGAAGATGAGGAATGGAGTGAAAAATTTTAAAACAATCATATAGTTTAACAGTAAGGTAAAGAGCAGCAATCCAGCCTGCCGCTCTTTATCCTGTTTTGTTTAATGGAAAACAAACCCTTCCATATGACTTTTAGCCCTGTCAAACTATCCAATTTTTTGGTCGGAAATATTTTTGATTCTTCTGATCGTCTTTTTTTTCATGCTATTTGCCGCTAGTACACAAACCATACTGAAGATGAATAAACAAAGAAAGAAGATCCAGGCTGCACGGTAGCTTTCTGTCAAATCATAGATTACACCCGAAACGATCACACCCAATGAGCCTGCCGCCACAAAAAAAACTTGCACTATGCCAAAGATGGAGCCGAAGTCCTTCTTTCCAAAGATATCATTTGTCATGAAGGGAGGCCCAAGAGTGGATATCACAATGCTAAAGCCAAAGGCGATGGCGAATAAGAATGCGAATGCCTGTGTCTTCGCTAACAATAGCGCTGCCATAGCAATCGTCATGCAGGCGCCTACATAAATGGCGCCGCCTGCCGTACCGTACTTATCCAAAACAGCTCCTAAAATCAATTTCCCAACCGTATTTGCCAAAGATAGTATTCCAAAAATGGTGCCAGCAAAGATGGCTGGATGCCCTATATCGATCAAGTATGCCGGGATATGCATTTGCACCCCGCCAGCGACTAATGCAAAACAAACGATTCCAAGTACGAAAATCCAAAACATTGCTGTCTTCTTTGCTTCCCCCATCGTTAAGCCATTCTGTTCAGATTCCACATTAGTTTCGGCCATTTCCATTTTGTCAGAGCCCAATGGAACAAGGTCCTTTTCCGCGGGACTTTTCTTTGCAAATAGAAGAACCAAGGGTAATGTTAAGACAATTATCAGTATCCCTGCTATTACGTAGGCCGTTCTCCAACCATAATTTGAGATTAATTTTGTAATGATCGGACTGAGTACCGCTGCTCCAATTCCCGATCCCGCAAATGCCAAACCCATGGCTTTCCCTTTTTTCTCATAAAACCAATTGGTTAACATGATTGATATGGGAATATTGGAAAAGCCTGCAACACAGATGCCAATAACAAAGCCAATGATACTAAAATATACAGCTGAGTTTGCAAGAGAGTATGACATGAATCCTGCTCCGGCCATTACTACGCAAATTGACATGATCAATTTCATATTCCCTTTAGTGAGTAATTTACCCATGATCGGAGAAGCAACGGCCACTCCAAGGCCAGCAATGGAAAGTGCAATGGAAAAAGTGGTTCTGCTTATTCCTAGATCCTCTGTAACCGGGACCATGAACAAACTGTGCAGGGAATTTATTATCGAGAAACCGGCGAACATGATGAAAAAGCCACACAACACTACATACCATCCATAAAAAATGCCTTTAGAATCTTGTGCCATTTACAGTACCCCCAGTCCACTATTTACAGCAAATTCCGTGCTAATCTCATAAGAACTCATCCTATTTCCATATAAACGGTCTTTTCACGGGTATATTCAAGAATGGTATCCGTTCCAAATCCACTGCTTTTTTGGCCTCCGAATGGGAGTTCAGGCCCCACCCTGCGAAACAAGTTCACCCACACATTACCCGATTCCAGTTTGCGGACCATACGGTGTGCCCGATCCAAATTCGAGGTCCATACTCCAGCTCCTAAACCAAAATCACTGTCATTAGCTATGGTGATGGCTTCCTCTTCCGTATCAAAGGGGATAACGGTCGCTACCGGACCGAAGATTTCTTCTTGACAGATACGGAGAGAATTACTATTGACCTTGATCAATGTTGGCTCAACCCAATAGCCGTCAGCTAATTTGGGTTCATCAGGTAATAGGCTTACACCTCCATGACGGCCACCGATGATGATTTCCCCTCCTTCCTTTTGGCCTAATTCTATATATGAGAGGACTTTTTCATATTGAGCAGCGTTAGCGATCGGTCCCATTGAAATGGCTGGATTCATTGGATCACCCAGTTGAATTTGCTGTTCCATCACTTCTTTCATCCTAATGATCATTTCATCGAATATGGACCTTTGAATTAGAATCCTCGATCCGCCTACACATAGTTGGCCTGCGTTGCCGCTAAATATCCCAAAGTTTGTCACCCCTTGTGCTGCTTTTTCAAGGTTTGCATCCGCAAAGACTATGTTTGGCGATTTCCCGCCAAGTTCCAAAATCATGGGCTTAGGATTTCGTGCGGTCGATTGTGCTATCGCCCTTGCCGTTCCTCCAGAACCGGTCAGACTGATTTTGTTCACATCTGGATGGCTTACTAGAGTATCTCCCACTTCCGCTCCAGTTCCTGATACGACATTGAGGATTCCTGGCGGGAGGATTTCATTAATCAGGTCTCCGTATCGTAATGAAGCGACAGAAGCCAATTCAGATGGTTTGATAATGACAGCATTTCCTGCCGCAATCGCATAAGCGGCTTTAATGGTAAAAGTGAAAAGCGGTGAGTTCCATGGAAGGATTCCTACTACTACCCCTAGAGGTTCCCTCAATGAATAACCTACACTTGAAGGTCCCAATTGGACGGTATCTCCCTTACTTCCAATAGCTGTAGCACCTGCTGCATCATACCAAAGGCTTGCTAAACTGGGAATGAGGCCGTGGCTCGTTTCCCTGATCACCCAACCATTGTCTCTTGATTCCAACTCAGCTAGCTCTTCACCATGCTTTACGACCAAGTCACCTATTTTCCTCAGGTAAGCTGCCCGGTCCATAGCTGGTCTCGAAGACCAATCGGCAAAAGCGCTCCGGGCTGCTTCTACCGCCGCTTCAGCATCTTGGGCCATACTGCAAGGAATGGTTGCCCAAACCCTGCCTGTTGACGGATCGTAGCTCTCAATCCGCTTCCCGGAAGAAGCGGGAACCAGATCGCCATTAATCATATTCTGGTACTCTTTCACTTTATATGAAATTTCCAACCTTCATCTCCACCCTTCGGCTTAGTAAGACATGAATGTAACCCCTTCTGCTTTTCTACCAACCTAATGCCGTAGCGGCCTGTTTGTAATATTGTTCAGTGCTTCCTAAATAATTCTCATAGAACCTTGCACGCTTAACAAAAAGGTGACAATCAATTTCCTCTGTAAACCCGATTCCACCATGAATTTGAATATTGTCTGACGAAATACGTATGAATGCTTTCGTGGCAAATATTCGTGCACAGGATATGGCTTGAACTCGATCTTCTGCACCGCTTTCCAATGCCCAGTTAGCATAATAAGCTAAAGATCTGGCTGTTTCGAGATCCATTTTCATATCGACGATCCTATGTTTAATCGCTTGGAATCTCCCTATCGGCTGACCAAACTGTTCACGAATCTTCGCATACTCTGCTGCCATTTCCACCACTTTCTCCATACACCCGACTATTACTGCCGAGAGAGCCGCATTGAAAGAGAGTAATCCTTCTTGGATGGCATCCCACCCTTGATGCATCGATCCAAGTACCTGATCCATTGGAATTTCAACATCATTGAAAGCCAATGCTGCCAATTGTCGGGTTTCGTCAATGTTTTTCTGGCTTTCAAGCGTCAAATTCGTTTCATTTCGATCGACGATAAGTAATGTAATCCCTTCATTTCGGTTACCTTTGCCTGTTCGGACTAACACTATATAATGATCAGCCAACTCAGCATCGGGAACCATTGTTTTCACTCCGCTTAATATCAACTGACCGTTTAGGGATTTTGCCTCCAGGTTGATACCAGAAGGTCCGTAACTCCCACCTGGTTCTAACCAAGCTAGCGAGAATGTTTTTGTACCAGCCGAAATTTCTGCTAAATACCTACCTTTTTGTTCTTCAGTACCGAATTTCTCTAATAATGGCACAGCTAGTGCATTGGTTTCTAAGTATAAACCCGGGAATAAAGAACGGCCGGTTTCTTCAAGTACAGGTATTAAATCAAGGTGACCTAAGCCCATACCCCCGTAATCTTCCGATATATTAATGCTTGTACATCCTAATTCGGCAAGCCCCGAAAATAAGGCCCTTAGAGATCCAGTTTCACCCTCTATGTATGCACGGGCCGTTTTTGTTTGCCCGGCACCATCTAAATATTTCCGGACATATCCGCGGAACATTTCTTGTTCTTGATTTAAAGAAAAATCCACCTTCATTCCCCCTTTTCAACTTAACGTCCCATATCTTTTGGTAGACCTAGAATTCTTTCCCCAATAGTGTTCTTTTGAATTTCGCTCGTTCCACCTCCAATTGTTTGTCCAAAAGAATAAAGATAATTATCCTGCCAATATGAGTTGGAGGTGATTGCATCTTCTTTCCACAGAATACCCTTATGTCCTTGTAATGAAATGGATTGGGACAACAGCTCTTTAGTAAGTTCACTTACCATCAATTTATCCATCGAACCTTCTGCACCAGGATGACCATTTTTTAATGTCTTAGTTAAATTACGATAATAGTTCAAAAGTGAACCGCGTGAGCGAGTATATAAATCTACCATTGAATGACGAACAAGCGGATTATCCATCAATGGCTCTTCATCTTCCTTCAATTCTTTAGCTAACCCTACAAGTTCATTAAATTGTTGCTCCAATGTAAAAACTTGTGCTCCGATTCCCGTTCTTTCATGCATAAGCAATGCAATCGTAACTTTCCAGCCTTCATCTACCTCCCCAACTATTTCAGCATCGTATGCAATCGCATCATTCAGATAGACTTCATTAAAATCATGCTGACCATCCATTTGAATGATGGGCCTTGTTTCCACCCCCGTCTGATTCATATCCAATAGGAAAACCGTTATCCCTTTATGCTTTTTATCAAAACGATTCGTCCGAGCCAGTAAAAAGCATCGATCAGCTAAGTGGCCAAAGCTTGTCCAAACCTTCTGACCATTAATGATCCACCGATCTCCGTCCTTTACGGCGCTTGTTTGAATGGCGGATAAATCGGATCCAGCATTCGGTTCGGAATATCCTTGACACCATACTTCCTCCCCTGTGAGAATTTTTTGGATATATTTTGCTTTTTGTTCGTCCGTTCCAATCTGCATTAGAGTGGGTCCCACCATATGGATGCCTACATAATTCACAAGCGCCGGAGCCTTTACTCTAACCATTTCCTGTTGATAAACTATTTCCTCCATCAACGTCGCTTCTCGTCCGCCGTATTTTTTTGGCCAGGCAATCGCTGCCCAGCCACCTTCATATAATTTCCTTTGCCAATTCCTGAGGAAAACGGCATACTCTCTTTCATCTTTTGAAACATTACTGGTTCCTTCAAGCCAACCTTCAGGTAAATTTCTTTCAAGCCACGCTCTCAATTCAAGACGGAATTCTTCTTCCTTGGTTGTAAACGAAAAATCCATAGATATCTTCCTCCTTTAATGCTTGCAAATTACACTTCTATGACTGAATCCATTGCGGCAGTGACCGTTCATCCGTAATTTCCTTCCAAACCATCTTAACTGGCATACCCATTTCAATATCTTCTGGTGAACAATACAGAATATTTCCGATTAACTTGACCTGGGGCAGAGTATCTAATTCGACTATGGCAATTACAAGCGGTAAATCATCCTGGAATCCAGGTAAGAAGGGCCGATAGGAAACGATATATGAATAGACTTTACCGTTAATATCGCTGCCTTGGCTTTCCCAGCTAAGTTCCGAACTGCCACATTTTGCACAGCTCGGACCGGGAGGATGGGAATATTGATGACAGCAATTGCATTTTTGAAGAATCAGTTCATGACGATCTGCGCCATCCCAATATGGACTATTATCCTGTGTTTTTAGCGGAATAGGTTTTTGGTATTCCATTTTGTTCCCTCCTAATTTCTTAAAATCATGGCACCGGCCATATCCGGTCCAGCCCAGCCAGTACAGATTCCGATTTCACAATTTTCCACTTGCCGATCGGTTCCTTTGTATTCGTGACGAACTTGACGTACGATTTCCAATACGTTATTCATTCCATGTGTATATCCTTCCGATAGCATTCCTCCTGCTGTATTCGAAGGTAATTTCCCGCCGATCCGCAAGTTTCCTTCGGCTACAAAGTCACCGACCTCTCCGCGCGGTGCAAATCCATAAGCCTCCAACTGCCGAAGTACAACCCAGCTATAACAGTCATATATGGATGCAACGTCAATATCTTCAGGTTTTACTCCAGCCATTTTATATACTTCAGGCGCGACATAGTCAGCAGCCACTTCGGTTAAATCATTCCAATAATGTGCATGGGACACACACTGCCTAGCAGATAAACCCATGATGTATACCGGTCTGGACTTGCATCCTTCAGCACGTTCTGCTGAAGTGACAATGATTGCATTTGCTTCATCGGATTCCATGCAGAAATCATGTTTTTTAAATGGATAGCTTAAATAGGGCGTTTTAAGATATTCCTCCATCGTTAATGGTTTACCATAAAAGTATGCTTTAGGATTCCTTTGAGCATGTTCGTAAAAAGCTAAACAGACATGCCCAAGATGTTCCTCTGTCAGCCCGGTTTCATGCATATGTCGCGTCGCAAAAAGTCCGAACCACTGAGCCGGACTGCCAGCACCGTAAGGAATGATGAAGCTTCCGCCTTCTATGGCTGTTTGAAGCATATTTACATCCCATCCGCCTCCGCCCATCCTCACGCCTGAGCGTCCATTCATGGAACGATAAATCAACACCGTATTCAATTGACCTGATTCGATTAATCCAACAGCGTCAGCTATCAGCATTTCGGTACTGCTTCCCCCGCCCAAAATATCCTTAACATATTTGGGACGGACCCCTAAATATGTTGCTAATTGATGAGATGTACAAGAATCGTTTTCCGAATAGCTCATGAACCCATCAATATCTTTCGCTTGAAGCCCAGCATCATTCAATGCAGCTCGAGCAGCGTCCAACGCCAAATGTAACGGGGTTGTACCGGAATTCTTAGAACGCTCACTTTCCCCTACACCGACAATGGCATAGCGATTTTTAATGCTTTCCATAATAAACCCTCCTACTATTTGATAACTTGTAACCTTTATTTAATCCGTAAAACCACTTCACCTGAACCGACAACTTGTTCTGGTTCCTTTTCTGCAATAATGTCCAGCCTTACAAAGCGTTGACCTCTTTCTTCATACAAATTTTTAACGAAAGCAGAACACGTGATCCGATCTCCTGGTACGGTTACAGCACCAAATCTCATTTTAAAATTTGCCGGTACAGCTTGATCACCAGCCAGTTTCATTACATATTCACCGAGAAAGCCCATTACAAGCATTCCATGAGCAATCACACCCTGCATGCCAATCTCTTGTGCGAATGCATCATCGGTATGTAATGGATTAAAATCCCCTGAAGCTCCGGCATATTTAACAAGTTGTACCTTGGTTACAGGTGGCTTGAAGAGAGATTCAAGTCTTTGACCTTCATGTAAACTTTCATAGTTCAACATCCCTGATTCCTCCTGTTTTCAGTTTGCTGGAATTTGATATTGATACTTTAATGCCATTAATTATCATCATGTTTTTTCAGACAGGAGCGTGATCACTCCTAATGGGCCGATAGATGATATTTGTTCGGCTTATGACCACCATTTCACCTGACTCATCTTTCATTTCTGTATCAAGTACCAAGAACTGCATCTTACCTTTTCTTCCTTCCCGTTCGTATACATTTGATACTTTCATCTGACAATGCAATCTATCACCTGGCCTAATGGGGCGGGAATAAATAAACTCCTGTTCACCATGCAGCATTCTCTTTTGTTCGAGGCCCAAGTCAAGGCTTTCGCCGCTATCCTGACCAATGGCAATCGGGAAGGTTGGCGGTGCTATAATGCCACCATATGAAGTTTTCGCAGCATATTCTTCATCCACATATAAGGGATTAAAATCACCAATTGCCTCAGCAAATTGGCGGATATGCCTCTTTTCGACTTCAAATATAAATTCAGCTCCTGTTAATCCGGTCAAATGATCAAGTTCCATTTGCTCTCTACCCCCTAATAACGGTATTATCATCCACATTATTTTTTACAACAATCATGGCATCAGCGGCCTTGATTCCATTTTCATAGACCAGCAATGGATTAATATCCAATTCGTCAATGGAATGTTTATAATCTGTAACTATAGAGGAAACCTTTAATAACACATCAATGATGGCTTCAATATCAACCGGTGCTTTCCCGCGTGCTCCCATTAAAATGTCCTTGCCCTTGATTTCTTCAATCATTTCAAGTGCATCTTGCCTTGACAGTGGAGCAATTCTAAACGAAATATCTTTGTAGATCTCAACGAATATTCCCCCTAGACCAAACATGATAACCGGTCCAAATACAGGATCATCACTTGCACCAATAATGATTTCCACTCCATCAGGTAACATTTCCTGAACGGAAATGCCGTTTAGTGTAGCCTCAGGTTTATAATTTAGTGCATTCCGCTTAATATCTGTGAAAGCTTTTCTGACCTCAAGATCGGTCTTTACATTCAATCGAATGGCATCAGCTTCCGTCTTATGTGGTATATCCGGTGAATCGACCTTTAACACAACCGGATAACCGATACTGTTAGCGATTTGTACTGCATCGTTTTCATTTGCAGCTATAACACGCTTCGTGGTAGCAATCCTGTATCTTTCCAAAACCATACTAGCTTCGAATTCACTTAATGCAGTACCGGGCTTCAGCATGTCCTGTAAGTTTTGTTTCTCTATTTTCTTTGTACTATTGGAAACTTGATTTTCAAGATTTTTTCGATAAAATTCACTGTATTCAACTAGTTTCGCCAGCCCTCTTATCGGATTAAGGTTCCCAGGGATCACCGGTATGCCATTTTTCACGAGCTCATCGGTACCAAGGGGAAGGGTCATGCCGTCTAATGGAAAAGAGGTAATGAAAACAAATTTATCTGAGCTTGTACAAATTTCAATAAACTCTTGAAGCAAAGGGTGCTCGGCAGTCCAATTAAAGGGAAACTCAGTAAAAATGATGTTATCGACATCCGGATCTTCTACAAGTGCCCTCAATGGTGCAAGAAATAACTCAGGATTGGAAACAGATGCGGCCGCTGTTAAATCCACAGGGTTGGAAGCGCTTGCATATTCGGGTATATTACGTTTGATTTCTGTTATTGTCTTTGAGCTCAGTGGGTTGATGGTAAGTCCGTATGATTCACAGCGATCCGCTTCATTTATTCCCCTCCCGCCTGAACTGGTGATAATAACCGTATTGCGTCCATTTGGAAGCTTCTTTGATAGGAATAGCTTTGAAAAAGATATGATATCTTCATAATCATCGGCCCTTACGATGCCAGCTTGCTTAAAAAAGGCATCATATACTTGATCCGATCCCGCAAGTGAACCTGTATGTGAAGCAGCAGCTCTGCTTCCAGCCTTGCTCCTTCCGGTTTTCATGACAATTATGGGTTTATTTCTATCCAATGCCTCTTTTGCCAGGCTTCGTAATTTTTCCGGGTTTTTTGCACCTTCCAAGTAGCCGCTTATCACACTTGTTTTTGAATCATGGATCATATATTCAATGACATCCGAGAATTCAGTTTCCATTTCATTTCCTACACTCACGAAATAATTGAAACTCAATCCATTCTGAGCTGCTGCCATATAAGTCAAAACACCAAACGCACCGCTTTGGGAGACATATCCTACCCCTCTTTGGTCATTTATTGGCACTGATTGAATGGCAGGGGAAAAAGTGCCAATCAAGCCATTCGACAAATTCACTAATCCAACACAGTTGGGACCCACTATCCGTATTCCATTCTTTCTTGCAATATCTGTTAACAATTCCTGTTGCTTGATGCCTTCTTTTCCTGTTTCAGAAAAACCAGCAGCAAAAATGATGGCTGCTTTCACTTTCTTTCGTGCACATTCCTCTAATCCTTGCTGCACCTGATTCGCCCCAAGGCAAAAAATGGCTAAATCAATTTCATTCGGAACATCGGACAAAGATTCATAGCACTTAATCCCTTCAATCTCTTTTGCTTTACGGTTGATTGGGTAAATCTCCCCATTAAATTGACCATCCAAAAGGGCTTTGACCTGTAAATTCCCGATTTTGTATTCACTCTTGGAGGCACCTAGGATTGCGATGGATCTTGGATTGAATAACGGCTCAAGCGTTTCATGAGAATTGTTTGAATGTTTATTTTCTATCATGAATCTTCCCCCTACTTAAAAAAGATATCTTTGAACTAATCTTACATGGAGGGGGTTAATATTCTAGAAATTCATAGTTTGTTAAATTCATTTAAAACATTAGGAAGTTAATTATTTTTAAAAGACGAAATTTCTCATATACAGCAGGGTTAAAAGAATAGAATGGAAAATATGTGTTCTGGATGACCCCGACTTCTTACATTCATAGCCCCGACATTGGAACAAGATAAGCGCCAATGCTTTTTATGTATATGGCAACACAAACAACCCTCCTCCTGATAAAGGAATAGGGTTAATTTGTTCATGATCAATTAATATGTTCCTGTTTTTCCAGCCATTTCTTCATTTTCGTTTGAATTTTCGAGGATGGAATTTTCATCCCTCTCTCAATGTTACTGACATATGGGGCTGATATCTCCAGTTCTTCTGCTAATTGATATAAAGAGAGGTTGAGTTTTTTTCTTGTGATTCTTATTTGCTCACCAATATGATCGCTGCTCTTCAGGTTAGCCGGGTCTTGCTTTGCAAGACGATTGCCAGTGTTTGTTTTTTGTTTCTTTTCTATGGAGCGATATTGCTCTTTTATGATATCAGGCGGTTCTATTAATATCATCGAATTCAGCCAAATACTGGCCCATCCTTTATAATCGGCTATGGATTCATCCCACTTTTCATAATGCCATGATGCAATAACGCCATCATCCAGTAGAACATCCAAAGCTTTCTCGAAACGTTCCCTAGTTCGAGATGGTGTTCGGTCATTTAATTTTTCACCGATCGATTCCAATAGGGTACTGGTTTTATTCGGCTGTAAAAAGTCTCCTTTTCTTGCTTGGGTCCTCCAACGCCAGCTTAGATATCTTGTAAGCCGTTTTTCCCGAAGTTGCCTATATGGATTATATTGAAGTGCTTTTATTGAAAGTAGGGCAACTTGCCGTGCAGAACCATTAAGATATTTGGCGAAAACCTTATCGATCGTGAACGTTATCTTTTTCCTGTCTGCTTCTTCTGATATATCATATTCAACGCCATTACGATCTTTAAAGATAAAAGTCCTCCCTTGTAGTTTTGTCTGAACAGGCTTACCTTTTTCATAGATGGTAGCTTTGTTAATGTTAATCCATATGCTTTGTATATTTGTAAGCGATTTCAAAATTTGAGCACGCTGTTTTGACTCGTAACCACCTCGACGCCCAAACCCACCAAGTTTTGGCTTTAATCCTCGAATTGAAAGGAGGTCATTTAAATAAATTTCCACTGTTTCCTCATTATGAGCAGCCTTTGACAGGAAAAGGCTGCAAAGAGCATCAAAAACATCTACATCCACATCAGATAAAGAGTGGACTCGGTTCCAGGCTTCTTTCACATTCGTCTGCCCATAGGTTATATGATCGTTACCAAAAGGGATTATTTGTATGAAGCCTTCTGTATTACCCTTTAATATTGGGGTTGCAGGCCAAGGAATGTTTCCAATGATTTCGAAATTTTTTTTATAAATTGCATCTCTAACTGACTGATATGGAGCACTATTCATAACAAGCAAATGATCTTGGACGGTAAAGTTGAAAGTAAAATCCCTCATTGTGGATAATAATAAATCTGATGTCTGAAAATCCCTCTTAAAACATAGCAGGTTTTCTATCTTTTCGATCGTATTGTTTTCGATATTAAATTCACTCATGATTTTATCGATCCACTCTTTAATATATTCATTAACGATATCTGTTACTCTCGATAAAAATCCAGTGTTTTCAGTAAAATGTTTTGTGAGATGCTCGTAAAATAACTTATTTAATGCTTGATCATCAAGTCTTTCCATTTCATTAAGGCCTATTGATAAGGCTATTTCTTCAAGGACCCATTCTTTTACTAGCAGTCTAAACCAGCTGTAAAATTCCTCCCAAACCGATCTCTCTGCCAAAAAAGTTTCATTTTTTAATTTTTTTTCCATTTGGTAAATTGAATCTTCCATTAAATGTTTTTCTTTTAAAACAGCATGATTTTTTGTAGAAACCCTTTCATATTCACTTAATAGATAGAATACGACATGTTGGGCAATATGTGACAATGTTTCGTTTCTCGCCGTTAACCTCAGTTTGGCAAATAGCTCTTCATTCTCTTTATATGCTTGTTCCCAAATAACAAAACTTTTATTGTTCAATCCATCTTTAAAGGTTAGAAACCCCTTCGAATTTTTTAATTTGTGTGTTTTGAATTTATTATTGAAATCATGATATTGATTGTTTTGCTCATATATGCAAAGAACCAAAAAATTATTAATTTTGCTTGACCAACGTTTCGATAAATACTTAAGGCTCTCATTCTTTTGGTTCGGTTCCATTTTTCCACTCTGTCTATCATTGCTATTCAACATGAATACCTCCTAGTTCAAACTGCGTCTAAATACAAAGTACTCAGTGTGTTTAGATGAAAAAAAGTCGTGATATTCTAACTGCAACTAAAATATTTTTAGTTTTTTTTATATATTCCATATAAAAATGAAAAATCCTTCCATACATTATAGGTGTAACGGCCCCATTTCCTGAATAAATTTATCTAGTAAATTATATTCAATATCTTCTGAATCACCCTTGGCGAAGGATTCTGATTGGCAGCGCTATCACTTCCATTCCTGGTATAAAAATCTCAACAATTGCAGTTTTTACAAGGAATCATCCATTGTCACTAATACCCCTTAAGGTAATATATTATGTTCATAAAAAATCAATAATAGGAATTTTAACCCAGGACCTTTCCCCTTTTCTCAATCGTATAAATATTCAAAAAAATGTCGAGTTGAGTCATCACTCCTTTTACCCTTATACTAGGGAAGAAAAATCGAAGGAGGAATTACATATGAAGAAGGAAATTTCAATTATTGGTGTGCCGATGGATCTTGGTCAAACTAGAAGAGGAGTAGATATGGGGCCTAGTGCCATTAGATATGCAGGGTTGAGTGAAAGACTTGAAAACATTGGCTATACTGTCCGTGATGAAGGTGATATTAAAGTAGAAATACAGGAAAGAGCACAAAGTGATAGTGACACAAATTTAAAGAATCTGCAGGACGTAGCAGAAGGTAATGAAAAATTAAGTCAAAAAGTGGATGAAGTCATCCAAGCAAATCGTTTTCCTTTAGTTTTAGGTGGAGATCACAGCATTGCTATCGGGACATTAGCCGGTTTAGCGAAGCATTCTGAAAACTTAGGGGTAATATGGTATGATGCACATGGAGATTTAAATACTGCCGAAACATCCCCATCAGGAAACATACATGGTATGTCCCTAGCGGTAAGTTTGGGCCTTGGCCACCCTGCACTGACTAAAATTGGCGGATATTCTCCAAAAGTCAAACCAGAGAACATTGTCATCATTGGTGCCCGTTCTTTAGACCAAGGTGAAAAAGAGTTAATCAGGGAAAAAGGAATTAAAGTCTATACTATGCATGAGATTGATAGAATGGGTATGACAAAAGTGATGGAAGAATCGATTGCCTACCTGAAAGAACGTACGGACCTTGTCCATTTATCACTTGATCTTGATGGTCTTGATCCAGATGATGCACCAGGGGTAGGAACGCCTGTAATGGGAGGTATTAGTTACCGCGAAAGCCATCTTGCCATGGAAATGCTAGCTGAAGCTAATATCATTACATCAGCAGAGTTTGTTGAGATAAACCCAATATTGGACGAGCATAATAAAACGGCTGAAGTTGCTGTCGCATTAATGGGCTCATTGCTTGGGGAAAAATTATTATATGGAGCGGAAGATCATATCACTCCTGATTTATTGGCTCATGTTAAATAATCGGACTCTATGATTTTGATAGAAATATAGAGAGTTCGTTAAAGTGATGCTCCATAGGGAAAAGCCCATACTTCTTTTATGAGCTTCTTCCCATTGGCGGATGATCGACATGAATCAATTTACATCCCTAGTTTCCTGACGCTTGGCTTCTCTTTCTTTATTAAGCGGCGCTTTCGAAATTAATTCTGCATAGGTACCTATGTTCATTGAATCATGCTTCTTTAATGCAGAAGTAATCTCTTTTCGGAGGGAATTCGACATCATCTAAGAATCAAAATCAAAAGCTATTAGACTTGTAAGAACACAAATTCCCTAATAACGTCCCAACATAAATGAAACCGTTTGCACCCATCAGGTAAAGGAGTTTTTCAATGAAAACAGCAGAAAATCAACCAAATGAATTAAAACGGAGCATGAAAGCAAGACATTTATTTATGATTTCAATAGGGGGATGTATTGGTACGGGCTTTTTCATCGGTTCAGGCTATACCATTCATGAAGCAGGAGCCTTCGGTGCCATCCTCTCTTACATAGTCGGCGGCTTCATCATGTATTTAACGATGCTTTGCCTAGGTGAACTATCCGTTGCCATGCCTGTTTCCGGTTCGTTTCAGACATATGCGACTAAGTTCATCGGTCCAGGAACCGGGTTTGCCATCGGATGGCTATACTGGTTAGGTTGGGCCGTTACAGTCGCCTTAGAGTTTCTGGCAGCAGGACAGCTAATGCAAAGATGGTTTCCTGAATCACCCGTATGGATGTGGTGTGCAATCTTTGCTTTTCTCATCTTTTCACTAAACGCCTTATCAGCAAAGGCATTTGGCGAATCGGAGTTTGTTTTTTCCAGCATAAAAGTATTGGCCATCATTCTTTTCATCATCGTTGGCGGTGCTGCTATGTTTGGTATGATTGATATGAAAGGTGGACAAGAAGCTCCATTTTTCTCAAACTTTTTCGCTGAGGGTCTTTTCCCCAATGGGATATCGGCCCTGCTAATCACAATGATTACAGTGAACTTTTCCTTCCAGGGCACTGAATTAATCGGAATAGCCGCTGGAGAAAGTGAAAACCCGGAAAAGGTCATACCAAAATCCATCAAACAAACCGTTTGGAGAACCCTTTTCTTCTTTGTTCTTTCTGTCACAGTACTTTCAGCGCTGATTCCAAGGGAAAAAGCCGGTATCTCAGAAAGTCCATTCGTTGTTGTACTTGATAGTCTCGGAGTTCCGTATGCAGCTGACATCATGAACTTCATCATTCTTACAGCACTATTGTCAGTGGCGAACTCCGGTCTTTATGCTGCGACACGTATGCTCTACTCGCTTTCAAGGGAAGGTATGGCAAGTCCGAAGCTCGGTTTGGTGAATAAGAGAGGGATTCCGCTCAATGCCCTGCTCATCACCCTGGCGATTGCCGGTTTGTCTTTACTTTCAAGTGTAGTAGCTGCGGACACAATATTTGTCTTTCTTCTTTCCCTTGCAGGGTTAGGTGCACAAATTGGCTGGATTGCCATTTCGGCTAGTCTTCTTGCTTTTAGAAGATCCTATACCCGCCAAGGCGGAAAGATAGAAGATCTGAAATTTAAAGTTCCGCTATACCCATTCATCCCCATACTTGCATTAATAACAAACTGCATCGTAATGATCAGTTTAGCATTTGTTCCTGAGCAGCGAATGGCCCTTTATTGCGGGGGAGCATTCTTCATTGGATGTTATGCGGTTTATCACTTTAGAGTGAAGAAAATCAAGAAAATTGAAACTCCCAAGCAGGAAGTTGAATTAAATGCCGGTAAAAAAATGGTCATTTGATCCAGAATACCGTGGAGTATAGTTAGTGGTGAAAAGCGATCTTTGGCTTTTCAAAGAAGAAATACCCTGGATGTAATCACACCCAGGGTATTTCTTTTATATAATCACCATTCCCTGCATAGCTAGTCAATTGTAAACCGCTGTAAGAACTCTTCCTTTTCCCTTCCAGCTTTTTTAGTTCCACAAACTATACCCTGACTATAATAATGCGCATATAATAGGAAGTTAAATTTCCAGCTCCATCTAGGCAATAAAAACAAATATCAAAACAAAAAAAATCATCTTAATCGATGATTTTATATTGTGCAAATTCCTTTAATTTAGGCAGGATTGGCTCTAAAATTTCCTTGGCTATGTAATCGGTATCCAATCCAATGAAGCGTTCACTTTCCATGTCGACCGATCTCGCATTTTCCGGGTCATCACAAAAAATGAACGATATGATTCCGTTCTCTTCCGTCATATCTACATACTTAAATGTAATGTCATGTTTCGTAAGACAACTTTCAAACGCAATGCACAATTCATCTATATTTGATTGACTAATAGATGTGAATTTCATATTGATCATCCCCTCTGCTAAAGGATAGCAAAATAAAGCATGAATTTCAAAGCGAAATTCATGTCCCATTCTTATATTCATGATTCATCTGACACTTTTGAAAAGGAAAATGACATAAAAACTTGCCCTTGTTTGTAATTTCACCATATGAAGCCTTTTGATGAAGAAGTATGGGTAAGGATTTCCCCATTATAAATGAATGTAACCAATCGATTTCATACAATTTTCCACCTTTATCCTGATTTAATTTTTAAGCGATTAATAAGGATTGCCATAGGCATAACCGCATTTTGTATCGCCGGGATATGCAGTTCCTCATGAATATTCCATGGCATGTCTCATATCTTTATACAAACACCTTGTTAGGAGTGGTCCAACATGAAGTCTTTTTATAAAGGAACGCTCATTTTGATTGTTGCAGCGTTTTTTGGTGAATGTATCGAATTTTTAGTGAACATGCTCCTAGCCAGGGAATTACACGAAGAGGGCATGGGGCTTTATATGTCCATATTGCCAATTTTCTTTTTGATATATGTGATCGCCAGCCTTGAATTACATATTTCCATTTCAAAATTCGTCGCGGAAAATAAACAGGCAATGCATTATAATCTTATCGTTCATGCACTTAAAATGGCTGCAGTCGTCGTATTGGTAATGTGTGTAGTCATGCCTTTCATACTTTCCTTCTCATCCATAATGGACAAATACCATCCCTATATTAAATGGCTGCTCATCACAGTGATCCCAATAGTTGCCTTTTCGTCGATTGCAAGAGGCTATTTCATGGGTGTCCAGCAAATGGGGAAGATTGCTTTTTCCAACTTTTTGAAGGATATCATTCAATTCGGCTTGCTTTTCCTTATCTTTAACTTATTTCATTTTAACCAGGAAAAGTCATTATTGATGGCCTTTTTTGTTTTGATTGGCAGTGAGTTCCTCGTTTTTCTATACTTGATCAACCTTTTGATTCTTCAAATGCGAATCATGAGGCGCGGTACAAACTCACGGACAACCGGTAAACATGCCCGGCAAAAGTTATTGGCGGTTTCGCTGCCCACCATGGGGTTAAGGATCTTTCATGCGATAACAAATGCGATCCAACCTTTTTTGATCCACACTGCCCTTCTCTCGGCAGGATTCGGTGCGGTAGTGGCTACAGAGCATTTTGGGATGCTTACTGGAGTAGCGATGACGATTGGCTTCTTCCCAGCCTTTATCGCACATTCCTTAATGATCATGCTCATTCCGAATGTTTCGAATGCTTACAAAAGGCAGGATAAGGAAAAATTGAGGGTTTTATTGCAAAAATCGATGTCTTTCACCGTACTGTATGGAGTTCCGGCTGTGATCTTCATTTATTTCTTTGCGGAACCTTTGACCTCCCTCTTTTTTTCTTCAACATCTGCCGCATACTATTTAAAATTATTATGTCCTTATTTCCTTTTTCATTTTTTTGTCATTCCCATGCAAGCCTATCTCATCGGCCTTGGTTTAGTGAAGGATGCTTTCATTCATACCGTATGGTCCCATATTGTTGCCTTTTTAATGATGTATATCCTAGGCTCCCAGGCGTCTCTTAATATGGGAGGAATCATTTTAGGAATGAATACTGGTGCTGTATTATTAACTTTCATGCACTACTTGACAATTTGCAAAAAAATCGGCATAAGCATCTTACTGACGAAATCAAGATCGATATCGATAAAGTGAGGCAAAAACCAAAGCAAAATCTCTTGCTGTTATTGGTATATAAAGATTTAGATTAAAAAAATTGAGCCTTTCCCTGTACATATCACCTTTGTTACTGTATATTTCAACATACTTGGGTAATAATCAAGTAAAATGGTTTAAACTAACCATACAATAGTAATGGAGTGATTTCATGAGTAAAGCTAAGGCTAAGAGCGGAACGGGTAAAGGTACCGGCACAGGAACGGGCAAGAAGGGCTGGAATCGTTGGAAAACAAGTGCCAATAAGAAAAAAAGCGCCAAACCATATGTAAGTAAAGGCGTCAAACATTCCAATGACTCAAAAGCATCCGGTCATGCTGAAGGTGACAAGACAGATAAATAATTGCTTGTCCTAAAGCCCATAATTTTATGTTTGTTCCATATTCTCATACAGGGTGTTAAGTGATCTGTATGAGAGAAATGGGTCTTATATATAACAAACCACGGGCGATATCCATATCACGCCTATTATACATATCATCAAAAAAGACACTCCAATTCCCGGTAGTGTCTTTCACTTTTTTTATATTTTCTTTTTATCTAAATTGGCTTTTGGGTTTGATGGCATTGATTTTTTTCGGGGAAAAATCTGTACGGAAGCCATTAGTGGCTTTTTTAACAGAGTCTGTAACTGAATGTATCGCTTCACCAACATCCTGTGCAGAATCCAATAATGGTTCAATCGTTTTCATTTTAGTTTTTACATCGTCTGTGATTTCATTTGCAGTTTGCAATAGTTGTTTCGATTCGCCGGATAGATCATGAATGGCATTTCTCACTTCAGCCAAGGTTTGATTGGCTTCTCCTATCGTGGCCATTCCCTTTTGTAGGGTACTGATTAAAAATACGACCAACCAAATGAAGGCTAAGGCTATCGCAGCCACACTATATTCAATAATCATGATAAAGCTCCCCCTCTAAAATAAATGATAGAAACGATTGCTTCAAATATGTTAGTGTATCCCGGGGTGCCTGTTTTTTATGTTAAATGGTACTACTTGATTTTGATTTGAACCCCCTCAGCTTCAGTTCGAGTCAAAGGAGCTGTCGGAGCGGATAATTCCTTGTGGCGGCCTTCCAAACTGGCTTCTTTCATGGAATTGGTTACGTTATGAATCATTTCCCCAACATCTTGAGCGGATTCTAGCAATGGATCGACATTTTCCATCTTCCCTTTTACATCCGCTGTAATTTGATTGGCAGAGTGGATCAATTGTTTGGACTCTTGCGTCAATCCATGTACTGCATTCCTTACCTCTTCCAGTGTCTTATTTGTTTCTTCAAGCGTTCCCATTCCTTTACGCAGCGTCTGGTTGACATTATATATCAAATACACGACGGCTCCGGAGACACTGGCAACACTTAATTTAATAAACATTTTCATATATCCACTCCCTTCATTTAAATTTATGCACTGTCCCTTCCATTCATTCCCTAAAGCCCATCACTTGTCCGTTCAGTTTTAATGAACCTTTTACCTTTATCCTAAAAGAAGTTTAAAGGGTAGTTTAAAGGTTAATAGTAAGGGTGAGACCATATTTAGGAGGAGATTTGTTCATGTCACATGAGTATCATCCATCTGTTATCCAAACTTTAAATGATTGTATGACCGCGTGTAATCATTGCTACGACGCATGCTTAAAAGAAGATCATGTAAACATGATGGTGGAATGCATTCGCTTGGATCGGGAATGTGCGGATATTTGCTCTTATTTAGGACAGGCGATCGGGAGAGGAACACCGTTTATTTCAGAGTTGGCTGAAGTGTGTGCCAAGATTTGTGAAAGCTGCGGAAACGAATGTAAAAAACACGATCATGAACATTGTCAAAAATGTGCTGAGGCCTGCTTGAGATGTGCAGAAGAATGCAGAAAATTAGTCGCTTGATGTAAGGAATAGCAATTAAGCAATTCCTTTTATTATCCCCCCCCCTTACCTACCTATTATTTTGTTAGTACTATTAAAGGATGATGATATTAATGATATATTCTAGCGAGGTATATGTTGAAATTTATATACCAAGAAATTTTAACAATACGAAAAACATATATTGAAAACCGCCCTTTTTAGGCACACTAGTATTAAAAACAGGAGGATATTATGACACCTCGGAATGTTCCTGCTAAAGATGATGCAGAAGTGAAAGATACCACGGCTTCACCTGATAAGGAAAGCGAAACAGCCAAACTCAATCGGTTACTAGGTGCGGTCATGCGATATTTATCAGATGATGAGCAAGAAGAAATTGATATAGAGTATCTTCTCGAAAACACCGAAGGACTGCGTGATTGGTGGAGCGAATATAGGGAGCTTGATCGAAAACGGATCGAAGAAGAAATAAAAAATTCCCTGACGAACCTATCCCTTGAAGAACTTGAAAACATCCGTGAACAAATCCGCACAAAGGAATAATAAAAAAATCCCTGGATCGGGATTTAACCTAATCATGCAGGGATTTTTTCTTTCCTATTATATATAAACACATAATTTTTTGTATTTACGATCATGCATGCGACACCAGAAATCCTTTATTCAACACTCAAAGACCTTAGTTCCAGTTGATCGATCATGTAATCCACTAATGCATGTAATGGATTTAAAACTGCCTTTCCTGTCTCAAGCTCATAACTCATAGCTGCTTCGACCATTGACAGTTGAGCCACCGACATCGGTCTTTCTTCGTTATTAAACTTGTAAAGGAAGTTCATGATTTCCTGGTTATATTTCTCTCCCAATCCCTGCATAATCAATTCAAAGGCATTGTCGATAATGATAACTTCAAAATCCACAGCGGCATATTCTTCAGCATGGGCATTTAAACGTTTGATTGTTCCTTCAACAGTTGCTGGGTTCGTGAATAAAATCATTTGCGGTTGCTGCAATTGGCAAATTTGCTCAAAATATGGTTCATCGATTTTAATGATAGGCATGGGTAAGGATAGTTGTTCTTCGTTTAAAAAGGCGATGTAGTTTGTACAAGTTATCAGAATGGCATCCACTTTACATTCGGCAATCCATTCGACTTGTTCTTTTACCCTTTTTTGAGCATCCGAATTGTTAAAAGTTGCATCAGATGACACCCGATGCATCAATCCCGGTTCAACAAAATGAAGCCATTCAATATCAAATTTCGAGAATGCTGCTTCGATGTATTTTATATTTGTATAGTGTGCATGCAAACAGCCTATCTTTTTTTTCATAAATCTCCCGCTTTCATCAGTTAGTATTCTGATTATTCTAACACAAAAAGCGGCGGTACATTGACCGCTGCCGGGAAAAACGATCATTTGCCATAGCCCTCTCCTGCCATTATCGGGGGCAAAAGACTGCTTCTTTGAGCCAGAAGGCTCAGTTGGTATGAATCCTACTCTCGAGCATATATTTATCAAGTCGATAGCAAGAGGTATCATCAGGAAAACAGAATAAAAAAATTATCAAAAAGAGAGAATTAAACTGTAATAGTAGATAAAAAATATTTATATTGGAGAGTGTTCACCATTCTTTATTTAATTGCGATTATTTTCCCTCCATTAGCCGTATTATTAGCTGGTAAACCCGTTCAGGCAGTGCTAAATTTGGTCCTCACACTATTTTTTTATGTACCTGGTTTAATTCATGCAATCTTAGTGGTGCATGATAAGAAAGCTGATAAACGAATGAAGCAGCAAGCAGCAATTATTTCTAAATCGAAACAAACAACTAAGTGATTTAAAACAACCACTAATAACCCGAATGAAGCACCAAGGTGCATCTTATTCGGGTTATTACTATCGAAAGATTCGTTTAATTGAATCTGTGCGTCTTCCTAAGCCCTCTATGATAACAAGCGTCACATATTTGAAAACGCGAGTCATCCGGCAGCCTTTTTCCACAGCGCTTGCATTTTTTTTGATAATTCAACATTTCGTCTTTTAACTGATCATGAACGCCATCACTGATTTCTTCACGGATACGCTCCCAATAAACAGCTTCGGTCCTCTTGCCCATGCGATATAAAAATAATAGATGAAGACCTATCGCTTTATAAGATAGCTCCAATTCCTCCAGATTCCTTGTTTTGATGACCGGTTCAGGAAGGTCACTGTTCTCGGCAATCGCTTCGACAGTCTCCAGCCACTGTCTGATAAGACTTGGTTCTTTTGCGGAAAATGGAATATGCAGGAAACCATATAAATCCATTAATGAAAAACGCGCTTCGATTTCAGTATCCCGTATTAGTTCGTAAAGCTCCCTTTCTTCCGATAGTGATGCCTTTTTCGTGCCTTTAGGGGGCTCAAACCTCTCCCACATTTCGAAAAATGTCCCTAGGTTCCGGTAATATTTTTGAAAACGTTCAAATACAGCAGAAGTTGGGGCGATTGTAAAGGTTTGAACTGGCTCATCAACTTGTTCCAGCAACTTATTCATGATTTTGATATCTGCTGTAAATGCTACCTTTCCAGTGTCATAAATCCCCTTTCTACCCGCTCGACCTGCGATTTGTTTGATTTCTTGAGAAGTCAACCTTCTTCTTCGTGTCCCGTCGAATTTTTCATTTTCAAGAAAGACGATACGGCGTATTGGCAAGTTCAATCCCATTCCAATTGCATCGGTGGCAACCACAACTGATGTTTCACCGCGATTGAATAGCTCTATTTGCCGTTTCCTATTTTCAGGAGGCATACTTCCGTATATCATGCTCACATTATGTCCACTCTCTTTTAGCCGGGACGCGGTCTCGAGTACCTGCCTTCTCGAAAAACAAATAAGCGCATCTCCTTTTTTCGTATACTTCAGACCAAACTCCCTTTGTTCTACCTCAAGCGGTATTTCCCGTCTGTATTCGTGGAGTTCCAAATCAGCTTCATTCAGAAGGTTCAGAAGCATCTTTTTGATATTATTGCTCCCGATAATGTGTACTTCTTTCGCATTAGCTTGCGTGATTGCCCTAAACCATGAAAAGCCTCGATCTTTATCGGCAATCATTTGGGCTTCATCTATGACGATTACTTCGTGGTAGTCTTTTTCATGAAACATTTCAACGGTGCTGGAGACATGTTTAGCACCCGCCACTGCCTTTTCTTCTTCACCTGTTTTTAATGAGCAAGGTACACCGTCAGCATTTAATTTATCAAACACTTCAAGGGCCAGCAGTCTAAGTGGAGCTAGGTACAAACCGCTTTCAGCTTCTTTCATTTTTTCCAGGGCCTTATGCGTCTTCCCGGTATTTGTCTCTCCTATATGCAAAACATATCGAACTTTTTTCCCTAATGATGGAGTATAGGCCTTACCGATGATGTCATCGATCATCCTTTGCTCTTCTGCCAGCTTCCTGGCTTGCTCTGCCAATACTTCAGCTTTTCTTCTCTCTCTGTTCTCCACGTCTTTTTCGTATATTTCTTCGTGCAATGTTTCATTAAAAGGAATTCCTTCCAGCTTCAGTAAATCAGAAAGGTATTCTTCCTGAAGTTCATCAAAACAGGACTGAGACAAATCGGCCAATTCATCGCTTAGTATACCTTGAAGGGCATCAACCGTCAGCCTTTCCCCATATGACTCTAAAAAATCATGATGCAGTGCGGCAGATAGATTGTTCAAGTATTTGTCAGGGGCTAATTTCATTATGAAATCCGAAACTAATCTTTCATACCTGAAGAAGTAATTTTCATATTCATAACGGTTCCTTCCCCAACCGACTAACGAGTGAATATCGCCTGTCAGCTCTTCAAAAAAATCAGTGACCATTAAGTATTCGGCAGCTTGAAAGTCCCCCTCTTCCACCAATTGTTCTTCAAGTAAGTATGGATCGACATATTGGAATTTAGGCTTATTCTTAAGATCTTTTGTCAATATACCGGCAATATAATACCTGGCATGTAAATATAATAGAAGGGAGTTATTTTCGAAAAATGTATTTGCCTCTTCTTGAAGCCTCGCACGTATTTTCCAACGCTGCTTGGCAAGCCGCTGTTCTTCTTGTCGCCTAAAGAATTTTTCCCTTGCATTTTTATATCTCTTTTCCCAATCTTCCTGATTGTCAGCAAAGGTTTTTTTAATCCATGTTAAGCTATCAAACGGACGATACTTCTTTAATTCGTTCCGGAACATGCTATTGATCAGTTTATGATCTGAACCTTCCGTTACAAAGCCCCTTTCGCTTAAAAATGCCTTTTTTTCCTTTCTGGGCACATCATTTGACGCTTTATTTATCCAAACATTTATCCAAATTTGCTCTATAAAGGTCGTCCTGTCCGATATATATGCTGAATAAGAAGGCATTGTCTCTTGATTCTCTAAATAAAAATCCATATCCTGGATTATTTTTTCCTTTGTATTCTCAATCGCAATAGGATATATACTTTCTAATTTTCCCATAATGATCCCCTTTTGAATTATCCAATATGTACTTTAATACTTCCTTTTATCCTCCCCAAATTATTGTTTAAAATGAGCGTGGATATATTCGTTTTATCTATTTAAATTCAAGTGCTCTGTATCATGAGAAGGTTAAGAAATGCCAAATACTATTCTCTCCAAGGTAAATATGCAAAAGCTACCAAATATGTACATCGGAGTTACTCTTACCAATTCATTTAAAGTATAATTCATGAAGAATAGACTGATCATTGATTTGGAATTTTTGGTTTATGCCCATCCCGGAAATGGATACATAGGTTTAGTAATTTTGTAATCAGGTAAATTAAAATTTAATGATATTAAAAAAAAGCCGAAAATAAAGTAAAGGTCAATTTTTAAACTTTCTCGATAACATTATTCATCCATAAAACGAATCCATCCCCTTAATTGAGTTTAGTGGAAATTCGGACAACTGTCACGGTATTGAGATTCCGATTTTGTGTCCTTGGCGTTCAATATGAGAATTAACATCCGGAAATCTAAAAAGACTATAAATAAATGAGGGGCCTGAGAATGATTCAGCAAGATATCAACTATTATAAGAATTTCGATTCCATCGCTAAAGAAGTATTAGCACTATTAGATCAAACCATTGAGGTCAATACATTCTTCGTTTCTATATTGAATCCGATACATAGTTTCATGATCAAATCCTTAAATAGAAATGCAAAGTTAATTTGTGAAGGTGACATCCTTCCTTATAATATGGTTTATTGCAAATTAGTTGCTGAGAATGGCTTGGAACCACTCGTTATCCCGAATTTGGGGGAACATGAATTGACTAGTTGTCACCCCGTAACGAAGCTTATAGGAAATGGGTGTATTATGGGAGCTCCCCTTACTATTGAGGGTGAAATCATTGGAACCTTATGTGCATTCGACATTAAACCTCATGATTTTAAAGAATATGATCTGATCCTCATTAAGTCTATGGCAGCTTTGATTAGTCATACCATCAATCTTGAAAAAGGGATTATCAGGGATCCTTTGTCAGGTCTATATAATCGGAACTTCATTTATAATTATTTTGATTATCATAAAGATAAAACAAACGATGAAATGGCTCTTCTTTACATCGATCTTGATCATTTTAAATTTTTCAATGATTCCTATGGTCATGATACTGGTGATGAAGTTATTAAAAAGGCAGCCGAATGTTTTTTGCAAGCCGTTCCCGAAGGCAGTCATGTGGCTCGAATTGGTGGTGATGAATTCATTGTATTATTACATCCAGCACATTGTGAGGATTTAATGAAAAGCACTCAGCAAAACGCTGAATTAATATTGAACCGTTTATCCACCATGCCCATTACCATTAATGGTAATGATCAATTTGTATCAGCTAGCATAGGGATAAGCTTTTACCCTCATCAAGGTACGGAAATGGACTCACTTTTGAAAAAAGCGGACCGTTCCATGTATATGGCTAAGAAATCCGGCCGTAAGAATATTCAATACTACCACCCGCAGTGATTATCTTAAAAATAAAAAAACCAGTTCTCCTTAGAGACTGGCTTTCTTTTACCTTAAAAAAATCCAACGTTTAGCTTTCAGCCTTTGCAAAAGCTTGAGCAGATCAGCATTTCCCTTATGTATCCGTTTTTCGGATGGTGAAGCGGAGGGGATCGGGATGTTAACTCTCTCGGGTTTTTTGTTCATATTCTGAAAGACCCTTCCTATTCTTTGATTTTGAATAGTATATGCGGGTTTTCCATTAAATATCATAAGGAAAGGAAAAACCCCTTCCCCTTATAAAACATTTTTTAACCGGCTGAAGCGTGCAGCTTTTTCTTTTTGATTCAGGATAATGCGTTCGTTCTGTTTCATCACTTTTTTAGTGTGGGGACTTAAACCTACATCAGGTATTTTCACCTGTGGTTTGATTACGGCAACTGACACATCATTGCCGGCTTTATCATAAATGCTCATTTATCCTCACCACCTGGTTTTTGTTTTATGACCATATCGAACATCATGATTAGTAATGCTATTAATAAACAATCGACTTCTGAAACGAAGCTTTCCGATTTAACGTCAAGGATATAGGGTTCCATCAAAATGCTTACTGGCTGCAAAGCCATTTTTTCTTCATCATTATAATACGTATCTTCTCTTTCCAATGTAGCACGGATGTTACTGCCATTCAAGTTCGGATGCCCATTAATCACCAATTGCTTGTCCTGTTCCGTTTTGAAAGGAAGAATTTTCACGTTCATGCCTTCCTTAGCTGCATATGCTTGAAGGAGAATGCTCAAATATGCCAAGTATTCCTTATTCGATTGATAATACTCAGGTATTCCTTCTTTCTTTAGGAGATGAAACATATTTTTGACCTTTTCCCTATTATCCGTTAAAAGTTTGTCACTTTCCGCAACCGCTTTTGTTGCATAGGACAGCTCGTTATCGCCAATCTTCGATATATACATGCTCAAGAATACAAACATATCAATAAGGATGAATACGATAGCCATAATCAAGAAATTTTTCCACTCATTAAAAATGCTCATCGGATAGAAATTCCAATAAATCAAAGCTCCCAGTACAAAAATGATATACCAGGTTTTTCGAATCGCTTCAATCCTTTTACTTACCTTGTCCTTATATTTCCAAGAAAGTATGACATATGCCAATAAAGCAA
This sequence comes from Peribacillus sp. N1, assembly GCF_054600815.1. Lineage (NCBI taxonomy): Bacteria > Bacillati > Bacillota > Bacilli > Caryophanales > Bacillaceae > Peribacillus > Peribacillus sp. N1. The sequence continues at coordinate 692,135 of NZ_BAAHZO010000001.1, read as the reverse complement.
TAAATACTACCCATACAAAGACTCTGAAAAACATTAACAATCGATTTATCACCCTACCCTTCAGCAGCTACATTCATTATCCCGCTCTCTATATTATTCATTATATATACCACTATTCCCTGCCTAAGACGGGTGAAACTTAAACACTTGCCAGAAGTTTTCACTAGCTGAATGACATCATAGTAAATAACCCTATATATTCTGTGATATGATATGTTTTAATAAAAAGGCATGATTAATATGGGAGGAAACTATCATGATGAAAATTATTAAGATCCTCATTTCTTCTTTTATAATATTATTACTTTTTTTAAACCTCTATCCTCCACTTGGAAGACGGACAAACAAAGAAAAAGTGAGAAGTTTCACTACAAAAGAGAATTTTTCCAAGGGAAAATTCCAAAATCAAATTCCAGCCAGTCAAGCGATGAGTCTTAAGCATACTGGTTCGATTTTACGTGATTTCATAAAACCTAATCCAAAAAGGAGGCCCGACCAGCCAATCGTACTTGGAACAAAAGAACCTGTATCTATGAATTCCAATATAATCACCTGGTTTGGTCATTCTGCATTCATGTTGGAGTTAGATGGGAAAACCATTTTAGTGGATCCCATGTTTGGCAAAGCACCAACCCCCTTTCCTTGGTTCGGGAACAAGCGTTTTAGCGGGGAGCTGCCTATTGATTTGGATATGCTGCCTCCTATCGACGCCGTCCTGCTCTCACATGATCACTACGATCATTTGGATTATTACTCAATAAAGAAACTAAAGGATAAGGTCAGTCAGTTCATTGTTCCACTAGGTGTCGGCGGACACCTTGAAAGATGGGGAGTTAAACAAGAACTGATTCAGGAACATAATTGGTGGGATGAGGTTTCATTCAAGGGTTTGCGATTTGTCTGCACGCCTGCAAGGCATTTTTCTGGAAGAAGTTTACGCGATGGCAATACGACACTTTGGTGCTCTTGGGTAATTAATGGAAAACAAGAAAAGGTATTTTTTAGCGGAGATAGTGGATATGGCAGCCATTTTAAAGAAATAGGCGAAAAATTCGGGCCTTTTGATATAACTTTAATGGAATGCGGCCAATATGATGAACGCTGGTCAACCATCCATATGATTCCAGAAGAAACTGTACAAGCACATATAGATGTACAAGGAAAACGGATGCTCCCCATTCATTGGGCTGGTTTCACATTGTCTTTTCATGACTGGACAGATCCGATAGAACGGGTAACAAAAGCGGCCAATGATCTTGGAGTCCAGGTCTGCACACCTCAAATAGGCGAACCAGTGGTCATTGGTTCAACGGATTTCCCTCAAACAAGATGGTGGAAATGAAAAAGATCCATCCCAAATGGGATGGATCTTTTTCATTCATTCACAGTTTCCCTTCATTATATTCAAGATTCACTTTTATTGAATGCTCTTTCTTCACTCCAAAATAATTCGTTCCTATTACACCTAAAATGATTAGTATCGAACCCAATATATCGTAGATTGTAATCTTTTCATTTAAAATGAGAGCCCCTGCTGCAATCGTGACAACAGTGGAAAGATTTGCAAAAACACTCATTTGGGACGCTTTGATTTTTGATAAGATCGTATTGGATAATAACGAAGTGACCAATGAAGCTAATATTCCCAAATACAAAATGGAACTGATGAATTCCATGCTCGACCATGGTGTAAAGAAATTCGGCATCGTTCCTTGTTTTAAGTGGTTGAAGAGCGCAGCTACGTTAAAAATGACAAAGCCTGTTCCCATCATGAAAAAGGACATCTCACCTGGTGTATAGTCCTTGGCAAGGGAACGGGTCATCGTTGTATAACATGCAGTTGCAATACAGGATAGCAGGATCAACACCATCCCTAGCATGTCGGAAAAATTGATTGTGCTCCCTTTCATCACAAAAATGAATAATACCCCAACTACCGACAAGACAATCGAAAGTTTTTGATATAAAGATGTTTTCTCCTTAAGGAAATATCCAGCTATCATCAATGTTAGAATCGGGGTGACCGCAGACAGAATTCCAGCATCGGTGGATTGCGAATACTTAAGTCCGAAAGTTTGAAAGGCAAAGAAAAGAGTTGGGAATAACAAAGATAACGGAACAAGATTTTTAACCGACTCCCAGGAATAGTTCACCTTAATGACTTTAAAGACGACCAGGAATAAAATGATGACGAAAGAAACGGAGAACCGGAACGCCAAAGTATCCAGCGGATTCGATTCTGCAATCGCCATTTTCGTAAATAAGAAAGATAGGCCGACAATACTTGAATGAATTAGCGCTAACATGTATGCAAATGTTCGGGTTTTCATGGCTGCAACTCCTCAACTAAATTACTATATTCCTATTTAGGTATAGTACCCTTTGCATCTGTATTGCAATCCAAGTTAGAGTCAAAAAATAAATATGGCATTTTTTTAAGCTAAACTGTTCAACTATAAACAAAACCAACCTTTTAAAAATAACTTTTTAAAGATTAAGATCATTTTCATGCATTAATGGAAATGCTCCAGTTAACTTTCAATTATTAAGAACTCTGTAAAGTATGTCATTTGCAGTTTCATATATGATAAAATTTCAACCAGGAAGAGAGGTATACATATATGTTAGTTACTACCGTAATATTCCTTATGGCTGGTCTAGCTGAAATTGGCGGCGGTTACCTTATTTGGCTTTGGTTAAGAGAAGGTAAATCCATTTATCTAGGTTTAGCCGGAGGTTTTTGGTTGGTGTTATACGGCATCATTGCAACTTTCCAAACGTTCCCTACCTTTGGACGTGTTTATGCTGCATATGGCGGGGTTTTCATCGTTTTATCGGTTTTATGGGGATGGGGCATCGATAAGAAAACCCCTGATTTATATGATTGGATTGGAGCTTTAATCTGCTTGGTCGGAGTTTCAGTCATTATATGGGGCCCCAGACAGTAAAAGAATTAAAGGGCATAAGGCCCTTTAATTCTTTTACCAAGATCTCAAATTGTTGTTTTGGCCCCAATGGAATGCCGTAAGAAAGGACTATAAATCAGAGCATTAATGGAGGAGAAATCAAGGTGGTACAAACATCAACAAAGTTAAAGGTAGCTCTTTATGTGAGAAAATCTAGGAGGAAGAAGGAGGAGCAGAGGAAACCCTCCATAACCAAAGGGAAACATTAGTTAGGATAAGCTGAGCAAAAAGAATATAACTATGACCTGTTTCAAGAGGTTGAAAGCTCAATTAATTGGAATAGACCTGAGTTAGCTAAGATGCTTGAGGGTATATTACAAGGTAAATACAGCAGAGTCCTTGTTACTCATACTGACAGATTGTCGCGTGATGAAAGAGATTCAGCAGAGCTAAAGGAAATCTTTATAGAAAATGACATCATTATTGAGACACCAGACAGCACAATAGACCTTTCAGATGAAAATCAGAAGCTAATGTTTGGCTTTACCTCTGCCCTTTCAGCTTATGAATATAAGAGGATTAGACACAGATTAACTAAAGGAAAGTATGATGCTGTTTCAATTAAAAATAGATGGATTGGCTCAACAGCTCCATTAGGTTATACATGGGATAAGAATACAAAGCAATTACTTATTAATGAGGATGAAAAGAAAATATTAAGAAAAATAGTTGAATTAGCTTTGTTAGGATTAGGATACTCCTCAAGACTTATTGCAGATAAGGTAAACAAGTTAGGATACAGGTCTAGAAAAGGTTAGTAATTATAAGCTCTTAGGTTAAGTTGAGAGGCTTTGTACCTGATAAAGCTACTTAGTCTCTCCCTTATCCTTTTTGAGTTAAAACTCCCGTTTGCTGAGTCTGATGGTTTAGCTGTTGCTATTCTGTCAGGCTCTTTTTTTATTCAAGATAAAGTACAACATCAGGATGAGAATCACTAAACAGAGCCTTGAGTTTCATGTTTGTATTCTCAACATCCCTTATTATTCTGTAACAAAGGTTTCCTTGACCATCTCTATTCTCCTCCACAAGAACTGATACTCTCTGGGTTTGATGTATCTTTGTTCCTACTTTTGCTGCATCATTTTTCTGTCCATTAAACATTTTAATACCTTCATGTAAATCCAACTCAATGTACTGACTGTGGGTTATCCTCAATGCCACAAACTTTTGATCTGCATTCTCATTGGGATTTCCAAGAACCCTGAAAATCTCTTTACCAATCCTATCTTTACTTCTCAAAACAATTACAGGACAATTATAAGAGCAAAACATATCTACAGCTAATCTTTTGGCTTTCCACAGTTTGTAATCAGACCATTCTATAAAAACTCTAAAATCATCCATCAATAACCCTCCAATATTATCCATTATAACTGTTATTCTATTAATGTTGTAAAAAATCACATAAAACCAGCCTCCTCCCTGCCAGCCTTTTCAGAAAATAATTTAATAGGTCACAGGAAATAGCATCCTCTTTTCCTTGTCCAGTCTGTATTGAGAAGCTTTCCTGTTGCTCCTCCTCCTCTGATAATATGACAGGAAGGGCTAACAGCTAGAGAACAGGACAGATTAGCCCTATAGATTGTACAATTAATGGTTACTCAGGCTGAGACAGTAAGGGCTATTTAATAAGTATCAGAAACAAAGCTGAGAGACAGAAACATCGGCAATTAGGATGTATGAGCTTTATCCAATTGGTCAAATAAATAATTCATCCTGCTGAATAGAATATACAGCTAATTGTATAGCTCTTGAGACTGTAAGACAGAGCCTGATAATTTATAAGTAATGTGACTGCTGAGAGAGTTAAAAATATGTCTGCTACAATATCTGAATGATACTGTTATAGATGCTAAGCCAATAAGTAAAAAGATTAAAACAAAGCATCCAGTAAAAGAAATTGTAAGAAAGTATTAATGACTGTGAAAGATCTACAGCTTTACTGAGAGGGGGCTACAGAGGGGATTGGGGTAGGCTGGAGAGACAGGTAGCTTCCTTAAATTAAATAACCTATTTTTTGCAGTTTGGGAGGAAATAGATTCAGTATGATGATAACCTATTTCAAAAATGAGAAAGGCAACATTTATTTAATTAAATCTTCTTATCATTAATAAGCAGCTAAGGATATGAAAAAGGAGTAAAGTAACAACTCCACTCCCTGTATCTGTGTTAGTTTAAACTCAAATAAACATTATTCAAAGTAGTCAAATATCCTATTAGGATTGTGGTTTTCAATAAATACTTTTGTAAGATCTATCTCATGTGGATCAACTGTAACTTGCCTTGCTTGAGGCCCAGTTTGCATAGGAACTTCTGTATTTGATTTCATAGCATTTAAAACTTCAGCTTTAAACTCTTCACTAATTTTTGTATCAGTTGTGGTGTGTTCTATTGTCCCATCTGGATTTTCCCATGATGGAGCATGGTTATAGCGGTAATATTTTTGCCCATCTTTATCTTTGCATGTTATATAGTACTTAAAGCCATCAGGAATGACCTTTCTAATTTCTGTCATTGTAAACCCTCCTTGATTTTCCATAATATTCATTCTATATCATTTATTTTTAACTGAAAAGATTAATAGATTAATAAAATGATGACTAATGCCTTACTCTTTTACCTTCAGTAATATTAATAATATTAATCCATATAATAGCTGTAAAGCTCAACAAAACTTATATTAATTCCACCTGCAACAAGTCTTTCTCTCCTACTGTTGAATAGCTTATCTAATATTTCTTTCTTGTCCTCAAATAGCCCAAAATGTATTTTCTTATGACAGACTAAACAGATTGAAACTATATTAGCATGGATGTCTAGGCTACAATCAAACTGTTCCTGATTCTGCATAGGAATAAGATGATGAGCCTCTACATAATTCTTTTCATTAAACTTTGAAATAAAATGCTTATGCTGATTGTCAAATTCACATAAGTAGTCTGCATCATCCACAGCCTCACTTGCATATTTAGGATTTCTACTCCATATCTTTCTATTGTTTTCTGACCTGTAATTAGGTTTGTTCTGTGGGTTGTCAATTATATTAACCTTAACTTCCTCTTTGGCAAAATTTCTAATAATGCTCTTTTCATAGTCCATTTCTTCTTTTAATAACTCAGTTTGATATTCCTTGTCATAAATATATTCAATGTACTTTTTGAAATGCTTTAAAGCTGTGCTATACATTCTATTACCCTTGTCATTCTTCTTTTTAAATTCAGGGTTATTAAGGATTGTATCAATAAATGCAGTATAAGTTAGATTAAATAAATTAATTCTCTGTAATCCATAGTCTCCTAAATCTGATGATATTGTATCAATAGCTTTAGAATATCTCCCTATGGAGTAGGGTTTTATATCTACATAAGTTCTTAACCATTCAGCAAAAGTATCTTTATTCAACATGATCTTTATTATCCTTATATTTGTATTTTGATGATGATTTTTTAGCTATCTAACATTAAAAGTCTATAAAAAAGAGTAGGAGACTCATCACCTACCCCAATAATAATTTAACTATATGCTTTTAATTAGAAATACTCTAGCAGCTCTTTATCCTTTTTCAGGTTTTTTAAATGCTCTAATAGCATTACAGCTCTATCCACAGGGTTTTCAGGTAAATTTGCTAACCTACTATTAGCTTCATGAGCCATTGCAACATCTAATAAAGCTATACTACCTGTTAAATCTGCAACTTCCATTTCAAGTTGGGGAACAGAAACACTAAGTGCCCACTGTATAGTGTTATCAAATTTATGATTTGATTCAGAAATACTTATTCCAAGTGCAAATGCTTGATTAATCTTCTTTTTGAATACCTCATGTTGTTCAGCTGGTATATATGGTAGGATATCATTTACAATTATTTCATTATTCCATACCTCTTTGAAGTATCCATAATATGGTGTATTTTTGTCTCTAAAATCACTAAGTTTTAATACTTTCTCTGTCTCTTCTTTTTCCTCTGATTTTCTGATTTGTTCAATGTCCTTAGTAACATTTTCTACTTGCTCATCTGTTACATCAGCACCCAAATATTCTTTTGCAAATTTTACAAAGTTTTCTGTTCTATACATATAAAAAGCTTGCTTTGTTTTATTATTAAATTCCTGAATTAAATGAGGCTGTGGTCTTTTAATTCTTTTTTGAGTATCTTGTTCCCACCAATCTACTTTCTTTTCTTCTGTAATAAAAATTATTGGAGTTGGCTTTTTCTCATCTTTTGCTCTGTCTATCATTTGATTCCAAATAATTAAATCTCCATATAATTGCTGGTACCTAAAACCTCCATAGGTTCTAAAACCTTGCTTATTCTTATCATCCTTGTCTTTAAAACCTGGGGGAATACCATGCTTGTATCTTTCTTGTCCTTCTTTTTCTATTAAATTAATCCTATCTTGATTGTAAGGCTCACCAACTACTCCATCCAATAAAACCAGTAAATCCTCTTGAATTTTCTTGGAGTCTGGTAAACTTTTAATTTCATTAGCTAATTTTTCTTGTAACTGAGCATTAGATTTCTCCATATTATCTAAATAAAACTGAAACTTTTCAGTAATTATGTATGGATGCTTACTCTTAACAGTGCTTAATGTTTTTTGAGCATCCTCTTTTAACTTTTCTAACTCTTGTCCTAATAAATTATATCCCTCATGTTGTTTATACTTATTGCTTTCATAATTAAAAAAGTATTCAAGAGCTACTTGATGAGGAATCCAAAGCCTTTCATTATCTTTTAATTTTTTTAAAATATCCAATAAACTTTTTGTAGATTCCTTTGATGTATACTTGTAAAAATTCAACAATACATTTGTATCCACTACAAAAAGTGCATTTTCCCATAGCTCTTTAAATTCTTCCTCTATGTAACCTATAAAACCCTTAAAATTATCTAACAAAGATAATCCTCCTTACTCTTTATCCATTTTATTTCCTTATAACCTGTATATGATCCCAAATTAATTAGCAAGTATTTATTTCCCAATAAAAAAGAGGCATAGCTCTTTGCCTCTAATAATATTTATTATTTATTACCAGTTGAACCAAATCCACTTGCTCCTCTATCTGTATCAGAGAGCTCTCCCTCTTCTTCCTCAATGTCCACAGATAAAACAGGTTTTATTACAATTTGAGCAATTTTCATATTTTTTTCTACAACAAAATTTTCTTTTCCATGATTAATGAGGATTACTCCAATCTCCCCTCTGTATTCCTCATCAATAGTACCTGGAGAATTTAATACTGTAATACTGTGTTTTAGTGCTAGACCACTTCTAGGTCTTATTTGTGCCTCTGTATTGGGAGGGAGTTGAATAGAGATACCTGTTTTTATTAGCTTTGTTTCACCTGCTAAAATTTCTTTGCTCTCAATTGAAAACAAATCAAATCCAGCATCAGTTTTATGTGCCTTTTCAGGTAATTTTGCATCTGAATTAAGTTTTTTTATAAGTAATTTCATAATCAAATTCCTCACTTTAGTTTGTTATATAAACCAATTAATATTGTTACTATTATACCTGAGAAGCCCACATTTGCCACAAATGATGAAACAGTATAAAGAAAGCTATTTTCATCTAGAGCAAAATTACCAACAAGAGAGAGGGACAGTATAACAGTTACTGATAGGTATAATAAGATAAGTCTTGAATTAAACAAACTTCTATTCTTTTTAACAAGAATTTCATACTGAGGGTCTGTTTTCATTTTACTCAAAAGATTATTAGGTTGTTTTTTCCATGACTCAACTGCAGAACAAGATAACAGTTCAAGTCTACTAGATTATTTGTATAAAATCATCCCTGATTTTAAAGATGGAGATTACTTTGAGCTCTTGAAATAATTACAGACGGGACACTTTGTAGGTTGTGAATATAAGTTAATCAAGGGAGATATTATTAAACTGTATTTGTTACTAAATAAATTACTTTTCCTTATTCAACTTCTTTCTATTTTTGTTATTAACCTTGACCAATACTCAAAACCCTTGTAAACTCAGCTTTGTAATGAGGATGTACTGTAATTAATCCATTTCACGAATGCTTCACATCCTTTGGACTGAATCGTAGATTGGTTCTTTGTGATATTGGGGATTGTTATAATCAAAAGGATGGAAATTACCAGTAAAACAATAAGCATTTCAATTAGTGTAAACCCACGTTCATTCATCACGTTCTTCAACATATCCATCATGCTCCTGAACCACCTGAATACTAGATGGCTTCGAGCATTTTCACCTCCGGAATACAATAATAAAATCCTATATACTTTCGAGCAGTGAGAACATCGGCAGCAAAACCGCCAAATAAATGGACACGATCAACAGACCTATCAGTGAAAACATGAGAGGCTGAATGATTTTTAAGATTGCATTCATTCTCTCTTCAATTTTTTCCAGTATAAAACGACTGTAATGAAGTAGCTCTGCATCAAGTCTGCCGTATTTTTGACCATTTGCAGCGACCACCGGCAAATTACCATCAAAATATGGAAGCTCCCGAAAAATCAATTCAAGTGATCTGCCCTCGATCAAATCATCCTAAATGATATTGCATAGTTTTGGTAAAAAGTCTGCTGTTGATTTATAGAGAATAATTTAATGCTATCGTTAATAGATTAGCCCTCCGGAGAGTAAGCCACTTAATTGGCTTGCAAAAAAAAAGGTTTCGTATAATTTGATGAAGGTCCCGAATATCGGAATTCCCATCAAAATCCTCCGCTGCCTTACTGGGCACAACCCATTAAACCAAATCGTATAAAGAACAAGTATATGTATTGGTCGTAAGAGACCGAAACTCTTTTAAAGTGTGTAGGTTTATTTAGAGTGCTAACAGAGCAAATTAATACACTCTTACATTACCTCACGTCTAAAGTTGTTGAAATAGCATCCATTTAAGCGCTCCTTGTTTCACTAACCTTACCCGTTAGCGGAATATAAAGGCTTTAATCCTTATTAAAGTAACGCGTCCGTGATTTACATAAGAAAAAGGAGTCTTCATGCTACTTTTATTGAAGTGAGTTCCCAAAATAAAATTGTCGATTGGTTTGATGCACATTCATTAGGTAATCACTATCAATCGCAAGTCATATTCACAATCCAGATATCAAATTCTTTCTCAAATAAACCGTTCTCCTTTTTTTAAAGTTAAATATGAATCTTACTTTTCCGTTTTTCTTTGTAACAATGTGGGCAACCTTGACCCTTGTTTCGATTCTTAATTATAGCTTGCCAATAATGCCCGCATTTTCTGCACTTCCACCATACTTTTTTATGTGAATTCGGGGTGACTTTGGATGGTTCCAAGTTGTTATTTTCATAATCCCATTCTTCTTTCAAAAGTGCATTCTGACTTGCCAAATCATTATATCCAGCTAATACCCTTTTGCTTACACAATATGGACAACCGTTACCATTATAGAACCGAGCACTAATTCTACCGTCCCATTCGTGTCCACAACGACCTTTCCACCAAACCCTTTTTGACGAGTTGTAAACAACACCGGTTGGTTTAAGTTCAAGGTTTTTTGTTGGATGCCATTCATTAGCGATATCTTGGCTTTTCGATTCCAAATCATTAAATCCAACTACAACTTGTTTATTTGCGCACACTGGACAACCGTTTCCTCTACTTCTACTGGAAATGGACGCTTGCCATTCATGACCCAACTCACATTCCCACCAAACTTTTTTACTTGAGCCAATAGATACCATTTCAGGTGTTAACCTACCATTCTTATAGTAATTCCATTCAGCTGATAAAGTATAATTCTTCGTTACCAAATCATTATATCCGGCCAACACGCGTTTTCCCGAACAAATGGGACAGCCACTTCCTGCAACACGGCTAGAAACAACAGCTTGCCATTCATGACCTAACTCGCATTGCCACCAAACTTTTTTTTGGGAACCCGCAGAGATAGACTCCGATGATAAATTAGTATTCCGTTCGTAATTCCATTCCGCTATAAGCATGGGATGTGTTGTTGTTAAATCATTGTAACCCTTTAATACTGATTGTCCGGCACAAATAGGACATCCACTTCCAACAACTCTACTACTAATTACGGCTTGCCATTCATGACCAAACCTACATTGCCACCAAACTTTTTTATCCGAGCCAAAGTTGAAATTTGAAGGCTTCATAATTCCATTTTTTACGGGATTCCACTCTTTTGATAATTCTGGAAATTTCAATTGCAACGAATTTGTTTTTTCATACATATCTATAGACTCATATATCGCGATTCTATCCGATTCTATGTTTATTGCAGGGGAAACCGTCTGAATATGTTTATGCGAAACAATCCAACCTATAAGGTGATCTATGCCCTTTTCAAGTTCTTGTTCCGATAGATCAATAAGGCGGTAGTAATATGTATTAGCAAGCTGCTCCCCAATTGGAATCGGGCATTTAGGTTCCCGAATTCTAATAAGGGTAATCCCGTTTTCGTGGCATAGCTGATCTTTGCGTAAGTCTTTTGCAATACTTTTATGCCAATAATGCCCATCATACTCAATTCCAATATTCAAAAACGGAATGAAGATATCTAATTCCATTTTACCAAGGAAGTCGCATTTGTAATTTTCTTGTGCATCCTTAAACACTTGCTTGATGTAAAAGAATAAACATTTTTCCGGAAAAGAGATTTGTCTCTCTTTTATACAATTAGGACATCCACCTCCTTTAGTTCGAGTGTAAATAACAGCTTTCCACTCATAACTACATTTCCTACATCTCCACCAAGCCTTTCTGTTTGAATTTTCCGTTATTTTATAAGGGCTACAATCTGTGTTTTTTTCATAGTTCCATTCCAGGAGTAAGCCTTCGTGTTTATCACCAAAAGAGCCTCTATCTTGAATCAACTTCCTATAGCGGTTTTCCTGTGCTTTAGTTTTTCCACAAATTGGGCAACCACTTCCTTTGCTTCTGTTTGATATTGCTGCTTCCCATTCATTTCCACATGTTTTACACTTCCACCAAACAATTTGTCCCGACCTACTTGTCATATCGTTTGGAGTTAAATCATTTTTATCTTGATTCCATTCGGAAGCAACTTCGGGAAAGTGTGTAGCGAAAGAACCTCTTTTTTGTAAATATCCTTTTCTTACATCATTACTTCTGTTTAGATTTGCGCAATATGGGCAACCTCGACCTAAACTATTTCTATTACTTATTCTGGCTTCCCACTCATGTCCACTTGTACATACCCACCAAACCTTTTTGTGTGAGTTTGCAGTAACCATTGTTGGTAATAAGGTGCCGCTCTTAGTTGGGTGCCATTCATTTGCTAATTTAGGATTTTGTGATGCTAAATCATTAAAACCTGCCAGAACTCTTTTATTCGAGCAAAATGGACATCCCTCACCATTTACTCTTTTATAAATATTTGTTTCCCATTCATGTCCACATTTGCCTATCCACCAAACTTTTTTTCCACTCCCATAAGTCAAAGTGCTCGTATCAAAGGCTAAATTCTTTTCAAAATTCCACTCCGCCATGAGCCGAGCGTTTTCACACAAATATTTCTTTTCTTTTTTTTCTGTCATAATGCTCCCCCTAGTCACATGATAAAAACTGATTCTTTCCTACAATGGCAGAGATAAAACGTCTTTCCCGTTACGAACTTACTCAAATACGGTATAGATACGAATACCTATCATTAACTTGCTAACCTGGGTTTAACGGGACTGGATTAAGCGCTGTAGTTATGAATGTGGTGGCATAATTAGGATGAAAACTTGTATTCTACCAAAACCACAATAATATTGCTATAATGGATCATAGTAAATTGGTAGAAAGGGTGGTTCCTTTGTCCCAAGCATTAAATAAGGATGAAGAAAAAAATAGTATGTATATATTTCAGGGGCATCAATTTTCAGATTATATAGATGTACCTAAGCTAAAAAGTGCAGTGAAAGAACAAACTGGTTTTGAAGAGGAAAAGGAAGACGAACCTTTTGCTACCTATTATTCGCGTTTTCTAACAGAAAAATATTCTGAGCGGGAGATTTTAGAAAGAGTATTTTTTGAATCTATTTTTTACGGTAGACTAACGAATGTTTTTATTAATAAGATTAAAAACCCAATGATTACTGAAGTAGTTTTTAAGCAATTAGTGAAGCGACTGATTGAAGATATGAACTCCAGAAATAATTTGACGCCAGACGTTAAGCGATTAATGACTGAAAATGGATTTTATATCATGGATCTAGTTTACACAACTGAAAAAAATACATTTTTAGCAGGATATGACTATACTCTGGCTGGTAATCACATTAATAAAGCAAGATTTTTAGTTGTTCAAGTTGTACCGATTCAAAAAGATGGTGGTCAGATATCAATGAGATATCTTGTCTGTGCAATTGAAATTGATTATACTAATCAAACTTTTGTTGTTGCTTTAAAAAACATGCCTAATATCGTTGAAGAAGATGATGACGAAAATTCTGATGAGGAAATACAAAGAACAGTAATGAAGGCATATAAGAAGTTCTCCACTTTGATTATTACACACCTTCAGCTTCAAAAATATATCAAATACAAAAAAGATAGAACATCAATGTTTGAAATGTGTAAGTATCTAGATAACATAATGCTTGATGAGCTTCGACAAGAGGTTGAAACAAAAACATCCGGTACTATAAAAGCTTTAGTTGACACGGCAACTGAAGAGCTTTTCGGAAAGCCCCGTGTTCCCCTAGTGAATAAAGAAAATTTAAAAGTGCGTTTTAACTCGTTATTATTAGCTACTTACCTTGATGTGATGACAGAGGATGATGATTTAATTTACATCGCAAAGCACAACAAGTTAGTCGGATACCCTACAAAGGTTTCTTTTAGGTCTAAGAACTCGTCTAAAGGAGCAACGGGAACCTCTGGTGCAAACGAACCTGTAGCAACATCAGTTATGTTCCATAGTTTATATACTGATTTTCAAGAAGCACTTGAATTGCCTAATTGGTCTTTATCGTGGTTTAAAGATATAAACCATTTGACACACAGCACTGATGTGTGTCAAACCTCAGTTGTGTCTACTAAAGAAAATTTCAAAGTAACATTTATAAATAAAAATCATATTGGTAAGGAGTTATTTCTCCATGTTGTTAGAGAGCTTAGTAAGTATCGTTGCTACAATGATACAAAGGAATGAACAGGAAACCGTAGAAATTATTGATAATTTTGTAAATACATTTGGTTTTACAAAATTTAATGCTGAACAATCTTTTCCGTATTTTTTTGAAATAATTGCGGCTATGAAAGAAAAAAGTTTAGTGAGAGAGCAATACAACTATACATGTTTAAAGTATGATGAATCTGAAAATACGTTTACAATGATGACTTCATGTGTGTATTGCGGAAAAAATATTAACATAGTAAACGGAGAACATGAAATCCAATCAATTTATCAAATCGTAAAAGAAAATAGATTAAAATTACTTTCGGAGCTTGAGTTAAGGAGAGAAAAATATATGCTTGATAAGTACGTAATGGAAGACTTTAAAATACATTTCGAACAATTGGTGAAAAAAAAAGCGAACCTTATACCGTTTATGGGTTCTGGTTTGTCAGTGCCCTTTAGTCTTCCTGATTGGAAGGATATGCTTAAAAGCTTTTCAAAATATATAAAAAAAGGGTATGAGGGCTATTACAATGACAAACTCGATGAAGGGGATTATTTCGAAGCCCTTAGTTATTTAAAAAAATCTTCTTTATTAAATGAGGATCGTCTAATTCAAGGGGAAATTGTAGATTTATTTGAAGGAAAAATAAACATGAACATTGAAAAAGAATATCATAATTATTTGGATGTACTTGATTTACAATCTGATTTTTATTTAACAACTAATTATGACAATATTTTTTCTACCCTTCGGAATGGATTTGTGCCACCTTTAAAGTGGGATGATATTGAAAATATGCAAAAATTCATGGAAAAGAAGCAGCAGTATATCGTCCATTTACATGGAGTGGTACATAAACCAAAATCAATGATTGTTACGAAAGAAAGTTATGATGATTTGTATGGTAACGCCGATTTTATGAGAATATTATATACATTTATGAGTAATAAATCATTTCTTTTTCTAGGTTTTTCGTTTACAGACATTTACTTTAAAGATTTATATAATAAAATTACTTCTAAAATAGAAGGTGATCATTTTATTATCCTTCCCAATATTACATTTACCCAAGCTCAGGAGTTCTCAAAACAAAATCTTAAAGTAATTGGCATCAATGTAACAATTAAACCGGATGGAAAAATAGATGGTCAAGACCTAGTGAACGGAATCAAAACCGTCCTAAATTCTATTAATAAAGCCTGCTAAATAAGAGATCAGATATAATTGGCATTATAGACGCACAACTAGCTAAACAAGTAAGAAATGCCGGTGACTGACAAATATAAAAAAAAGACCACTTAGCGTGGTCTATAGTGTAATAGCTATTCCAGTAATATCTTTAAAAATATAATGGGAAAGTTAGTCACCAAGGTGAACAACTTTCCCCTATTATATTTAATTCAACAGCAACTGCTACCACCAATTAAAACTAACCCTACGCCTTCTTGATTTTCTTCCTTGTCCAAAGTAAATTACTCAGTTCACTCCTAGCCCCTTCTACTTTTAAATAGATTAAATTTTATTGAAATAACCTGCCCCGTTAACCATCCATGCAGCGGAAAAATCATCGCTGCACCTCAGAGAATGAAAATGGTTAGGAAGTGTCAATACTGATACTTACCTTTATCAAGTCACCCCTAATCCATAGACTAACTCTCTCCCCTTTTTTAAACGATTGAGCAGGGTCTTCTTATGTATTGTCATTTTTCCATGCAATAGTAATTATAGTTCTTTCTTTTTGACATCTTACCATTATAAATTTAAATGGATGTATATTTTCCATATTCTTATGTGGCTCAACAATTTCCGAATATTCTATCAGTCCATATTTTCCAAATTCTTGTTTTATCGAGTCAGAATCATAAAAAAACATTTTTACCCCTTTCGTTATCTCAAAATTTCTTTAATAAACGTATCTCTCTCACGATTATTCAATAAGTGAATAAGTGCATAACAAAATATACCATCATAAAGTTTGTTATCAAAAGGCATATCGGTTACTGAACCATGAAAAATACTAATATTAAGCCCATTTTGCCTTGCCAATTCAATTGCTGTTTTTGAAATCTCAATACCTGTTACATTCATTCCGTTGTCAATAAAAACCTTTGCATTTCTACCATATCCAATACCAGGAATCAATACATCCTTAACTTTCTTTTCAAGGAAAAAGTCCTTTGACAAGATTGCGGAGTCTGAAGGTTCAAATCCCCACATCATTATGTTTTTCTTGATTCCCAGATTTCTGTCATACCTTAATCTCCTTTACAATTATTAGCTCACCTTTATTAAATTCTGCTGTTTTTGTATAAGCATAGGCTACTACGTTGAACCCTAAAGTTCTTTACTTTTTTGCTTCTATATTATTTTAAATAGTTCAAGCCATTTTAACCAATACATATAATTACTGATATATATATCTGCAACACCATTAAACCTATTCATCCACTTCGTTAATTTGCTTTGAAAAGCATTTATGTGTTGAACTTTTATGATTATCAGTGCAAAGGAAAGAGTTATCCCCTATATGGTCATTAAAGAGCTTATTCTTGTGTCATTCTGCCCTTCCATAGTTATCCTTGTTTAATTCACCTTTGTCTATCCCATTCCGGACCCCTTTGGACACAAACTAAGCCCTCTTATCAAAGAGGGCTTTTTAATGAAGATAAGATTAAGCGTCCAAGGCTTCTTTACGCTTTCTTTTCCTTGATTCAGTTATAAGATCATAACCCAGATAAAGGATAATGGCTCCGCCTAACAATTTAACATATAACGGAATGTCCGCTACAAAGAAATAAATCATAGAGAATAATGTCCCTATAATGCTTAACCAAAAAATTACATGTTTTAAAATCTTCAAAGTAATGACTCCTCACAAAAGATGAGATTAATTTATAGTTCGCTCCACTTCAAGGAGGAATTAATTATCCATATCATCATTCTAACATTTATTCTTTATATTAAGAGTGACTCATATTGCGAAATTATGAACATTTAAGCAACTTTTCTCAAGGAAAGGTCAAGCGAAACAATTCCCGGAAAATCTTTACACTAATTCTTGTAAATTTGCAGTTTTTATATAGACCCTTTGCTAAGGAAAAAAGGAAGCTAATACAAATATGCATGAAATGACAGCGAGGGTATCCCAGCACTGCATTTCATGCATTTAAATCACAAGACGTTCATTTTATTTGATTCTACGACCATTTCTTCAGTTGGTTCCGAATGATCATGTTTATAATAAGCCATTTTCACTGGAACGAATGATAAGGCAACCGCAGCAATTAGACCAGGTATGGCGAAGGCAATGAAATTCAATTGGATGGGTAGCGAGATGGATAATAAAAATCCGCCGAGTATGGGCCCGAGCATACCGCCAATCCTTCCGATACCAGATGCCACCCCTAGTGCAGTCGATCTTATATTTGGTGGATAGTACTGGGAAACATAGGCTTGTACAAGGTTTTGGGCACCAATGGTACAGGCTCCTGCAACCGCTACCAATGTGTAAATCACGAAGGAGCTTCCGCCCATTCCCAATAACGTCAGACTGACAGCCCCAAGCGCATACATCGGCACAAGCATTTTCTTGGATCCATAACGATCACAAAGTTTAGCGATGATAAGCGTGCCTACGATAGCGCCCCCTTGAAGGACGATCAAGAAACCTAAGCTTGAATTCAGCGCATACCCTGCCTCGATCATTAGCTTTGGAAGCCATGTATTCAATCCATATACCATCAATAGGCACATGAAAAAGGCGATCCAGAACATCAATGTGCTAAGGGCACGGGAATCCTTAAACAATCCAACAATCGGCATATTGGCTTCTGTTTTTTTCACTTCCACAAGTTCGTCATTGATGTCGAATTTACTTTCCGGACTTACCTTTGATAGTATTCTGATCAGTTCCTCCTTTTTATTACTTCTGATCAGATGCGTCGAAGCCTCTGGTAAACGCTTCATCATGAAGGGTAAAAATAACAATGGTATTCCTGCAAACCAGAATATTGATTCCCAACCTAGTGCCGGCATAACCAGGATACCCAGTATCGGAGCAAGCATCCCTCCGAATGAGTAACCGCATAATACGATTGAAACGACCATGCTCCGCATCGTTTTCGGTGCATAATCCGTCAATAAGGCAATGACGTTCGGCATGATGCCCCCAAGCCCTAATCCCGCTAGAAATCGGAAAGTTGAAAACATCGTAGGCGTATCCGCAAATCCACATAAAAGCGTAAATAAACTAAATAAAATGAGTGTAATCGCGATTACGTTTTTTCTGCCAATCCGATCTGCTAATGTACCAAAGAAGATCGCCCCAAACAACATTCCAAATAGACCGTAGCTGCCCATAGCCCCTGCTTCCACGGAAGTAAGGTTCCATTCCTCCGTCAATAACGGGACGACCGTACCGTAAACGACAAGGTCATAGCCGTCAAAAAGGATAATGATAAAACACCATGCCAGCAATCCAAAATGAAAGCGGTTAAATTTACTGTTGCTAATTACCTCGGTCGTATTAATTTTAGCCATAAAATTTTCTCCTCTCTAGGTGACTGCAGTAATTCCATCCAAATGATAGCGCTTACGTAATCATGTAAAAAATATTCGACTCACATATTTTATACAAATAGTGAACCGAGTTATCTAATTGTTATTATAAATGCTAATTATCTGATATTTCAATAAAAACTTTCGCATATTTTTCATAAAATCTTAATATGTTTTCTGATGCTATCGTTAATTACAAGTTTTGAACATGCGTAAAAACAACAAAAAACCAGTCCCTTATCGGAACTGGTTTCTAATTAGTGAAGTAGGAAGCCGCCATTGCCGTATTCAAGTAAGAAAGTTTTAAACCACCACTCCTCAAAGTGGGTGTTTGCAGAAGCAATCCTGTTGTCCAAGTCAGTGACGAGGCATAACATTCCTGTTTCAATATAAAACTCCCTATTACAGCTTAAAGGTTAAAACTTAATTATCATTACGAACAACGCAGCTTGTATAGTTATAATACCGAAATATCTTCATTCTTGCAAGTTAAATCATTCCCAGACAACAAAAAAATTTCATATTACACATTAAATAGGTGGAGCCAGATTATTCATGCCCAAACGGCAAAACTAACGGCTGCACTCTGATTTATGTTACCGTCCCCCACGTTCATTGATAAATTATTATGTAATAGCATACTTGGGTAAGTAATTTTTAGATAGAATGTGCAAGATAAAATTGGACGGAATTGAAAGTGTTGTCTTGTGAGAATCATCGGTTGCTGAACTCTATAATATATCCTAAATAACATTGGCAAATACATGGAAGGAGTCTATAATATTAACTAACAGATTTGATTGGAGTGACTAGTTATGCTTTCAAACATTGGTTTTCCCGGTTTAATTTTAATACTTCTTTTAGCTTTAATTGTTTTTGGACCGAACAAGCTACCTCAAATCGGACGGGCAGTCGGCACCTCGCTTAGGGAGTTTAAGGATGCAACCAAGGGAATAACAGAAGAAATACAAGAGGAATTCAAGGATGACGTACAAGCTGCAAGAAAAGAATCGATAAAATGAAAAAGACGCCTGCACGCAGCAGGCGTCTTTGATGCGTTTGTGGCGCAGAACCGTCAGGCCACATCCCGACGTTTAGCTAAAAGCATGTTCTTCGACTTACACAAATTAGCTCATCGCTTTATTAATATAACATTAAACTTATTTTATATCAAGTGATTTATTGGACAGCTTGTTAACGGCATCCTTATTACTATTCTATAAACCGCTTGGGGTTTGATCAGAAATATTCTATCGAGTTGTTTATTAAAATACGAATGAGCACCATTAAGCTGTTCTTATAAAAATGTTGAACTTCATTACAAGTTCATCGTCATTTGAGTCAATTGATCCGAGGAAACCGCCACTTGATTGAATGCTTCATTAATTTCGGCGAATATATCATTCAGCTCTGTCATTTCCTTGGTGATTTTAATATTCTGCTTTTTTACAGAAAGCATGTCCTTTGCTATGTCAGTAAAAAATATGCCAGTTTCTTTTCCTTGTTTCGTTCCTTTAGTAATTTCCCCGCTAACCATGGAAATTGATGTGTTCATGACATTGGTAAAATGAGCAATTCCATTAACCAGTTTCACTACTTCCGAAACTGAGTCCTTGGTATTTTCCGACAGCTTCCTTACCTCACCAGCCACAACCGCAAATCCTTTACCATTTTCACCAGCTCTTGCCGCTTCAATCGCTGCGTTCAACGCCAACAAATTCGTTTGCTCTGCAATTGAAGTGATGATCGTGACAATTCGTTCAATTTCCTTTGAAGTATTGGATAGCTGTTCCATATCTTTTGAGATGATCGTCATTTGCTCCTGCGTTTTTACCAATCTTTTCTCTAATCCCTGTAACAGTTCGACTCCCTCTTTTGATTTTCCCTCTGCATGTATCGCAATCTCTGAGCCCTTTTTAGTGAAATCATGAATTTCGACTACCTTATTTGCCATTAATTGAGTTGCTGAACTAGTCTCTTCACTGATTGCTGCCAATTCCTCTGCATTATGATTGACCTGCAGTTTAATCGTTTCTTTTTCTGCTTGGTTTTTTTGGCGAATCTTCTCATTTTCAAGTTCATATGCCTCTAAAACTATTTGCTGCTCCAGATTAAAAATTTTAGTGACAGCCAGAATGTTTTCTTGATATTGCTCAATATTTTTCATATTGGAAATCACATGAATGATTAATGACTGCAATAAATCCTGAAAAGCACTCATATACCATTTTGGCTGCAATCCAATTCGCACATGTACTTGTGCGATAATATAACGTTGTTTAATATACGCATCATCAATGTTCCCGCTAAACATTTCGTACATATGACGATGAAGTGTCTTTTTCAACCTATCAACAGAACTATTGTCTGATATGATTTTCATTAATGAGGGTTCATTTTCTAGATTTTTATAGAAATTTCCTACTATTTGGGTCAAATGTTTCTTCACTTCTTCCTGTAAAGAACGAATTATGCACAAATCCCCCATCGTCAAATGAATCATTTCCACTTGATTCAATACGCTCGGATATTCCCTGATTTTGATACCGACGTGTTCCTTATATTGCATATAGTCCATCGAATCTATCTTTTGTTTACTTCTCCATATACTTTTCATGATTGAATTGCCTCCAATTTTTTCTACCCATATATACTATTTCGACATAAAGTCTGTTAATCTTAATTCACTTTGATAAATTTTCTTCTTACACACAAGACTTATGAACTATTTATGTCCAAATAAAAAAAGACACTCCCAAAGAGTATCTACAGTTTTTTGCTTTTACAAATTTGGACGTTGATTGGAACGTAGGGCACTCGCTTTCCGCGGGCGGTCCGGGAGCCTCCTCGGCGCACTTGCGCCTGTGTGGGGTCTCCCTTGGACTCGCTATTCCCGCAGGAGTCTCGCACACCCGCTCCAATCAACTATGTTTAAAAATTCAGATAGAGCTCCTTTTGTCTACAAACTGAAACACTCCAGAGAGTGTCTTTTTCAATGTTCATTTTCCTGCTGCTGGTTAAGATTCGAGTGTTTACGGGAATAAGTGAAGTAAATGACTACTCCGATAGCCATCCAGATCAAGAACCTCATCCATGTATGACTCCCTAGCTGAACCATCAAGAATATGCAAAAAACGATTGCCAGGCCTGGAACGAGCGGTACAGCCGGACAATAAAAAGCACGTTTCATATCAGGCCTTGTTTTCCGTAACACGATGACCGCAATGGAAATCATCGTAAACGCAGTCAATGTTCCAATGTTGACCAGCTCAGCCAATTCACCAAGCGGTATGAATGCCCCCAATAAGGCCGCTAATAAACCGAATATCCATGAAGCCGCATAAGGTGTTTTATATTTTTTATGAAGTTTTGATAAGGATTTAGGCATCAGACCATCACGTGACATCGCAAACATGATTCGGGTTTGTCCATACAACATAACCAAGATTACCGTTGTCATTCCGAGGAAGGCACCTAGATCGATGATACCTGCAATCCAATTTTGTCCTGCGCTTTGCAATACCAAAGAAATCGGATGGTCAAGAGCCTGGCTGAATTGTGCATACGGTACCACACCAGTCATGATCAAACTTACCGCCATATAAAGCACTACACAAATGACTAATGAACCAAGAATTCCCCGTGGTAAATTCCTACCTGGATTTTTTGTTTCTTCAGCCGCAGATGCAACTGCATCAAAGCCGATGAAGGCAAAGAACATTAATGCGGCAGTTGAAAATACCCCATCGATTCCAAATGGCATGAACGGCTGCCAGTTTTCCGGTTTCACATAATATATAGAAGAAACGATGAACAACAAGACTACCAACACTTTAATAACGACCATTATATTATTGATTCTAGTCGTTTGTTTCGTACCTATGGAAATCAAAAAGGTAATCGCCATGACTATCAAAAAGGCTGGTAAGTTCATATAAGTCGTGACTCCTTCGACCGAACCCGGTGCTGCCGTCAATTTCTCCGGAAAGTTAATTCCGAATCCACTTAAAAATGATTGGAAATAGCCCGACCACCCCGCCGATACGGCACTGACAGCCAATAAGTATTCAAGGATTAAATCCCAGCCGATTATCCAAGCGGCGAATTCACCTAAAGTTGCATAAGCATACGTATAAGTCGAACCGGATACCGGCACGGAAGCTGCAAATTCTGCATAAGAAAGTGCAGCGAATAAACAGGCAAGACCAGCAATGACGAACGATAATGAAAGTGCAGGACCAGCATTCACTGCACCAGTGCCTGTTAGAACGAAAATGCCAGTCCCAATAATCGCTCCAATTCCTAGCATCGTTAAATCCCAAGCTCCCAGTTCTCGTTTCAATCCCTTACCGCCGGAACCTGCGTTTTTCAACAAGTCCTCAATGGACTTCTTTCTAAAAATACTCATGTTCTCTCCTCCATAATTTTATAATTATTCTGAAAACTATAGACAAATAATTTCACTTACCATTTATATCGGAGAAATTTCGACAAATTTCTGCAATTCCTGAATTATCTGACTTTTAAATTATACGTATTAACCTTTTTAACGTCAATGATTTATTATTTTAAAATTCTGTTTTTTTATTTCCTTTGGAAGGCAGGCTTTAACATTCAACAGGTTTATCCATAATTAACAAATAATGATTAACAATTCATTATTTTAATATTAATAAAGTGAGCTATTGGTGTATGTACTGTATTCCATTAATTAATTTTGCAAGAGTTCTAATATTTTTAATCCTATAAAGAATCATTATTTATTTTTCTCTATGTATTATTATGAAATAACACTTCAATATTATTCTGATCATTCATGTACCAATAGTTTGACGGAATCAAAGTACATCACTATACTTATTAAGTCTTAAAAAAAGTACGGGAATTATGCTTAATATTTGAAGAAGGTGACATTCATGGATTTTGAGATTACCTATCTGTCTTTTTATTTAATCCAAGTCGAAGGAAAAGGCGATCAGGCTGATAAACGTTTTAAACATTTCCAAACTCTTGATACTGAAGAATACGAAGAAAGTCCTCTAAAGGATTTTTTGGATGGGGAATTGATGAAGATTTCCAAACGGAAAGTCGACCGTCATCCAAAAACTGAACAAATACCGACGAAAATTGGTTCTTTTATTGTCGAAGAAGGACATGCACTTGATTCCAACCCTAATTACAATGTATTTAACCGTGTTCGATATGCTAAAACAAAACAGGAATTCCAGGAGGAAAATGAACAATTCACTCGGTCTTATATCGATACAAGTGCCGTCCGTGGCGGAGTCTTCATAATCGCATCGGCAAAATTAACGAAATATCTTGATGAACCATTCGTTTTCTTATTAAAATGTGATTTCGAGCCGAAAGTTGCTTCCATATCGGATGAACGGACTTTGATTAGGCACGTTGAAATGGCAATCACCACTAAAAATATGAAATCCATTCAATACCCCTACATGCCCGAAGAAGGTATGGTCGAAGAAGGCGAACTGAAGATCCACCAGGCTTCACATGCCCGCTACTTCGAGGACTTCTTGAAATTCGTCGAATATGGCGAATCGATGCCTGAAATCATGAAAAACCAGGTCATCCACATGGTCCATGAGCATGTCTCCGCACAATTCGAAGAAAACAGTGACGAACTGCAGAAATTCGAACAAGACCTGGAAATCTGGGAAACGAGTGAAAAGCGGGAAATTCAGGAACGCCTTGAAACCCACCAGGTCGTCGAAGCCACAGCCCAGATTGTCGAGCATACACCTGAAGCTGAATTACGAATGAAGCTTGGCAGTACATCCATCAAAGGACTGTTAGCCGATTTTGGCGAAAGCATCCATTTAGGAAAAATTAACGGGAAGTATGTATTAATGATAGAATCCAATACAATAGAGTTCGATAAAGGCGTTTCGCCGATTGAATTTCATAGGCCGGATGATTTACAAGTACTAATTGAAAAAATCATAAATAAAAGTTGATGAAAACCGAGTCACAAGAAAATTTGATGATTTGTGACTCGTAACGTGACTCTAGAGTCACACTGTACATGTGTTGTATCCCGATTATGGCGGTCTTTGTGACTGCCTATTTTTTATTTTTCTTCTATTATTACTCCTCCTGGTTTTTATTGGGGGAACTGTATTTCACACCTAATGTAAATTAAGATTTATTAATCACCCTGTTATCACCAAAATAATCCTCAGCAGCTTCGTAATCTTTTGACTCTGAAACCACTGAACTACCCCCTCGGATGTTTCAACGTTGTATGTAAAATATTCACCTGAAGCGGATCCCTCCTTTCATTGCATAATAAAAAGCCGTTCCCTCATTAAGAGACGGCTTGTATTTTGTTGATTTATCGCAAGTTTTCAAGCATTTTTCAACGCATTAACTTCCCTAATCCAAATCTTCTTCTTCTACTTTCAGAATCTTTCCTGTCTTTGCATTTATCTCAACCTCATAAATTCTGTTTTGGTTTGTCAAAATAAAGAATTCGTATACTAAAACACCATGTTCCATATCCATATCAACATGTAGAACTTGGCCAGGCACTCTCTGAAGTGCGATTTCTTGTGCCTGTTGCATGGTTAATCTTTGTCTATATAAAGGCGTTTGATTATTGTAGTAATTATCATACATTGGGAACATTCCCCTCTTTAATAATATATTCAATTTACACTATGCATTTGACCCAAGTTCTGTGAATATATGTTTAGGAACTACAGAAGATTCCCATGTAGTAGTCTTACTACAGATTAAAAAACATAAACAAAAGCCAGCATCAAAATGTTGGCCCTGTTAATAAGTATTATTTTATAAATTAATGAATATCTCTCTTTTTGAACCGTCCTCCACGTACTTCCGCAATATTTGCTATTGCTAAGAAAGATGAAGGGTCAATCTCTTCAACAATAGTAGTTAACTTAGATTCTTCAAGTCTGGTAATTATACAGAAAATAACCTTCTTG
Organism: Peribacillus sp. N1; assembly: GCF_054600815.1. Classification (NCBI taxonomy): domain Bacteria; kingdom Bacillati; phylum Bacillota; class Bacilli; order Caryophanales; family Bacillaceae; genus Peribacillus; species Peribacillus sp. N1. The sequence continues at coordinate 666,525 of NZ_BAAHZO010000001.1, read as the reverse complement.
TCCTCTCCAGAAAAGGCACCTTCACCATGTAAGTATGTCACACCCCGTCCTAAGCGACTATTGATTGCATCACCTATCTCTCTTGCTTCATCGCTAATTATCCATACTGACTTTGTTTCTTCCATTCCAGTAATAACAATGTCAATGGCTTTAGCAGCTATTACATAAGCTAAGATTGAATACATAGCTCTATCCCATGTGTAAACGAATCCGGCAGAACCAAGTATAAATAGATTGATGAACATAACAATTTCGCCAACAGAAAAAGGCACTTTTTTACTTATTACAATCGAAAGTATTTCTGTACCATCAAGTGCACCACCATTACGAATTACTATTCCTACACCTACACCTAAAAAAATGCCGCCAAAAATTGTAGCAAGAAGGATATCTTCAGTGAAGGGTGGAATAGGATGAAAATATGTTGCAAAAATGGAAAGCATTATAATTCCATATATAGTAGATATAGCAAAAGTTTTTCCGAACTGTTTATATCCCAGGTATACAAATGGTAGATTCAATAGAAAAAGAAAGATTCCTAGTTTTATCCCAGTAATGTGAGAAAGCATAATTGAAATACCTGTAATGCCACCATCAATTACATGGTTGGGAATTAAAAAGATTTCCAATCCCGTGGCCATTAGCAAAGCACCAATTGTAATAAGAATGGTCCGTTGGATAATTATCAAACTAGATAACTTTCTATGCTGCTTTTTTAGTGCTTCCGTCAGAAAAATCACACCTTTTATTCATTTTTTTCTATTATATCCTAATATCAAATCAGGAAAAATAAATTTAAATAAAAGAAGTTCTAACCTACCGCACAGTTTGTTCCTGCTTTAACATTTCATGGATGAATTTTTATGTATACTCATTTTCAAGTGAGGGTAAATAAATGAAAAACAGTTTTAAGTTACTTGTTACACCTGATGAACCCTTTCCAATGCTACTCAGGGAAATAGGAACTCATTATATAACAGATATAAGCATGCCGTACCTAGAAGCATTAATAACACTTAGAAGGCGAGCAACATATCACCAAAAGAGATTGAATAAATGTCTAGATGATCCGTTAATCGATTCCTTAAAATTATTAAGGAATTTTGATGCTGAATCTGTGTCTGTTTATTAGGATAGGATGTTGCCACTAAAGGATATAATAATGTTTATGTATTTTTTCATTAAAAGTAAAAAAAGATAATTTTATTAAAAAAATCACCAATCATATTGACTGGTGAATTCTAAATCTGTCATTCTGAACCTTTTTTTAGTTTTGAGTTTCCTCCAGTAGATCGATAAATTTCTTCGATTGTCTGTCCCTTCGCCCGTGCAAGGATTTCAATTCTTGCCATTAACTGTTTTTCTGAGTATTTCTTAATATCAGAATGGTATTCCTTTACTTTTTCCCCTTCTCCAATAACGCCCTCTGCATTTAAGGAGATAGAAATTGGTGCCAATTCCTCAAGCTTCTTAACCACCCTGTCAAAAAGATGAGGATGTTCACAAATCAAGCGCTGAAGAAGATATGTTCCATATGCAATATGCCTTGATTCATCTTTTTTTAAGTGGTCAATGCCCTCTAAAAGTCCGGGCATTTTACCCATCTTTTTAAGTCCATCGTAAAATGATTTATATCCAGTTTCCGCCAACACTCCTTCTGCAAACATATTGTACACTGTAGCTGCGTCAGCTATTACCTCAGGGGTTTGTTCATGCCATAGCCGTTCCATTGTTTCGGGGAGAATTTCATAAAATAACTTACGATAGGTTTCAGAATGCAAGTGGGAAAGATCGCCTTTTTCACCAATAGCATTTAACACCAGTCGAAAGAATTCAGTATGTTTAGCTTCATCACATAAAAAGGTTGTAAGGAACATCTCTTCTTCCAATCTACCTTCTTTCGCAATCACCCTAAGCAATGGGAGTAAGTCAAGAGTAACCGCCTCTTCCCCTCCTTGAAATTGAGCGAGAAGTTTCAGCACCCAGTCTTTTTCTTTAACAGATAGTGTTTTCCAGTCCTCTTGATCCTGTGAGAAATTGATATCCTGGGGATTCCAAATTCCAAACTTTTTTGCCTTTTGATACAACTGGTAGGGATATGAATCTTCCATCAAACCCTCCGAGCTCGTCGTTAAGAGTTTCTTTCTCAAGTATAGTCCTCCTTCGAATTATACATTTACCATTTTATGCAAAAAGGGAATCATACGTATGGACAAATTCAGGACTGATGCAAAAATTAAAATAAAAGAGAATAACGGGCTCTGCACTAATGGGTATTGCACTCTATAAGAAGTAATAAAACTAATTAATAAATCAATAGTCGCCTCTCATACCACTTTTTCAAATTGTTAAAAATGTGTTCATTATGCAATATTTTTTGCTCAACACAAAGATCGTATAAGAAAACCTGAGGAGATGGAAATTCAGGAACGCTTTTAGACCCACCAAGTCACCGAAGCCACGGCCCAGTTAGTCGAGCATACACCTGAAGCAGAATTGGCATGAAGCTTGGCAGTTTTAATCACTGTAACGTAAGATTAAGATATAGAAAAATGAAATAAACAAATTAGGAACCGATTAGAATTGGCTTTTGCAAAGGTAATGGAGAGATTCCGAAGCTCTCCTTCCCTGCTTGTTCAATAATAGGGCAATAATTATTTTTGCTTTTTCTATTGGTTAACGCCATTATGCGGAATGGAAATAGTATCTAAGATCATAAGGAATTAAATTACATTTTCTATTGACTAAACATTCATTCAATAATAAAACAAAACTGAAAATTCAGTGAAAAATGGAGGGGTTGCATTGGATTTACATTTCGAGATTACTGGCAAGGGTCGTCCTGTTGTTCTTATTCATGGTGGTGGGACTGATTTGAGGCAATGGACATTTTTAGCATCTCTTTTATCTAAGGATTACAAAGTTATTGCTTTTGATGGCCGTGGTGCCGGTAAATCACCATCCCCTATAAAACATGTAAACTATGTAGACGAAGTACTGGCACTAATGAATTACCTGGAACTTCATCAGGCAACGATTATTGGCCATTCCATGGGCGGGCAGATTGCAACTGATTTCGCTCTTAATTTCCCTGAAAGAGTATCGAAACTTTTGTTAATTGCTCCTTCTTTAACTGGTTTTCCCTATTCAAAGGAGTTTGAACAATATCATGACAGAATATTGGAAAGTGCACCCAATATAGATAAGATGTTAGAGCTTGCCCTTCAATCACCAACATATCAGGTGGTAATCGATAGTCCGCACAAAGATCTCATTGTTCAAATGCTCAGGCATCATTTTGAGCGCATGCTTAAGTGGCCCGCTGATTTCTGCATGAAATGGCCACAGCCGCCAGCAATAGGACGATTAGAAGCATTGAACGCCGAAACCTTATTTTTTATCGGCAAAAAGGACTTGGCAGATAACTTCCGAGTTGCCGATCGTTTCCGTAAGGTTCCAAACATCGGATTCATCGAAATAAAGGATGCGGATCATATGCTGCCCCTCACCCATTCTGAAGTTTTATATGAAGAATTCACTGCTTTTATGGAGGATTGAAAATAAAATGCCACGTACAACCTGAAGAAAATGACCGTATTCGCCAAGCATCAAAAGAAAATATTCGTACTGCAGCCATGGAGTTATTTATGAAACAAGGATATTACGCTACTTCCATAAGCGAGATAGCCAATCAGGCGGGCATTTCGAAAGGGTTACTCTATAACTATTACAAAGGAAAAGAAGAACTGCTTTCTGAAATGGTTGAAGCCAGAATCAGGGAAGTGGTGGAAGTCATGAAAGTAGCGTTCGCCTTAAATACACCTCGTGAACAGCTTGAATATATAATCAATGGTGCCATTGATAATATCCACCAAAAACCGGAAATCCATCGCTTCTATCTACACCTTCAAACTCAGCCAGAGTCAGATGAAGAGCTGATAAAATACAGTCATCTCATTATTGAAGAAAATGCTAGACAATTTGAGTTTCAATGTAAAATATTTGAAAGTATGGGTGAAAAGGAACCAAGGAAACGATCGTTATATTTTTCATCTGTGCTACAAGGTATTATGTTGATGATATCCACCTATCAACAAGGGTTTCCGGTAGAAGAAATAAAGAACCAGATTATAAGGGAGTTTTGTAGCTAGTCTACCGTTTTAATAGGTCATATCCTGAATAAAGATTAAATGAGGAACTTCCACAATCGAGCGCTTAAAATATAGTAAAAAGGTTCTTCAACAAAAAAAAATCCCCATGATTATCTTTAGACCTTATATTATGCCTGAAGTTCAAACAATTAATAGCTGACTTCTTTGTGATCATCGGATGATTCCGTTAAAAATCTCTTCAGAAACCTATCTGAAGAGATTTTAAGTTTATTTGATAATTGAAGTCGTTAATCTCTGCCCATCTATTCTACTAACATTATACCGTCGGCAATCGGGCGTTCACCTGCTGCATCAGAGGGTCTTGTGACTCGCCCATCCCCAACTGTCATGGTCGTCGATCCGCCGCCGTCTAGATTGATGGCATCGATTGCCCCAAATGATTTCATGATTTTCGCACTTTCTTCAAAATTAGCTCCCACACTCCATCCGGGTGCGCGTCCATCGATGGTGACAAATAATAGATTGCCATTTTCTTTGATTCCTGCAAGCGTTCTAGGATTACGGCGCTCCCCAAAACGATAATAAAACCCAGGGTCTTCTTCCCAGTGAAAGCCTTCCTCTACGGCATTAATGGAAATTTCCCCTTTTTCCATTAAACGAGGACCTCCATTAATCATGCTGGTGGTTTGGTCTAATTTTAATAGCTTTGCATCCCCGATGATTTCACTCTTCACCTGAATCTTCATCCCTTGTCGGGCATGGTCACGAAGCCACTCTGCTGCCTCCCCTGTTCCCGCTAGAACAGAACCACTGCCCGGAATGACTCCTCCGCGATGGTTACGAATTACCGTCACTTCTCCGGCATGATTTACGACTACTTCCACACCGTCGCCCGATTCTGTCTTTCCTCCAAATACGGACGTATATTGGATAAGCTCACTTTCATCATTACAAGTAAAATCATGTTTCGCCCGTTCTGTTGTCGTATCTCCTCCAACACCGCCACAATTGCGGATTAATCCTGGCTTCCGATTTACCCCATCCACTTCCCTGACCGCACCATCAGATGACGTAGCCTGAATTGACGTTGAAACGGACGCAATGTTTGCCTTCTCTTCAACAGAAGATAAAATTAGAGCTGAACGGCCATTTATAGCCTCACTGACAAGCTGACCTTTGCTGACGAATATACCGGCAAGATCGCCTGGTGTTCCATCCTTCTCTCCTACAACAAAGTATCCGGCATTAACTCCTGCAATGGCATCATTTCTGTCAGCGATTTTGGTCAATGTTTCTTTCCCTGTCACTGTATCATTTGCCAATTCAGGTTCCACATGCCCTTGAAATCGATCCTGATCCACTTCAAGGACGTTCACTACCCATGGTCCTGTTGTTTTCTCTCCGTCTTCTCCCGTATACACAGTCCGTAGACCCGAATATCCCTTTTCCGATAACTTGTTTCTCATTTCGGCTGCATCCGCTTCCAGCTGATATTGGCCGATGCGGACAATGTATCCAAGTGGACCTTTTTCCCCATCATCCATGGCCCGATCCGCTTCTCTTATGATACGAGCTTTTTTGAAACCATCTCTCTTTAAATTCCCCAACAATATCTTTGCCTGCTTCTTTGTTTTTACAAATGCCACATCCACTGTGAAGTAGTCTTTAGAAGATGCTTCACCACGATGGATATTGGTATACGTCACTCCTGGTGCTGGATTCATGGAAGTTCTTTGCTCAATCAAATTGGGTGTTCCTAACGGAAGCACATGATTCTTCACATGTAATTGAGCATTCAATTCTGCATGAACTGGAGTTTCTGGAATGGCATTTACAATCATCACAGATGCTAGACTAATAGTGGCGATAGGCAAAATGGGCTTTTTCCATAATTTTTTCATTTTTTCCTCCAATAAAGTTATGTCCTGCTTTAACTTTATTGGAGGAATATGATGGAAAATTAAAAAGACTATTATATTTCAGTCAATTTTAAGTGAACAAAAATGAGCATAAATACTCGATAAATATTACAATTCATATTTGTGAAAGGATAACTTTTAGGACATCTTTACTTTGATAACTTAAATAACAATGTTTCCTTTGAAGAAAAATGTAATAGATGTACGAAGAGCCTTTCGGGCTTTCCATTTAGGTAGAGTTGTCTGTAATAAGTTAAGTGTATCAATGACCAAAAAATTTTCCTGTGGTTAACGAAAACAACTCAGAGTTTTGATTTATTTTTTGAGATAAATTCATTCATTTACTTCTTGCCTCATTTGCGAAAGATTCGATCGAAAAATGTTTTCTTTTTCTCAGGAGGCACAGGAAGATAGAAACGATTCTTATTTGTTACTTTAAGATAAGGCGTTAAGATGTCAGTCTTCTCCTCTACAGAAATTGCGGTATTAAGCTGTTCTTCAATTTTCGCAAAATGTTTCGCTGTCGAGCCTTTTGGCGTATAGACAAAACGGCCATCTGGGAAATTTTGTGATTCAACTGTTTCTTTTTCAGTATATGCATGTACAGATGGTCGTGCCCAAAAAACACTTTTCCGCACCACACGTGCAGGACTTCCTGCAGCTGCTACATTTGATGGGATGGATTTTGCCACTAGTGACTTTGCACCTAAAATTGAACCTGTACCTACTTCTACTCCTTTTAGAATCATGACGTCCTGTCCAATCCAAATGTGGTCACCTAAGTACACACTCTTTGTTGGATTTATCCGTTTTTGAGTTGTTACATCGTAGATCAAATGTGGATCTGCCAAACGAACGACTACACCACTTGAAAACATATTATCATCACCGATGAATAGATTCTTTTGCTCAGAGAGAATAAATCTCGCTAAACCATTAAATGAATAGTTGCGACCAAGGAAAAATGTATTATCATTCCAAACACTGACGCTCATTGTTGCATTGCGATTTGATTTCCCAATGATTATGAGCGAGTTGTTGCCATTAAAATTTAGCGTTGCATTTTTAAATTCAGCTCCGCGTTCAATGATTAACCGATTTCCTTTACCCCAAAATTTGATTTTACTATTCACAAACGAAATCTCATCTTCGGTATTTCCTATAAAGTGTATTTCATTATTTGTTTCCGGTTTATGCAAGATGTTAGAAATGCTTTCCATGCTGTCCATACCCACTTTCAAAGTGTTAAAAACGCTTTCATTATACATCATTTTTAGCTCACCACAAAGACCGCATAAGAAAATCTGAGGAACTGTGAAGTTGAAGCCTTCGGATTTCCGAAAAAGGGTAATTGAATTAAGGGTTGTAAATCACCATGAACAATTGCTGGTAGATAGTCGTGAAGTTACAGAAATGGTTGGGAAACGTCATGACTATTTAAATTGAGATATTAAAGGATACGTAAAGGTTTTTTTAGAGTTGTCCGTCAACAACTAACCTTTTTCGCTTCTGATAAGCTTTCACAGCTGCTTTCGTTTCCTCACCTTAAATCTATCATCAGCTCGATATTTAAATTATTGGAGTATTCACTTTTAATGAATGCTATTATTCATACAAAAAAAGCCCTCATTTTAAGGGCTTTTTTGCTAAGCTAATTGCATTTAAGCATTATATTCTATTACATTTCATATATTTTATCCAAATAATTTTGCAAAGGTATTTTCACCGGCGATCCCGTCTGCAGATAATCCATTAGCCCTTTGAAATGCCTTCACCGCTATTTCCGTTCCGATTCCAAAGATACCATCTATTCCATGTGGATTATGCCCTTCCAAATAAAGTGCAGCTTGAAGGATATAAGTGATATTCCCTTCCGCCCCTTCCCTAACATTAGGTGAAGCTGCTTTTGTTAGGGGCCCCCATATTCCATCAACATTAACCTTTGCACCATATTGTTTATTCAATTCGGTTTGAAAACCCTTGATCAGCGCTTTTTTAGTATTGGGACCATAATAACCATCAACATCTATTTTTGCATTATACCTGCTATTTAATGTCCTTTGAATCGACTTGATAGTTTGATTGCCGCTGTCCTTTGCTGGCGTATCTTTTACTATGACTTCGGATTCGACTTGTGTAGCTGGTGGAATGGTTCCATTCACTTTTGATACCAGTCTAGGCTTCACTCCGGCATTTAACTGCGAATAAGTCAGTCCGCCCGTCATATCCAAGTGCGGATAGTCTTTAAAGCTTGACCAATCCCCTCCCCATGAAAAGCCCAAGGATTTACCAATTGCCGCTACCCGTTTCCATTTTGTATCAACCGTCCATATTGCATTCTTTCCATCATCGCTGACGATGAAATAATCAATGGCTAGTCCAAAGTTATGGTAAGATTGACCTGGCTTCGCGTTGGTCACTCTCGGTTTCGATAAATCACTATAGTTTTTACCATCGTAGAAATATCCTAGGCGACCTTGACCATATAGCTTTGCTTGCTCATCCATAGATCGATAACCTGCGCTGATTTGCACGAAAATTCCTTCTTGGTATGCCCGTTTAACCATTTCCAATGCTGATTCTTTTACGACTGGATGAATTCCGCTGCCCATATTCTTTTCTGAACGATCCAATAAAGTTTCTAATTTAACTGTCAATTTTATCACCTCCTAATATGTTATGGTGCCAATTAGGAAATGCTTGTACACCTACCTTGACGTTACAAAAATAACGCCCTTTTATGAGGACCTAGTATAGGTTCATGGTTCTTAAATAAAAAAAGCACAACCCTAAATGGGGCTGTGCTTTTAATCTATTATAAAGGCATATTTTGATCTTCTTTATCTTTACCGATTACCCTTATCAACTCATCCAGCTTTTCATTTCTTTCTTGGTCTAATCTTGTCTTTGCATTGATGAATTTAATTATCTTAATTATGAAATAAACACTTAATACAATAAGTCCCAAATAGAACAAAATCGGTATGATTGCAAAAAGCCCTATTAAACTACTGGCTTGATCCATAAATAATTCCTCCCAAATGTAAAATATAGTATTATTATACAGGAAAAATAAAGAAGGCGTCCGATATTGATTTATTATTTAAATAATTATTTTGCGAAAAAAAACTGAAGATAGCCACATTTTAATGATCTCCAAATAGGCATCAGAAATTTCTTAAAGATGGGGTGAATCCATATTGAAGGATTTGAATCAGAAAAAGGGAGAAGTTTAAATTACCATTATAAAAACCCCCATCTTATCTATTCAAATATAGACATAAATTAGGGTTATATATTTTTTGTAGCGTTTCTATCACGATTATAAAATAGATAAATTGAATTAAAGAACTTCATATGATCAGTACATACTTCTCTAACCCCCACTTATCTTTGCTCTCTACATAATGTTTTCTAAAAAGAAGTTACACTCTAGAACAGTGGAATGAATCACATCATGGCCATATATTTCGTTCTAATTAAAAAAATCCCTTGTGGATTCCCTATACATAACCCTTTTATAATTAGGCTTTGCAAAGGCTAATTATAAAGGAACGTTGTCGGCCTTTTCCGGGTATAAGAAGTTCGTGTATACGTAAATTTAAGAGTTTCCTAAAGTATTGGAACTCCACGAAGTGTATCAATCTCCCCCCGATTCCAAGTCATTTTAAGCAAGTAAATTTATCTTACTGCCTTTGTAAATCAGTAGATTAATGTTTATTTCATGCTTATTAATAGATCTTATATGATGGTTTGAGGAGATAATGGGTTCCCTCATACTCACTGACCAGCAAATGTGAGTCTATGAAAACCGATCATTACTTACAATGGTACAAGGATGACAGAACTTTTAAGGTAAATAGATGCTTAGACAATTCAGTTCAAGTAAATCCTGGTGAAGTTAAAGATAAGTTCCTCCGATTTAGTACTAAAGTGTAATTCTTTAATTCGAATAAGGTTAGTGTTAACATATAGTAAGTATATCTTCTAATGAAGGAGCTAATTATGAATCCCAATATTTTATTGCGTAATAATGTAAAGTTTAAAGGAAGTGGTACACGACCAATGATATTTGCTCCAGGTTTTGGTTGTGATCAAAATGTCTGGCAATCAGTTGCAAAAGACTTTGAAGATGAATACCAAATTATCCTATTTGACTATGTTGGGTCAGGTAATTCAGATATACAGGCATATAACGTGGAAAGATACAGTACTCTTGAAGGGTATGCACAAGACGTACTTGATGTTTGTTCCGCATTAGACCTAAAAGATGCTATATTTGTCGGACACTCTGTTGGATGTGTGATTGGCATGCTGGCGTCAATTAAACATCCTGAATATTTTTCTAAACTTGTTCTGGTTGGTCCTTCTCCTTGCTACCTGAATCTGCCTAATGATTATTACGGGGGATTCGAAAAAGAACAACTTTTAGGATTGATTGATATGATGGACAAAAATTATATAGGCTGGGCAACCGCCTTTGCTGGAACGGTAATGAATAATCCAGATCGGCCAGAGCTTAAACGGGATCTAGAGAATCGTTTTTGCTCTACTGATCCTATTATCGCTCGACAATTTGCGGAGGTTACCTTTTTTGCAGACAACCGTAAAGACTTACCAAAAGTAAAAGTACCATCACTCATTTTGCAATGTTCAGAAGATGTTATTGCTCCGTCAGCAGTAGGAGAATATATTCATAAGCATCTTCCTGATAGTACATTGAAAGTGATGAAAGCAACAGGACACTGTCCACATATGAGTCATCCTGAAGAGACGATATTCTTAATTAGACAGTTTTTGGATGAATTTCCGACAAACGATTTATAGATAGAGATGGGTGTGAATTTTTGTGAATGAACAACTGAATGAGGCACCCTGCGGATATTTAACTTTATCAGAAGAAGATGATATTATATCCGTTAATCAAACCTTACTTAAATTATTGGGGTATAATCTCGATCAATTGCAAGGGCAGCATATTAATTTTATCCTTTCGGCTTCTGCTATACTCTTTCATCAGCTTTATCTGGTTCCTCTGATCAAGTTAGAAAATCACATTGAGGAAATATACATATCCTTAAAGTCTGAAGACGATGAAGAAATACCTGTGTTACTAAACGCTGTTCAAAGAGAGCGTGATGGAAGAACTATTATTGAGTGTGTGGTGATTCCAATGCGAAAAAGAAACGAATTAGAAAATGAGCTTCTTATAGCGAAAAAAGAGGCAGTGACAGCTCTAAATTCTATGAATAAGGCTTATTCTGATTTAGAGAATGCTCATGAAACGATGAAAGTTCAAAAGGATAAACTTAGTGAATTAAACGAAAAAAACGAAAAATACAAAGTAGATACAGAAAGAGAAATGGATCTTGCTAAAAAAATCCAAGAGACACTATTAACTGTTCCTATTAGTAATGAACATCTTGAAATTCAAGCGTATTATAAAGGTTCCAATCAATTATCAGGTGATCTATATGGATTTTATCAAATTGACGCCCAACGGTATGGACTTATCCTACTTGATGTGATGGGGCACGGTCTTTCTTCAGCTCTCATAACCATGTCACTTCATTCCATATTTCAGAGATTAATTTTAAAAGGTTCTGAAGTGAAAACTGTGATGAAGGAATTAGATGATCACCTTCATTCTTTATTCAAAAACACAAGTGAAACTTGGCATTACTGCACAGCCGTCTACCTTCTAATCGATACTGATAAGAGAGAAATTAATTATATCAATGCAGGCCATCCTTCCGTTCTTTTACAGGATATAAACGGAAAACAATATCAGTTGCGTTCTAATCGGCCTCCACTCGGGATGTTTGAAGAAATTATTTTTAAAACAAATACCCTTACATACAATAAGGACAGTAAGTTGTGCCTTTATACAGATGGAGTAGAAGAACCTCTAGGTTCAGACCGTTTATGCTCATTGTTAAAGACCTATTCGGCTGCCCCTTTATCTACACTTAAGGAGGAAATTATACAATCGCTTAGAAATGAAGAGGACACTGACCAACGTAAAGATGACCAAAGTCTTATTTTGGTTAAACTAAAATAAGACTTTCGGGTTGTGCTATCCGTTACATAAACTGCTGTTCAATTTCTTGGGACTTCAGGTAGTAGATACTAATTTAGTTGGTTCGAAAACCGAGAGTCTTAATGGACCAGTTTTGTAATTGTCATAAAATAAAACAAATGAGGAGCTATTTATTTTGGGTAGCTTCTATTTTTTATGCAAAATAACTATCAAAAACCAATCCAAAAATCATCCAGCTACCAGCACACTTTCAATTTGATCTAACCAGCTTTTCATTAATTTTGTAGATCCATTCGTTTCTTCACTCGCTTCTCATTTAAACATGCGGCTCACTCGTTTGGCAGAAGAAAGGGAAATCCCACTGGAAAGATTATTGGATAAATCCGTCGAACTGTTACTTGAATATATGGAAGACAATGAATTGATCAATGACCATGTTAAATTAAACAATGTTGAAGCGATTAATAAAAATAATGAAATCATTCAGCAAAGCAGGCAGATCCTTAAGAAAGACTAGCTTAAAAACACTCAGCCAACATGGTTGAGTGTTTTTTTCATCTTTATATATTTCAGCGCAATTCCACTAATATATACCACGCATGTCCAAATAAAAAAGGCAGCCACTAGGCCTGCCTCTGTTGAACAACTTATGTCCAGGCATTCATTTAGTGATTAATAAAAACGGCGCCTGTTTTTTTTGCATTTGCACTTACATTTACAACGCTTTCCAGGAAACCATACTGTACTTGGGTCATTGTTCTCAAAACATTTTTCTTCATAACAACAATTTATCTCCATCCTAACACCCTCCTTACTATTGTATATGCATGGACTGATGGAAGGTGTGGACAAGTTGCTAAAAGTTTAGACTGAATGCAAATCAATTCATTTTCCATGATTCTGGACAATTTCCAATGTATGTGGAAGCAAACTGAAATCTCCCCAAGTTTTATGGCCAGGAATAACAATCTTCGCATCATTATAAACATACATTAAATTCTTCATCGCATTTGGCAAAGCTTCCATGTTAGCTTCATCAATGATTCCAGAATTCTTTTGTTCAAGCGCGAATATCATATCACCAAATAATAAGGCCATTCGCACCGACCTTATTACCTTGGATTTCCGTATGTTGTATGAACCCATACATCCTTTTTTATTTGAGTTAATATTATTGATCCATCTTCACTCGTTAATACCGTTTTTTTTGATTTGGTCACATGAGCTGAAGCCGGTGTCGAAATGTTTAGTAATAAAAGACAAAAACTTGCTAACACGATTATTAAAAATCCTTTTTTTAACTTTCATATAATTCTTCTTTTCTATACTATATTTATAGAATTATATACACTTCCAAATTTTAGTTTAAATATATATGACCTCTCAACGATTAGACCATAATATAGTTATGTAAACAATTACTTATCAAATTGAATATTATAGATTAATCAAAATTTAACGGAAGACTTCAACATCAAGTATTTAACGACGCAGGCAGAAAATGATGATTGCGAACACCGCAATTTTGTAGTTCACAGAGTTTAGCCATCTGGCGAAAGTTATTGACAATGATTATCATTACCATTAATATATTGATGTAGTCACTGAAAATGAATATCATTATTAATTAGACATTTTTTGGTATGTTTTTAACCTACTCTATAATTAATAAGGAGCAAAATCAGAATGAAAAAGCTATTCATCCCCTTCCTACTCTTGTTCGTACTTATTCTTAGTGCTTGCGGGAACAAAGAGACAGCGAACGATAATAATGCATCCAAGACTAAAAAAGAAACAGTTACATATCAATCAGAAACTGGCCCTATTGAGATTCCTAAAAAACCAAAAAGAATAATTGCTCTCTCTAATGGACCTAATGTATTGGCTTTAGAAGGTAATGTCGTTGGGATAGACCAATGGACTAATATGAATCCCCTTTTTAAAGAAAGACTAAAGGGAGTGGAAGTCGTATCAGAAGATAACCTCGAGAAAATCATTGAACTGGAACCGGATCTAATCATAGCGGGATCCGAAATGAAAAATATTGGAAAGCTAAATGAAATTGCCCCAACTGTAGTATTCACTTGGGGAAAATTAGATTATTTATCACAGCAAATAGAAATCGGAAAACTCTTAAATAAAGAAAAGGAAGCAAAAGAATGGGTTAATGATTTCGAAACGCGTGCAGAATCCGCAGGAAAAGCGATACGTGCAAAAATTGGTGAAGATGCAACCGTTTCTGTGATTGAAAATGATGCTAAGGAGTTTTATGTATTTGGAAATAATTATGCCCGCGGAACTGAAATATTGTATCAAGCAATGGATTTGAAAATGCCTGAAAAAGTAAAAGAAAAGGCACTTAAATCCGGCATTTATGTACTCTCATCTGAAGTGCTTCCTGAGTATACTGGAGATTATATTATCTTTAGTAAAAACCCAGATGTGGTTAACTCATTTGTGGAGACCGAAACGTGGAAAAATATACCTGCTGTTAAAAACGATCGTATATTTGAAATAAATAGTAAAGCATCCACCTACAGTGATCCAATCACTTTAGAGCATCTTCTGAAATTTTTCGAAAAATCATTTCTTGACAAATAATATGCAAAAAGGAATTCTTTAAATGAGAATTCCTTTTTTAATGTGTTTTAAACTTGTATCTTCGAAAAAACAAAAAGCACTTTTGCCTAAAAGGCAATCAAGTGCTAAATATAAATTCTAGCTAATCTTCATATCAACAATGTAAAGACCATTGCGTTAAGGTCATACTCTTAAGGTATTCTTCTAAAATGCTCTTATCATATTCAGATTCAGGTAAAATACCAAAACGAGTATATTCCCAATTAACCCTTCTTTCGTGATCATCTGCATCCGATAGATCATCATAATCATAGTCAACCTTAAATTTCCCTGTACTTTCTAAAGTAAAAGTTAAATTAGTCCATTGTTCTTGATTATTATTTTTAAATTCATCTGATAAATCTTTTAAAACCTTTATTAACCTCCGCCATGTATCTCTATACTCCCTTCTACTAATACTATGTAATTCAGGGATATCATGGCTATATATGAGTGTATCATTAATATTAGAGCGATAGAAAAAGAACGCAGTCCCTGTCCCCTCAGTAATTTCTCCATACAAAATTACTTTACTCCATTCTTCTGGAATCATCTCATTTACAGTTTGAGCTATATTCTGATAATAATCATTTAGTTTTGATTCATTCAATTTTTTATCCCCCTGCTCTATTTTCAAATGTTCTTAGTAGTTTTTAACAACAGCCCGTACCAAAAGTTATAATCTGTATACGTAGGAATAAAGAAGGTGATAACTGGTTTTACCAGTTATCACCTTCATAAACAAACGAAATTATTAATATGCTAAAAGTTCTATTGTAAATCTTGAAGTACGTAACACAGACAAATCCATAGGTTTATTACATGTTTAAAATAATTTTATAAATTCTTCTCTATTTATTAGGATTTTATTATCTGTACACAGATAATCATGAAGAACTGATTCCATTCTCTCAATTTCATCTACTTTGAGAAAACTGGTTTCAACTGCACTATTTAAAAAGATTGTGATACTATCTGCATGAATACCTTCCAGTGATTGTGGTAAATATTTTACTTTTTCTAAATTAAAAGCTTCCCAAGATGTATAAGCAACAGCATCAACTAGTAGTGACCATAGTCTAGCAATATTCATTTCTTCTTCTTCCTCAGCAAATTCTGAGATTCCTGTATAGTCTGCATTATCAATAAGCTCATACAGTTCATCCCCAGTTACAGCATGGGATTCTACCCATAACCAACATTTATCCAATGCTTCTCTCCCTTCTGGATATCTTTCATCGTCTTTACTGATAACAGAAAATACTCTTTCAGCAACAGTTAATACAAAGCCCACTTTTACTTCACTTTGTATATTATCAAATAATTTATTTTCCATAAGTTCCTCCTTATATTTATTCGATTTTCCCATCTTTTAAAACAAAAGAGAGCAAACCATTGGTTTTAACACTGTCATTAATCTCCAAAGTTACGACTATTGTTAGGTTGGGATATTTCTTGCTAGCTTGATAAAATATACCACTTTTTTCAATTGGATAGGGTTTCAGTAATCCTTTACTGCACTTATTACAAACACCTCTCGGATTAGATTGGTGAATTCTTAAAGTTCCTGTAATATCGCTTGGTTCGATTCCTGCTTTTTTGACGACAGAATCAAATTCATTTAAAACTCCTTCTTCAGCATGTCTTGTGAACTGTGCTAATTTAGGGTTTTTTAAATGATCATACGGGGCCCTAATATCCCTATTAGGTAAGATTTCTTCTAATGAAGGTAACCCTGCTTCTTTACTTACTTCTGGAGATCCTCCTTTAAAAGTTAAATCTTCAAGTCCTTTGATATCTGTTCTACCCACAGCTATTGTATTACTCTCAGGAACATTCCACTTTTTCCTTAATTCATCCAAATCAACTTTGCCAACCTCTATCCTATTTCCAGTACTACTAAGGTTCTTTGTTTCACCCGTACCCTTAGAAATACTCTCCCCTGAAGCAGCCTCTACTTTGCTATCCTTAACCGTAAATTTCTGATAGGCTTCCTTAATTGTCTGCTTTTCCATTACAACTTGGGGAAGGTTTGGTCCTCCTGCGAGGGAAACTTGTTCCACACTTATGCGTTTAGGAATTTCCTTTTTACCTAGTTCTTCACCTATATTTTTTAACGTGGTTTTTCCGGATCTCGCTATGTTTGTTATTGTTGCTTGAACCTTCTGAACCTGCTTTTGCGCAAATTCCTTGCTGTAAGGGACGAACTTTGTACCACTTTCTACTTAATCAGCGACCTTCCTGAGGTCAGTAAATCCATATTTTTATCTATAGAAATATTTTTTAGACCTAACGGCCTTTTATCTGAGTAACCCGATATAGCTTAAGATGATACATATTCATATCTAAGACCTTAACTTTTCCGTTAAAGTCATATAAAAGAAAAACAGGTTGCACCTTATTCGGTAATCTCTCATTTAGCTAATTAAACTGCACATCCAGCCATGTGAATGTCGTCTCGTCTAATTATCGTTCTTTCCTCACTATCCAAGTATTAAAACAAAACTTCATAGACAACCTTCATGAGCTGCGAACTTCAGTAAATCGTCATTCATGTCGTCCAAAATTTAAGTATCTCATAAAAAACAAAAACACCTGTTGCCTATAAGGATAAGGCATTCAAGTGCTTTATAGTTAACTTAATAAGTATTTCTTGACGAATATTATGCTTAATCCAACGATCTTGTTTAATTTCGTGAGTTTATAGCTTAATCCCGTGATAATACTTCATAATTTAAACTGTCAAATCTTCTATTTATCGTTCTTTTCACCCTTAACTTGCTTTAAATATTTATTATTACTTTATTCCAGTCTGGAAAGATATTTTTCTAAATACTTTTTTCCAGAATTGCTTTTAGGCATAATACCAAGATTCCTATACTTCCAAATAGTTTTTCTTTCAAGAGGGTCTATATTTGAAAGATCATCATAATTAAAATCAATCTTAAACTTTCCTATCTTATCTAAAACCATAGTAAAATTTGTCCAAGACTCTTGACCATTATCTTTAGACTTTCTCCAAAGTTCTTGAATAAAGTCTACTAATTGATGCCATTTTTCTGCGTATTCAAGCTCACTTATTGTAAATAGTTCAGTTAACTCATGGCTGTATATCGGTTTATCACTACCTTCAGGGTAATAATAAAAATAAGCTTCTGAGCTCCTTCAACTACCTCACCGTATAAATAAAACTTAGACCATTCTTCTGGAATAGTTTCTACAACGACTTCTGCTATATGTTGATATAATCTATCTAATTGTTCTTCATTCATCTATCTTTCCCCCCGGTACATTATCAAATCGTCTAATTTCCCATTCATCATCACCAATTTTATACTTAATATCAAAACTTACTGGACGTTGTGAGTCCCCCTTATAGTTTGGGGTTATCTTTACCTTCACTTCATCACCTTGTTTAAGTGCATCTGCCCATGTATTCTCAAGTTTCTTCCATTCACCTTTATTTAAATTCCCATTCATTGGAACAAGATTATCAAGATTACCTGAACCTTCGAAAATACTTGCAATTAAATGACCACCATCATCATCTGGCAATCTATTTTCTCTTCCTACAACCTTTTAGGCATAGTTATTTCTTTTGCCATCTCCTAACTTGAGAGTTCCATCAGCACTAGAAATACGACCTTGACCATCTGTTTAATAATTGTAACCTTCCTTACTTGTGTACTCAACATCTGGTTTTAATACTTTTTTACGACCATTCTTAGTATAATGTTCCCCGTATTTAACTTTAGTAACGGATTTATCGGTACCCTTAGAAACACTCTCCCCTGAAACAGCCTCTACTTTGCTATCCTTCACCGTGAATTTCTGATAGGCTTCCTTAATTGTCTGCTTTTCCATTACAACTTGGGGAAGGCTTGGTCCTCCTGCGAGGGAAACTTGTTCCATACTTATCCGTTTAGGTATTTCTTTTTTACCTAGTTCGTCACCTATATTTTTTAACGTGGTTTTTCCTGATCTCGCTATGTCTGTTATTGTAGCTTGAACCTTCTGAACCTGCTTTTGCGCAAATTCCTTGCTGTAAGGGATGAACTTTGTACCACTTGTATTTAATCACGATGTCTGAGGTCAGTAAATCCATATTCTTATCTATAAATATTCTTAGACCTAACGGCCTTTTATCTGAGAAGACCGATATAACTTAAAACGATACATATTCTATTTCTACAATGAAAAGACCTTAACTTTACCGTTAAGGTCATACAAAAAAACAAGCTTTTTTTATCCTCCATTATTCTTTCTTGAGGTATTCTTCTAAAATACTCTTATCATATTCAGTTTCAGGTAAAAGGCCCAAACGAGTATATTCCCAAATAACCCTTCTTTCGTGATCATCTGCATCTGATAAATCTTCATAATCATAGTCAACCTTAAATTTTCCTGTACTTTCTAAAGTAAAAGTTAAATTGGTCCATTGTTCTTGATTATTATCTTTAAATTCATCTGATAATTCTTTTAAAACCTTTATTAACCTCCGCCATGTATCTCTATACTCTATTCTACTAATACTATGTAATTCAGGGATATCGTGACTATATATGAGTTTATCATTAATATTAGACTGATAGAAAAAGAACGCAGTCCCTGTCCCCTCATTAACTTCTCCATACAAAATTACTTTACTCCATCCTTCTGGAATCATCTCATTTACAGTTTGAGCTATTTTCTGATAATATTCATTTAGTTTTGATTCATTCATTTTTTATCCCCCTGCTCTATTTTCAATTTTTCTTAACATTCTCAGGTTCACCTAATAAGTATTGTTAAGTAAAAAAAACTTCTCCCTTAGGAAGAAGGTCTATTTTATGTTGTTAGAACAACGGTAAACTACCCCTTTTTATATAATTATAGTTTTCAATATTATCGTTTAATGAGTAGTTTTCCAATAAGTATTTTTTTACATTATTTAGACTTTCAATATTAAAATAACCAGATTCAATTGCATTTTCACCTAATATTCTTAACGTTTCGTCATCAATCACTTCAACCACTTGAAATACTCAATTCATTTTTTCAATTTATACGCAACAATTTTCCCATCTGGATAATCACCATTCCAACCGCAAGGAAAAGCACCAAATTGATATATGTCAAATAATTCTTCAAAAAAGGAACTATTCTTTCCATTTATTGCTCTATTGATAGCACAATTAGTAAGATCAGCCACAACATCGTTATAAAATAAATTATATTCAAAAGGGCTTTCTCTTACATTCTTAGAGATTATTTCTAAGAATGCTTCCAATCCCTCCGGCTTTTCATCTTCTGGCATTGCATAATAACTACCCCAAACTTCACTCATTTCTAATTCCCTGATATCTTTCCAATTATATTCGTCTTCACCAAATATTTCATCATAAGCTAAGTGCTCTGCTGTTTTTATATCATTAATAAAAACAATTTTATCTGAAATATTATTAGAAAGTTTTCCTTGAAAGTTTTTCGAAAATTGTATCACTTCTTCAACAAAATTATTATATATACCATAATTCATTACTTATTATACCACCTTTCCCATAGGTCGACTGTTGCTCCCCCTCCTCTTTTCCATACAGGGGTTCCAATCTCCTTTTCCATTCTTTCAATTTTATACTGTTCCAACCCAATTTCTTTTATCCTCTTAAGCTCAATTTCAAGATAAGCATCTTTCATGTATAATGGTAATCCCTTTTCTTGAAGTGTTCTTAACTTTTGTTGCAATTCAAAAACTTGCATTTCTATTTTAGATATATCTTGACTAGCATCTATTTCGTCTAATTTTTTTCTTACAAAATTACTATAAACTGGGTGATATCCTTTATGTCTAGAAGTTGTACTCAGCATCAGGTACTCGAAGAAAAAATCCATTTGAGGCATCGTCCATATCCATTCCTATTTTTATTAATACAGGATGACTTCTAAATTCCTTTGGAATAATATGTTGTGCTTGATAGGGGCGTTCTTTTTGTAGTTTTAGGTAGACCCATTTCTTCAAACATATTTTCCCCTAATTTTGTAGAACTACCTCCTGTCACCTTTCCAGGACTACCAGGAATAAGCCTTTTAACTTTACCCGTACCCTTAGGAACACTCTCCCCTGAAACACCCTCTACTTTTTTATCCTTCACCGTGAATTTCTGATAGGCTTCCTTAATTGTCTGTTTTTCCATTACAATTTGGGGAAGGGTTGGTCCTCCTGCAAGGGAATGTTCCAAACTTATCCGTTTAGGCATTTCTTTTTTGCCTAGTTCTTCACCTATATTTTTTAACGTGTTTTTTCCTGATCTCGCTATGTCTGTTATTGTAGCTTGAACCTTCTGAACCTGCTTTTGTGCAAATTCCTTGCTGTAAGGGATGAACTTTGTACCACTTGCTAATTTTTTCCTATGCCACCTTACCTGAAGTAATTCTATATGATTTTAAGTCCTCACGGCCTATTATCTGAGGAACCGATAGATGATACATATTCTATTTCAACAATGAAAAGACCTTAACTTTTGCGTTAAGGTCATAAAAAGAACAAGCTTTACTTATCCTCCATTATTCTTTCTTGAGGTATTCTTCTAAAATACTCTTATCATATTCAGATTCGGGTAAAAGGCCTAAACGAGTATATTCCCAAATAACCCTTCTTTCGTGATCATCTGCATTGGATAAATCCTCATAATCATAGTCAACCTTAAATTTACCGGTACTTTCTAAAGTAAAAGTTAAATTGGTCCATTGTTCTTGATTATTATTTTTAAATTCATCTGATAATAATTTTAATTCATCTAATAATTGATACCATAATTTATCATATTCTTCTTCGTTTAAACTATATATTTCAGGTGTATCATGACTATAAATAGGCAATTCACTATTAGGATTATAATAAAAAAAGAAAGCCGTACCGGTACCGTCAGCAATTTCACCGTACATTAATACCTTTGACCATTCCTCTGGTATAGTTTCATTAATAGTTTGAGCTATTTGTTGATAAATACTATTAAGTTTAATTTCATTCATACTTACCCACCTCCTGATCTATTTTCAAATGTCCTTATCTCCAATATTCCTTACTGGTAGGGGAGGATTTTAGTTTCTTTGTTACTATATCTGTCTTATCCTTGGGTTGTTACTTGGGGATTAATATTTCTTTTCTACTTTCTCATATAACCAGTTTCTAGTATTTAGGATTCTTTTTTCATCAAATTAAAAGAGCTTATCGAAAAAAACGATAAGCCCCTGAGTTTTAGGCTTTTTGACTTAACCCCAAAAAAGACCCTGGATTCATTTACTTTTGATAGTCACTTGTAATCATCAACCATCTTTACAACTTCATTGACTCTCCCTTATTCGATTGGTCCCATGAATTGAGTAATTAGATAAATATGCTCAATAAGTTTCACCTTTTTCAAGTTTTCCACATTCTCAGGTCCACCTAATCCAAGGAGAGGGGTATAACCAAAGCATTCATCAAAATCTGGTTCTCCATATTTATCAACTGCTTCAGGATAAGGATTCCAATCTAAAATTTCTTTGTAAAATGATTCATCTTCTAAATCAGGAAAGAAATATTTAAAACCGGACGATATCCCTTTAATTTCACCCTTTCTAAAATTAAGTAAAATTAAATATTTATTATCTTCCCAAACAACAAGATCCCCCATTGATGTAGTAAACAATACTAGAGCATCCTCGTTTCTTACATATACATCCTTTAATAGTTCCTGATATTTTTCTGGGTTAACAATATTTAAATACCCGTTTAAAATACTACCAAAACCAAATTTATTCCACACTTCTAATACTTGTTCAGGTATGGAACCATTGAAATTATTAATAGTTTCTGCTTGTTCTTTTTCAAATAATTTAAAGTTATCAAAAATATTAGTTGACATTTTTATAATCACCACTATTTCATTGTATTAATTTCACATTTAAGTATATTGATTTTTTATCCACCTTGAACAGGCTGCTTTACATAATCCAGATCAAATTGCGGGTGGCAATCCACTTGACATTGGTGGAATGGGAGATAAAAAGGTTAATTCATCCCTTGGTTCGCAATGGAGATATAGAATTGATGTTATAGATGAACAAATAAAATCTATTGCAGCTTATCCATACCGTAGCCTGCTTTTCTGATTCTTTTCTAGATAAGCCTGTCTCCCTTAACTCATCAACTTTATCTAAATAAGCTTTTACTCTTGCAGCCTTTTGAACTGCATTCCCTTCTATAGCACTTCCTTCTTCTATATATCTTTCTCTATTTTTTTAATACTCATCAATAGTTAAATCATTCAACCCTTTTTCTTGGTCTTTTAACTGTCTAGCGAATTCTTCTGCATTGTGTTTTGGATTTTGCTTGAACATAACCTCTATTTCTGAGATTCTTTGGACATGTATAACATGCCTGTACCCATACCACCATCACTCTTCACCGCAAACTTCTGCACGATATCATTAATCGTCGTTTTATCAAATGTGACATGTTTATAGTTGTTTCCATACGCCGTAGCTAATTCTTCGACCCTAATCCGGAGAGGTACTTCCACCTTGCCGATTTCCCTGCTGAAGGCTTGAACCTTCTGAACCTGCTTTTGCGCAAATTCCTTACTCTAAGGGATGAACTTTGTACCACTCGCTACTTTATCGGCGACTTTGGCCGCACCTGCCACACCGCCAATCCCGAGTGCCATCAACAGGACGTTCTGGCGCTGTTCCTCGGTCAGCTGGATGCCGAACATGTCTTTGCCGGTGACTGCTTCACCGAGGCCGTTGGCTGCGAGGAGTCCGTATATCCCGTATTCGGTTTTCTGGAGGAGGCTAAAGTCCTTCAGTTATTTATAATAAAAGGACCCTAACATAAGTTGTTAAGGTCCTTTTATTTTCCACCCAAGGTTTTCTATGAAAAACATTCTATTTTGAATTCACAGCTTCTTTTATTTGTTCTACGACTTTATTAAGCCACTGTGTAGGAGTTAATCCAATTGCGGGAAAATAAATTTCAGCATTAGTTTGGATATAGTTTTCCTTTTCTTGTTTTGTTCTATTACTAGTTAAAAATTCGTCACAATACTTTATTGTAAAAAGCAAACATTCTTTATTAGCTTCGTTTATAAACTCATCTAATGCTTGTTCAGGCGAACTAATATCCTGGTGGAATGTTCCACCTAAAAAATCTTCTAACTCTTCTAAGTAATCATAACTTTCGTCCATTTAAATTCCTCGCTTCTTTATTTTTCTGGATATCCTGTTAGTATAAAATTGCCGTTTAAATCCTTTTTAAGTACAATTTTTGCGTTTGTAACATTCTCTACAACTTCGGAGTTTCTTGATACACTTCTACCAATTATCTCTCCATCACCCTTGTATCTTAATGGTAATGTAGGTCTACTATTAGGATCAGAAAGCCATTTTTGTATTTTCTCAATATTTTTGGGATTGTTTAAGACAGTATAAGCAACTTTCTCAGCTGTTGCCCTATCTATAAAAGTAGAAGAACCAGTAATTCTTGGATTACTTCTTATTCTTTCTAATAATTCTTCATCAGTTTTCCCAACATGTCTTTCAATCAAATGCCCACCTCTTGACTCATGTACAGCCAGTCCACCACCAGGTGCAAGAGAACTCTTATCTCTTGGTTTAACATTATCTATACCATTAGAAATGCTCTCCCCTGAAACTCCCTCCTTTTTGCTATCCTTCACCGTGAATTTCTGATAGGCTTCCTTAATTGTCTGCTTTTCCATCATAATTTGGGGGAGGATTGGTCCTCCTGCAAGGGAAACTTGTTCCACACTTATACGTTTAGGGATTTCTTTCTTACCTATTTCATTACCTATATTTTTTTACGTGGTTTTTCCTGATCTAGCTATGTCTGTTATTGTAGCTTGAACCTTCTGAACCTGCTTTTGCGCAAATTCCTTACTGTAAGGGATGAACTTTGTACCACTTTAGACCTGACGGCCTTTTATCTGAGGTACCCATAGGGCTTAAATAGGGTACCTGTTTTTAAAGTTGTTTTTATGTACGATAAATTTTTGTCAATCATTATTTATAACTAATAAGTGTTATCTCTACTCTCTTAGTACCAAACTATTTATTCGGCACTAGGTAGCTCCCAAAAAAAAGAAACCTTGAAAGGTGTTTAGCCAATCAAGGGGTTTCATTCTATATAATGTTTTACTTTAGATATTCAGCTTCCCATTTATCTTGTTTTTCTACTGGGCTAAGTTCTGAAATATCCTCATATCCATAATTAATTTTCATTTTTCCTGTGTTATCTAAAATGAAAGTTAGGTTTGTCCATAGTTCCTGTTCTTGCTCCTTAAATTCTTCACGCAATCTTGAAAAATAATTATACAAATCATCATCAAGCCCATCAAACTCTTCCTCATCAACATTAAATAAATCTGTTATATCCAGACTATATACTGGTTCCCCTCCAGTTTCAGGGTAATAATAGAAAAAAACTTTTTTATAACCTTCTCTAAATTCAGCGTATAAAAAGATTTGTTTCCAATCCTCTGGAATTATATTAATTAATGTATTCGCAATTTGTTGATATGTCTGCTCCATTATTTTGGTTTCCATCTACTTACCTCCTAAATAATTAGTTAATCTATCTGAATATTTTTTACCATCTATTACATAGTTGATTTTAAACTCACTTGGTCTAGCTGATTGTGCCTCATATATGGGTTTTACTTTAATGGTTACTTCTTTACCCTCTACTAAAGCCTTCTTCCATGTATTCTCTAGAGTCTTATATTCACTCCTATTTAAAGTAGCATTCATTGGTACTAAGTTATCTATTTCACCAGAACC
Organism: Peribacillus sp. N1; assembly: GCF_054600815.1. Taxonomy (NCBI): domain Bacteria; kingdom Bacillati; phylum Bacillota; class Bacilli; order Caryophanales; family Bacillaceae; genus Peribacillus; species Peribacillus sp. N1. The sequence goes on along the minus strand of NZ_BAAHZO010000001.1, from coordinate 641,017 downwards.
TTTAAAGATACTTGCAATTAAATGTCCACCATCATCGTTTGATAGTCTATCGTCTCCTCCAACCTTTCTTTGGGCATAAGGATTTCGTTTTGCTTTACCCAATTCTAATTTAGCTTCAGCAATCGCAATACGTCCGTTATCATCAGTGGTATATTTATATCCTTCTTTTGTTGTATACTCTACATTGGGTTTTAAGGTCTTCTTACGATTTACTTTCGTGTATTGTTCACCATATCTAACGTTATCTATACCCTTAGGAACACTCTTCCCTGAAGCAGCCTCTACTTTGCTATCCTTCATCGCAAATTTCTGATAGGCTTCCTTAATTGTCTGCTTTTCCATCATAACTTGGCGAAGGGTTGGTCCTCCTGCGAGGGATACTTGTTCCATACTTATCCGTTTAGGGATTTCTTTTTTACCGATTGCTTCACCTATATTTTTTAACGTGGTTTTTCCTGATCTCGCTATGTCTGTTATTGTAGCTTGAACCTTTTGAACCTGCTTTTGCGCAAATTCCTTGCTGTAAGGGACGAACTTTGTTCCACTAGCTACTTTATCAGCTACTTTATCAGCTACTTTATCAGCTACTTTATCAGCGACTTTAGCAGCACCTGCCACACCGCCGATTCCGAGTGCCATCAACAGCCCGTTCTGGCGCTGTTCCTCGGTCAGTTGGTTGCCGAACATGTCTTTGCCTGTGGCCGCTTCGCCGAGGCCGTTGGCTGCGAGGAGTCCGTATATCCCGTATTCGGTTTTCTGGAGGAGGCTAAAGCCTTTTGTCGTTTTATAGGCATCGAGCGCGTGGTTCGCTGCGTTGAGTCCTTTGGCCGTTTTGTAGATGGCGCTGCCGCCTTTAATGGCCCGGCCGGCCCAGCCGACGACGGGGATGAATCCAGCGGCGGCCATGGCGCCTGCGGCGATTCGTTCGGCATCGGACAGCTTGCGCCCCGTTACTGGATCGACTCCGGTTGAGGCCCTGATAGAATCATAATATCCCGTGAATTCCCCTGTAAAGGTTTTTGTCGTATCCCAGGCTTTTTCATACCATGGCCGGTTTTCGAGTTCTTCCATTTCCTGTTCGATTTTCCGGGCTTCGGCTTGCTGCTTTTTGAAGGTTTGATAGTCTTTCACCTGACCGGCGACTTCATCCTTCACTTGATAGACGTCACTGCTCTTGAATGCTGATTGATCGAACGTCATCGGCGATACATTGCCGTCCTGGTTGGTGGCATCAAGCAAGGCACGGAAGAGGCCAACGGCCACGTTTTCCTGCCCGACGGACACATCATATTCCTCGACCAGTTGCCGGTCGACATTCTCGACCTTTGTCACGGTGTCATCCAGCCTATGCCCGGCCAGCGTGATTTTTTCATTAAAGTCCTTTTGATCGAATATATCAAGAGGCAGGATATCGTCAATGCTGTTCATGATCCTTTGGAGATCGTTCGCTTGTTCATCGACAAGCGACTTCGCTTGGTTGATGCCGTTAGAGACTTCACCATCTAAAAAGGGAACCTCGACCACCGTATTTCCGGAGAGGTCCGCCTCTTCCAGACTGGCCGGTATGCCTTCCAAAAAACTGATTTGGGTCGTGAATAGTTCCATCCAGGCATCCGCCACCTCGATTTGCGCTTCATAGAAGCTTTTGATGGCGGCAGCACCGGCTCCCTGAAACTCGTTATCCAGGCCGACGATGCCCTGAAATTCCTTTTTCAGGGCTGCGACTTCCTTCTTTAGTTCTTCATATTGCTTGGCTCGCGACTTGGTTGCGGCCGTCAATGTCTCGGCTTCATATATTTTCATTTCACAGGATACCCATGTGAAGACGTATGGGCGATGGCTTCATCCTGTTCTTTTAATAAGTCAATGTTGGCACGGGTATCTTCCACATTTTTCTGGACGATTTTGATATATTGCTCGAAGACCTTCTCCAGGTTCGTTTCGCGATCGATCCATTTCGAAGTGAATTCCAATTTATTGCTGCCCAGCTCGCCTGCCGGCAAATTTCCAAGCGTGACTGTACCAAGTGCCGTCTTCACCTGATCGACTTGCTTCGTTACGGCAGGATGATTCAGTTTGATTGTCGTCATTAAAACAACCGCCTTTTTAAATCCGATATTTTACTTTCCAGCTGCTCAAATGCCTCTTCGCCTTTGTTCAAAAGGAAGTCGGCTTCTTGGGCTATATTACCCGCTATGCTCAGAAGTGTATTCTCGGCATTCAGCTTTGTAATCATCGCCTCGATTTTCCATTGGTAATCATCATAATCGTCATGAATGATATTGAACATCACATTATAGGCATCATGACGGGCTTCCTGAAAGTGATCCGAACGGTTCCCTGTCCAGCTGCCACCAAGCTCAGGGTCTTTTATTTTCCTAATCTCGTTAAGACACATGCTTTGCTCTTTTATAATATCGTTTTTCGCATTTTCTAATCGATCAATTTTCACATTTAAATCAGCTTTTTTACTGGAGATAGCAGAGTGTATATTACTCAAAATGTCTGCATATACCATGAAACTCACCTCAGAAACAGTATAATCCTACACTAAATGTCATATTTTCCTATTTAATATTATAAGGATTATAGTCCGAGAGTTAAATAGGGAGAAATATGCTATTTTGTCAGTTAAAAGAGAAGATTGGCATAAAAAAGTTCCTACATACCATATTCTTTATACCCGGCATTTTACCAATTTTAAACAAGTTAGCAGAATGTCATCTTATTAGATTCTCTATAAAAATTTCCGACACTTCATTCAAACTGCCCTTGACTGTATCTGCGCAGTAAGTCATCCCGAACAAATTCCCTGCAAGAGGAAGATAAATGTGACCGCTCGGGATGTATCAAATCGCCAAAAGGCAAATCACCGACAAATTTAACTTCACCTTCAAAATCCTGTCCTGATTCAGCATCAAAACCGATGACCTTCACAAAACAAGTTTTGTGTCCGGTTTTCATAAAATCAATTACTGTTAACACATGATTATGTACATCATTCATCCTTTTTTCCTCCAACTCTAAGCATTAAGTTTTACTTACTTTATAAATAAAGAAACCGATCAAACAATCATGGCTAAGGTTGCTAAAGGCAAACATTGGAAATAGGTACTCCTGCTTTCCATGAATTACTTTATTTTTCTATGTATTTTGTTCAATCTCCCCTAATTTAACTGAACTTGCATGTCCTGACTTCTTCATTCACATATGCTTTTATACGTTTCCCAGAATATACTTCTCTTAGCATGTGTATGATTTCACATTACTTCCACCAAAGGTCGGTCTGGCAACCCCGAGGACCTTCCCTCTTCTATATAGATTTATAACCTGCTATAATCTAAGGATTGGAGGTGTGAAAAAATGAAAGAAATCATCCAGATATTAGCTGAAATCGTCAATAATCTTCACGATTTCATCCTATTCTTTGTAAGTGACACATTAAATTCAAATGCAACGGACAAAGATTTGCATTTTTGGATAATGGGAATCATCGGTATCATCATATTTTTGTTCGTGTTATTTTTATCTAATTTAATTGCCCGGATGCGTTTTGGGATAACGATACTCTCTTTCCTTTATACCTTTACAGTCATGGTTGTTTTAGTATTTGCCATTGAGATACAGCAAGCCCTTACCAGCAGGGGAAATATGGAGTTTCAAGATGCGGCGATAGGCCTATGGGGGTTCATCGTATTTTTCATGGTTTTTGCTGTACTATCATCCATATTCCTATTGGTGAAGAATTTATTCAAGCAATCAAAATAAAGGTAACGATAGGTCACCCTGCTTAAAACATTCCTAATGCCTTTCAATAACAGGAAATTCGGATTTTGTATTGGCGGGAATGATAAATTCTCTGTAGCAGCATCTTAAATGGAAAGGAAGGTTACAGAGAAGCAAATTTGATTCGGGGAATTACTTCGATTCATTTTCATTGAATAAATCAATGCTGAACAGATTAAAAGAATCGTCGTCATTAATACGTACCTGGTCATTTCCTGTTATATCAGGACTATTTTCCCTGCGACGGCGATTTACTTCCCTTAATTCCGCTTCCAGAAATTCCGCTTGTTCGTGGGAAAGCTTGATCGTGATTTCATTATTTTGATCATCTGCAGCTTTCAAGAGGACATAGCTATCCGCAGCATTACGTAAAGTCACATTGCTTACTGTTAAGTTCATATTCGCGAGTTCATATCTTGCCTTCATAAAGTAAAAAGAACCTCCATCGGAAAATACCGGTTAAAATAATGTATATTAAATATACTCTACTTCAAGATATTTAAATATACAAATTCTTTGTTTGGAAAAGCCTTGAAACCTAAAGAAATCTACCTCCTTAACGAGCTTCCCAAGACCATATATGGAAAAGTGATGAACCATATCATTAAAGCCGCGTTCTTGAATAAAGGTCCAGGTGAAGTTTCATCCCTTTTAAAATCCAGAAGTTTTGGAACCAATGGAGCAATTGAATGCTAATTCGTCCCTTTCTTAAAAAATACTTGAATGAATTCACATTGACTGTAAATAAATAGAACCCTTCATTGGTGGAAAGGTTCCATTTGTTTTTACAATTCTTTCTCAATCGCTCTAGTAATATGGTATGGACCCATGCTTTTATTTGAAGTAATGACGGTTCTCAATCGATTTGCCTGATATATCGCAGAATTGAAACTTACACCCGGGTCATACCCCATAAGATGATATTTGAAAATCCCGTCATTTTTTTTACGGATCCATATACCATATCCATAGTATTCCCCTTCATCTCCAGTTGCAATATGGGCTTTCAATAAGAGAGTGGTATATTCTTGATTCAGTAACTGATTGGAAAATAACCCATCCCAAAACCTGAACATATCTGATGCGGTAATATACGCTCCTCCATCCGAACCGCCTTTGATGGGAAGGGAATAAACGTTAGTTCTCCATTCTCCATTTTCTTCGTCAATGTACCCTAATGCAGTATTTTCAGGAAGCTGGTCCATGGAAAAATAACCGGAATTTATCATTTCACAAGGAAGAAAGATGTTCTTGTCGATATATTCAGAAAATTGGAGTCCGGTTAGTTCCTCAACAATCAATCCTAATAAAATATAGCCTGCATTATTGTAATGAAATCTTTCCCCGGGTTCAAACATCATCACATCATCTTGAAACATTGGGAGGAAATCTTTTAATCTTTTTATATGGTACATCGGATTTTTCTGCCAAAGCTCTTCAAAATCTTCCATCACTTCTTCATCAAAGTAATCAGGAATGCCCGAAGTGTGTGTTAAGAGGTGATGTATGGTTACATTTTGGTTAAAATCAGGAAACACGATTGGAAGACAGTCTTTAAGCTTAGAATCAAGCCTAATTTTTCCATTTTGTATTAACTGGCAAATGGCTATCGCCGTAAACAGTTTACAACCGGAAGCAATTCCGAATCTTGTTTCGGTCGTATTCATGATTTCATCCGCTCGATTGGAATAGCCATGTGCTGAGCTATGAATCAGGTCATCTCCCGCTTTCACACCTATAACACCCGAGAATTCAATTTCTTTGCTCGTTTCCTCAATAATCCTGGATATATCCATATGTAGAGTCGACATTTCGTTTTCCCCCTTGCCGGTAAAATTTTCATAACCGATGTGTTGGCCAAGGTACTCATTAGGACTTGCCAAAAAACCCGCATCTTATGTGATGCGGGATAACTTATTTCAGATTTCACTCGTTCTTTTATTTCCACCAAGTATCATAAACATTAATGGCTTCATTGCGTTTATGTTCGGTTTTAGTATACCATCCTTCGATGATTTCGGCAGCTTCCGTTCTGATTTCCTTGCCTTCAAGATAATCATCGATTTCATCGTAGCTAACGCCTAAAGCCACTTCATCAGGAAGTAACGGTTTGTCATCTTCTAAATCTGCCGTTGGTATTTTCGTATAAAGACGCTCAGGAGCACCGACGAATTTGAGGATTTCTTTTCCTTGCCTTTTATTTAAGCGATATAAAGGAAGGATATCCGCTGCACCATCACCATGTTTCGTAAAGAAACCTGTGATCGCTTCAGCTGCATGGTCCGTACCAAGCACAACGCCTTTATACAGTCCGGCTAAATCATATTGTACCTTCATTCGCTCACGTGCTTTGACATTTCCCCTTAAGAAATTCGATAGCTTTTCAGAAACCGCTACTTCCACAGCTTTTACTGAAGCATCCACCGCTTCCTTGATGTTAACAGTAACCGTTTGGCTTGGCTTGATGAATTTTAAAGCCAGCTGCCTGTCATCTTCATCAGCCTGTACTCCATATGGCAAGCTTACAGCAACAAACTTATAGTCGCTGCCATTTTTTTCTTCATTCAATTCATTAACAGCGGTTTGAGCAATATACCCCGCCAGTGTTGAATCTTGACCTCCGGATATCCCAAGTACAAAACTTTTCAGAAACGTATTTTTCTTCATATACCCTTTTAAAAGATCAACACTTTTCCTGAATTCGGCTTCAGGATTGATCGTTGGTTGGACAAGTAATTTTTTTACGATTTCTTTTTGTAATGGACGCATTGGCATAGCCCCGCTTTCTAATAAAATAGATTGGTCATTTCGTTAGCATTCTTTCTACATTTGCTTTAACTTCATCTATATTCCTCATTTTATTATCCCAACAATCCTGGCTTAGATCTACCGGGTATTCTTCAGGATTCAGTGCACGAAGGTACTCCGGCCATAATACTTGGAGATTTTTTTGCGTGAAGGCCTTGATTTCATCTATGGTCGGCAATTCATAAATCAAACTTCCATCCTTGAAAATATCCACATGCAGATCAACCGCATCGAAATCCGTGACGAATTTACTTAGGAAGGTATGGACAGGATGAAACATCTTTAATTTTTCCTGTTCCTGCGGCTTCTCATATTCCATCGCCAAATAATCACCTTCAGCATGATGATTCACTTTATTGATGATTCGGTATACTCGTTTTAAGCCAGGTGTCGTAACCTTTTCAGGGTTAGAAGAAATTTTGATGGTATCTCTCATATTACCATCTTCGCCCTCTATTGAAACCATTTTATAAACGGCACCGAGCGCTGGCTGGTCATAAGCCGTAATCAATTTGGTTCCGATGCCCCAAATGTCAATTCTTGCTCCTTGTTGTTTCAAATTGATGATCGTATATTCATCCAGGTCATTGGAAGCGACTATCTTCGCATCATGGAACCCTGCAGCATCAAGCATACGCCGTGCTTCTTTTGATAAGTAAGCTAAGTCACCGCTGTCAAGACGAACGCCAATGAAGTTGATTTTATCGCCCAATTCCTTGGCAACACGGATTGCATTCGGGATGCCAGAACGCAATGTATCATAAGTATCAACCAAGAATACACAGTCTTTATGGGAAACAGCGTATTTATGAAAAGCTGTATATTCATCTTTATAAGCTTGGATCATGGAATGTGCATGCGTCCCTGAAACCGGAATGCCGAACAGCTTTCCAGCACGTACATTACTAGTGGAATCAAAGCCAGCAATATAGGCCGCTCTCGCTCCCCAAATTGCAGCATCCATTTCTTGCGCCCGCCTTGAACCGAATTCAAGGGCAGATTCTTCACCGATTACCTGTTTGATGCGTGAAGCTTTTGTTGCTACGAGTGTGTGATAGTTCACAATGTTAAGCAACGCAGTTTCAATGAGTTGAGCCTCACCAAGCGGTGCCTCCACCCGTAATATCGGTTCATTGCCGAAAACGAGCTCTCCCTCTTTCATGCAGCGAATCGCTCCCGTGAAACGAATGTTCTTCAAATAATTCAAAAATTCTTCATCATAGTGCAGATCATTTTTTAAATAGTCGATATCACTTTCCGAGAAGGAAAAGTTTTGAAGGTAATGGACAATTTTTTCAAGTCCCGCAAAAATCGCATATCCGCTATTAAATGGAAGCTTTCTGAAAAATATCTCGAAAACTGCCTTTCGGTTATGTGTTTTGTCCTGCCAATAAGTTTGGGCCATATTGATTTGGTAAAGGTCAGTGTGTAATGCGTAACTGTCGTCGTTGTACTTTTTTTCCATGGATAGTTCCTCCCAAAAGAGAAGCATCGCTTCCCTTCTATTCTGTTGCTTGAATGGATATTATAGAATGGTTGCTCCAAGAGATCCTTTAAAATGTCCAAGCGCCCAATGGTGACCGGCATCATTGAACGAGGCCACTGCATTTTCATATACAAAGATATTATAGCCTAGATTATAAGCGTCGATTGCCGTATGCAAAATACAGATATCTGTACAAACCCCGACTAAATATACATCGGTGATGTGACGTTCCCGCAGGCGGATATTAAGGTCCGTCCCTGCAAAGGCCGAATAACGTGTTTTATCTATATAATGAACATTCTTTTGATTTTTATTAGTTTCATATTCCTCTTTTAACGCCCCGTATAGGTCTCTACCCATTGTACCGCTAATATTATGCGGTGGAAACAAATTCGATTCGGGATGTAAGCGGTCTCCTTCTTCATGTAAATCAATCGCGAATACCGTATATTCGCCGCTTTTTATAAAATCCCTGGTTATATTGACTAATTCCTTCTCGATATCCTGACCTGGCTTCCCGCAGGTCAAGGAACCCCCATCTGCCACGAAGTCATACGTATAATCTATATTGATCAATGCCTTTTTCCCCATATCATCAATTCCCCCTCAATAGTAAATAGAGTCCATGACAACCTCTGCATTAAATCGGTAAAGCTGTGAAGGCCGATACGAATTCCGTTTCGTTTTCTTATGCATTCCCTTTTCATCCAAGACTTTTTCCAGAAACGGGAGCTTCGGGGCTTTTGCATAAAAAAGTGAGTCTGCACTGATTTTTGCATCATCTCTGGCTGTCAGCAAAACCCGTTGCAGCTCAGAAAGTGTAAATTCATCCGGCAGGAATTTTTGGGCTATCGTCGTTTGCACCATTTCTTTTTTCATTAAATTCATCGCATCGTTAATAATTGTATAATGATCGAATGCAAGATCTAATTGTAAGGCTTCCTGAATCGTGAACAATTCAACCTCGGCTGCGTCGTCATTCGCTTTTCTTTGATGAAGAAACTCTTCCTGGACAATGGCATAAAAAGCATTGGAAATGATCCACCCCCTGGGATCTCGTCCTGGCCGGTCATAAACCCCGAAATGCTTGACATGGAATCCAGCTACGCCCGTTTCTTCTTTCAATTCTCGTTTGGCTGCTTCATAGGCAGTCTCGCCAGCATTGACAAAACCTCCGGGTAAAGCCCATTTATCTCCTTCAACATTAGGGCTTCCTTCCTTATCTTTTGTGGCGCGTTTGATTAATAATAGCTTCAAAAACATTTCAGGCGGAGCTTTCTCTGCCGTTTTCTTTGTTGTAATAGTAAAGATCGCAATATCTGCTGTGTATCCATCTGGTGTAATATATTTCTTTTTTTCCTGCTGAGCCATGGCAACTCTCACTTTCTTTCACTAAGTATGGAATTCAAGTAATTAGTAAATCATTAATTACTAATTATAGTACTCTTCCTTGTGTGATTTAGCAACTCTAAATCAGAAAAATTTTCTAATTATTTAAATAATCATTTATTTTTATTACATGAAAACAAGCCCGGTCATGATGACCGGGCTTGTTTATCGATTTCTTTAAACGGGATAGACCCCATGTTTACGATCGGTAAATGTCAATTGCTTACTGCTATACGCTTCAAAGCGGGTGCTCAATTCATCACGCAGGTCATTTGGCTGGATGATGCCATCAACAATCATCTCGGAGGCTAAGCGGTAAATATCGATGTCTTCATTATACTCATTACGCTTCTGTTCGATGAATTTAGGGCGCTCTTCTGGTTCCATTGCATTGATTTTATTGGCATAGACTGCATTGACCGCAGCTTCTGCCCCCATGACCGCTATCAATGCCGTCGGTAAGGCCAGAACGCAGTCCGGTTCAAAAGCTGGACCGGCCATCGCGTATAGTCCAGCACCATAGGCCTTACGGACAATGACAGAAATCTTGGGAACCGTGGCTTCACTCATGGCCGAAATCATTTTTGCACCATGGCGAATGATCCCTGCCCGTTCGACCTTAGTCCCGATCATGAATCCTGGAATGTCCACCAGGAACAACAACGGTATATGGAAAGCATCACATAAATTGATGAACTTGGCTGCCTTATCAGCTGAATCATGGAACAGGACGCCGCCCTTGACACGCGGTTGATTGGCTATGATCCCTATCGTTTGTCCATTTAGTCTTGCAAGTCCAGTGATTAATTCAGGGGCAAATAGCTTCTTGATTTCACAAAACGATTGCCTGTCTATAATCCTATCGATCAGGTCATACATATTGAAGGCTGCATTCTGATTTTTAGGAATCAGTTCTTCCAACGTTTTTTCGAAATCCGCAGGCAGCTCAGGTTTTACGCTTTTAGGCCTTTCTTGATAATTTCCTGGAAAATAGCTTAAGTACCTGCGCGCGAACGCGATCGATTCTTCTTCTGACTTGACAAGCACATCCCCGCATCCTGAAACGGAACAATGCATTTTCGCCCCGCCCATTTCCTCTTCACTCACCTTTTCGCCAATGACCATTTCTGCCATTCTCGGTGAACCTAAATACATGGATGCATTGCCATCAACCATTACGACGATATCACAAAAAGCTGGGATATATGCCCCGCCGGCGGCAGACGGACCGAACAATAGACAAATTTGAGGGACTTTTCCTGATAACTTTACTTGGTTGTAAAAGATGCGTCCTGCTCCGCGGCGTCCCGGAAACATTTCTACTTGATCTGTAATTCGTGCCCCGGCAGAATCGACTAAATAAAGAAGGGGCAGCTGTAACTTCTCAGCTGTTTCCTGAATGCGAATGATTTTCTCGACGGTCCTTGCTCCCCAGGAACCAGCTTTTACTGTCGAATCATTGGCCATGACACAGACCCTCTGACCATTGATTTTCCCGATGCCTGTAACCACACCATCCGCAGGCAGACCATCACTGGCACAGTTAGCAAAGAAAGCGTCCTCTATTTCAACCCCTTCATCGAAAAGCAGCTCGAGCCGTTCACGTACGAAAAGCTTTCCTTTTTCAGCGTTTTTTTGATGATATTTTTCTAAACCGCCTTTTTTAATCGTCTCAACCGTTTCGGTTAGTTTATCCGTCGTTACCATCCCTGTTCCTCCTTCAATTGAAATCATTGGCCCTTAAATACCGGTTTGCGCTTTTCCTTGAATGCTGACAGACCCTCCAGTCGGTCACGGGTTTTTAAAGTTGTCTGATAGCAGTCTTTTTCAATTTGCAATCCTGTTTTCAAGTCAGTCTCAGCCCCTTGATTGATTGCCGCTTTTGCAGCCCTTAGTGCCAATGGGGCATTGACCGCAATTTCCTTAGCCAATTTTTTCGCTTCCTCAAGTAAATGCTGGGGTGAATATACATGACTGATGATTTTCAAGGCATGTGCCGTTTTTGCATCCAATCTCCTTGCCGTATAAATCAGTTCTTTCGCTGTCGGCATTCCAACTATCCGCGGCAGGCGCTGAGTACCGCCGGCGCCTGGGATGATGCCTAACGATGTTTCTGTCAGTCCCACCTTCGCCGTTTCCGATGCGATTCGTATGTCACAAGCGAGTGCCAACTCCAGCCCTCCGCCAAAAGCCGAACCGTTAATCGCGGCGATGACCGGAACTGGAAGGTTTTCTACAGCCGTAATCGTATCTCCAATCAACTTGACTGTCTCCCTGACTTTATCCTCATTCATACCTGCTCGTTCCTTAAGGTCCGCACCTGCACAAAACGCCTTTTCACCTGCCCCCGTTATAATGACTGTTCGTAAATTGGAATCACTTTTCAATTCCTCCAGCCCTTCAACCAAGCAATGAAGCAATTCTGTGGATAAGGCATTAGCAGCATCCGGCCGATTCAAAGTCACGAGGGCAATTCCCTTTTCCTCAGTACTTATTTCAACTAATGAAGTCATAATTTCACCTCAATTTCTCTTATTGTGCGTTATAAACAGCCATCTGATGGCTTGGCAATGGTTTTTCTAAAAAGCTCTGCATCTTGGCCGCAGCCTTCATTAGTTTTTCTGGGTTGATTCCCGTGTGAATTCCCATTTTATGTAGCATATGAATTAGGTCATCCGTTGCCACGTTTCCGCTCGCACCTGGTGCATACGGGCATCCTCCTAAACCTCCGAGCGAAGAGTCGAAAGTGTCCACACCATAATTAAGTGATTCTAGAACATTTGCGAGTGCCATTCCCCTTGTATCATGAAAATGGAGGGCAATCCGGCTTATATCATATCTTTTTACAGCTTGTTCCAGGAACAGTGCAACCTGTCTTGGAGAAGCGACCCCAATGGTATCACCCAATGAGACTTCATTGATTCCATATTCAAAAAGTTGATCACAAACACGGAAAACCTGTTCGGTCGAAACCTCCCCTTCATAAGGACAGCCGAAAACGGTTGAAATATAGCCCCTAACCGTTTTCCCGCTGTTAGCTGCTGTCCCGATAACATCCTTCATTATTGGAAAGGTATCGGAAATCGACTTATTGATATTTTTAAGATTATGCGTTTCACTGGATGACATGAACACGGAAATTTCATCGATATTGGCTTCTAGAGCCGACTCCAGTCCCCTTTGATTGGGTACAAGGGCCGCATAAGTGATACCGGGATTGCGCTTAATTCCCTTAGCCACCAGGGCAGCATCACTCAATTGGGGAATCCACTTTGGATGGACGAAAGAAGTCACCTCTATATAAGATAAACCTGTATCAGAGAGCTGATCGATCCAATCTATTTTGCTTTTTGCAGGTATCATGACCTTTTCATTTTGCAGTCCGTCACGCGGACCCACTTCCTTAATTGTCACTTTTTCAGGCCAATTCATCTTACCCCTCCGTCCCCTTATTCAATGACGGCCAAAACGTCGCCCTCATTCACGAAATCCCCCTCATTCACTTTAAGTTCTTTAATGGTGCCAGCTTCCTCGGCTGCAATGGGGATTTCCATTTTCATAGATTCCAAGATAATGATATCCTGTCCGTCTGTTACACTTTGCCCCTCGTTCGCTACGATTTTCCAAACGCTTCCTGCCATGCTTGCCTTTAATTCTGTCATCTTACATTCCTCCTGATCATTATGTTTTATTTATACAGTCAGTTTTTTTATATATTTTGCAATGAAATCCGTAGTCGTATCTCCTTGGGAAAAAGCTTCATGAGAAATGATTTCCATCAGCAAAGGAAGGTTTGTTTTAATTCCTTCAATTTTATAGCTTGCGAGCGCTTCTCTTAATCTCTCGATCGCTTTATCCCTTGAATCACCGCTCACCACCAATTTGGCGATCATCGGATCATAAAAGTGGGATACGACCGAAGTTCCATGAACAGCCAATTCATGACGGATCCCTTCCCCTTCCGGAAGTTCCATGCTTGTGATTTTCCCCGGTGCTGGATAAAAGGTTTTCGGATCTTCAGCATATATGCGCACTTCAATGGAGTGTCCATCCTGTTTAATCTCACTTTGCGTGAATTCCAATTTGTCGCCAGAGGCAACTTTAATTTGCTGTTCAACCAAATCCAGTCCCGTAATTTCTTCGGTGACAGGATGCTCTACCTGAAGGCGTGTATTCATTTCCAGGAAATAAAAGTTTTTATCTGCATCAACTAAAAATTCGAGGGTGCCCGCATTGCTATAACCGATGGATTTTACTGCTTTCACTGCAGCCATTCCCATCCTGTTTCTTGTTTCTTCGTCAAGGAAAGAAGATGGAGCCTCTTCCACGACCTTCTGGTGGCGCCTTTGAACGGAGCATTCCCTTTCCCATAAGTAAACAGCATTCCCAAAGGAATCCGCCAATACCTGAATTTCGATATGACGAGGCTTCTCAATCAATTTTTCTATGAACATATCTCCATTGCCAAAAAACAATTGGGCACGTTTTTGATTCCCTTCGAAGGCTTTGGTAAGTTCATCTTCATTAGCAACCGCCTGCATGCCGATTCCCCCGCCGCCTGCTGCTGCTTTTAACATGACTGGGTAGCCAATTTTTTCGGCAACGGCTGCCGCCTCTGCACTATCAATTAACGGACGTGAAAATCCAGGCACCAATGGAAGTCCCGCTTGCTCCATCTTTTTCCTCGCCTCGACTTTATTGCCCATCTGCTGGATGATCTCAGGTTTGGGACCAATGAATATCAAGCCGGCTTCTTCGCATGAACGTGCGAAATCTGCATTTTCACTAAGAAATCCATATCCAGGATGAATGGCATCCACTCCGGTTTCCTTAGCTATTTCCAAAATCTTATTGACGTTTAAATAGCTTTCCTGTACTCTCGGGCCACCCAATAAATATGCCTCATCCGCCAATCCCACAAATGGCGAATCCGAATCTGCTTCCGAATGGACGGCGACAGTATGTATCCCCAGCTTCCTGCACGTACGAATAATGCGTGATGCTATTTCTCCCCTGTTTGCGATAAGAATTTTTCGAATCATTCGATATCCTCCTTATTTAGTGCGTTCCGATAGTAGGTCAAGAGTTTGTTGCCGAAGCTTATACTTTTGGATTTTTCCGGATGCAGTCATTGGATAAGCATCGGTAAATTGAATGTAACGGGGAATTTTATGAAAAGATATTTTCCCTTTGCAATACTCTATCAATTCTTTCTCCGTAAGAGTTTCTCCTGCTTTCAAAATGATCCATGCCGCTACCTCTTCCCCGTACTTCTGATCAGGAACGCCGAGTACCTGGACATCGACAATTGCAGGATGTTGATAGAGGAATTCTTCAATCTCACGGGGGTAAATATTTTCCCCTCCGCGAATGATCATATCTTTCAGCCGGCCTGTAATCTTGCAATAACCCCTTTCATCCATCACCGCCAAATCTCCCGTATGAAGCCAGCCTTCCCGGTCAATCGCCTGCTCAGTGGCTTCCGGGTTATTATAATATCCCTTCATTACATGGTAACCCCTAGAACAGAGTTCACCCTGTTTGCCCCGCTGGACTTCTTCCCCTGTAGCTGGATCGACAATTTTCACTTCCACTTTCGGCAAAGCCCTTCCAACTGAAGAAACACGAAGTTCGATCGGATCGTCCGTTCTTGTCATCGTAATTCCTGGAGAAGATTCCGTTTGACCATAAGTAATCGTAATTTCCGAGATGCCCATCTTATTCACCACGCTTTTCATGACTTCGATCGGACATGTGGAGCCTGCCATGATACCAGTCCGTAACGAACTTAAATCATACTGGTCAAAGTCATCGAGATTAAGTTCAGCAATGAACATCGTCGGAACACCATGAAGCCCCGTACATTTTTCAGCTTCAACCGTCTGAAGGACAACGCGTGGGTTAAATTCCACGATTGGCACCATTGTTGCCCCTACTGAAACAGAGGCCATCGTGCCAAGGGAACAGCCGAAACAATGAAAAAACGGAACCGGGATGCAAAGCCGGTCAGCTTCGGTAAGCTTCATGCATTCCGCGACATTCAATCCGTTATTGACCAAGTTGGAATGAGTCAGCATCACTCCTTTTGGAAATCCTGTCGTCCCTGATGTATATTGCATATTAATCACATCACCGGGAGCCAATTCCTCCATCCTCATGTCCAGCGATTCCTCCGAAACGGATTCGCTCCTGCTAATGACTTCATCCCACGAAAACGTTCCGGGATAACGCTTTTCACCTAAAACGATGATATTTTTCAATTTTGGCAGTTTCTCAGATTGTAATTTTCCTGGTTCTGCATTTTTCAATTCAGGAACGATTTCGTACAGCGTATCTATATATGAATGATCCTTATATTGTTCCATCAGGATGATCGTCGTCGAATCGGATTGCTTGAGCAGGTATTCCAGTTCACTTGTACGGTAATTAGTATTGACCGTTACCAGCACTCCGCCCATTTTCGCGGTCGAAAATTGGGATATAAGCCATTCCGGTTTATTGGATGCCCAAATGGCGATATGTTCGCCCTTTTTTATATCTAGTGACATGAACGCCCTGGCAGCCTTTCGGCAAATCTTTTCAAATTCGCGATAGGAATGGCGCAGGCCTAGCTCATGGTACACAACCGCTTCATTATCACCATATTGTTCAGCTGTCCTTTCAAGCAGTTTCCCGATAGTAACATCTAGCAAATCAGACATCAAACTCCTCCTAATCAAATAAAAGTAAGAATGAACGCTTTTTGCTGTATAGATAACATCTGCTTTTCACCAAAATGAACCAAAGTTGTTCATTTTACGTTCCGTAAAGATTAACAGCCTAATTGCCTTGCGATAACGAGTCTTTGAATTTCGGATGTACCTTCACCAATCTCCAATAACTTAGCATCTCTTAAATAGCGCTCCACCTCATATTCACGCATGTAACCAGAGCCGCCGTGTATTTGAATAGCTTGATTGCTGGACCGGAACGCGGTCTCACTTGCAAAAAGCTTGGCATATGCCGCTTCCTTTGCAAAAGGTTTTTTATTGTCTTTTAACCATGCAGCCTTATATACCATATTCCTCGCCAATTCAATTTCCATCGCCATGTCTGCAAGCTTGAATTGAATGGCCTGGAAATTGGATATGGTTTTACCGAATTGAACGCGCTCTTTTGAAAAAGCTAAAGCTCTATCAAAGGCAGCCTGGGCGATACCGACGGCCAAAGCAGCAATGGAAATCCTTCCTCCATCAAGCGTGAATAAGAATTGTTTGAACCCTTTGTCTGGATCTCCCAGTAAATTTTCCTTTGGCACCCGGACATTATCCAGAATGATTTCACAAGTATTGGAGGCTCGAACTCCCATTTTTTCATAATTGCTATTTATCGTCAGCCCTTGGGTATCGGTTGGCACAATGAATGCCGAGATGATATTTTTGCCCTTGGAATCTTTGCCCGATACAGCCGTGACGGTAACCGTTCTTGAATAGCTGGCATTTGTTATCCATGTTTTCTCGCCATTAATCACATATTCATCACCCTCCAACACGGCAGTAGTTCTAGTACCGCCAGCATCGGAACCAGCATTAGGCTCTGTTAACCCGAAAGCTGCCAGGGTTTCACCGGTCGTGATTGGAACCAGATATTTTTGCTTCTGTTCTTCGGTTCCAAAGTAGTAAATTGGACTTGCCCCGAGCGAAACGGCTGCTGCATAACTTAAGCCGGTTCCCCCGCATGCCTTTCCAACCTCTTCAACTGCAATGGCATACGAAACCGTATCTCCGCCCGAACCGCCATATTCTTCGGGAAACGGAATTCCAAGCAACCCGAGTTTCCCCATTTTTTTGAATACATCCTCCGCAAACATGGACTTTGCATCCAACTCTATAGCAATGGGTTTAATTTCCTTTTCGGCAAATTCCCTAACCATTTCCTTAATCATCTGCTGTTCTTTTGTAAGTGAAAAATCCATATATTCATTCCCCTTTCTATTGAGACCGACTAGTTGGTCTGTACAAATCAAATTTATAGTTTAATCCATAACAACTTGGTTCTTCAGTAAAAATGGCTGCGTGATTTCCGCTTCTTTTTGTTTATCTATCAATAGGGCATTCAGAATTAAATCTACGTAAATATCACCGATTTCATCTATCGTTTTTCCACCGTCCCTTTTGTACCATTTGTAGGACCAGTTCACCATGCCCAGAATTGACATTCCGGTAATTTCCACTGGCAATTCGCTGCGGAATACTCCCTTGTCAATACCTTCTTTGATAACGGAAAAAATGATTTCTTTATACATTTGGCGCTTTTTTTTGATTGCTTCAACATAGGGCGGTTTTAAGTAAATGCTTTCTTGATAGAAAACTGAGATGTGTGGTTTATAGAGGTCAAAAACTTTAACAAATGATTGAATGATCTTTTGCATTTTTTCTGTTGGATGGGTACTTTCTGAGATGGCTTCCTGTGCTTTTGTTAAAACATATGAAATAAAGTAATCATGGATGACAAATAAAAGTTCATCTTTGGAAGAGAAATGGTGATAAAAACCTCCCTTGCTAGTTCCGCAAGCCTTAACGATTTCGTTAACGGAGACACCATGAAAACCATGCTGATCGAAGAGCGTCAACGATGTTTCAATTATTTTTTCTTTTAACTCCGTAAGACTGCACCTCCTTCTTGTATCCGCTTACATTTAACGACATAAAGAAGATGTGGTTATGTAGTTAACTGGATTTATTTAGATTTTACCAAATATTTAAAAATTGTCAATTTTTAATTATCAATAAAAAAACAGCCCTCAAAACCAAGAGCTGTCAACCTACTTTATTTAGTAATGCATGCGATACATATTGTCATTCACTACCCTTGACCGGTTTAACCTGTGCTTTTACAAGCTGCCATCCATTGTCATACTTCCATACTGATTTAATCTTCAAAATCGGAACAAGTTCATCTGAACCTTTTACGTTTTGGACTCCCATAAGTGCTTTTCCTTTTCCAAAAACTGTCTTGAGATCCAATGAGGAGTATGGATCAACAAAAAGCTCAGTCGGTTCATTTAGTTTTCCATTTTGATAAATGCCCAATTCATCATACGCTTGTTTTCTGGAACTGACATCTATCACCACAGGTTTTTGACCTTCGATAATGATTTCCGCTTTGTATCCGTCAAGAAATTGTGCTATTACGGGAACGGATGGAGGGACTTCCAGTTCCTTTACTTTTCCATCCTTGAACGTATAGGCGTAACTGGATATCAACCGCTCTCTGCCTTCCATCAAAATCGTGACCAATACATCCTGGACTCCATCATTATTCAAGTCCGCCACCTTTAGGTCTGGAGTATACCCAGCTTCAAGCGGGACGCTGATTGTATGGCGATTGCTTTCCACACTTAACTCAATTTTCTTCAGAAACTTGCTTCCTTCCTCAAATGGCAGTCCCTGAACCTGGATGATGTCTATTTTCTGGTCACCTGTTACATCTCTTTTTGTTGAAATATATGTGCCATCTACCTGAAAATTTTTATCATGGGCTTCAACCGCTTGATAGCTCAAAAATAGTGAGATGACTAAAACCGCATATTTTAGCAGATCTAACTTTTTCATAGTGATAACCTCGCTTTTCAAAGATGAACTAATTTGACATTTGTCGCCGTTTGAACTTTCGACGCTGATCTTTCATGAAGATGGACCAGAAATAATAGAACCCTGGCACTAATATCGCAAAGCCCACGATATAAGTGGCAAACACGGCCCGGAATGAGGTTGGATCGGTAAATCCTGAAAGAATCGTGACATTTGGATATATGATATAAGGTAAATGTGCGATACCATAAACATAGCTTCCGATTAAATACTGTATGATGATCGCTATTACAGCGAGGCGAGGCATCCCTTTAACCTCCTGCTTAGAAAAATAGGGTAAGTACAGTGCTATCCCGCTAATGATGAAAAAAATGAGCGAGACGAATAACAATCCAGAGTTTTTCATCATTCCTTGGTAGATCCAATTCGCTTCGTTTCTTAACGTGAGCATAACCAACAAAGCCATGACCAACATAAGCGGGCCCGTTATCATCGCATCTCTGCGATATATTTTGTATGCTTTCATTTCATCGGCCTGTTTTGAGTAATCGGACAGGAGCAAAGATGATAAAAAAAGCGTGCTCATAATTCCGAACCCCACAAATGCATACTCATTTGGACTCGTGAATAGTTTAGATAGATTCAATTCTTCATTTCCTCTTACACCTTCAACAAATCCAAGGTGGGTGATTGGCAATACGCTGATTAATAGCCCGGGTATGATCAATCCCGTCAATCCTGAAATATACGTTAACGCTTTTTCATATTTGTCTACGCTATGCGAGAAAACCAAGAAAGCACTCCTAATACATAGCAGGACAAGTATCAGGCTTGCAGGAACGATCAAGGCTACCCCTATCGGGAAAACCGCACCTGGAAATAAACTGTAAATCGCAATGACAAGACCAACGACAAAAGTATTAGTCACTTCCCAAGTTGGTGATAAATAGCTATTTGCGATCTTGGTAGCATTCGTTTCTTCCTTTTTAATGTAAGTCATTGCCCAGAAGCCAGCGCCGAAATCCATAGAGGCCATGATGGCATAAAGAAAAATAAAGCCCCAGACCAGTGTTATTGCAAGAAGAGCATCACTCATTCGCCTTCCCCCCCCTTTTATGAATTTGAATCGAAAAGCCTAACATCTTTCTGTTCGGCCTTATATATATCATCCATCACGGAATGACGTTTGAAATAATACAAAAGTGTAAACACGACAGAAACGCATAAAATGATATATACAATAATGAACATCGTGAATAAAAATCCAAGGTTTTCGTACGAAGTGACAGAATCCTCCGTGGTCAGCATCCTGTATATCGTCCATGGCTGTCTGCCTGTACAGGCAAAAATCCAACCGCATTCAATTGAAATCACAGAAAGCGGCCCTGACGCAACAAACAGCCAAAGAATCCATTTCGGATATGTCTCCTTTTTCAGCCATTTATTCCATACCAATCCAAACAGTGCCAACGCGATTAAGCCTGAACCAATGATGACCATGGCGTTGAACAAGATATGGACATAAAGCGGGGGCCAATACTCTTCCGGAAAATCGTTTAAACCGGTCACGACCGTATCAAAGCTATTACCAGATAGAAAGCTTAATAACCATGGGAATTCAATCCCATACTTCACTTCCTGTGCTTCCCTATCGGTATAACCAAACAAGGTAAGTCCGGCATGGTCCTGTGTTTCAAACAACCCTTCTGCCGCCGCCAGTTTTTCCGGCTGTTCCCTATATAAATGCTGTGTAGTCGCATGACCGTTCAATGCCGTCAAAAAAGAAAAAACCAAACCCAATACAATACTGAGTCTCAGTGCTTTTTGGTGAAAGTTAAATTCAGCAGTGCCATATTTATTTTTCAGCATCTTATAGGCTGCAACGGATGCTACGACAAAAGCGCCTGTAGTATAAGCAGTCAGGGCCGTATGTCCCGCCGTCACCAAGAAACTTGGGTTGAAAAATGCCGCCCAAGGATCGACATCGACGATCTCCCCATTTTCAAACCGGAACCCAGCCGGTGTCCCCTCAAAAGCATGGACATTCGAAATCAATACAGCCGAAGCCAATGCTCCGAATGCAACAAAGAATAAACTCACGATCCGGGCCCATGGCTTGATTTTTTCAGCAGCATACACGTAGATTGACATGAACAGCGCTTCAACCATGAATGCATAAATCTCGATCTGGAATGGAAGCGCCATGACACGTCCAATCACTTCCATGAACCCCGGCCATAATAGTGACAGCTGTACACCAGCAATCGTACCAGTCGGAATGCCGACCCCAAGCAGAACCCCTAATGTTTTCGTCCAGCGTTTAGCCATGACGACATACTGTAAATCCTTTGTCCTTTGATACATCAATTCCGCTGCCAACATCATCATCGGCAACCCGACGCCGATCGTTGCAAATATGATATGTACAGCCATATTCGTCCCGAACATCGCACGGGCCATTTGTATATGATCCATACTGTCTTCCTTTCTAACCTTTGTCTCTTGGTAGTATCTCCTCTAGAAAGGAAAATATTTAATAATATTCCACAAACTAAGTTTTCATAGGTTTTACAGAAGGTCAGCTTTTTACTTAATTTTACTTAATGATGTTTTTAGTTGATTGTTTATCAGATATTCTATCGAGGTTATTTTTGATATATATTACGTGGATTTCAGCAATGCGCTAATAAAATTTCACTAAGCATTTAGATGACAAATTATTGAAGATTCTTCATAAAAGGTGACCCTATAGGAATAAGATAGCGTAAATCCCATATAGAAAGTGTAACAAGAGAGGAGAAAAACACTTTGTCCTTTTTCAAAGATCCGCTATCACCCGATCAAATGCTTGCTGTGATCAGAAATGGCCTGGGGCCTTCCCCAATCCCCAAAAAAATCATTATCATTGGTGCCGGCATGTCTGGGTTGGTTGCAGCATCGCTTTTAAAACAAGCGGGGCACGAAGTAACGATATTGGAAGCAACCGGGCGGGTCGGAGGGCGTGTTTTAACCATTCGGGAGCCATTTTCAGAAGGTTCCTACCTTGAAGCCGGTGCCATGCGCATTCCGAATTATCATTACTTAGTTGCTGAATACATCAAGAAGTATGGTTTACGTGTCAACACTTTTGTGAATGCCACTCCTAATGACCCCATTTATGCCAATGGAATTAAGACGACCGCTGCCATATACCAACGGAACCCGGATATACTTAGGTACCCTGTAGCTCCACATGAAAGAGGTAAAACAGCTGAAGAATTACTCAACATGGCAATTAAGCCTGTGACTGACTTCATCATTCAAAACCCACGCAGAAATTGGGAAATAGTCATTAAAGAGTTTGATAAGTATTCCATGAGCTTCTTTTTACAGTACAATCCAGTCGGAATCAGTCTTTCAACAGGGGCGATTGAAAGCATCAAAGTCCTGATGGGTTTAGAAGGATTCCCGGAACTTTCTTTTCCTGCCATACTTCGGGAGCTGATGCCGCTCTTTAATCCAGACATAGAATTTTATGCAATCGACGGAGGAAACGACCGGCTTCCAAATGCCTTTCTACCGGAATTGAAGGATAATTTAAACTTCAGATATGAAGTGACAAAGATCATCCAACATGATAATCAAGTCACCATCCATTCCAAACATACTCAAAGCCAAAACCCCTTAACGGTTACTGGTGATCTTGCCATCGTGACGATCCCACTTCAATTGCTGCAATTTATAGATATTGAACCCCGGAATTCCTTTTCCCATAATAAGTGGAAGGCAATAAGGGAACTCCATTATGCCGCTTCCACAAAAATTGGACTCCAGTTCACGCATAGGTTTTGGGAAAAGGAAGGAATCTTCGGCGGTAAATTGACGACCGATTTACCTATTAGATTTTCTTATTACCCCAGCCAAACTAGTAACCAGAGTGAATCCGGTATCATTCTAGCAAGTTATACATGGGAAGATGACGCCACTTTATGGGATATACTTCCAGAAAATGATCGTATACAACACGCATTGAAAAATTTGGCAGTGATCCATGGAAAACAAGTATATGATCATTTTTTATCAGGAGCTTCTTATAGCTGGACACTGAATCAGTATTCCTACGGCGCTTTCTCCATGTTTAAACCTGGTCAGGAGACGGACTTGTTTCCATACATCCCAACCCCTGAAGGAAGGGTCCACTTCGCAGGTGAGCATACATCAACCGTACCTGCTTGGATTGAAGGAGCCATTCAATCCGGCATCAGGGTTGCACATGAAGTGACGAATTTGCCAAGAACGTTCGGTCTGCCTTGACTGTTCCTTTTCTTTGGCTATTAAATAAACGATAACTTAAGTGCATCGACAGAAGAACCTTCCATTTGGAAGGTTTTTCTTCTTATGATCATTCACTTTATCCCTCCTTTTGAACCAAAGTCTACAATCCTTATGTCCACTTCATAATTAATATCGGCTTTACTGAAAACTTCGTCCCATTTATTCTTATTTTTCTCCCAAAACTTTGGATGCTGATTTTGCACATAACGATACAATCCTGCTACCCCTGTTTTATAATCATGCTGTAATTTATATACGATTTTCCTTACATCCTTTTTCACTTCATCCTCGGCAATACGCTCAACCTCTTTTAAATAGGCTTTTTCAAAAGAATTCTCCTTACCATACCAATCTTCCGAAAGTCTTCCTGTGTACCCGACCTCAATATTGATCGTCAAATGATCACCGTTCAATTCCGTCGTGATTTTCCTCCTTGTCCTATTGATCACTTCGACACTTAAAGGCTTACCGTGTTGGACCGCTTCGATTATTCCGCCCTTTACTTCTCCGTTCAACCAATTTAATGCAGCAATATCTTCATCATTCATGACCCCGACCAACTTTGAATTGTTGATCACCCCTGCACCCTCCAAAATTAATTTCCCACCCCTAATATCAACGGCCTGAATGGCAAAGCTTCCATCTGACTGCAAATTTGAGGATGCTTTGCCCAGTGTTAAAGGCGGAAGTATCTTATTCGTTCTGTTCTCATTATCTTTCAATTCATAGATTACATTCGAAGGGATCTCCCCATCTTCGGATCGTCCCAAAATTTCTTTTGTCGGTCTCTTTGTTAAATAAACATGACAGCTTCTCCTTGTATTATTATCGCGTATTGACTGATTAATGATCGCTTCCATCGGGATTTTCCTTAATACATCTTCATTAATAAGGATGATACGCTGATGATTGGTTAATACCGTATTGGTTATGAGTAAAGAATCCCTAATTGCTTCATGAAGTGTTTTGGCACTGACGGTAACATTTTTATATTTTTGTTGGGCCTGATTCTCCTGAACACTATTTCCTGGAGGCACCAGAATTTGCTGTGTTAACATGATTTCGTCCTTCTTTTTGCTTTTATCGATCCCCACTCCAACTACAAGGGATAACTCTTCAATATTTTCACTGTCCCAACAGCCTGTAAGCAAAGGAATAAGCAAGATCAACCATAATCTTTTCATCCGCTTCTTCTACTCCTTTTCAATTGAACGATTACGAATGTAATAATTGGTAAGCCAATCAATATAACCGGAAATAGATATCCTAGCAAATCGCTCATTTTTAAAATTCCAGTTATATCTTTAGGGATTTTGGCCAGAAGAAAAACGACGGGAACCAAAACAATAAGGTTCGTTGTATATGAATTGCTAAATATTTTCGTCATTCCTTCTGCTGCAAAGTAAAAGTAAATTGCATGTGTTAAAAAAAACTGAAGAATCCAAGTGATTAAGAGAAATAGTTCCATACGCTCTAAAAATATCCCTTTTACTTCAAAGGACTGAATAAAAGAAATGGTTGGCAAAGTAACCGCTTTGACTTCCGGGACAGTCAGTGTAGCCACTACCAATACATATGTAATCACATATAAAATCAGCGGTATGAAAAAACCGATTAAAACGCCACTTTTTATCTTGTTTTGATTTTTAACGACGCCAAACAAAAAGATGAAAAGTTCAATTCCAAAAAAAGACAAAGTTCCGGAGCCCATTCCTTTCATGACAGGTAGAAATCCTTTCGCAAGAACAGGCTGGAGGTTTTTTATCTCTACTATCCTGAGACTGAACAAATAAATGAGCAAGACGATGACTATTGTCAAAGGAAGAAAGAAGACACAAGCCTTTGCTATGGCTTTTATTTTGCCGGTCAAAAGATGCACACTCGCTAAAATCATGGAAAGTATCACGATTTCAACTGGTGTTTCCTCCAACAAATAAAACCGCACCATTTCACTCATCGCAAGAACTTCAAAGCTGGCCACGCCTATAAAGTACACCACCACTACCAACCCAATAAGTTTAGAGAGCCACTTTCCATATGCCTCCTCCATGTACGTGTAATAGTTAGCGACCTTATGTTTTTTTAACAGAACAACCAATAAGCATAACAAAAGGGCAATAGCGATCCCATTTAAAATCAAGACGATCCATCCATCGGTCGAATGGATTTTTTCCGTTAACGTTCTCGGAAGGGTCAGCATTCCAATTCCTAACATACTGCAAGAAATGATCGCAGCCAATTCGCCACTAAGAATTTTGCCGTCGGACTGGCTCAAAAGAATCCCCCCCTTTCTTCCGCTTCGGTAACCGCAGGAACGCATCTCTCCAGGTCTTTTTACCGATAAAATCCATTGGTTGAAAATAAGGTTCTTGGAAGCTCGTCAATTTTGACAAATGGCTGATAACGATGATAAAGAATAATGTGGTTCCGTATAAACCTAAAACGGCGGCAAAAATCATCGCCCCGAACCTTAATGCCCTGAACGCCAGTCCAAAGCTATATTGCGGGACCGTAAAAGAGGTAATCGTCGTGATCGAAACGATTATGACCATCAGGGAACTTACAATATTGGCTTGAACTGCCGCTTGTCCAATAATGACCCCGCCAACCAATCCAACCGTTTGACCAATGGGCGATGGGAGCCGAATACCTGCTTCGCGAAGCAGTTCAATCGTCAATTCCATGATGATAGCTTCAACAAACGGCGGAAAGGGAACGTTCTCCCTTGTACCCGCGATCGTCATCGCCAGTTCTGACGGAAGCAATCCAGGGTTGAACGATACTAAGGAGATATAAATCCCTGAAAGAAATACGGTAACAAATAATGATAAATAGCGAAGTATACGTAGAAAAGAACCCGCTACCCACCTTTCATAATAATCATCAGGTGACTGCAGCAACATCGTCATCGTCGTTGGTGCCATCAGCGCAAATGGCGAGCCGTCAACCATGATGACCACCCTTCCCTCCTGCAGTGCAGCCAATACTTTATCCGGACGCTCCGTATTTTGGATTTGCGGGAAAGGGGTTAACGCTGTATCTTCAATTAATTCCTCGAGCATCCCCGAGTCTTGGAGATCAGTAGCTTTCACTTCATTTATCCGTTTATTCACTTCTTTTAGCAAAGAATCGCTAGCTTTTCCTTCATAATAGATCAATGCAACTTCCCGTTTTTCCATCGTCCCGAACTTCTGTTGTTGGACGATAAGGTTGGGATGGTTCGAATATTGCCTTATCAAGCCGATATTTTCTTGAAGACTTTCGATAAACCCAAGCTTCGGTCCCCTGACAACCCTCTCTGTTGAAGGTTCACCCAGTGTACGAACTTTTTCCTTTTCCAGATTCAAGACATAACCATTTACAATTCCATCTATAAATAAAAGCGTTTTCCCATCAAAAATATACTCTATGCCTTTTTCATATGTTTCAACATCCTGTTCCCTGACTGAACAGATTTTGGAAATGACGAGCTGCTCGATTGAAACCGGGTGCGATGTTTCGACTTGCGCAGCTGATAAATCCAGGACTATATCATTGAATGCAGGGTAATCCATCGTTCCATTTAAAAATACGAATAATCCTGAAATTTCATAACCGGGAATGAATACCTCTTTAAAAACGACATCAGCCTGCATATTCAATTCAGATTTCAATTTTTCCTGTTTTTGATCCAATTTTATATGCAAGGGTTTACTTTTCATGGAGAACTCCTTTGGTTAAATGGGGTTTTTTTGTATCAGTTTCCTCTATTTTCATTTTTTTTATGCGAACAGGATATGGAGGCAGCTTTTACACCATTTTATTAATGATATCCCTTTCTATAGCGAGCGACATTAGCATCCAAAATGGTTAATTTGTAATTAAATTGCAAATGCTAGGATAATAAGTTTTAGTGCAGAGGTGACAGCATTGTTTAACCGCAGAAAGTTCAAAAAAAAACCCAATCAACCAAAAGAAAAAAATGATGAATTAAATAAAGTGTCGGAAGTAAGGGATCTATTCAATACTCTATCTTCATCCAATGATTTCATAAACCATCAAGGAACATATAATGGCATAGGCTACTGGGTCTCTTTTTATCGCTCTTTGATCGATGCACAGGTACTTCATGAAAGTGTTCTTTCTGTCATACCTACTCTGGAAACGATAAATTTGGAGCAAATAAAAGAAAACGTTCCTATTGAAAATACACTGATTACTAGAACCAAGGTTGTAATTGAAGAAAGAATCATGAGAGGCGAAATTGCACTTCGTTTAGATGGAAATCTTGATGAATGCCTATTAATCAATGTTGCGGCCCAACAAGGAAGACAAGTTGAGAAACCTGAACTTGAATTTGGAATCATAAGTGCTCAAGAAGCTTTTGTCGAGGATCTTGATATCAATCTGAATTTAGTCAGAAAAAGACTTCCTGTCCCTGGATTGCAAGTAAGTGAAATGACTGTGGGATACTTGTCTAAAACCAAAGTGGCAGTTTTATCGATAGAAGGAATCGTTGATCAGGAAAATGTCGATAATGTTATCCAAAGGATCAATGACGTAGAGTTTGATGAAATATTGGACGGGTCCTATCTCGCACAAATGCTATATGATAATTCAAATACCTTGTTTCCCCTTTTTCTAAATACGGAAAGGCCTGATCGCATCGCAAGTGCATTGGCTGAAGGTAAAGTAGCCCTGTTAATCGATAGGTCATCCTCTGCACTTATTACTCCAACCATTTTGTTGGAATACTTTATCACGATGGAAGATTATAATATGCCGTGGATTCCGGCATCTGCTTTCCGTTTATTAAGGATCTTCGCGGTCGCTTTTTCCATATTTGCTACTCCCATTTATGTAGCCGTGCTGACCTATCATTATGAACTGATTCCTAAAGATCTTTTGGAAACGATCGTCACTTCAAGGAACTTAATACCTTTTCAGCCTTTGATCGAAGCATTATTCCTGGAGATTTCCATTGAGTTATTACGGGAAGCTGCTGCTAGGCTGCCAACAAAGGTAGGTCAGACATTAGGTATCGTAGGCGGTATCGTTATCGGTCAAGCAGCCGTTGTAGCTGGTTTGACCAGTAATATCTTATTGATCATCGTTGCCCTCTCGGCCTTGGCATCATTTGTTACTCCCATTTATAAAATGGGTAATGCCATTCGGCTGCTGCGGTTCCCCTTCTTAATCGGGGCCCAAATTTGGGGGCTGCTCGGCATTACCATAGCAGCCGTGTTTTTGATGACCCACCTTATCAAATTAACATCAATGGGACACCCGTACCTCGAACCGATCTACCCATTTCGCATGCAAGATTGGAAAGACAGCTTTGTTCGGCTTCCTTTAAATCTTTTCAAGTCACGGCCTGTAAATTTACGTCCTGATGATATATCCAGACAGCAGCCCAAAAAAGCAAGAATCAAAAAAAATGATTTTAATGAATGATTTAAATGAGGGTCCTATATGAACCAAGCTGGAGTTAATGAAAAGTATAAAGTGTCACCGTTTTATGTATTTTTTTTAGTGCATTCAATGCAAACGGGAATAGGCGTTTTAAGTTTTCAAAGAGTTTTAGCGAAGACAACGGGAACAGATGGCTGGATTTCGATACTACTAGCCGGCCTGATCGTTCATATAATGATTTGGGTCATATATAAAATCTTCAGTATCGTCCCTGGTGATATCATTTCTGCCAATAATCATGCATTCGGAAAATGGATCGGGAATTTCTTCAGTCTATTATTCATTCTTTACTTTTTGATCCTAGGGATGACAGTCATGATTAGCTATATAAATGTCATACATGTATGGATGTTTGAAGAGGTACCTTCTTGGGCGTTTGCTTCAGTTTTTCTGATCCTGATTTATTATATAAATACGGGAGGGTTCCGAACGATTACGGGTATTACCTTTTTAAGCTCCATTTTGACATACTGGCTTTTATTTGTCCTATTCTATGCCATGAAATACTCTGAATTCACCAATTTGCTTCCTGTTTTCCACCACTCTCTAATGGATATATTGAAAGGAACCAGAAGTACTTCATTAACGATGCTTGGTTTTGAAACGATCGTTATGTTTTATCCGTTCATCAAAGATGCTAAAACTTCACAAAAATATGCTCATGGAGGGGCCTTAACAACAACCTTAATAACCGTATTCGTTTATTTAGTTTCAATTGTTTTTTATTCACAAAAACAGTTGGAACTGACTATATGGCCGACACTGACATTGACCAGTATTGTCGAATTGCCCTTTATTCAACGATTTGAATATATAGACGTTTCTTGGTGGGCCATCGTCATCATACCCAACATGACCATATCCTTGTGGGCAGCAAGCCGAGGTTTCAAGCGTTTATTCAATGTTCAGCAAAAGTATCCATTATTAGGAATGTCCATTATAATCCTGCTTACGAATATTTTTGTTTTTGATGTCGATTCACTATATATATTACGTAAAATCATCAATCCATACGGCGCACTCTTTGTTGCTTTATACTTGCCTCTTCTTTTGGTCGTCATTTATATAAAGAAAATGAGGAAACGTTTATGAGAAAATTATTTCTTGTTATATTGGCTTTTCCCCTCCTTTGCAGCTGTGCCGAGCCAAGGGTGGTTGACGAAGTCAATATGTCCCAAGCCATTGGCTACGATATACTTAAGAATGATCATGTCGAAGGAATGTTCGTCATCCCTATCTTCCAACAGGACAAGATGGGTAAATATCAAATCTTAACTGGAACATCGACGACAACAAGTGATGTCCAGGCTGTTGTTTCCAAAAAAGCGGATAAGCCGGTAATGCTTGGACAGACACGCATCGTTTTATTCAGCGAGAAAATGGTTCGTGAAATCGGAATGACAGAACTGACCGATTATCTCTACCGTGAGCCGCAACTTGGAAACAGGGTCATTTTGGCCATCGTGGAAGGAAAGGTCAAGAATGTCATAAATACGAAACCACCAAATACGAATGTGAATATTGGAATCTTTTTATCGGATTTGATAAATCAACAAAATGAAACGGGGAACGGACCCGATACTAACCTCCATCTTTTTTTAGGAAACGCTCTAGAAACTGGCGGTGATTCGTATCTTCCTTTAATTAAATTAATTAATAATGAAGTTGCTGTTTCTGGAGTGGCCCTATTTCATGAAAATAAGATGGTCACGAAAGTTCGAACCGATGATATGTTCATTTTCAAGACATTAGTTCAGCATCATAGGCGGGGAATATATAAATTCAAATTAAAAGATAAGAAAGAAAGCGATATCGTAGTGGAAAGTATCCGAAGCGGTTCAAGTTATCAGGTATCCGGCTCAGAGAAAAATCCCTCGATCACGATTAAGATCAAAATTAAAGGACAAATCAAGGAATCCATGCGAAGTGAAAACCTTACCAATAGAAAGATGATAAAGAAAATTGAAAAGGAAATGGAAGCTGATTTAACCAAGCAAGCAAACCGACTTATTAAAGATCTTCAGAAAAAATCCCTTGATCCAATTGGCCTTAAGGAAAAATATCACGCCAAAAATAAAAAACTGACCTATGAACATTGGAAAAAGATTTATCCGGTGATGGACATTAATATAGAAACTAAAGTGAACATCATCCAAACCGGGGTCTCAGAATGATGAAATATCGATAGGCCATTTAATATTCTTCATCTGATTGGAAAATTACTTTCAAATCAAATTGTGAACAGAGAAGTAATTTAACTGGTTGACTGGCAGGTGCTTTTGAAACATGGTTAGCCGGATTCATGCAGAATTATTAAAAGAAGGTAAAGTCCCTTCTAAAGCAGCACAAATGAATCAAATCATTTACCTATCGTTGTTACATAAATAACAGGAGGTGACTTTATGAAAACACCTATGAAATCGATCATCGCTGCCTCAGTATTAAGTGTGAGTTTAATCGCAGGATTCTCTGTTGCTTCCGCAGATAACGAAAAAGATGAATTGAAATCGGATAAAGTGACCTTCTTTGGGTCCCCAACTTCTGAGATTTCCAGTTCAGTTGCTGTACCTCAAAGTTATAACCGGATATTGTTTAGCGGAACAGTAGCCCCTCTTTTAAACAAGGATGGAAAAACCACTTATGAGAGATATGGCAATACAGAAAAGCAGGCAATCGGGATTTTAGAGAAATTAGGAGCAGATTTGAAAACAAAAGGACTTTCCCTTGCTGATGTAACCTATCTGCGTGTGTATGTCGCGCCAGATCCGAACAAAGGAGATGAACCAGACTATCAAGGTTGGTTCGATGCCTATGCTCTGTTCTTTAATACAAAAGAAAATCCAGTGAAAACAGCCCGTTCAACAGTAGGCGTAGAAAGTTTGGTTTCGCCGGATTTCCTCATTGAGATTGAAGCAGAAGTAGCCTATCAAAATAACAGCAAGTCAAATAAATAGGCGATAGCTGTGTATGGTCATGATTCAACATATCGGTGTTCCAGGCACACCGGAAAACCTTTGAATACCAAAAGAGACAGGAAGTTATTCCTGTCTCTCGTTTGTTTTAATCAATCATGAAAATTCGTTCCATCCGTCACTTCTTTGACAATGCCAGCATTGATGACAAAGTCGCCGAAATGCTCTCCTTGCTGACGTTCTTTTGCATAACGGGAAAGAAGTACACGCAGCTCTTTTAATATCTCTTCTTCACCGATGTTTTCACGGTACATTTTACTTAATCGGCTTCCGTCGAATGCAGCACCTAGATACATATTATATTTGCCAGGTGCCTTACCGATAAAACCAATTTCCCCAAGTGCATGTCGGGCACATCCATTCGGACAACCGGTCATGCGAATTGTGATTTCTTCGTTCCTCAGGCCGTTTTCATCAACGATGGTCTCGATTTTATCAAGCAGAACCGGCAAATAACGCTCTGCTTCGGCCATTGCCAACCCGCATGTTGGAAGCGCCACGCATGCAATCGAGCTGCGTCGGAGCGCCGAATGATGCGCACCATCCGTCAAACCGTATGTTTCAAGCAATTCTATGATCTTTTTCTTTTTCTGGCTTGACACATCTGCAATAATAAGGTTTTGATTGGCCGTCAAACGGAAATCACCCGTATGGATCTTTGCGATCTCGCGCAAACCGGTCATCAGCTTGTAATCATTGATATCGGCAATTCGGCCACCCTCGACAAATAGTGTAAAATGCCATTTCCCTTGCATTCCTTTTACCCAACCATAGCGGTCACCATTATTATCAAAATGATATGTTCTCTCTTCCTCCAGCTTCCAGCCTAAACGATTTTCCAGTTCAGCCTTTACCGCTTGGAGCCCAAGCCGGTCTACCGTATACTTGAACCGAGCATTTTTCCGTACGGATCGGTTCCCGTAATCTCGCTGAATCGTTATGATTTTTTCAGCCACATCCAGTATTTTGTCTGGCTGGCAAAAGCCGATTACCTTGGCTAGTTGAGGATATGTCGCCTTGTCACCGTGGCTCATTCCCATTCCGCCGCCAATCGCTACATTAAAACCAACGAGTTTTCCATTTTCAACAATTGCTATGAAGCCAAGATCCTGGGAGTAAACATCAATATCATTGGATGGTGGTACGGCAATGCCTATTTTAAACTTCCTTGGCAAATAAAGCTTTCCGTACATTGGTTCGACTTCCTCCACTTCAGGAGAACCAACCACTTTTTCTTCATCCAGCCAGATTTCATGGTACGCCCTTGTACGCGGCAATAGATAATCACTCAATTTTTTTGACCATTCATATACTTCAGAATGGATTTCGGATTGAAATGGAATCGAATTGCACATTACGTTCCGGTTTACATCTCCGCATGCAGCAATTGTATCCAGCATGGAAGCATGGATTTCCTGAATGGTTTTTTTCATATTCCATTTTAAAATACCATGCATTTGAAACGTCTGTCTTGTTGTCAATTTCAAAGTTCCGTTTCCGTATTTCTGAGCGAGGTCATCCATAACAAGCCATTGAGAAGGCTGTGCTACCCCGCCGGCCATACGGACACGCAACATAAACTGATAGGCAGGCTCAAGCTTTTGTTTTTGACGCTCATTGCGCAGATCCCGGTCATCCTGCAAATAGCTGCCGTGATGTTTCATTAATCGGTTGTCATCATCCGGAATACCGGCGCTGATCCGATCCTGCATCACTTTTCCAAGTGTACCTCGCAAATAATCGCTTTTTTCTTTAATTTGCTCAACATCACTGGGCGGGCCTTCTGGTGCTTTTAATAGTGTTTTCACCATGTTGTTATCTCCTTTTCATTCAAATTTCAGTACACATCACGTTGATAGCGTTTATTCTGTTGCATTTCTTCAAGATAAGCCTTCGCATCAGCATGGCTCATATTGCCTTCTTTTTCAATGATCTCAATAAGCGTATTATGCACATCATGTGCCATGTTTTTCTCGTCACCGCAAATGTATACAGCTGCACCTTCTTGAAGCCATTCGTATAATTCCCCGCTGTGCTCGCGCATCCGGTTTTGAACATACACTTTTTCGTCAGTATCTCGTGAAAAGGCAACATCCATTTTCGTAAGTACACCTGTTTTCAACCACTTTTGCCATTCAGTCTGATAAAGGAAATCCGTCACGAAATGCTGATCGCCGTAAAAGAGCCACGTTTTTCCTGTCGCTTCAGCTTCTTCGCGATCCTGGATAAAGGATCTGAACGGAGCAATGCCCGTTCCCGGTCCAACCATGATAATTGGAGTGTCTGGGTTCTCCGGCTGCTTGAAGTTCTGGTTATGCTGAATGTAAACGGGCAGCGTGTCCCCTGGCTGTAATCTGTCCGCACATAAAATGGAGCAGACACCGTTTCTTTCCCGTCCGTGACTTTCATACCGGACGGCTCCGATTGTCAAATGCACTTCATCCGGATATGCGGATAAGCTATTCGCAATCGAATATAGACGGGCTGGCATTTTCCGGAGTATCGATACGAACTCTTGCGCCGATTCGCCCCATGTGCCAAAATCACGGACAAAATCAAGCAAATCACGGCCTTCACGATATTCTTTTAACCTTTCTTCATTACCAGGCTCTAAAAGCTCCTTTAAATCCTCGTTACCTGAAAGCTGTGCCGCTTGTTCAATGAGCGATTTTGTCAAAACCGTAATTTCAAAATCGGAGATGAGCGATTCCCTAAGCTGTCGAAGGTCTCCCTGCTTATTGACCTTCACGGTTTCTTCAGGGTCCCAATTGAGTTCCGTAAGAAGCATATCCACTAAATCCGAATCATTTTTCGGATAAACACCAAGGCTGTCACCAGGTTCGAATGTAAGACCTGAGCCCTCAAGAGATAACTCAAGATGATGTGTCTCTTTATTGGAGCCACGGCCGTTCAAATTTATATTTTCCAACACTTCCGCTTTAAACGGATTTGTTCTCGAATACGTTTGTTCACTTACTGAGGCTTTCGATGCGGGAACAGCAGCAATTGAACTGACTTCCCCTTCACTTAAACTAGAAAGTACTCCATCCAGCCATTCGCTAGCAGGCTCATCATAATCAAGGTCACAGTCCATTCTCGGAAATAAACGTGTCCCGCCAAGTTCCTCCAAGCGTTTATCGAATTGTTTTCCCGTTTCACAGAAAAACTCGTATGAGCTGTCTCCTAGCGCCAATACCGAAAAGCGGAGACCTTCAAGGCTTGGTGCCCTCCTGCCATGAAGGTACTCATGGAAGGACAATGTATTATCCGGAGGATCACCTTCTCCATGCGTGCTAACGGCAATCAGGAGATTTTTGACTTTTTTCAAATTGTTGACTTTAAAGTCACTCATGGATGAAATGGTAACCTGAAAGCCATTACCCTCAAGCTTACTCGCCGCCTTTTCTGCCAGCCCTTGAGCATTACCCGTCTGTGAACCAAAAAGAATGGTCACCTCTTTTGATATTGTCTTCCCGCCGCTTTGAGCTTCCAGTACCGGGGCGACGGCTGAACTGATATTCGAAACTGACAAAGATGCAGTCAGATAACCGCTCAACCAAATTTTTTGTGTTTCTGTCAAGCTTGGCAGTAGGCTGTTAAGGAGCTCTGCCTGCTCTTGATTAAAGGGACTGTTACTTACCTGAAGTTGCACGATTTCCACCTCACAAAGGGATATTAACTTATCTTAGTTGACTATTATGTATAACGAGTGGGTTTAAACATTTTTATATCCATCCATAAATTAATTAACTCGTTTACTCCTATAGACCAAGTCGGTTTTAACTGCAAAAAAAATAGTCATATAGGTTCATAGCTCGCAACAAATAAAAAATAAGGTTATAAAGGACAATAGCCTTCCACAGCCTATACTCTTCCTAAAATAAGTTTCTCATTAAAACTTTACTGGAAGTCACATCATTAGTAAAATATATATAATTTATTGTAACTATTAAGAATATTAATAATAAGGAGAAATTTCTATGTACTATGATGCTCTAAAAACATTCGTGACCCTTGTAGAGGTCAAGAATTTTACAAAAACAGCAGAAATGCTTCTTATGTCCCAACCAAGTGTAAGTTTACATATAAAAAAATTGGAGGAAGAGTTCCAAACGAAATTATTTCTCCGTTCTCCTAAATTCCTAAAAGTCACCTTGACGGGAGAAATTCTTTACGACCGGGCCAAGCAAATGATCACAATCTATGAACAGACCAGACAAGACATTCAGGAACACGATAGTTCCATCAAGGGCGAATTAAAGATAGGGGCAAGTTTTACAATAGGAGAGTATATCCTTCCTTCTTTACTCATCGACCTTCAAGAGGACTATCCTGAACTCGAACTTCAAGTCGTAATTGGAAACACGGAAGAAATCGTTCAAGCCGTTCGGCTATACAAAGTGGATATTGGCTTAATCGAGGGTCAAACTAATGAAAAAGAGCTTTCTGTCCACCCATTCATGCAAGACGAGCTATTCATTGTGTCTTCTAACAATCATGTACTCTCTAATAAAGACGAAGTGGAGATTACTGATTTACATGACCAAGCATGGGTAACCAGGGAAGTTGGATCTGGTACTCGTGAATACCTTAATCACGTCATACGATCAAACGGATTGAAAATTAAATCGATACTCACGATAAGCAGTAATCAAGGAATAAAAGAAACACTTATAAAAAACGGCGCAGGGCTGGCTCTGCTTTCCCGAAGTGTAATTGAAAGGGATGTACAAAATAAAATCCTTTCTATTATTCAGGTAAAAAATGAATCCTTTAACAGGACACTTTCGTACGTCTATTCCCCAATTATGGAAGATAAAAAGAATGTCAAGACTTTTATAACTGAATTAAACAAAAAATGGCCCATGAAAGCAAAGCCGATAGGATGATCTTTGCGAAGATTGCTGTTATAAAGTTACAGACTGGGAAATCCGGGAGCACGCTCTTAACAGGTTGCTTATGTAACCAAAACGGGGAAAAGTTGCATTAAGTAAATTTCGACAATAAAGCCGAGGTTTGCCTACGTTAAGGAAATATACTTAATTAAGAAGTCTGAGTAAATCCCAACTTGTCTTTCTTATACACATTAACTTATAAACAATTGGGTATACGAATAACTAGAGCAATCTTCTTTGGCTTGATTTTTGTTTTCCTTGGATAGATAAAAATAATATCAATTTTGTATGGGAGCGGGTTTAATGAATATTGAGATTAAAGAAGCAGCGATTGAACAACTATTAAAAGTGGATTATAAAGAGAATGAAGGTGTTCGTATCGAAGCCATTTATATTGGAAGCTGTTCGATTTATGTGGAACACGAATTGAAAATTGATGATAAGAACGAAGATGATGAGAGATTCATAATTGATGGGGTCCCCATCTTAATATCAAGTGAGTCTAAAAAGCATCTTCCGGATAAAGTATTTCTTGACTACAGTGATGGACTTGGATACAAATTATATACAGACGAAGAAACATTAAGATATAATCTCCAGTTGAATAGAGTGAATTGATTTAAAATGAACAAGTAAAAGCCCTTCTGTTTCAGTTGGGCTTTTTTGTGTTTATACTCAGGGAATTTATCATCGGCATTTACCTAGAGGGATTTTTATTTTCTCATAGGATAGCACTGCACTAATAGCCCCATTACCAGGAATGAATGCATTTAACTATTGTTTTTATCCATTCTATTTTTTATTACTGAATCGTTTCGAAGTTTTGCAAATAATAATGAATGAAAATTCAAAGAATTATAGTTATTATGCTTCCAACCTCCTGGACTCGAAGTACCGCTCCAACTTCCTTTTTACCCGCTGAAGTGCATTATCGATCGTCTTTTTTGGAACATTCAATTCCTTTGATATTTCAAAATAAGTTTTTCCTTCCAGGTACAAGTCCACAACACTAGTTTCCAACTCACTAAGGACTTCCGTTAAAATTAGCTCAATATCGCAAATTTCTTCTGATTTAATTAAGATCGTGACTGGGTCATTTTGTCTCTTTTCAGGGATTAGATCAATTAGGCACTGTTCCGACTCCCCTTGATTAGGCTTATACAATGAAACATAATTATTTAAGGGAGAATGCTTTTGGCAAATAGCCGCTTTAACAGCCGTTATGATTTGTCTTGTAATACACAGTTCCGCAAATGATCTGAAAGATGACTTTTTGCAATTCTTGTAGTCCCGAATGGCCTTATATAGTCCAATCATCCCTTCCTGATAGACGTCTTCCTTATCTCCACCCGTTAAAAAATACTTCAAAGCATTTGATTGAACGACACATCTGTATTTTTTAATTAAAAAGTCCAGTGCATCTTCATCACCATTATGGATTTTCCCAACCAACATTACATCTTCCATATGAGTATAGTTTTCCACTCGTTTCTTCTCGATGATTACACTCATTTATTTTCCCCCACTCACTTAATTGAGCCCCGACATAAAAGTTGCATTATCACTTCAATGTGTTAATTCAATATAATAATATCTCAGAAATGACGATAATGATATTCGCAAATAACGACATTTTTCAACAAAATACTGATATTTATAAGTCCTGCACTATATCTATACACTTTCAGTCAGCTTTAATTGATTTGGTAAAGATCTCGTCATTATAGTCGTTTTGTTTAACTCCTTATCATTGACGGATATAGTTGTGCCGATGGTTGTGGCAATTACGGTGGGGTTCAGGATATGGAAGCTTAATATAGCATAATTATAAATAATACTACTAAAGAACTATTCTGCAATAATGGTTTAACATAGCCTATTCAAAGGGAAAGACTGGAACCCATTCCACCTTTTACTTTTACATTTACTTCAATAGCTTTAATTAAAAAAAGGAAAATGCCATTTAAAACATCTTCTCTAATTAGCAGGTTTTATTTAAACCCTTCTTGACAAAATAAGAAAGCACCCTTCAAAGGATGCTTTAACATATTATTTAACTCGGTTATAAAATTGAAACTGGGATTTAATTATTCGCTAATGGCCCCGTTAGTTAAGGTCATTACTTAAGCATGCATAAGTTATTAAAGTGGTGGACTCTCCACACCTAGATGAATCCAATCTTCTTTTGGCGGTCCATATACCCCATAAGGTTTTATTCCTGCTTGACGCATCAGAACCGTAACTTGTCCGCGATGATGAACAATATGCTTGATTAGCCCCATAAGGATGGAAGCATTTGTTTCCTGTCTACCAAACGCTTCTTGTATTTGCTCTAGGGATGCGTCCGTCCATTGTTGTTCAATTATTTTGGCTGCGTGAGAACTTACATTTTTAAAAGTGATAGCAATTTCCTGTGCTGAAGAAGGGACGTTTTCCGAACTTTCTATCCGGTCTATCTTTAACCCGAAATGAGCTAGATAATCTGGAATATTCGTGGTGAAATGCCACACAATTCTTCCTAAAGTGCGACCTTCAGGATAAACTTGTTGTTCTAAAGATTCATCAGTCAAACTATCCAAGACATTTTGAGTGAGAATGGCTTCTTTATTCCATTCTTTAATAAAATCTGAAATTGTAATATACATATAATACCTCCCCTATTCCGTTAGATAATTACTTTCTCAAAGCACATTATAAAACATACGTTCCCTCATTACAAATTCCTTATTAATCATTTTATTTTGAGATTAAACTTTCAGTCTTTTTGAACGTCCATTGACTTTATATTTAAATGGATAACCAGGTTTAAATCGAATACTGGACGGTAAGTTTGTGACTGCAATTTAATGGACGTGGTTCAAATCTTCCTACTACTAGCTATACACAACAAGAATCACTACTTAATAATAGTGGGTAATTATGTTATTAATATATTATAAATTCTGTGTTGGTTAGGAGATAAAGCCATGCAAAAATAAGCTTAGTATAGGTCGTGCAGTAACGAGATTCGACAGCAGCGGGGAAATGGTATGGCATCCACATGAGTGCATCACACTGTCCGAAGCATTGAAAACTTATGGTACTTTTAGATATGAGGAACTGGGTACATTAGAAGTAGGAAAACTTGCTGATATCATAGTATTAGAACAAAATCTCTTTGAAGTACCAGCAGAAGAAATTCCTAATACAAAGGTACAGCTAACGATTGTTGATGGAAAAGTTGTTTTTGATCATACGACGATTTTAATCGATAAGTAAAATAGTCATTAAAAGAGGATTCTACAATTGTAGAATCCTCTTTTGTCCATGGACAATTGTCAATTCCGCTACCAATGCGTTAGAGATATGTTTTTCGCTTAATAACCATGCCTCTTTATTGAAAAAAGTGGGATTAGGCCGCCTGCATGATAAGTACTTCAATTAAATAGAGAAGTATTGGCATATAAAGATGAAGCACCACCAGAGTGAACAAATAAGATGTTATCCTCAGGCTTAAATGTGCCTTTTTTTATTAAATCAATGAGTCCCGCTGCCGCTTTACCCGTATATACCGGATCCAGCAATATCCCTTCTGTTCTTGCCATGAGTTTGACTGCTTCCACCATTTCAGGTGTAGGCAAAGCATAACCCGGCCCGACATACTCATCAAGACACGTAACAGCTTCACGAGGAATTGAATTTGGAATGCCGATATGTGTTAAAGTTTCTTTAACAAGCTGAAAAACTTTCTCTTCTTGTTCCGCTTTTCCTCTGCTTACGTTTATTCCAATTACTGATACTCCACTTTGATTGCCATGAAATCCTGCCACCAAGCCAGCATGCATTCCCCCACTGCCGCTTACACAAATTACTGCTTTCAAATTAATCCCTTGCTCAAAGGACTGTGCCAAGATCTCCTGAGCGCATGCAACATATCCGGTTGCACCAATGACGTTGGATCCACCAACCGGAATGATGTAAGGTCGGTGTCCTTTCCCTGTTACCTCTTTAGCCACTTTCTGCATTTCTTGCATTAAGTCCGCTCCATTAGGTACAACTATAATTTGGTCTGCCCCCAATAAATGATAGAGAAAATAGTTACCGTTAAAATCCGGCTCTGAATTTTTTGAAAGTCCCTCTTCCAACACAAGGATGCATTTCATTTTCTCTTTAACCGCAGCAGCCAGTGTCAAGCGGCAATGATTTGACTGAATGCCTCCACATGTAATCAACGTATCCGCGCCTTTTTCCAATGCATCGGCAACAAGGAATTCCAGTTTTCTTGTTTTATTTCCCCCAGCCGTCAAACCAAGCATATCATCACGTTTAACGTAAATGGATGGTCCACCAAGAACATCAGAAAAATGA
The DNA here is from genome assembly GCF_054600815.1 of Peribacillus sp. N1. Classification (NCBI taxonomy): domain Bacteria; kingdom Bacillati; phylum Bacillota; class Bacilli; order Caryophanales; family Bacillaceae; genus Peribacillus; species Peribacillus sp. N1. The sequence goes on along the minus strand of NZ_BAAHZO010000001.1, from coordinate 599,997 downwards.
CCTAATTTCTCAATTGGTGTATATGTCGGTGTATATCTCTTTCTAGGAAATTGTGCTAAATTCATTTTAAAACTCCTCCTGTATCCTCTATGTAGTATATTAAAGAAAATATCAATCTGATGTATTCTTTTCTTTAGTATAAGCTTCGATTTCAATCATAGCATCTTTATGTAATCGAGCAACATGAATCTCACTTCTTGCATGGTAATCTGTAAAAAGAATCCCCATATACATCATTCATCACGGCAATGTGACCCATATCAACCGATGATAATAAAACAACTATGAGCTTCCTCTTACTCTATGACACCCTTGTTTCCCCAAAAGTATCAGGCAGTTCCCCAGTTCAGCATAGATGGGGACTTCCCTGATTTTATCCCCTGCCAATATGGACAGATAGCCTTGTGAGCGTCTTTAGTAATAATAGTTTCATCCATTCCATTGAATTGTATAAATAATCAAAAGTATGAAGCATTGAAATGACTTCAATCGGTTTAAGATAAAATAAATACACTTGTATATAATTGGATTTTAGAAAGGAGCACCATGGAAACCAATCACTATCATTTATTACAGATCAAATAGAACATTATTCTTCTTAGCCCTTAAGGGAGCAATATTTTTTGTTATCAAAAATGCGATCATTGAAGGGATATTGCCTGGGGACCGTTTAACGGAAGATGATATCGCCCAGCAATTCAATTGAAGCCGTACACCGGTTCGTGAAGCTTTGAGGAATTGGAACAGGAAAATTTGCTTCAGGTGAAACCTGGTATAGGGATGGTCATATCAAATGTGGATATTGAACTTTTACAGCAGGAATTGGAAATCAGGAAAATGCTCGAAAACTATTCGATATAAAAAGCTTGTGAAGGAATTACGGAAGAGGAATTTAAAAAACTGGAATGGGCAACGGATAAACTGCAACAGGCAATTAATAGTAATGAACGAATAGCGGCAAGCCGTGCGAACATTGAATTTCACCGCTTATTATATTCTTACTCGAGAAATAACTTTCTCCAAAGGACTACGGATTCATTATGGCTTTCTTTTCGAATTTCCTTTTTATCCGCCCGTAATGAAGATGTTACAATGGTTGATAAATCTTGGTATGAGGAACGAAACAACGAGCACTTACAGGTAATCCATGCCATTCGTGACAAAGATGCAGAAAAAGCAATAAAGGTCAATACGATCCATATCCAAATGATATTACCTAGATTACATAAAGCTTGTATCACAATAAAATTTAATAAATGGGTTCCTTTTTGTGTTTTTTAATAATATTAATATTATGAATTATTTTTCATTTCCCCATTTGTTGTTAAATTTTTCACTTTCATTCACTGTACAAGGCCATGGTTGAAGTCCCCTTCCCGACCATTGCCTTGTATGCTTTTTACGGTTTCGCTTCTAGTTAGTTAATCAGCTGATCAGGTAGGAAAATAGCCAGGTTTTCGATTGAATGACCGCTGGGGTTCTTATTCCTAATTATGTAAGTTCCATTTACCCAGACAATTCATCCGAACACCTTTTGATGATCATTGTTACCTGTTTACTCATCAAAACGTTCTAGCAATTCAATAATGACTTTATAGGTCGATGTTGTATCAATATAGGCATATCGGCCTTTTCCGTTAAAAAAGTTACCTGTCTGTATGACAGGATAGCCCATTTCTTCTAACGTCTTCATTTTAGCCTCCATGTCTTTAACGACAAAAGAGATATGGTGAACACCCTCACCATATGTTTCAAGATGGTCTTTCCACGTACTGGGTGATTCACCCGGCTCGATTAATTCAATTTGAATTAACGGCGTATCGATGAACATATATTTTGACTTACCTTCAGTGGGCTTCCCTTTGTAAATCACGTTTGTAATATCAGTTGAACCAGAATGGATGATTTGAGGTTTTTCAATCCCCAACAACTTACAATATGCTTCTGCAGCCGCATCGAGGTCTTTTACAACTAACGCAATCTGTTCCACTTTGTTAGTCCCTAATAGCGGCTGAACGCTAGCATCTTCTGGTCTTTCCCATTCCGTTTCTCTCGGCTCCGAACTTTCAAGCATTTCAATTAACGTTTTGTGATCATTTAGTGTATCCACATATACATATCGGCCGTCACTTGAAGTGAATTCTCCCGTTTGCAAAGCTGGGTATCCACTTTTCTCCATGATTGGCAGCCTTTTTTGGATAGAGTCTACATCAAAAGCAATATGGTGAATCCCTTCACCCACTTCATCCAGGAACTCACGCATCGTTCCTGGATTTTTATCGGGTTCTATTAGTTCAAATTGGACGGTTGGTGTATTCAGAAAAGCCAGTTTGGATTGTGATTCCGTTGGTACACCTCTAAAGGTGACTTTCGAAACAGAACTGTCACCAGTTAGAAACGGTTCTGCCTTCTTAATGCCCAGCAATCTTGTGAAAGCTAGATTAACAGCATCAATATCATTTACAACAAATGCGAGTTGATTAATAATCCTATTGCCCAATAGTGATTCAGCCATACCTATAAACCTTCTTCCGGTAGTTTATTTTGTTATGAACTCAACCTAATCCGCGAACTGACAATCCTCCATCACTGGAGATGACTTCGCCGGTGATGGCACGAGCAGCGTCAGATGCTAACAGGACATAAGCAGCTACATGATCTTCGGGCATCTGTGCAAGCTGAAGAGGGTTTCTTTTTTTAATGCTATTGGCCTTCGTTTCATTATCCACGATTTTAACGAATGGACGTAGGGGAGGAATGACCGATAATGCTGTCAGAGTGCCACCAGGCGCTACAGCATTCACCCTTATGTCAGGAGCAAGTTCAAAAGCAAGTTGGCGCATCAGCCCTATTTGGGCATGCTTGCTTGCTGTGTACCAAACCCCGCCGCCATCCGGATAGAAACTAGCACCGGATACGGTGAAAATAATATTGCCATTCGATTTTTGCAGTTCTTTAAGAGCGGCTTTAGCACCAAAGAAAGATCCTTTAACGTTAATATCGATCAGAAAATCAAATGCTTCTGAAAGTGCATCTGGCGTTACGTCGGCAAATTTTGCAAATCCATCAAAGACTCCTGCATTGGCAACGAAAACATCCAGCTTTCCAAATTGCTTGACAGTGGCCTGAACAGCCCTCTCATTGTCTTCATATTTACTTACATCACCTTGGTTAATGAGGATTTCTTCACCAAATTCCTCTTTCATTTTATTTAACGTTTCTATCGAGCGTCCGATAATGCTGACTTTTGCCCCTTCTTGTATAAAACGTCTAGTGACAGCCTCTCCTATACCTGAATTGCCTCCAGTAATCAACACTACTTTATCCTTTAACGCCATTGCCATTGTAACCAGCCTCCTTGTTATCTCTTTTTATTCAAGTCAATATTATACGAAGATAGCAAGATTTCTGGTATTTATCGTTGATTGATCAACAATGAATATCCGTTTTGAAAGTTTCCATTTACCTTCTTCGAAAATGAATTCATCATTTCGTTCCCCTGAAATCAAATCATGCTGAATATCCGTGCTGCGGCTCCGATAGATAAGCAGATAGCTCTTGACGACTGCCTTTTCACCTTCAACATAGTCTTTAACGCGTACATTTGAGACAAAACGCCGTGTTCTTGATGGCGGTATTTCCGCCCATGCATAATCCGTTTTCAAACGATCCACTCGCAGTTTCAGCAGCTCAATATCATCATTAAATGTAAACATTTCCGTTGAATAATCCGGGCGTTCCACCCCTTCTTTATTAACACGTACAGGCATTTGATAGCGTAAGCTCGAGTGCATTAAATCGAACCAATCATCAAATTCAATATCATCCAATAATTGAGCTTCATCATACAGCCACTGTTCAAATTCACATTTGAGCAACATTTTCTCCACATTCATTTCCGTTCCCCCCTCCCACTTATCATTTCGTCATCAACTCAAGCCAGTATTTGTAAAAATTCCTCTGGCTCGCTTCAGTGAATTTATCATCGTATGCAACACCAGGTCCTATAAAATCAACTGGTTCACGATGAAGACCCATTGTATAATTGTAGGTTAGATTCTTTAGGAAAGGCATTGGGCCTTGGGCTGCTTCAGTAATATCCGTAAAAACTTCCGTATCATCCTGTTCAAAAATACCGGATGGACTAAAAGTCAAGATAAATGAATCTCTTGATCTATCTTTCCAATCTTGGGAGGCGTTCTTTTCCACGAGCATCCAAGCGATCACTTCCATTTTATTGTGACCGATTGGCCGCCACATCCTTATTGAAGTGTTGGAGATGAATTGGTCTTTGATTTTTGTATGGGATATTAAAAATGATAAGTTAGGGAAGACATTCCCAATCATATTCTTTAAGTTTGATAACACTCCATATTGTTCTTCAGACAAATTAGTTTTAAATTCATCTTTCAATTCTTCCGGGAAAGCGAAGTCAGGATTAGGTGTCCCTAAGTTTAGTCCATGCCCGTTATCCGTATGGATTTGAAAACCGCGCTTTGAATAGGTAGCATTGGGCACCATGCCCAGTTTTGCAATGGATCCGTGTGTGACCATCGTATGATAGGAATCACCAACAAAGTTATCGGAACCAACTTTCCAGTTGGAATTAACAACGAATCTTTGCGGAACCCCGATCACTTCCATTTCTGCACGTCCTACAAGGATATCCAAATACCATTTAATGTCTCCAAGAAACTCTTCAAGTGGCTCTGCATCTTCATTCCAAGTTCCAAATAAAAGACCTTTATAGGATTCAAGCTTCACTTTGTGGAGTCCCATTTCCGAGCGGTCAAGGTTCCCCCCATATATGTCCTTTTGTAATGGCACTCCTACGAGCTCACCAGTGTTTTTAAAATTAAACCCATGGTAAGGGCACGTAAATAATGACTTGTTCCCTTTATCTGCACGGCATAGTTTCATTCCGCGATGGGTGCACATATTATAAAACGCCCTGATTTCCCCTTCAGCATCACGAGTTATGATGAGCGAGTAGCCAGCAAGTTCACGGGTCATGAAGTCTCCTTTGTTCGGTACTTCAGATTCATGACCGATAAAAACCCATGTTTTCAAAAACACTTTTTCATGTTCTATATCATAAACTTTCGGGTCTCCAAGGAGGTATGCAGGTATAACGCCTTCCTCTGGTTTAACCGTTTCGTTCAAATAGTTAACAACTTGCTGTTTCGACATTTCTTCTAAGGATTTTTCAGTTTTAAGCATACTTTTTCTCTCCCTTCCAAGCTTTACATCATAATGCATTACCCGATTTGAACGCTCTTTTCCTTATTTTGCAGAGTCGCCAAAACACTTAATGCCGCTAGATAACTCGTTTTCGGATTATTAGGCATCGGATCATTTTCCACTTCCAGTTTCAGTTTCCCGAACGAACCTGACGCTTCTATCAGGTGATTGTTTTTTAACACATTTGGATCGGCAATGATTTTCACTTTCGTCTTTTCTGATCCAAGACCAGCCATAGACAGCACAATCGCAACATTAATGTTTCTCGGAAACTGTTTTATCGCTTCCGCAGCAGATCCTTCAAATAATAACGTTTCTTCTGTCACTGAAGACCCTACGGGCAATGCGTTTGGCGGTTTTCTTGTGGTGATGCAAACAGATTCAAGGCCATTCACCGCTTTTGCCGATTTAAGTAAATCGAGACCTCCAATCGCACCAGACGGAAGGAGAATATTCACGTTATTCAATTTACAAATCTGGTTTGATTGTTCTTCAAAGGCAGAATTCGCCATAACGCCAATGCTGCTTAGCAAGAGATCCTTCCCGCTTTTAAGCACTTTCAATGCATACTCTTCAGCTGCTTCTATCGTTGCAGCCTCTATGACTAAATCTACATCGGATTCAAGAAGTTCGTCGACATCACCATATGACTGTGTCCTGAATTCTTCTGCTAGTTGTGAGGCAATTTCTTCACGGCGGGCATAAATCGCAACGATTCTCCCACCTGGAAGATGCCCGTCGTTATTAATGGCCTGAAGCAGAAATTTTCCGATATTACCGCACCCTATTAAACCTAACTTCATGTAGTTTCATCCTTCCTCAATCAGCAAACCCGTATGAGTCCGCAAAGAATTCCAACCCGCAATGTCTTGTTTCCCGAGAAACACCGCTTTCTTTTAAGCCAGGGAAATCCAGGGCCAAGTCGCTGAAAACGGTATGATTATTATGGAAAACAGCACCAGCTTCAAGACGATCTGCCATTTCGACAGCGATATCTTCATTCTCGGTCCAAACAGATGCACGCAGCGCAAACTCACTATCATTCGCTAATTTTACAGCTTCATCAATATCTTTGAAAGGTAAAATTGGAATGATGGGCCCGAATTGTTCCACTCGAACCAATTCGCTCTGCTGATTGACGCCAGTAATAATGGAAGGAAGCATATAATAACCTTTATCCCAAGTTTCCGGATTCAGCTGGATGCCGGTTGTGATTATATTTCCTCCTGACTTAGCGGTACGTTCGATCAAGCTATTCACAAAGTCATATTGTGCTTTATTATTCAATGGACCCATAGTTACATCAGGCTGAATGCCATCACCGATTACCATCCGGCTAAACTCTTTGGTCAGCTTCTCCACAACTTCATCATAACGTGATTCTTGGACATACACTCTTTTTACAGCAGAACAGACCTGACCCGCAGCTCGTAAAATCCCCATCCTCAAACGTTTGATAGCCGCTTCATCCATATTGGCATCTTCCAAAATGATGGCAGGATCATTGCCGCCAAGTTCCATATATACTTTTTGCAGATTTCCAGATGATTTCTGCATGATATCTTTCCCGGTTTCCGTACTTCCGACAAACGCCAATGTCCGTACGCGTGAATCGGTACATAGTGTGTCGCCGATTGCTTTTCCAGATCCTGAGACTATATTGATGACTCCTGGAGGGAAATGTTCGGCAACTACTTTTAAACAGGTCATGATCGTTAAGGGACAATTCGTTGCAGGTTTTACGACAACGGCATTGCCTGCCAAAACAGCAGGTATGACCCTTTTAAAGGTTAATATCATCGGAGAATTCCATGGTGTGATTATTGCCGTGACACCTCTTGCCCTTCTTCGGATTTGGACTTTTTGTTTTCCTGGGAGGACTTCAGGCTTCCACCAATCAAGTAACTCTGCTGCACAGCCCTTCATGACTTCAACACAGCGCAATAAATCCTTTTTAGCTTCAACAAGTGTTTTGCCATTTTCACGTACAAACACTGTAACATTTTCCTCGATAACTTTTGAAAGCTCTTCTGCCGCAGTATTCATACGGGTTGCCCGTTCCCCGATATCAGAGCGGGACCACGTATCAAAAGCATTTTCCGCCGCTTCAATTGCGTCATTCACGATTTCTTCAGAGCATTTTGCCACCTGGCCAACTACTTCCGATGTATTTGCCGGATTCACTACATCGACTTTTTCCGGTAATTCTCTCCATTCTCCATTAACTAGATATTTTCCTGAAACAAATGGGTATGTCGAAATCATTCTCAATCCTCCTTATAGTTTTTTTGGCTTGAATGCTTCTGCAGCTCCTGGCGGTCCGCCAAATGGCTTGGCCATTGGCCCCACAGCTTCCATATCAACAACGATCATTGAAGGTTTACGTCTTTCCTTAGCCTTTTTCAGTTCGGATATGAATTCATCTCCAGAACCAATACGCACCGCTTCAAAATGCATGGACTCAGCCAGTTTCACAAAATCAGGGCTCAATAAATCCACGGCTACCTGCCGGCCATATGCGGCTGTTTGAATATTGCGAAGAACCCCATAGCCTGAGTCATCGAATAATACGATAATAACTGGTAAGTTTTCTTCGGCTGCCGTAACCATTTCCCCGACGTTAACCATGAACCCACCATCTCCAGCCATAAGAACGACGGTTTTATCTTGACAACCCATTTGGGCACCGATTGCTGTTGGAAGACCTTGACCAATTCCTCCCCCTGATGCATGAATGGATGTTCTCGGTTCATAGATTTCAAATAAACGGCTGCCCCAAACGTTTGCCTGAACGGTTACATCACGGACTAGAATAGTATCGTCTGGTAATATATCCCTCATGCCATCCACAAATTGCTCATAAGGTCCAAGCGTTTCCCTGAGTTGGGCACGTACTTCATTTCTAAGCGAAAGAACTTCTTGTAAATAAGATGGCTCCGCATGAACTGAATGTTCTTCAAGCTTTTCAATGACGGCAGCAAGCATATCTTTTGCATCGCCAACTAATCCTAACGTGGCTTTATAGTTCCGGTTAATGGCCTGCCAATCCGCATCGATCGCTATATGTTCTTGTGGCACCGGTACTTTCCAGTTGGATGTTTCATTCCCCCTAAACCTAACACCTACGCTAATCAATAAATCTGCATTTCTTAAAAACTCTTTAGTTGTTTCATATGCCGCAAAATGTCCTATGCATTGTTCATGGTTTTCTGGAATCGAACCTTTTCCTGACTGACTGGTTATAACCGCTGCACCAAGGATTTCCGCTAATTTTTGCAGCTCTTGCGAAGCATTGGCACTGATGACTCCACCACCGGCCCATATCACAGGACGGCGTGCCCCCACTATTTTTTGCACAGCTTGTTCAGGAATGAATGGCAATGGATTTGTTTCAGATGTTGAAGCTCGTAGCCCTTCGAGTGAAAGATCTTCTATGATCGCCGATTGATAGTCGATGGGAATTTCCAATGTAACCGGGCCCGTTGGTGCAGTTAACGCTTCTTCGATTGCCTTCCTAACTACTGCTGCGGTTTGATCAGGGTTTCTAAGCCTCACTGCATTTTTACAAGCCCCGCTCATCATTGAAAGCTGGTCTTTACACTCATGTATGTATCCTTTGCCTGTACCAAGATAAGAAGAAGCCACCTCACCTGTAAGGTGAAGAAGGGGAACACCAGCTGCCCAAGCTTCCACCAAGGAACCAGCAGCATTTCCTGCCCCTGTTCCAGTACTGGTAATCACTACACCCAATTTCCCAGTGGCGCGGGCATATCCATCAGCCATGTTTACGGCACCGCTCTCACCGCGTGAACATATAAGTTTGATGCTCCCTTCTCTAAGAATTGCATCATAGATGGGCATATTGTGAATGCTGACAATCCCGAAAGCTGCTTCCACTCCTGCTTGAACAAGCTCCTTTACGATGGAATCGGCGGTCGTAAACTCTATTTCTTCTTTTATTTTCATCGCGTTATCCTACCTTTTTTAGTAATATATTTATAGTGCCTTTCCAATCGCTCCTGCCGTCTCAATCGTCGAACCCGCTACATAACTTGCTTTGTCTGAAGCAAGGAAAACAATGACACTGGCCACTTCTTCCGCTTCGCCTACGCGGCCGAGGGGGATATTCCGTTTTTTCGCAAGGTCCCCGTAATACTCTTCAGGGTCCATATCAGGCGCATTTTTCAATCTTCTTCGCTCCCATTGATCAGTCCGGATCAATCCAAGACTCACTGAATTGACCAATATATTGTCAAAGGCCAATTCCTGGGACAAGGTTTTGCTTAAATTAAGGAGGCCAGCCCTTGCTGCTGCAGTCGCTACCATATGACGTTCAGGTTCTTTAGCAAGCGTCGCATTAATATTAATAATCCGCCCTCCTCCCCTTTTCACTAAATGAGGATGCGAAGCACGAACTGCATATATGATGGCAAAGAACTTTAACTGAATCTGTTCTTCCCACTGCTCATCCGTTATGTCAAAAAAGTGACCCATCACGCTTTGACCGGCTGCATTCACCAATATATCGATTCCGCCAAACCTCTCAGCGGTACCATTAATGAAAGAATCCACATCCGATTTTGAGGTGACATCACATGTTGATGCAAAAATATCTGCCTTTTCACCAAATGAGAGTAATTGACTTTGTGCACTTTCCATACGCTCAGCGCTTCTGCCGCAAATAGCCACTTTCGCTCCTTCAGCTAAAAACATTTCTGCTGTTTTTAATCCCACGCCCGACGTGCCGCCCATAATGACAGCCACTTTTCCTTGCAATCCTAAATCCACTCTCTTCACTCCTTTTCAAAGCCATTTTCCTCAAATGCTGTCCTTTAATCTACAAGAAGCTAACTACGCGCAAGAATCATGGGAGGAAATCAAAATCCTCCTCATTTTTCCGCCATGACAGAACCATCTATATGAGAATCAACCCATCCTGGATCGGGATCTCCTCCCATTGCTTTGCGGGCTTCAGGTTTCGGCGGCCCTGCAATCCCCCACTGATCCATTAAATGCGGAACCCGTTTCCATACACGTGCTCTCCACTCAGATTCATCTTCGATCGTTTCCAGATAACATGTATACTCCATAACAAAACCGCCTGGGTCTTGAAAATAACAGAAAATATTGTCTCCAGGCCCATGACGTCCAGGTCCCCAAAGTTCTGACAAGCCCGCTTTTCGGACATTGCTTATTCCTCGCATCAGTTCATCCACGGAATCGACTTCGTATGCGATATGATTGACTGACGCATGCTCATCTTGATTGAAGGCAATGGAGTGATGCTTCCTGTTGCACCGCAGGAATGACATTTGGTGCTCACTCCAATCAGTAACTTTAAAACCGAGTACGTCCGTATAAAACTCAACGATCATATCTAAGTTCTTCGTGTTCATTACAACATGATTCAGTTTCACTGGATCGACATTTTTCTTGCTCCAAATAGACGTTTGCACTTCCACCCAAGCCGAGAGCTCAATCACGCGATTTTCCGGATCAATAAACCGCAGGCCATAACCTGCACCTGCTTCATCCAAATATCCAGGTGGTTCAATAATTCGAACGCCCTTCGATTGTAGAATCCCCGCTGCACGATCCACAGCATTTTTATCGACCATTCCAAAAGCTATATGGTGCAATCCTCGTTTTTCTCCCTTGTGAAGGCTTAAAATATGATGTTCCGGTCCAGCACCGCGGAAATAAACAGTATTCTCCTCTCCCGGAACATCCACTCTATCAAGTCCCCAAACCTTTTCATAAAACTCTGCTTGATCGTCGAAATTCGGAGTTATCATGCTTATATGTCGTAAATGAGTAATCCCAAGCATTTTTATACCTCCCATAATTTGGATTTACCTTTAGATAATTTGCATTGGCCATTATTTAACAATCTAATCGAAAAGGGCGCCTCATTAATTTTCATAATGCAGGTGCCCTTTTCGGCTAAATGATCAGTCTTTAATGATGGCTTCTCTTTCTTTAGAGCGTTGTTTACGCAGTTCTTCCAGTTCACTGCCTTCAGGATAAGTCGGTAAATTAGGCTTCACTGCCCCTAGCATCACGAGCATGCGTGCCTCTACATCCCCGTCATTCCTAATTCCGCGATAAACCCCAGGTGGGCTGCTGATGCAGTCTCTCGCACTTAATTTAATTTCATGCACTTCACTGTAGCTGTCCTCTTGAATTAGTGCCGTGACTTCACCCTCAAGAATGAAAAACACTTCTTCAACATCGTCGTGAAGATGCAAAGGACCGATACATCCCGGAGGAAGCACCATTGTACTTAAAGTGAAATGTTCACCTGCAATTACATTCGTATCGTTATTGGCAGTGGCACCACGTCCGATATATCTCATCTGTGCACGTCTATAAGCGGGATCAATTTCTTCTTGGAACTTCAAGACATTCCAATCAAGAGTACGGTCTTTCAATCGGGCAACATATTTTTTTTCAAAATCCTTCACTGAGAAAGCTTCTTTTGTCATTTTAAAATTCCTCCCTTATTTGTTGTTTCTAAACCCCAATATGTTTCATAAGCAAAACATTGTTTTGTCTATGAATTAAGTCTAAAATGAAACCGCTTCATTGTCAATGAGTTTTTAGAATATTTAAAACTATTTTTATAAACAGAACGCTCACCACTATGGGATAAACTTGTAACGATTTGCTTTTCTTAACACAAAAAAGTGTGGATTCCCTATTGGGAGATCCACACTTTCGAAAGAGGTTATTCACTTATTAATCGATTTTATATCGTTCAGACATCTTCGTGTTGATAAGGCTTTCCCCCGCTATATCCCATATAACCGGATAACTGCCGAGAAACTTCCAACAGTTTCGGCAAGGCAATTTTATCGATGAAATCCTCCTGGTAAGCAGATTCTGTTGCCACGACATTCAAGGCAGCCAATACTTTCCCAGTCCTGTCAAAAATCGGGGCGGCAACGGAACGGATGCCAGGGTGGAATTCTCCGCTTGTCATCGAATAACCATTTTGCCGAATCGATTCCAGCTGTTTTTGAAATTCCCCAGGGGCAGTTAGTGTTTTGTCTGTATAAGGAGTTAGGTTTGAGATTTTGAACATTTGCATTAGCATTTCTTTCGGTTGATATGCCAAAAGTAATTTTCCGTTGGCCAAAGCATGTGCCGGCAGCCGCAAACCTATGTTCACATTGACAGCGGATACACCTCTGATCGGGGCACTTCCAACATAAACAACTTCCTGTCCATCCAAAATGGACAAATGGCAGGAGGCTCCGATTTCATCACGTAAGGTCTCCATATAAGGTTGGACAATTTCCTGGAATTTCAAGCTATTCAAGTAGCTGAATCCCAATTCAAGAACTTTAGGAGTTAAACTATAACGTTTGGTATGTTCATCCTGAGACAAGTAACCAATATTTTGTAATGTGAATAATAAACGATATGGTACTGTTCTGCTTACTCCGAGTTGTTTTGCTATTTCTGAAAGAGACAAGCTCGGCTGTACTTCATTAAAGAGCTTAATGATTTCCAAGCCCCTAACCAATGAATTAGCACTATATTTCTCTTTCTCTTTTTCTTCGCTTGCCATTTGAGTATTCCCCCCGTTGTGAATAAATCTCATTTTCTCCTGACTATAACCCAAGCTTTCTTCATACCTAGAAAGAAGAACTTGCAGTATATGTACATTTTTTTCTGATCGTTCATTTGGTGAATGTTTTGATGCATACTTCAATTGTTGCCTGTTTTCTTTAGCTTCCTTAACACCCCTGGATCCTGCTGCAACTTAAATGGCCTATCTTCCCGTGTATAATGGAAAACCCGGAATTAGGAATCAATTTTTAAAATATGCTTGACTCACTATCAGGTCTGACCTGATTCAGTCACTACACAAGACACTGTCGGGACAGATATTGAAGATAGGATGTCCATTTGTTTTAAATTTGATATAGAGAAGGAAAATGACCAGTATCCTGACGTGAGCACTTGTGCTTCCCTAACTAGCCATAACATTTGGCGTCAGGAGTGCACTGCCCTCTGCTTTGCAAGTTCATCCGATCACATTTCGATGGATTGTAATCAAATCAGAAGTTTCCGTTTACTTTCCTTCATGTTAACAACAGCTGTCCAACGAGTCACATCAGATATAATCAACGCTTTCACCACTTCCGGAAAACGGCTAGTAAAAGCCAAGAGCGATACCCGAGCTGGTGTCACCGTGTTTCCCAACACTGCAGGATAACAATTGCAATTCCTGATAATGAATCAGGCAGTACTCTAATTGGCAACCATTTCTACCTTACAATCCTTTACTCTTCATGTATAAATAGAATAGTGTATATGTGTCAATTAAAGCATATTTACATATATAAAACTATTTGGAATGCTCAGCGTAATTGACGTATCGAAAGACCAGCTCTTTGTTACACAACCAAATATAACCAATTATAAAAGTAAAAACAAATAAATTTTAATACATCGATATTCTTTGCCAACAAAATTTTCCATATTAAGTATTTCATATATAAAACAATATAAATGAATTATAGATTTTCCTGATTTTAAATTCAATATCAACAAGTCAGAATTTTTAATAATTTGATAATAATTTGTTTTTTGGACACAAAGTATTAGATTACTTCCATTTTAAGTACTTGCTTGATGGAGTTCCTACTCAATAGGATGAAACAGAGTTCGCCTTTGGACTGAAAGCGCTTATAAGATTATTTATTCTAAAAATAGAAAATTGTCAAAATATTAAATTGACAATCAAATTATTTTAATTTATCGTTAAGAAAGTAAAACTTTGTTTTCCTTACAAAACACACTATTCCTTTTTTTCTATCAAAATTATAAAGAAAGGCGGGATTTAGCTCTTAAATGAATAATCAAAACTAGTACCTTTCTAAAGGAAAACCGTAAAACACTTATTCTCAAATATAAGTATTTTGCGGAATGCTAAAGAGCGATAAGGAGATGGTATTATGTTAAATGGGCAAAAAAGATGGTTGTATATTGCCGTTCCAATTTTTTTCTTTTGGTTTTTCGGACAAATTGATAAGGTTGGCATTTCCATCATTCAAACAGATCCAGAATTCTTGCATGCACTAGGTATGACAGGCGATGACAAAAATGCAAAGATCGGTCTTCTATCTTTTGTATTCACCATTGCTTATGGAGTTTCAAATCTTTTTTGGGGCTTCATCATTGATAAATTAGGTGCACGAAAAACAGCCATCGCCGGTTTATTCGTTTGGACACTCACGATGATTATGTCAGGCCTGGCAAATTCATATGAAATATTTTTAATTAGCAGGATAATTCTTGGTTTTGGTGAAGGGATGATGATTCCGGTTTCCGGAAAGCTCATTTCTAACTGGTTTCATAAACGCGAATTGGGTAGGGCCCAGGCATCTTGGCTCACCGGAAACTATTTAGGACCGGCAATGGGAGCCGTAGTTTTGGTGCTCGTGATATCTTTACTCCACTGGCAAGCAGCTTTCTTTATGCTTGCAGCTTTCAACTTATTTATAAATATCCCGATGTTCATCTTTATGACGAGGAATACACCAGAAGAGCATCCCCGTATAAGTAAGGAGGAATTGGCTTTCATTCGCCAAACGGATGATGAAATGAAAGAAACCGCCCCCTCCGAGAACAAGAAGAGTTTCGCACAAGATTATCGTTTCTGGATCGTTTGGTTCGGCATGCTCGTATGCTCCTTCTTATTTTTCGGAATCAGCATTTGGCTTCCTACATACCTCATTGAAGCAAAAGGATTCGAAAAGGAAGGAATGTCGAGCATTACTTCTCTTTCCTGGCTATTCGCTCTAGGATTTGTCTTGGCATGCGGTTTTCTGGCTGACAAAACCAGACGTCCAAGTTTGATGGCCACGATTCTATTTTCATTGACGGCTGTCTTTTTGACGGTAGCTGTCTTCATCCCGAATCCTATTTTGGCCGGACTATGTATGGGACTGGCAATGGGATGTCAAGGCGGTGTGTTCCATCTAAGTAATATGCTCATGGTAAAATACTCAACACCTGAAACAGCAGGACGAGCCGCTGGTCTAATTGGATTCACGAATATCATGGGCGGCTTTTCGAGCTATATCATGGGATGGCTTCGTGACTTGTCCGGCGGGGACTTCAGTTCATCGATCGCCATGCTGATTTTTACAGCCTTCTTAGGCTTGGCAGCTTATTTATTCTCCATTAAGAGAGAATCCGCAGAACTGCGCTTATCACCTTTACCTGTACAAAAGATACAAGCATGAAGTCGTTGCAAAATCAGTTTTATGACCTAAATCAACAAAAAAACCCTTGAATTATCAAGGGCTTTTTTGTGCCTAAAATCAAGTCGGTACAATATCGTTCTTTTTGCATTTCCCGATAAAATTTTCCACCGCTTATTCCGAATCAATCCTTTATTTGTATAAATATGTCGATAGTTAAAATATTCAAAAAATGATATTTTTTTGAATACCCATGTTATATTGTTAATGGAAAAAAATACTTGTCAAGTA
Source organism: Peribacillus sp. N1 (assembly GCF_054600815.1). Lineage (NCBI taxonomy): Bacteria > Bacillati > Bacillota > Bacilli > Caryophanales > Bacillaceae > Peribacillus > Peribacillus sp. N1. Next base: position 584,248 of record NZ_BAAHZO010000001.1, on the reverse strand, counting down.
AGGTGAGTGTGTGAATATAGAAGTTTTAATTCTCCATTATATTCAGGAAAAACGTCAAAAGCCTAACCATGCCAATGAATTATTGGATTATATTCAGAATGAATATGTAAACGGCAAGCTGTCAATCTTGCAATATAAAAGTCTCTGTCAGGACTTATATCTTCGAGGAGCCAAACAAACGTCACCCGGATGAAACTACACCCTTGTCAATAGTAAAAATAACTACGATTTTGAATGAATTTTATTACTATTTTTTCTGCAACGACCTATCTTTAAGAGTACAGCCGGTCCTTTTCTTCCTCCCCAGTATGTTCATAACTAAATAAAAGCCTCCGTGATTTGTCACAACAAGACAGTTCACGGAGGTAAATGCTACATAATCAGGTTTTGCAAAAATTTTCTTTAATTATATGAATATATCGAAAATTAAAACCAAACCGAATGCCACGAAGGAAAGTAATGTTTCCATCACTGTCCATGTTTTGAAAGTTTCTTTAACGGTTAATCCCATGTATTCTTTTACTAACCAGAAACCGGCGTCGTTAACATGGGAAAACATAAGTGAGCCTGCTCCCGTGGCAATAACGAGCAATTCTAGATTAACACCCGTCATATTGGCAACGACCGGTGAAACGATCCCTGCCGCCGTGGTCAAAGCGACGGTTGCAGAACCTGTGGCAACCCGGATTAATCCGGCCACAAGGAATGCAAGAACGATTGGGGACAAAGAAATTTCCTCAGACATGGAAGCGATTGCAGTCCCTACGCCACTATCAATTAAAATTTGTTTGAAGCCTCCGCCAGCACCGATAATAAGGATTATGGAAGCTAATGGCAATAAGCATTCTTCCGTCAACTTTTTAATTAGCGATTTGTCCATTCCCTGTCTGTAGCCCAAGAAATAGTAAGCTGCAAAACAGGAGATTAATAGGGCGATCACTGGACTTCCGATAAACAATAAAATTTTTTCAATGGAACCCGGTATCGGCAGATAAGGCGCCACTAAAGTTAAAACCATCAACAATACCGGCAATAGGATGATGAAGAACGAAACTCCAGTGCCTGGTAATCCACTTGTCTTTGTTTCCACCCGGATCAATTCCGGTTCTCCGACAGGAATAACCCGTTTATGAATCCATTTTGCGAATAGTGGTCCCGCAATAACAGCAGTCGGGAATGCAATGATCAATGAGTACAGAAGTACTTGTCCCATGTTAGCATTATAGATTCCAATAGCTGTCATGGCTCCAGGATGTGGAGGTACCAGCCCATGTACGATCGATAAGCCAGCAAGTACTGGAATACCAATTAACAAGATGTTCACTTTGGTAGATTTCCGAATGGAAATGACCAAAGGAAGCAATATTACTAAACCAACCTCGAAAAATACCGGAATGCCAATGATGAAACCAGATAAGAGCATGGCCCATGGCAGTTTTTTCACACCGAATTTATTAATGAAAAAGTCAGCAACCTGCATACCAGCTCCAGAGTCGGACATCATCTTTCCTAAGATGGTACCCAATGCCAATATTCCAATAAGGTGACCAAGGACCGCTCCGACACCCGTTTCATAAGCCCCAACAATCTTGTCCATTGGCAGTCCGGAAAAAACCGCTAAAAATAAACTGGCTACAGTCAAGCTAATGAATGCATGCCATTTCCACCATGATACCCCCAAAATAACTATTACGATTGCTATCAGCGTGATTCCTAATAAATATAGATCCATATGTTCTCCCCATTCCCAAGAAATCGCTTACAATCAAACCAACCAATACAATAAATAGGATTATTGTACCGGCTCGTTATATGTCACAATGTAGTTCTGTTTAACCGTGTTGTAATATCCTTCACTGTATTCCATAACATTTCCGTCCCCATCACTGGAAATCCGAATCCTCTTTAGTACTGGACTATTGTTTTCGATTTTCAGTGTTTCGCAAATGTGATCCGGAGCGATAGCAACGGCAAACTCATCTCTGAAAATTTCAAGTTTGACGTTTTGATCTTCCAAAAAGCGGTACAAAGAATTGATCTGGACCTCTTCTATTTCTTCTTGGTTTAAATCCAGTGAAACATAATGTGTAAAGTAAATATAAGGCTCATTGTCCAATAAATATATCCGTTCAATACTTAAGCAATGGTCACCAAATAAAGAATGCAGCTTAGAGTCTGAAGAAAGGTCAACATGACTTATGTTTAACACCTTTTTTAAAATGGAGTGCCCTTCCTCCACCAAAAGCTCTGTGAAACGCTTTCCTTTGGAAAGTTTGACAATCGAACCATTAGCTATGACTCTAGTGCCTTTGCCGCTTTTCTTTTCAACATACCCCTCTTGAACGAGTTCTTTGATTGCATTACGGACAGTGACCTTACTTACGTTAAATTCTTCTTCCAAAAGAGGCTCAGAGGGAATGTTTGTGTCGATGGCATAAACCCCATGTAAAATACGATCCTTTAATATTTCTTTTATCTGTAAATACATCGGTCCATTTTTTCTGTTCACATTCATTCCTAATCTCCTGCCTTTATCTCTTAATATCTTCCATTTTACCTTCCATTGCCGAGAGTATCTCCTTTTCGGTTGCCAAAGGAGTATCTCCAACGACAGTACATGCCAGCATTCCTGATACAGCCGCAAACCGAACTGTCTTTTCAGGGGAATATCCTAGCAATTCGCCATGCAGGATTCCGCTTGTGTAAGCATCGCCTGAACCTATTCTATCATATACGGAAAATGATAGGATATCGGAAAAGTAAAATGTCTCTTCTTTGTATATATACCCCCTCAGTGTATGGCTATTATCACTGTTGATTGAACGATGTGTCCCTGCTATCGATTGAATATTGAATTTCTTGGCCACTTCAGGGATCAACTCAATAAGCTGCTCTTCCCTTGTGGAGCCTTCTGACTTCATTCCTAAAATATATAGGGCGTCTTTCTCATTCATCATGACGATATCAGCCAAAGAAAGCATTTCTTCATAATGAGGCTTTGCGTCAGAATAACCTCCCTCCCATAAAGAGGGACGGTAATTGCAATCGAAACAGACTGTACCGCCTTTTTCTTTGACTTTTCCAGCCAGCGCCTTCATACTTTCCCGTACATTTTCCGCCATTGCAAGCGTGATTCCGCAAAAATGGATAATATCCGTACTTTCCGAAATCATATCCATATCATAATCGGATAAGGTGGCTGTATTAAAACTGCTTTCCAGTCGATTGGAATATGTGACACGGCTCGCCCGCTGTCCAAATCCATTTTCCAAAAAGTACATCCCCATGTATTTGCCGCCTCTGGAGATGTAGCCCCTTCCAATTCCTAAGCGCTGCAAAGCTGAGATCGCTGAATCCCCGAGGGGGTTATCCGGTAACTTGGTCACAACATACCCATCATGTCCAAGCTTTGTCATCGCAGAAGCTACGTTTACTCCCGTGCCTGAAAAGGAGTATTGCAGAGTGTTAGCCTGTGATAGTAATTCATACCCTGGTACCTGCAAACGCATCATAACTTCCCCGAATGCCACAATCCTTTTAGGCATATTTTTCAACCAATTTTTTTGTTATGTCCAATAATTTCCGTACATCCTCATCATTCGTTTTACCAGTCTCTTCATCGATGATAGAAGAATATACATGGGGAATGACTTTAGGCACTTTTGCTTCTAATGCAATTTCTAAAATGGTCTCGAAATTATTTAAATCGATTCCACCTGTTGGTTCCAAAGCAAATCCCTCTTCACCACAAGCTTTTGCCACAGCACGATATTCAGCTTCATGCTTCAGGCCTTTCATCGGAAAGTATTTTAATGCATTTCCTCCCATATCACGAACAAGCGCAATGGCAGCTTTTATAGGCACAATGGCAGTTTCACTTGCACCTGCACTTACTGGACCAGTGGAGATATTCACATAACCGACTTTCCCAGTTGGAGAAACAAGTGAATTTATCCAGCTATCCTTCTCACCTAAATTGGCCCTGGTGGCACCAACAGCCGGAAAAACCTGGTTAATATGACTACCTGGATAGTATTTTGCTATTTCTGCGACAACTGCTGCCTGTCTATTATCGCCCGCGCCCAATCCTATTGAAACGGCCTCATCAATGGCTTCTCCGTATTCTTTCATTGCTGTAACACCAGCTTCCACAGTTGGATAATCCTTTGAGAGTACACCCACCAATACATGGCCTTCCGCTGCTTCAAAGACTTCCGCTGCATTTTCTACACTATTTGCAAGTACATTTAAGGCTACACGATCATTCAATAACCGTTTGTTTATGTTTGTCATCCTTGTTTTCCTCCTAATATTGTTCTTAATTGTGCTTCAATGACATGTATATCATCACCTTGCAATGGACGCGGATCTATATCGAAAAAGCCTTGCCGAATCCCATAATCACGTGTATAAATGGCAATATCCCCATTTTTTTTGAGCTGCTCGTTCACTTCTTTCGCCGTTATTTCCGTTATCAAAGGATCAATGGAAATGCGGGCTCTATAAATGGCACGGCCGGCTTCATCCTGTACTATCGTTACTTTTACGCCATCAATGGAGTCAAGTGATGTGAGAACTTGTAAACTAGCCTTTTCTTTTTCGCTATTATCTGTCTTGTCAAAATACTCATCCAATGCCTGAAGCAGCCCAAAGGTAGTTTCCTTTCCAACCTTCATGCTCCTTCCGATACAGTGCAGTTGAACCTTTACCCATTCGATATATTTTTTTCTGCCAGCAACGATACCTGATGTGGGTCCTTCGATGGCTTTTGATCCACTATAGATCGCCAAGTCGGAGAATTGTATATATTTTTCCAAATCCTCCTCAGCTGCTGCATCGACAATCAGAGGGATATTATTCATTTTGGCCACTTCCCACGCTTCTTCGACCGATATCATATTTTTCTGAACAGCATGATGCGATTTCACATATAAAATGGCGGCAGTATTTTCATTTATGGCATCAGCAATATGCTCTGCCTTCCCTTCATTTGCATACCCAACTTCCACCAAATTTCCTCCACCAAGGTAAATCATGGTTTCAACTGGTGCACCATACTGAACGTTATGGCCTTTCAGCATGATGATTTCATTCTTTTGAATGGGATCTTGATGAAGCCTTTCACTTTTCCTTCTGTTTCCTTCAGTCACGATCGCCGCTACGGAAAGCGCAATTCCACTTGATGCTGAGTTTACGACGACCGCTGCTTCGGAATGAAGCAAATTCGCTATATGCTGGCCTGACTTATCGACTAAATCAGAAATTTCAACATAATTTTGCCCACCTTTTTTCATCGCGTCCATCACTGTGTCAGTTGGGGCAGAAACCCCCAATATGCTCATTCTTCCGCTTGCATTGATGACTCTTTTCAAACCGTATTTAGCGTTCAATGAATTCTCCATTTATAACCACTCCTTTTACAGCAACTCTTTTTTCTGCCATCCTTTTTTCACCTTCGGAATCAACTAAAAGAGTCGGCTCATTCTCGATCGAGAATAAGGTCAAGTTCGCAATATCCCCAGTTGAAATCCTGCCAAGCTCTGGTTTATGCAACCAAGCTGCTGCATTGACCGTAACGGCATCTATTACTTCTTTTAATGGATAACCGAGGTACAAAAATTTTGTAAGCACATTTGCCATATTAAAAACTGGCCCATTCTCCCTGTTTTTACGATATATATCCGTACTGATCGTATTGAAACGGATCCCCCGCTTTTTTGCCATTTCGGCAGTTTTAAAAGAAAAGCTTGCCGTTCCATGACCTACATCCAAATGAACACCACGTTCAATCGCCTTACTTAACTCAGGCAGTGGCTCTTCTCTTACATCAAATAAATTATTCGCTTTACCATTTAAGAAATGTGTAATAATGTCCTTTTCCTCAAGTAAACCAAGGACTTCCTTAATATCAGGCGGCCCTGAACCGATATGAACCATTAATGGTAAACCAGTTTCAGCCGAAAACTTCCTAGCGATTTTTAATGGCTCGACACCATTTGGACCAACCACACTTTTACTTATTCTCGCTTTAAGTCCAACGATAAACTCCCCGTACTTGGAAATTGCCTTCCTTAATTCCCCTTCGTCCAGCCATGAAATATCCGATAACTCATCAATCCTTTTCAAACCTATCCGCGAAATATTCAGAAAGGCGAAAACATTCGTTTTGGAATTTTCACAACTGATAACCAGATCAGATATCCTATCTGCCCCCGTGCTTCCCGCATCGATGACCGTTGTTACACCAGTTTTATATCCAATCTCATCAACCTCATCACCATAAGGATCGAATTCCGGGAAAGCATGTACATGCATATCAATCCATCCGCTCGAAACATAAACTTTTTGATTATAATCTATTATCTTATTGCCTGTTGCAGTTCCGGGAAGTGCGATTTCTTTAATCATCCCTTTTTCCAGTATGATATCCGCTGCATTCCCCTCTAACATCTTTACATTCTTCAGAACTAACGTATCTGTCATTTCCCTCATCCTTTTCGATACTTCCTACCGATTGCAAGTACTTTGTATACGGTTACACTGAATAAGAATTCATTTCATTTCTCTTTACAAAAATAGATTATCATATTTAACTGAACTAATCAATATAACGTTATAATGTTTGTTTTAAGTTTACAGAATTTTTAATATAATATCGTTTGTTTTTCTATGTGCTTCTTAGTTTCTTCATATAATATGATCTCATTAGGCTTTTTAAAAATTTTCGTGCTTTTCATAAAAAAGGCGGGAAGAAAAATTATCTATTTTTCTTCCCGCCCTTTTTTTAACGAATTCACAAAAATCCATTGATATAAGTTTTTTTTAAAAAAAACTAACTCTAAGTCAGACTAAAGGGGGTTTGAACATTGCCTCAAGACACTCGCTCCAATCAGCTTTGTTTCAAAATTTAGATAGAACCCCTTTTGTCTATAAACTGATTTAGATCCTTTTTTCTTTTTATTCAACCATAAAATTAATCCAATAATTATTGCTATAAATAAAATTAATATGTCTATGTTTTACATTTAAAATTAATTTCGATCAGCTATTATTACTGAGGACATCCTGATGCACTTGCTTGCAGTCCAAATAGTTTAATAGCAGCATATTATTCCGGAAAGCACGCCTATCATGCATCAGTTATGCTAGTTGTAATAAACCAAGTTTATCTAAAATACGTATATATATTACATTAAGTCAAATCTTTCATTTAGAAGCCCTCGTTAATTAATTTATCCCCTCCTAGTATTACAGAGGATATGTTGCTTTCCATAATATAAAAACCAAGAATGCTTATTTAAAAGCATTCTTGGTCTTGTTAATTGCCGTACTTCATTTGATTTACCTTTTTATGACACCCCCTCAATATATATCCCGTTCCGATGAAAGCCTTTAATTTACCTTTTTTGATCCTTTCCAATGGATTTCCCTCAAACGGTATTTTTGTAGCTTACCTGTTGCCGTTTTCGGTAAAGACTCTACGAATTCAACTTTTGTCGGTGCTTTAAAATGAGCCATTTTTGAGCGGCAAAAGGTAATGATCTCTTTTTCTGTCACTTTTGCATTGGGCTGCAGCACAATGATTGCCTTAGGCGTTTCTCCCCATTTATCGTCTGGGATGGCAATGACCGCAGCCTCCAAAACATCTGGATGATTATACAATACCCCTTCTACCTCTGTTGAAGAAATATTTTCCCCGCCGGAAATGATTAAATCCTTAGCCCTGTCCTGTATCTCAATATATCCATCAGGATAGGTAACTGCCAGATCCCCGGTATGAAACCAGCCATCTCTAATTGCTTCGGCCGTCTTTTCCGGATCCTTATAATATCCTTCCATTACAACATTTCCGCGAGTGATGATTTCCCCCAGTTCCTTTCCATCCCAAGCGACTTCTTTCCCTTCTTGATTGACCACCATCGTTTCCCCATTGAAAACCAATTCAATACCTTGTCTTGCCTTTATTATTGCTTGTTCGTCCGCCGATTTAGCTTCAAACTCATCCTTCCACTCGTTATATAGGATGAAAGGGGAAGTTTCTGTTAATCCATATACGTGGATCATATTCAAACCAAGGATTTCTTGTGCCTTTTGTATAAGCGCTGCTGCTGGAGGAGCACCAGCTGTTGCCATCCTTGGACGCACTTTGATATTTGTTTCCTTTGCTTTAGGATCATTTACCAACATATTGACAACAGTAGGTGCTCCACATAACAATGTAATATTATGACGGCTGAATAATTTGAGGATAAGAGGGGGATCGACCTTCCTTAAACATACATGGGTCCCGCCAGTAGCCGTTACCGACCATACACCTCCCCAGCCATTAGCGTGAAACATCGGCAAGGTATGTAAGTATACATCGTCATGCTTCACTCCAAGGTGATAAATGAAATTAGCGGCATTCATGTAATTCCCGCGATGGGTCAACATTACCCCTTTTGGTTTTGAAGTAGTTCCACTCGTGTAATTTATAGTCAAAAGTTGATTTTCATCGATTGTAACCTCTGGCAGACCACCATCATTTGCATGCAAAATGAAATTCTCATAGTCTATCCCAGGTAAAGTGGTTTCATGTCCTTCAACAGGCACGATAATGATTTTTTCCAATGATAGTCTAGTAATGATCTTTTCGATTGGAGCGGTGAATTCTTCATCGACTATCAACATTTTTGAATCGCTATGCTTGATGATATATTCCAAATCCTCTGCAGCAAGCCTATAATTCAAAGGAACCATTACCGCTCCCATTTGACAAATGCCATAAAAACATTCCAACATATAATGCGTATTTGGCAACATTACTGCAATATGGTCGCCTTTTTCAATTCCCGAAGAATGCAATGCTTTGGAAAGTTGATCTGTTCGCTGCCCGAATTCCTTATAAGTAAACTCTTTCTCTTCATCAATGACTGCCACTTTTTGAGGATAATATTTTACGGCCCTGCGCTTCCAATCCATTGGAGTTAATGGGGAAAACATTTTACCATCTCCTTCTTTTCAGATTCTTTGTATTCAGCACCCTGCCTGGTTCGTCATGATGAATCCTGAGAAAAAAACTTCTTATCCTTTTGATACATATTCATTTTCCAGCCGTCATATCTTCTTTAATGGATTACTTACACCAAAATAAAATCATTGAATGACGTTTTTATCTAAATATTTTTTAATTATTCTGATAATTAACCTCCTAAAACAGTGAAATTCACTGCTTTAATAAATATATAGTGCATCTTCATTCTATTATAATGGAAACTGTACACGTCAGGAAGACTATATTTTATTCTCTATGCATGACGACAGATGTTCGGTAAGCTTCCCAACGATTTGTTTGAGACGTTCCGTTTCCTCTCCATTTAGGACGCTATAAAAGTCACGAAAGATTTTGGTAAAACACTTATTGATGGAATGATAGGTATTCCTTCCACTTTCAGTGGATTGGATAAAAACTACCCGCCGATCATCCTCACTATGTACCCTCTCAATCAACTTCTTCCGTTCAAGCCGATCAATTAGTGCAGTTCCTGCCGCAGGTTTAATCTTCAAATGATTCGAAACATCTTTAACAGCTATGGATTCATTCAAGACTATTAATTGCAATGCGCGATACTGTACAGAAGTTAAATCATATTTAACCAATAACGGTTCAACCAATTCTTGTGATAGTCTGCTTAGTTCCCTGATCTCTAGATGTAAATTATACAATTCACTTGAATTCATGTTTGACAATCCTTTCTTATTGACACTATCTATCTAAAACTATAACATAATTAACGTATCAAAAAATTAACCATGCGAATTAAATTGGTTATTGATTTTTTAAAGAGAGAGAGAGGCTGTCCATGTCAGCAGAACAACGCAAAAAGATCATTATCCTCATGATCAATATGTTTATAGCAATAGGAAGTTTCGGTATCATCATTCCCATTTTACCAGCATACCTGGCCTCCATTAATCAAGGCGGAACCGCCGCTGGCCTAATGATCGCCATTTTCGCGGGTGCACAACTTATCTTTTCGCCAATTGCCGGAAAATGGACTGACCAATTCGGGCGCAGAAAAATGATTATTTATGGATTGGTCGGTTTGACATTATCCATGTTTATTTTTTATGCAGTCAATTCCATTTGGTTATTATATGCTTCACGTATCATCGGCGGGATCGGGGCAGCTTTGCTTATACCCGCAATTTTTGCTTATGTAGCCGATATCACCACATTTGATCAACGCGCCAAAGGCAATAGTTTAGTATCTGCCGCCATGTCCCTGGGAATTGTAGTCGGTCCGGGAATTGGAGGTTTTTTAGCTGACTTTGGCTTGAAGTTTCCCTTTTTGATTTCTGCTCTGGTATCCCTATCAGCTGTTGTATTTTCGATTTTTGTTTTAAAAGAAAGCGAAACGGCACAGGTTCCACAATCCATGGATGCAAAAACTGAAACAATGATTCGGAAGATTGCCTTATCCGTGAAAATGCCTTATTTCATCCCACTCATCATTACTCTTGTAATGAGCTTTGGCTTAATGGCATATGAATCTGTAATTGGTCTTTATCTTGATAATCAATTCAATTCAAGTCCTAAGGACATCGCCGTCATGGTTACAGCCACCGGTATCGTCAGTGTAATAGTGCAACTGTTTGTCGTCGACCGGATTGTACAGCGTTTCGGGGAAGTGAATGTGCTGAATATCTTTATCAGTGTTGCAGCAATCGGTTTCCTTCTATCACTTTTTGCTACAAGTTACCTGATTTTCTTTTTGATTTCGCTTATCATCTTCCTTTCCACTTCCATCTTGCGTCCAGTTCTTAACACACTGATTTCCAAGATGGCAGGGAATGAACAGGGCTTTGCAATGGGTATGAATAATGCGTATATGAGCATTGGAAATGTGCTCGGACCTACACTTGCCGGAATGATGTATGATGTCCACATTACCTACCCGTTCATGTTGGGCCTTATCCTTTTATTCATTACTTTGATGATTACCATGGCTTGGCAAAAGCGATCACTTCATGCGAAGGCATTATCCTAGAGATTAGAAGGCATTTCAAGTTTCATGCCTTAACAAAACCCCCGAGTAGCAGCCGCCATTCGGGGGTTTTTCATTTATGATTTTTATATCAATTGAAATCCTCCAAAACTGTATATTCACGAGTAAAAGTTAAATCTCGCGGATATTCCCTCCATTTTCCGGAAGCAGCTCTAAATCTTCCGTAACATTCAAATTCACGAGTAAATGGATGAATCTCACGAGTATTTGATCCGAATTCACGAGTAAATGGCTCTAATTCACGAGTAACGCTTCAATCTCTTGGATATTCGCTCCATTTTCATGCGGAAACAGCTCAAAATCTTGCGTAACAATCGAAACCATTTGCTTCTTAAGTTAATGATTTTATTTGACCAAAACAAAAAGCGGCCTTTTTCCTCTAATAGAGAATAAGGCCGCTTATCATTCAGTTTTTCTCATTTATATTGTTATTAGGGGAAAATGATTTTCATTTAATATATACGGCTTTTTTCCCTTTACTGCTTTCAAAAGCTGCATCAATGATTTTAATGACCGATAATCCCTCTTGGGCGGTTACTGGAGCTTTTTTTCCGCTCAATATACTATCTGCAATTGCCTGGTAATATGTTAAATAAGATCCATTCAGTGTTTCAATGGTTTCATGTGTCTCATTTTCACCTTCAACCGTAACCAGCTTACCATAGAATTCGGGTTCATCTGCACCCCAAGAGTCATCCAACGGTTTTTTCCCCTCACTTAGGGCTGCCTCTTGGCAGTCAAGACCGTACTTGATAAATGATCCTTTACTTCCATGCACCTGATAGCGCGGTCCATTAAACGGAACGATTGAGCCTGAATGCAAGATAACTCTTAGCTTTTCATATCCTAATATTACATGGAAATAATCATCCGTTTCTGCATTTTCTTTTTGGGAAAATACATCTGCCCAAACGAATTGCGGCAATCCAAACAAATGAAGTGCTTGATCGATGAGATGTGATCCTAAATCATAAAGCATGCCTGATCCCGGACCTGGTTTTTCCCTCCATCTATCCCTGACCACAGGCCGGTATCGATCATAATGGACTTGGTATGTATTGATTTCCCCAAGCACTCCATCATCCATAAGTTTTTTCACGGTCAAAAAGTCATTATCCCATCTCCGGTTATGATAGACACTTAATAGCAGATCCTTTTCCTCGGCAATCTTAATGAGCTCCTCCGCCTCCCAAGCTTCCACTACCATTGGCTTTTCAAGAATGACATGCTTCCCTGCTAACAAGCTTTGCTTGGCCATTTCATAATGTAAACCACTCGGTGTCGTAATAACAGCCAAATCAATGGATGGGTCTTCAAGAATCTCCTCTAAGCTGCTTACCACTTCAACATCTTTCAAATCTTTTTGGACTTTTTCCTTATTGGAGCTGACAACTTTCGCTATTTGAAACTGCCCTAAAACACTTAGTAACGGCGCGTGAAAAGTAGCTCCTGACAATCCGTATCCAACTATGCCCACTTTAATTTTTCTCATTTTCGTTCCCACTCGCTTTCTTGTTCCTCTTAAACATACATTTTATTATATTTCATTGTCCGGGTATGTATCTCTCAAAAACTTGACAGATTGATTAATCAATTCTTTCAATACGTTAATATCGATATCTGCCACTTTATTGATGTACACACACGCTTTTCCGGAAGTGTGTTTACCAAATGCCTGTAACAATTCTTCTCTTTCTTTGTCTCCCGTAGCAAAATATAAACTGATTTTTGCTTTTCGAGGCGAGAAGCCTACCAGGGGGGCATCGCCTTCGTGACCTGATTCATATTTATAATGATAGGTACCGAACCCAATTATGCTCGGTCCCCACATCTTTGCCTCATAACCTGTCGTTTCGGTAAAAACATCCAACAATTCGTATGCATCTTCACGTTTTTTCGGATTATCGACGTTCTCAATGAACTCAATGACACTACTGTCAGTTTCTTTGGTTTTTTGTTTATACATGACCGGAACCTCCCTTTTATTAAAAGGTAGAAAAAATTCATAAGATATCGCTTGCACAGTATTTTAGATTGATATGTATACAGCCTTCATCATCGATGTATCAATGATTGGCGGATCTTCATTACTAGTTCTCCACGCTTCATGGCAAATCCTTCATTCAATACCCTTATATATTATAGAACATTGATTCGTTTTATTCTATTTTAAGAGCAGAGTTATATAGATAAATCTTTTTTGCGTTAAAAATCGGTACTTATCATAAAAATCTCTACGATCAGAAAATATAATTCTGATCGTAGATTTTTGCATTAAAAGGCAAAATGCAGTTTATCCAGACCTATTGCCGCCGGATTTTTTCAATTTCATCAGCTATGAATTGTACCTGTGTCCCTACGATGACTTGAATGCTTTGGGGACCCACGATATTGATTCCAGCAACCCCTGTTGATTTGATTTTATTCTGATTGACAGCTCCCATATTTTCCACTTCAACTCTTAAACGGGTAACGCAGTTATCTAAAGATGTAACGTTTGCGTCTCCGCCTAATCCCTCATAAATAGCGGAAGCCATTCCAAAGAATTTACTCTCATTATTCCCGCCTTGACTGCTGTCTGCTTCCGCAGTCGCTCCTCCGCCATCAAGCTCATCTTCTGTATCATCTTCTCTGCCGGGAGTCATTAAATTGAACCTTGTAATCAAGAATCGGAATAAGAAATAGTAGATGACAGCAAAAGCCAGTCCTTGAAGAAGTAGCATATACGGTTCATTTGCCAATGGCAACCTTGAACTTAAAACAAAGTCAATGAATCCTGCACTAAAACCGAAACCTGCTGTCCATTGGAAAGTCGCAGCAATAGCTAATGATATTCCTGTTAATAAGGCATGCACAACGAATAGGGCTGGTGCAACAAACATGAAAGCAAATTCCAACGGTTCAGTAACGCCTGTGAAAAATGAAGCGAAACCGGCTGCGAGCATTAATGAGGCAACTTGTTTTTTCTTCCGTGATTTTGCCGTATGGTACATGGCAAGAGCTGCTGCCGGCAAACCGAACATCATGACGGGAAAGAATCCGGCTTGATACATGCCTGTGGTTCCTTTTATTCCTGTTCCAGCCCAGAATTTACCGATATCGTTAAGTCCTATCACATCGAACCAGAATACCGAGTTTAACGCATGATGTAAACCTGTTGGTATCAAAAGCCGATTAAAGAATCCATAGAGTCCTGCTCCAGCAGCTCCTAATTCACTTATTCCTTCCCCAAATATAACTAACCAGGAATAGATGAGCGGCCATACGAAGAATAATAATAGGGAAACCAGTAACATGACAACCGCAGTAAGGATCGGGACAAGGCGTTTACCGCTAAAGAAAGCGAGTGCATCCGGCAGCTCGACCTTACTGAACCGATTATACATAGCTGCCGCTATAAGGCCCGAGAGGATTCCGACAAATGCATTTTCTATTTTCACAAATGCTGGATTTACATCTTTTGCATCAATTCCCTGCAGCATCGCTACAGAGTCCGTGGAAAGCAATGTCGTTACAACCAGATAGGCTACCAGCCCGCTTAAAGCGGCGGCTCCATCTTTTCCTTTCGACATCCCCAACGCCACTCCAACAGCAAACAAGATAGCCATATTGTCTATAATCGAAGAACCTGCTTTTATTAAGAAAGCCGCTAATGGACTTCCCGCTCCCCATCCTGCCGGATCTATCCAATAACCGATCCCCATTAAAATGGCGGCTGCCGGCAATACGGCTACTGGCAGCATCAAGGAACGTCCAATTTTTTGAAGATATTTTTTCATCCCGCTTTCCTCCTGTCAATTACTATTTAGGGCAAACCCCATATTCTATTAGACAGCGGTTCCTTCCATTTTAGAACTTCATTTCATATATAAAGTTGGCTATATTCAGGAATAAAGTCTTAGCGATTTACTCCTCGATCAAAAGTTCATAAAAAAAAAGAAAAGTCCAACCGGACTTTTCTTTTTTCACTTATTTATAGAGCAAGTAGTTTTTACGAATTTTTTTAAAAGCATCCTGCTTTACTTGATATTCCTTCATGATTTCATTTACTGATGAACCTTCTTCAATTCTGGACATTACCCAGCCATTGCCAATCAATAAATTGAAATTTTTGGCTGCAAGGAATTCGAAATCATCAGGATATAGATCCTGAATGGTCTTGATGATGTGAAGTCCAGTAGGGACAGCCTTGAATTCCTCTCTATCCGTTATATAAATTTCCACTCCGTGGCTGAGTTTACCTGCATGTTTTGAAAATGTAGGTGTAAAGGAGGCTGCCCTGAATTTTACGCCAGGTAACCTTAATTCATTTAATTTCCCAGCAAGCTCATCACTGTTTATATAAGGAGCACCAATCAACTCGAATGGTTTAGTCGTCCCTCTGCCTTCCGAGACATTCGTTCCCTCGATCAAGCCTGTAGCCGGATATACGAAAGTAGTGGAAACTGCGGGCATATTCGGTGACGGCAAGACAAAAGGGAGACCAGTATCATCATAGTCCATATCTCGCTTCCAGCCTTTCATCTTGATGACCTTTAGATCTGCACCAATATTAAATTCCTTATTGAACAAAGTCGCGAGTTCCCCAACTGTCATCCCATGCTTTAGCGGTATTGGGTACAAACCGACAAACGATGAGAATTCAGGTTCAAGTACCGGCCCATCTACCGACTCCCCGCCCTGTGGGTTCGGCCGGTCCAGCACGATAAAGGGGATATCATTTTCTTTGGCTGCTTCCATTGCATATGCCATCGTGTAGATATAAGTGTAATAGCGTGTTCCGACATCCTGGATATCAAAAACAAGGACCTCCACATCCTTTAACATTTCAGGCGTCGGTTTTTTCGTTTTGCCATATAAGCTATAAACAGGCAACCCTGTTTTTTCATCAATATAATATTCAACGCTTGCACCAGCTTGCGCATCTCCACGCACTCCATGTTCAGGACCAAATAACGCTGTCAAATTAATGTCTGGATCATCATGAAGTAGATCGACGATGCTGGTTAATTTTGAATCGATGCCAGTTGGGTTCGTAATCAAGCCGACTTTCTTTCCGCTTAACACGTTCTTTTCTTCTTTTAAAAGGACTTCAATACCGGGACTGACCTTTTGTTTTTTCTTCTCTTTAACAGCGGTTACACTTTTTGAGGAAACAATGCCGAAAGTCAACAGACAAATGGTAAATAGGATTATCATTCTTTTCAAACTGCTTCCCTCCCTATTTTCTAATGGGTCTTCCAGATTTAATATCTAATCCATATCCAAATTTATAAAGACTTTCAGAGGGCTTAATTACTGATGGTATATCAACCGGCAACGTACCTTTAGGTTTTGATACTCCAAAAATGGCCGAAATTCCTGCCGGGATATTCGGCTGTCTATAACGCCCATTCGAATACCCTTTGAACCCGTAAACAGCAAGAACCGCTTTCGCTTCTTCAAAGTTTGCAACATCATAAGGGTTTCTTAAACTCATTAATACAAATTCTTTATCTTTCTTATTAGCATGATTCATGACCGCTCTAGGGAAGGCTGTTGCCCACTTCGAAGAATCTTGAATGCTATCATCGATCACTCCATCATTGACAGCCGGATCGTTTTTGACAACATAGGAACCAGTTATGACAAAGTCCGATTCATCAATGAGCCTTGCCACTTGATCAGTAAATGACTTTCCTGAAAAACTCATACCCGTTATTTGGACTTTCTTTATTTTCTTTTTATCAGCTAATTCGCTGATGCTCCTGGACATGGATTCAACTTGGTCATCAAAAGGAGCAAGAATTAAAACTTTATCATTTTTCTTAGGTTTGAAAGGTAATGTTTTGTCTTCATTTTTCAATAAGGTGATGGCATCTTCCGCGATTTTCCGTTCTTTTTTCAAATGATCTTCATTCCCTACCACTTGAAGCGCGGTTTCGATTTTTTTATCGATCGGAGTTTCATCAGGGTTTAATATCCCTCTTTTCACTTTTAGTTCAAGGATCCTCGTTACAGATTGGTTGACTTGATTTAGAGGAATTTCCCCGCTTGCCACTGCTGCCTTCACTGCATTGAATACAGAGGTTAAATTCTTTTCCATTTGAAGCGAATTAACCTGTGCAGGCATCAATGCAATATCAACACCAGACTTCAGGGCAAGGACTACGGCTTCTTCCTGTCCGAAGTTGTCCGCGATGGCTTTCATATTCAATGCATCTGTAACCACAACACCGTCAAAACCCATTTCTTCACGTAATAGACCCGTAATGACTTTATGTGACAACGTTGCAGGAACCATAATCTCTTGACCGTCTTTTTTACTGATATAGGTAGTGTCATCGAATGCAGGAAACTGAACATGTGCAGTCATCATCATATCAACTCCAGCATCAATGGCCCTTTGGAAAGGCATCAACTCGATGGAACGCAACCGTTCTTTATCATGAGAAACAAGGGGAAGACCATAATGACTATCGACTGCTGTATCTCCGTGGCCGGGGAAATGCTTGGTCGTTGCTATCGTGTTCTGATTTTGCAATCCTTTTATCGTTTGAATGCCCAGCTTTGCTACAAGTTCCGGATCAGAACTGAAGGAACGAACGCCAATAACGGGATTTCCAGGATTATTATTGACATCGACAGACGGCCCGAAATTGACATTTATGCCAAGTGACGACAGTTCCTTGCCAATGATTTCTCCGGATTGATAAGCATAACTTTCTTTTCTGGCTGCACCAAGTGCCATATTTCCAGGAAGGTTCGTTCCAGTTTGAAGGCGAGTTACGATTCCACCTTCCTGATCAATCGTTATGAACAGCGGAAGGTCCGGGCTTGCCATCTGCAAACCATCGGTGAGCCGTACCGTTTGTTCGGTATCGACTACATTCTCTGCAAACAGAATAACACCGCCCAGATGATATTTTTTGATGATGCTTGCAACTTCTGAGTTCATTTCAATAAACCCCGTCGTCTTCGCTTCTCCTTGTTTTTGCCAATTACGAAAATCAGGCATGAGCATTTGACCGACTTTTTCATCGACTGTCATGTTTGCTACGATTCCCTGAATATCCGATACTTTTTTTTCAGTCTCTGATCCTTTTGCTGTCGCATTCCCTCCCAGAATGGATAAAACCAAGAATAATGCTATTCCAGCAGGGGCACATATCCTTTTTATCATTTAGGCTTCCTCCCTTGTATACTTTCTAGCTCTGTTAGCAGCAATTCCATAACCACTTTCATGAAGGGGTATAAATGAATGGAAAAGAACTATATAGATCCTATAAAGAAACCAAGGCAGCATTGGGAATCCCGTCTGCCGCCTCTTTTAACAAGCCATCATGAAATATATCCTATTATCCCCGTATAATTGATTCATAGAGCCCAATTGGTCACTCAATTATAAGTTTTATCGTTTGACCAGGCTTTAGAAGGGACAGCAAGGGAATATCTTCTTCTATAATTCGCCCAATCACATTAACTCGATGATTTGCCCCTAGGTCTCTCTTGCAAATTTGGACCTCTCCCCGATACCTTCCGTAACCATCATTGTCCATCGTTATGGATCCAAGGCTGCGTGCAACTGTATTACTCGGCTCAACATTTGCTGTGAGCCGGGTATTCTGCAGCCGGAAAACATCTTGAGAAACATCTGGCCTCAATTCGTACTGACCGCTTTGTAAGAGTCGGGATTCCGCTCTAACAGTTAGAATATTTTGATTTTTATAGGCAGTCAGATTCTCAAGCAGATTATTCTCCGTTCCTTGATCTCCAACGTAAACTCCTTCCACATGCTGAAACAGCTCGATACCGGCAGCGTAAGGATTCATCAACCTGTGTTTTTCAAGCGTTGGAAGACCTTCATGAATTGGACCGCGTTTACTTCCTGCACCTGGGATGAAAGCAAAGATCGGAATGCCGTATTTCATGAACATTTGATTTTGTTCATGAAAGAATTCTTCCTCAAGGCCCGTTTCAGGCCTTGGATAAAAGTTGTGCCAAGCTATCAGATTTTCCGGTTCCACACCGCCTCCAAGCACGGCTAAAAGTTCATCTTCATTCAACGTGCTTGCATTCAGTGAAAGTGAAAACACCTTGGATAAGGATATGACCGTTTCTTTATCAAATCCATCATCAAGGCGAATACCTTTAATACCTAATCTCCATAAATCCGTAAATTTGCTAATCCCCAAATGATCAAGCGTTTTTATTGAGACATCTGCATGGATTTCCATTCCGCAGGACTCTGAAAGCTTTAAAAGCCTGATCATTCTCTTTACCAGTTCGCCCTTTTCTTCAGGAATATGAAGCGAGGTAAATGCTCTCTTCACTCCCAGGTCAGCAGCATGTTTGATTTGTGTTTCTGCATGCGGGTCTTGTAGATAAAAAGAGATTCCGATCACTTGAATTCAAGCGCCATTTCATCATTAAATCCAAACAGATACGTAAAAATAAATCCTGCTATATAGGAAATGAACAGTCCAGCGAGGAACAGAGCGATTTGATTTGGATGAACTAAAAAGGTAAGCGGCAGTCCGGACACACCGATGGACGACGTTGCGATTCCGAATTGAGCCTGGAATGCTCCGCCTACTCCTGCACCTAAACATGCCGTTAAGAAAGGCCGGCCCAATGGCAGGGTCACTCCAAATATAAGAGGTTCGCCGATACCTAGCATCCCGGAAGGAAGGCCTCCTCCGATTGCTCTCTTCAAACTTGCTTTCTTCGTTTTCATATAGATGGCAAATGCCGCTCCCACTTGGCCCGCGCCACCCATCGCCAAAATGGGAAGCAGTGGATCATCTCCAATCGAATTTATCAATTCTAGATGGACAGGCGTTAAACCTTGATGTAAACCAGTAATGACGAGAGGGAGGAAGGCTGCACCAAGGACGAATCCAGCTACAACACCGCCGAAATCCAATACATTCAATAACCCAGTCGTAATGGCATCCGATAAAAACCCACCTACCGGCATAAATACAATGTAAGTGACAATCCCAGTAATGAGTAAAGCGATGGTTGGCGTCAAAATGATATCCAGTGATTGAGGAATGAATTTCCTGACCTGTTTTTCCACCAAGGCTATGAAAATAGCTGCAAAGAGGACTCCTATCAACCCACCGCGGCCAGGGAGCAAATTTTCACCGAACAATGAAATGTCACCGACAGCGGGGTTGATGACCAAAATGCCTGCAAGTGCACCTAGTGCAGGTGATCCACCGTATTCTTTTGCTGCATTGGTCCCAACCAAAATCCCCAAGTAGGCAAACAGCCCCGATCCGATAACGGTTAAAATGATGGCTAATTGTGATTCTGCTGCTAGCCAGCCTGCTTGAACGATTGCTTTTGTAATACCGGTTATCAAACCTGATGCCACTAGGGCGGGAATTAAAGGGATGAAAATACTTGCAATCCTGCGTAAAAAAAGTTTAAAAGGTTTTGCATTTTTCCTATCAATCTCTGATTTATTCTTCGAGGCTACTTCCTTTAAGTTCAAATTGCCTGAATAATCTTCCAAAAGCTTTTCAAATTCTGCATGAACCTTGTTCACCACGCCTGGACCGAGGACGATTTGTATCGTTTCCTCTTCAATGACGCCAAAAACGCCTTCAGTATTTTTTATATCTTCCATTTTTACTTTCGAACGATCGATTGGCAATACCCTTAGTCTGGTCATACAATGTGCAGCATCGGCAACATTTGATGCCCCGCCTAATTTCCCCAATAATTCTTCGGCTAAACTGGCGTACTTATCCCCCTTACCCATTCAAAAGCCCCCTTTGTCAAATCTCGTATCAATCATTTATATCGATCTGTCATCGATTTAATGGCAGACCTGGTGTTATCAATATATTGGACAGTCTCTTCATATTGCTCTGAAGCCATCCCCAAAAACAAAATGTCAATCATATATAATTGTGCCAATCGTGAGGATGTGGCTGCACTTCGAAACGGTGCTTCATTCGAAAAGGATGTATACAGTGTAGCGTCACACAAAGAAGATACCGTTGTTTGGCCATAATGAGTCAGCCCAATCGTCTTTACCCCACGTTCTTTTGCCAGCTTCAATATATTGACAACTTCAGGTGTTTCCCCTGAGAATGAAATGGCAAAAACGATATCATTTTCATCAGCATTTGCAATCAAGGTTGCAACTAAATGCATATCTGTAAAAGCCGTTGCCCCTTTATTGATGCGAAGTAATTTTTGCTGAGCATCAGCCGCAACTATATTCGAAGCACCGACACCGCAAAAGTGGACAGTTTTAGCATTCAGCATTAGCGTTATCGCATGTTTGAGATTATCGTGATCGATTATTTCAGATGTGTCCCGGATGGTCTGAATCGAATTACTCGTTGTTTTCTCAACAATCCGATACAGTGATTCGGAAGGTTCGATATCCCGGTAGCCCTGTTCAACGGTCTTCATCAAATCTCCAGCAATCCTTATTTTCAGATCTTGAAATCCTTTTATGCCAAGCGACTTACACAACCTAATAACAGCAGCCCCGCTTGTTTGGGCAGACGTACTTAATTCCTGTACAGTGCTGTTCACAACTTCATGAGGATTCTTGAGAATATATTCTGCTAGTTTTTGTTCAGATTGCGGCAGCTTGCTCAACATTGTCTGTATGATTGATAATCCTCCTGTAGCCATTTCTTCCCTCCTTAATCTTCATAGATTGAGATGGCTTTTCTGACATCTCCATCAGCATTTTCCAGTAACTCCATTGCTTTTTCATAATCTGTTGCCGTTTTTATCATGACAATCGCTGGCTTAACTTGATTATTTGCCTTTTCAAGCGTATTCAATGCTTGATCATAGTCAGCATTCGTTACAGTTTCTATGATGCTTATTGCACGGTCCTTCAGTTTTTGATTACTGACATTTACATCTACCATCAGATTTTCATAGACTTTTCCCAGCCGGATCATGGTTGCCGTTGAAATCATATTGAGTACCATTTTATGTGCGGTTGCGGCTTTCATTCTCGTGGATCCTGTTAACACTTCCGGTCCGACAACCACTTCAATCCCTATATCCGCTGCTTCTGTGATGCTCGCGTTTTTATTGCATGATAAAGCAACCGCTTTAGCCCCGACTTTTCTTGCATAACGTAAAGCGCCCTTCACATAAGGGGTACGACCGCTTGCCGCAATGCCAATAACCGTATCATTTGCTGTAAGGCCCACATCCATCAGATCACATTCCCCAAACTCTTCTTTATCCTCTGCTCCTTCAACAGCCCGAACAAACGCCTTTTCGCCTCCTGCGATTATTCCCAGTACCCTATCAGGCGGTGTGCTGAAAGTCGGGGGACATTCCACCGCATCCAGCACACCGAGTCTTCCGCTCGTTCCTGCTCCGATGTATATGAGCCTCCCCCCTTTTTTTAACGATTCGCAAGCCCATTCAACCACCGTTTTAATTTCTGACAATACCTCCTCAACCGCTGCTGCCACTTTAAAATCTTCTTTATTGATTGCAGAAATGATTTCCATCGTATTTACACTGTCGATATTCATTGTCTTTTCGTTCCGTAATTCAGTCGTTAATGAACGCAAATGTTCTTCCATAGACAATTAAATCCTCCCATAAACAATTACTTAAATATAATTTCATTTTTTAATAGAAAATAATGAAATTATATTTCATATTATATTCAATGATAGCGTTTTCATTACTCGGATACAAGATATTTTTGGTGATCTTGCACCACAGGATTTTTTCAACAATAAAAAAACGTGTACCGTCCCCAAACTTGGGAACGATACACGCACAAGTTATATAATAAAATGCCAAACTAGTATACTACTTCGGCCCCAGGATACCTCATTCCTTTACCCAGTTAACGGACAGGGACTACTTTCCCATTTTCTACTGCACCGACGACAATAGTTGATGCAAATCCTCCATTTTCATCAATCGAGGGAATATCGTATATTTTTTGATCTGGTCCTATATTGGAAAGTCCATCTTGCATATGCTTACGGATGGCCTTGGCATCATCAACGCTGCCTGCAGATTTCATCGCTTCCACAAACGCATACATGGCGATATAATTCAATCCTACTTCTGAGCTTGGATCTTCCTTATAATTCTTTTGATATTTCTCAACGAAAGCAGGTATTGCTTCTTCATCTGAGTCCATCAGTGGCAAAACGCCAATCGAGCCTTCCAATGTTTCATATGACCCTGCAATCGGCTTCATTTGATCCAGCTTTGCTTGATCCATGATGATGAAACCACCCTTAAATCCTAGCTCCCGAGCTTGCTTCGCTACTTTTGCCGTAGGTTCCGAAGCACCACCGATAAATAGCACATCAGGATCTTTTTTCAAGGCATTGGTGACAATCGTAAAGAAATCGGTTTCTTTGGCGAAATCAATCGATGAATTATAAACGACTTTTCCGCCTTGCTTTTCCCAATGTGGGAGCACGGCCTCCGTCCAGTCTTTACCGTATTGCGAAGATGTTGGCAAAGCGGCAATCTTCTTGCCGAAATGTTCCATTGCATATGTTGTAAAAGGTTCAATATACCCCTCGTAATTCGGTGGAATTCGAACGGTTAATGAATTTCCGCTTTCGGTCACTGCCGGTTCACTCGTATATGCCCCAATTATGAATTCCTCTTGTTCATTAAAAACCTGAAGTGCCAGCACACCTCCGCTATGAGGCGTGAAAATGATCGGCGTATCATATTCCTGAATTAACCGTTTAGCATTCGACCCTGTTTCATTTGGAAGGTATTTATCATCCAACGAAACTAAATTCAATGTGTATTTCTTACCATCTACTTCAAACCCACCAGCATCATTAATTTCATTGACAGCCATTTCTACACCATTCAATGTCCTTTTCCCATATAACGCTGCCGCACCGCTTAAAGGACCGCTAAAACCGATGTTAACGACATTATCACTTTTACCTTTACTGCCACTGCTTGACACAGTGCTATCCCCTTTATTGCACCCAGTCAACACAGTGATCATTAGCAGGAGAAAAATAAATAATACGTTCAGTTTTTTCATGAAAATCCCCCATTCAATTTTTTCAGGCTCCAATATACGCTTTCCTTACTTCATCATTGGCTAATAACTCACTTGCTGTCCCTTGAACGACAATTTCCCCATTTTCAAAAACATATCCTTTATCTGCAATGCCGAGAGCAGCATTCGCGTTTTGTTCAGCAAGCAGGACCGTGATTCCTTCGCGGTTTATTTCTTCAATGACCCGAAACATTTGTTCAACAATAAGTGGAGCGAGTCCCACCGAAGGCTCATCAAGCATCAACAATTTAGGTTTCGACATCAAAGCTCTTCCAATTGCGAGCATCTGCTGTTGCCCGCCGCTCAGGCTTCCCGCTTCATCATGATGCTTTTCTTTTAAAATCGGGAATAAGTGATAGACGTATTCCAAGGAATCCTTGATCTCCGCTTTCTTCTTTCGATGCACATAAGCACCCATCCTCAGATTTTCCTGGACGGTCATTTGTGGAAACAGTTTACGTCCTTCGGCACACTGGACGATTCCCTCCCGAACATTCTTGTCCGGGGCACGGCCCGCTATCGGCATGCCCAGAAAATGAATTTCCCCCTTGGACAGCTTACTGATTCCGCTTATGGAACGAAAAGTCGTGCTTTTTCCTGCCCCATTAGCTCCCAACAAAACAACGATCTCTCCCTTGGCAACTTCGATATTCACATGTTTTATCGCAGTGAAACTACCATAATTCACGGCGACATCGGTTAACTTAAGCACTGGCACTCCCTCCTAAATAGGCTTTAATCACCGCTTCATTTCCGCGGATTTCCTTAGGTGTGCCCTCGGCAATTTTTTCTCCGTAATTAAGGACCATGATGTGGTCTGCCAAGTTCATGATCATATGCATTTTGTGCTCGATTAAACAAACGGTCAGTCCCGATCGATTCAATTTTTTAATCAGTTCTGTCAAGCCTTCCGTTTCATCAGGGTTGATTCCCGCAGCAGGTTCATCAAGAAAGATAATTTCCGGCTCAGTCGCAAGGGCAAGGGCAATGGCTGTCCGTTTCTTTTCCTCCTGCGAGATGCTGGAGACCATTCTGTCAGCCGATTTCGTCAATCCGACAATATCAAGAACTTCCATTGCCTTATCCCTGCAAGCCGCTTCCTCCCGTTTTAAACGTTTTGTTCTTAGAATGGCATCCACCAGATTGGATTTGGTTCGCAGCCTATGACCGACAATGACATTATCCAACACGGTCGTTTGATCAAAAAGACTTGTCGTTTGAAAGGTTCTTGAAATTCCGAGCCCCGCTATTTCATTGGCAGGAAGTTTGGTGATATCAATCCCCTTAAAAAGGACCGTCCCGGAAGTTGGTCGATGAAAGCCACTGATCAAGTTGAAAAATGTTGATTTCCCTGCACCATTTGGTCCGATTATTGCATTGATTCTACCTTTTTCAATCGTAAAATCCACATTATTGACGGCCGCCAATCCTCCAAACCGCTTTGTCAAACTCTTCGTTTCGATTAGCAAATTCATCCCTCCTCAGCTTTTATGTGCATTTCGCTTCTCACCCTGGACAGTTCATTATCTTTTCGCTTTCTTTTCCAATCAAAGAAGGCACCTGCGATTCCGCGCGGATAAAAGATTATGATCACCGTAAGCAATGGCCCGAATATCAACATTCGATATTCTTGAAGGAATTGCAGATTTTGCGAAAGGATTACTAACAATAATGTTCCTACCAAAGGACCTGAAAGTGTCCCGATTCCACCAACCAATAAATACATCAATAGATCGAACATTATGGCGGTTGATCCGATATCAGGTCCAATGAAACGAATGAATGAAGCATACAAAGCACCTGCCAAACCTGCAAAGAATGTGGAAAGGACAAATGCGGTTAACTTATTCTTCATTGTGGATATACCAATGGTTTTTGCAAGGTCCTCGCTGTTCCTGATGGCCATATACGTCCTGCCGGTCAACGAGCGTATAATTCGATACACGACTAAAATGACTGCAAGCAGGAAAATGAGGACTAGATAATATTGGGATGCTGCAGTATCGAAGGTGATCGGCCCTATATTGCCAGGAGCAGGGATACCGATCAATCCCCTAACCCCCTCTGTAAGTCCTTCCCATTTATCGATGACCAGATATATGATGTAACCCACACATAGGGTATAAATCGCGAAAAAGTGTTCCTTTGTCCTCAGCGCGATCAAACCGATTAAAAACCCAATTGCACATGTGATTAAGCATGCACATACAAGTGCCAGCCAAAAGTTCATTTCCGCTTTTACCGTCAGGAGGCCAAGTGAATATGCTCCAATCGCAAAAAATCCAGCATGTGCAAGCGAGAGATATCCAGTATATCCTGATAATAAATTGATTCCATAAACAGCTATCGCCCAGATGAACGAAAGTGTCAGCATATGGAGATAATAATCGTTTTGAGCGATAAAGGGGAATGAAAAAGCAAAGATGATAAGTGCGAAAATCCCATTTCTTTTCGTTAATATCTTCACGCTACCTCTCCCCCTTGGCAAAAAGACCTGTTGGTTTCACGGTTAATATTACGACTAAAAGAATGAATGCAATTATGTCTTTATAATCATTTGAAATATAAGTTGCGCCCAGGCTCTCACTGAAACCTAGGATATATCCGCCTACGATCGCCCCCGGGATGCTCCCCATCCCGCCCAATATGATAATGACGAATGCTTTTAGGATGACTAAATGCCCCATGCCGGGAAAAACAAGGTTAATCGGTGATGCAAGGGATGAAGCGATGGCTGCTAATCCTCCCGATATCATGAAGGTAAGCATTGCGACTTTATTAATGTTGATTCCCACTAATGAAGCACCTTCACGGCTTTGGGACATCGCTATAATCGTCGAGCCGGCATAAGTTTTCTTTAGGAAAAGGTAAAGTAAAACCATCACTGCGATAGCTGATATGATGATCAATAATCGCTGAAGTGTGAACGTCAGGCCCATGATATTGACCACTTGGCCATATGGAGAAGTCATTGTATGGAAGTCGGCACCCCAGACAAATTGGGCAAAGGCTTCAAGAAAAAGGAGAATTCCGATTGCCGCTATCTTATCGTGCAATGGAGGTGCCTCCCTTAACAGGCGAAACACGAAACGTTCCAAAAGGACTCCCAACAAACCAACAACGATAATGGATACGAACATGGCAATCCAGTAATTGACCCCATATAAGGTCATCATTGATAACGTGATATATCCACCCAACATATATAGGGCACCGTGGGCAAAGTTCGGGATATGCAATATTCCATATACTAGCGTCAATCCCAGGGCAACAAGACTATATACGCTGCCAATCGTCAAACCATTAAAAAGCTGCTGAATCAAAATTTCCATTTACTTCCTCCTTGAAAATTATTGAATTTCACTTTGCTGTTCATTCCCTGGCCTACCATCCTGTCCATATTTTGAAAGCACACCTCTGTGATGAAAAACATTTTAATTTTTCCCTCACAGGCTCAACCTCCCGGGGAGGAATAGTAAGTATTATTTCCCTATATTCTCCACCTACAGATAAAGATTAGGTGTAGCGAAAAAAACACCCGATTGTTTGTTAGCGCTTTCATTTATAATGACAACTTATTACAGTACATGACGTTTTGTCCTCATTCATTCTGCCTTATGAATCTAGGCTGTACGATTGTGCAGACAAGCAGATGCTGATTTTAGGGATAGCCAAATGATTACAACTTCACTTTAATAACGGTTTACCCATGGTAATCGTCTTGTTCGTTCACCCCTTCCACACCACTAAAGGACCATTACGCAGATTAATTTCCTGTATGTAGATTATTTCTTGTATGTAGATTATTTCTTGTATTATAAATGCAAGTGCCGTGCCAACATGAACTCACCGACAATTAGGCTATTCACCAGTCAGTGAATTCATTATTGAATTGTAAAAATCAAAAGTAACGATTCCATACGGGATTTCCGTCATTCACTATTGACTGAAAAAATCATTTCTGAATCAATAAAATAATTAAATGAAGACATTAAATGAAAGGAATCCAATAATAACCTTCACAACCTTAATCGTTTTAAGCAAGTCCAGGTTAAAATGCACAAAAAAACAGCACCCTCCATTGTTGGATGGTTTCCAACAATGGAGGTGCTGTTCAAACTCACCTATTCTTTTCCGCTGACCTTTAATCGGTATTTTTTAAGTTTCCTCACAATTGTTGCCTGACTGGAATCTAGGGCCTCTGCGATTTCATATGTAGTTTGGTAGGTTTGAGCCGCTTTCGTCAAGATTTCCTTTTCGGCTCTTTCCACCGCTTCTTTTAAAGTTAGGGTAGCATTGAGGTTCGGCTGATTCCGATTTTCCGGCTGATATTCTTCCGGAAGGTCGTTAATCGATAATATTTGATTATCCGTCAGCACGACGAGCCTTTCCACTATATTAATCAATTCACGGACATTTCCTGGCCAATCATGTTGATAAAAATATTCCTTCAACCGCGAATCTATTTCTTTTGAGAATTTATATTGTTCGTTTGCTTTTGTTAAAAATAAGTCAGTCAATGCCAAGATATCCTCTCTTCTTTCCCGTAGAGGAGGAATCGTAATCGGAATGACATTCAGCCTATAAAAGAGGTCTTCACGAAACTCACCCGCTTTGACCATTTCCGATAGATTTCTGTTCGTGGCTGCTATTATGCGAACATCGATCTTCTTTGGCTTTGTTCCACCGATTCTTTGAATCTCCCTTTCCTGAAGGGCCCGAAGCAGCTTCACTTGAAGTTGCAGGGGAAGCTCACCAACTTCATCCAGGAATAAGATCCCACTCTCTGCAAGCTCAAACATCCCTGGTTTGCCTTTTTGATTGGCTCCGGTAAATGCCCCTCCTTCATATCCAAAGAGCTCGGATTCCAATAAATCAGCAGGAATTGCCCCACAATTTATTTTGATGAAATCTCCTTTTTTAGATCGGATGCTCCGATTATAAATATTGCGGGCAAGGACATCCTTTCCAACACCCGTTTCTCCCAGAATGAGTACTGTCGCATCAATATCCGATATTCTTTCAGCAATTTCATAAATCATTTTCATTTTATCACTGACAAATACGACTCCATCCTTGCTTGTTATCTTCCGCAGTTTTTCAATTTCCTGCTTATATTGATTATTCAGTTCATTTACTTTCGTCAACTCGTGCATCAGTTCATTTAAATCGGATAAATCTCTTATATTCGTAACGACTTGCTCTATTTCCCCTTCTGCATTAAAAACGGGACTTCCTGTAATCAATGTTTCCTTTCCAGCAAAATTATCCTGTACGACTGATACCGTTCGTCTCAGCTTCACTACCTTATGCGTCACCGAAGCATTCAGTATGCCGCGTTTAATTAATTGGTCCACCGATTTGCCGATATAATACTCTTTTGGTATGCCCGTGATCCGTTCAATTGCCGAATTGGTATAAAGCGTGATTCCATCTTGATCGGTGATGTATATTCCATCATAGGAATTTTCGATAATGGCATCCAGTGCGCGATTCAATTTATCCGTTTCATGCGCATCAATCAATAAATCGTCCAAAAATTCTGTTTCACTGCCTATATATAGAATATTGTCAGCATCCATTTGTTTCATTAATAAAAATAAAAACCGCTTATCATGCAGCCTTGCAGCTGCAAGCCTTTTATTATCGAGAAATTGCCACTCATCGAATTGTTCGGTTAGTGTATTATTACCATCCTGACTTAACGATTGATTAAAATAGTTGCCCCAATCCTTTATCCGATTTTCAGAATCCACGACTAGTGCAGGGATGGTCGACTCTTTGAGCAAATTAATCCGAGAATCCTGTTTCACTTGATTCATTACTATTCACCGCCGCAAAAAGAATTCTTTTTAAGTACAATTCTGGATAATTTTCGAAACTCCTTTAAAATTGTCGAATTTCGCTCCAAAAAAAGTAGTGATGAAATAATTTTCATCACTACTTTCCCTCAGTAAGTCTTAAAAATAACCTCTCCACTGATTGCTTCCTTACCTGACTGGTTAGTGGCCGCAACGTTGAAAAAATATCTATCCCCATTTTTTTCTTTTAGATCCGCTTGAAGAGTTATGACATCATTCAAGAAAACCATACCTTTGAAACGAATCTTGTATTCTTCGATAAAACCAATTTCATATAGATTACTGAAAAGCTTTGCGAGGTTTCCCATCGTCCACATTCCATGCGCGATGATACCGGGAAGACCAGCATTTTTTGCTTCCTCATCAATCGTATGAATGGGATTGAAATCACCTGATGCGCCGGCATATTTAATGAGGTCCAGTCGCGTTACAGGCGCAAGCTCGATGGAATGTAACGAGTCACCAATATGCAGTTCGGTTAATGTCGTCACTTACTCATCACCATCCTTCTGATCGTTTCATTTATAATGACAAGCTGTTCAGCAGTGAAGACGATTTCCCCATTTGCATCCGTCCCATAATTTTTAAAGGCTAGAAATCCCATTTCCCCTTGTTTTCCTTTTTTCTCATAATAGTCTTTCACTTCCGTATAACAGGTGATTTCTTCCCCTACCTTCAGCGGCCTGTTATAGCGATATATCTGCTCACCGTGAATCAACCCTTTATTCGGTAGATTTAAGCTTTCAATCGTCCCAAAATCAAAGACCCTTGGGAAAGTTGGTGGAGCGATATTCGTTCCGTACCTTGATTGCCTGCCTATTTCTTCATCTATGAAAATTGGGTGGGGATCACCAATCGATAATGCGAATTTTTTAACGGCTCCCCGTTCAACTATATTTTTAACGGGGTTGGATCGTTTTCCAATACTTTCGTTGAACATAACATCCCGCCTTTTCCCTTAATTTTTTGGACCGCCCGCAACATATAAAACCTGCCCGCTAATGAATGAGGATGCTTCATCGGCAAAGAATGCAACAGCATGAGCGATATCACTTGGCAAACCGCTTCTGGCAACAGGAATACTGTTTGCCCTGTCCTGGATGAATTGCTCAAAACTCACTCCCACCCGCCTAGCTGTTTCTTTCGTCATTTCGGTTTCGATAAAACCTGGTGCTACCGAATTAGCCGTTATCCCGTATTTGCCCAGTTCGATTGCCAGTGTTTTTGTTAACCCCTGAAGTCCGGCTTTAGCAGCTGAATAATTAGCCTGCCCGCGGTTCCCGAGGGCCGAGGTGGATGATATATTGATGATTCTTCCGTATTTATTTGCAACCATATGCTTCTGGGCAGCACGTACTGCATTGAAAGTACCTTTTAAATGCACATCCATTACCGTCTGCCAATCTGAATCGGTCATTTTGAAAAGTAGATTATCCCGGATGACCCCAGCATTATTCACGAGAATATCAAGCGATCCGAATGTGTCGGCTATTTCTGTTATGGATGCTTCCACTTCTTCGGGATTGACTACATTGGCAACTTTTATAAAAATGGTATAACCCTTATCCCTTAATTCATTTCCCGTTGATGTCAAAACCTCTTCGTTGATATCCATAATCGCTACGTTTGCGCCTTCACTGGCAAATAGTTCGACGATCGCCCGGCCAATCCCCCTGCTTCCACCTGTAACTAATGCCGTTTTCCCTGAAAATCTCCCTGTCATAATCGTTTCCTCCTAATCTATTATAAAAATTGCCCTACTTTAACATGTCCCTTAATCAAATTTCGGGAAATGATCATACGCTGTATTTCATCCGTACCATCATAAATCCTCCAAAGCCTGGCTTCGCGGTACCAACGTTCGATGGGAAGCTCCTTCGTATAGCCCATGCCACCGTGAATCTGCAATACACGATCAACGACCCGATTCCCCATATTGGCTCCATAGAGTTTAGCCATTGAAGCTAAATGGCGGTTGTCTTCTCCATTATCAAGTGTAAAAGCCGCATTCAATACAAGCCATCTTGCAGCTTCAATTTCTACGGCCGAATCAGCTATCTGCCATTGAATGGCCTGGCGCTCCGCGATCGGTTTACCGAAAGTTACTCGTTCTTTAGCGTATTCTATAGCCATTTGCAGCAATCTTTCTGCCGAACCAACAGCACGTGCGCCCACGATCCATCTTGCAAACCCAATCCATTCCAAGCCTAGTTTATAACCGCCATGCACTTCCCCTAAGATGTTTTCTTCGGGTACCCTGACATTATCAAAAACTAAACCCGCCGGTCCCCATTCTCCCATCGTATTGATATATTCTGATCTCCAGCCCATATCACGGTCTACAATGAAACAGGTTACCCCTTCCGTCCCGGTTGCTTGATGACGTTCTTTGTCAGTTACAGCAATGACCATGACGAAATCGGCATCATTTCCTCCAGTGATGAATGTTTTTTCTCCGTTAAGCACCCATTCATTCCCTTCTTTTACTGCCGTCATTTTAATATTTCGCGTATCAGACCCAGCCCCCGGCTCCGTCATGGCAAAACAGGACTTTTTCTCACCATTAATAGTAGGAATCAGATATTTCTGTTTCTGTTCTTCATTTGCATAATAAAGTATGTTATCAGCCGAACCTCCAAAGCTGAATGGTACAAACGTTTTTGATACTTCCATCAAGACAATTGCCATCATAAGCTGCCCTAAGTCTGCCCCGCCATATTCCTCTGGGGTATTGATGCCCCAAAACCCAGCTTTTTTTGCTTTTTCCTGTAAATCTTTCAATGTTCCCTCTGGTAAACTAGGCTTCCCTGCCATTTCATTGCGAAGCACTTCATTTTCCAAGGGTATCAATTCATTTTCCACGAACTTGCGTATTGTTTTTTGTACCATTTTTTGTTCATCTGATAGTCGTAAATCCATATTAACCCCTCCGCTTTCCAATTAGACTAGTTTTGATATTTTCTCTTCAATTGTCCGGTAATGATATTTTTTTGGATTTCGGACGTGCCTTCATATATTCTAGTGATTCGGGCATCCCGATAAAAACGTTCAACTGGATAATCCTTCATGTATCCCATACCGCCATGAATTTGAACGGCCTTATCAGCGACACGATTATATACTTCCGAACCATACAACTTTAGCATTGCCGCTTCTTTAATGATTTTTTCTTTCTGATCGACCATCCATGCAACCCGGTATGTGAATGAGCGAAGTGCTTCTATTTCCATTGCCATCTCGGCAATCATATGGGATACAGCTTGATGATCTATGATCGGCACATTAAATTGTTCACGTTCTGTGGCATATTTAGTAGATAGATCGAGCAAGTACTGACAGGACCCTAAATTACGGGCAGCAAGGCCTGCCCGGCCATTTGCAAGGATCTTCAATGCATTTACATACCCTTGTCCAACGTCCCCCAGTACATTTTCGGCAGGAACCTCGCAATCTTCAAAAACCAATTCGGCAGAATTTGAGCCTCGAAGACCCATCTTCCTTTCCAGGCTACCAACTCTAAAACCCGGAAAATCCTTTTCTACTATGAATGAGGTGATTCCTTTTGCCCCTTTATCTTTGTCCGTTACGGCCATAACCGTAAAAATATCTGCTACATCAGCATTCGTTATATAATGCTTAGTCCCGTTAAGTATATATTTATCGCCATTTTTGACTGCCGTCATTTTGAGGTTCGTAGCATGTGACCCCGCTGCAGGCTCAGTTAAAGCAAAAGCACCAATTCTATTACCGCTTGCCATATCTGGTAGATACTTTTCCTTTTGCATTTCATTGCCCATTTCGACTATCCCTACCGTCCCTATGCCGGTATGGGCCCCAATCAGAGTGGTATATCCATTATGTGTTTTGCCGATTTCCTCATATAAAGCGCATTTTCCCACCATCCCGATTCCGAGCCCGCCATACCTTTCCGGGATACTAAGCCCGAATAGCCCGATTTCCTTCGATAAATTTATAATGGATTCCGGGATATGATCTTCATCCTCTATCTGCATGGAAAATGGATCGATTTGCTCTTCGATAAACTGGCGTATATTTTCTTTTAATAACAGGATGTCTTCATCTAAGCGAAAGTCCATTTGCATTCCCCTTTATCTTCGAATTGGTTGTTAGCGCTTTCATATATTATCCGAATAAGCGATATGTTTTTCCTGAAGTTTGCGTTTTAAGATTTTACCTACTGCCGTCTTAGGAAGTTCACTTTCAAATGTGATTGCTTTTGGGACTTTAAAGGCAGCGAGCTGCTTTCGGCAATAATCCTTCAATTCGTTTTCAGTTATTCTTTCACTTGGTTTTAGAACTACCGCTGCATGTACCGTTTCACCGCGATATTGATCGGGAGCGCCAAAGACGGCAGCTTCCAGAACCTTAGGATGGCTGTATAAGACATCTTCAATTTCTATTGGATATATATTGAACCCGCCAGCTATGATCATTTCTTTCTTCCGTCCCACAATGTAAAAGAAGCCATCTTCATCCATCTTGGCAATATCACCGGTATGCAGCCATCCGTTTTGAATCGTCTGCCGCGTTTCTTCAGGCATGCCCCAATAACCTTTCATTACCTGTGGACCCTTTATGACCAATTCACCTGGTGTATCAACCAAGAGGGCAGGCTCTCCTGTAATACTGTCAATTATGGCGGCATCCGTATTTTGTATCGGAATCCCGATACTTCCGGGTTTTTGCAGACCGCTAACTGGATTCCGGTGCGTGACTGGTGACGCCTCGGACAGGCCATAGCCTTCTGCAATCTTTGTCCCGCTCAGTTCGTTAAACCTTGACAATACATTCAATGGCAATGGTGACGAACCCGAAACGCAAGATTTCAATGTATGCAAATCAAATGGATGGGACTGGTAATATTGTAATAAAGCAATGTACATCGTCGGTACCCCTGGAAAAATAGTCGGTTTAAGATCATTGATAATATCGACGATCTCCGTCACCTCAAACTTGGATACAAGAATTAATTCCCCGCCATTATAAAATGTCAGGTTCATCCCTGAAGTCATGCCGTAAACATGAAATAATGGGGAAACGCCAAGTACCCTTTCCTTACCCTTTTGAGTATTGATTCTTGAAGTGGCTGCACTCTGCAGCGTATTGGCTACTATATTACGATGTGTTAGCATCGCCCCTTTAGAACGCCCTGTCGTTCCTCCTGTATATTGGAGGACGGCGACATCTCTAGCAGGATCAATCTCCACACTGAAATCCGCTTCTGTTACTGTTAGCAGTTTTTTTGTCATTTCACATTTGCCCTTTTCCAGCGACACGCTTAACACCTTTTCAACATCGGTTGCAGCTATAACGGCTTCAACTATTGGTTTTAAATCATCTAGCACAATGATGTGCCTTGCACCTGAGTCTTTCAGGACATGTATTAATTCGTTCGCCTTATACATTGGATTGATTTGGACAACAATGGCTCCATTCAAAAGAGTTCCAAAAAAACCAATTGGATATTGTGGACAATTAGGAAGCATAAGAGCCACTCGATCTCCCTTTCCAATCCCTTCAGCAGCAAGCAAGCGGGCACATCTTTTCACTAACGTCCCCAACTCTGAATATGTATACCTCTGCTCCCTGAACGTAACCGCTGTTTTATCCGAATATTGTTCGACTGCTTGATAAAATAGTTCCGTCAAAGACATGTCAGGAATATCAATCTCGCTTGGGTTTCCTTGCGGGATATGTTTTTTCCAAGGTCTATCCATTGGCCCTCCCCTTTCTTCATTCAAAAAAATAAAGAAGTCATACTAAACAATATGCAAGGAGTGTGCCAAAAATAAATCGTTATGTTACGCTGATTCATTCAATGGTAAAATTCAAAATTGAATTATTTGCTGCGCCCTTAATAATATTAGGTTCATAATGCTAGGATTTAAAATTGACTCAATAAGTCATTTTTGAATTTAGAGATGCTTTCGTAAAAGGTATCAACTTGTAGTACGGGGCATGTGGAGAAGGATATTATTTGAAAATAAAACGGGATGCTGATCAAGATCAGCATCCCGTTTTAAAAAATGATTCACTGCTCTATGGCGGAGTCATCTTCCAATGATATTTTCCATAATTCTTTCGCTTTTCCACTAACCGTTTCATCAAAAACAAATGATCCATTCGTATATCGATCATGATTTTTTAATGAAGCGGCATGAATCGTTTCAATGTTTCCCTTTTCAGAAAGAATGAATAGGCTGTCCGTTTTGTTAATGATATCAAATCCAATGACCCTATGAGGATTCGATTTCAATTCCCTCAAGACCACGACACCGCGTTTTGCCCGGCTCGTTTTTTCAAACTCGGTTAATTTCATTTTCTTTATGGCCCCGCGCTGTGTAACGATAAAGATCGATTCTTTACTATCCTTGGCCAAAACCTTTCCGCCAATGACATAATCATCTTCTTTCAAATTAATCCCTTTGACTCCTGCTGCCCGAACACCGACAACACTTACTTCCTCTTCATCAAACCATAA
Organism: Peribacillus sp. N1; assembly: GCF_054600815.1. Classification (NCBI taxonomy): domain Bacteria; kingdom Bacillati; phylum Bacillota; class Bacilli; order Caryophanales; family Bacillaceae; genus Peribacillus; species Peribacillus sp. N1. Next base: position 547,804 of record NZ_BAAHZO010000001.1, on the reverse strand, counting down.
ACCATAGCCATTATGGGTGACCAGGAAAAGGTCAGCCTGTCCATCGGTATGATGGACATCGACAAGTTCATCGTCACCTTTTAAATTGACACCAACCAGCGGTTTTGAATGACGCTGGGCTTTATAGGAAGCTAATTCTGTCTTTTTCACCATACCATTTTTCGTGATGAACAATAGGAATTCCGGCACGGCAAACTCTTTGATTGGAATCGCTTTTATGATTTGTTCTTCCCTGTCGATTGGTATGATGTTCGCGATATGCTGACCGGTTTCCTTCCAACGAATATCAGGAAGCTGATGAACTGGACAATAGAGGTAGTTCCCTTTGGATGTGAACAGCAACAGGACATCAGTTGTATTCATCTCCAGCCTCTGGAGCAGGCGATCGGAATCCTTCATGCCAAAATCAAGACCGCCTGATGCTGCATAGGATCGTAACGAAGTCCGTTTTACATAGCCTTCTTTCGTCACGGTCACCATCACGTCCTCACTCGCAATCAATACTTCAAGATTGATTTTGATTTCTTCAATTTCTTTTTCGATTTTGGAACGACGTCCGTCATCAAAGCCCTTTTTAATGAATCGAAGTTCTTTTTTAATTACTTGAAGAAGAACTTTTTCACTGCCAAGAATCTTTGTCAATTCCTCAATTTTGTCTTTCAATTCCGCCGCCTCTGCTTCAAGTGCTGTAATATCCGTATTTGTCAGCCTGTATAGCTGCAAGGAGACAATGGCTTCAGCTTGCGCTTCTGTAAAATCGAATTTAGCAATGAGGTTATCTTTGGCATTCCGTTTGTCTTTAGATGCCCGGATGACAGCGATGACCTCATCTAATATGGACAAAGCCTTCACTAAACCATCGACGATATGTGCCCGGTCATGTGCCTTTTGCAACTCATAACGTGAACGGTTCACGATTACCTCTTTACGGTGTCCGATATATGCATCTAGCATTTTTGGCAGGCTCATCAATGTTGGCCGTTTTTTATAAATCGCGACCATATTGAAATTGTATGCAATTTGAAGATCGGAATTTTTGTATAAATAATGCAGGACTCCATTTGCATCTGCTTCTTTTTTCAGTTCGATAACAATCCGCAGTCCCGTACGGTCGGTCTCATCCCTAACTTCGGCGATACCTTCCACTTTCCGGTCCAGACGGAATTCATCCATTTTCTTAACAAGGTTTGCTTTATTGACTTCATATGGGATTTCAGTGATGACGATTTGCTGTTTGCCCCCCCGAATCGTTTCCACTTCCGCCAACCCGCGAATGATTATTTTCCCTTTACCTGTCTCATAGGCCTTACGAATGCCTTCAATGCCTTGAATGATACCGCCAGTAGGAAAATCCGGCCCTTTAATGACCGTCATTAAGTCAGCGACAGTCGCTTCCGGCTTATCGATTCGCATAATGGCCGCATCAATGACTTCACCTAGTTGATGTGGCGGGATTTCAGTGGCATAGCCTGCTGAAATTCCTGTAGAGCCATTTACAAGCAGGTTAGGGAACATTGCTGGCAATACAATGGGCTCCTCTGAAGTATCATCAAAGTTCGGTACAAAATCGACCGTCCTTTTTTCAATATCCCGCAGCATCTCGGAGGCAATCGATGAAAGCCTTGCTTCCGTATACCGCATCGCAGCAGGCGGATCGCCATCAATACTACCGTTGTTTCCGTGCATTTGGACCATTACCTTCCGCAGCTTCCAGTCTTGGCTCATCCGAACCATTGCCTCATAAACGGATGAATCTCCGTGAGGATGATAGTTACCAATTACATTACCGACCGTTTTTGCGGATTTCCTGAATCCTTTTTCCTGAGTATTTCCTTCAACATGCATCGCATACAATATCCTGCGCTGCACCGGTTTTAAACCGTCCCTTGCATCTGGAAGTGCCCGATCTTGGATGATATATTTACTATAACGCCCGAAGCGGTCACCAATTACCTCTTCTAGCGGCAAATCTCGAAACGTTTCTTCAAATACCATCGTTAATGACCTCCTCTTCAATCGACATATTTTCATTATCTAAAATATTCGATTCCTCTTCGAGACCAAAAGCGACATTGGCTTCAATCCACTTACGACGCGGTTCAACCTTATCTCCCATCAACGTTGTCACACGTCTTTCCGCACGGGCACCATCATCGATCTTCACACGTATCAATGTCCTTGTTTCCGGGTTCATGGTGGTATCCCATAATTGATCGGCATTCATCTCACCCAGCCCTTTATATCGCTGAATCATATAGCCTTTCCCCACCTTGTCTATCGCTCCCTGAAGTTCCTCGTCGCTCCAAGCATATTCAATGACTTCTTTCTTCCCGGTCCCTTTACTCACTTTATATAAAGGGGGCAAGGCAATGTAAACCTTTCCAGCCTCTATTAACGGCTTCATATAGCGATAAAAGAATGTCAGCAGCAGCACTTGGATATGGGCTCCATCGGTATCGGCATCAGTCATGATGATCACTTTATCATAGTTAGTGTCAGGCGTATTGAATTCCGCACCGACACCTCCGCCGATTGCATGGATGATCGTATTTATTTCCTCGTTTTTAAAAATATCCGCCAGTTTTGCCTTTTCCGTATTAATAACTTTACCCCGCAATGGCAGCACTGCTTGGAATCGGCGATCGCGTCCTTGTTTAGCGGATCCCCCAGCAGAGTCCCCTTCTACAAGATACAGTTCATTCCGTTCGGGATTTTTCGATTGAGCTGGTGTTAATTTCCCAGAAAGGATGGCATCGGATTTTTTCCTTTTCTTCCCGCTTCTTGCGTCTTCGCGAGCCTTGCGTGCCGCTTCCCTTGCTTGGAACGCTTTAATCGCTTTTTTTACCAATAGGGTACTCGTGGTCGGATCTTCTTCAAAAAAGTAGGCTAAGTGCTCTGATACGATGGAATCGACTGCAGAACGGGCTTCACTTGTTCCAAGCTTGCTCTTGGTTTGTCCTTCGAATTGAAGAAGTTCTTCAGGGATACGTACTGAAATGATTGAAGACAAGCCTTCACGTATATCGGTACCTTCGAGGTTTTTATCTTTTTCCTTCAATAGCCCCATCTTTCTGGCATAATCATTAAATGCCCGTGTCATGGCCGTTTTTGCGCCAATCTCATGGGTGCCTCCATCTTTTGTACGAACATTATTTACAAAGCTTAAAATATTCTCTGAATAGCCATCGTTGAATTGAAAGGCTAGTTCGACTTCTATCCCATTTTGTTCCCCTTCTAAGCTGACTACACTATGAAGGGTCTCTTTTTCTTCATTTAAATAATCGACAAACGCTTCAATGCCATTTTCATAGTAAAAAACTTCATTATGGTCGTTACGCTCATCCGTCAATTCTATCTTCATGCCTTTTAAAAGAAAGGCTGATTCGCGAAGACGCTCACATAGGATTTCATAATTAAAAGTAGTCACCGAGAATATTTTTGGATCGGGCTTGAAGTGGATCTTGGTACCGGCTTGATTGGTTTTACCGATTTTCTCCAGAGTGGTTTCTGGCTTTCCGCCATTGAAAAACCGTTGTTCGTAAATGAACCCGTCCCTTTTGATTGTCACGACAAGCCATTCAGACAACGCGTTAACGACCGAAGCACCGACTCCATGAAGCCCTCCACTCGTTTTATATCCGCCTTGTCCAAATTTACCTCCAGCATGAAGAATCGTCAAAATGACTTCAGGCGTCGGTTTACCTAATTTATGCATGCCAATAGGCATTCCCCGCCCTTTATCAGACACACTTACACTGTTATCTTTATGTATTTTCACACTAATTTGGTCTCCATATCCAGCTAAAGCCTCATCTACGGAGTTATCTACAATCTCGTACACTAAATGATGAAGTCCGCGTGCATCAGTACTGCCGATATACATACCGGGACGTTTTCTGACCGCTTCGAGTCCTTCCAGTACCTGAATTGCATCATCATTGTACTCGATTGTTTTTACTTTCTTTGCCACAGAAATTCCCCTTTCCTTACTAAAACACAATTTCCGGGCCAAATCATACTGCAATGAAATGACTCACTAGCTAAACAAATCCATTAATACGTTAATATCATATAAAAAGTATAATACTTTTACGAACAAAGAACAAGTGTTCTATTTTTTTGTCCTTTTTATTAGCGTTAGCACATTTATGTGGAACAAAACGTATCATAGCTACCTTTCTAATTGTAGCGGTAAATTTTCATTTGGCAAATATACTTTTACTATTTTTAATCAAATTAAGCGTCCATGGCTTAAATTTACCCTGCCTTTTGACTTCTTTCGGTCGAAATACAGCCACACCTTAACAAAAAGAGCGGAAGATCCGCTCTTCATTTTACTTAGTAAGGGCGTGTTCGACTTTTATACATCGATTCATGATGACAGTATATCCTTTTTCTTTCAAGAAATTATAGGCTTCTTCATTTTCCACACCCTGCTGGGCCCAAAAGATATCAGCATCGATTTCTGCAAATTCCTTGGCTATCTCCGGCAGGAACTCTGAACGGCGGAAAACATTGACGATATCGACGTGCCCTTCAATATCTTTCAGGGCTTTAACCGCCTTGACACCCAGCACTTCAGATACAGCAGGGTTTACCGGGATGATTTCATAACCGCTATCCTGCATGGCCTTCGATACCATATAAGAAGTACGGTCAGGGTTATTAGATAAACCAACGACAGCTATGCGCTTCGATTTTTTCAACATCTTTCCCATTTCTTCTCTGCTCGGATTTTCTATCATTCTTTTCTATCCCCTTTATAATAAAATGTATTATTTGAATAAAGAGTATTCCTTAAAAAAGGTATTTTACAGAGGAAGCTGTTTATTACCATTATTAAGAAAAACCATTATACAAGAAAGAATAAGTTTCGAAAAGGCATGTCTCACTTAACTTTCTTTATGTTCATACAGACTACCACGGATTGTAACAATTTATACAAGGAGGCATCCTTCATTTTATATTTACGAAAATAAGGAACCCTAAACCTTTCACCCTTCATGAACTTAACGTATATCAAAAGATGTAAGTTCATCAAGGAAAATCATTTTTTTAGTGGATTTTTTTTTGGACAGCCGTACCATTTTGTCACGAAAATGTTACAATAAGAGAAGCTTAACAGGTGTTTTAAAGCTGTTTTTGGCTATTTCTACACGTTTATTTTTGAAAAAGGGAACAATCGCCCCTGAACGTGATAAAAAAAAGAAGATTTTTCTTAAAAGAAAGGGTAATAGAATGCTTACATTTATCACTATACTGGCTGCCTACCTGATCGGTTCGATTCCTTCCGGTTTAATAATCGGTAAAGCTTTCTACAAAATCGACATCCGGGAGCATGGCAGTAAGAATCTAGGCGGGACAAATACCTTCAGGACACTTGGTGTCAAGGCAGGGCTTACCGTTACTATCATGGATATACTTAAGGGTACCCTGGCAACTTTTCTTCCGTATATGCTAGGCGTGGACATGCATTTATTGCTAGCCGGAGTTATTGCGGTAGTCGGTCATATGTTTCCCATTTTCGCAAACTTTCGGGGCGGAAAAGCGGTGGCAACTTCTGCTGGTGTCATTCTTGCTTATGAACCATGGTTTTTTGTCTTTGCCGTCATCATTTTCTTTATATCCTTATACATATCCAAATATGTCTCGCTTTCATCCATGATTGCTTGTCTACTTGCTCTCATCTACAGTTTAGTTTTTCATATTGATGATTTGGCGCTCATTATTGTAATCAGTATAATAACGATCTTCATTTTTTACCGGCATCGCGCAAACATCAAGCGGATTATCGATAAAACTGAACCTAAAGTAAAATGGTTATAAGAACATGTAAAAATAGGCCCGTATGCATGGGCCTATTTTCCATTCTACAATTCATTTGCCGTGTTATTCAGGATATCGGCATGCCTCGAAACTTTTTCAGTAGCGTTTCCTATTTCCTGGATGATTGACACTAATTCCTTAATAGTCATTTCCATTTCTGCAGAATCCGCTATATTCCCGTTGATGACTCCGATTATTTCATTGAAGGAATTTTCTGTCAATTCAGATTCTTTCTCGCCTGCTTGAACTACCTCCTTGACCCTTAGGACAGAATCAACAACATCCTTCATATATTCATTTGATGTTTGCACGATTGCATCTATTTCAGCTATCGACTTCTTAGTCTGTTCAGCAAGTTTCCTGACCTCATTCGAAACAACCGCAAATCCATTACCATGTTCACCTGCCCGTGCTGCCTCGATGGCTGAGTTCAATGATAGTAAATTTGTCTGGTCGGCCATTCCCTGTACAAGCTTAACAAACTCGGTGATGCTTAAGAAAGATTGGTTTAATAAAATGATCTTTTCATCAACATTTTTCATGAAATTAACAAGGTTTTGTATCTTTTCCGTTAAGATCTGCATGCGCTTCTGCCCCTCTTCAGCCATTGTTTTTGAACGAAGTGATTGTTCAGCGCGCGTTGCGATCTGCATTTTGACAAATTGCCCGTTTTCTATCAATTGCTTAACGGAAGCATCCGTTTCTTCACTTAAATACAAGACTTCTTCACTAACTAACGAGATTTTCCTTTTTACTTCCTCTTTTATTTCTTTATATTGATTTTCCCTAGCTTTTAAATGTTCAACTTCATATGCCTCAAGGACTAATTGCTGTTCGAGATTTAGTATCTTTCCTATCGCTGATATTAATGCCCGCTGCTCATCTTCATTCTTGGTTTGTTCAAAGACAATTCTTTGCAAGTGATTCTGTACATTTTGAAAACCGGATGAATACCACCGGGGCTGTAAGCCAATACGATAATGAGTCTTCGCCACCTTTGTCCGCAATTTAACAAAATCATCGTCAATCACACCATTGAATAAAAATAGCATATGGGTAATTAACTTTTTCCTCAATTTTCCCACCGTGCTGTGTTCAGTGATTATCCCTTTCAATTCAGGAACCTGCAGAATCGTTTGATAAAAGGCATCAACAACTCCCTCTACCTGGGGCTCGATTGCCTCTCTAAAGGCATGTATCAGCTTTAAATCGAATTCCGTTAAATCGATGATAGTCACCTGCATTTTCACCTGTTCACTGCTTACATCCAATATGCCCTCTGTCTCTTTTGCTTTTTGAAACCAGATTGCTTTTTCCGGCTTCGCTTTTATGAAGATCCCCATATCCCACTCCCCCTGATTTTGTAATTCACGATAAAACGGATCCAAGATATTCTACCCAATACTACACAGGCCTTTATACCCATACCATTTAAAGTGAACCAGATTCACATAAAAATAATAATCCATTTAGACTATATGCATTTTATTTTGGCCTCATTTCAAGTCTTTTGTCAAGGTAAAAAGCCCTAATATGCTTTTACATTTACTTCCCATCAAATCAATAGTATGGTTTTCGTTTAATGGATAAATGGTCAAGTAAGGATTGAATAATTGAAGAACAGAGGCTACACTGGAACTAGCTATTATATACGATAGGAGAAATTGCCATGAAGCCATTGCAAATATCACCGGAAACCGCATTAAAGTTATCCAAGTCACTAAACTTGCCTTTAGAGCAAATCATGCATATGCCTACACCCGTTTTGCTGAGAAAGCTTGCCGAGGCTGAAGCAAAAGAAAAAGGAAATACAAAATAGCTGCAGGAATCTGCAGCTATTTTTGTATTTCCTTTTCTGTCATCTATGGAATCCTGCCAGTAACTAATTAAATACCCTTGCCTATAAATCGGCATATAACATGCCTTCTTTATATTGTAAATAATCCCCACTAACCGACTGTGCTGGATGATCTCATACCCATAAATATCCTTTTGAGCCAATAATGACAATAACACCTCGTACTCCCTTTTAAAATCTCGTTTTCCGTAAATCATCACAATAAATAATTTCAGAACCTTGCTAAAAAATACCAAAATCACTAATATTCTTCTGCTACTCTGTGTGATATTTAGCTTAGGAATCAAAAAAAGCAAAAAAACCGCACATAGGCGGTTTTTAATTGAAAGTCAATTCTTTTGCCCAATCAGGCAAAGGCTTTTTCTTGACTGATATTAATTGTTCATTTTCATAGGTACAGACGAATTCTTGTGGTGGTTCATCCTGTAATATATCTTTTAGGTAATACTTTATGTTGGACACAACATCAATTGCCTCCATAACCCATTGATATGGCTTCCAGGCAAGTTCCCCTTCATCACAGGCAGATAGCCCGCCCCCTGCATCTTCAGCTCTGTAAACATACATTCCACCCGTTTGATTCCATGTCACGATTCCTCGAAAGGCCATCCCCCTTACTTTCAATCCAGTTTCTTCAAGAATTTCGCGTTCCATCGATTCATCGATGGTTTCACCTTGTTCTATCTTCCCGCCTATGCCATTCCATTTATGCTTATTGGGATTCTTTTGGCGAAATAGCATCAACACTTCGACTTCGTTGAATTTTTTTCGAGTTATGAAACAAATATTATAGATAATATCCATGGGTTATATCCTTTCTTGAACGCACATTATTCGCATCTACTTCATAATTACTTTATACTTAAATAACGAACCTCTAGGAAGGAGAATGAGTATGAAACTGACCATTTCCGATCAAGCAGCTAAGTGGTATATTGATGAGCTGGGGCTTCAAGAAGGCTCTCATTTACGCTTTTATGTAAGATATGGCGGGCATAGTACCGTCCAAAGCGGCTTTTCATTAGGTATCATGCAGGAAGAACCTGAAACTGCAGCAGCCGCAACAACTATGAATGAGATTAATTTTTATGTAGAAGAAAAGGATTTATGGTACTTTGATGGTCACGATTTACTTATTACTTTTAATGAAAAACTGACTGAACCAGAATTTCACTATGAAAAGAGTGCTTGACAATAAAGCAGCGGTGTAACCGCTGTTTTTTCTTGTTCAATCGAGCAGACGCTCTTTAATATCTTCCGCTCTAAGAATTTCCGCTTGCTTTTCCCCTAAAAGATCGAAATGTGAATAGCCATCCTTCCTGTGATGAATCCACTCTTTTTTAAGCCCGTATTGCTTACCCCACTCCGATAAACGCCGTAAATCTTTGCATCCCACTTTTGTAACCGTCTTGCAACCGGGAAATCGGTCATCCAGCCAATAATGAGTTAAAAAAGCAATTTGGCCTTGATCGATTTTCTGCTTCCAGGCTACTACGTCTACCCGTTTAATCCCAAAAGCCATCTTTTGATCACCTCAATAATTATAATTAAACCAATTCATCCTGCTTTTTATTTTTCTCATAGGCCTCATGCCATTCAGGATACATGCGTTTAATGGATATCGGGCGGAAGCTCTCCTTTTTAACGCAAACGTGGGAAGAATGACCTGTAGCCGCCACTTCATTTTTCCCATTAACGATCTCATACCCATAAACGACCCGCAAGCCGTCATATTTTTCAATCCAGGTTTTAATTTTTACCTTATCACCATATCTAACAGGGGTTTTATACGAAGCCTGAATATCCATAACAGGTGAGAGGATGCCATCCGCTTCCATATCAGCATAATAAAACCCTAAATCATTTATCAATTTTGTCCTGCCTAGTTCCATCCATATTAAATAATTCGCATGGTAAACGACACCCATTTGATCTGTCTCTGCATACCGCACTTCAATTTCGTTTTCAGCTATGAACATTTTGTTTCCCCACTTTCATATCTATTGCAATAAACATTTTACCATAACAATTGTGCAAATTTCATTTAAGCTGCCTTATTCTGGACTGCTTTCCCTTCAATGAACCTAAATAAAAGAGGAGAAAGATTTCTTGCCTCTTTCTCCCCTTTACCTAGTTATTTACATATTATCGTTACTATAACCGCTTTCCCGAGCTTCCTGCTCATCTTGCATTTCTTCCTTCATTCCATCAATGCTCTTTCTTCTTCGTTCATTTTTAGCCTGAATTGCCTGTTTTTCTTCCCCTGAAGAGAATGATAACGTTTCATTTGCAGCGATTATGTTCTCTTCCGTATTTTCTATTGCATCTTGAATTTTTTCAACATTATCCAAACGATTATCCGGATTGTTCTTATTTGTGCCCATTAATTTCACCTCATGTTTTTTTATTTACATAATATTATTACGATTACTTTATTAAGCCTTGATTACTCGCCTTTAGTTTGAATGACCTGAGGATGTTTCCCGGATTTGTCCTGCATTTTCTTACCGTTATTCCCACCTGCTGCTATTGGTTGTGTCCCTAGATGGCTCGGTCTAAAGTGTTTGGAATCTTTTTTTGGATTACCCATTTTATCGCCTCCTTCTCTTATCCTTCTCTTATCATGGATAAAAAAGAGGAAATTCATGAATGCCAGTTTTTGAAAAAGCCATGAAAAAAGAGCTAGCACCTTGAAGGGACCTTCATGGCACTGGCTCTTTTTAAGCATAAACCTATTCAGCCTTTTGCATATGTTTTTTTTCAAGACGTTCCTCAAGTCTTTCCATTTGCTTAACGTCCATCAATAATTCCCTTTTATTTTCTTTAATTAATTCTTCAAATGTCCTTTTTCTTTTTTTCATACTTTTCACCTACTTATTTTTAATATAATTTTCAGTATTGCCAAATTAACGTAAAATTATGACTATATGGTTTACATCCCTTTAATTGTCATAATTATCAGATTTTTAACCTGATTAAAATTCCATTTATCCGCTCTCTATACTTTAACCCTTTTTTCATGAACATTAACCATAATTTTTTAAATTTTTTGATTTTTTTATTAAAGTTTGACAACTTTGTTAACAAATAATAAAACGGAACTTCATAAGGGTTCCGTCAGAATGTAGACTAACCTCGATGAAAATCGAGGTTGTCTACAGTTTTTTTGATTTGTACAATGTACGTTGATTTCCTCTCCAGGGACTCGCTTTTCCCGCAGGAGTCTCGTACCTTCCGTTCCAATCAACTTTGTTTTAACTTTTAGATAGAACCCTTTTGCCTAAAGTCTTCACTGCCTTAAAATAGAATTAATAAAACTTAAGGTGATGAGGATACTTTCTAAACATGATTCTATTCAGCGAGATCGAACTGGAAATGATTACTTTATACCAACTGGTGCCACGTAAAATGGAGGCTGCCATTGACAAAAGGGTTCGGAATTTTTTAATTCCGCCCCCCTCTTGTCTACAAACTGAAACGGAACCTTTATAGGTTCCGTTTCAGTTTGTAATTTTCCCTCCGACTGCCGCCAAGTCTCCTAGCCCCATGCATCTAGCCGGGTTTGGGCACCGAGTTTCGCTAATTCCTTCAATACTATTGGAACTTCATAAAGTTCCCCTACTGCATACTATTTATATTTCGTTCCATATCTTTTAATTGCATGGCTGAAATTACCTTATTCCTGATGATGCCTTGTTTGTCGATGAAGTACGTTGTCGGTATGCTAAGAATCTTGTAGCGCTCATTCACTGGATTTTTGGCACTTTGACTGTCCAGCGGTATGGTAAAAGTAATTCCATTATCCTCTACAAATGCTTGTACATCATTTTCAGGGTCAATATTAACGGCAAGTACGACGACATCATCACCCGCTTGCTGTGTATATTTCTCCATATCCGGCATTTCCTTCTTGCAAGGCGGACACCACGTTGCCCAAAAATTCAACATTACCTTTTTGCCCTTATAATCCGATAATTCAACTTGTTTCCCATCCAAAGTTTTCAGGGAGAAATTCGGTGCTTTAGCTCCAATTTTCAATCCGCCCAAAGCATCTTTTTCGTTATTTTCCTTTGAGTCATTATCCATCGCCTGCACAATCGCTACAGTAATAAGTGATAGTAAGGCCACCGAAGCAATAATTTTTTTAAGCATACTCGTCCCCCTAGTCCCATTACAATAAAAATATTAGTCCATTTCCAGAAATAGAACAACTTCCCTATTCCATCTTAACAATAAAAGGACCTCCGGAAAAGTGCAATTCCTTTAAATCATAACATGATATCACATTGTTTCATAAACTTGACACAAAAAAAGCGGTAAACCTGATAAGTAGGTTTACCGCTTCCTAAAAGCTGAAATTAGCCTTTTAATTTATTACGTAATACCATTTGAAGGATACCACCGTGACGGTAGTAGTCGATTTCGATTTCGGAATCGAAACGAACAAGTACATCAAATTCTTTTACGTTTCCAGCTTCATCAGTAGCTGTAACTGTTACGATATCACGTGGTTTAACTGTTTCGTCGATTTTAACTGCAATCGCTTCTTTACCAGTCAATCCTAGTGTTTCAGCGTTTTCGCCTTCTTTGAATTGAAGAGGAAGAACACCCATTAATGCAAGGTTAGAACGGTGAATACGTTCGAAGCTTTCAGCGATAACTGTTTTGATGCCAAGAAGGTTAGTACCTTTTGCAGCCCAGTCACGAGAGCTTCCCATACCATAGTCTTTACCAGCAATTACAGCAAGACCTGTTCCATCAGCTTTGTATTTCATACAAGCATCATAGATAGCCATTACGTCGCCAGTTGGCCAGTAAGTAGTGAAACCACCTTCTGTACCTGGAGCAACTTGGTTACGGATACGAATGTTAGCGAATGTTCCGCGCATCATTGCTTCATGATTACCACGACGAGAACCGTAAGAGTTAAAGTCACGTGGTTTCACTCCGTTTTCACGAAGGTAAATACCAGCTGGTGTATCTTTACCGATTGCACCTGCAGGTGAAATGTGGTCAGTTGTTACTGAGTCACCGAATTTACCTACTACGCGCAAGCCGGAAAGCGGGTTAACGGAACCTGGTTCTGGTGATAATCCTTCAAAGAATGGAGGATTTTGAATGTATGTTGATTTAGAATCGAAAGCGTAAATCGCTTCGTTGCTTGTTTGGATTTCATTCCAACGTTTGTTATCGTTGAATACTGTTTCGTATTCTTTACGGAATAATTCCGGTGTAACTGTTGCTTTAACAGCAGCGTTAACTTCTTCTTGTGATGGCCAGATATCAGCAAGATATACATCGTTACCATCTTTGTCTTTACCAAGAGAATCATTGTTAAGATCGAAGTCCACAGTTCCAGCAAGAGCATATGCTACAACCAAAGTAGGTGAAGCAAGATAGTTTGCTTTTACAAGTGGGTGAATACGACCTTCAAAGTTACGGTTACCAGAAAGTACTGAAGTTACTAATAGATCTGCTTCAGCAACAGCTGCTTCGATTTCATCAGCCAATGGACCTGAGTTACCGATACATGTAGTACAGCCGTAACCAACTACGTTGAATCCTAATTGATCAAGGTATGGTTGAAGACCTGCATCACGAAGGTAACCAGTAACAACTTTAGAACCTGGTGCCAATGATGTTTTTACATAATCCGGAACAGTCAAGCCTTTTTCAACTGCTTTTTTAGCAATAAGACCTGCCCCAAGCATTACGTATGGGTTAGAAGTATTTGTACAGCTTGTGATTGCAGCAATTGCGATCGCACCTGTTTTCATTACCGTTTCTTTACCATCGGCAAATTTAACAGTTACTTCTTTATCCAATTCAGAATTGTCCATGCCGAAACCTTGGTTACCCATAGGTGCATTGATAGCATCATGGAAAGATTGTTTCATTTGAGAAAGTGGAATCAAATCTTGCGGGCGTTTAGGGCCTGAAAGGTTTGGTTCAATTGCTGAAAGGTCGATTTCCACAACATCATTGTATGCTGGATCTTCGTTTTCAGGAGAGTAGAACAATCCATTTTCTTTGCAGTAAGATTCAACCACTTTAATTTGTTTTTCATCACGGCCTGTTAAACGCATGTAATCGATCGCTTCTGCATCGACAGGGAAGAAACCAACTGTAGCACCATATTCAGGAGCCATGTTAGCGATTGTTGCACGGTCAGCAAGTGGAAGGTATCCTACTCCAGGACCGTAGAACTCAACAAACTTACCAACTACGCCGTGTGCACGAAGAACTTGAGTCACTTTCAATGCAAGGTCAGTAGCTGTTGTTCCTTTAGGAAGTTGACCAGTCAGTTTTACACCGACTACTTTAGGTACCGGGAAGTATGAAGGCTGTCCAAGCATGCCTGCTTCTGCTTCGATACCGCCGACGCCCCAACCAAGAACACCAATACCGTTGATCATTGTAGTATGAGAATCTGTACCGAATACAGAGTCAGGGAATACTTCAAAATCGCCGTTTGGAGTTTCAACTGCATGCACTACGTTCGCAAGGTACTCAAGGTTAACTTGGTGAACGATACCAGTTGCTGGTGGAACCGCGCGGTAGTTATTGAATGATTTTTGAGCCCAGCTTAGGAACTGGTAACGCTCTGCATTACGTTCGAATTCAAGATCCATATTGGCATCAAGGGAATCGATTGTACCTGCTTTATCAACTTGTACAGAGTGGTCAATTACAAGGTCAACTGGAATTTCCGGGTTGATTTTGTCAGGATCTCCACCAAGTGCAGCGAATGCATTACGTAGAGAAGCTAAATCAACAACAACTGGAACACCAGTGAAATCTTGTAGGATAACACGAGATGGTTTGAAAGGAACATCTATATCTTGTTGCTCGCTTGTTCCCCATTTAGCAAGGTTCGCAACATGTTCTTTTGTGATTACTCTTCCGTCTACTTGGCGAAGTACCGCTTCAAGTAACACTTTAATGGAATATGGAAGGCGAGATACTTGGCCGTCCCCTGCTTTTTCAATAGCGTCTAGGCTGTAGTAGTTGTAGCGTTTCCCTTCAATTTCAAAGGACTTACGCGCTTGGTATACGTCATTTTTCGTCATGAATATTACCCCCTATTAAACTGTCAGAACGTATTCTGCACATAAAAGTAAAACCTGGTTCACTGAAACCATGTTTACTATAAATATAAGTAAAAAAGTTAGTTTGTCGAATTTTCTCTCTCTTCTCCCACCCTAACTCTTCCTTCAACTTAATACTAATATAGAAATGAGTATAAGTAAATAACAAGAAAGTTATTGTTTTTGATAAGTTTCTCTTATAGAAAAAAATCCCCCACATATTAAAGTGCATTTAGGAAGCGATGCTGATATGAGTTTTATTGAAAATACCCTTATTTATGGACTGATAAATTATTCCAACAAAACATATTAGTACTTCATACATAATCATTCGACATTATCGCATTCTATGGGTGGAGGTGTCGAAATGACAAAACAAAAGGCAAATCATGTTATACCGGGTATGAATGCTGCAAAAGCGCAAGGTAATGGGGCTGGATACAATGATGAATTGGGAAATGAACCGCCATTATCGGAAATGCAAAGGCAAAACAATAAAAAAAGAAAGAAAAACCAATGATTTCCCTCATTTTTAGGCTTTAAACAGGATAGGCTTTTTGAAATGGCAGTTGTACTGCATTTTTCAAAAAGCCTATTCCATTCTAAAATCAGGAAACGCAAAAGTAAAACGCACAAAAGACGATAGAACCTGTCACTCAATAGTCCTCAGAATTCACCTCATTGACGATTGACTGAATATCCTGTTCGAATTTCCTCAATTGTTCTTTCTGATGTTCGGAAGCGGTGACTAAAGCTGATTGTATTTGCTGATAGGCCTCGTTCACTTCCTGCTTCACATGTTTCAATTCCGTTCCGTAATTCGGTGCGTTCTTCTCAATGGATGAGTATACATCAAATACTTGCTGATAACTTTGCTGGGCTTCCTGGAAAGCCCTTCGCTTATCTTGTTTATCCTGCATTTGGTTCAGCTCCTTAAATATAGTGTCCATCAATAGCATGTACGAGGTTTGCAAATATATGTATGTGAATAAAATTTCACGGACTGATTATCTTAAGAGATAGGAGGGATCGAACATGAACAAAAACGATGGTAAAGATATGCGAAAAAATGCTCCTAAAGGAAATAACCCAGGTCAACCAGCACCGTTAAGCGGTTCTCATAAGGTGAAAAACAGGCAGCACTCCCGTCAGAAGCATAATAGCAGTCATGATATGTAAGCTGCTTAAATAATCGTTCCATAACGAAGCGGTGCCGCCCCAAAAGGCAGACACCGCTTTCGTTTTATATTTGTGCAGCAAATAAATCACATGGAAAATGTTCGATACCTTCCTATTATAAGGGCGTCTTTTTTGGGCACTCTTTCACGGTTTAAACGTGAATTTTAAGTCCGTGCCAATCCATTTCAGCCAAAATAACGATGATATAACGTTTTTGCCTCTGCAATATCTTTTGTTCCATGAATCAACGCCCGTCCGTCTTTAAAAACGACCAACCGATGGGTTTCAATGGTAAATGAAAGTAAATAAGGATTCCTGTCGATCTTACCACCTTGTGCGATAAGATTATTTTCAAGTTCCGCTAAGTCTCTTTCAACCTTCATTGCCGGACGGATTTGGACCGAATCCCTTCCGCATAAAACGGCAGTCTTTGTTCGATTTGAATAAGAGAGGTGGGGATACGATCGATTTGACCCACATGACAAACAAGTATCCTTTTTTAATTTCGCTACATTTATGGATGAATGTTCATTTTTCCAAAGATCAAATGAAACGATTTTGTTTCTCAGCGATTCGTGATCTTCGACAAGGATTTTTAAAGCTTCCGCCATTTGATGGGCCACGACCGTTTGAACGGCAGGGCTGATGATTCCCGCCGTATCACAAGTCAGTCCTCCAATCGGGACCGTTTCCAGCAAACAATTCAAACATGGGGTCGTCTCCGGAATCACCGTGTAACTTATCCCATAACTCCCTACACAGGCACCATAAATCCAGGGGATTTTATATTTTTGTGCAGTATCGTTAATAAGCATCCTGGTGTCGAAATTATCAGTGGCATCCAATATCAAATCCACACCTTCAACCAGCTTCGCCAATTCATCAACCGAAACATCCGCCACAAATGAATTTACGATAACGTCCGAATTTAGCGCTTGCAAACGATTCTTCGCTGCCACTGCTTTCGGTATTCTTTTTTGTGCATCTTCTTCACAATAAAGCTGTTGTCTTTGAAGGTTGCTCCACTCTACATAATCTCTGTCCACAATGGTGAGTTTCCCAATTCCGGCTCGTACAAGACCTTCCGCAGTTCCCGTACCGAGAGCACCCGCTCCAATCACCAAAACGTGCTTTTTGCGAATTTTCAATTGCCCTTCTGCTCCAATAGGGCCAAAAAGTTCTTGACGTGAATAACGTTCACTCATCCAATGCTCAATCCTTCAACTGGACTGCTTGCTATCGCATAATCATTTTTTTCGATTCTTCCTGCTTCATACCCCAATCGACCTGCCTCAATGGCAAGTTTCATTGCTTTCGACATTTTGACGGGGTCTTTTGCTCCCGAAACAGCAGTGTTAAGCAATACGCCATCCGCCCCTAATTCCATGGCGATAACCGCATCGGAGGGAGTTCCAATCCCTGCATCAACAATTACCGGAACCTCAGATTGTTCCATGATGAAGCGTAAGTTCAATGGGTTTATAATGCCCTGACCAGAGCCAATTGGTGAAGCTCCAGGCATGATTGCATGGCACCCCACTTCTTCCAGGCGTTTAGCGAGCAACACATCATCCGAAGTATAAGGTAATACGGTGAATCCGAGTTTCACTAATTCTTCAGCAGCTTTCAATGTTTCAATCGGATCAGGCAGCAAAGTTTTTTGACAGCCAATGACTTCTACCTTAATCATGTCACATAAGCCAGATGCCTTTGCTAGATGGGCTATGCGCACTGCTTCCTTGGCTGTTTTAGCTCCTGCTGTATTGGGAAGGAGTGTGTACTTTTTCAAATCAAGCTTTTCTAAAAAATTGGGCTGGCTGGCTTCAAAAATGTTCATTCTCCGGACCGCAAATGTTAATATTTCCGTCCCCGAAACCTCCACTGATTGCTTTTGAACATCGAAATTTGGATATTTTCCAGTACCTAATAGTAATCTTGAAGAAAATTCATACGAACCAATCTTTAACATAATCATCCGCCTCCTACAAAATGTACAATCTCTACCTTGTCTCCATTTGACAAAAGTGTTTCACTTAAACTTTCTTTTGCTAATATTTCATCATTCAATTCAACAATCACTACTTTTTGATGTAAATTAAAGTGTTGCAAAAGCCCTGTAACTGTTGATTCATCGGCAGGAATCCGTATTTTTTCGCCGTTAATGACCAATTCCAATTCATCCACCTCCATTAAGAAAAAAGGGTCTGTATCGAACGATCCAATCGAAAAGCGGACCATTCGGGATTTGTCTTCCTTTCTAAAATATCCGCTATAAGTACACCTGTAATTGGAGAAAGCAGGATGCCATTCCTGTAGTGCCCCGTTGCAATGAAAAGTCCTTTGCATGCCGGATGTTCACCAAAGTACGGCAAGCCGTCCCCAGTTTGTGGGCGTATACCTGCCCAGGTCTTTTCCAATTCGGTTCCTTTAATCGCCGGAAGCAATTGCGTTGCTCTTTCTATTAAAGTAGAAATCCCGTCAAGACTTACCTTTTGATCGAAAGTGCCCGCCTTAACCGTTGCCCCGACAATGATTCTTCCGCCTACTTTGGGCACAAGATAGCAGCCATGCGAGAAGACCGTTTTTTCAAGCAATGGACGATCGGTCAGGACGGAAAAGCACTCTCCCTTTACAGGATAACTGTCTAGTTTCATCCCTGATTTTTCAAGGAGGAAAGCACTCCAAGCCCCACCTGCCACGATGACATTTTCACTTGAAAATGCGCCTATGTTCGTCACCACTCCAGTTACACATCCGTTTTCAGTAACTAAGTCGGAGACATGAACAAATTCCTTTATATCTACACCAAGGGCAGCGGCAGATTCAGTAAAAGCGAGCGACAGCCTAGTGGCTGAAACTTGTCCATCCTTAGGAATGAACATGGCTCCTTTAATCTCATCCGAAAGAAGAGGTTCCGTTTTCCTTATTTCGGCAGTCGATAGCCATTCAGCCTCAAGTCCCGCATCTTGCTGGGCTCTAATCATGTTCTTCAACTCGGCTACCTGATCATTCGTTAGCGCCACCTTGAACATGCCCTTGTTCACTAATTCGATGTCTATTCCACTTATGTCTTTTAATTCTTCCGCCAGTGCAGGAAACATCCCCCTGCTTCGGCTTGCCAATGTAAAAAGCGGGTTATCAGCATCTAACTCGGCTTGTGCCCCTAACATCCCGGCTGCAGCACTGGATGCTTTGCTGGCAAGTCTATCTTTTTCCAATAAAAGGACCTTTTTACCTCGTTTGGCTAATTGAAAAGCAATGGATCCACCTATTACTCCTCCCCCAACAATGATTGCATCATATATGGAATTCATCTTATGTCTCCTTTCCCAAAGACTTCGAATATTCTTTAACGGCTTCAATCGGATTTTCAGCTTCAAGAACCCCTGACATGACCGCAATTCCACGTGCCCCCGCATCCAGCACGATTTGGCAATTGAAAGGTGTTATTCCGCCTATCGCAATTATCGGAAGATTGACATTTCTTGAGATTGCATGAAGCTCCTCAACTCCCCTAGGAGGAAGGCCGATTTTTGAATCCGTTTCAAAAACATGTCCATATATCGCGTAATCGGCCCCTTTGCTGAATGCGGCATTCGCTTCATCCATGGAATGGATCGAACAGCCAACATTCATCCCTGGAAAAGCTCCTTTTACAACTCCCGCACCTAAACTATGAAAAGCCAATTGCACACCAAATACTTTGTGTACCCAAGCTACATCCACCCGATCATTAATGATGATCTTAGAAAGCGGGATCCTATTATCATGTAGCAGGGTCACTGCTCGATAAAGTTCCGATGCACTCATATGCTTTTCCCTTAGATAAAAGAAATCAACATGTTCCTGAATGTTTGAAGCGATTTCCACAAACTTTTCAATTGGCTGTTTCCCAGTAGAAATAATATGCAATTCATGTGCATTCATACTAAGGACTCCTAACAAGTAAAGTTACAATCTCATAAAATCAAATAGAAACTAACGGGAATTGAATCGACAGATAAAAGCCGGCCAACAACAGGATGATAAAATACAAAATGAAACCATGGTCCTTTTTTGAAAACCCAAACTCATAATAGAATGTTCGTTCTCGTGTGTCTGTAAATCGCTTTGCTTCCATCGCAACCGCGATTCGGTGAGCACGTCTTATGCTTCCGGATAACAACGGGATGGAATAGGCTTTCATTTTAAAATATAACGCTTTTATCCCTTTTCCCCTTTCGAAGCCGCGTACCTTCATCGCGTTTCGTATCGTTTGGAACTCCTCCATCATGATGGGAATCAGCCTTAATGCCGCCATGAAACTATAGGCATATTTCGGTTTAAGCTTAACTTGCTGCATTAACGAATAAAACAAGTTCACTGGTCTCGTAGTTAAGGAAAAAGTTAAGCCAAGGACCGCAAAGAACAAAGCTCGAAAGCCTACCAGTAATCCCCTCATGAAACTTTCTTCAGTAATCGATATAAGGCCCCACTCAAACCAAAGCGTCTCACCTTGCCCGAATAATATCATTGCAGAAGAGGTGGATATAAAAATGAAACAAAAGGGAATCGACAAAAGTAAGATGCGTTTTATCGAATGCCCGGTAAAAAACAAAAACAAAAGTAATACGCCAATGGTGATATTCATCATATAATTCAGGTCATGAATGAATAACGCCACGATGCATAACACAATCAGTACACCAAGTTTAAGGCTTGGATTAATTCTATGGAGCCATGTTTCTGCATTTGAATCATTCATCTACATGACACTCCTTTTAACTTTGGTCTCCACAAATCCTGATTGCACAATGTTTTCATCACTTATTACGTTTCCATCCTTAACCGTCCAGATCCTGGTTGCAAAGTTTTTTGAAATATGATCGTCATGAGTTACCATGATCACTGTTATTCCACGCCTTCGATATTCCTCAAACCATTCCAGTAATGCAAAGGTATTTTTCGAATCTTGGCCAAAGGTTGGCTCATCCAGGAGAATGATTTTTTTGTCTATTACGATTGAGGCGGCTACGCTTAAGCGACGCTTTTGACCCATTGATAATTGAAACGGGTGTTTATCCCGATGTTCCTCCAGGCGGAACACTTTAAGCAATGAGCGGACTCTCTCATCTATTTCTTGTTGCGGCCTTTTATCAATTCGCAATGAATAAGCAATCTCTTCATATACAGTATTTGCAACGAACTGAAACTCAGGATTTTGAAAGACAAACGTCATATGATCCGTTGGATTTTTCACCTTTTTAATCGGTGTTCCCAATAATTCATACTTACCATTCGTTTTTATGAACTGCATCAGTGCATGCAAAAGTGTACTCTTCCCCGCGCCATTCTCACCCCTGATTACAATCCATTCACCTGAATGGACCTTCAGCTCGTCAACCTTGATTTTTTCCTCTTTATTCCGAAAACCGCTAAAGCCTTGCACATTCATAAGAGGTGAATCATCTGTAAATGGGTGTTCCCGAATCGGTGCATAATTCTGTATATATTCACCCCAAACACCTGGGAACCAAATTCCATATTCCTTCATTTCATTTTTATATAGTGAAAGAATGGTGTCTCTTGGACCATCAGCTATGATTTGACCATCATCGTTAAAAAGCACGATTCGTTCGATGAATTCTAAAACATGGTCAATTTTATGCTCGACGATAATAACCGTTTTGTCTCGTCCGACTTCCTTCAGCAATTCCCAGATTTCTTTCGTTCCTTCCGGATCAAGCATGGCGGTTGGCTCATCTAAAAATATCACTTCTGGTTCAAGGGCCAATACTGAAGCGATTGCCAGACGCTGTTTCATCCCGCCTGATAATGTTTCAATACTTGTATGGCCCAGGTTCAATCCTACTTTACGGAAATGATTTTGAATCTTCTCTTTCATTTCTTCTTTAGGGACGGAAAGATTCTCAAGGACGAAGGCAATTTCCTCATCGGCAAATGGCATGCAAAACTGACTATCAGGATCTTGAAAAACATACCCCCACGAAGAAGGGCATTTCAATTTTTCCGCTTTCATCGGTACTTCGATGGAATTCGGAATCAATCCGCTTAACACTTGTAAAAGGGTCGACTTACCACAACCTGATGGCCCCAACAATAGCACTTTTTCTCCTTGATCAAACGTTAATGATAGGTCCTTGAATATCAAAGATTCATCACCGGGATATTTCATTCTTAACTTTTCAACAGAAACGATTGGTTCCATGGCCCTCAACCTCTACTTTTGATCCAGTTCTGCATAATCTTTATTTGAAACCGGACGCACAAGATTTGTTACTCCTGTTGCTTCCAGGACTTTAACTAGATAATAAGCGGTCACACCTGCAAAGAATATGGAACCCACAAACCTCGCTATCATGAATAACGATAGATTCCAGGTTGAAAGCGCACCTATTTCCCCGTATGCAAAATCCATAATAACTGATGCCAGGCAGGAAGCTATCGCAGCTAAAACGGCCACCGGCATATTGAATTTTTTATATTTGAAAGCCATGAACACCAGTTCCGCGAACAAACCTTGTACCACCCCATATAACAGTACGGTCAGCCCCCATGGTGAACCAAGGAAGAACTCCCCGGAAGCTGCAGCTATCTCCGCCAAAAGTGCCACACCCGGTTTCCGTAAAATTAAGAAGGCGACGGGGCCAGCTATAAACCACATTCCATAAATAAGTTGATCCAGATGTAATCCTAACGGTTTAACGGAATAATAAATCGAACCCCAAAGGATATAAACGATTCCAAATGCTACCGCAATCACGATCGTGACCAATATGTCCGTTAATTTCAAACCTTTTTTCATTGTTTCATTCCCCTTTATACTTCTAGTGTTTCCTTATGCACAGGCCATGTCTCTAAACGATAAGCCATTTCCCAAAATGAGTATTCATATTGGCTGCTGAGGATAAAATGCTCTTTCATTCTTTCCTTATCTTCGTCTGTCACTTTTTCAGCAATCTCATCAAGCCTCGCAATTTGTTCTTCCACCAAAGTGCGGAACCACTCCCCTCCGTAAGCCGCTATCCATTCTTGATAAATCGGCTCCTCCGGCATGCACCCTTGCAGCTTTTCACCTATTTCATAATAAAGCCAGTAACACGGCAAGATAGCTGCAATAACATCTCCTAAATGTCCCGAATAAGCCGCACGATACATATGGGAAGTATAAGCATAAGCGGTCGGGGCTGGTTTGAAATTATCCCGTTCTTCTTTTGTGATCCCTAATCTCTCAGAAAAATTCTCATGAAGCTTCAACTCCGCTTCATATGTTCCTTGTGCATGGCCGGCAAGCCTGCTTGTTGTATGTAAATCAGTAGCTTTAACTGCTCCTAAAGCTTGAACCCTAGCAAAATGAGATAAATAATAGGAATCTTGCATAACATAGAAACGGAAACACTCCAATGGCAATGTGCCATCTCCTATTCCTGAAACAAACGGGTGATTAAAGCTAGCTTCCCAAATGTGATCCACTTCCTGACGAATTTCCTCTGAAAACTTCATGACCATTACCTCCAAATTATATTTTTTGAATGAATATTACGGAAAAAAACTTTTATCACCCCTTTTTTTGCAAACAAAAAACCACTTTCTTAAACGTAAAGAAAGTGGTTGTACTTGAAATAATACAGAAACGTATTGTTCCAGACCCCACTTCCCTACGCTGGTATAAACCAGATCAGGTTCTAAGGGTCTTAAAGTCATACTTTAATCTCAGCTTCTGCGGTAAAAATCAACTTTCACCTTTAAAGCACCCCTAGTGGTACAAATTGTATATTAAATTTCATTTGCCTTTATATTAACACGATAAATCCAATTGTCAAACGTATTAGAAAAAGTTTTCAACTTAATGATTTAGGGTTACTAACCTTTCAATCTTGCATATACACCATTTACCCGGCAGTTTAACGGCACTTTAATCAATGGGTTTCATTACGTAATTTCCTCGTGAATTCTACTCTTTTACTCGTGAATTTGGCCGGTTTACTCGTAAATTCAGCTGCTTTACTCGTGAAATTGATTTTTCTTGGGATTTCTGCTGCTTTACTCGTGAGTTTAGCTACTTTACTCGTGAATTCGTTTATTCTCTAAAAAACAATATTATACATTCGATGTTGCTTTTCGTTTTAATATTTTGCTCGATCTGTAGTTTATCATAGCTGCCATACTTCTCTTTCACATAACGCCCAGGCAGCCATTATGCTCGGAACAGTGAAGGCCATGAATGCATTTTGTGGTGAATAGTTTGCAGCCAGCAGTAATCCTATTAATGTCGGGGCAACAATCGCGCCAATTCTACCAAAAGCCAAGGCCCAACCTATCCCGGTGGACCTTATCTCCCGGGGATAATACTCGGATATATACGTATTAGCCAAATTCATCGTGCCGACTGTACAGGCACCTCCAAAAGCGATCAGAATATATAAGGCTGCTGCATTTGAGGTCAAACCTAATATGACAAAACAAACAGTACCCATTGCACAGAGGGATAAAAGTACTCTTCTATGGCCTATTTTCCCAACGAAGTACCCTCCAATTAACGATCCGCCAATTTGTCCTATTCCCGATATAAGATTGAAAGATAAACTGGATTAAAGGCCGTATCCGGACTGCCCATGACGGCCCCCCTCCCTATTCAACTATTAAAATTACTTGTTAACCGCATTGACGGCTACTTGCATCGGTTTGTTAAGCACTTCATCGACCATGCTAAAGTTCTTGTTTTTCTTATATTTATTATAAAATGACTTTCATTACCGCATTATCAAAAATCAGTGTTAAACTAACCATGTTCATTCATATTTCCAGCTTAATTAATAACGGACTTTTTTGTTCTTGACTTGAATAGATGAAAGTGGTGAGGAAAGTTTCAATTTTGCGTACATTTAGAAAGTTCTACCAATTTTTCGTGGATATACCTTTAAAAAAAGGAGTGGTTTTGAATTACCGTTACGAGGTAAAAGCTGTAATCGGAACAGGAAGCTACGGTATTATTTATCTTTGCAATGATTTGAAAAAAAAAGAAAATATAGTGATCAAGCAACTCCGGAAAAGTAAACGCCGCAGCAAAAAAGAGCTGAAGCAGTTTGAAAATGAAATTTCCATTTTACGAATGTTAAACCACAAAAACATCCCCAAATTTCACGATAAATTTTCACATGAGGGAAATGTTTATTTTGTGATGGATTTCATAGAAGGAGATAATTTGGAAGACCATATTTTCATGAATCATATAACATTCAATGAGAAAGAGTCTCTATTTTTTCTGGATGAGCTGGTCGGTTTAGTATCTTATCTACATGACCATGACATTTCCCATCAAGATTTACGTATACCAAATATTTTACTAAAGAACAATCAGCCCATTTTGATAGACTTTGGTTTGTCTAAAAAGATCAATTCGGCCGATTTTACTAAAGAATCCATGTTGCAGCTGAAAAGGCAGGATTTTTACGACTTGGGGGAAATACTTCTATATGTACTTTATACGACGTACGCCTCCAAAAGTAAAAAGACTCTTCCTTGGACAGAAGAGCTTTCGTTAGAAAAAGAAACCGTGCATTTACTGAACAGGTTATTAAGCATCCAAGAACCTTATTCAGATATTAAAGAAATCTCAATGGACCTGCAGGCTGCATTGAAGTCAAAGAAACTGAATTAGCTGCTACTGCCGCGCCCTTTTCTCTTGTAGCGGTCACTTCCACTCATGGGATACCTTTTGTAGCCTCGGCTGCTGCTGCTGCTGCCTCGGCGATAATGACCATGTCTTCGCTCACTGCTGCCTTGGGAAAGCTGTTTGATTTTTTTCATTATTTTCTTCAGCATATCTTTCACCTCTTTTATTTTGGTTTTAAAACTTGTTATTACTTAGCCTAACATAGTCACAGTATAAACCTTACTAATAAGTACTATAATTTTTTTTCATTTATGTTACATTCCATTACTGCTTCATGAAGTGGGCTTCTTTCATTGTTGATCATGAGAACTCCCTAAATTCCTCCGTTAGATAATGGCACAAATAAATAAAAATGACTGTCTTTTACTGTTCTTCGAAGCGCATGACAGTAAACAAAAAAACCTGGCGAATATCGCATCGCCAGGTTTTTTTGTTTACTTTTTTATTTTACAGCTTCTTTTAATTCCTTACCTGCTTTAAAAGCGGGAACTTTACTAGCTGCAATTTGTATTTCTTCGCCAGTTTGCGGGTTTCTTCCTGTACGGGCAGCACGGTCACGCACTTCAAATGTACCAAAACCAACTAATTGGATTTTTTCTTCTTTAGCAAGTGTAGCCGTGATTGTTTCAAACAATGCGTCCACTACTTTTTTTGCGTCGTCTTTTGTCAGTTCAGCTTGTGCTGCAACACTGCTCACTAATTCTGTTTTATTCATATGAACACCTCATCCTTTTATTTTGTATAAAGTATGTAGAGTAGACAACATAACATATCTTGTATGCCTCTGTCACTTAAAATGGCTAAATAAAAGGAATTATCGCTCTAAAATGATCTTTTTTAAAGGTAAAAGGGCATTGATCACATTAACCTAATGACCTTTTTAACTTTCTGCAGTTTCCAGCTGCAGCCATTGATAGATGGTATCCATATCAATGTTTTCCTCCAAATGGGATGCCAAGAGATTGTACGCTTCCTCCCTGCGCTCCGAGTCGCTTTGGACGTTTTCCTTCACTTCTTCCAACCCCTTGTTCCGTCGAATTTGGTTAACTAGTAATCTAGTGAACAGGCGATTATGGAATATCCCATGAAGATATGTTCCCATTACCTTGTTGTCATTGGAAATGGCTCCATCCTCTCTTCCATCCTTCAATAAAAGAAAGGGCCTTACTTGCGACTTCAATGTCGTTCTGCCTAAATGTATTTCGAAACCGTTAAGATTCATTTGACCTTCCATTATCCCGGCAGAAAGGACACCTTCCATTTGTACCGTTTTCTTCTCTGCTTGAAATACGGTTTCCACCGGAAGAAGCGAGAGCCCATCTGCGTTCTCACCGTCACCTTCGACCGCGTCAGGATCGAAAAGTTTAGTCCCTAGCATTTGAAAACCGCCGCATATGCCAAATATCATCGTTCCTTGTTTCCGCAGTTCATTGATGGCCCGATCCAACCCCATACGATTCAACCACTCTAAATCTTCCATCGTGTTTTTTGTACCAGGCAAAATAAGCAGATCGGGATTACCTAACTCATGGACACTGCTTACCAGGCGGACACCTACTCCGGGTTCATCAAAAAAAGGATCCACATCTGTAAAGTTGGAGATCCGCGGAAATCTCAAGACGGCTACATCGATCGGAAACTCAGCCTTTTTAGGTTTTTTAAAACGTAAGGAAGAGAGGGCAAGTGAATCTTCCGCTTCAATATTCACGTCAAGATAGGGCAGCACCCCGAGAACCGGAATCCCGGTTTCCTTTTCCACCCATTCAATACCATCGTCCAACAATTCACGCATGCCACGAAATTTATTGATGATGATCCCCTTTACACTATCTCGTTCATCTTGATCCAATAAAGCAAGTGTGCCGATGATGGACGCAAATACTCCACCACGATCAATATCGGCCACCAAAATGACAGCCGCATCCGTGAGTTTAGCCATTCGCATATTCGCTATATCCCGGTCCTTCAGGTTAATTTCAGCCGGACTTCCTGCCCCTTCAAGTACGATGATGTCATAGTCTTCTTGAAGTTTTTCGACCGATTTACGGATGATGGGCATGGCTTCCTGGACAAATTGGGACCGATAGCTTTTTGCATTCATATCAAGGAAATGCTTTCCGTGCACGATGACTTCCGAAACCATATCCTGCTTCGGTTTCAGTAATATCGGATTCATATCGGTCGTTGCCGTGATCCGTGCTGCTTCCGCCTGTACTCCCTGAGCCCGTCCGATTTCACCGCCATCCAATGTTACATAAGAATTCAAAGCCATGTTTTGTGATTTGAATGGGACGACACGTAATCCTTTATTGGAAAATACCCGGCAAAATGCCGTACAAATCAAACTTTTCCCTACATCAGACGACGTCCCTTGTATCATGATGGATCGTGCCTTCATTACGCTCACCCCCTTAAAACTCTAATCCTTTGACAGCGCCGATGCCCTCGTCATAATAATGCTTGGTCGCCTCAATCGTTGAAACCAAATCGGCCATTTCCATAAGCTCTGGCCTTGCATCCCTGCCGGTAATGACTATATGCATATGAGCGGGACGATTTCGAATTGCATCGATGATTTCAGCCAATGGCAAGACATCTTCAATCGGGAATTTGGAAATCGCTAACGCATTGTTCAACTCATCCAAAACAAGTAAATCAATATCCGGATCAGTAAGTGCCAGTTTCGCCTTTTCCCATGCTAACGATAAGGCGTTGCGATGCTCTTCTGGTGTTTTGGTCCATGTAAAACCAATACCTAGCTGCTCCATTTCAACTCCTAATTTTCTCAAAGCCAATGCTTCCCCATAAGTACGCTCTGGAGATTTTATGAACTGAAGGTATTTGACATTCATTCCTCTGCCGATTGCCCTCAAAGTCACCCCTAATGAAGCAGTCGTCTTCCCTTTCCCGTTTCCTGTATAAATAAGCATTAATCCTCTGCGTGCCACTCACTCACCTACCTTCATAGCCAAACTGTTTTTTCTATGTATGAAGTCCTTTTAGTAGCTGGAACCGGTTGATCGCCTTTAGGGTATCCGACAAAAATGGTGCCGATCACTTTTTTGTTTTCCGGTGAACCGATAAATTCGTGCAGGCGTTCATCCCTGACTAGACCCACTCCTCTAGTGCGCCAAACGAATCCGAGACCAAGTTCTTTTGCGGCAAGCCACATCGAATGGACGGCACAACAAGAAGCGAATACATTGTCTTCGGATGAATCTGGATCATCAGGCAAAATATCGGAAGTCACGACAATGATAAGCGGTGTCGTCTTTACAACTTCCAGTGAACTTTCAATCAACTTTGGTTTGGTTGGGAAGCGTTCATGTAAATACCTTTCTGCCAATCTTTCATAACGGTGCTTCGCTTCTCCCTTGATTACATAAAAACTCCAAGGTTCACGCAATCGATCGTTAGGGGCATAGGTAGCCGCTTCCAATAGCTGCCTGATTTTTTCGTCTTCCACTTCTTTTTCTTCGTAATTCCTTATTGCCCGGCGTTCCTTCAATTCTTGAATGATGGACATTCCGACTCATTCCCTTCAATTATGGACTCTGAATCAATCACTCTTTCAAACCATTGGATTTTTTCTCTTAATTGGACGACATCCCCTACTAGAAAGATTGATGGATTTTGAATTTCTTCTTTTATAGCCTTAAAAGAAATCGAATTCAAAGTACCGGTAATCGTCCTTTGTTTATCAGTCGTGCCCCATTCTATGACAGCCACTGGCGTATTGCCGTCCCTGCCATGCTCTATCAATTTTTCACAGATAAACGGCATATTACCTATTCCCATATAAAAGGCGATGGTATCGATGCCCTGAGCCAATGCATGCCAATTCAGGTTATCCTGCCCCTTGTAATCACGGCCATGGCCTGTCACAATCGCATAACTTGAAGCATGATCACGGTGGGTCACCGGGATGCCCGCATAAGCCGGTGCTGCGATTCCCGCTGTGATTCCTGGGACGATATCATATTCAATCCCGTTAGCAGCCAGTATTTCCGCTTCCTCACCGCCCCGCCCAAAGACAAATGGATCTCCCCCCTTCAGACGGGTGACGTTTTTCCCCTGTAAAGCTTTTTCCACTAAAAGTTCATGTATTTCATTTTGAATGAGATGATGTTTCCCTGGTGATTTCCCGCAATACACCAGTTCTGCACCTTCTTTTGCATAGTTTAATAGTTCTGGATTGACAAGCCTGTCATATGCAATGACATCCGCCTTTTGGATACATTCCAGTCCATATACCGTAATCAATTTCGGATCTCCGGGACCCGCACCGACCAGATGAACTTTTCCCGGTTTCATGCTCGCGCCTCCTCTTAAGCTTCAAAAAATACATTTTACTAGTTGATAGTTTCATGGGCAGATTTGTTTTTTTGTTTTAAGCAAGCATTGATCCAGTTCTTTGCAAGTGTTGGATTGGAAGCAAAATGAAAGTGGGTATACCCCGCAACAAGGTTGCCCAATACACACCCCTCTTGTTTCGAACCGAATCTGCCTTTGGATTCATAAGCATGTGTAAGATCAGCATCCGCTTCAAATGTCGAGTAGTGGAATTCATGACCTTTTGCCTGCTCCATTTCATTAATCAAAAAATTGCCTGGAGTTCCTGTGATTTCACGATACCCAAGTGCTGCAAGCTTTTTCTGCATTTTAATCCGGCCCGGTATCATTCCTGCCATCTGATGCGTTTCTCCGGAAGTTGTTTCAATCGATTTGCTCAAAAACATGAAACCGCCACATTCCGCAAGAGTCGGCATCCCCTTTTCAATGGAGCTTCTGATGGATATGATAGCTTCCACGTTACCGGAAAGTTCAGCTGCAAATTCCTCAGGAAAACCGCCTCCAAGATATAAACCATCAGCATCCAATGGTACTTCATCCCCTTTTAATGGAGAAAAATACTTGATGTTCGCCCCATATGCTTCTAGCAGCTCAAGGTTCTCCTGATAATAAAAATTGAAGGCTGCATCTTTTGCAACGGCAATGCATACGTCCTTTTCATTTTTGGGTTGAAAAATATTTGAGTTTCCACTGGTAACGGAGGTTGTCTTTGACAAACGGTACAACTGCTCGATATCGATCGTTTCCATGACTAATTGTGCGAGCTTATCGAAAAACGGATTTAGTTCCCCGCGTTCAATAGCAGGAATTAAACCTAAATGACGGCTTGGAATATCAATATCCAATTCCCGCTTCATATAACCGAGCACCGGTACATCGCATTCTTGCTCAATGGCTGATTTGACAATTTTGTAATGACCTGCACTTCCCACTTGATTGGCAATGACCCCAATGATGTTCGGGCCGGTCGAAAAGTCCTGAAATCCTTTTACGATGGCAGCTGCACTCCGTGCCATGCTGGCACAGTTGACTACCAACAGGACAGGACTTTGCGTGATGATGCTGATTTCAGCCGTCGATCCTGTATTGGCTAAAGGACTTTTGCCATCGAAGAAGCCCATGACTCCTTCGATGATCGATATATCAGCCCCGGCACCTGCTTTATTAAGAATTTCTCGAACAGTGTCATGTTCAAACATCCAACTGTCAAGATTGCGTGAAACCCGTCCTGTAACTGCTGTATGATAAGTAGGATCAATATAGTCAGGACCACATTTGAACCCTTGAACGGTATAGCCTTTCTTCTGGAGGGCTGCCATGATTCCGATGGTCAATGTCGTTTTACCGACACCGCTTCCGGTACCTGCAATTACCAATCTTCTATCGTTCATATTTTTTCTCCCTCTTAAAAAGGAATGATCCCAACTGATATGGTTACGTTCCCCGATTTTTTCTTAACCAGCTCCAATTGTTCAGCTTTAGTATAGATCCTCACAGCCGGTTCACTCACACCATATGCACCCGTGTATTTATATACTGTATCCGATGGCGCTTCGATTTTGGCATGATTAAGCTCTTCCGGTTCATAATGCACGAATTCCCAGCCATATTTTTCAACTACTTCAATCAAGCCAAGTTCGTCTTTCTTTAAGGAAATTGTACAGATCGCCTTAACGCTTTTTAATGAAAATGATAAATCGGCTAGTGTTTCTGCAATCACCTGCTCAATTTCAGCCGCCGCCGTTCCCCTATTGCACCCGATACCAAGAGCAATGACCTTTGGACGATATACGATTCCATTTTCCAGGATTCTCATTTCCGACTGCTTAAGCATGCGGTGAGTCACGACCAGCGCTGCTTGCGGCTTTGCTTGAAGCGCTTCTTCAATGGATGGGTATATGATAATTCGTTCAGGTAATGCCGTATCATAAGACCACCAGTTCCGTTCACCTGATTCCTGTACAACGGCAACATGCTCTTCATTTACTACGGACGCACTTACTGGCGTCAATTTTTCTGCGGAATCCCAAATCCAGCCGAAGCGCTGGCCGAATAAGTCGACAGGAATCGTTTTTTGTACATCCGAAGCCGTGGTGATTATAGCTCTTGCATCAAGGGCTGCAGCAACTTCCTTAGTCAGTTCATTTGCCCCTCCCAGATGCCCTGACAGTACACTGATAACATTTTCCCCTTTATCATCAATGACTACGACACCTGGATCCGTTTTCTTATCCTTCAAAATTGGTGCAATCATCCTCACGACTGCCCCGAGTGAAATAATTAAAATGATTCCCTTATATTCCTTGAATAAGGCTGGCAATAGCATACGGACACTGCCCGAAAAAAGCTGGATCTGTTTATGCTCTTCGTCCCCTTTTTCAAACTTGCTCATGTAATATAGATCGGAATTCGAAAAAACGGTATGTAATTTTCGCGCCAGCTCGACACCATGCTTTGTAATCGCTACGATCGCATAAGTGTGGGACCGTTTAATGGGAGCAAGTTCCGCTTCTTTCAATTCAATGATCATGGTTTAACACCTTTTCTGAAACCGTGGGTAAAACTCGCATCATATAGTTTGGAACGGTATTCATCTTTATCATGGATGGCAGGGTCCAAAGCCCATCCAGCCAAAATCATCGCATGTTTGCGGATGCCATTTTGACGCATATCATCATCTAAGTTCACTAACGTAGTGCGGACGATTTTTTGGTCCGGCCATGTTGCCCTTTGAATGACTGCAACCGGTGTATCATCCTTCCAACCGGCTTCCTGGAGTTCTTTAACGATTTTTTTGGTCAAGGTTGCACTCAAGAAAAGGGCAATCGTACAGTGATGACTTGCCAAATCACGTAACTTCTCAAATTCCGGAACAGGCGTACGTCCTTCAGCCCTCGTTAATATAAGTGTCTGGGTTAAATCAGGGATGGTCAGCTCTGCTCCTATTGCCGCTGCTGAGGCGAACACCGAACTCACGCCAGGAATCACCTCATAACCGATACCCTCTTTCTTCAATAGGACAATTTGTTCCATGATTGCACCATACATGGCAGGATCCCCAGTATGAATTCTAGCAACCATCTTTCCTTCTTTAACACGCTCAACCATGATGCCAACAATTTCCTCCAAATGCATTCCAGCCGTTTTCAGCACCTCGGCATCGGGTTTTGCCTTAGCAATCAATTCTTCATTCACTAATGAATCCGTATATAAAATAACATCAGCCGTTTGGAGAATGTTCAATCCTTTTACAGTAATCAAATCCGGGTCACCTGGGCCAGCACCTACAATATATATCTTCATTTTCTCACCACCATCAATGTTAAGTATTCTAGTTCAAGTCCTTCCAATTCACTCACTTTCCAAATCACTTCTTCATCGGAAGTGACTTTGGTTACGACCGAGGCCTTTTCAAGCAAGTCCAAATCTTTTAAAACGGTAATCATTAAATCGATGACCTTTGCCACTTTGATGAACACAACGGCATCATGGTCTTCGATCGCCTTCTTCATCGCTTCATAGTCATCCCTTGCAGGAACTATCGCAACATGATCATCACCATCAGCCAAAGCGATGCCCAGCCTTGACGCTGATCCATTAAAGGAAGAAATGCCCGGGACTGTCTTGATTTCGACTTCAGGATGCAACTCCTGCATCAATTTCATCATATGTATGAACGTACTATATAAAAGCGGATCGCCTTCCGTTACGAAAGCCACATCTTTTCCTTCATTTAATTTTTGCCAAACCTTTTCAACCGTTCCGTTCCATTCCCGATCCAAAATGGCTTTATCTTTCGTCATCGGAAAAACAAGGCCCAGCATATCCTTTTCTTCAGGACGAATGTAAACTTCAACAATGCGATGTGCGTAGCTTTTACTCCCTTTTCTTTTTTTGGGATACGCAATGACCGGAGATTCCTGAATCACGCGAAATGCCTTTACTGTAATTAGCTCTGGATCGCCCGGGCCTACGCCAAGGCCATATAATGTACCAAGATTACTCATTCATGTCTTCCTTTCGTTGTGCAGTAATGATATAAACCGGATTAAGCGGTACAAATCTGTTCATTCCCAATATTGGCTTACTTCTGGAGATTTGCGCATGCATGATGGAAGTGTGAAAACCAGCTTCCGCAAATGCTTCATTAGCCCGGTAAAGATTCTCAATCGTCGCAGCATTCAGAACGATCCTGCCGCCTTCTTTTAACCGATTGCAGCAAGTATTGATCAGCTCTCCCATTTCGCCGCCAGTCCCGCCAATGAAGATCGCATCAGGATCAGGAAAATTTTCCAATCCCTGCGGTGCTTTACCATGAATCGCCGTTATATCGGTACGGAATTTACGTTGGTTTTGATAACAGTTATCTAAATCAGGCTCATTTTTTTCAATTGCGAAAATTTGGCCTTCGGATGCAAGCTTGGCCGCTTCAATTGCCATTGAGCCCGTACACGTCCCAACATCCCAAACTATACTGTTTTTCTTTAGCTTCAATGCATGCAGGCTTAATACCCGGATTTCCTTTTTGGTAATGAGGCCTTTATCAGGCTTCCGTTGTGAAAATTCTTCATCTTCTATCCCCAATGACCAGCTTGGACCTTCTGATTTCCTTTTCAAAATGACGACGTTCAACGGGGAGAATTCCCGCTCCATCATTTCATCAAGTTCATACCAACCTGATGTTTCCGTTTCCCCTTGAAGATTTTCAGCCACAAATGCCCGGTATTCCGTCATTCCGAATGCAAGGAGATATTTAG
The DNA here is from genome assembly GCF_054600815.1 of Peribacillus sp. N1. Classification (NCBI taxonomy): domain Bacteria; kingdom Bacillati; phylum Bacillota; class Bacilli; order Caryophanales; family Bacillaceae; genus Peribacillus; species Peribacillus sp. N1. Next base: position 513,067 of record NZ_BAAHZO010000001.1, on the reverse strand, counting down.
CCAGTTGATTAGGGCTATTTTCGCTGTCAGTAAGCAAGGCAACTTTCGCTTTCCCATCAATCCTTTGGGCCAGCCCTTTCATGCTGCGTCCATGAATGCTAACAAGGAAGGCATCTTGCCAGCTTTCCCCCATTTTTGCAAAAGCAAGCTGAATTGAACTGAAATATGGGTAAACCTCCATGTTGATTTTGCTGGAAAGATAACCTCCCATTCCATAAAACATTGGGTCACCGGAAGCTAAAACCACAGTTGGGCGAGTTTCCTCCTGCAGTTGTTCTACAATTGTTTTCAAACCGCCCTTTATGATAATCTTTTTGCCAGAATAGTTCGGAAAGAAGGATAAGACCCGCTCACCTCCGACCAGCACTTCACTTTCTTCTATCCATTGGGCATATTGAGGCAGTAAGCTTTCCTGACCGTTATCCCCTATCCCGATTAATTTCATCGATTGACTCAATTCCAACAGCCCTTCCCAATAATTGTCCTTTCAACGAATAAATCGCCGTTTCCATTTCAATGCCACCCTTCACTTGGTTAATGGCAGAGTGACAGCAGGATTCACATAATTTATTAAAAAAGTCAAAATTATTAATGGCTGACATCATATCCCCGACTTGTGACGCTGTGTTTGCATTCTTGATTTCAAGAACAAGATCATCATCAGCTCCGACGCTTTGGGCAATTTCCGATAGAAAACCAAAGTCGACCGGGGCACTTTTTGAATGCACCATCATCACACCTTGGGCCACTTTGGAGAATTTACCCATCATGCCGACCAGTGAGACCTTTTTAATTCCCTGCCTCTTACATTGCTTAAGTGAGAAGCCCACAAAGTCACCCATTTCAATAAAGGCTTCCTCAGGTAAATCCTGGAGAAGGCCCATGGCATACTTTTCACTGCGCCCGCCAGTCGTTAAGACAAGATGCTCACACCCGCTAGCTTTGGCGACACTGATAGCCTGGACGATACTTGCCATATAGGCGGAACTGGAAAAAGGGACGACAGTGCCCCTTGTTCCCAAAATGGAAATTCCTCCTACAATCCCCAAGCGGCCATTTAATGTTTTTTTCGCTATTTCTTCACCTGCTGGCACGGAGATGACGACCTTCACACCTCTATTGATCTTAAATTCTTCCAGTGTTTGTTGCACAGTGGTTAAAATCATCTTGCGCGGTACAGGATTAATCGCCGCTTCTCCAACTGGAACGGGAAGTCCGGGTTTGGTAACACGACCAACTCCGGTCCCTCCATCCAATATAATCCCAGGTGCATCCGACCAGCTGACAGTAGAGATAATATGGGCCAAATGTGTGGCATCGGGATCATCTCCGGCATCTTTAATCGTTTCTGCACTAACCGCATTTTCCGATATTTCATATTTCTCAATAGTGAAAGTGGCATCTCGGCCGATTGGCAAGGAAATGGTTGCCTCCTCTAGTGCATCCCCCGTGATCAAAGCGGTCAATGCCGCTTTGGTCACGGCTGTCGAACATGCTCCCGTCGTATATCCATGACGCATTTGTGAGGGGTCTTTTTTCACTTTCTTTTCCATGTTTTTTAACTATCAGCTAAAAGGGAAATCGCGTTCAATGCTGCAACAGTGACAGTACTTCCACCTTTTCGGCCAATATTCGTAATGAATGGCACTTCTGTGATCTTAGCCAGTTCCTCTTTCGATTCTGCTGCAGAAACAAATCCAACAGGCATTCCAATGATTAAGTCCGGTTTTGCAATCCCCTCTTTAATAAGACGAATGAGCTCTAGTAAAGCGGTAGGTGCATTGCCAATCGCATAAATGCCCCCTTCATTTTCCTTTACCGCTTTTTGCATCGAAATGATCGCCCTTGTCGTATTCAAACGTTTTGCCTCGACCATCACATCCGGATCCGAAATATAGCAATGAACGTCCCCGCCGTGTTTTTGAAATCGTTTTTTGCCTGTACCGCTCTCAATCATTTGCACATCCGCAATAACATGTCTGCCTTTGCGAATGGCTTCCACACCAGCTTGAATGGCATTTGGATGGATGATTACACTTCTTCCCAATTCAAAATCCGCTGAAGCATGAATGACCCGGCGGACGATCTTCCATTCATCTTCAGAAAAATCATGATTGCCCATTTCTTCAGCAATGATTGAAAAACTATAATCATATATTTTGTCAGGGTCTACCGTTAGTGGTTTAAAATCCGTTTTAAAATCCATCTTGCATTCCTCCTATTTTTCATTTAACTGATTATTCAACTCGGCAATGACATGTTCAAAACTGGAATGAACATTCTGATAGTCAACATCTGGTCGAGATATCATGATTGTCTCAATTCCACATTCCAACGCGGCTTCCAATTTCTCATCAACCGCACCGACCTTGCCGCTTTCTTTCGTTATCATCAATGTGACCCCATATTGTTCATATAGAGCTTTATTCAATTCTTTGGAAAACGGCCCTTGAATCGCAACGATATTTTTTTGTTCGATGCCCAACTGTGCACATTTTTCCATATTGTCCATGCGTGGCAGCATTCTTGCTATGACTCTGGTATTCTCGAGCCCTACCAATTCTTTTGCGAACACGGATAGTGTTTTACTTCCGGTCGTGAGCATGATGACTCCCCGTTTTGCAGCGGCAAGCTTGGCAGCTTCCTCATAATCACGGACAACTATCAATTTATCATTCTGAAACCGTTGACTTTCACGCTCATAACGAATATAAGGAACATTTGCTGCCTTTGCTCCGATAAGGGCGTTTTTGGATGCTTCTTCGGCAAATGGGTGACTTGCATCGACTACAGCCTGAAAACCTTTTGCAGAGATTAAAGATGTCATATCTTCTGCAGATAACCGGCCAATCCGGGTGGAAATCCCTGAATCTTGCAAACTCTTAGCCGCCGATTCGGTTACAACAGTTGCCAAAACCTTGAACCCCACCTGCTGCATCTCAATCGCTAATTCCCTTGCATCACTTGTACCCGCCAAGAACAAAATCATTTTGATGTCCCCACCGCTTGCCCATCATGATCGTGGTGATGATCATGGTCGTGATCGTGGTCGTGATCGTGGTCGTGATGGTGATCATGGTCGTGATCGTGGTCGTGATGGTGATGATGGTGAGCATGTCCATGTTCCTCGACATGTTTACGATAGTTTTCCAAATCACGCGCCCCGCTTGACCTTCCTTCACTGGCTTCGATTACTCGTTCTTGCAGAATGTTCTGTAAGGTTGGATGATATCCAAAATACTTTGCCAAAATGAATTCTCGATCATGATATTGCTCTTGATAGCCTTTCAGCATATCCTCCATTCTTTCCATCAACACCCCAGTGAAGAGGAAATATGGCAGCATCACTATTTTTTTTGCCCCTAATCGGATGCATCGTTCAATACCTTCATCAACGTGAGGGTCCGTTACACCCATGAAGGCTGTTTCGACCCATTTAACGCTTAATTTTTCCCATAATAATCGTGAAATTTTATATATATCACTATTGGCATCAGCATCACTGCCACCTCGGCCAATTAGCAATATCGCTGTCTCAGAATGTTCAGAGGTCGTATCGAATCCCGCTTCCTCAAGACGGTCTGTCAGGATCGTCAATACATCATGGTGGACCCCGATCGTTTGGCCATATGTGAATTTCACTTCTGGATACTTGGTTTTCCCATCCTCTATTTCAGCTGGGATATGTAATTTCGAATGTCCTGCATGCAACAAAATGATCGGTATGACGATAACTTCAGTAGCCCCTCGTTTTACACAATTATCAATTCCTTCGGATATATTCGGTGCCGCAAATTCCAAGAAGCACGTTTCCACCATGAAACGCTCGTCCATTGCCGGAATCATATTCTTAATAAAATGACGGACTTCTTCATTTCCCGAAGCCAACCGGCTTCCGTGTCCTACGAACAAAACTGCTTTCATTTACTTTCCTCCTCTAGATTAGTCTTCACAAGGCGCAGGCTCTATGTTTATTTTGGGAGCGATGTCCTGATAAGAAAAATTCTGTATCTTTTTCGAACGTTTGAAGTATTTAAAAAGCCGCTCATTTGGATGGGCATTTTGCTTATACTCCCCGACAATGTCCGTAATCAGTTCAACAAGCTGTTCCGGTTCAATGCCTTCCGCCACCGGCTGACCCGGATGGGCTGTTCTTCCAACCGGTTTAGCTCCAAGAAATAAGTCGAACTTCCCTTTTCGGAAGACAATCCCGATATCATCCATCACAGCACTATAACAAGCCATCCCACACCCATTAAAACCGATGTTCAGTTCCTTGGGCATTTTCATTCCGCCAAGCACCCGGTGTATTTCGTCCGCATAAGGAATGGATTCCGCTTTTTCACCATCACAGAAATCACAGGCTTTTAATGTCAGTACATCTCCAATCGGCGACAAAAGAAAGTTTGCTGATTGCAATTTCCCCGTTATGACTTCCGGATCCGTTGTCGGAATCTTTAAGACGATTTTATGATTTGGCGTGTATTCCATCGTTCCCTTTTCCCCAACAACTTCCGCAAGTGTCATCATTTGTTTGGGAGTGAATTGTTTATTCGCCACACCTGGACTAACGGCAAGTTCGAATACCGACTCCATTTTTTGCTGAACAATCGGCTGAATGGATTGCTTAACGGTTTGACCCTTGACTCTTGACAGGGCCTCCATTGCCATTTCAAAGGAAGCTGGCTTCTTTTCTGGTGCTTTTGTAAGTAATCCAACTCCTCCAGCGGACTCGGTTAAGGTCTCTTGATCTAATGCCCACGGTTCCGCTTCTTTTTGCAGTCGCTGATGCGGCTTCAATGTTTGCTTTTCCGAATTCAAAGTATATTTTCTCTGATAGCCTCTTGGTGTGATGATTTTGTCATCATATAAAAAGGTGGATGAATTACCGATAATGACGGTGGTCAACATTCCAATATCGTGATTCAACATATCCTGCAAATTGGTTATGACAATATCCTGCCTATCGCGATAAGCACTTTTCACCAACCCGACAGGTGTATCCGGCGAGCGGTAGCGAAGGAGAATTTTCTGTGTTTCAACAATTTGCCGGGTCCGCCTGCCGCTGCGCGGATTATAAAGTGCAATGACAAAGTCTGCCATTGCAGCTGCTTCAACCCTTTTAGCGATCAGTTCCCAAGGAGTTAAATGATCACTGAGGCTGATCGTACACGAATCGTGCATGACTGGTGCCCCGAGTAAAGACGCACATGAGTTGATTGCAGAAATGCCAGGAATGACTTCAATGCCCACTCCAGTTTCTTCTTTCCAGCCTTTCTCAATCAATACTTCATAAACCAACCCTGCCATCCCGTAAACTCCGGCATCCCCACTGGAAATCACCGCCACTTTCTTTCCCAGCTCCGCTTGTTTCACTGCTTCCTGTGCACGTGATACTTCTTCAGTCATCCCCGTACTAATGATCGTTTGATCTGTAAGCAGTCCCTGAATGAGTTCAACATAAGTTTTATAACCAATGATGTAGTCACTTTCTTGAAGGGCTTCGACGGCACGTTTGGTAATGTGTTCAAAATTCCCGGGCCCAAAACCCACGACGAATAATTTACCGTTTGTACTCATTAAGACATCTCCTTTTACGCTTTGTTCTTTGAAATACCCGTATGAGCAGGAAAATCTGGATTAGGGGTCATTTCCCCATCATTGAATTGATAGATCATCTGTGGAACAAATTCACCATCATCGATATTACTGACGATCTGCCGACCGAATTCAGGCGTTTCCACTCGATACCAGTTTCCTTGGGGATAGGCAATCACAACGCAGGCATCCTTACATCTTCCGTTACAGCGTGTCCTGGTTGTATGGATTTTCAAATCAAGTCCCTTTGAAGTAATTTCATCGCGAATCGCTTGGGTTACTTCTTCCCCGCCCTTTTTCATGCAGCTGCTCCCATTACAAATCAACAGATGCGTATTTGTACCCATCAAGTTCCAAGTAGTCATCTTCTTCCTCCTGAGTTCAGGGAAAAGGCAAAATAAAAAACCTTAACATTAGAGTCAAGGTTTTAAAAAAACTATATGAATGAGAAGCCAAAGGCAAACATGCCAAATCCTTCCAAAATCGTCATAGTCCTTCTACCTTTCCCTCCGAAAAGTATCATGCAATTTTAAAAGCAGGTTTCCTGGCTTACGCTTCATTTTACTTTGTCCCTTCCCGGCATCATGCCAGTGGCTATCGACAATTTCATCAGCGTTTACAGTAGCGGGGGCTGCATCGGATTTTCACCGATTTCCCTATTATCCCTTGCTTATTCACACAAGGGCACTTTTAAAATGAAATATTTGGTTTTATTATACATTTCTAACTAACTTAATCTATCATATAACAACTTTATCAAAATTCAATAGTTTATTCCGACTGTTTAGAAAAGTTTAATAGTGTAAAACCAGTTAAAATCCTTTCCTTGCAACAAAATCCGTCCCGAAAAAAAAGATAGTGTAGCTGAAATTATTTCTTTATGGTACACTATACGAGAATTTTCAAAATAATTACATAAGTTTTATGGTGTTGAATTTCTCGGAATTCAACTTAAAAGGGAAGCCGGTGAAAATCCGGAGCGGTCCCGCCACTGTAAAGGGAAGTCCTATTACTTTAACTTTAATCCACTGTCAAATGAGATGGGAAGGATGTAATGGGATGATGAACCAAAGCCAGGAGACCTGCCATGAAACGTGAAACTGTTTCAGCCTACGAGGATGGGCGTGCGGATCAGGCAGAATGGCCCATGATTGCTTCATGCTGCAAAATTCCTGTTCATTACGCACTTCTTTCCTTTGAGAGAAGTGCTTTTTATGTTGGGCGCCGCTTTTCTTCTCAAGATTGATCAGAAAAATTTAAAAGTATTGAAAGGAGAAAGAATGAAAAGAACCAATTGGAAAATTATTTATTTTGTCATCTTGTTGCTTTTTATCCCGAACCGGGCAATGGCCATGCATATCATGGAGGGCTTTTTACCCATTGAATGGGCTATATTCTGGTGGGCCGTGACGTTTCCATTTTTAATCTTGGGTTACCGGTCCATTAGGTCCAAAGTTAGGGAAAATCCAGAAACAAAAATGATACTTGGCCTATCGGGCGCATTTGTATTTATTTTATCGGCCCTAAAGATTCCTTCCGTTACGGGAAGTTCTTCACACCCTACCGGAGTTGGTTTGGGTTCCATATTATTCGGACCATTGGCCATGAGTGTCGTTGGCTCCATCGTTCTGTTATTTCAAGCTGTTTTACTGGCTCACGGAGGATTGACGACATTAGGGGCCAATGCATTTTCCATGGCCGTTTGCGGACCGTTCATTGCTTACTTTGTCTTCAAGGGCGCAACTAAATTGGGGTGGTCTTTTTCACTTGCCGTTTTCTTGGCAGCTGCTTTTGGAGATTTAGGAACCTATGTGGTCACTTCCGTTCAACTTGCTCTTGCTTTTCCTTCCGAGGTAGGAGGATTCATGGCCTCTTTCAGTAAATTTGCAGGTATTTTTGCCCTGACCCAAATTCCCTTGGCAATCAGTGAGGGGTTATTGACAGTCGTCGTAATGAATTTCTTGAAAAAATACAATCTAGGTGAATTGAAATTGCTGCGAGTTTTTTCTAAGGAGGCCCGTTAATATGAAAAAAAGTCTACTGCTGCTTTTCCTGGTTGTCATTCTTGCAACCATACCGTTAATCACCCAACAAGGAACGGAATTTGGCGGTGCCGACGGCGAAGCTGAGGAAGCCATCACTAAGATCCATCCGGAATACAAGCCATGGTTCAACAGTATATGGGAGCCGCCAGGTGCAGAAACCGAAAGCTTATTATTTGCGCTTCAAGCTGCAATCGGAGCCGGTTTCATTGGATACTTCATTGGCGTGATGAGACAAAGGAATAAGCAAACCAAACAAGAATTGACAGAAAAATCGAAGCATGTTACTCATTGATAAATATGCCTATTTCAATGGGCTAAAGGATGTTCATCCGTTGGAAAAGATGGTTTTTGCACTTTCCCTTTTGCTGTTTTCGTTAACGGTAAGGGATATGACCGTTTCGCTCATCACTTTTACGGTGATGAGCGCTTTAATCATTTTTGCGGCAAAAATCCCGCTTTCCTATTATCTGAAATTACTTCTATTGCCAGGATTTTTTATACTATCTGGAACAATTACCATCCTTTTTTCTTTCACAAGCGAATTTACTTCGATATCGAATATATGGTGGTCCTGGAAGGTCGGGAACTGGCAAATATTCATCAGCGATGACAGCGTCGGTACAGTGTCCAATTTGATCACTGTTGTATTCGGCAGTATCAGCTGTTTATATTTCCTTACCTTAACTACACCCATTACCGTCATCCTATCCGTGTTGCGAAAACTAAAAGTGCCTTCCTTATTGATTGATTTAATAGAATTGACTTATCGCTTCATCTTTATTTTTTTAGATACAGCTTTGGCCATTCATCAAGCACAAGCTTCACGGCTAGGGTATGTTTCATTAAGGAAAGGCATACAATCTCTCGGATTACTAATCTCGTCTTTATTTTTAGGAGTATTGCAGCGCTCTGGGCAATTGACGATGGCCATGAACGCAAGAGGCTATCAGGAGAACCTTTCCTATCTCGAGGATACTTACACCTATTCCTCACGCAATTGGCTGATCGCGATAGTAATATTAGTAAGCTTAATCTTTATTAATGGATATTTGTAAATTGGAGGCAACCCAACAATGGACGAGCATATTTTTCATATAGAAGGCCTCACCCATCAATTCGCAGATGGAACGTTCGCTTTAAACGATCTGTCGCTAACGATTCAACAGGGTAAAAAGATTGCATTATTAGGCAATAATGGTGCCGGCAAATCGACTTTATTCCTCCATTTAAATGGTCTTTTACAACCTACAGCAGGAACAATCAGATTTAAGGGCAAAAAAATGAAATATGACCGTAAATCATTATTATCATTACGAAAGCAAGTCGGGATCGTTTTTCAAGATCCCGACTCTCAGCTCTTTTCCGCTAATGTACAACAGGATATATCGTTTGGACCGATGAATTTAGGATGGGATAGAATTAAGGTTCAAGAGAAAGTAAATTGGGCAATGGCCCAAACGGAAGTAACGGAACTGAAAGACAAACCTACCCATTTTTTGAGCCTTGGGCAAAAAAAACGTGTCGCCATTGCGGGGATACTCGCCATGGAGCCCGATGTCTGGCTCTTGGACGAACCTACCGCTGGATTGGATCCTTATTTCTCAAGACAGATCATGGCTCTGCTGGACAGTATCCACCACCCTGACAAAACGATTATCCTATCAACTCATGATGTTAATTTAGCTTATCAATGGGCTGATGAAGTTGTTGTCATGAACGATGGTAAGGTCATATATCAAGGGAACCCTATTTCCGTTTTCCATGAAGAAGACGTTTTGCTGCAGGCACATCTGGAGAAACCGTGGGTATTTGAAATGTTTCAAGCCCTTCTTCAATCAAGGAACCCTGCAGAAAGGGACCTTTTCCCAAGAACGAAGGAAGAATTGCTTCAAAAGTTGGAGACAGAAAGAATTTATTAATTAATTTCCCCTAGCTCTTGCTTCATCAGAAGCTAGGGGATCAAACCGATATCTAAAAAATAGAAGGCGATAATTCTTGTTCCTAAAAAAACAAATTTTATTACCTTTCTTCTTTAGATCTTTCTTTTGCAATTTCAATATCTCTTCCGTTTACATCATCAATGACTGCCTTTATTTCGCCTTCCGCATAAGTATCCGAGACTTGTTCGTGGGTTCTGGCCAGTCCAGAGTATAAAGGATCTTCCCGTTTATAATCGCTGACATCATATATTCTTCCGGCAACTTCTGAAGATTCATTTTTTGATTGCTTGCTATCCATTTTATTCACTCCTATTTTTTAAAATGTCCAAACATTTTGACAACAGTATTAAAGTCAAAGGTATTTTGTGTAAAAAACGAAGCAATATTCAATAATGTTAAAAAAGGAGGAAAAAGGCAAAGAAAAAGCTTACAAGTAAAATCCCCTTTCAGGGACTTAACATGTAAGCTTACTGAGAGCTTATGCCTCCTTCTTCACATCCACATTATCTGATGGATCACCCCAGCATTCCACATTCTTCAAACCTTCAATATTGTTCACATGGAAGACTGGATTTTTCCCACTTTTCTTTTGCTTTTGATAATCCGCCAGTGCAGCAAAAGCAATCTTTCCAAGTAAAGCTATGGCGATCAGGTTGATAATGGCCATAAGGGCCATCAGTAAGTCAGCCAGTCCCCAAACAAAATCCAGTGATGCAAGCGAACCGAATATCACCATCCCTACGACTGCGATACGATAGACATTCAGCCAAACCTTATTTTCATTGATGAAGCCGATGTTCGACTCTCCATAATAATAGTTGCCAACAATCGAACTAAAGGCGAATAGCAGTACGATAATGGCAAGGAAAATACCCGCCCAAGATCCCAATGCCGTTCCGAGGGCATTTTGGGTTAGGACGATACCATCCGTTTCCTTAGATGTATAAAGACCTGAAAACAAAATGATGAAGGCTGTCGAGCTGCAAATGATGAGCGTATCGACAAAAACACCTAGAGACTGAATGAGACCTTGCTTGACGGGATGACTGACGTCAGCCGTGGCACCAGCATTTGGTGCACTACCCATCCCGGCTTCATTTGAAAATAGGCCGCGCTTGATTCCCTGCATCATGGCTGCTCCCAGAACTCCGCCAGCCACTTCTTTTATTCCATCAAATGCACTTTGAAAGATCAAAGCAAAGACACCAGGTAACTCGGTAATGTTCATGATGATGATAATCAATGCCACTATCACATAGGCTCCTGCCATGATCGGGACGATTACTTCAGAGACCTTTGCAACCATTTTGATCCCGCCAAAAATGATGACAGCCGTGACCATAGCCAAGATGATTGCCGTAACCCACTTTTCAATCCCAAACGATTCATTGAATGCGCTCGTAATCGTATTGGCTTGTACCGAGTTGAAAGCTAGTCCAAATGTAAGCGAAATCAACACAGCGAAAGTGATCCCCATCCAACGGGCATTCAATGCTTTTTCCATATAATACGCAGGACCTCCGCGGAATGCATCCCCATCCTTGACCTTATAGATTTGAGCAAGTGTACTTTCAATGAATGCGGAAGCAGATCCGATCAGTGCTATTAACCACATCCAGAAAACGGCTCCAGGTCCGCCCGTCGTGATCGCGATGGCAACACCTGCAAGGTTACCCGTTCCTACCCGCGATGCCGTGCTTATGCAAAATGCCTGAAAGGATGTTACACCTTTTTTATCCGCAGTGGCCCCTTCTCCCAAAAGCCTGAACATTTCCCCTACCATTCTGAATTGGACAAACTTCGTGCGGATGCTAAAATAAAGACCCAATCCAACCAACATGATGATCAATATGGAAGACCATAACACACCATTAGCCTCACTAATAAATTTTTCTAAGAATTCCATTAAAACAAACCCCTCTACTTAACTCTGATTATTATTATAAAAACATATACAACTATAATTTATTTCCCCGTGCATCGAGAAGATAAACAAAAGAAGCCCGTAAAAAAAAGGAAATTCCACAATGAATCTCCAATACAATAATATATTATATCCTAACACTCCATTTTTTTCATTCATGAATTGATATTTCAGTATCATTTCCTTTAGATAATAATCATACTTCCTCACTTCATTTAACATTCATTCCCAACGGAAGTTATTTTCTATTTTTATCACCATCATTATAAAAATACTAAGCGGGTACTGTTTAAATTGAAAAACAAAAAAGATTTTGCTGTGCCTATCGTAAAATCAGTAGGCAGAGACTAATAAAAAAAGGAGCATTTCAGCTCCCAAAATCCAAACAAAAAGAGAGACTTAAACAGCCTCCCTATACTCATCAGTTTTTAAACTCCCTAAGGACATTAAATACATCTGCCTTACTTGGAGCTATTATGTATCTCCTTCATAAGCTCAGATCAGGAAAGCTCACAGATAAAATCCCCCCTCTTGCTCAACGACAGCATAATGATTCATCTCGAATACATCCTTTCATAGAAAATAAAAAAGCACTTTGCGTAAGCAAAGTGCTTAGTGGTCCTCTAGTCACAATCCCTACGCTGGCATTACCCAACAGGTTCAAACGGTCTACAACAGTTAGTCATACTCTCAGCCTGATTCCACAGACTCCCGTAACATTAAATTTTATTCAAGTCTATTCCTTCTGCCTAAAAAATGCAACTCCATTTTAAACTACCGTTAAATGCACTAAATCATAGATCCATATTTCATTAAAGGAATGAACACAGATCATCTCCATCGATTTTCTCAATTTTTCATTTTACATGAAGGCATATAATTCTTTAATTAATGGCATATAAAAGAAATACCATTCCAAACTCTAAAGTAAAAGCTATGTGCTTGTCTGCTGGATATAAATTAAGGTAAAAAACTTAAAAACACAGCTACTTTTGGATTGAATATGTTTGCTAGAAATCCTTCTTTAATATAATTATTTTCGATGACTATCAGCTTTTCCGTGAAGGTGTAAAGCACATATGCTTTTACGGGGCAGCGAAAATGAGATTTGGGGGTAAAAAAACCTTCGTATGAAAGTGAGACTGACCAGCTAAAGGGAAAAATAAAGGCTATCAGGAAGAAGATTCCCCACAGCCTTTACCTATTATTTCGTAAAAATTTCAATAAGTTCGTTAACCCCTAAATAGACGAACATGATGAGACAAGCCGTTAAAACCAAATTAGGAACCGCTTTGTTCCTAAACTCTTTATCTACCTTTTTCGAATTTAATAATAAAATCAGGGAGATCGCCAGGAATGGCATAAATAATGCTCCTAAAGCTCCATATATGATGATTAACTCGACGGGTTTTCCGAAATAAAACAAAATCATCGGAGGGAATGTCAGCCAGGTTAGATAGGCACGATAAGCAGGTTCCGTTTCTGATACAGCCTGTTTTCCTGGAGCCTTTTTCTTGCGTATCGTTTTGACAAAATCAGCAAAAAGATACGGAACCCCATTCCAAACTCCAAGTAAGGAAGAGAAAGCTGCAGACCAAAATGCAATTAAGAATAACCAACGCATAGGTGTGCCAAACTCCGCCCCAAGCATTTCGGCAAGTTGGATAAGCCCTTGATCATCACGGATGCTGACACCTGTACCCGCAAGAAATTGAGCACCGATTATCAATGCAGCCAATGTAAAAATAGCTGTTAATGTATAGGCAACCTTGGTATCTGTTCTCATCATGGAAATCCAACCTTTTCCACTCCAGCTTTTTTCACTTAACCAATAACCATAGGAAGCCATAGTGATTGTTCCACCAACTCCACCAATCAAGCCTAGCATTAAAATGAATGAGCCTTCTGGAACTCTAGGAACGAATCCGATTGCGAAATCTCCTAAGCTAGGTAGGAAAAGAATCGCTGTACCGATAATCGTTACAAACATAACACCTATTAAAACTGTCATTACACGTTCAAACAGCAGATAACGGCCTGTCCAAACGAGACCGAAGCCTAGAATCGAATGGACGATAGCCCAAGCCCAAAGCGGCATGATTGGAAACATGGCGTGCATGGCCAATGCTGAAGTCGATGCTGCAGCTGCTCCATAGATAAATCCCCAAATGACTGAGTAGATACCAAAATAACATGTTGCCCATTTCCCTAATGAATGCCAGCCATCAATCATGGTTTGTCCAGTTGCCAAATACCAGCGTCCTACACCTTCATTTAAAAAGTATTTCAAAATTGCACCGACAATAATGGCCCATACAAAGGTCATTCCAAAAGACGTTCCAATAACGATAGATGTTATCAAATCAGCAGTTCCTACACCTGTGGCAGCGACAACTATACCTGGTCCAACCTGTCTTAATTTTTCCCCCATCGTAGCTGGTGGAATTTTGAGCTGTGGCTTATTAAGTTCTGTCTCCATGTAATGCCTCCTCAGATCGTAAATGTCCAAAATATATTTATTTAATGTAGTTCATTCATTTAGAATCGTCTTAGGCTAATTCTAATAAAATAGCCATGCCCTGACCTCCGCCAATACATAGAGTCGCTATCCCGTATCTTTCTTGTCGTTTTTGCATTTCATGAATTAATTTCGTTATGATTATCGCTCCAGTTGCGCCTAATGGATGACCTAATGCGATAGCCCCACCATTTACATTGATTTTATCCGGATCCAGCTTTGCTTCACGTATCACGGCAAGTGATTGCGAAGCGAAAGCCTCATTCAATTCAAACAGCCCTATATCCTCAACCTTCAGACCAGTTTTTTTCAAAAGTTTTTCGATTGCGGGAACTGGACCGATTCCCATATATCGTGGATCGACACCGGCTGTAGACCAGTTAACGATTTTGGCAATGGGTTTGACACCTATGTTGGAAGTCTTTTCTCGAGTCATTAAAACTAAGGAACTCGCTCCATCATTACGGCCACAGGCATTACCCGCTGTGACAGTTCCATCCTTTTTAAAGACTGGTTTCAATTGGGTTAATTTTTCTAAGGTTGTGTCTCTTGGGTGCTCGTCTATTTGGAAAATCGATGCGTTTTTTCTAGTTTTTATTTCAATCGGAACAATTTGCGATTTGAAGGATTCAGACTCAATTGCTAATTTTGCCCGATTCTGGCTTTCCAAGGCAAATGCATCCTGATCCTCACGGGAAATATTATATTTTTCCGCAACGTTTTCAGCTGTAACCCCCATACCTAAGTCTTTTCCAAAAACTTCGATTGGCTGCTGGCCATTTTCAAGATTAGAATCAACAAGGTAAGGATTTCCTTCTCCATATCGTGAATTTCTTAAATAAATGGGGGCTCTACTCATATTTTCCGCTCCGCCGGCAACAACAATATCATCCGGATTAAATGCTAAGTGCTGAACCCCCGATACAACAGCCTGAATGCCTGAAGCACAAAGTCGGTTTACTGTGAAAGCAGAGGCCTCATGGGGAATACCAGCTCTTAATGCAGCAACACGTGCTAGATTAGATGATTCAGTGGACTGCCGTACCTCACCAAAAATTACTTCATTGATCTGCTCAGGTGCTAGCCCAGCACGCTCAATCGCATCTTTAATGGTTGTTGCAGCTAGATTTCCAGCCGGTATATCTTTTAATCGTCCGCCAACTCTACCAATGGCTGTACGGTTTGCGCTAACAATTACAAATTCATGATCCATTATAATACCTCCGGATTGTTAATTCATTCGACTGAATACGCTTTCAAAATTGGTGAAATTATAAAATTTGCAGGTGTGATTTCTTTTAATTTCTCTATCGTACACCCCTTGTCTAACTCTTCTAAAATCATTTCATTATCTTTAAATCGAAAAACTGCATATTCAGATATTAATGTCGATACAACACCTTGGGCTGTTAGTGGAATATCGCAGTGATTGACAATTTTCGGATTACCCTCTCTCGTGCAATGCTGAGTTGCAATGATGACTTCCTTTGCACCCACGACTAAATCCATTGCTCCACCAACTCCTAAAATATCCTTTCCCGGTACAGCCCAGTTTGCTAAATCTCCTGTTTCACTGACTTGAAGGGCTCCTAAAACGACTGTATCAACATGTCCGCCGCGAATCATCGCGAATGATTCGGAGGATGAAAAATAAGCAGCACCTTTTTGTGCGGTGACCGGTAATTTCCCGGCATTTATGATTTCAGGGTCTTCCTTCCCTTTTTCTGGCGAAGGACCTACTCCAAGGAGCCCATTTTCGGTATGAAGGTATACTGATTTATTTTCGGGTATATAGTTAGCAACCATGGTCGGAATGCCGATCCCTAAATTGACGATTGTTCCCTCTTTTATTTCCATAGCAACCCTTTTGGCTATCATTTCTTTAATAGTAAGTGACGACATCTTCGGTCAATTTCTCCTTTCCACTATAAAATCCACGAACAAATGAGGCGTTATGATTTCCTCGGGAGATATCTTGCCCATTTCAACAATCTCCTCCACTTCAACTATAGTTATTTTTGCTGCACTAGCCATATCAGGGTTAAAGTTCCGAGCTGTTTTTGAATAGATTAAATTACCCAACCTATCTGCTTTTTTAGCCTTCACTAAAGCCACATCAGCAAATAACGGTAACTCTAAAACATATTCTTTTCCATTAATCACGCGTGACTCTTTATTTTCTCCTATAAGTGTCCCTGCTGACGTTCGAGTATAAAATCCACCTATACCGGCACCTGCTGCTCGTAACCTTTCGCCTAATGTCCCCTGCGGAACCAGCTCCACTTCCAAGATGCCTTGCTTGACGTAACGGACGGCATCCATATTACTCGTAAAATATGAACCTATCCCTTTTTTTATTTTATTTTGGAGTAGAATCTTACCTAGACCTTTTCCTCCGGGTTCCCCTAGGTTATTGCTAATGATCGTTAAATCGGAAACTGGATATTCAGCCAATGCTTCCACCAAGTTAAGAGGGCATCCTACCAACCCAAAACCTCCTACAGCGACGGTGTCTCCATCTTTTATATACGAAACAGCTTCTGATGCAGTAATGATCTTATTCAATGTAGCTTAAAGCCTCCTCTTCCACGTAATGTAATCCCTTACATATTCAATGAAAAAAATTTAAAATAAGAGTTGTATAAATTCAATTATGGATGTACACTATTCGTACAGCTTGTACATATAGTGCATCTTGGGATAATCATAATTATCTTTTGTTAAGAAGTCAACCTAATTGTTTATATTTTCTAACAATTACTATAAATATTCTTTATTTTCAGGAGGAAGTTCGTAATGGATAATGAAACGGAACAATCATCTTATTTCGTCCAATCAGTCGCAAAAGGATTTGAAGTGTTAAAAGCTTTTGATTCAAGTTCTGCTAGTCTTTCTCTTCGGGAACTTGCAGAGCGGACAGGCATTAATAAAGCGACAGT
Organism: Peribacillus sp. N1; assembly: GCF_054600815.1. Lineage (NCBI taxonomy): Bacteria > Bacillati > Bacillota > Bacilli > Caryophanales > Bacillaceae > Peribacillus > Peribacillus sp. N1. The sequence continues at coordinate 496,103 of NZ_BAAHZO010000001.1, read as the reverse complement.
TAGACGCTTTGCATTAACCCTTGTCGACCTTGGTTATTTAAGGTTAATAGAAGACAATAGATTTCAACTCAGCCCTAAGGTTTTGGATTTAGCGGTCCATTATTTACAAACATTGAATTTACCGGATCTTGCTCAACCAATCTTGGAATCTATCTCTGCCACTGTAAAGGAATCAACAAATCTGGCCATTCTGGATGGGGCAGAAGTTGTCTATGTTTCCAGAGTAAATGCAGCTAAAAGGATCGTCGGGGCAAACTTGAAGGTCGGTTCAAGGTTGCCTTATTATGCAACCTCATTAGGAAAAGCACTTGTTGCCTGGTTACCCGAAAACGAAAGGAAAAAAATTTGGGGAATCACCAATATCGAAGCCTTTACCCAAAATACAATCACCACTTATGAAAAATTCGAGGAAGACCTGGCCATGACCAGGTCACGGGGTTATGCGTTAGGTGATGAAGAACTAGAGGAAGGACTCCGCTCCATTTCAATGCCCATTATCAATTGGCAGGGGGCAACGATAGCCGCAGTAAATGTTTCTACCCAGGTCATCCGAACAGATAAAAAGAAATTATTAGAAATCTACTTGCCAGCCCTTCAAGAAGGAGTTAAAAAATTAAATCATCAAACGGGATCTAAAAGTTAAAATCAAAATACACACTTGAAAAAATTGAGGCCACTGAAAACTTTCGTTTTTTAGTGGTATTTAATTTAGTAGTAAAAAAGACGACTCCAATTTATTTTCATAAAATTGGAGTCGTCTTTTTATTATTAAGGGTTCTGGTGCGAAAATATTCTTTCGGGAATATATACCTAAATTTCCTATTCACGTATGAATTATGATGCAACTTAAAATAATTTGTGTCTATCTTATATTTTCTAGTTTTCTGTAGGTCTCAATGTTGAAAATAAGTCTGTTATGATACACTTCTCCTGCCTCTCCTAAATGGTTAGAATCCCTTGTGAAAACATCTTTCTTAATTCTTTTTTATCTATTTTTCCAATCGGCGTTAAAGGGAACTTATCAAGAAAATAGGCTATTTTAGGAACCATATACTTAGAGGTTCTTTGTTTGCAGAAATCAATTAATTCCTCACTAGTACAGTTCGATCCTTCTCGCAATGATACCACGACACACACTACTTCTCCCCAATCTGGATGGGGAACGCCTATGCAAGCGCTTAATGCAACAGAAGGGTGCTGGTTCACCACTCGCTCAACTTCTGAAGAATATACGTTCATCCCGCCCGTAATGATCATATCTTTCTTCCTATCCACAATATAAAGGTAACCGCTTTCATCCCATTTACCAATATCCCCCGTGTAGAACCAGCCATCACGGATGTATTCTTGGGTAAGATCCGGTCTTTGATAATAGCCTACCATCATGGCTGGTGATTTTACGATAATTTCTCCAAGCTCAGTTGGTTTTACATCATTTCCATCTTCATCAATCAGTCGAACTTCGGTAAGAATGCATGGTTTCCCACAGCTTTTCAGAATTTCCGAATTGTTATGATAAGCCCATACATGAGCGCTCTTCGATAGTCTGGCAATGACAATATTGCATTCAGTCATGCCGTATTGCTGGCGCATGATAGGCCCGAATACTTCAAAAGCTTCTTTAAGGCGCTTTTGAGAAATTGGTGACGCGCCGTAAAAGATATTACGCATGGAGCTCATATCATATTCCATCTTCTTTGTCTGGTCAAGGAGCCTGTATAACATGGTCGGTACCATGAATGTCGTCGTTATTTCATGTTCCTTTATCGCCTGTATGAATGCTGCAGCGTCGAATGAACCCATCACATAGACATGGACGCCCGAAACAAGGGATCTCCAAAGTAATGAACCGGCTGAATGCACAATGGGCGTACTTAGCAATACCCGGTCACGGTCATCCAGCGGGTCTTCGATAGATGCAGAAAGTATGGCGGCGCCGAGTCCTTTCTGGGAATGCATGACGCCTTTGGGTGTACCCGTTGTCCCGCCTGTATATGACAGAAGGGCAATGTCTTCCTCTTCAGCTAATGGCAAGTCTAGATTATTTATTTCGCCGGGCCATTTAAACAGTTCAAACTCCTCCGGATAATTAATATGAAAGCCTGGGAGCCCAATAACATGGACATCTTCCTTCTTCATTTCTTCCAAATACTCAAAGAAGGTGTCAAAGTGTGTCTGTGTAGCTATTATGACCACTTCTGGTTTTGCTTCCTTTAAAATGAATTGTATTTCTCTTTTCCCCAGTTTTTCACTTAATGGCACCAAGGTTGCTCCACATTGCTGGATGGCCAAACCAAACATCACACTTTCTAAACTGTTTGGAATGATGGTCGCTATGCGGACACCCCTTCCTGCACCTAAACGAAGTAGATAAGTTGTGATAAGTTCTGTTTTCTTCCATAACTCGTCGTAGGTTATCGTTTCCCCGGCTGGCAACAAGGTAATAGCCGGCAGTTCGCCGAATCGTTTCATTCCTTTATTCAACAGTGACTGAAATGTCAACTTATGCAGCATGTATATATCCTCCCCCGAAAAAGGTTTTACCCTTTTAATAATGCTTTGGCAATTGTATTTTTTTGAATTTCTGAGGTTCCGCTCAGAATACGGTACATCCGTGCACTCCTGTACATTTTTTCTACTGGATGCCCTTTTACCAAGCCTTTGGAGCCAAAGATTTGGACAGCCTTGTCAGCCACACGGCAATTTACTTCTGAAGCAAACAGCTTAGCCATGGATGTGCCGGCTCGATCCTCTTTTCCTTGATCAACTTTTCCAACCACATCATAGACCATGCACCTTGCTGCGTAGATTTCCGTCGCCATATCTGCGAGCATATGCTGAATTGCCTGGAAGTCACCGATGGGCCGGCCATGTTGGACTCGCGTTTTGGCATGTTCAATAGATAAATCGAGAAGGTGTTGGGCCATTCCGATAAAGCCGGCGGCATGGGAAGCGCGATTTGTGTTTATTCTTTTCAATCCGAGCAGCAAACCTTTTCCTGGTTCTCCGATTATATTGGCGGCAGGCACTCGACATTGATTGAAATTCAATTCAGCATGTATGCGTTCTCCTGATAGGGGAACTTGAATGTCTCCTAGTTCAAACCCCGGATGTTGGGATGTTTTTTTATCAACTAGGAAAGCAGTGATTCTTTCTTTTTCTCCTTTCCCGGATTCTTTCGCTATGACAATGGCGAAATCAGCATAGGGGGCCGCACTGATAAAATGTTTCTTTCCGTTTAATATATAATCATTTCCGTCTTTAACGGCTGTTGTTTCGATAGCGAAGGCATCTGATCCAGCATTTGGTTCTGTAAGGGCAAAGCAGCAGCTCGCATCTCCCGTCACAACGGGCATCACATATTTTTCTATTTGCTCAGGTGTAAAACTTTCCAACATCTGGCCAATTCTTAGCGGCCCGCCAATCTCGCCGATAACCTGCCCCCATAAAACCGCTCCGGAACGGGCCAATTCTTCCTTGAACATGCATAAGCCTTTTAAACTAACATCTTGTCCGCCATATGTTTCAGGGAGGTTAATACCATAAAACCCCAATTCCCTGGATCGTTTCCTTGCCCATTGTATCGCTTCCATCGGGATATCCTCTTCAGCGTTCAATCCATGCTCCTGTTCATATGGAAGCAATTCATTTTGGATGAAATCCTGCAACTTTGTTTGTAGTACCTCTAATTTCTCTTCCTGGGTCGTTACCATAAGTTTCCCCTTTCGATTTTTAATTTCGTTGAATTTTTTAAGTATTTAAAATGTTATAATATTAATTTTAAATGTAAATAATATTTAAGTAAAATAAGGATATATGATATAAATATAAAAAATATTGATGTAAATAAAAAAATATTAGTTCCCTATCATCATAGGAAACTAATATTTAAGAGTAGTATAGAAATCGAGACATTTAATAAACTCCCTGGCAGCTTTTGAAAAATACTGCTTCTTAGAGCGAACGTAACCGAATTCCATTGTATTATTTTCCAGCTCCACCAAAGGAATGGCCACAAGTTCCCCGCTTAGGAAATAGGGGTCGCTGTTAACTCCAATATCATAAGAAAAGGCAATCGCTAATCCTTCAGCGACGGTTTTTTTGATGATCTCTGTATTATTTGTGAAAAACAATATATTCATCTCACCGTAATGATCAAAAAAACCTTTAATGAACGACTTCATTCTTGGTCCATTGTAAATGACCAAATTTTGGTCCATTAGCTCTTTTGGGGTTATGCTTTTACGGTTCACTAAAGGGGAGTTCTTACTGACCATCACAATCACTTTAGCTTCCATCAAGGGTTGGAATTCCAACTCAATTTCTTTTGGTTTAACCTTTGGGATATTCAATAGCCCGATGTCTATCTTACCATTCAGTACTTCTTCGGTTATCTCCTGTCCCCCTTTTTCTTCAATGACAATTTTCACCTCGGGATACTTCTTCTTAAATAAGGCCAAGGATTTAGGCAAAACCGTTAGAAATAAACCTTGTGTTGATGATAGGCGTAACTCTTTTTCCATCGTATCTGAATGTATTTGGGCACTGTCTCTTATTTCTTCCAATTTGTTTAATACTTCAAGAGCTTTCTGGATGATTTCCTTTCCGTCTTCTGTAGGTATGGTTCCTAACCTTGACCGCTTGAAGATTTTTATACCTAATTCCTTCTCCAAACTCGTAATGGCCATACTGATTCCAGATTGGGAGATATGGAGGCTTTCTGAAGCCGTGGAAATCGAGTTAACCTCGGCTACCTTGATGATATATTCCAATTGTTCAATATTCATGATTCATTCTCCTTCTAGCCTATTACTAATATCATACCTCGAACAGAAAGCCCTTTCAATTTTAGAGAAGTGGATTCAGGACACTTCAAACTGTCGCCTCAAAAGCAGAAGCTAGTTTTATATAATTGTAGTTGTTTTTTCGTATTCTTTAGCTGGTTTTGCCTGATTATTTTTAATAGATACGGCAACAATCGTTCCCAATAACGCTATTATCACCAAAAACAGGAAAGCGGCATTATAGGAGTCATTAAACAAACTGATAATCAAACCGAGGGCTAAAGGAGAAACCGCACCTGCAATTTGACCGGCAAAAGTTACGAGTCCGGAGGCAGAGCCCGTTAGTTCCTTTGGTGAGTATTTTATGATGATCGTATAAAGAACCGTTCCAAAGAAAGACAGTGCTACGGAGTTGAGAGTGAGATAAGTGATGATAAGTGCTATAGACGTGGCGTTAGACATTAGAAAGAGAAAAATTGCCGATAATAAAGCGCCTGCAGCGGCAAGATACTTCTCCCGGTTAGCCATATGCTTATCCAGAAGCCACCCGCTTACATTAAACATCAAGAAACCAAAAATATAAGGGATTGCCAATAAACCTCCTGCGGCTATTAAATCCACCCCTTTTTCTTTAACCAAATATATAGGCATCCAAGTGATCAGACCATAGTTGATAATATTTGATATAAACTTGAATGTTATGAGTTTCCAAATATTTTCGATTTTAAATAACAGTTTCAGAGCAACCTTTTTTTGTTTCGGTTTGTCTTTTTTAACCTCTTGATTTCCTTGAGGCTTTAGAATGAACCAAATTCCGAAAGAAGCTAATATCCCTAGAATTCCGGAAATGGTAAACATGCCCCGCCAACCGAATGCCACCACCATGGAAGCTGCAAGTGCAGTACCTAATATCCCGCCAATATTTTGGGCAGACAGGAAAAACGAATTTGCCCTGCCCCGTTCTTCTTCCGGGAAGTTATCTCTTATAGTGGACATACTGGCAGGATAGAAAGGCCCTTCACCTAACCCGAACAGAAAACGGATGAATAATAAAGACATGAATGACCAAGCAAACCCAGTCATTACAGTGAACAAGGACCAACTAAACAAAGAAACAGTAACCATGACCCTGGCGCCATACTTATCGGTCATCCATCCACCAAGCGGTTGCATGAGTGAGTAGCTAACAAAAAATATACTAATTAAAATACCTGTCTGGGACGTATTGAGATGAAACTCATCTGCAATAGGGATAATCCCGACATTTATGGCAACGCGATCAAAAAAACTTAAAATCATTCCAACAAATAAAAGGCCGCTAATCATTATTTTTCGTTTCTTACTTGCATATAACTGCATTCCCCATCACTCCATTTTTTATATTTTCACAAAACCTCAGCCACACAGGAAGCGCTTACAATTCCTTTCGAATTACAAAACTTGTTCTGTAACTATTAGGAGCGTTTTATAAAAAATTAAAAACGAAACAGGATGCCTTCAGGATTAATTAATACATTCAAACCCACGAGACTACTAAGTAGACTCGTGGGTAACCGATCCATCCTTGTTTCAGAATATGAAGTGTTTGATTATCACGGAGTTACGATATTAACCTTAGGTTGGAATTGATCCAGCAAAGTCAGGAAATCTTCAAACTGTTTTTTATCACCGGAAATGGCAACTTTACCGGCTGCTTCCATTTTGGATAAATCTTCACGTCCCAGAGCAATCTGATAGAAAGTTATTCTATCTAATGTTAATGCTGCATCAGGGTTGGACGCCATTTTCCCTTTTTTGAAGTTCAATACAGAATTATTCAGATCGATCGTGTAATTGGTTTTCGAATCTGTAAATGTCAAATTGAAAGTCATATTTTTATTTTCCGCTTTCATTCCGTTTAATTTAATGGACAAGAATTTCAGGAAATCATCCATTGGCATATTGAGCAGCGTATCGAGATTCATCATTCCGCCACTTCCCTTTGAGTCTGACACACCATTCCTTAACTCGTCTGCGCCGGTAAGATAGAAATTACGCCACACAGAAGATTCAGCTGTGTATCCTAATTGCTCATAAGCTTTAGCCAATAAATTTTTTGCTTCTGTATTTTTCGGGTTGGCCATGACGACATGCTTTAAGACTTGAGCCACCCAGCGATATTCCCCTCTTTTATAATCAAGTTTTGCCTGTTTAATGACCTTCTTTTCCCCACCCATATACTGTACATATTTAGCGCCCGATTCCTCTTGTGGTAATGGATCCAAGTCGGATGGATTACCGTTGAAATATCCTAAATAAAAGTTGTACACCGCTTTTACGTTGTGTTTCAATGTTCCGTAATACCCCCGATTGGCCCAGACTTTATCCAACTTTTCAGGAAGCTTTAACTCTTCCGCGATTTCATCGGGTGTAAGTCCTAAATTAGCTAATCGTATGGTTTGGTCATGAATATATTTGTACAAATCACGCTGACTTTCCAACTGCTCCAGAACATCGTCCCTTCCCCATATGGGCCATGTATGGGCCGTAACCATAGCATCTATATCTTCGTTTCCAAACAGATCAACTGTTTCATCAAGTGCTTTCACCCATTTTAGGGTATCTCTGGTTTTAGCTCCCCTTAATGTATAAATATTATGTAACGTGTGTCCGGTGTTTTCCGCTACCACTAAAGTTTTGTAATCATTGATATAATAATGCATTTCAGATGGAGCTTCCGAATCCGGCGTCAATAAAAATTTAAATGTAATTCCGTCTATTTCCACCGTTTGAATATCATCCTTCACTTCCATTGTTGGAGGTAAATAGCTAAAAGTTCCGTTACTTAATCCTGGGCCAATACCAGAAGTAACAAATCCCCTTTCACTTGCGGGTAAGAGATTTCCAAACATATAACCTGCACGGCGAGACATTATATTGCCTAAAAGAATGTTTTCACTTAACGCTTCATCGTTAAAACCTGCCGGGACAATAATCGGCACCTTAGCTGGATTTTCAGCGTATTGAGCAATGCCTTTCATACCACCAAAGTGATCCGCATGACTGTGACTAATAACAATTGCACTTACTGGATTTTTGGGCCGATGTTCAAAATAAAGCTCCATGGCTGCTTTTGCCGTTTCAATTGTAGAAAGTGTATCCAAAACTATTATTCCTGTTTTTCCTTCCACAATGGTAAGCACTGATAAATCCTGGCCCCGAACTTGATAAACGCCATCTACCACTTTAAATAAGCCTGTTATATTTTGTAATTGAGCCTGCCGCCACAAGCTTGGATTTACAGTAAGACTTGCCGGCTGATCTTCTTTTATGAATGAATATCGATTACTATCCCAAACTACGTCACCTTTTGAATTTTTAATTGGATTCATATTCAAAGGCGCAATGAATCCTTTATGTGCATTCTTGAAATCTTCCTTATCTTTAAAATTCAACTGTTCATAAAAAGCCTTATTTGCTGAAATTGTTGCATCTGTCGCCGGCATCGGCTCATCTGACGCAGCCTTTGTAACAGAAGAACCTGCCAGTAAAACAAAAACAATGGGAACGGTTACAATTCCTTTAATAAAAGATACTTTGGACATTTCATACCCCTTTCTAAGTAGATATCATGTATCTATTCCGAATGTTGCAGCAGTAAACTTTCTCTTTTTTTAGAAATTTTAGGATAATATGAATTTATTTTATAATTAATTTGGCTTTAAGTATATTTCCTATTTCTAATGGTAACTTCAATTTTATTTATATAAAGGCTACGTTAAATTCTAATGTTGATATTTGACCATAAAAAAACCGCCTTGGTGAAAAGGCGGTTCATTGAGCTATCGTCCCCGTAGTTAAATAAATTAGTTGTGTCTGTTTTTATTGAGTATCTTCGTCGCTTTTGTACTCCAAAAATCACCTGGCTGACAATCAAAAGTCTTACATATCCGTTAATCATTCATTTTTTGACTTTATATCTGGGGCATTTTTTAATGGCTTTTGAAGGGCGTCCACAATGGCTGCGATGATACTTGTTGCTAAAATACCCATTAGACATAATGATGTAGGACCCGCTGCATCATCACTACCTGTAACTTTAGCAAGCACCCTTAAGCTTACTATTCCTAACAAAATGAGGAAAATGACTGTAAAAGCACATTTCTTTATAATCTTCAAAGATTTAAGGGATAATTCAGAGAAAGCATTGTTCTTTTCGATGTAGGTTAATAGTTTATATGCTTGATACAACGCAACAGAAAACGCAATACAGAATCCGTATGCACATACTAAAAAGGGGATTAGGAAGTAAGCCGTATCTGGATGTACCCTTGCATCCCTAACGGCTATCTCAGGCAACCAGATACACAAAGCAAGCACTGCAATTCCAGCCAGAAAAATAATTACCTTTAAGAAAGTGGTTGAACCTCGTTTAACATTCATTTAAAACACCTCACTTATTTAATGACAACATGATTTTAGCATATTATTTATCGTATTACAGTAAATTTATATTGTTTTCATTTATATTATTATTGTTATTTAAATATCCTTTTAATTTTGACAAAAATAAAAGGCACTTCTCGTTACAAAGAAATGCTCTTACTATAAAATGTTAAATTTACAACTTGTTCAACAAAACTGCCCGTTAGCTTAACAAGAATAAGCAGAGAGCCGAAGTTTGGTATTCGTGTCGGTCACAGTAAATGGGCACGATTTGACCAACATATTTTTCTTATTCGATGACGAAAGAATTTTATGCCGCCAGAAAAACAAGGTTACATGCGTCACCTCATTACCCAATTGCTCGGCACATTTTCTCAACGAATAGCCCTCCATCATTCATTCGATGAACCGAACCCAAAGATGAGGTCTTCTGGTGCGTTGAAGATTGCGTGTTTGTGAGGTCGTTAAAGGTTTGATGGCAGGCTTTACAGCGGTAACGCTGCTGTTTCACCTGTCCAGCACGTGTTTTGATAACGAATTTACCAAATCGCACAACAAAATGGCTGTCGCAATGTGGGCAGACAAGACCAGCTTTATGCTTTTGTTCCTGGATTTCATCAATTGCACGAATAGGAGCCGACATCGGTTTCGTTCGAGACTGCAAGAAATATACAAGTTCCTGTTTACCGCTTTCAGTTAATGCTTCAGCGAGCTTCTTTACTTATTTAACATGGCCTATATAAAAATAACAATCCCTTTGTTTGTCTAACCGAAGGCTGAAGAACCAAATACAAAATGCCCCTCCCGATAGGGAAGAGCTTTAATGAATACGCAATGCCGTATATTCAATTTGCTATGACTTTTGCAAGGCAGGGTGTCCGGGGCCACACCGTTTCCCACAAATCTGAAAACGCTGCCAAATTGTAATGGTAAACGAAGGTAGCTTTTCATTCCTTATCGAAGAAAATCAACAAATTTAGACACCCCTATTTTGTTGAATCGCTTGTTTTTCCTGACTAGCCATAAATTTCTTGCCATATCTATTCTGGAAATATCCACTTCCCGCAAAAAGCCTTGCTCCAATTCCCTGGCCACTGTCAACCTTGGCAAAATGCTGATTCCAAGTCCTGCTTCAACCGCACTTTTTATCGCTTGTGTACTGCCAATCTCCATGTAGCTTTCTATTTTTTCTAAAACCCCATGCTCCCTTAGCATGTTTTCTACGATAAGCCGTGTTCCGGAAATGGATTCACGCCAAATCATCCTTTCATTTCCCAATTCCTCTAGCTGAATTTCTTTTCTGTCTTTCCATGGGTGGTCGGATGGACATACCAATATCAATTCGTCTTCGGCGAACTTGTCTACAATAAAATCGGTGTTTTCCACAAGTCCTTCCACCAAGGCCAAATCAATGACATCGTTTGAAAGATCCTCCAGAACCCGGGGGGTATTTTTTATCGTCAATGTCACTTTTATTTCTGGCTGCTGTTTTTTAAATCTCCCAAGCAAGCTCGGCAACAAATACTCGCCGATAGTCAAGGAAGCCCCAACTATTAGATTTGCATTGTACTTCCCCGTCGATTGCTGAATCACTTCTTTTGAATGGTTGAAGTCATTTACTATGGCTTTTGCAAAAGGGTATAACAGCTTTCCTGCTTCTGTAACTCTCAGCCTTCCTTCCTCACGGTCGAATAACAAAGTGTTATAATAATTTTCCAGTTGATGGATCTGCCGTGTTACAGCGGGCTGAGATAGGAAACTTAACCTCGCCGCCTGGCTTAAACTTCCTTCATCCACCACTAAACAAAACATTTTCAGATTTTCCAATTTCATGAAAACAACCTCCATGTTTTTTGATAGTTTATTAAAATGATAGCATCATTAGGTAAATGGTGAAATGAAAATAGTGTGATACATTCTGAGGCTATTCAATTATTGGCGGCATTCTTCATAAAACGGATAAATCTTCTGGGTATAACGTTTTGTTATACCCGATGATTTTGTTGCAATTTACCCATCCCTTTTTCTTTGATATGTTAATAATAAGATTTAACAATGCATTCAAAGGAAGTGACTGATGTCAATGAAAGGACAATGGAAAACTCTTTTCCAATTATTTTGGACCTTTTTTAAAATAGCACCTGTCACATTCGGAGGCGGGTTTGCGATGATCCCTTTAATAGAAAAGGAAGTGGTCGAAAAGAGAAAATGGATGAAAAGCGAAGAAGTTACGGATGTTTTTGCTTTATCTCAGTCCGTACCGGGAGCTGTCGCCATTAACTCCGCCACCTTTATCGGCCATCGGATTGCCGGAATGAAGGGGGCAATGGCTGCCATGATCGGTGTTTCATTACCTACCTTTTTAATTGTTCTGCTCCTCGGCATTTTGTATTTTTTCATTCAGGATAATCCGAAGGTAGAATCCGCATTCATATCGATCAGAGCTTCCATAGTAGCCATCATCGCCTATGCGGCTATCAAGATAGGAAAAACGGCTGTTGTAGACAAAACAACTTTCTGCATTTTAATAGTAGGAATTCCAGTCCTTTTCTTTCTTCACCCTGTGATGGTTATATTAGCAGGAGCTTTTGCTGGTATTGTGACCATCTCCATTAAGAGAAAATTAGGTTACGATGTCAAGTTGGACAGAAAAGATATAGGAAATGAAGAAAATGATTTCGAACCTTTCATGGGTGCTGGCATATAGGTATATCAAAAAAGGGACTAACTAATTTTCAAGAAAGTGTGTGATGGAATGATGGAATTGTGGGAGTTGTTTAGCACCTTCTTTATTATCGGCTTTGTATCGTTTGGAGGCGGATACGCCATGATTCCCGTAATAGAATCGGAAGTCTCACAGCATGGATGGATGACGACGCAGCAATTTGCTGATATCATCGCGATTTCCGGTATGTCCCCAGGACCTGTCACTGCCAATAGTGCCATTCTTGTTGGCTATTCTACTGCTGGATTTGCAGGGGCCATTTCATCTGCTTTCGGAATCTTACTTCCTGCTATTATATTCGTAACCGTTATAGCCACCTTCTTCAGCAAATTGAATCATTACCCAGTTATTCAATCCATGTTCTATGGACTAAGACCCATTGTCACTAGTTTAATCCTCTTTGCAGCAATCAGCTTTGCACTTTCCAATAATATGATAGCGCTGAACTTTTCTTGGCATGCGATAAGCTTATTAATCGTTTTTGGATTATCGTTATTTGCCCTAATGAAATTACGCTGGCACCCAGCCTATGTAATTATCCTTTCCGGTTTAGTTGGTGTTGTCCTCTATTCATGACAGGTGTCGCACACACAACCATCATTAATTTGGACCGGAATTAAGCAGAAAAATTGAAGAATGATTGATACTATATGAATGGGAGAAAACTTGATTATGTTTATGTATTTACCATACAAAAAACACCCTGTATCCAATGATTCAGGGTGTTCAGACTGTAGACTAACTCGATGAAATTTTAGGGGTTTGTACAATTTGAACGTTGATTTCCCCTCCAGGCACTCGCTTTCCGCGGGCGGTCCGGGAGCCTTTGCGCCTGCGGGGTCTCCCCTGGACTCGCTTTTCCCGCAGGAGTCTCGCACACCCGCTCCAATCAACTTTGTTTTAACTTTTAGTTCTTCGATCCATCATTTCCCGGCTGAAACCGTGGAAAACCAATCAAGATGGCAAGGACGCCACAAAATCCAATTAGTATTGGGTAATATGAATACTGCAAGATGCTTATCGGAGAAATCTTTGCTACCCCTGCTGCAACAAGCAGTTGTGCTCCATATGGTATCAACCCTTGGATACAACATGCAAATATGTCAAGCAAGCTCGCTGATTTACGCGGATCAATCCCATACTTTTCAGCGATATTTTTGGCAAGTGGCCCGGCAATGATAATCGAAATCGTGTTATTTGCCGTTGAAAGGTTTGTCAAACCAACAAGCCCTGCAATGCTGAATTCCGCCCCTTTTTTTGATTTGCTATTTCGGGTCACTAGGTGGAGTAGATAATCGATGCCACCATTATGTTTGATAACAGCTACCATACCTGCAATTAAAATGGCAAGGAAGGAGATTTCATACATTCCCGCCATTCCTTCTCCAACTTTTTGAATGACACCCAACGGTTTATAACTTCCATCAGCCAAGCCGATAATTCCGGCAAATACGATTCCGATGGAAAGGACCAGGAACACATTGACTCCTGCCAATGCAGTGATCAATACGCAAAGATATGGAAGAATCTTCACCCAATTATAAGAATGTTGGGAGATGTCAGCTTGTTCACCCATTGTTAAAATTCCAAGGATTGCACATGTGATGATGGCCGCAGGTAAAACGATGAAAAAATTCACTTTAAACTTATCCTTCATTTTCGTTCCCTGAGTTCGAACTGCAGCGATTGTCGTATCTGAAATGAAGGAAAGGTTATCCCCAAACATCGCACCACCAATAACGGCCGCCATTGATAGGGCAAGCGAAATATCTGTTTGCTCACTAATCCCGACCCCGATAGGTGCCAATGCAACAATCGTTCCCATGCTTGTCCCCATGGATAAAGAAATAAAACAAGCAATAATGAATATCCCTACCATTAATAGATTTTGCGGAAAAACAGCTAAGGCAAGATTCACTGTCGATTCAACTGCTCCCATGCCATTGGCAACTTCGGCAAAAGCACCAGCTAAAAGGAAAATGATAACCATTAACATAATATTGGCGTCCCCGGCACCTTTACAGAAGATATCAACCTTATGATTGAATGTCTCTTTCCGATTCATTGCCAATGCAGCTGCCGAAGCAATTGAAATTGCAACAATCACCGGAAATGAATAAAAATCTTTAGTGATGATTCCGGACCCTATAAATAAAATTAAAAATACGACAAATGGGATCAATGCCCATGGATTCCCTTTATTGTTTGCACTCATGATGTACACCTCTTTTTATTTTTCCCGTGACATGTGTCACAGCTCTTATTCTATTAACAGCTTTCGCAAATAACTCCAATTTGAACCTACCTGATTATCTAGTCTTGGAGATATAGCAAAAAAACCGGCATAAAGAAGACCCCTTCTATTTAACAACAAGAAGAGGTCTTTTAATTTATAAAAAACACCCTCCTTATCTTTCAGGCAAAAATCAGCCTGCTGGATTTGGCACAGCACTCCATTTAAGTCCGCTGCCGAGACATCTTCGGGCCAGTCCCTCCGTCTCTCTTGATAAGAAGATTACATTATATAATTTATCAAATATTACGATGCCTTCCAGAAAAGTACCACACTGGAAACTTGCTGAAACCATCTGAGTTTGTGAAAGTGACATCGAAAGTCGTTTTGAAAAGCAAATATAACAGTACAGCATTTTGTCTATTTTCGCAAGGGTTAATTTTAAAGTATTTTACATGCACTCCTTACTATTTATAAAGAAATCTTGACATGTGCGGTTAATCAGTTTTTTTCATTTATCAGGATGGAATTCATATAAAAAAGAGGTCTTATGACCTCTCAGCAAATTTGTTGTATTAGGTTAGATGAATTATTTTTGGTCGAATTCACATCAGTCGATACCTCAAAGGCTTCCATCTGTTCCGAATCGAATGACTTTAAATACTGCTGCAGATATGCAGGATCATTATTTGTTGGACTCAACCATTCTTTTTCATCTTCTGGTTTAAGGATGACAGGCATACGATCATGAATGCTGGTCATTAGCTCATTAGGAACGGTTGTTATAACGGAGCATGAATAGACGCTGATGCCTTCAGGAGTTTTCCAGGATTCCCAGATACCCGCCATTCCAAATGGAGCATGATTCTTCAGTTTTATTCGCATCGGTATTTTTCTTTCCGGTGTCTTCTTCCATTCATAAAAAGAGTCAGCGATTATCAAGCATCTCTTCTTCTTATACGCATTCCTGAAGCTTGCTTTCTCAGTAATGGTTTCCGCTCTGGCATTGATCATTTTGTAGCCCACTTTTTCGTCTTTTGCCCAGAAAGGAATGAGTCCCCACCGAAGATATCCAAGTCGATTCCTTGCCCCGTCATTAATGACGGAGAGAACGGATTGGGAGGGAGCAATATTGTAGCTGAATTGGTATTCCCCATCAAACGATCCTTGAATATCAAACCGATCTTTTATTTCTTCAATGTCAGTGAAAAGGGTAAAACGTCCACACATACTATCGCCTACCGTATTAGAATTTATTACAGTGTAACAAATCGAACGGACAGGCACAAATCAGCGTTCTAAAATCCTGATGTCGGTAAATGGTTGATTAAATAATTCGCTGGAAATCAAAAGAGTTCCAAGGACTTCTCTTTCATCTTCAGCTTTAATGATTTCCGACAAGATCAAGGTACTGCCATTCCTGACCGTCACTTTATATTCATTCATAAAAAATCCCCCCTAGATGGTTGTTATTATAAACCAAAAACCCACAAGTATCAGTAGTGAACTTTGGTAGAGCCATGGTTAATCCTATAACGGGGAGTCAAGCAATGGCCCCGACCATTAACGCGTGTAAAGGAGGCGTAAAAAAGACTGTCCATGAATGATTCACGGACAGCCTGGGTGGTGCCAAAGGACTTAGTTTCAATACTTATAATTGAGCATGGAGATAACATTGAGGAAAGCTGGAAGGACCAAATTGGAATTGCCCCTCTTCCATATCCATTCATTATTTAAAATGCAGCAAAACTTCATTTATTAAATGTGCTGCCAATGTTACGGTTTTATTATTTTCGTCCAACGAAGGATTCACTTCCGAAATGTCAAAGGAGAGGATTTTTTCATTCGATACGATATGCCTAATAATCGCACGTACCAATTTCGGATTCAGTCCAAACGGCGATGGAGCACTCACCCCAGGTGCGTATGCTGAATCAATGACGTCCGTACATAAAGTAAGCATAATGTAGTCATTTTTATTAACGAATTCATTTATCCGCCGCTTTGTTTCATCCATTTCGTTCAATGACAAATCTTCTTCCAATATGTAGTCTACCTTACTCCTCTCAGCGGTTTCAAAAAGTGCCTTTGTATTCCCCTGCTTTTGAATTCCGACACATAAATATCCACAACTTTGGTCTTCGTCCAAAATCTGCTTAAACATCGTTCCTGATGAACTTTCTTTTTCATAGGGCCTCATATCAAAGTGCGCGTCAATATTAATGATCCCCAATCTAGCTTTTGGTCCAATGGATTTCCTAATCCCAAGATAATGGCCATACAGGGTTTCGTGCCCTCCCCCAAGTATGATAGGAATCGCTTTAGTCTCCAATATCCGGTCAACAGCCGATCCCAGTTCGAATTGGGCGGCCTCCATTTCCGTACTTTCACATATTACATCGCCAGCATCCACCAGCTCGGTTTGGGACGGTAAATGACAGGGTAATTTCGCCAAGTATTGCCTAATATGATCAGGACCCTCTGCAGCACCAATCCTGCCTTTATTCCTTCTGACGCCTTCATCACATTTGAAGCCAATCAACCCAAAGGTCTTTGATGCATTGGAAGAGATGGCTAATTCCGATATCGGAGCCAACCGTACTCTTTGGTGGTATCTGAAGCTGTCCATGTCAGATTGGGAATCAATTCTTCCATTCCAATATTTTGAAGTCGGATTAGTATACATAATTTCTCCTTTATTTAAAAAATTCCGAAATATCTTTTTTAAAAATTATAGATGAGATAATATATAATTACCAATACAAAAATTCAATATATCTATAGTTTAAAGCTATAGAAAGGAGCATAAATGGATCTTCGTCAACTTCGGTATTTCACTACCACCGTCCAGGAAAAGAATTTCTCAAAAGCGGCAAAAATGCTGCATATATCACAACCTTCCCTAAGTAATGCCATAATGAAATTAGAAAATGAAGTTAGTTTACAGCTTTTGGAACGTAATACAAGGGGTCTTGAGCTTACGGAAGCAGGGGGTCTTTTTTATACGAGATCTGTTGACCTGTTAAGAAGATTCGATAATATGCAAGTGGAGCTTAAGGAAATGAAGGATGTTGGAAGCGGAACAGTATCTATAGGTTCCATAGAATCATTCAAATTTTGGTTTCCGAGGATAATCAGGAATTTTAAAATCAATTATCCTAATATTCATATAATAGTAAGGGAAATATTAGGGGAAGAGAAAGTTTTCGATTCGTTAAATCGGTATAATGTTCATTTCACCATCACGAACCAGCCCATCAATAACGATGAAATTCTGTCCACTCCCCTTTATAATGAAAAATTCATGCTTTTGATCCATAAAGATGACGAGTTAAATGAAAAAGAGTCCATCACTTTCCAAGACATTGCAAAGAAAGAATTGATCATCAGTACAACTGGATTTCAAACAAGAGATGATATCTTAAGAGCATTTAAGGGTGAAAATGCAATTCCAAATATCCTATACGAAATAGAAAGGCTTGAAACGGCTTGCAGTTTGGTGGAAGAAGGGCTTGGGGTTACAATTTTACCGGAAAGCTATATAAAATCCGCTGTATCCCCCAATACTGCAATTCGTGCGATTGATTCGAATTTTTTGGAAAGGACTGTTTACCTGGCCTATTTGAAAGATCGATATCTGTCTCCTGCAGTATGTAAGTTAGTAGAGGAAATACATAGCTTTTTTAAGTGGGATGTTAGGAACGATGCCTAAATGCTGATTCTCTAATTTAATGGAAAAGACACCCTGGCTCATTGTGATTCACTTTATATAAAGAAAACACTTTAGACTTCCTGCCAATGAGCTAGGTTTCCCGCTCATATTTGCAGGAGGTTCATGTGTTTTCATTATCCATCCATATTGTTTTTCCTCACTAATTAATAACGTCCTAAAGCTGACACTTCCACGCCAAGTAAAATACTTGTTCAATAAAAATTCATTATAGCGCTTTTTAGGAAGTTCTTATTCCCTCTGCTTCACATCGCAAGTTATAAAAATACTGGATAATTTCCTTTTCATTTAGATAGATTTTTTAAGACCCTGTAACGTACGCATCCCAACTCTTCTATCTATCTCAGAAAAAATCTTTATAATCATATCATCTGATTTTAAGGAAATTTCTATTGGTAAATTAAAATATTCTTCCACCGCATTAAAAAGTCATACTGTGCAAAAATCCCCTCTGCTTTAATCATTTCATGTGCTTGTATCCCTATCTCATAGTTCTGATTTCCATTATAGACATCGTATTCAATACTTTTGGCATTTCTTATTTCATTTTCTTTTCTAACATTTCTCTATCAGATGTTATCGTACACATATTTAGGATTTCCTTTTTATCAACAGTAATAAAAGCTCGTCCTAATCGGTCGTGAGCCTTTCGATAATTCGTAACAGTAAACTGAACTCTATTTTTTAGAGAGTCACAGATAAAACTCTCTATCTTTTTCTTTACTTTACTCCATTGTTGATTACGCAAGTTTTTATTCTCCTTTACAGTTTTCAATTTCCACAAAAGTATATTTCTTTCCTTATTCTATTCTGCTTGTTAATGAGCTGTAGAGGTATATGTATAAAGAGTCAAAATCTACACAAGTTTAGCCATCTTTATTTTTGCGTTCGGTCACTTCTTGAAATGCTTGTTCACTTGCAGAAAATGTGATGCAAGTAAATGGATAAAGAATTCTTTCAACCGATGTATTTTTGCTTAATTCAATTTTTGAATTTTTACTATCAATTCACTTAACGTCAGTCTGAATCCCTCTAACAAACGTTATTTTCATTCGTTTGTTTCAATCACATATCAAAAGAGAAAGTGACCATAACCTAAATATAAAAAATATAATCCTCCGGCAAGACTCGTTTTAAGAACCTCTTCGTTCTTTCTTCTTTTGGATTCACAAAAATTTCTTTAGGCGATCCCTCTTCCACTATGACACCTGCATCCATAAAAATCACTCTGTTTGCAACATCCTTTGCAAAAGACATTTCATGCGTGACAACTAACATCGTAGTTCCTTCTTTGGCAATTTGCTTCATCACCGTCAGTACTTCACCGACCAATTCCGGGTCCAATGCCGAAGTTGGTTCGTCAAATAAAATTATGTCAGGGTTTAAAGCAACCGCTCTCGCAATGCCCACCCTTTGCTGCTGCCCGCCTGAGAGTTCACTAGGGTAAGCACCATATTTTTCCGACAAGCCTACTTTATCCAATGCTTTTTTACCAATCTCATATGCTTCTGCTTTCGCAATCTTCCTTCCAATAA
The DNA here is from genome assembly GCF_054600815.1 of Peribacillus sp. N1. Lineage (NCBI taxonomy): Bacteria > Bacillati > Bacillota > Bacilli > Caryophanales > Bacillaceae > Peribacillus > Peribacillus sp. N1. The sequence goes on along the minus strand of NZ_BAAHZO010000001.1, from coordinate 476,671 downwards.
CCAGTCCTTCCGTCACATTTTCCAATGCCGTTTTATTAGTGAAAAGATTATAATTTTGAAAAACAAAGGCTATCTTCTGCCTTATTCCATGAATCACTTTTTTAGATGCCGTTTTAAGACTTACATCAATATCACCAAAAACGGCATGTCCTTGATCTGCTTTTTCAAGAAAGTTAATGCAGCGGAGTAAAGTTGTCTTACCTGAACCACTTGGACCCAGAATTACCACCACATCCCCCTTGTCTATATTTAAATCCACACCTTTTAAAATCTCATTCTCACCGAATGATTTATGAATATTTTTAATCTCTAGCATTTAGGCCACACCTCCTCATTTCAGATACTCACGGCTTTAAACCTGCTTACTCGTTTTTCATACCTTTTAAACAAGTATTCCACCAAACTACATAAAATTAGGTAAACAAGAAAGATATCAATATATGCTTCAACATAATTGTAGCCAACATTGGCAGCTACCTTGGCTTTTAAAGTGATTTCCTGCAATGACAAAGCATAACCTAATGATGTCGCTTTAATCAGATTGACTGTCGCTGTACATATATTCGGTAATGCCACTACCAATGTCTGTGGAATGATAATTCTTCTAAATGCTTGCACAGTTGTTAATCCGACAGCATACGAAGCTTCAAGTTGCCCCTTGCTCACTGTGCTAATTGCCGAACGAAACACCTCTGTGAGAATAGCTGTCGTATTCAACGAGAAAACAATGAATGCGTACCATATCGGATTTACATCGTATACATTCATTTCGACAGCATACTTTTCAAATATAGAAGTCAGCATTAATGGCACACTGCTATATATAATGAAAATTTGGATAATGACGGGCGTTCCTCTGACAAATGAAACGTATATCTGTGCTAAGCGATTCAATACCGGGATTTGATTAATTCTTGATAAAGCAAGTAAAAACCCTAATGGCAAGGCAATAATCAAAGCAACAATTGTAATGAATAATGCGGTCGGCACCCCCGATAACGCTACAAAAAAGGTTTCCACTAAAAACCTATAATCCAGACCTTCTGACATTCTGTCACCCCTCTATGCAGTTGTTATCACTTGTTTTCCTTTACTGAATGCCTTTTCCAATCTTAAGAACAGTTGTTCAATGGCAATCGACAATGTCCAGTAAATAACCGCCAATGCAAGATAAATTTCTAATGCATGTGTGTTATAGTTCCCGGCGATTATAAGCTCTGCCTTCCCCATGATATCTATCAAGCCGATTGTATATGCTAAAGACCCTTCTTTCATTAATTCAAGTAAGCTGTTACCGAAGTTTGGTAAGGCGACTACGAAAGCCTGGGGTAAAATAATTCTCCGGTAAGCTTGCGTATTGCTTAATCCAACGCTTACTGCCGCTTCAAATTGCCCTCTATCAATAGATTCAAGCGATGTTCTGATCACTTCTGACATCGCAGCCGCAAATTGAAGCGAAAAGGTTATGACTACAAATACTGCTTTATCAATATCATTAAGATTTATGCCAAATTTCCCTGCAATTGCAGGTATACCATAATAAGTCAAAAAAAGCAGAACTATAGAGGGCGTACATCTCAATACCGTTGTATATCCATAGGCAATTTTCCTGGCGATTTTACTATTTCCAAGTTTCATGACTGCTAAGATGAAACCTATGATTGTCCCGAACAAGACCGATAGACCCGTAACGATTAATGTTACTTTTAGAAAGGGAACTAACATTGGTACCGACTCTACTATGTAAGCTAAATCAAAGTATTTTTCCATGTTTCACCTCCATCTGCTTTCATTGAAGATTCGAATTTTCAAATCCAATCATTCTATTGAAGGCCAGTACCTAGAAACTTGCCATCTCTTAAAATACCAGAGTTATCCAAGAAAACCCATATTAAGAAAATGACAAGTCATAGCCTATTGATTGACATTTTAATTCTTGTTTTGCTAAGGACTTCGTTATCTCTCTACAGTTCCCAAAACTTCGAATAAATCCCGGCCATAAAACTTTTCGCTTAACTCATTCGTCTTCTTTTCGTCTTTAATTTTTTTAATCGCTTCATCATAAGCATCTGCGAATTTTTGTTCTTTTTTGTTGAATAATGGCCAGGTTTTAATGACTGCAAATTCATTGTAAACTAGATCATCCACTAAATTATGATAGGGGCCATCGTCGGCCACTTGCTTCTTAAAAGCTCCCTCGATCGCTATTCCACCGTCGACACGGCCTTCATTTACCCATTGAATTACATCTACAGTGAAGGCATCTCCGGCTTTCAATTTCACCTTATTGTCCGGATTGGCCTGATTATACTCATCAACGATTGTGTATTGAGCGTTATTTGCTGCGATTGGTGCTAAGGAGAAGCCCTCTGAAGCAAAGTCCTTGAGATTTTTGATCTTTGAATTTTCTTTCTTTAAAACAAGGCCCGCACTGCTTAATCCAAGGAATTCTTTAGGAAAGATGAACTTCTCAGTCCTTTCCTCTGTCCAGAAAGCATTTTTAACCCCCACTTGATATTTACCTTGTTCAATGCCTACTAACAAGTCATCGCTTGATGTGCCAATATATTCGAATTCGTATGCCGGTAGTAATTCATCAACCAATTTCATAACTTCCACATCATATCCAGTTGGATTTCCCTTCTCATCCAGCCAAGACATAGGTTTTGACGCTTGGTCATATGCTACTTTTACCTTTCGGACACCTGAAGTGCTACCTGAATTTGCATCGGCTTCATTACTCGTTGATGTACCTGATCCGCACCCCGCTAATATGGTTACAAACGCTAAACCGATAGTTAAAACATGGCGAAATTTTTTATTTTTCATAGTGAATCCCCTTTCGTTTTACGATGTTTTTTTACTTGCATTTGTATTTCCTGAAATTCAAAGGAAATACATACATCACCTTCACCACTCAATACCAACTATTTAGGTAGGTTAAGTAAGTTATTTGGTTATAAACATAATAGATGGATACTTTTGTAAAGTCAATGTGTATATTTAAAATTTTCAAGCAACTGCACACACCTGTTTTATTAAAAGAGTTGTAGTTATATGAAAATACAAGAGTCTTTCCGGAGGCATCATTTATCTGCAAGCCCTTAATTTCCTTGACAACTAAACACACCTTAATTATCATTTAAACCAATAAGATTAATAGGAATTGAAATAAAAACAGAAGGTAATAGAAGGAGGGAACCGTGTGATTAACCTATTCATTAAGACGGAGAGTCAAAAAGCGTGGCTGAAAAAATTATATGAAGTAGAATCAAAATTCAAAAATAATTCTGCTCAAATTGATGAATTGGCCTTTTTTCCGAAAGAACATATACAAGATTTAATTCGTATGGGATATACAAGTTCAACTCTTCCCATATCCTATGGTGGCGGAGGGTTAAAAGTTTATGACATGATTCTCCTTCAAGAAACATTGGCTAGTTTTGATTCAGCGACTGCGCTATCCATTGGTTGGAACCTTGGAGTGATAGGAGATCTTTTTGAACAGGAAAGTTGGACAAAAACGAACTTAGATTTTATTGCTGGGGAAGTTCTAAATGGCGCTTTAGTGAACCGTTCCGTTAGTGAAGCGCAAACTGGCAGTCCGACTCGCGGGGGACGCCCCGGAACGAAGGCAGTCAAAAAGGGAGATTATTGGGTTATTTCCGGACGTAAAACCTATACAACCATGTCCCCTGTTTTAACTTATTTCCTAGTTTCAGCATGGATCGAGGAAAGGCAAAAGGTTGGATTTTTTCTCCTGCATAAAGATTTGGATGGGCTCTACATAGATGAAACATGGGACGTAATTTCAATGAGGGGGACAGGAAGTCATGATTTGGTCCTTAAAGATGTTGAAGTGGATGATTCAAAACTTGTTGAGTTACCTGAAATGCCAAGTGGAAACAGATTCAATGCATGGATCCTTCATATTCCAGCCTGTTACCTTGGCATTGCGCAAGCTGCAAGGGATTACGCCATACACTTTGCCAATAGCTATACTCCAAACAGTATAAATGCACCTATCAGCCAGCTGGCTAATGTCCAACAACTGTTAGGAGAAATTGATTTGGAATTAATGAAAGCCAGGCATTTCTTATATAGCGTTGCCGAGGCTTATGATGATGAATCACGAAGAATTCATTTCACAAATGAGCTGGGGGCTGCAAAACATATTGTTACAAACGCAGCCATTACAATTGTCGATAAAGCCATGCGAATAGTCGGTGCAAAAAGCCTTCAACGCAATAATCCTCTACAAAGGCACTATAGGGATGTAAGAGCTGGTTTACACAATCCTCCGATGGACGATGTAACGATAAAGAATTTAGCAAAATTGGCAATTGAACAGACAAAATCCAATTTAAGCGGCCATCCACTTTTGAAATGATCAGATTTGATAAAAGAAACGCTATGAACTATAAATAACCCCTGAATTCTCTTTTCATAGAGAATCCAGGGGTTTTCCATTTTTTGAGTCATACAGAATTCGATTTTATTCTTGAGCAGGCTTGGCTCCCTCAAGAAAAGAAATTAATTGGTGACACTACCATCATCGTCTGAATCTTCAATATCCGCCGGATCTTTTTCCAATAGTGCAACTTTGTCTTTTTCGTTCCATTTTGCTTTATATCCTAATGATTTTACGACTTTTAGCACCGGTAAGTAGGATTTTTTATCTGGTTTAAATATTTCTAAATCCACTGTTTCAATTGCACCCAAACCTAGAAGCAATTTGTCTGATTGGATATATGGTTTTCCATCAATCAGTTTCATTTGTTTTGCTGTGTAAGGATAAACGGCTCCATTCACTTTTAAGGTAAACGGCCCCTTTTTTTCTTCTTTCATTTCTCTTGGCTGTTTCGATTTATAGGAAACCCCATCCACACCGAGAACTGTTCCTTCTCTTGTATTGTCGGCCCCCCCATACATTCTTCCCCTTTCATAATCATAAATAACAGCTTGCACATTTCCGATATGCTGCGGTTTTTCTTCATAAACATGCCCTTTTGCCATTAACTCTAACCTAGTATTTTGATCGATTCCCGGTTCCCATCTAACTGTCGGATAGCCAGCAGAGTAAACACGCGGCGTAAGTATCGCATCTTGAATTGTCATTTGATGATCGATCACATTCATGATCGTTTCAGATACCGATGCTATAATCGTGGCTCCACCTGGTGACCCAATGGCCATGAAAGGATTGCCATCTTTTAATATGAAGGTCGGTGACATACTGCTTCTTGGTCTTTTTCCTGGTTCCACCTGGTTAACGCCACCCGGTGTAGCATCAAAATCCGTCATTTCATTATTAAGCATGAATCCATAATCAGGTACCATGATACCTGAACCGAATACTTGCTCGATCGTAGTCGTATAAGAAACCATATTTCCCCACTTATCCATTACAGAAAAGTGAGTCGTTTGTCCGATCGGTGTTTTCTCTTCTTTTACCTTCTCCATTGAAACCGGTTCTTGGCCTTCGTACTTCCATGGATCGCCTTCTTTGACATCGGCTGTTGATTTATTTGGATTGATGAGCTTTCTTCTTTCTTTTATATATTCTTCATCTAATAGTCCTTTAGTGGGTACATCATAAAAATCTTCATCTGCCATATAGGCAGCTCGATCGGCAAAAGCCAGATGCATGGCTTCGGTTAGATGATGAAGATACTCAGGAGAGTTCGACCCCATCTTTTGCACATCGTATCCTTCCATAAGCTCAAGAATCTGTTGGACAGTCAAGCTGCCTGAACTTGGCGAAGCCGCCCCGACCACTTCAAATCCCCTATATTCCGATTTAATTGGCTCCCTCTCTTTCACCACATAGTTTTCCAAATCTTCAGTTGTCATCGTCCCTTCACGTTTTTGAACTTCTTTCGTGAGGGCTTCCCCGATTTCACCTTTATAAAAAACATTTGAACCTTGTTTTTTTATTAACTTAAGAGTCTTTGCCAGATTAGGCTGAACGAGGGTGTCTCCCTCTTCCAATGGCTTTCCGTTAGGCACAAATACTTTTGCAGCTTCTTCGTTATTTTCTAATTTTTTTACATTTTCATCGATATATTGCGCTGTTATCCAATTGACCTTAACGCCTTTTTCAGCTTGTTTAATGGCCGGGTCCATAACTTGTGATAATTTCAATGTTCCGTATTTTTCTAGGGCTGCTTCCATCCCCTTAAGGGTTCCAGGAACACCAACAGCTTTACCGCTTGTGTGCCGTTTACTGAAAGGTACGGGTTTTCCCTTTTCATCTAAAAATAGTTCAGGCGTAACATTTTGCGGTGCCATTTCGCGGCTATCGATCATCGTAATTTTATTTTCTTTCTTATTATAAATCATGATAAAACCACCGCCGCCGATTCCAGACATCATCGGTTCAACTACATTTAACGATAATTGAATGGCTGCTGCTGCATCGACTGCATTTCCACCTTGTTTTAATATCTTTATGCCCGCTTCAGCCGCTAAAGGGTGGGAAACTGATACGATTCCTTTTGTTGCTCCTTTTTTCATTGAAGCATCCACTCCAGGGACACTTGCAAAAGCTGGTGTGATCATGCAAAAGAAACTGAAAGTAACTAAAATAAAACTTTTTAAAAATTTCATGAATTAGTCTCCTTTCAAATTAAAACCATTTAGGGTCTTACCATAATGCAACTGAAAATACGAGCTGATGAACCTAGTAGGAATATGCTGGTTGTTCTCGATAGAAAAGCAGTCTGCACATTCCGATTGGGCGTTGTGTTCTCAATGATGTTTCACTTCAAAAAATCACCCCCCCGAATGGTTCAGCTCTATCATTTACTTTTAGGATCGATGTTCTTAGACTCAATTTTTCTCTATGCTTTGGTTATTTTCCAAGATTTTGGTGCTGTCGTGATTGTCACTTTTCCAAAGGTATTGTAAAGCCAGTAATACGATAAAAGCGGATACACCAATGATGTCCGATATCGTTTCAGGATAGATTAATAGTAAACCAACGATTATAGCGAGGACTCTTTCTAACCAGTGCATCCCCCTCATCCAGTAACCTATAACACCCGCCCCAATTGCAATCATGCCTGACATTGCTGTAAGTACAACCCAGGCAACCTCCATCCAAGTTGTATCGATCATCAGCATTTGTGGGGAAAGAACAAAAATATATGGAATGATAAATGCAGCGATAGCAAGTTTTGATGACTCAATTCCCGTTTTTATCGGTTCACCGCCTGCCACCCCTGCCGCTGCAAATGCCGCTAAAGCAACTGGAGGAGTAATATCTGCTATAATGCCAAAATAGAAAACGAATAAATGTGCAGATAAATCAGGAACACCAAGCAAAATGATCGCAGGTGCTGCAATCGTCGATGTGATGACATAATTGGCGGTCGTAGGTGAACCCATTCCTAATATAAGTGCCGCTACCATAGTTAGCATCAGTGTTGGAATCAAATATCCACCAGACAAATCGATCAAACCATTAGCCAGCTTCAGCCCTAATCCGGTTTTCGTAACGATTCCTACAATAATGCCTGCTGCTGCGGTTGCAGCTGCAACCGCAAGTGCCGTTCGGGCTCCATCCACCAATGCATAAATGATATCGATGAATTTCATGCGGACATCCTTGTTTATGAAACCTACAAGAACCGAGATAGCAATGGAATACAGGGCTGCATGTGTAACCGTGATATTCAGCATGAGCAATAAAATAATGGCAAGGATCGGTATTAGTAAATAAAATTTGCCGAACACTTCCTTTTTACTTGGCATCTCTTCTTTCGTTAACCCACGCAGCCCAAGTCGTTTCGCTTCAAAATGGGTCATGATCCAAATTCCTGAAAAGTAAAGGATAGCTGGAATCGCAGCCGCCTTTGCTATATCCCAATACGTTATCCCATTCCCAATGAACTCAACCATTAAGAATGCCGCTGCACCCATTACCGGAGGCATCAATTGACCGCCTGTCGAAGCGGCTGCCTCCACTGCCCCAGCGAATTCCTTCTTATATCCAAGATTTTTCATCATCGGTATCGTGAATGCTCCCGAAGTGACAACATTAGCTACGGAACTTCCGCTAATCGTCCCTTGAAGAGCACTGGAAAAAATCGCAACCTTTGCAGGTCCCCCTATCCTTCTGCCGGCAATGGCGGTTGAAAGATCATTGAAGTATTGACCGACACCTGTTCGGACTAGAAAGGATCCAAACAGTAAAAATAGGAAGATGAATGTCGATGACACCGCTAACGGAGTGCCTAAAATGCCCTCTGTCGAGAAGAACATCGTTTGCACCATCCGTTCGAGAGTCAAACCGCGATGCGCGAGGAATCCTGGCATATATTGTCCAAAAATCCCATAGAAAATGAATATCAAAGCAATGACCATAATGGGAAGACCCACTGCACGCCTGGTTGCCTCCAAAACCAGGAGAATGGCCATTAAACCAACGGCAAAATCCAATGCGCCCAAACGTCCTACATTCATGACGATATCTTCGAAAAATAAGGGCCAATATGCACCTACCCCGATACTAAGGATCGCTAATATGATATCGTACCAGGCAATTTGAAACTTTCCTTTTTCACGCTTCTTCCGGTTTGCGGGAAATAGTAAAAACACTAAGGAGAGTGCAAACCCTAAATGTATCGTCCGTTGGATTTGTGCTGTAAAAACACCAAAAATGGCAGTATATAATTGGAATAGCGAAAAAGCCAGGAGTCCAAAAAACGCAATGTGGCCCAAGACACCAGTTAATTTCCTAGTCCCGGCTTCCGGATCATATTTTTCCAACAACTCCTGCTGTTCCGCTTCGGTTAAATATTTGATTTTTTCATTATCAGCCACTAATCTTCACTCCCTTCAACTGTTCCCACAATGAAATTCTTTCCGATGAAATCCTGACCCATTTCCCTGGTTTAATGAAGTCTGCCAATGTGTATGTTTTTTCATCATATATTAAACGATGGTTAGCTTTAACTTGTCCTACCCGTAAATCGATATGGGTGAAATTGCGTTTCATATTTTTTATGAAATAGGTACCGTCTTTTTCTTCAAAGACTTCCTCCCCCTCCGCATTAGAAGGCATACCGACTGCAAAATCATGATAAGAAAGTTCAGTTTGTTGGATTTGCTTATCCGATAAACGATATGATTCCAAAACATCCGTGAGGTGGATGGAGTGTGTATACTCAATCTTGAATTCTTTTTCTTTTTTCAAAGGAAAGTATGCGATTAATTCCCCTTGGTCCTCAAAGGAAAAGGCAATTACATGCTTGTAAGGAAAAAAGAATAAAAAAGCGATGAGCAGAGGTATACCAAATGCCATGAATCTCTTGAATTTCATAGGTACCCCTTTCAAAACCAGATATCCCATTTAGAAAAAAACGAAGCCGATAGGCCACATAAAGCGAGCTACCGACCCAATGCATTACTTGGAAACACCTTTTTCTTTAAAGTATTTTGCTGCTCCAGGATGCACTTCCATTTCCCCTAATCCTTCTAGGGCAGTTTCTGCTGTAAGGAACTTGCCTTTTGCATGTGTGATTTGATCTGTGTTGTCATAAACAGCTTTAGTCATTTCATAAACTAAATCTTCATCAAGATCCTTTGTAACCACTAACATCGCTTTAACTGCAACTGTTTTTACCTCGGATTTGATTTTGTACGTACCGCTTGGAATTGTATCTTCAGCATAGTATGGATACTTTTTAACCAATGCTTGAATTTTGTCCTCTGCAATAGGCAGGACCATGATATCATTTTGTACGGACAGCGCCTCAACTGCACCTGTTGGTGTTCCGGCAGTAATGAAAGCTGCGTCAATATTTCCTGCTTGAATTCCTTCGGCCGACTCATCGAAAGACAGGTTTTGTCCTTTAATATCTTTCTCAGACAAACCATGAATCTCCAGGATCTGCATGGCATTGATGTATGCACCGGAACCCGGAGCACCTACTGATACCTTTTTACCCTTTAAATCCTCGATTGATTTAATTCCGCTTTTTGCAGTCGTTACAATTTGAACAGTTTCAGGATATAGAGAGCTGATCGCCATTATATTATCAATGGGTTTCCCGTCGAACATCTCTGTTCCTTCAAGTGCATATGCGGCGATATCCGTTTGTGAAAAAGCGATTTCAGCCTCTCCAGCCCTTAACGTTTCCATGTTTTCGGCGGAGGCGCCAGATGTCTGAGGTGTTATGTTCGCTTTTGTTTTATCGGAAATGATTTTTCCGATTTGTCCTCCGAGCGGATAGTATGTACCTCCCGTACCACCAGTCAACAAACTCAAATTTTGGTTTCCGCTGCCCGAGACACCTGTTTTGCTGTCTCCGCAGGCACTGATAATACCGGATACCGTCAAAATCATGACCAATAAAAAGCACTTATGAAATTTTTTCATAAAACTCCCCCCTCATGTGTTTTCATCATCTGCAAAGGATGATAATGTTATTATTCTACCGACTGCCTCACTTTCCCTTTTTTTACAAAATCAGACACATCATCCATAAGCACTAGTAATACATTAAATAGTTTTATAGAAATCAAATCACCAAGCTTAAATGTGTAAAAACACCTATTAAAAACAAGGAAAATCTGCTATCCAATAGTAATATTTTACCTTTTATTACCTATTCTTCCTTTCTTTAAGGATAATATTGACTCTTCCATTTTAGAAATATATTATTGTTATAAACTTATAAGCAGATGTTATAAAAGAATCTTCCTAGCCTTTAATCGTTATATCCAGCTTTTTTTAAGAGGGAATCAACTGTCCAACCTTTCTTTTCCAGCCATTTTAGCTTTGTATTTTAAAATCCAACTGAAGTGGGTGATTGTTTGAATTTCCTATCCCTCCGCTATTTCATAGAGGTTTCTAACCATCTTAGTTTCAGCGAGGCTTCCAAAACCCTGCATATATCCCAGCCCGGACTTAGCCAACAGATTTTATCCCTCGAAAAACAATTAGGCTTTAAACTATTGAATCGAACCACAAGAAAAATTACATTGACGGAAGAAGGAGAGTACATCTATAAAAAACTTGCTCCTTCCTTTGAAGATATTGAGAAAACAGTAAATTACATAGTAGAACATAAAGCTATCCCCAAGCCTAAATTGAAGATTGCTACAGTCCCCTCTGCAGCTAGTATATATATCCCGAAGTTACTGAAAAAGATAGTGGGGGAATACCCGGATACAGAATTTTACGTGCATGAAACGACATCCTCAAGGGCTGTAAAACTCGTAAACCAACAAAATTACCATATTGGTTTCATCAGAACGCCCATTCACAGTAATATCATCGCCAATGAAGGATTAAGCATGATTGAATTCATGAGGTTCCCTTTACAATTAGTCGTCTCCATTGATCATCCACTGGCCCAAAAGGATGCGATACATTTATACGAAGCAAAAGACGAACCTTTTATCCATTATGATGCCGTTCAAGCACACTCCCTTCAATTCCTTTTGGAAAAAGCTTGCCTGACTGCTGGATTTTCACCTAAAGAATTATGTAAAGGCTCTGAATTACTGACAATCGCCAATCTAATATCCAATAACCTCGGCGTAGCACTCATGCCAAAAGATATGGTAAGTTTGTTGGGAAAAAGCCAAGTTAAAGCCTTGAACATCGATAACTCGGAATTATCCAGTTCCATATCCGCAGTTTGGAAAAGCACGGATGCATCCATTCTGACCAAGCATATTTTGAAAACGTTAGAGAATGATGATGATTTTAACGATATATGAGATTCTTGGTTGGAAAAATGCTGCGAAACGACTCGTAGTGAAAAAGGGGCAATTATAGTGAAATGAATTATACTATCGGTGAAAAAAAGCCCCATTTCTCTTTTATGAAACTGAGAAATGGGGCTTTTAATATTGAATGATTTCACCTTTTAAACTTCCTATTGGCGATATAACTAAATTAGCAAACTCCCATGCACAGCATGCTTTGACTTAAGAAAATATAAATACTCTATTCCTTCAGCGGTAATCTTAGTGCCGGCCCTTCCTCTGCCTTTGACGACAAACCCTTCGATTTCTAAAATATCCAAACGGCGACGAATCTGCTGAGGGGACAAGACAAAGTCCGATTCTTTACTTTGATTAGAAATCAGTTCTCTGCTTGCCGCTTTTCCTTTATCGTTGTATTGCTTAATTACTTCCAAGATGAAAGCGCGCTCCTGATTTTCCAGCACACTTTCACAGACGGGATAATCTGCCGTCACACTGTCTTCCTTATTCCCGTGCATGAACGGAAGGTCACTTTTCGTCACGACATTCCCCTCACAAACCGTCAACATGTAATCGATTGTACTTTTAAGTTCCCGTATGTTGCCGGGCCATTCATATTGCATGAAATATTCCAGTACGTCTTCCTCTACTTTTACCCACTTCCCGCTTTTTGTGATGAGGTGCTTTATCAAAAGTGGAATATCCGCTCTTCTCTCTTTGAGTGACGGTATGTAAAGATTGAGCACATTCAGACGGTAAAACAAGTCTGTTCGGAATGAACCGTCCCGCATCTTATCATGAAGGTTTTTATTCGTCGCGGTAATCACCCTGACATTAATGGGAATGATTCTCTTGCCGCCAATTCTGCGGATTTCCCCCTCCTGAAGAACTCGAAGCAGATGGGATTGAACGGTGAGACTTATGTCACCAATTTCATCCAAAAAGATCGTCCCTTTATCCGCCATTTCAAACAGTCCTTTCTTTCCTCCCCTTTGCGCTCCTGTAAATGCCCCTTCCTCGTAGCCGAACAATTCACTTTCAAGTAAAGTTTCTGTTAAAGCGCTACAGTTAACCGCTAGAAATGGCCCGTTCTTTCGCAATGAATGCTCATGAATCGCATGAGCAAACAGCTCTTTTCCTGTACCTGTCTCTCCCTGAATCAAAATCGGATGCTCCGATAAGGCAAGCTTCTTGGCAATCTGCTTACGCTCTTTCATTACTTCATTCTCGCCGATAATATCGTCAAAGCAGTATTTTGAATAAAATCCTTGATTGCGCATTTCTCTTTGTGCAGTCTTTTCTATTTCAAAGGCTTGATGTACGCTTTTGAAGGTTGCGACAATTGTATTTTCTTTCATCATTTGCAACCGGAAAATTACGACATCCACGCCGTCTATGTTGAAGAACTTGCTTTCATCATTACCTTCCATGATGAAATCGATAATATCACGGCGATCCATTACATGCTCTAGATACTGATTAACCACATCTTTTGCATCAACATGGAACAATGCCGCAAGCTGGTTATTGAATACCGTTATCAGCCCTTCCTCGTTAACGACCAATATTCCGTCATCGACAGTACACAACACATTTTGGATATGATCACTCATTTGCTTGGCATCCCACTCTGCATGTAACAGCTTACGTTGTAATTCAATTATATTACTAATATACCTTTCAGAAATCTTAGAGGATATATCCTTGTGTAAACCACAGCATTCTACAACTTCAAGAATTGTTGTTATATCAAAAAGACGCACGCCTATATCGATTACTTCTTTTATGTAAGAGGGGCACAGATGAGTTTCTCCTGGTGATACAGCTATTTGGACATTCTCATAAAATAAAATCCCCTTCCTGAAAGGGATAAATTGAACATGATCGACACCAAGCTGATATAAGGATTCAATAAGGTTTATAGTTGCATCGTCATCATCATTTACCAAAAGCACTGTCGAACCCTCTGGTATTTTTAATAGCTTGTCAATGTATTCATGATTAACAGTTCTCTTTCCCACAATTATTTTCTGGGCATTTACGCCATACATTCCCATTTTCTTATCATAAGCTGCATCTGATGAATACAAGATAATTCCATCTCCCAGAGAATGAGGTATTCCCTCATCGGTAGCATGGCTGTTGACATGAACGTAGTCTCCAAGCAATTGTTCCAGTTGCTCCTGCAAGGCTTCCTTTGTTTTTGAGCTTCCCGCTATAAGTGTAAGTGAGAATTTTGACATAAAAACACCTACCTGTCTTTAATTGGTTTTATTATATCACCAAAAAGAACCAATAATGACCTTTAACTTCAATCCAACCAATAAGTTCTCATAAAAATCAATTACTTCATATTGGCACAGAATTTGCTTATATATTGAGTTGTCGTGATTGAGTTGACGTGCCTATGGATTTGAAAAGGAGGGAAACAGCAGAATACTTGAAAAACAGTTGATAGTCGATAGGCTGGCAATATTTTGTTAGCGTTTTAGTTCCATGTACTTATTTTAAATACAAAGGAGAGACATTTATGAGCCAAGTAGAAGAGAAGGCTGTTTCGCTTGAAACAGCGGGAGAAAAAGAGAGAAAAATCAATGTTTTTGTATTGCTGCTCTGCATTCTCGCAATAGCAACTCTATTTACTTACATTTTGCCTGCCGGGGAATATACACGGATTGAAGCAGATGGACGGACAACTGTTGACGCCAATTCTTTCAAATGGATAGAATCTGCACCGGTGGAATTGTTCGATATGATAAAAGCTATTCACACAGGGATGGTTGAAGCCGGCAATATTATCTTTTTCTTATTGATTATTGGAGGGTTTTTCGGTGTTTTAAGAGCTACAGGGACGGTTGATGTGCTCATCGCCACAATGGCTCGGAAGTTGGCGACACGTGAAAAGCTATTAATTCCTGTCGTGATGCTGTTTTTTGCTGTAGGCGGCTCCTTAATGGGAATGGCAGAAGAAACACTTGCTTACCTTCCTCTTATCATTCCGCTGGCGTTGGCCCTGGGGTTCGATACAATTACAGGTACTGCCATCGTCATTGTAGGGGCATTGTCAGGGTTCACGACTGCCATCATGAATCCCTTCACTGTCGGACTTGCACAAGGAATTGCTGAATTGCCGATGTTCTCAGGAATAGGGTTACGCCTTATCTTATTTATTATCGTCTACCTTGTTTCCGTTCTTTATATCTATCGTTACGCTATGAAGGTCAAGAAAAATCCTTCTATAGGAATCTACGGAAAATATACAAAAGAAGAAGCAAAAAAACTGCTCCAATCAAGTGCGAAATTAACTGCAAGACATAAATTCATCTTAATCTCTTTTTTGATTAACTATATCGTCTTGGCATTTGGTGTCATCAAGTTCCAATGGTACATTACAGAAATTACAGCCTTATTCATTGTTTTAACAATCGTAATTGGAATCTTCGGAAAATTGTCAGCGGATCAAATTGTCAACTCCTTTACCAATGGATCTGCAGCCTTGCTAGGCGGTGCTTTGATTATTGGCGTATCACGCGCCATTCTTGTTGTATTGAATGATGGGCATATCGTCGACCCTATGCTGCATCAAGTATCTGAAGCTATCCAGCATATTCCGGCCTATTTAAGTGTTGCCGGCATGTACAGCTTCCAAACTCTTATTCATTTTATTCTAGCATCCGGCACCGGTCATGCAATGTTGACCATGCCAATTATGATTCCGCTCGCAGACTTATTGGATATTACACGCCAAACTGCAGTGTTGACTTTCTCTTTTGCGGACGGAATCGGAAATATGATTTTCCCAACCGCTACCACATTAATGGCGGGCTTGGCAATCGCAGGCATACCTTGGACAAAATGGGCGAGGTGGATTCTGCCGCTGGTACTTATTCAATATCTCATTGGATTAATAGCTGTCATAACGGCCCACTTCATCGGATATGGTCCATTTTGATAAAAATCACGAATTCATTACAGGAGGAGAAACGCATGCTTACTTTAATCAAAAATGGCGAGATATACTCACCCAATTACTTAGGACGGAAAGACGTTTTAATTACAGATGAAAAAATTGCATTCATAGATGACAGAATCGAGATTCCTGACAACTTTGCTCCTATTCATATCATTGATGCGACCAATCTTTTAATTGTTCCAGGTTTCATAGATTCACATGTTCATATTATTGGCGGAGGCGGTGAGGGCGGATTCAAAACCCGCACCCCTGAGCTGATGCTTACGGAAATTACGACTTCAGGTATTACGACACTTGTCGGATTGCTTGGTACGGACGGAACTACGCGGAGAATGGAAAGCCTGCTTGCCAAGGCCCGGGCACTGGAAGAAGAGGGTATTTCCTGTTTCATTCATACGGGTTCCTACCAAGTGCCAGTAAAAACTTTGACAGGAAAAATTGAAGATGACCTTATTTTTATTGACAAAATCATCGGTGTCGGGGAGATTGCCATCTCCGACCATAGATCATCAGAACCCACTTTTGAGGAATTGACCAAAATCGTCGCAGCCGCACGCAACGGCGGGATTCTGTCAGGAAAAGCAGGTATATTAGAAGTTCATGTAGGAGACGGAGATGGCGAGCTCTCGATGTTACATGCAATTGCTGATAAAACCAATATTCCGATTCGGCAGCTCCACCCGACACATATCAACCGAAATGAAGAATTATTCAAAGCGGGAATCGATTACGCTAAACGGGGCGGGTTCGTAGACTTTACAACAAGCACCATTCCTCAGTTTCTGGATGATGGCGAAGTAAAGTGCAGCATTGCCTTGCGCATAATGCTTGAAGAAGGGATTCCAGTAGAACAAATCACCTTCTCTTCAGACGGTCAGGCAAGTCTTCCATTTTTCAACAACCATGGGGAGTATGCAGGCCTTCAAGTAGGAAAAGTATCTTCGCTATATCACGAAGTGCGTGATTCTGTTTTAGAAGAAGGAATCCCACTCGAAACGGCACTGAAGGTCATCACCACGAATCCCGCACAAGTGCTGAAACTATCAACCAAGGGCAGTATCCAAACCGGCAATGATGCTGATATTGTGCTATTGCAAAAGGATACTTTGGCAATTGTCACTGTAATGGCAAAAGGACAAGTTATGGTAGATAAGGGTATTCCGTTGATAAAAGGGACATTTGAATGAGTTTAGACAGTATACCAGTTATCGAAAAATTTTCACGTCTCGCCTTAATATTGTGAAGAATCGCTAAAGGGGCGATACTTAAAAAAGTCGAATTCCTAATTTTGAAGGAATTCGACTTTTATTTTTTACAGTCAGCATAGCCTGTCTCCTTTTTTGAACTATCAACCTGTTAGTTCATTAGGCAACAAAACCTGTAAATCCTCGATATATATCTACTTTAAGTATCATCTCCATTTATCAAGACAATCGAGAAACCTATCAATCACTTTTTATTTTTGAGCCTCGCCTATGTACATACTAATTCATTTCTTCAGAGAGCCTTGAAGCTAGATAGAGGTCAGCCAAATAAGGAAGTACTATGCAACGGCTGAACTTTCGCCTTCGGATCAATATAGGCTTTGGCATTATTGACTGCCGTAGGACCTTCACCAAACCCGGATGCAATTAATTTAACCTTTCCATCATACGTACAAATATCCCCTGCTGCATAAATGCCTGGAATATTCGTTTCTTGTTTGGAATTAACGACAATTGCATTTTTGCTGATGTTTAGTCCCCATTCTTTAATCGCACCAAGGGAAGAGACAAATCCGTAATTAATAATTAAATCATCTATATCAATCACTTCTTTTTGTTGCGTCTTAGTTTGTTCTAAAACAATTTGCGTAATTCTTTCTGCTCCTACCAGTTCGGAGGGAATATAAGGTGTTTTGACCTCAACAGAGGAATTCACTAATTTTTCCACACTATGTTCATGGGCACGGAATTTATCTCTTCTGTGTATCAATGTTACCTTTTCAGCAATCGGCTCTAACATAAGGGCCCAATCAACAGCAGAATCTCCGCCGCCAAGTATCGCCACTTTTCTACCTTTAAAGCGGTTCATATCATTCACGAAATAATGCAAATTCTTATTTTCGAACTGTGTTGAATCTTCCAATTCCAGTTTACGAGGCTGAAAAGCTCCATTTCCAGCAGTAATGATCACTGATTTGGAGAAATGAGTATCGAGGTTTGTAGTGATTTTAAATGTTCCGTCTGCTAGCTTTTCCACCTGTTCAACTGCTTCTTCAAGACAAATTGTTGGTTCGAATACTTTCATTTGTTCTTTTAAATTCTCTATCAATTCCTGGGCCCTTACTTTTGGAAATCCAGCTATATCATAAATGAATTTTTCGGGATAAAGAGCTGATAGCTGTCCTCCCAATTGAGGAAGGCTTTCAAGGATTTTCACCTTTGCTTGCCTCATTCCTCCATAAAACGCCGTAAACAAACCAACTGGGCCGCCGCCAATAATTGTTATGTCATAGACCGTTTTTTCTTCTGTCAATGTAATCACTCCTTATGCTTCCAGGATGGTTGCTCATACTGAATATGATTTATTGGTAGTAAGGCATGTACTGACTACAAGTAATTCTTACTTAATTCTTTGTTCCAAAAATGATGGATAAAATTTGTTGAATATCCACCCTTTAAAAGACAATCTGGATATGTCACAGTTTAAAAATCTATAATTCTGTTATCTGTCACAATCGCACCTAAAATTATTATTCAAATTTATTAGGGTTACCATCAAAGGATAATTGAGCCACTTTTATAGAATCTGTTGGACATCCTTCTGAAGCATCTATCATATCTTCCTCAAGTTCTTCAGGTATAATCGCTGCCCCAACATTATTATCCAATATAACGAACGCAATACCCTCTTCATCGTAATCATAAATATCCGGAGCTGAAGCACCACAAGCTCCGCAAGCAATACAAGTATCTTTATCCACGATTGTATAATTAGCCATTTTTTGTATCCATTCCTCTCTCTAATCTAAGCCCTGGTTTTTTACTATGGTATTTGTAGAAGCCTTTTCCTACTCAATATCGTTCAAAAATGCCAAAATGCTCGAATTAAACTTTTCAGGATTTTCCTGATAACACAAATGCCCGCCTTCTGGAATTATCACGAGCCGGGAGTTCATTAACTCTTCATGAATTGCTTCCGACTCCTTTATAGGAGTTACAGTATCCAACTCACCACAAATTACAAGAACAGGGACATTTATATGAGATAACAAACTCATTTGATTTAGATGATAAAGTGAATTTGCCACCGAACGATATCCTGCCGGTCTTATCTGTGTCATAATCTCTTTTACTCGCTTATAGACTTTTTCTGAAGCATGGGGAGATAGCAATGCTTGTATCCTCTTTTCCGCGATCTCCTCAGTAGAAAGGTTTTCAATTGAAAATAATCGATTTTTCAATTTCGTCTCGTTCTCCTCTGGGGTTAGAGCAGCTGCCCCTCTTGTCGAATCGGCCAATATAAGTTTATTAACCTTATTAGGGTACAGGCTACAGAACTCTATCGCGATTGCCGCTCCCATTGAATGGCCAAGCAGATGGATTTTTTCCAGCTTTAGCTGATCTAGCATGCCGTTCAGAATATGTGCAAACTCTTTAAAATACTTAAATTCTTTTGCTGGATCTGAACTTTTCCCATAACCCGGTGCATCCCATGCAATTACTGTATAATGCTCCTTTAATTCCTGGATTTGCTCCTTCCATGACTGTGAATTATTACTCATGCCGTGTAATAATACTAAAGGTTCTCCATGACCTTCTATTTCATAATGAATGCTTAAATCTTCTACTTTTACGTATGGCATAATATCAATCCCCTTTTAAGGTGAATCTCTGATTCTTAAAACACCTGTACTTTAAATATCTTTCTAAAAAAAGCGAATGATTTACTATATTTATATTTCGCATGGTACTAGCTTTCGTTCCAATTATGAAAGTGCTTCCTATCCTGAAGTTAAGCAGGAAATTCCACTTCCGTTCCCTTCTAATTTAGCTAAAACAGTATTAAAAAACTGTGCCAGCTTAGCCAAGGCCTCGCACTGACAATCCGCCATCGCTGGAAATGACCTCACCGGTGATTGCGCGTGATTCGTCGGAAGCTAACAGTACATACGCCGCAACGTGATCTTCCGGCATCTGGGCAAGTTGAAGGATATTCCGTTTTTTTATGCTGCTTGCTTTCGTATCATTATCGACGATATTCACAAATGGACGCAGCGGCGGGATTACAGTAAGTGCTGTCAATGTCCCCCCTGGGGCTACCGCATTTACCCGGATGGAAGGAGATAGTTCGAACGCAAGCTGGCGCATCAATCCAATTTGGGCGTGTTTGCTCGCTGTATACCAAACACCGCCGCCATCTGGATAAAAACTTGCACCGGACACGGTAAAAATAATATTGCCATTTGTTTTTTTCAGTTCTTCCAGAGCGGCTTTCGCCCCGAAAAAAGAGCCTTTTACGTTAATATCGAGAAGGAAATCATATGCTTCGGAAAGCGCCTCAGGAGTCACATCGGCAAATTTGGCAAATCCATCGAACACGCCGGCATTCGCCACGAAAACATCCAACTTTCCGAATTGCTCAACAGTAGCTTGGACCGCTTGCTCATTGTCCTCGTATTTACTTATATCTCCCTGATATGTAAGGATATTTTCACCAAATTCTTCCTTCATTTTCGCTAACGTGTCTTTAGAGCGGCCGATAATGCTCACTTTTGCTCCTTCTTGTATAAAACGGCGAGTGACAGCCTCTCCAATTCCAGAAGCTCCCCCTGTAATCCATACGACTTTATCTTTTAAGGCCATTCCCATTGTCTCAACCCCTTCTATTATCTTTCAAACGTGATGAACGGTTATACAAAGATCGGTCCTTCAAGTTTACGTCTTGCAAGCTAGCACATTTTTTCATAACATTATGTTTTATACACGAAACAATGTTTTTTATATAAATAATTCTAAAATGTAATCGCTTTATTGTCAATGAAAAAAAATGAAACTATCTTCGGGAATACATTCTGCGGTTACCCTTACTACTGCGGCACTCGTCAATAAGTATGATTTTTTTTGTGGTTTCTCAGTAAGATTCTAGCGCCCATCTTACCGAGAAACCCTACTAAAAAACATATTAACTTTTTAGCGCTTATAGTGTTACTTTGTTTCCTGTCGCATTACTTAGGTGATATTCGGCAACTTCTTGTTTAATCATAAATAAGTACGCCACAAACCCAAGAATGGCTGCTACAATCAGCATGGCAATGGAGGGACCAAAATCACCGCCGGACAAATCGCGGCTCCACCCCATAATGTAGCTTGAAAACCCACCCATAATATTCGTGAATCCCATTAAACCGGCTGCGCGGCCAGCTGTTTCAGGTGTTGAAAATTTGATGATGAAGAAATTGGTCAGGTGAAACATTCCTCCTTGAGTTCCCATTGCGAGCCCCATGGAAACGCCAGCGAAAATAGGATTTGGTGCAATGACGGCAATTGTCAAAAATACAGCTGTTAGTATGAAAAGAATCGTCGCAAGCAAACTCGGACGCTTCGTTTTGTCCGCCAGAAAACCGCCAGCCAGGACAAATCCAAGCGCGAATAGCCACGATAATGAAGTAATACCAGTCATTGCTTCCCTTTCAAACCCTTTGGCCTCAACGAGATATGTAGGCAGCCAAATACTGATTCCAAAGAAAAGAAAGGACGACATCAAATTGCCAAACCAGACAATCCAATAACGATAATCCTTTGCAAAGAATTGCTTCGACTGCACATCATCCGCTTCGTCTTTTTGGCGAATATAGGAGACTTCTTCTTTACTCATGCGCGGATGCTCTTCTGGCGTATTACGTGCCAAAAACAGGAACATTGGAATATTTATAAACAAGTTAAATGCGGCGAGAGCAAAGAACGCTGCCTGCCAATGAAACGTTGAAATAATTAGTATGAGCATAACGGTACCCACCGCCGGGCCAAGGTAGTTTCCAGTGATCCAGAATGACTGTGCCCTGCCAAGCTCTCGTTTATTAAACCAATTCGAAATGAATTTTCCCGATATCGGGATCATCATACCCTCCCCAATTCCGAGGATTACCCTACTGATTAAAAACATTTCGTATGAAGTGGACAGCCCGCCCATTACCATTGTCGCTGTCCATACCAGTAAACCTAAAACTGCTGTTTTCCGTGCCCCTAACTTGTCGATGATAACTCCCCAAAAAATGTTGGAACAGGAGTATGAAATCATGAATATAAAGGAGATCAAGCCAATTTTCGCATTTTTATCCGGGCCAGTTAAACCAAGATCACTTAAAAATCCCGGATCGGTTTGGATAACAGAGATACCTACTTTATCAATCTGTCCGAAAAACCAGAAGAAAAAAATAGGAATCGCAATGTACAACCATCTTTTTTGACCTTGTAACATGTTATTTCCCCCTTTTAGTAGGATCTTTTGAATGCGCTTTCATGATTTCGATAAAGAAAATGTCTTTCAAACAATCAACTTCACCAATTCCCCCTTTCAAAAGATAGCAGCAACAAATGTTTTATATATAAAACAATGTTACCGGTATTTAATGTCATAATGTTATATTTAATTTTCACAATAGTCAATAATATTCAGATTAATATTTTTCCAACAGAAAAAGTCGTTTTATATTCAAAACTAATTAAGGTGTTTCTTCGATTAAAACAAACAGAAACAATACCTTAACCTTATATCTAAAACCGGATTACGTTTCTGCTAGTTCTCGAGCCTTAGATAAATAATGTCCAAAAGATGCTGCGAACTAAAAGTCTGCTAAAGTCTCGTGTCCGTTCAAATAAAATGTTTTAACCGGGAACAGTATGGCGGTTTCTACATACCTGTCCAACATCCCGACTTATGCTGCCGCTTTAGTCCGCCATTTCACAATTTCCGCGATATGTAACCCCAAAATTGAAGTATGATTCACTAATTCACCTCATTCATTATCGTTTTTCCTTTTATAACGATTCATTATAAATTTATAAAAATTAACTATTTTTATTATTTATCACACAATGTTAGCATTTTGTTATAAGTTATTTGAAAGGATGAGAGATGAATGGATATGTACTATTCTGAATTCGCAGTATTCGGGCTGGGCCCCATCGGAATTGAAATTCTACGCAGTGCTTATCAAAAGAATCCGCAATCGATTATCGGGGTTGTCGATATTGCTCCCGATAAGGTAGGAAAGGATATTGGATTACTAATCCATGAAAAGGAAACGAACAAGTGTGTAGTCTCTCATATACGGGATGTAAATACAGAAGCTGACCACCCTATCGCCCTACATGCAACCGGTTCCGACGCACAACAAGTATGGCCTCAAATCAAAGAGCTGCTAGATCACGGCTTTTCAGTGGTTTCCACCTGTGAACAACTTTCCTTCCCTTGGCATCGCTACCCCATACTTGCAAAGGAAATAGATGATTATGCTAAAGCTAAAGGGCTTAGTGTCATTGGGACCGGAATCAATCCAGGTTTCATCATGGATACTATGGCCATTTCATTTACAACAGTATTGACCACGGTTAACCAAATTAAGGTCAATCGTAAAGTAGATGTTTCGAAAAGGCGCCTCCCCTTGCAAAAAAAGGTCGGAATCGGGATGACCAGAGAAGAGTTTGAATTTTTAGCTGAACGGAATAAAATTGGGCATGTAGGTCTTGAGGAGTCTGTCAGGTTGATCGCCTATGGTCTGAATTGGAAACTTTCAAGTGTAACCAATACCATTGAACCAACGATTGCGAGCGAAAATATGACCGTTCCGCTAACTGCCTTAAAACCAGGGGATGTTAATGGGCTTCATCAAATTTCCACTGGCAAGACAGTGGACGGAAAGGAAATTTCCTTGGATTTAACGATGTCTGCAGGTATTAAACAGGAAGATGAAATCGTTATTGAGGGGAACGAAACCCAAAGGTTGATTGTTCCAAACGGCATCTTTGGAGATACCGCAACTGCTGCAATGATTATCAATACCGCTAAGCAAATTGATGCGCTCCGTAAACCAGGTTTACTTACAATGGCTGACATCGGGGTGCCGAGAAATATAAATCAATCACACTTTGTGCGTATGTAACGGCTAACCAACAATCTTGCGATATAGTCTTACGATATTGGAAAAGGTGAACCCCGAATGGTTCACCTTTTCGTTTTGGTTCAGCTGAGCATGCCAGCATGACAAAAAACCACCATAAGCGGTGGCTTTACTTCCTATATGTTAGTATGTAGGAATCGACTATCTTATGTAAGTTATCTTATTTCAGAAAAATATATTCCGAAAATGACATGATTTTTCTATTTTCATTTATATGTTTGAGAACCAAGCTTCACGGAAATGGCTTTGGCAGCTTTCGTTACCTTGTCAATCAATTCAGCCAAGCGATCTTCCTGAAATCTTGCTTCAATCCCAGCGACACTAATACCAGCTACTATTTCACCTTTACCATTGAGTATCGGTGCACTCACTGCTTTTGTATAATCCTCAAGTTCTGATGAAGTTATCGTGTAACCATTCATTCTCGCTTCATCCAAGGCGTGACGGAGTTCAGTTTTATCCGTTATCGTTCCAATGGCGATTGGTTTTAATTGAATGCTTCCCAAATAATTTTCACGCTCTTTTTCTGGCAAATACGCTAAGATGATTCGAGAATCCCCAGCATACAATGGCGAACGCCTTCCAATGGATGTATAAAGTCGAACAGGATGCAGGGTGTCCACCTTTTCAATATACATCGCTTCATCCTTATCCCTCACAATTAAATTCACTGCTTCTTCAACATCATCCCGAAGGTCTTTCATGATCGGATAGGCGATTGACCTGATATCCAAACGCTCCCCTACCAGTTGACCAAACTGCAGGAATATCAGTCCAAGTGAATAGTGGCCATCTTCGTCCTTTGTTAAAAACCCCATTTCTTCCAATGATCCCACCATACGGTGTAACGACGTTTTCGGCAAATTGGAAAGTTCCATCATTTCATTAAAGGTCAGTTTTGGATGATTTATGAAAAGGGTCAGGATTTGCATAGATTTCACGACCGTTTTGTTATGTGCCTGCATACATTGTCTCCTTTCATGATACATGTTTTCCTTAACTATCATTCTATTATAAAACATGGAAGAAAGGATGTAATGAAAATAACCGTATTCATTGTTTTTGCGTGAATGCTCTGAGTTTATTCTCATTTGATTTTCCGGCATTATTTACAATTTGATCGAATCATTTTATCATCCCGTAAGCCCATGGAACGAGTAATAATGGGAAATGGCTGAAGCGTTTAGCGGATTAAGTTACTTGATCATTACTAAAACCCATTCACTACAAAGGCATACTCAAAATTACTTTTGTCCCTTTCCCTTCACGAGAAAGAAGGATAAGGTTTCCGCCGCAAACTCTGGCTCTCTCTTCCATACTGAATAAGCCTACTCCACGGGTAACTTTTTCTATATCAAAGCCCTTTCCTTTATCTTCTATTTCTACACGAACCTCTTCCTCTATTTCCTGGATCATCACTGTAGCTTCTTCGGTTTCAGCATACTTCCTAATATTTGTTAATGCCTCTTGAATAATACGGTAAATGGTAATTTCTTTGTTTGCATTCAAACGGCAATTCAAATAGCATTCAAAATGGACCTTGATATGATGATGCTCTAAAAATTGCGCCACTAAAGAGCGTATGGCAGGGAACAGTCCAAGATCATCAAGTACTGATGGCCTTAATTCCCAGGATAGATGCCGGAGTGATTCGATAATTTCGGTCGCTTCATCTTGCATCTGATCTAACAAGGGATGATCCATTTCTGTCTGCAGTCTGTTAATCGTTATGAGGTGGCTGTATAAGTTTTGTCCGATATCATCATGAAGCTCTCGGGAAATGCGTTTTCTTTCTTCTTCTTGCACATCAATGATTTTCCCGGTCATTTTCTGAATCTCTTCTTCCGCAAGCTTACGCTGGGTCACTTCATAACGAATCGCTAAATATTGGTAAGGTTTCTGGAACTCATCAAGAAATGGAACGATTGTCGTATCCACCCAATAATAAGTATTATCCTTGGCCTTATTTTTAATCTCGCCTTTCCATACTTCCCCTGATGATATTGTTTTCCAAAGATTGTTGAAAAACTCTTTCGAATGAAATCCCGAGTTAATAATTCGATGATCCTGTCCGATCAGCTCTTCTTTTGAAAACTTTGAAATCCTGCAAAATTGATCATTGACATATTTGATCGTCCCGCTTTGATCTGTTATTGCTACAATCGAGGAAGCATCCAAAGCAAATTGGAAATCGGCCATTTTATTTACGAATTTCCCCAATTCCTCTAAAACTCGTTTATATTCGGTAATTTCCTTCCGAATTGCCAGGTATTTATAAGGGTTCCCTTTTTCATTTAAGAAAGGGACAATTGTGGTATCGACCCAATAATAAGTTCCATCCTTCGCTTTGTTCTTGATTTCACCCCGCCAAACACTTCCTGATGAAATTGTTCTCCAAAGCTCTTGCATAAATTCCTTTGAATGATAACCTGAATTGATAATTCGGTGGTCCTTCCCGATAAGCTCAGTTGCTGAATATTTGGATACCTCACAAAATTTCTTATTAAAGTTTATTATCTTGCCCTTTTCATCCGTAAATGCAACAATCGTTGATTCATCAAGTGCGTAAATTAAATCAACCAGTTCATTGATCGGATAGGATTGTTGCTGGTTAATCCGTGATTGGTCTTTCACTTTATGGACTACAATTAAGTAATAAAGCTCTTTCGCAAGCTGAAAGGAGTTCACCCTGAAAAAAAGCGAAAAAGCATGACCATCCCGGTGGATCCCCAACTGGTGGATAATCTCCCCTTCCCCACTGTGTTGCAGGTTTGCCCCTGGTATAAGTTTTAGAAGCTTTATCCCGTTCAATTCATGATGTTCATAACCAAAGTTATCATATACCTGTTGATTCGCAAAAGAGATGACTCCAGATTCATTGACAAGGATTGTCGCATCGCTAGATCCAGGTGTAACCCCTTTTTCCATTTCCAAATGTTTATTCAAGTCCATACATAATCCTCCTTGTTGCCATTAAATTGAGCTGTTCAATTCCTTTTCCAGTTTTTTCGCTGCATCAAGGATCTTATGCTGGTCGCTTTCAGAAATAGGCTGAGCTGTTCGTTTACCTACTAATAATACCCCTTTGGGAACACCTTTAAATTGAATCGGAACTGCGAAGGCGCAACTGAGATTTTCCGCAAGCATGATGGGATAATCTAAAGCATTGCCATGGATATTATTGGGGAAACCTTCAATTTTCATCGGCGCCCCCGTTGATATGACCCTACCTGCTATTCCTTTTCCATATCGAAGAGTTATCCTTTTGTACTTATCATTTCTGTTTCCGGCGGCATAATGCCAGCATATGTCAGGACCTTTTCTGTTTTGTAAGGCAAGGCCTACAAAATCACCGTTCATTTCTTCTAATACATGTTCACACGCTTTTTTAAATGGTTGATCCTCTTTCGATTTACTGTCCAAGTTAAATTCCATACCCTAATAACCCCTTTTTTAAAGCGAATGCAACAAGTTCATGCCTTGTTTTCATCTTGAGCTTTTCCATTAGGTTTCCTTTATGGCTTTCAACCGTTTTCACGCTTATGACAAGCTGTCCGGCAATTTCTTTATTGGAAAACCCTTTCGCAATCAATGTAAGCACCTCTTTTTCACGGTCAGACAACAGATTGATAGAATCAGCGGTTCCCTGCTTCACACTGCCTAAATATTCTTCCATTACCCTTTTTGTTGCAGATGGATGAAGGTAAGCATTTCCGTTTGATAAAGATCGGATGGCTACCAATAGTTCTTCATGGGGTGCACTTTTTAAAATACAGCCTGAAGCCCCGGCTTGAATGGTTCTGAACAAATATTCATCATCATCATGCATGGTTAGTATTAATATGGCTACCTCAGGCATTAGTTTTTTCAGTTCGGAAGTAGCCGATAAGCCATCTTTTCCATGAGGCATGCTTAAATCCATGACTACCACATTAGGTTGAAGCTCTAATGCTCGCTGAATTCCTTCGTTCCCATCTGAAGCTTCCCCTATGACTTCCATATCAGCATGATTGTTTAATAGCATCTTTAAGCCCATTCTTACAACGGCGTGATCATCGCAAAGCAAAATTTTTATCAAAGCAGCTCCCCCTAACTTTGTTCGTGTTTGTATCGTTATATGAAACAACAAGGGGGATTGCACAATTCGCAAACCCCTTGTTTAGCATTTTAATATAATGGCAGAGAAATCTCTATAGAAGTCCCATCATCTATTTTTGAAAAAATGGTACAGTTCCCGCCAATCAAATGCATTCTTTCACACATGGCAGCAAGCCCGCTCAGCTTATTCATGGCGGCTTCAACCTCAAACCCTTTCCCTGAATCTTTTATTATAATCAATAACATGCTTTTTTCCCATTTGAATATTATACTTGCTTTTGTTGTATCAGCATACCTTGCTATATTCACCAATGCTTCTTGGCAGACCCTGAAAAGTGTAATGCTATCTCTATCAGAGATTTGCGATTCAATTCCCAGATTCTCCATCTCAACCTCAATTCCATAGGTTGATGTGTATATTTTTATGTAGCTTTTAATAGCTGAAATAAGCCCAAAAGTCGTAAGGGTAGGAGGATGCAATTCTACAGCCAAAAGCCTGATTTCCTGAATTGCCTTCTCCAATAGCTGTTTCATATCACCTGCATAGATTTTCATGGCAGGCTGTTCGATTGCCGTTTCAATGAGCTGCATTCCGGAAAAGAGACTGGAAAGGGACTGCCCCACACCTTCATGAAGCTCCATCGCAATTCTTTTAATCTCTTCTTCATGTGTTTGTATGATATAAGAACTGATGTTGTTTTTTAGTGGCTGAGTATTCATTCCCACCCTCCTTTTTCAATTGTCGCTGATTATTGGCCATTCAAAATACGACATGCTCCCACAATTACACTTTCGGCAGAGTGGTGAGAACACTGACGTATACCTTCTTTCCCACCTGAAACCTAGCATTTGAACTTGTAGTTCTTGAAAACTCCAATTCAGCCTTCAAATCCAATAATTTCATGTACGCAGTTCATTTTATGCTTTCTTCACTCTATGACTTGAAATGTCACTAAACATACCTGCATATTGAACGACATCCCCCGCATCATTCTTTATCGAACTTATGGTCAGCCATTGCAGATATTGCTGCCCATCCTTTCGGCTATTCCAGATTTCACCCTGCCAAAATCCATTTATCTCAATGGATTTCCACAAATCC
This sequence comes from Peribacillus sp. N1, assembly GCF_054600815.1. NCBI lineage: Bacteria > Bacillati > Bacillota > Bacilli > Caryophanales > Bacillaceae > Peribacillus > Peribacillus sp. N1. The sequence goes on along the minus strand of NZ_BAAHZO010000001.1, from coordinate 447,613 downwards.
TCATAAAAAGTTCGAGACTGTTTACCCGATTTAAGTATACTAGGGTTCTTACCAATTACTTCATTTTCCTGATAACCCGTAATACTGCAAAACGACGGGTTTACTGAAATGATCTTACCGGTGGTATCGGTAATTAGAATCCCTTCTATTGTATGATCGATCACTTCTTTGGCAAGCCCCATTTTGCCTTGGAAATACATCCAAACAACTAAAATCAAACTTGCAAGGGCAACTTCTGACAACGCCATGAACCCGATTGCATAATGTCCTGTGATATTGAATAACAAGGATAAAATTAATGGCGGAAAAAACCCTCCCAAACCGCCCATAGCGGAAACGATACCATTCACAATACCAGCCTGCTTTTGGAAATACATCGGCACCAGTTTAAAAATAACACCATTTCCCATTCCAGCACATAGGGCAATACTCAAGCAGCCAATAGTGTACCAGCCAATTGATGGAGCAAAGGATAGGATCATCGCTGAAACTGTATACACTCCAAAAACGAACATGAGCAGAATGAGAGAATGAAAACGATCTGCAAGCCATCCGCCAATTGGTCTCATAAGGGTAGCAAGAACAATAAAGCCCGCTGTCCTTAAACCGGCATCAACCTTATCCAATCCAAAGTTAGCTACAAGAAAATTTGGCAGATAGATAGTAAATGCAACAAAAGAACCGAATGTTATAAAGTAAAATAAACTTAGCAGCCATAGTTTTTCATTTTTGTAGACACTCTTCACTTGCTCTAAAAGCGGTGTTTTTACTTTCAGCTCTTTTTTATCCCCTAACAGAAAGTTACCTGCAATAAAGACCGCCAAAATCACAAGGTAAAGCTGTACAGTTGTTGACCAGCCAAAATTCTCAGCTACAACGGGTGCTGCAAAAGCCGATACTGCCGTACCAAGGTTTCCAGCACCGTAAATTCCGTTTATAAAGCCATGACGTTCCTTTGGATAATACTTAGGTAAAGAGGTTACTCCAACAGAGAATACGGCTCCTCCAATACCAAGGAAAAGTCCTCCAATCAACAAATCGACAAGGGAATCGGCAATGCTGATATAATAAACAGGAAACAATAGTAACATAAAGCTAATCAGGAAAATTTTCCTGGCTCCGAACTGATTGGCGTAAAAGCCAAGGGGGATACGAAGTACAGATCCCAAAATAACCGGAACGGCTGTCACCAGGGCAAGCTGACTTTCCGGTATAGCAATATCTTCTTTAATAAAGGGCATCAGTGAAGAAATTAATACCCATACCATAAATCCTACTACTAAGTTTAAAGTCTGTAATGGAAGCTGTATTTTCTTAATCATTCTGATCACTCTCTCTTCTAATTACATATTGTAAACCCGTGTTTGCGTCAAAGGCTGACCACTCATTTTTGTTTCGAGCCATATTGCATGTCAAGGGAACAGCGAAAAAATTCAGATGATCAAAATAAATGCGTAGATGGGTCATGTCAGGACAAATCTCCACCTTATCTATCGTTTTAGTAACAAAAGGCGCTTTATCCTGCCCATCATCATCCAAGATTGCCACTCTGGCTTTTTCCGAGACTAATGATTGTAAACCTTCCAAATTAATGTGTTCCACATGTATTGCACCCTCTCTTCGCACTGTATACATTTATTTGATAACCTTGTAAGTATTTCCAGAATCTATCATCTGCATGATTCTCGATAAATTCAATTGTTTCTTCTTCAGATTCCCATCCACTCATTCCCTTTACTTCTGCAACAACAATATCTATCCCGTTCAATGACTTTTCATCCAAATACCAGTTAAGGCGGGAGCCATTAAAAAGGTCTGAAAGCAGCTTATTGATTTCAGAAGCAAAGTTTACGGATGCTACTTTCACAAAACAAAAATCAATGTAAGTTTCGCTGTTCATTCGATTCACGCCTTTTCGTATTTGGTTTTTTTATATGTAAAAAACGCTAAGGGAAACATAACAATGTTCAAGCCACCAAATATTAGTACATTTATATAATTTTCATAATAAAATTGGTGAACCATAAATTGGGTAAATACAATATTCATCATCAAGAAAGCACAAAGCAACGCGACACCGATGTACTTAAACTTCATAACGCTTCACCCTTACAGCGTATACTGCGCCATTTTCAACTTTCACTTGAATTTCAGGCAGGGGCCTCCTTGGCGGTCCGGCAGTTGGAGCACCTGTTTCAACATCAAATTTCCCGTGATGGCAGGGACAGATCATTTCACCTTCTTCTTTCACCCAAAATACCGGGCAACGAAGATGTGTGCATGCATTTTGGTATGCTACGTATTTCGTTTCAGACAATCTGATCAAAATGGCATCATCATGATCCCCTGGAAATTTAAACTCCACTGCGTCACCAATTGCAATTCCGCTTACATCGGTTATTTTTTTGTGAGGATACTCCTTTTCCCCAAGACCCATCAATTCTTTAGCCGCAATCGCTCCCCAAGGAAGGGAGGAAATCGCGAATACTCCTGCAGCTCCCACTAGTGTTTTCATGAACCCTCGTCTGTCGAGCTTTCTTTCATTATCCCGTTCAATATTATGGGTGTAATTATCTTCATTAAAGGGGATTTTATTATTTTTATCCGACGGCATATAAATCCCTCCTAAAATAGCTTTTCAATTCCTTGTAAAATACCAGGCAAATTTACCTTAACGTTCGTTTCACTTTCAAGATAAGGCAGGCTAGTCACCCATTTTCCATTATCTAGATTAAATTGTTTTTTTCTATTTCCAATTTCCTCATCGGTGAGCCACTGAAGTGTATTGGATGGACAAACACTTGCACACATTGGTGGGATACCGTTTTTTGTCCGGTCAATACATAAATCGCATTTGTACATTAAGTTTTGCTCAGTGTCAAATTTTGGTATGCCATATGGACAAGCAATCGTACAGTTTTGGCAGCCAATACATTTTTCAACTAGAGCTGATAAGACGGCCCCTGTCTCATGTATTTGGATTGCCTGGGCAGGACAGCTTCTTGCACAGGCCGGATTCACACAATGGAGGCACATAAGAGGCATCGTCTGCCGATTGACCAGAGGGTTTACATCATAAACGTAGTTCCTGTTCCGCTCTTCATGCCCTCCGCATTGTGTACAAGCAGCAAGGCATGACCGGCATCCTATGCAGTTTTCAAGTTCTAAATAGAGCCTCTTTTTCATTTATTGCACCTTCTTTATTTCGACTTTTTCCAATTGAGCCGCACAGACCTTAAACTCCGGCATACGGGACATTGGGTCAAGCGCTGCAATAGTTAATAGGTTGATAGATTGTTCGTGCCCAAAGTGGTATGGAACAAATACAGTGTCCTCACGAATTGCTTCTGTAATTTTCACTTTATAGATTGCCTCGCCTCTCCGGGTGTACAGGCGGACCTTTTCCTCATGGTCCATATTGTATTTTTTTGCTGTTTCCGGATGTACTTCGACGTATGGCTCCGGGCACATATCACGCAGGAACTGGATTCTTCTCGTCTGGTTTCCAGATAAGTAGTGGTAAACGACACGCCCGGTTGTTAAACGAAGTGGATATTTTTCATCTGGCTCCTCAGCAGGGGGTCGGTAAGGAAGCGCACAAATTTTCGCTTTGCCGTCTGCGTGATAGAATTTCTTATCCAGGAACATATGCGGCGTTCCCATATCATTTTCATCCTTACAAGGCCAAAATACTCCGTCCTGTTTGTCGATTTTATCCCATGTAGCACCATAATAATCGGCATATCCTCCTTTACTAGCCAGTCTGAATTCATCAGCTATATCTTTTGCTGTTTTCAAATGGGAAAAGTATTTTCCTCTTCCAAGACGTTCTGCAAGTTCTACTTGTATTTGCCAATCGGGCTTAGATTCACCGATTGGTTCTTGTGCCTTATTTATCTTAATAATTCTTCCTTCAAGGTTTGTTACTGTTCCTTCATCTTCTGACCACGTTACAGATGGCAGGATCACATCCGCAAACTCTGCTGATTCAGAAAGATAAAAATCCGAACACAACATAAAATCAAGATTTTTCATCGCACTTCTGACGAAATTCAGATTCGGCGCAGATACTGCAGGATTAGAACATAGCAGATACAATCCGCGAATCGTTTTTTGTTCCATCAATTCAAACATTTCATATGCAGAAACACCTGGCAGGGGCATTTCTTCCGGAGTGATTTTCCATACTTTACAAACTTCTGCTACATGTTCAGGGTTTGTAATTTTACGGTATCCTGGCAATAAATCTGCTTTCTGGCCATGCTCCCGTCCCCCTTGTCCGTTTCCTTGACCAGTGAATGTTGCTACACCAGACTTGGGCCGTCCGATTTTACCTGTTACAAGCGCCAAGTTTGTATATCCAGATACATTGTCAACACCCTTATGCTGCTGTTCGATTCCACGGGCAAACATGACAACTGCATTTGGTGATTTCCCATAAATTTCTGCTGCACGAATGATTTTTTTCGGTGCCACACCTGTAAGCTCACTCGTATATTCCGGTGTAAATTCTTTTACAAGCTCTTTTGTTTCTTCAAACCCGTTCGTATGATTATTAATGAAATCTTCTTCAGCATAACCATTTTGAATTAATAGATTTAAGATTCCATTGGCAAGGGCAAGATCCGTTCCCGGTTTCAAGTCAAGATGAACATCTGCTCTTCTTGCAATAGGAGTTTCACGGGGATCTGCCACGATAATGTATCCTCCTCTTTCTTGTACGTTCCAAACACGGAACATAGAAGTTGGATGGCATTCTGCTGTATTGCTTCCTGCTATAAATAAGCAATCTGTTTCATGAATATCAGTCCAAGGTAATGTTGAACCTCTATCAACTCCAAAAGAACGAAGGAACCCCCCGGCTGCACTTGACATGCAAAATCGCCCATTATAATCAATGTAGCGAGTTCCAAGAGCCACACGTGCAAATTTCCCTGTTAAATAGCATTTTTCATTTGTCATTGAAACCCCGCTGAAAACGGATAATGAATCTTTTCCATATTTAGCTTGAAGTTCCCTGAACTTATTTGCGATTAAATCATACGCTTCATTCCAGCTTGCTTCACGGAAGCCTTCCTTTGTTCCCTTTAGTGAAGCATCATCACGAATAAGCGGTTTTAAAATACGATCATCATGATTCGTCTGCTGGTAAGCTGTAACCCCTTTTGGACACATTTTCCCAACGGTTACGGGCCAATCATAACGGGGTTCAACCCCAATGATTTTATTCGTCGCTACATTTACCCTTAAATTCATTCCGCATTGCATTCCGCAATAAGCACAATGGGTTTTGACCAATGTTTCATTCGGGTGTATCACATTACTTTCTGTTTTAAAAAACTTATCCTTTTGCATCCTGGTTTGCCTCCTTAACTTTTACTTCGTGGATGGGGAACCCGGAAAATTGGGCAATCCTGTATTTTCTTCGACAAGGTAGGCACATTTCAGCGAGATGGTGGCCTTCTTTCGCTTGGAATTCTATATCATTCCTGCCGAGAACCTCTATGACATCTTTTGATTGTTCTGTTGAAACAAACTCATTACCGCATACTTTGCATCCTTTCATGGATTGTTCCGCATAATGCTCTCTGTAGTTTCTAGCGAATACACTCATTGGGCGGAAAGGTATGTGCGCAAGTTTTCCGAACGGAAGATAAATCAATGTAATGATGACTGACCATTGGTGTATAAGGGACATGGCTGGCTGTCCTGCACCATGCATAAAAATGTTCATGAAGGTTAGTCCCAGTCCTGTAACACTGACCAATAACAGCATGAATAATGGAAGGAAGTCATACATGAATTGTTGTTCTGCCCTTGCCTGCATATTTTTCAAACGGCGATAAAGGGCCATGCATACACCGGAAATGACCATCACTGCCGTAATGTTCAGTGCGTTATAGGATAACGTCGCAATAAGCCCATCAGCTGGCACTGTCATTACCTGGATCCCCATTGCGATGATGTTGTAGTAACCGTTGTCGTCCATTGTGAAGTACATCCATCCAAATACTAGAGGAAAGGTCACGAAGCAGGAAAGTATGCATCCCCAGCCCATTAAAACGTGCTGAGTCCATCGGTAAATTCCCCTGTTCCAAATGAAATTGTATGTTGCTAAATGTTCAACTGTTGTTTTGGGCGTTGATCTTCTTAAGAGAATTTTGATTCCTTTTTTTATAAAAACCTTTGTTGGCGGCCTTTCTCCCCATGCGATAAATCTGTAAAAGAAACCCCCAATAAAAATAAACGTCCCCACCATATAGCCATAAAGGTTTAAATCCACGTGTGTAAACATTCTCGTACCTATAAACGATAAGAATACAAGTCCGCAAACTGCTAGAAACATAGACTTGGCAAAATGTGATGCAAAAGCATCATTAATTGATTTGCCTGTTTTTTGATTTACGGCGACTTTTGCCTGCATTATTATTCCTCCTCATTACAAACAATTACCATACCCTTATTGTAAGATCTTGCCTGATCGTTCGATATCGGGGAACTTCCCCATCCTATTGGAAAAATCCCCTTAACTTTTGAAAAAAAAAAGCCTTTCTGATGTCAGAACGGCCCAGACTGCAGACAAACTCGATGAAAATCGAGTTTGTCTGCAGCTTTTTTTTGGCTTGTACAAATTTGGACGTTGATTGGAACGTAGGGCACTCGCTTTCCGCGGGCGGTCAGGGAGCTATTCCCGCAGGAGTCCCGCACCTTTCGTTCCAACAATGTTTAAAAATTTATATAGGACTCCTTTTGCCTACAGTCTTTTTTGTTTTAAGATTGATCTATTAAAACTTGAGATGATGAGGATGTTTTCGAAACATAATTCGATTCAGCGAGATGAACTTGAAATGATTGCTTTAGATCAACTGGTTCCGGCGAACCAGTTGGTTCGTAAAATTGAGGCTTCTATTTGACTTCACTTTCATTTATGACTTGGTGAAAGATGACTTCACCCCACTTCCGAATTGTAAGACGGGGTCTATAAAAAAAAGAAAGCACTCTTAAGAGTACTTTCTCATCGTTTGCGTTCTTTGCAGAAGAAACTATATATCCAGCCATTTGTTCAGGGCCAAGGATATCGAAACTTGCAATTCCTTCAATTGCCATTCTTTTTGAAGGAATTGCCGTTCAGCCTCCTTTAAGTTCACCCGTGAGAACTGAATGGATTCCCCTGGTTTAACCTGAGCGATACTTGGTAAATCCGCCGTAATCACCTGAGCTATCTTAGGATATCCCCCCGTTGTTTGGCTATCCGCAAGGAGAATGATCGGGTTTCCATCAGGAGGAACCTGAACGGACCCATTTGTGACCGCTTCAGATAATAACTCCCCATTATCCTTTAATTTCAGTGTAGGGCCTGAAAATCTATATCCCATGCGGTCGGATTGATTGGAAACTTTAAATAAACCCGCTACAAAACTATCTTTACTTGAATCTGTGAAATACTCATATTGGCTTCCATCGATGAAACGGATTAGAGGTTTTCCTCCTGGCATGAACTCCTGCTCATTGACAAACCACTTTGGGAAGGAAAATGGACCTTTGAACGCCCTATCACCAAGATTTTTCGAAGGTTCATTAAACTCCAAGACATCGTCAGCCTTTAATGCCCTCCCCATATAGCCGCCAATCTCAGCCCTTAGATATGTGCTTTTACTGGCCATAACTTCGGGAATAGCGAAGCCACCCGCTACTGTTAAGTAAGCCCTGCAACCTGATTTACACCCTTCAAACCGAAGCACCGATCCACTTTTCACAAGAATGGGCCTCCACATCGGTACAGCATGATTATCGATTGTTGGTGATAAGTTTCCACCCGTTATCGAAATCAGGCAATTTTTCTCGAATTTAATGGTCGGCCCCATTAATGTAATTTCCAAGGCCGCTTCTCCTTCTTCATTGCCAACCAGCATATTGGCAATTCGTAACGAATGTGCATCCATCGCCCCGCTTACAATCACCCCATGTTGCTGGAATCCTTTTCTTCCAAGGTCCTGTATACTAGTCAATAATCCCGGTTTGATTACGCGCAGGCTCACTGTATCTCCTCCTTAAGGATCATTTCTTTATATTCTTGATCCGAAATCGGATGGAACTTCACGATGTCTCCTGCTTGTAATAGACTTGGAGGATTTACATTCGGTAAAAACATTTTGGTTGGCGTCTGTCCGATCAATTGCCATCCACCAGGTGTTGATATAGGATATACACCCGTTTGCATACCGGCGATTCCTACTGCCCCTACTGGAATGGTCATACGGGGAGAGGAACGCCTAGGTGTCGCGATCTTCTCTGACAGTCCGCCAAGAAACGGGAAACCTGGTGCGAACCCAATCATATAGGCCAAATACTCCCCAGTTGAATGAATATGAATGACTTCATCAGTAGTCAAATCATTATAACGGGCAACATATTCCAAATCCGGTCCATATTCCTTCCCATAGCACACAGGAATGGAAACTGTTCGATGTGAGAGTTTCCTATCTTCTTTTAAATCCTGTAATTTCATTTCCAAGATGGAACGGACCACTTCATAGGGAGATATGGTTTCAGTATCATTGCTTTGTTTTCGCTCCTTATAAATAACCAATGGATCATAAAAAACCGTCAAATTAGTATAGGCCGGTACACATTCTATAAACCCTGCAAAAGGTTCATCCTCCAGCAAATCCTTAAACAATTTTATTTTTTTGTGAACGCTGTATTCCATTCCATTCCCGAATGTTATCACGATTGCGGAATCGCCCAATGGAGAAAGTGTACATGCAGTTTTTTTCAAAAGCTTTTCCGGCATAGGAATCATCTCTTTCTGTTCGTTATAAAACTCCTAATTTTTCATCACGAATGTCCGTTATGAACATATGTCCAGGTGCATGCGTGATCATGATCTCCGGTTTAGTCTCCATAGCAATGGATTGAGGAGTTACACCACATGCCCAAAAGACCGGGACTTCCCCTTCACGAATCGTTACTGGATCACCAAAATCCGGATGCTGAATGCTGGAAACACCGATCGCCTCAGGGTCACCAATATGGATTGGAGCCCCATGAACTGCAGGAAACCGCGATGTCACTTGAGCTGCCCTCACCACATCCTTTTGTGGAATCGGCCTCATACTAGCCACCATTTTCCCATGAAAAATCCCTGCTTCGATACACGGGATATTGGTTTTATACATTGGTACATTACATCCCTCTTCAATATGACGAATCGATATATCATTATTCAAAAGGGCGTGCTCGAAAGTAAAGCTGCACCCGATTAAAAATCCAACCATATCGTCTTCCCAGTAGTTTGATATATCCGTTACTTCTTCCACTAATTCTCCATATTTATATACCCTATATTTAGGAATATCGGTGCGTATATCCCCAGAATTTGCTGCAAATGCGGGAATGGGTGAACCAATTTCCGTAACGTCCAGCAATGGACAGGATTTAGGGTTACGCTGACAGAATAATAAAAAATCAAAAGCATGCTCTTTTTTTAAGATGGCTAAGTTCGCTTGTGCATAACCGTTAGCCATGCCAGCTGTCGGTTTTATCAATTCGTTGTTTCGAATCATTGAACGCAACTCAGCCGGGGTAGCTTGAGAAAGGTCGATCATTAGTATTCATCTCCTATTACGAAGTGGCAGAAAGTGACAAACTGGCACGCCACTTCCACCTTTATTTATTGGATTTTCATTCATTAATCATTAAAAAAGTGCCGGCAGTTGTTTCATTAATGTATATACGCCCATTAACGCCATGATGACAACCACGAATACACCGGAAATCGTTAACCATAAAGGATGCTTATAATCACCCACGATGTTTTTCTTATATGCGGCAATTAGCAATGTTCCAAGAGCAATTGGTAAGATGAGTCCATTAATTGCCCCAACTACAAGCAGTACTTTAACCGGTTGACCAATTAATAGAAAGCAAATGGTCGATACGGCTATAAAGCCAATGATTATCCAGTTTGCCTTATTATTTATCTTTTCGCTGAAAGTTCTGATAAATGAAACCGAAGTATATGCCGCTCCAACAACTGACGTAATCGCTGCAGCCCACATGACGACACCAAAGATTTTATATCCTATATCACCGGCAGCGAGCTGAAAAACGGATGCTGCAGGGTTATCCGGATTAATTTGTAAACCTTTCGATACAACACCAAGTACTGCTAAAAATAACGCAACACGCATGACTGTCGTGATCAATATCCCCATTACAGAGCTCTTCGTGACCTGAGGTAATGAGTCAACGCCCTTCACGCCTGCATCCAATAGACGATGGCCTCCCGCAAAAGTAATGTAGCCTCCTACAGATCCACCCACTAATGTAACGATTGCGATAATATCGATTTTATCAGGTGCAAAGGTCCTCACTACTGCTTCCCCGACTGGAGGAGAGGTTGTCCAAGCGACATAAATCATCAAACAAATCATGAAAAATCCGGCAATTTGCGTAAAACGGTCCATGGCTTTCCCTGCTTCTTTCACTACAAAAATCAGTACGGCGATGACTGCGCTTATTGCCGCACCGGCTGTTGGGGATATTCCCGTCATTGCATTAAGACCTAATCCAGCTCCTGCTATATTTCCAATATTAAAAGCCAGCCCCCCCATAACGATCAGAGCTGCCAGTACATAACCCAGCCCAGGAAGGACCATGTTTGCAATTTCCTGACCGCGTTTTTCGGATACAGCAATAATGCGCCATACATTTGTTTGGGCAAATATATCAAGAATGACCGAAATAAGAATAACGAATCCGAAACTTGCCGCAAGACTTTGGGTATAAACGGTTGTTTGCATTAAAAAACCAGGCCCTATTGCCGATGTTGCCATTAGGAATGCCGCACCTAACAATAAAGTGCGGTTCGTTTTTGGCTTAGTCGGATTCTTTTTCTGTGCTGTTGTATTTTTGATTGGCTCCAATGGAATCTGCCTCCTGATTGTTTATTTTCTTCAAGAAAAGGACTTGACTGTTATTTCAGATAATTTCAAAGATTCCTTAACATGCCGAGCAAAGGATAAAGCATGTGCCCCGTCCCCGTGAATACAAATGGTATCTGCTTTTAAAGCCACATCCGAGCCTTGCTGAGACAGGACCTTACCTTCCTTCACCATGCGAATGACCTGGGCAACGGCATCATCATCGTTTTCGATCAATGCGTCCTTTTCCAATCGGGAAGTCAATGAACCATCATGTTGGTAGGTACGGTCGGCAAATACTTCACTCCCTGTTTGCAATCCGATAGCCTGTCCGGCACGTATCAATTCACTGCCCGACAAACCAAATAGGATAAGCTCAGGATTCACTTTATATACCGCTTCGGCAATTGCCACGGATAACTCTTTGTTCTTTGCGGCCATATTGTATAAAGCCCCATGCGGTTTCACATGCTGCATACTTCCGCCTTCGGATTGCAGAAAGCCATTCAATGCACCAATTTGATAGACGACAATATCATAAGCCTCCTGTGGTGAAATATTCATATTGCGTCTGCCAAATCCTATTAAATCCTGTAAACCTGGGTGGGCTCCGATTTTGACATCTTTCCCTAAAGCAAGCTGGACCGTTTTTCTCATGACTGTCGGATCACCAGCGTGGAATCCACAAGCTATATTGACAGATGTTACATAGTCCAAAATTTCTTGATCATTACCAATCCGGTAGGCTCCAAAACTTTCTCCTAAATCACAATTCAAATCAACCGTGTTCATACTACCCTCTCCTTTACTAACGGAAATTTCAGTAAAAAAATTATGTAATTACTCTTTCAATCACTCAAATGCATCAGTTCCGAAATTCGGAATTACAGTTTCGTATTTCGGAATATTCTCATTCTAGCATATTTTAATTATTCCGACAATACCTTGTTAGATAACCTAACATTATAGTTGGATATAATTAATAATAATAAAAAGCCGTTGTTTCCTTTGAAAGGAAGCAACGGCCATGATTACAGCACTAAAATTAGGAGTATATTATGACAATGAATTTTTAAATCGATTAATAGAAAACAATGAAATATCTTCCTTGCTCGTACCGGAGATAATCAAGTCGCTCAAAATTTCCCCCATGACACTGCTGAATTTAAAACCATGTCCTGAGAAACCTGCTGCTATGGCAATGTGTGGATAATAAGGATGTTTATCCACTATAAAATGCTCATCAGGGGTCATGGTGTAGATGCAAGTTTTCCCATATTTCAATTTTTGATCAGCAGGCATATATTTCCGCAAAAACTTCACCAAATCTCCCTCATCTTCATTCAATTCACCAAAACCTTCAATAAAGCCATCAGGATTTATACGGGTTCCCCCATCATGTCTCCCTACTTTCATTCCAGAACCATTTATACTAGGAAAGCCATAGTATGTACCAACTGAAGTATCAAAAGAAAAAGCCGGAAACTCATTATGATTATATAATCTTTCATTTGCATGAAACCATGCAAATGTTTTTCTGATTGGTTCCAGCGGCAAATTCAAATCTAACATCGCCAAGATTTTCGGTGCCCACGCCCCAACTGCAACCACTAAAGATTCTGAGTGGAATGTCTGTTCATCCGTTTTAATCGTGACCCCATCCCCATGAACAACTATCTTCTTAACTTCACTGTTTACCCTGATGTCGGCACCATGATATTTCGCAAGTTGTTGATACGCTCTTAAGCACTCTTCACTTTTCAATACGCCCGAAGTCGATTCATAGCATCCAATGTAGTCTTCCGGCAGAGTTATTCCAGGCCATCTATCATGAATTTCATGTGAATCCAAGATTTTCATAGGTAACCCATATTCGTTTGAACCCGCTATCACTTGCTTAATGAAAGTGGAATTTTCGCTACCAGCATTCAGGACCCCCGTTGGAAGAAATAATTGTTTCCCCGAATTTCTTTCCAACTCACCCCATAGCTCTTGGGATTTAAGTGCCAAAGAAATATACTCCCTGCCTTCACCATAAGCATGTCTAATAATTCTTGTTTCCCCGTGATGGCTGCCCTTATTATGAGGAGGAGCAAAGGAATCCAATACTAATACTTTTTGTCCATTTTTTGATAGATAATAACCTGAAGACATTCCCATAGATCCAGCTCCAATTACAATTACATCATAATGCATCTTTCATCCCTCCTCCTTTAAATATGATCCTTCATTTTAAAAAAGGGAAGCCATTTTACCTTATTTAATAAAGTAAAACAGCTTCCACATAGTTTTAGAACTCTATTTCCCCGATTGCCGTTTCAACGAACTTCACTATTTCCCCTTCATGAATTTGCCTATATATCGCTTCAATGTCAGGATGGAAAAAGCGGTCTTCTTCAACCATCGGGACTTCGCTCCGAACTAAATGATATACCCCCTCCGTGACCGATGACGGTTTCAAGGGCAGATGAAAATCCATTGCTTGGGTTGCCGTCATCAGTTCGATTGCTAAAATATATTCAAGTTTCTTCGAAATCCGATAGGCTTTCTTCGCAGCGAAATAGGCAAAACTTATCACGTCTTCTTGATTTGCGCAGGTAGGGATATTATCTATTGTGGCTGGATGCGAGAGCACCCTGATTTCATTCAATAGCCCGGCGGCTGTATATTGCGGAATCATGTAGCCACTATTTAAACCTGGATTAACCACTAAGAAATTAGGTAATTCACTAAGTTGATGGTTTACAAGCCGATCTATTCTGCGTTCTGTTATTTTTGCTAGGTTTGCTAACGCGATGGAAATCGCATCCGTATAAATCCCAACAAATGAACCATCAAAATTCCCCGCCATCAGGGCAATTCCATCTTCCTCTTCCGGAAAAATCAGAGGATTGTCACTTACAGAGTTCATTTCATTCTCGATCGAAACAGCAGCGTCCTTCAAAACTTTTTTTATGGCTCCATGGACTTGTGGAATGCATCGTAAGCTAAGTGCATCTTGTAATCTATGTTCCTTGTAAGTTTCAATGATTTGGCTGCCTTCAAGAATCCTTGTAACATTCCTGGCTGTCTTAGCCTGTTCCTCATGTTTTTTCAATGCGTGGGGACGGGGATCAAATGCTTTTATTGTACCTTTTAGCACTTCTAAAGACATTGCTCCCGTAATGTCGGCGGTTTTCGCGGCTTGCATGCTATTGTATAAAGCCAGGACAGCAATCGCAGTAACGGAAGTAGTCCCGCTTGTAAGTGCCAATCCTTCTTTAGCACCCAATGTAACAGGTGCTAATCCAGCTTTCTCTAAAGCTTCCATGCCAGGTATGAGCTCACCTTTATACCATGCCTTCCCCTCACCAATCACCACTAAGGCCATGTGGGCTTCAGGAGAAAGATACCCCACTGACCCATCACCTGGAACATAGGGAAGTATATCGTGATTTAACATTGAAGCGATAAGGTTTAAAACTTGTAAACGGACCCCTGAATAACCTTGGCCTAAATTCACGAGGATCATCAATTGAATGGCTCTTACGACTTCTTTTTCAAGAGTTTCCCCAACAGATACGGCATGTGAACGAACAATATTCCGTTGAAGGGTTTCGGCGTCAAGTGGAGAAATCACCTCCGTCATATTACTGCCAAAACCTGTCGTTACACCGTAAATCAATCTATTATCATCTAGAAACTTGTCTATTAAGCTTCGTGATTTATCCACCCTTTCACGATAGGCCTCAGTGAAAGTAACTTTTGCACCATATCTTGCAACCGCAATTACCTCTTGGATTGAGATGGCATCATCTCCTAGTACAACCTCTTTAATATCCATAGGATGTAAACAATCGGTAGTTGTCATCTTATACATCACCTCTCATATGACTCATCAAGAAGGAGAAAAAAGTTTTGTCCTTCTCATCATTTATTTGCTGGAAGCTAATCTTATGTTATTTTTTCATTTTCTGTAAAGGGAATTGCGGTTCCCTTCGGAGAACTCTCCGCTTCAAGCAAAGGGTCGCTTGCTTCATGTAATGAGAGATTCTTCGTTTCAGGTGCCCAGGCGATCGATACGATCAAGCCGACCAGTAGGATGGCTGCCATTCCTGCCATTGAGGCACTTAATCCAAAAGAACTTAAAGAAACAGGCAGCAGAAATGTTCCAATTGCAGAACCAATCCGACTAATTGCCGTAACCATACCTATTCCCGAGCCACGGATCTCAGTTGGAAAAAGCTCTGCCGGGTATACTAATGTAAGGTTCGATGCCGCTGACATGAAAAAAGTAAAGATCAAGAAGGCTAACAACATTAAGAATTGAGAACCATTGTGCAAGAAGCTGAGTGAAAACAATGATACGGAAAGGATCGTGAAAGCCCCGATGGTAAATCCTCTGCGAGAAAATTTTGCAAGCAGCCAAAGACCAACAATTGCCCCAACAAGCAAGAATAGATTTAACATTGTATCCGCAAAAAAGTTCTGTTCAAAACCCATTGTACTAAGTATGGAAGGCAGGAAAGTGTAAATTGCAAAGTACGGAATAACAAGAGTCAATTTGAATATTCCACCAAAAGCCAAACGCTTACGAAGCCTTTTACTGAAAAGTCCACGAAACCCCAGAGTCTTTTGATTTTCTATGCCAGTCGTCGTTTCTCCCATTTCAACGTTCGATCCAAGGTGTTTTTTTACAATCTGGCGAGCTTCTTCGACACGCCCCATGCTTACAAGCCATCTTGGTGATTCAGGCGTTCCTATTCTTAAGATTAAAACCACAATAGCCGGAATGGCAGCGCTGACAAGCATCCAACGCCATGAGTCTGAACCAACCTGTCCCAGGTAATGACCAACAAAGTTTGATGCTACATATCCTAGCGTCCATACTACGTTTATAGACGCTAGGAGCGAGGAGCGATACTTTTTTGGTGAAAACTCGGCAAGCAAAGTCGTACCGACAGCGTAATCTCCTCCAAGTCCGAATCCAATCAGCAACCGTAAAATAAAAAGCTGTTCTGGGCTGCTAACAAAAAATTGTAAAATAGTAGCTACCGTGATAAGTAAAAAGTTTACGAGAAAGATTTTCTGTCTGCCAACACGGTCAGAAAGTCTTCCAAGTATTAAAGATCCCGCAAACAGACCGATTAAAGCAGAGCTGCCGATCAGCCCTGTCCACATTGAATTCATATTCATTTGAGGCCCGAATACTGTCAGGGCCATCGCAATGATCCCTAAAGAATAGCCATCACAAAAGCTGGAACCGAATGTAAGTCCTGCAATTCGAAAATGAAACCTATTAAATGGGGCATCGTCAATAGTGAATTTTTGTTCGTTCAAAGAATCCCCTCCATTTTTTGGTTTATAAGATATATAGAATCAAAAAAAACACTCTTCCTGTAAAACTCCAGTAGTGACCCTGTCTTTGAATGGATCGATTAATCTTAATACTATAAAAAAATTCAGCGAAGAATATTATGAAATAATACTCTTTTTATAAACTATATCAAATCATTCTGCCTTTTAATTTCTATTTAATATATGAAAATATAGTTTAAGATTCGATCAATTGTTTATCATTGAAATAAATGACTTCACTAAGTATTTTACAGCCTTCCATTACCTCGAATTTTTCCCTAGCTTCCTTTTCTTTGGTAAACTCAAACATTTTTATGCCATTTTTCGAATGGATAGTGATTATCCACATAAAATTCCCTCCACATGGAAGATTCATTTCCACGAATTCCTTAAAACACTTTCATTTAATTTCACTGTAAAGTGGTAAAGTGTTTAATGCTGAAATTGGGTAGGATGATAGATCATCATCCTACTATTCAGCACCAATACATTTGTTGAATACTTCTAAAAGCCCATTCCATCCCCTGAATTTTTCAGTGGATGGAATGGGAAGACATATATTGAGAATAGTGATTTTTAAAGGCCCGTCAGGCTTTTGGAATCAGTATTCACTTTATCATTCACAACTTGCACACCATTTTTCCATACAGACTTAATGTGATTGACACCAAATAGATATTGCAACTCCTGATAGTTTTCAACATTCCATAGAACGACATCCGCTTGTTTTCCGACTTCAAGGGATCCGACCCTTTCTTGTCTGTTGATTGCACAAGCAGCATTGTATGTCGCCGCCGTCAGAGCTTCTGCAGGGGTAAGCCGCATCGAAATACATGCCAGATTCATGACAAGCGGCATGGATGTCGTCGGTGAAGATCCGGGATTGCAATCGGTTGAAATGGCAACAGCCACACCTTCATCAACCATTCGTCGTCCAGGGGCCGCTTCTTCTCGTAAATACAAGGCAGTGGCTGGAAGCAAGCAGGCAATGGTGCCTGACTTCGCCATGGCAGTTATCCCCTCATCGGAAGCTTTTAACAAATGCTCAGCTGAAATGGCTCCGATCTTCGCAGCTAATTCAGCTCCACCGTAAGGCTCAATTTCATCAGCATGAATTTTAGGGATCAAGCCGTACTTTTTCCCCGCCTTTAAAATCCGCTCTGATTGTTCAGGGGTAAAAACCCCCTTTTCACAAAAGACATCATTGAATTCTGCAAGCTTTTCTTCAGAGACGATTGGAAGCATATCATTAATCAGATGATCGACAAATTCATCCTCGCGGCCTTTATAATCCTTTGGAACCGCATGGGCTCCCATAAAAGTAGGGACTAGATCAATCGGATGCTCTTCCTGTAGCTTCTTCATCACCCGCAACTGCTTTAATTCGGTTTCCAAATTCATTCCATAGCCGCTTTTACCTTCTACTGTAGTCACGCCATGAGCGAGAAACGAATCAAGTCGTCGCATGGTTTGCTCCATCAATTCTTCTTCACTTGCTTCTCTTGTCATTCGGGTGGTAGCATGAATGCCCCCACCTGCGTTCATAATGTCCATATATGTTGCGCCTTCAAGACGCATTTCAAATTCACGTTCCCGACTCCCGCCATATACAACATGCGTATGTGGATCAACTAACCCAGGTGTCACCAAATGTCCAGTTGCATCAAAGACTTCAGCTTCATGCATTCTATCTGCATAGAGTTCTTCCAATTCTTTGGTCGTACCGATCGCTTGGATCAAACCAGATTCCATCCATATACTTCCATCTTCAATCAACCCAAGCTCTGACATTGCCTCTTTGGAACGAGGACCTTTCTTATCAGAGGTAAGCGTTGCAAGTTGAGCGGCATGTTTTATCCAAATTGGTTTTGTCATTGTTTATCAATTCCTTTATCAAGCATCGGGATATTAATACCTCTTTCACGGGCTGTTTCCTCTGCCAGTTCATACCCTGCGTCAACATGACGCACTACACCCATCCCAGGGTCCGTTGTCAAAACTCTCTCAATCCTTGCCGCTGCTTCTTTTGTTCCGTCTGCCACAATTACAACGCCTGCATGCATGGAGTAACCCATTCCTACGCCACCGCCATGATGTACGGAAACCCAGGTTGCACCGCCCACTGCATTCACCATTGCATTTAAGATCGGCCAGTCGGCCACTACATCGGAACCATCCTTCATGGCTTCCGTTTCACGATTCGGCGAAGCGACAGAGCCAGAATCCAAATGGTCACGGCCAATAACGATCGGGGCCTTCAATTCACCGCTTGCAACCATATCATTGAGAATTTTACCAAAACGGGCGCGCTCCCCATAACCAAGCCAGCAGATGCGGGAAGGCAGACCTTGGAACTGAATTTTTTCCTGAGCCATTCTAATCCAGTTACATAAATGTTCATTATCAGCGAATTCACGTAAAATGGCTTGATCTGTTTTATAAATATCTTCTGGATCACCAGATAAAGCCACCCAGCGGAAAGGACCTTTACCTTCACAGAATTGTGGACGGATATAAGCTGGAACGAAGCCCGGGAAGTCAAAAGCATTCTCTACCCCTTCATCTTTCGCAACTTGACGGATATTGTTGCCATAATCAAACGTCACAGCTCCTTTTTCCATCATTTCAAGCATCGCTCTTACATGTTTGGCCATTGAAGCTTTAGAGAGTTTAATATACTCTTCTGGATTTGCATTCCGTAATTCTGCAGCCTCCACCATTGACAGGCCTGAAGGAGTATATCCATTTAGCGGATCATGGGCCGAAGTCTGATCCGTCAAGACATCAGGAATGAAGTTCCTTGCGATCATTTCCGGAAGAATATCTGAAGCATTCCCAATCAAACCAATCGATAATGCTTTACCTGCAAGTTTAGCTTCATTGGCTAAACGAATGGCTTCATCCAATGAATCCGTTTTCACATCCGTATAACGAGTCTCGATCCTCCTGTCAATTCTTGTCTCATCTACATCGATCCCGATACAGACACCACCGTTCATCGTAACTGCTAGCGGCTGTGCCCCTCCCATTCCGCCTAAACCTGCCGTTAAAGTTATGGTGCCTTTTAACGAGTTATTGAAATGTTGTTTTGCAAGCTCGGCAAAGGTCTCGTATGTACCTTGTACGATTCCTTGAGATCCGATATATATCCAGCTGCCTGCTGTCATTTGCCCATACATCATCAATCCCTTTTTATCAAGTTCATGGAATGTTTCCCAGTTCGCGTATGCAGGGACGATATTTGAATTTGCAAGCAGGACACGTGGTGCATCAGAATGCGTTTTAAAAATTGCCACCGGTTTCCCTGATTGGACAAGTAAAGTTTCATCTTCTTCAAGCTCTTTTAGTGATTTGACGATTGCATCAAAGCATTCCCAGTTACGAGCTGCTTTCCCAATCCCTCCGTATACCACCAAATCTTCTGGACGTTCAGCAACTTCAGGATCCAAATTATTCATCAGCATTCTAAGCACTGCTTCTTGTTGCCATCCTTTAGTATGCAATTCTGTTCCTGTATAACGGATAACCTTGTTTGTAATCGTGTTCATTTTCATTTCCCCCTTGTTTTGTTATATATTCATTCTATAAGAAAAATTCAGAATAATTAATTATAGTTTGATGATTATTTTATAATTTATTTTAAGTATTTGTCGTTAACTTTATTTTTTTATGAATAATTTCAATAATTACATTGTTATGAAATAAATAAAAAAGGACGATTCATTTATTGAATCGTCCTTTTTTATAATCCAGACCGATATGCTGATGGTGTACAAGATTCAAGCAATTTGAATTTGGCATTAAAATAAGTTTGATGTGAATAGCCAGCCAATTGTGAGATTTCCTCCAATGATATATCCGTTTCCTTTAATAAACGTTTAGCTTCCCTAATTCGAACTTGATGGAGCGTAGTTCGAAAAGACTCGCCTGATTCAGCCGCAAAACGTCGGCTGAGTGTGCTTTTATTGATACGCAGAGTCTCTGCACAACTCGCTAGATTCCACTGGGCGTCCCAATAGTTGGACTCGATCAGCTCTCTTGCCTTTTCACTAATTGTGCGTGCCCCTTCCTGTAACTGTCCATGATCCTGCATAAGCATATGCGTCGTGAACGCATGCAGCTCTTTTACTATTTGATGAATGACGGGTTTATGTACAATTTGCTGAAATACATCATAGTAAATTGCTTCTAGGGAAGCATTTTGCAAGTTGTATGATTTCATATGCCTACGAATCTGCGCGAGTACGCTTGTAAGGCGGATACGAACGATTTCCGGGTCGGGGTATGGTCGTTCAAAGGTAAGGAATTCACGTTCAATCCAGTTCCTGATGGCTTTTGCATCCCGTCGTTCGAGCATTTCTATCCAAAGTCTTTGTTCAAGAGGCGTGAGGAATGGATCCATCTCTTGAGGTGAAGTTTGTTGACTTTCGGCTAAAATGATATCATATCCATCAAAAAAGATTTGTCTCGTAAACTCACGTGTTTGCTGATACATCCTTTTTAAAGACTCATCTGAAGATGCCGCTTTTATAATGATAGCAAGGGGCTCATCCATTCTTTCTTTCCAGTGGGCAAGAAAAGCTTGATACTCTTCCTTATAAACTTCAACTTCCTTTGTTTCCTGGACACATAAAATAAAATCCGATAAAGCGAAGATTTGATTTTTTCCAGTAAAAGAATATCGTTGCAATTCATCATAAACTAATGGCAGGGTCTTGTTATCAGGTGTCAAAAAAGCGACCATGGTTATTCGACTTTCATGCCTCCGGTCCGTCAAGAAGAAATCAGGATACCCAATATCCAGAGCATTCTCATCATCCATGGTGTTTGACGAGAGAAGATTTGGACCATTTCTCAATTGAAAACGCAATTGTTGGATATGTTTTACCAAATCCGCCGAAGAAAAAGGACGGAATAATACATCTTCAGCACGGAAACGTAAGGCTCGATAAGCCGTTTGAAAAATTCGCTCAGATGAAATCCCTAACCATCGAATTCCCCTTCGCTTTAATGAAACACCCATCGCCTCACTTTCATCCGTCCAAATATCCATATCCAAAATAACGAATTCCGGTTGCTGATTGCGGATGCCCTTTTCAAATTCTTCAATCGTTTTCCATAAGATCAGTCTAACTCCCGTTAGGTGGGACTCGACTATCCAACGAATTCCTTGAGCCTCAATCTCATCTTTTGCCACCAAATGAATTTCCACATCATCACCTCATTTCTGCTGATATTCGTGTAATGAAAATAAATATAAAGGCACAACTTGAAGAGAAAAGGAATGCCTGGTCTTTTCGAATGGACTTGTATCTAATCTCCATTCTAATCCCGCCGAAAACTACAAACAAGTCTTATTGGACAGAACCTGCGATTAAGATTAAATTTTTGATATGCTCAACCGTTATTTTTATCTACTCGGGAAGTAGCCATATGAAAAATATAAAAAGAAACATCATAGGAACTTTTAAGATTTCCAATGATGTTTCTTTTTTAGTCACTTTTAATCTTCAATACATATAGAACCTTTATTATCGATTAATATTGACTTCAACTTCTTTTACGATGTTTTCCGCTGAAGCATCTGTCAATTTTAATGATAATAGGGTGATGACTCCTATTACAAGTAATCCAGATAAAATAAACATACCTTGAGTAAATGCAACAGTTCCGAGAATCATCGGTCCTACAAAACCACCTAAAGCCGCAAATGAATTGACGATGGCTATTCCAACTGGTGCAGTGGACTCAGAGAAGAAAAATGTCATATAGGCGAAGAAACATCCACTAAACCCGTATAAACCGAATGATGTAATCGTTAACATAAGCACCATCATAAAAACACTATCTGAAAAGCCGCACCCGATAAAACCGACAACTGCTATCATGAGGCAAACGAGCAAGTGTGATTTATGTTCATTGGTCCGATCTGAATTCCAGCCCACAAACATAATGGCAGGTATGCCTACTAACGATGGAATCATCGCTAACCAGCCTATTTCTAAATTGGTTGTTGCATTTTCCGATAAAGATTTAATGATGGTGGGCATCCAGAATGACAATCCATAGATGGATGTGTACCCCGCGAAATAAAATAGGGCCAGCTTCCAAATTTTCGCATCTTTCAGCATGGCAAGCTTTGTGACCTTATTTACTTTCGAGCTAACTTTTCTTTCCGCACTCAATTCCCCTTCTAACCAATCACTTTCTTCCTTAGATAACCATTTAGCGTTAGTCGGTCTATTAGTTAAATAGAAAACAACAACAACACCGATAATAATGGCCGGAATGCCTTCAAGGATGAACATCCACCTCCAGCCGGCCATACCGAACCAGGAAATATTGTCAAGTATCCACGTCGACACAGGCGCACCTATCAATCCGCCAATCGGTAAGGCTAAAAGCAGGGCTGCTGTTGCCCGTCCCCTCTCGCGGGCCCTGAACCAATAAGTTAAATACAAAATTATACCAGGAAAAAAACCAGCTTCGGCAACACCTAATAAAAAACGGAGAATATATAAATGCATCGTTGTTTGCGCAAAACCTGTTAATATTACCACGAGTCCCCACGAAATCATGATGCGGGCAATCCATATCCGAGCTCCCACTTTATGCATGATCATATTGCTAGGAACTTCAAAGAAGAAATAGCCTATAAAAAAAATGCCGGAAAGCAATCCAAAAACTTCAGCGGATAAAGCTAATTCTGCGTTCATTTGTAAAGCAGCATAGCCTAAATTGACCCTGTCCAAGTAAGCAATGATATAAAGGAGCAAGATAAATGGAAGAATGCGTTTCATCGTTTTACTGATCGTTCTTTTCTCTATCTCACTACTGGAATGATTCATGATAATTCCCTCCCTTTTCTTGCTACTATTTCCCAAAAAATAATCCGTTTAACGCACATCACTTTCCTGCATCCCAATACTATGGTACATTCCTAGGCTTTAAGTTTATTCTGATACCCCCTCCATTTACATATACTGCATCCAAATTTTATAAACATAATCCATATGCTCATGGCTAAGGAGTACTAAGTCTTTCTACATGACAGTAACCAATAGTATAAGAATCTTCAGAAAATCCAACCAACCTTTTCACCTGATTCTTCCACTTGTAAAACCTCCTAATTTAAACTGAACTAACCTCCTCCATACTTGATCTCAAAACTTTGTAAGCGCTTTCTAAAAATGCAAAATGTGATTAAGAAAGCGTTGTGATTATTGATGATCTACGTTAGATTAAATAGACCACCAATCAATTAACTAGACTGTAGTCTGATATTAAACTATATAGGAATATTCTGTCAATTATCATTTGGAGGTTTTTTATGATTGAGCCTAGAAAGAAACAGCTTAGGGGAGAAAAGACTCGTGAAAAAATATTAAAAATATCTTTAAAGCTATTTAGCGAAAAAGGTTATGATAAAGTCACCGTTGAAGAAATCGTGAAAAAAAGCGGCACATCAAAAGGGTCATTTTACCAACACTTTTCAGCGAAATCGGATATTTTTTTAGTGAGATTCATAGAAGTTGATGATTACTATCGTGAAGTCTTCCGTTCGTTCCCAGTCGATATGGACGCTACCGAGAAATTATTTATTTTCATACGCAAATTGATGCGTTTTCTGGAAGAAGAAATGGGCAAAGATTTAATGAAAGTGATTTACAGTTCCGCTTTAGATTCGAAAGAACATACTTACTTTTCAAATTCAAATCGCTCACTTTTCCTAATTATTCGTTCATTAATTGAAGAGGCGAAAGAACAAAACGACATTGGCACTGACCAATCAGTTAACGAAGTTTCACAACTAATCACCCAAAGCCTAATGGGAATCATCTATCATTGGGGATTAAACAACTCAGAACAAAGCTTGGAATCACTATCCATACCGCTAACCAAAACAATCATTAACGGGCTGAAAACTAAGATCTAATACCTTAAATCAAAAGATTCATTTTCAAAAAATCTGACATTAATTCAATATTATCTCACTGAATGGTCAGGGTAACTCCATTAATCTATAAAGTTCACTTTTTCATTACTTTCAATTGAGTGTCAGACATATTAAACAAGGAGTCGAAAGCCAGATATCATGAAACGATTTTTATTTATCATCCTATATGCACTATTATTTGGATTATCGCTGCAGGCTTTTAATTTCAGGCTTGACCACCCTATTGCCAAAGATATCAGCCGGCTGATGCCGGTTAAAATGAAAACGATTAAGGCGGAAGATAGTGAAGAAGAAATCAAAAAGGTCGTTATGGATGCCGAAAAAAACGATGATCCCATTTCCATTGCCGGAATGCAGCATAGCCAAGGAGGGCAGACATTATATCCAAATGGGATCCTGCTCGATATGAAGCACTATGATAAAATACTTGATTTGGACGTAAAAGAAAAACGCATCACGGTCCAAAGCGGGGCAACCTGGGCTGCTCTCCAGGAATATATCAACCCATATGGACTTGCACTGAAGGTCAGTCAATCTCAAAATATTTTTACCATCGGCGGTTCTTTGAGCGTTAATGTCCATGGCCGCGATATCCGTCACCATGCCTTGATAGAAACCGTGGATTCTTTTAGATTGCTTAACGCAAAAGGACAAATCCTAACAGTGAGCCGCGAAGAAAATTCGGAGCTCTTCCATTCGGTTATTGGCGGGTATGGTTTGTTTGGCGTAATACTCGATGTAACACTCCAACTTACCGATGACGAACTTTATAACATTAAAACTAAATCACTCCATTATGATGAATATACGTCGTACTTTAAAAGAGAAGTTCTCAATAACGATGATGTTAAAATGCATCTTGCGAGAATATCGGTTGCTCCTGGCTCCTATTTGGATGAAATGTATGTAACGGACTATTATAAGGCAAATGACCAAACAAGGCTATCTGACTACAATACTCTCAAACGGGAAACGATCATTGCCGTGCCTAAATTCTTTCTTGGCCTATCACGATTTAATGACTGGGGTAAAAAAAGGTTTTGGGAAACTCAAAAAGCCTACACGGCCAATATTGCTGGCAACTTGGTTTCGAGGAATAATGTGATGCGGTCGGACTCAGCCTTTATGGATTACAGCAACCCCACCAAAACTGAAGTGCTGCAAGAATACTTCGTTCCGATTGATCAATTTGGAGATTATATCGATGATTTAAGAAATACCTTATCTGATGAGAAAGATTTTAATTTATTAAATATTACAATTCGTTATGTGGAACATAATGATGAATCACTCATGTCCTATGCCAAGGATGATATGTTCGCTCTTGTGATGCTCATCAATCAAGGGACAGATAACGATAGTAAGGAAAATACGGGAAGGGTCATCCGTAATATGATTAATGTGACGCTTGACCATAACGGAAGCTACTATTTGCCCTATTATGGGTATCCAACCAAGACCCAATTATATGAAGCTTATCCGCATACTGAGGAATTCTTTCGATTAAAGAAGAAGTATGATCCTGATAATCGCTTCATGAATCTTTTCTATGAGGAGTATCATCCATGAATTATAAACGGTTTGTTTTTTACCAAGGCACTGTTGGAATGGCTGCCAGCATGATTTTCCCTTTTTATATTTTGCTGATCAAAAATGTAGGTACAAGTTATTCACAATTCGGGTGGGCATATGGAATATTCTCACTGACTGCAGCAGTTAGTTATCCTTTAATCGGAAAATTCACTGACAAAGCCGGTGACAAAGCATTTCTCCTTATCTATTCATGGGGGATGGCATTAATCCTTCTTGCCTTTCCTCTCGCATATGAAATTTGGCATGTCTATCTCCTGCAAATCATTATGGGGGTACTTGGGGCAGTGCAAAAAAACACTGAAAAAACCGTACTTGCAAGATATGTTACGAAGAAAACAGCAGGTGAGGAAATTGGAAACTACCATGTTTGGACATCCATCGGTGCTGCAGCAGCGGTGATTGCAACCGGATATTTAGTCGACTTTTTAACGATTGGCAGCATCTTTTACATTGCCTCCTTAATGTTTGCCTGGAGTGGATTTATTATAATGAAGATGGAGCAAAATACTTCACTATCTAATGCAGAAAATATAAAAATATAAGCATTTATTACGCCTATAATTCAGTTAGCCCTTTTAGTGGAAGAAGCATCTGCATTAACCTCAGCAGATGCTTCTTCTACTATATAAATCATTTGCGGATCAAAAAACAAAAAATGATCTTACAAAGATATATTAAACCCGCTCCCCTTTTCTCAATTTGGTTTCGTTAAATATACGAATTCTAAACTTACTGCGTTTATTAGTACAATTAAAGATAACGGACCAGAGCACATATAATAAAATACTACGTTCTTATCAACTTGGTTATTATTTTTCCGTCTAAAAAAACTAATGACATCATAATTATACCCATTCCAATCAACTGATGAATAGACAACGCTTCATGTAAAAAGAAAAAGCCTAAAATCATTCCGATGACAGGCACTATATAATTACTATATGAGGTAAATAATGCGCCTTCTTGCCGAATCAGCCTATTAAATAATGCATAAACAACACCTGCATGGAAAATGCCTAAAATCGCTAAGTAGATAGATTGAGATCGTGCTAAATCCAATTTGAAAGATTGCTCAAAAAAAAGGGACATGGGAATGAGCAATGCACTGGCAATTAGTAATACATTTCTCATATGAATAACGGAAGATCCCTCGTTTAATTTCTCCATGAAAATCAATGATAATCCAAAACTCATGGCAGCCAATATCAATAGGATGTTACCCTGAATACTGTTAGAAAGGTCTTGGAATCCTTGTGTTGGCCAGGAAAGGAAGACAATACCTGCAAATCCGAATAGGATACTTGTAATCTCCGGCCTTGTGCTTTTTCTTTTGAAAAATGCTAGTAATAAGAGGATGGTAAAGATGGGAACCATCCCAATCAGCACCGCTGCGATACTGCTAGGCACCGATTTCTGACCTTGTGCAATAAACACGAATGGTAGTACAACCTCGAAAAAAGCAATGATTATATACCATTTATAATAACTCCTAGGTACTCTTCGCTCTTCTTTTGATAAAAAAAAACCAATTAAGAGTAAACAGATACCGCCGATACATGCTTTGATGGCTGACAATGTAATAACCCCAACATTTTCAATAACTAATTCAATAAAGAAGAATTGAGATCCCCATATACCACTAATCAAGAGTAACACCACATATTTATTCATTCACTTTACCTCCCTTTTCAGCAATGGATCGGCAATAGTCTTACTTATATGCTTTGATTGAATTCCACCAAAATAATTCGTGCCAATTACCCCAACAAGAATAATCATTGCACCTATAATATGATAATAATGAATCGATTCATGTAAGAAAAGCACCCCTGCTATAATCGTAATCAATGTCGCTAAATTACTAAAAACGCTCATTTTAGATGCTGGTAATATAGATAATGCATAGTTTGATAAAAAAGCGGTAAGCAGTGACGATAATACCCCAAGATATACGATTGAAATGAGGAATGCACTACTTGTGAAGGGTAATAAAAAGCTACTAATAGATTGGTTAATTATATGGTTGATGATGGCCATACTATTAAAAGTCACAAAACCAAAGAATGTCATCACATAAGTTAACGTAAATAGTGAATATTTCTTTGTTACCTTCCTCGCTACCACATTATAGAGAGCGGCAGCAATCGAGGATAATAAGATTAGGATCGTTCCTTTCAAACTGTGAGCCGCAAGTTGCAAGTCATTCATGACAAAGATAAAGATAACCCCCATCACAGAAAAATAAAGGGAAATTTTTTGACCTTTACCTGCGTATTCTTTCAAAAATAATGAAGCTGATAATAACGTGAAAATTGGTATGGTCGCTTGGATAATACCCGCTTCTGAAGATGAGGTATATACGAGACCAAACACTTGAAATGTAAAGAAAAAAATTGGATAAAGCAACACTAACGGAAGAATCTTCAAAGTATCGGTTGCGCTCATTTTCACTGATGTCCTCCGATACAGCTTAAAAATTATCGCGATCAAAAAAGCCATCGTAAATCGATGTGCCAATGTATCTAGCGGACTCGCTTCCATTAATGATATTTTTGTAAAAATAAATGAAAATCCAATAATAAAGGCATATAGTATCGCCGCAATATAGGCTTTTTTATGTTCTGGCATATTTAGTAACTCCTCCTTTTCAACACCCGGCCGGTTGTTAGTATCGTATTAAAAGTTCCACTACGATACAATACAAATTAGAAGCATCTGTAACGGTACAGTTTTTAGGAGGTATTCATGTTAAAATACGTAGCTTTGTGTAATGAATTTGAATCTCTCATCCAGAATGGACAGCTCAAAGCGGGCTTTAAACTCCCATCGATTCGTCAATTAAGCGAACAACATCAATGTAGTAAAAGTACAGTTTTGAAAGCTCTGCAAGAATTGGAAAAGAAGCATTTAATCTACGCGGTTCCTAAAAGTGGATATTATGTCGTTCAAAAAGAATTTGATGGTAAAAGAAAACCAACAGCGGAAATCGACTTTGTTACTTCCGCTCCCGCTTGGCATCAATTTCCGTATCATGACTTTCAACATTGCATCAACAAAGCCATCGATACCTATCAGCAAGAATTGTTTATCTATGGCACTCCAAAAGGGCTACCTTCTTTAATTAAAGTGATACAAAAACAATTAGAGCAGTATCAGGTTTTCGCCAAAGAAGAACAGATTTTCATTACTTCAGGCGTGCAACAAGCACTTTCCTTATTAACGTTCATCCCTTTTCCAAATGAACGTACCCATATACTAGTTGAACAGCCTAGTTATCATCTATTTGTGGAGCAATTAAAAGCGTACAAGATTTCCGTGCTAGGAATCCAACGAACTGCAGAAGGTATTGATTTAGAGGAATTAGAGCGGATTTTTAGCAGTCAGGAAATTAAATTCTTTTATACGATGCCTCGTTTCCATAATCCGTTAGGGACATCTTACTCTAAAATGGAAAGAGAGGAGATACTAAAACTTGCAGTAAAGTATGGTGTCTATATTGTAGAAGATGATTATTTAGCAGATTTCGAAGAAAATATGAAGGTGGACCCTATTTTTTCCGAGGATACCCATAACATGGTCATTTATTTAAAAAGCTTCTCTAAAATAATGTTTCCAGGATTACGCATAGGTGTTGCCGTATTGCCTAAACCATTAACGGACAGCTTCCAACTATATAAAAGAACAGCTGATATTGATAGTTCCATGATTTCACAAGCAGCCTTGGAAATCTACATAAAAAGCGGTATGTTTAAACACCATAGAAACAAAGTGCGTCTTTCCTATTTATTGCGAGCAAACTTGCTATATGATGCTCTAGAAAAGCACTCTGCTTCAGGCTTTTATCGCCCACCATCCATATGTATGAACGCTCATATCGTACTGCCTCATCGTTTAAATAGTACTCACCTCATCAAAAACTTACAGAATCAACAAGTACTGGTAGAGACGATGGGTCAAAATTATTTAGATGGCTTTCACCAGGAAAAAATATTAAAATTAAACGTGTCCAATACAAATATACAAAAACTGGACCAAGGAATAGCTATCATTTTTAAAGAATTGAATAACAAGCAGAACTATTACTTATAAAGCTTTTACATAAGGTATAGTCACTTTCCACACAGGGCAATAAACAAAAAAGAGCCAATTAGAATTGGCTCTTTACAAGGTTGCTCTTATCAGTCCACTTTATTTATAAAATTTTATACGATCCTCAAGTGGTTTGAATTCTTTATCACCCGGTTGAGCTGTTGGATTTCCAAATGGCATTTGCGCAATCAATTTCCAATTGCTTGGAACATTCCATTCTTTTTTCACTTCATCATCAATTAGAGGATTATAATGCTGTAAAGTTGCTCCCAATCCTTCTGCTTCTAGTGCCGTCCAAACAACTAATTGATGCATGCCTGATGTTTGTTGTGACCAGATTGGGAAGTTATCGGCATACGTTGCAAATTGTTCTTGAAGTGATTTCACAACAGATTCATCTTCAAAGAATAATATTGACCCATATCCCGCTTTAAATGAATCCATTTTTTGTTGAGTGCCAGAGAAATCTCCCTCACCAACCGCTTTCTTTAATGCCTGCGTCGTAATATCCCATAATTTATCATGTGCCGATCCTGTCAAAACAACAAGGCGTGAGGATTGGGAATTAAAAGCCGATGGCGTATGTTTTACCGCAAATTCTACTATTTCTTTAATTTTCTCATCGGATACTCCGACCTCTTTATTGATTCCATAAAATGAACGTCTCTCTTTAATGGCCGTGTAAAAATCTTTTGTCATAAGTCATTCCTCCAGAGCATTTTTTCTATTTCAAATGATTATTCCATTTTTTATTTTCTACCTGATTTAGTATGGGCATAAACCAACATATCATTCGCTAAAGATTGTCAATTATTCTTTAATGAATTCTTTGGTGCTTCTTACTGTATCAATGGGACGGACCAACTTTTCGATTTGCTCCCTCTTTGATTCTAAGAACGGTGGTAAAGATAATTTTTCCCCAAGCGTTTCATACGGCTCATCCCCCATAAATCCAGGACCATCCGTGGCAAACTCGAATAAAATTTGCGGCGCCACTCTTACGTAAAGCGACTCAAAGAAGTGACGATCAACATAACCGGACGTATGAAATTGGAAGCTTTCCATTCGTTTGATCCATTCTTCCAGAACTGAACGGTCTTCAACACGGAAGGCTGTATGGTGAACAGTCCCAAAACCCTGCCGTGCCTGAGGGAGGATCGAATTATGCTCGACGATAACTTGAGCACCATTCCCCCCTTCCCCTACCTCAAATAGGTGAAATGATCCTTCCTTGTCTATTTCTTTGAATAATAGGACTTTTTCCATCATTTCTTTAAAGTAATCGAAATTGGCGATCCGAATGAAAATTGGTCCTAATCCTGTAATAGCGTATTCCAGAGGAATCGGCCCTTTTTGCCAAGGGATTCCAGCTGCA
Source organism: Peribacillus sp. N1 (assembly GCF_054600815.1). Lineage (NCBI taxonomy): Bacteria > Bacillati > Bacillota > Bacilli > Caryophanales > Bacillaceae > Peribacillus > Peribacillus sp. N1. Next base: position 416,337 of record NZ_BAAHZO010000001.1, on the reverse strand, counting down.
ACCCCTTCATTATTTTCATCTGAAATCAATTGATATTGCTGATCATCAAAATCCACAAAAGAAATGATCTTTTTGCCAAACTGTTCTTGGATTCCTGTATTCTTTACCTCTAAACGGTCAAAGCGTTTAACCCAATACTCCAATGCCGCATCAGTCGGTACACGGAAGGATGTTTTGGAAATCTCATTAGTCCCATGCTCTCCTTTGGAAATACCAGGAAAATCGAAGAATGTCATGTCAGTACCCGCACCGCCAACATCGTCGGCAAAAAACAGGTGATAAGTTTGGATATCATCTTGGTTGACTGTTTTCTTGACTAAACGCATGCCTAATATATTTGTGAAAAATTCATAATTCTTTTCTGCACTACTTGTTATGGCCGTTACGTGGTGTATACCTTTTAATCCATTCATAAACTATTCCTCCCATTAAAACGAATCAATTTTTGGATGTTTAGCTTTTTCATTAATCCCCTATATTTTTCCTTCAATAAGAGTGGCTATTCATTAAAGGGGTTTGATAAGGTTTTACATGCTACTTTTTATCTTGAATTAATATATCTTAACTTAAAGATAATTTATCATGAATGCCATTCACTGTCAACAATATTATCTCAAATTAATATATCTTGAAATCAAAATAATTTCAGACGAAAAAACACCACTTTCAATTTTCCTTAAGTAAAGACCATTCAGTATTTGTGTTAATGTCTATAGCTATAAATAGCGGCAAAGAAAATCAAGCAATTCTTTGGCAAAAATGAAGTGAAAATTTTAATGTGTTACCATACGAAAGCCCCCACCATAAAACAAAATCTTTAGGTGAGGGCTATTTCGTTTTGGTTACTTATTTTACGTGATGCAAATCCGCTTGTTTTCCGGATGAAGAGTTTGTGCCATCATTTTCTTTTGACTTCTTAGAGGAAAGATAAACTCCTGCGAAAATAATCAGCAGGCCAATAATTACATTGGGATTAATCGCTTCTCCCAGCAGGACATAACCCCAAACCATAGCGGTTGCAGGAATAAGGTATGTAACAGATGCGGCTAACTCAGGGCTGCCATTTTTATTGATGTAGAAATAGATCAGCTGGCCGACCCCAGAGCCAAGGCACCCAAGACCGACTATGGCGAAAATCGTCAGCGGTTCCATCAACATCACTGGCTTTATCGGCTCTGTTATTAGCATCCCGATCAAACCGATAACGGCACCCGTGAGAAGCGTAAACGTCGTAATGACCAATATGCTGGTACTGGAAAGAAATCTTTTCGTAAAATGACCGGCAAAACCATAACAGATGGACGCTAGCAGCATTGTCCCAATCCCGATGAATTCCTTTCCGAAAAGCTGACCGATTTGAAAATCCATCAATACTAGAATTCCGAAGAAGCCAATTAAAATGCCCATCCATTGTCGGGCTGTTAGTACGTATGAAAAAATGATAAATCCGATGATCCCCGTCCAGATCGGAGTGGTTGCATTTAGAATCGATGCCGTGCTGCTGTTAATCTCTGTTTCACTTAAAGGTATTAATCCCCATGCTAATCCGCAATTGAAGGTTCCGACAACGACCAGTGCTTTCCACGGCAATTTCCAGTTGATTTCCCTGCGCTTCCACCATAAAATGGGAAGCAGAACAACAGCACCCGCCAAACAGCGGAGAAATACAATCCCCCAAATGCCCGCAGGCGATAGCAGCCACTTCATAAAAACAAACGATAAACCCCATATCAAACTAAGGCCGATTAAAGCCCCGTATAATCGAAGCATGATGTTCCCCCTTGCTACTTTCAATGTTTGCCAATCACTGTATTGCGTTCAACATTTAAAAATTCACAATCTTTATTGCTAATATATTGAATTTTTACGTGACAATCGACATTTCCCCTTTACCTAGAACACTTTACCATATAATACCACGCAATTTATTCAATATATATTTACAATTGAAAATTCCCTGAAAATCACTGAGTTTTATATGCCCTCTCTATCATAATCCAACGGGTTTTTTTTTCACTATAAATGATTTATTTAGCGCAAAAAAAAGCCTGGCAACCTTTTTTATAGTTGCTAGACTTAAGTTTATTTTAAGATCACTCCCAATATAAACAACAATTTAAACGGATGCGCAAGGTTCGTTCCTCCATGCCGATCATTTAATAGGCAGCCAGGTCACGCAGTGCCTTTTCCACTTTTTCTGGATTCACCATGAATGATTTCTCTAATGATGGTGAATATGGCATTGCTGGAACATCCGGACCCGCGAGTCTCATGATTGGGGCATCAAGATCGAAAAGGCAGTTTTCTGCAATGATCGCCGATACTTCACTAATGATGCTCCCTTCCTTATTATCTTCAGTAATCAATAGGACTTTTCCCGTTTTAGATGCAGCTTCCATAATGGCTTCTTGATCTAATGGATAAACGGTTCGTAAATCAAGTATATGAACAGATATGCCATCACTGGCCAGCTTTTCAGCTGCCTGAAGCGCAAAATGAACACAAAGGCCGTAAGTAATCACTGTAACGTCCTCGCCTTCACGTTTTATATCCGCTTTACCAATGGGTAAAACATAATCATCATTCGGCACTTCTTCTTTAATTAGGCGATAGGCTCGCTTATGTTCAAAGAAGAGGACCGGGTCATCATCACGAATGGCTGCTTTCAATAAACCTTTCACGTCATAGGGTGTAGAGGGCATGACAATTTTAAGTCCCGGTTGATTGGCAAAAATGGCTTCAACGGATTGTGAATGGTATAACGCCCCATGTACGCCCCCACCATATGGAGCTCTGATGACGATGGGGCAATGCCAGTCATTATTGGAGCGATAACGGATTTTTGCAGCTTCTGAAATGATTTGGTTGATTGCAGGCATGATAAAATCAGCGAACTGCATTTCCGCAATCGGCCTCATTCCATACATGGCCGCGCCGATGCCAACTCCTGCGATTGCGGATTCAGCAAGCGGTGTATCAATGACACGCTGTTCACCGAATTGTTCGTATAACCCTGAGGTCGCTTTAAAAACGCCGCCTTTTATCCCTACGTCCTCACCTAATACAAATACACGGGTATCACGTTCCATTTCTTCCCGCATCGCCATTATCACCGCATCTATATAAGATATCACTGCCATTTTCTTTCCTCCTTACCTTTCTGCGTAAACATATTTTGAGAGCGTGTCTTCATTTGCAAATGGAGCATTTTCCGCATAATCCGTCGCTTCGTTCACAACTTTCATTATTTCCTCATTCATTTGTTTCTCCATGAGATCATCCATTATTCCTGTTGCTTTTAAATAGGCGCCAAAAGTAATGATCGAATCTATTTTTTTTGCCTCCGATACTTCATCAGGCGACCTGTATTGACTATCATCATCATCGCTTGAGTGTGGTGTAAGCCTGTATGAAACCGTTTCGATTAAGCTTGGGCCTTCACCGCGCCTTCCTCTCTCAGCCGCTTCTTTCACCACCCGGTATACTTCGATCGGATCATTTCCATCAACCGTCACCCCTGGCATTCCATAACCAATGGCCCTGTCGGACACTTTTCCGCAAGCCAATTGCTTTTCAATAGGGACGGAAATGGCATACTGATTATTCTCGCACATCAAGATAACCGGAAGTTTATGTACACCTGCAAAATTCGCTCCTTCATGGAAGTCACCTTGGTTTGATGAACCCTCTCCGAATGTAACGAATGAAACAATATCTTTTCCTTCCATTTTGGCAGCGAGCGCAATCCCCACTGCATGTGGCACTTGAGTGGTAACTGGCGAAGATCCCGTCACGATGCGATTCTTTTTTTGCCCAAAATGTCCAGGCATTTGACGCCCGCCTGAATTAGGATCTTCTGCTTTGGCAAAACTGGATAACATTAAATCCCTTGCGGTCATCCCAAACGCGAGCACCACTCCGAGATCCCGATAATAAGGAAGTACATAATCCTTTTCACGATTCAATGCAAATGCAGCCCCCACTTGAGCTGCTTCTTGCCCTTGACAAGAAACGACAAATGGAATTTTTCCAGATCTGTTCAACAGCCACATACGTTCATCAATTCGTCTTGCCAACAACATAACTCTATACATCTCAAGCACCTGCTCATCACTCAGACCTGCCTTTAGATGACGATTTTTATCCATATCTCATCATCCCTCCCAATACCTAATAATTAATACATTTCCCTGTTTTAATGGGGCCCTGTATCACAAATACCAATCTTTCTAATTAGCTGTTTGTTTGTCTCGCAAACTTAAATCCTGTTATGTATCTACGGAAGAAAAATTCTTATATGTATACATGCGCTTTCCACTTAACACCCGTACATTCTCATTTGCGTTATCATCTAGTATTATTACCTGGTACTAACTCAATATTATCCTAACACTTTTCATCTCACATTTTCAAGTTAATTTCACTTTGTATGGGTTGTTTTCACGCGAAAGCCTTACCTGACTTGAAAACTCATTTCAATACATGCACCAAAGACTAAACACTGGGGAGTTGAAGTTATTTTTTTGTTGACTAAGACGATATATAGCTGTAAATTAAATTGATTCATAAAATTAAATGTTCGTAATGGAACAGTTCAAAACAGAAAGAATGGTGAAGCTGAATGGAGAATGAAAAACAATTAATGCGTTCCGTACAACTATTGCGTTCATTTTGGAACGTGCAGAAAAATATAATGCGATTCGTTCAAAAGACTGCCGCAGAAAATGGATTAACAGTTCCTCAATATTCCATTTTGATGACCATTACCCTTTACAAAGAGACCACTCAAAAAAATGTCGGGGAGAAAACATTTCTTCCAAAAAGCACCTTGAGCCAAGCGGTCGATGGTCTCGTTCGCACAGGCATGCTCCATCGAGAGCATGTGGAGGGCAATCGGCGTGAGATTCAGTTGTCAATCACAGATCAGGGAAAAGATTTATTAAAAACGATTCATTTTCACGAAGGAAGCATTCACCAAGTCTTTCAAATGGCCATTGAAATGCTTTCTGAAGAACAGTTTGAAGAGTTGCTCGAAACACATCTTCAAATTACAAACTTTTTAGAAGCACAAGCAACCGAACAGGGAGAGTGTACAAAATGATAAAAATACTGAAAAATTTATCCGTTTATAAGTGGATTATTTCAGCAGTTATCGGTCTGGTTTTTATTCAGTCCATGTCCGACCTCTTTCTGCCTACACTAATGGCCGATATTATTGACAAAGGCGTCGTTCGAGGAGACACTCCTTATATTTGGAAAATCGGTGGTTTGATGCTGTTGGTTTCCGCACTTGGCGCTTGTGCATCCATAATCGCAAGCTATTATTCGTCCAAAGCGGCAATGGGGATGGGACGCGATCTCCGCCTGAGAGTCTTTAATCATGTTGAAAAATTTTCGTTACAAGAATTTGATGAAGTCGGTACGGCGTCATTGATTACAAGGACGACCAATGATATAACACAAGTCCAGCAAGTGGTTATCATGATGCTTCGTATGGTTATCAGTGCACCCATCATGTTAATCGGCGGAGTGATCATGGCTGTATCCATGGATGCAAAACTATCCCTTGTCATTGTTGTCACAATGCCTTTGTTGATTGGCTCGATCTTGCTTATTCTATATAAAGGTGTCCCTCTCTTTCAAACGGTGCAAAAACGATTAGACCGGTTGAACCTTGTATTACGAGAAAATTTAACTGGTATTCGCGTCATTCGTGCCTTCAATCGTGAAACACAAGAGAAAGAACGTCTAAAGAAAGCGAATAAAGAATTGACGGATGTCTCAATCAAAGTCAATAAAATCATGGCCTTCATGATGCCTGTAATGATGCTTGTAATGAATTTGACGGTTGTTGGTATCATTTGGTTTGGTGGAGTTCGTATTGATAACGGTGGTATGCAGATCGGGGACTTAATGGCATTTATCCAATATGTTATGCAAATTATGTTCGCTCTCGTTATGGCATCCATGATGTTCGTTATGGTCCCACGAGCGGCCGTGTCGGCAACAAGGATAAACGAAGTCCTTGACATGAAACCATCATTCCTGGATGAGGGTACAGAAAAGGCAGATCGTGTACACGGTACTCTTGAATTTGAACATGTGACGTTCAGTTACCCAGGAGCAGAAGAACCTGCATTATCGGATATTAGTTTTACTGCAAGTCCAGGTGAAATCACCGCAATAATTGGTGGAACAGGTTCAGGGAAAACGACGCTCGTCAATTTGATCCCTCGCTTCTATGATATTTCAAGTGGAACGATTCGCGTCAATGGTGTTGATATTCGTAAGTCATCACAAGATGAAGTTCGTTCAAAAATTGGCTTTGTACCACAAAAGGCCTTCCTCTTTACAGGTACTATCGCTGAAAACATTCGCTTTGGAAAACAAACAGCCACACAAGATGAAGTTGAGCATGCGGCTCGGATCGCGCAAGCGGAGGATTTTATCAGCAACATGAAAGGCGGCTATGAGGCAGAAATCGATCAAGGCGGTTCAAACTTATCAGGAGGGCAAAAACAACGGCTTTCGATTGCACGGGCACTAATTCGAAAACCGGATATATATATATTCGACGATAGTTTTTCTGCACTTGACTACAAGACGGATGCCAACCTTCGCGCAGCCCTGAAAGATGAAACGAAAAATTCGACGGTACTACTCGTTGCACAGCGTGTCAGTACGGTCGTGGACGCTGACCGAATCATCGTGTTGGACGAAGGCCGCATTGTAGGTATGGGAACACACCAAGATTTGCTTAGTACAAACGACATTTACCGTGAAATCGCCTTATCACAGCTCACAGAGGAGGAAATTGCATGAGTAATCAAAAAAAACCTCAAGGCGGCGGTCAGGTTGGGCATGGTCCTGGTGGCGGTAACATGATGATGATGGGTCAAAAAGCAAAAGATTTTAAAGGAACTCTAAAACGTCTATTAACCTATTTAAAACCGCGGCGCAACAAATTGATTTCCGTGTTTTTCGCTGCAATCATGAGTACGATTTTTATGATTGTTGGACCAAAGATCATGGGAAATGCAATTACAGAATTATTCGAAGGAGCTTACGGGAAATTCCAGGGAATACCAGGAGCAGCTATTAACTTTGATAAAATTGGCCAGATCCTTCTACTCCTTGCCGGACTTTATGCTTTAAGCAGCCTTTTCAGCTATGTACAACAATACATTATGTCAAGTGTTGCTCAAGAAACGGTATATGATCTTCGACAAGATGTGAACGAAAAGCTCGAGAAACTTCCACTCAAATATTTTGAAGGACGTCCAAACGGAGAAACACTTAGCCGAATGACAAATGATATTGATACAATCGGTAGCACCCTTCAGCAAAGCTTAACGCAGTTCATCACATCAATTGTAACGATTTTGGGGATTATCATCATGATGCTTTCGATAAGCCCGTTATTGACATTAATCTCGATAGTCAGCTTACCTTTGTCAATATTTGCAATCCGGCCTATTTTAAAAAGATCCCAAAAATATTTTGCCGATCAACAGCGTAAACTCGGACAATTAAATGGTCACATTGAAGAGATATATACCGGCCATCAGGTCGTTAAAGCATTCGGATATGAAAAAAAGGCGAGTGCCCAGTTTACTGCGGTTAATGAAGAATTATATAAAGCGGGAAGCAAAGCCCAGTTTATATCGGGTATCATCATGCCCATAATGTTCTTTATCGGAAATTTGAGCTATGTCCTCATCAGCGTTGTCGGGGGAATATTAGTAACGCAACGTTCGATTTCAATTGGTGACATTCAAGCATTCATCACATATTCAAAGCAGTTCACCCAGCCAATCACACAAACGGCTAACATCGCTAACATTATTCAGTCGACGGTGGCAGCAGCTGAGCGTGTTTTTGAACTACTAGATGAAGAAGAGGAAATGAAAGAACAAACCACAGCTAATATTAAAAGGGCAAATGGTGCTGTCTCTTTCGAACATGTGGACTTTGGATATGGGGAAGAAATGTTAATTGAAGATATGAACATCGATGTCTTGCCTGGACAAACGGTCGCAATTGTTGGACCGACTGGTGCTGGAAAAACAACTATGATAAATCTATTGATGAGATTTTATGAACTCAATGGCGGAAAAATTAATATTGATGGTCTTGATACACGGAATATGTCACGGAATGACCTTCGAAAGAATTTTGGAATGGTACTTCAAGATACCTGGCTCTTTAATGGTACGATTAAAGAAAATATCGCTTATGGCAAAAACGGAGCAACTGATGAAGAAATTTTTGCAGCTGCTCGAACGGCACAAGCCGACCATTTCATTCGGACACTGCCAGATGGTTATGAGACAATCTTAAACGAAGAAGCTTCGAACATCTCACAAGGCCAAAAGCAGCTTTTGACAATCGCCCGAGCGGTTCTAGCAGATCCACCAATCATGATATTGGATGAAGCGACGTCTAGTGTGGACACTCGGACAGAAGTCTTTATCCAAAAGGCCATGAACCGACTCATGGAAGGACGAACTAGCTTTGTCATTGCCCATCGCCTCTCAACAATTAAGGATGCAGATTTGATTCTTGTTATGGATCAAGGGAAAGTGATAGAGAAGGGAACGCATTCAGACCTTTTAAGGGAGAATGGTTTCTATGCAGAGCTATACAATAGTCAGTTCACTGAAAATGTAGCTGGATAATTAGAAAGAGGCTCATTTCCCAATCGGAATCGAGCCTCTCTTTATAAAATTCTTATCCAATACCATTCCATTCATGAATCTGTACTAACTTATAAGCCGTATCAATACCCCCTTTTATTGCCCTTTTTCACAAATTCCCAATCTACCTCAATATTTTTTCTGACCCTTTGAAGAAGATGAAACATCGTTTCCGTCTCTTCCAAAGAAAATCCCGATAATGCAACCTTGTCGGTGTACTCTCCTTCTTTTTTCAAAAAGGGATAAACCTTCTCACCTTTATCGGTAGCATATAACTTTTTAATTTTTTTGTTTTCCTCATCATTTTTCTTTTCAATAAACCCTTGAATTTCAAGTTTTTTAATGGCCCGAGCTGCTGTCGTCCGGTCAACCTTAATCATCTCTGCTAACTTTTCCTGAATGATTCCAGGATTTTCACATATTCGAACAAGATACAAATACTGCCCTTTTGTTAGGTCAAATTCTTTAAATTCGATATTACTTATAGAGTCCAATGCCCTTGCTATCATTCCAATTTCACGGAGTATTTCCTTCATTCAAAAAGCCCCTGACTTTTTTGTTGTATTTACAACAAAATTAATTTCGTATATACTATAAAAAAGTTATACATATATTATGACTTGTCTTACTGAATAAATCTAGAAAAGGGATGAAGAACATTGGATTCAAAGAGAATAACTACAGAAAGTGATTTAAAAGTAGCCTTTCAAATCAGAAAAGAGGTATTTGTTGAGGAACAAGGCTTCGCTTTAGAAAGTGAATTTGATGAATACGATACACTTAATGCTTTATCTGAACACATATTAGTCTATTATAATGAAAAACCAGTCGGAACTGGTAGGTTAAGAGTTGTTGATGGTTTAGGAAAATTGGAGAGAATTTGCATCTTAGAGCCCTACCGTAAGTTTGGTCTTGGAAAAATAATAATTAAAACGTTGGAAGAAATCGCAAAGAAAAAGGAAATATCCCAGGTGAAATTACATGGGCAAACACAGGCAGAGGGTTTTTATAAAAAACTCGGCTATCAGACTTCATCCGATGTCTTTATGGAAGATGGCGGTCCACATCTTTTAATGATAAAAAGAATTAATGAATGAAAAGTGTGCTAAATGTGGGTAAAACAAACATTAACCTAATTTGATGGGGATCATACTATTTTACACTTGGCTTTTCTTTAACCATAAAATATACTTACGTTGAACAATTTGTAAATATAAAAAAAGACTATTTTTAGTCTTCTCAAACTGTAGACAAACTCGATGAAAATCAAGTTTGTCTACAGTTTTATGTGTTTGTAAAACCGGGGCCTCCTCGGCGCCTTTGCGCCTGCTGGGTCTCCCCTTTGACGCGCTTTTCCCGCAGGAGTCTGGCACACCTGCTCCATTTAATATGGTCTAGGTCAATTGTTTTCTACATAATTGGTACTAGTTAATTTTTAAACAAAGAAAAAAAGCTGATGTATCAGTCTTTTCAGGTGTAGTCATCTCGCACTGTCTTTGTCATTTTACCTCTTTCTATATTACACCGTCTGTTTAGGATGCCCTTCTGCAAATAGATATCAAGTTAAAAACCTTCCTTAAAAGAATGGTTTTTAATTTAAATATTAAATCGCTTTGCACGCAACGATTTCATTAGCTTTTCATAAGTCTTAAAATAAAAGGCAGCGTTGTTAAGAATAAGCACGAACAAAAGACAAAGCCATTTATAACACGAAAGTTATATGGCTTTGTCTTTTTTACATAACGGGTGCTTTTTCATGAACAAGCGGGTGAAGGGCCTGCGTTTCATCAATGTAAACAAACGCATCATATCTATCTGACATTACAGAAGGTACATAGTTTCCGTATTGTTCATATTCCGGTCGGTATACAACCCCGATAGCCCGATGTCCAATTCTATCTTGGAATAGCTGACGATTTTCATCGGTGAAAATGAGCAACTTATCATACGCGCCTGAAAGGTGCATAGCCTCCTCCCAACTTCCATTCATAGCCGGTGGTACTGTTTTTATTTCAAAATCCTTGCCCCATTCATCTGCTGCAATAACGGTTCCCCTATAGGTTCCGAAACCTGTGATAAATACATCTTCAGTTGAGTTTTGTTCACGAATGACCTGGCCGACGTTAATCATCCCGGAATCTCTCATATCTGTAGCGCTGGCATCGCCAACATGGGTATTATGTTCCCATACAATCGCCTTGCCTTCAGAACCGTAAAAATCCATAATTTCATTAAGCGCATCCACCATATGCATATCTCGAATATTCCATGATTTATCATCATGAACCACCATCGTCCTGTAATAATTTTCTGCATTATACGCTACCAATGCATTCACTTGAAGGTTCAAATTCAATTCTTCATGATGAGGGTATTTTTCTTTTTTTCGTTGAATAGTCGTCAGCAATTTGGCAACCTCATCTATACAGTCTTCTGAAAAAATGCCTGCGGAAACTGCGTACTCCTCATTATTCCGATTGAATGGCTCAAAACATGTGAACGCCTGTCTGGCAGCCTCGAGGTCAGGTGAATCAATTTGTTTTAAGTAATGGATAACTTCATCCATGGATTCCCAAAGACTATAGATATCTATCCCATAAAATCCAACTTTCGTTTGATTTTGTCCGGACTCATTGTATTCTTTCATCCATTCAATCAGGTCGATCATTTCCTCGTTTGCCCACATCCATGTCGGCCAGCGGTTAAAACTTTTAAGCACATCACTTGCCGATTTAGTCACTAGGTCATAGCCTTTAACATACCTATTGATTGCCTGGCATGCGGGCCAATCGCCTTCAACTGCTACAAAGGTGAACCCTTTTTCTTGAATCAGTTTTTTTGTAATTTCAACTCGGGCCGTGTAAAACTCGGATGTTCCATGTGATGCCTCACCCAGCAAAACAAATTTGGATTTATTGACTTGTTCAACGAGTTTATCCCAATCCGCTTCACTTTTAAGCATGACTGATTGTTCGATTATTGACTGAACCAGATTATGATGCACTGTTTTTCCTCCTTGTTCTCTTACGAACATTATCGTTTATACTCAGCATTGTAAGAATTTGAACCTGCGTGAACGGAAAGTAAAGTATCAGCGTATCCCACCAGACGATTTATAAGTTCATCACAAATAGAGTAAACCAGCTGAAAGTTTTTCACCTCAAATAAAACAGGGTCATCCAGAATGACCGTCGTGTTAATGAACATATCTTTGTTTCCATATAGATTGTAGTGAACTATAGCCTTTCCAGCAGCTCCTCCAGTAACTGGATCATTAAAGCCGGGAATGAAAACAAACCATTCTTCAGCAGTAGCAGACCTGAAGTTTTTTGTGAAAGACATTCGCTCGGTTACCGTCATGATCTTTTTTAACTCTTCCGGATTCATATCCTTGATCTTGTTCATCCCATTGCCACCTTAACACCTGTTAATAATCTTCCGTTATATATTTTCCTTAAGTGACCCATCCTATAAATATTATTATAAAATGGTGACCTTCTCCGAAAAAAGCAAGTCAGAACCCCCTAGGTCGGAAATTAAGCAGGCTCTTATTAAATGCCGATAATCATGGAACTGCTGCATATAAAAATTATTATTGGGGTATCAAAAGAGGGAAGATAAAATCCTGGATTGGGTTGGACTGGTCTGGAGTGGAGGAGTTGCTCATGGAAAAGATGAATCGGGGAATTTTAACGGCGCTTTCGGCGATCGGCATTGCGCAAGGACTGAAAATTTTAACGCATTATAAGCTGACGGGAAAGTGGGACTTGAAGCAGGCTTTCACAACAGGTGGCATGCCTAGTTCGCACTCTGCCGGTGTGGCCGCACTGGCATCCTATGTGGCAGCGAATAAAGGCTGGATGCATACGGAAACAGCGCTTGCGACAGTGTTTGGCGTGATTGTGATGTATGATGCTCAGGGGATTCGGCGCCATACAGGCGAAATTGCTAAGCTTGTGAATGACCTTGAAGATAATATGGCGAAATTTTCGGGAGAGTTTCCGAGCTTTGAGTTTGTGGAGCGTGAGAAGGAACTGAATGAACTGCTCGGACATCAGCCTGTGGAAGTGGGAGCAGGTGCGTTGCTTGGAGTGGTACTTGGGCTTATCTCAGCTAAATTGGAGGATGACAAGCCCTCAAAAACCAAACGACTGAAAACGTTGGTCAAGCATAGATATTCTAGATCTTGAAATAAGGTATGTAATTTGATCATAACAATAGATTATATTAAAACATGCCTTTGTTATAAACATAGACAAACTCTCCATTAAAAGTCGTATCATAGTATATACTGGTAGGATTTAAAATAACCTAAGCCTCTCTACTTCTTAGAAAGGCTTAGGTTATATCATGTCCCCAAAATCAATTCTTCCGGGACATTTTCATTGCGAATGAGTACATATCAGATCGGAATAATCCTTTGTAATACTCTACTAAATTACCATCAGAATCAAAAATCATTCGTTCTGTAATCAACAAGCACATCGTTTCGGCTATACCTAAATGTTCTGCATCTTCTTTTGTTGGAAAGCCGCAGGTTATGATTTGTTCCGCCTCACAAAAGTCAATGTTTAGATCACCTTCGAGTGCATCATACAATACGGTTGTACTTAAATCGAATTTCGTCAATTTTTTTCCTAGGTCCAAAGAATAATAATGCAATTCAATGGCTATGGGGACATCTCCCTGTAACCGCAGCCTTTTAATATGGTAAGATTCATCTTCGAACCCATTTGCATCAGCAATATTTTCAGGTGTCATTACACGGCCATGATCTAGTAATTTAATTCCCATGCTTTTAGTTGTTTCAGTGAAACTTATCATCTTTAGCCATTCTTGTACAGGTTTAAGGGAAACGAACGTTCCCTTTCCATGCCTCTTTTCCAATATTCCCTCACGAACCAGGATGGATACGGCTTCCCGTACAGTACTCCTGCTGACAGAATACATATCCATGAGTTCCCTTTCACTAGGGATTTTGTCTTTATAATAACCTTCCAAAATCTGATTTTCCAATATGGTTTTCAATTGAGCATGTAAAGGGATTGGATTTTTAAAGTCTAACTCCATAAAATTTCCTCCAAACAGAAAAAGACATCGTAATGTTCGTATCAGTTCTTATATTTCTTATATTGTAAACCAAATAGTTATAATATTCAAACATGTCAACACTTATTTTTTTCCTTAAATTAGGATTTGATCAAATTTCCACTCCTACATTTCCAAAAACGTTTTCTTCGAACGAATAAAAAAAACCTGAATAGATTAATATATTCAGGGCTATCCATATGCATTATTCATCACATTTTTAGGCTTATCTAACTGGGACATCAATGGAAAGCTTATATATTAAACGATAAAGTACGAGATGATGGAAAGCAGCAAAGAGGTAATGGTCATGGCTAAAAGAGGACGCATGGCTTTTGTCCGCAGTGCCTGCAGGCTTACATTCAGTCCAAGACCGATCATGGCCATTGTCAATATAAATGTAGTCGTTTTGGAAATGCCATCCATTACAAGAGGAGACACCGTAATATAAGTTCCAAACACATAACTTCCTATTAAACTCATGATTATAAAACCAACGAGGAACCATGGAAAATCAATTTTAGCATCATGCCCCATCTTCCCGGATGTGCGTTTTTTCATCCAATACATAAAAATGAAACATAATGGGATAAGTAAAAAGACACGGCCTAATTTTGCGAGTAGTGCAATCGCTAGCGCATCTTCACCAGCCGGTGCACCTGCCAATGCAACATGGGCGATTTCATGAAGGCTGATCCCAGACCAGATTCCATAATCCAAAGCAGACAGCGGAAGAATCGGACGTAAAAGGGTATATATAATCGAGAAAAGTGTTCCCATTAAAGCTATTATCCCAACGCCGATGGCTGTATCCTCTTCCTTCGCTTTCACGATTGGAGATATGGCTGCGATGGCTGCTGCCCCGCATATACCGGTTCCTACAGCAAGAAGAAGCGAAATGGAAGCATCTGCCTTAAACCACTTTGCAATCAGGACCATCACGACTATGGCAAATGTTACTGTCCCTATGTCACGTACCAACAATGGCAGTCCTTGATTGAAAATAACATCGATATTTAATTTCAACCCGTATAAAATGATGGCAAAACGCAAAAGTTTTTTTGCGGAAAATTCAATTCCCGTCCGGAACTTTTCTGGATATCCCGCAATTTGACGATAAATCACGGCAATGATGATCGAGCATGCAAGAGGGCCGATTCGATTGAATCCCGAAATCTTGGACAGCCCCAAGCCTAAGAGGGCAATAAAAAAGGTGAAAGCGATACCGCTCAGCCACAAAAGCACCTTATTTTGAAGCGGTTTTTGCTGTGCCTGAGGTATTTCTTCCAGTGGCTCATATTTTTCTAATTCCATACATTCCTTCCCCCTTTCCAGATAAACTAATGCCCAAATTACGAATCATCCCAACCTTTCAATCGTTTGAAAAAAATTGATTTCTTCTATATTGGTAGGCGAATTCCCTTTGATAAAATACTCGGATTCCTTTAAAAAAGGCAAGCTTGGATTTTGATTCCCCCATAATTCAGGAACTGCTAGAGTCTGGGAGCGATGGGCCCTTAAGGCACGGATCTTTTTCTGTAAAGTCCCTGCTATATCCACTTCTGTGATCATGCTCAGCCCGTATTCCTTAAACCATTCATCATAAAAAGCATGCCAAAGGACAAAGTACAGACTATGAACCTTAAAAGCTGGAAATACTGGATCTGGATAAAAATCGGGATCACCGGAATTTAGATAAGCAAATTCGGCAGCACGGCCAATCGCACAATGGTCTGGATGCCCCCCATATTTCTCATGGAATGTTACTAGTGCCTCTGGCTGAACTTCACGTATCACCTTTACGATTCTCTCCGCCAATAGATCGAAGCTCTCAAATTCTATCGTTTTATCCCTCACGTTTAAAAATCGCAGGTCGCTGATCCCCAATTCTTCACAAGCGTTTTTTAACTCCTTTACCCTTAGTCCAGGCAATGCCTCCCTTGTTGTAAGAATGGGATTTCCCATGCGCCTGCCCATTTCGCCTTTTGTCGCACATAGTAAGGTTATATGAACACCTTGCTCAGACATTTTAGCAATGGTTCCGCCACACAGGAATGACTCATCATCGGGATGTGCCAGAACCACCAATAATCTTTGTTGTGATTGCATATTTCCTCCTACTCCGGATTCTCCAGTTTTCCCACACTTTTAGACCCAATATGAAAAAATGGACATGGATGTCAAAGCTGCTAGACATATCATGCCCATCTTCATTTTTCGTCTATAAATATAGCACCCTAAAGTTAATCATCTTTTTTGTTAGCATAATTCATATAAAACGGATTTAACGGTTTCTATGACAAAGCGTAAATCTTCAACGGTCGAAGATAAAGGCGGCGCAATGATCAGTACATTACCATATCCAGGAACTGTATCACCATTCCGGCCGATGATAAGGCCCTTTTCCTTGCAAGCTCCGATTATTTTACCCATGAACTCATCGGAAACTGGTGTTTTTGCCTTTTTATCTTCCACTAATTCAATGCCGTATAAAAACCCTACTCCCCGAACTTCCCCTACTTTATCAAGGGCTGTCAATTCAAATAGCTCACTTAGTGTCGACTCACTAAGTTCAGATACTCGCTGAACGATTTTTTCATTTTCCAAGATTTCAATGTTCTTAAGGGCAACTGCGCAAGATGCAGGGTGACCTCCATATGTTGACACATGCCTGAAATGATTTAAATTTCCGTTCTCTTTGAATTTCTCATAAATCCTCGAATTCACTGCCGTTGCTCCAAGTGGAAGATAACCGCTGGTCAAACCCTTTGCCATTGTTACAATATCCGGTTGAACGCCATCGGAGTGCATGAACCCAAACATTTTTCCGGTTCTTCCAAAACCTGAAACCACTTCATCCACAATTAAAAGAACATCATGCTTCTTACAGATTTCCGAAACCCTCGTTAAGTATTCTTTTGAAGGAATAAGGACCCCGCCACCAGAGATGAATGGTTCAAGAATAACACCCGCTACCGTTTCAGCTCCTTCAAAATTAATGACCTGATCGATATATTCAGCTGCAAGCAAATCGGAGTTTTCAACGTTTTCCCCAAATGGGCTTCGATAATTGTACGGCGGTGGCACATGCAGGAAACCTGGAACCGCCGGATCATATTTCACTCTCCGGTTTGCCTGTGCGGTCGCGCTTAGCGCGCCAAAAGTATTGCCATGATAAGCTCTGTACCTAGAGATGAATTTGTATTTACCCTGATTGCCATTTTGGGAATGATATTGCCTGGCTATTTTAAAAGCTGTTTCATTCGCCTCAGAGCCGCTGTTCGTAAAAAACGTTGTATAGGAGCCCTTTAAATGCTCACTTATTTTTGCAGATAATTCGATTGCCGGCTTATGGCTTAACGTTAAAGGGAAGTAAGATAAGTTAACCATTTGTTCATACGCTGCCTGGGCAATCTCTTTTCTTCCATGACCCAGGTTCAAGCACCACAAACCGGAAACCCCATCTAAATATTTATCCCCTTTAGCATCTGTGAACCATGAGCCGGATCCTTCTGTAGCCATCATGGGAGCATCCTTTTCATTATAGCGATGCATCGCATGCCATAAATGGTCTTTATCCATTTGAACAAGGTCTTTCGTTTCAGTTTCCATCTTCACTTTTGAAACCCCCTTATTATTCATCGAATGCAATTAAGTTGAGTTCCCATGTTGTTACTGACCTTTTAGAGCGAATGGGTGATGGTGCAATGACCCAAAATTCAAGTCATAGCACCTGTCATATCACTCTAGTTTCATACAATTATTTATCCCAGTTTTTATGATCTAAATGAGAATACTTTTCTAATAATCTAGTAGGCATTTTTAATGCATCTTTTCTAAATGGCGGAGCTAATTGTGTTCCATCTACTTGTATATCAATGACAGTCGGTTTATTTGATTTTATTGCTTCTTCAATGACAGCCCCTAACTCGTCAGCTTTTTCGACTCTTATACCAACAGCACCCATTGATCGGGCAACTTCTGCGAAATCAGGATTTTGGATATCCGCCCCTACAAAACGGTTATTATAAAAATCGACCTGATTCTTTTTCTCTGCACACCATGCATTATTATTGAAGACACATGCTATGACCGGTATATTTTCTTCAACGGCCGTACTCACTTCATGTAAGCTCATGCCCCACGCTCCATCTCCAACAATGGCTAAAACAGGCGTATTCGGCTCAGCTAACTTGGCACCAAGTGCGGATGGGTAAGCAAATCCCGTGTTCCCGAATGTAAGGGCAGCGATATGCCTGCGGCTCTGGTTGAACTTTAAGTAAGCGTTTGCAGTTGACGATACATTACCGATATCTGTAGTAACGATGGCATTTTCAGGCAACACTTTAGTCAATTCCAATAGGGCTCGACGCGGATTGATTGGCGTTCCATCGATCATCGCAAGTCTCACCAATTCTTCTTCCCATTTTTGTTTTTCATTCGTTACTTCGACCATCCGCTTTTTTTCTTGTTTCAGGTTAGGTTTACTAGCCTTCAACCGTTTCAAGATTTCATGGCTAGCTTCACGGGCATCTCCGATGATCCCAACTTCCACAGGGTGCGTCCTCGCTATTTGCCTCGGGTTAATATCTATTTGGATGATTTGCGCATCTTTAGGGAAATAATCAATGTCATAGCATGGTAGCGTTCCAAATACCGATAATCTAGTACCGACCGCCAATATGACGTCCGCCTTCTTAAGCGTATTCATGGCAGCCTTTGAACCCATGTAACCGATTGGGCCGACTGATAATGGATGATCAGCAGGAAAGGCATCATTATGCATATAGGAGACAGCTACTGGAGCTGTTAAATATTCTGCAATATTCTTAATTTCTTCAATGCCATCCGAATCAACTGTTCCCCTACCGGAAATGATGACAGGATACTCAGCTTCAGCTAAAATTTCAGCTGCTCTATCCAATGATGCAGATGATCCGCATCCCCGTTCATCTACGCGATATTGATGTGGTTGAAGTATTTGATCTTCCACTTCACCATAGAAGTAATCACGGGGAATATCGAATAAAACCGGCCCCCTCTCGGCATAGGCAATCCGAAATGCTGTCCTGAGGCAATCAGCGACCCGGCCAGGGTGTGTCACTCTAACCGTTTCTTTCGTGATGGCCTTGAAGATGGAAACCTGATCACATTCTTGAAAACCATCCCATCCAACCGTTGGTGTACCAGCTGAAGGTGATATGACCACCATAGGAGTATGAGCTTGATTGGCCGCTGCAACAGAGGTGACCATATTCGTCATTCCAGGCCCGTTTTGCCCGATGACAACTCCTGCAACCCCGGAGACACGACAATATGCATCTTCCATATGTGCTGCACTTTGTTCATGGCGGACACCAATGAAACGAATGCCTGCAGTTGGCAATAAATCAAGCATATCCATGAAAGCAGATCCCAGAATTCCCGAGATATGTTTAACTCCCTCGGCCACTAATGTCTCAACGATGGCTTCACTTGGTGTCATTTTAACTTTCGTACCTCTTAACATTTTTGTTTCGACCATAGCACATTCTCCTTAATTATAGTTATTTCTGATAATGACGTTGCGACGTCCGTACCAGTTACAAGATGTATAATACTACCATTGAATGAAACAGTCAATAAATAAATTGAATATTTTGAATTTATTTAAAGTATCTTATCATTATAGTCACTAACTCATATATAAGAATCTTTTTAACCAATGAATGTATCCTTTTTTTCTGTCAATCTGTAGTTGATCCTATCGATGATTTCCAATAAATCACCTATTTCATCAATTACGAAATCGGCACCTGCATTCCAAAAACGATTTTCTGCATGCTTCATCCGTTTTTGCAGATCATATGGGTCCATTTCGTTGATTTCTGCTTCTGAAAGGCCGATTTCACTGCCGCCCTTCAATACGGCAACAGTCCACATTCCCGCAGAAATGCCTTCTTTGATGTCACTGATCGTATCGCCGACTTTAACGATTTTGCTGAGTGGATACACTTGGAGATTCATCGCCGTCTTAAAGCACATCCATGGGGCAGGCCTTCCTGCCGGCACTTCGGTAGACGCAACGATGGAATCTGGTTGATAGCCCCATTTTTCTGCCTCTTCTTTAACAACATCAATCATTTCACTAGTATACCCTGTTGTCGAACCGATTTTTATTCCTTGCTTCCTTAATCGGCTGACTAATTCAATTACGCCTGGTATTGGCTTGGCGTTCTCCTTGAGAACCTTAAAAAGCAAAGCCTCAAAGTCCTTATATAATGATTTTAGATCTCTTTCGTCCGGTTCTTTCCCGAATTTAGCAATCCATAAATTGGAGATTCGTTTCATTTTCAGGAGTTCCATTATATGATCCATTTTCAATAAACCCATAGGTTCCCTTGCTTCCCTAATGGTAATATCTATCCCCCTTATCCTGAATATCTCGACAAATGCTTGGACCGGCGCAAAACAACCATAATCCACCGTCGTTCCTGCCCAATCAAATATGACTGCCTGAACCTCTTTGCATTCTTTTGCATTTTCCAATCTATGCTCCCCTCCTTATCCTTACCTCCTCAAAAATCACCAAACATGCTAAACCCGGCTATAGAAAAAATTCAGTTAACTTCTTCCAAAAATAACTGAAGATCTTTTTTAGTAGCTTCAGAGAGTCTTTTCATCTTTTCAAGGTCCTTATCCGGATTCCCTGACTCCCCAATTAATGGGTAAAGGTTTTTCTCAATCCGTTCATACCAATTTGGGTATTCATCCTCCACTTGCTTTTCTATCGAATCCCAATTAGAACTGATCTCTTTTCCCAATTCTTGAATTTTCTCTGAACCCGCCTCCATACTTATTTCTGAATCCAATCCTTTTATGGATCGAATCACATCGCCGACACCTTTTTTAATAACCTGGGTTTCACCCGTATTTGAATCGGGATTTTCATTCATGACTGGACTATTTTCCTGTTGAGCCTCGTCCGGTTCAGCTGAATTGTTGCAGCCTGACAGCAATAGGGCTCCAAGGACAGCCCCATAAGTTATTACACGGAAACCATTCAACATAATCCCTCCTTCATGATTTAAAAGACAGATGGCACCAAGCACTTAATGGCACAACTCTCTTTTTCTATGGGAATCATATTCTAGCTGATTAGTGATTGAAGAATTCTGTCTGAGGAGTTCCTTAGAAGCAAAAGAAGAATTGCCTTATAATGTATAGAGCCAAATCTATAACTTTTCAGAATTAGGGGAACCAGAAACAATATTCAATTCATTCTCCATGGACTTCGCTTTTTTTCTTCGAATGAAAAAGAATGAACAGATAACGATCAAGCTAAATAGCATGGTAAAGATAAACTGTGGGCGCTGCGAATCGATAAAGGCCATTAATATCAACACAGAGATCATGGAAATTATGGTTGCATAAGTCAAATAAGGGAATAACCACATCTTGATCTTGAAAATTCCGGGATTCTCTTTCTCCATTCTCTTCCTTAATCGGAGATGGGAAACCGCAATGGCCAGATAAACAAGAATTCCGACTCCACCTGAGGAATTCACTAAAAAGAAAAAGATTTTATCAGGTGAAACATAACTGAAAATGGTGCTGATAAAGGCAAATAAAGTAGAGCCGACTACAGCAAATATAGGAACGCCGTTCTTGCTCACTTTTGAAAATACCTTTGGAGCGTCACCCTTTTGTGCAAGTGAAAATAACATGCGTGAACTCGTATATAATCCCGAATTCAAACAGGATAGCAATGCAATGAGAATCACTATATTCATGATCAGTGCAGCAGAAGGGATTCCCAATAATTCAAGGACGGCAACAAATGGACTTTTCAGCAGAGAAGCCGAATTCCAGGGTAATAGCGTCACTAGTATCGCGATGGATCCAATATAGAAAATCAGAATTCGCCAAACGACACTATTCAATGCACTTCTAACTGATTTTACCGGGTCACTGGTCTCACCCGCGGCAATCGCTGGAATCTCCACTCCAACAAATGCATGAAAAACAATGGCGACGCCAACAAGCACAGAACTTAGCCCGTTCGGAATAAAACCGCCAAAATTTAAAAGATTCGAAGTGCCAGGTGGTTTTATCGTTGGGATAAACCCTAATATCACTGCCACACCCAGGCACAAAAATAGTATAATACTGATTATTTTAATGATTGAAAACCAGTATTCGAATTCACCAAACGATTTTACGGAAAAAATATTCGTCATTTTCAATAGGATGATCAATGATAGACTTATGACCCAGACGGGGACGGAAGGAAGCCAGCTGTGTATGATTGCTGCTCCAGCTGTTGCTTCCAAAGCAATTACGATAACCCAAAAGAACCAATATAACCAACCTGTTGTAAAACCGGCCCATTCACCTATCCCCTCTCTTGCATAAACGGCAAAAGATCCAGTATTGGGATTAACTGTGGCCATTTCCCCAAGCATCCTCATGACTAAAACAACGATCAAGCCCGCCAAAACATATGATAATATCGCCCCGGGGCCCGTTTGACCAATTATGATACCGCTTCCTACGAATAAACCAGCGCCTATGACTCCACTCAAAGATATCATCGTTAAATGTCTTTGTTTCAGACCTGGTTTCAGTTCTTCCTGTTGATGTTTCATACCCTCCACCAACTTTCAATATTTTGGGGAATCAACTAACATAATCGCTACTTGAATGTAAAAACAGGACTTTTCTACCGCCTGTCCTTTACAATTTCACAAAGATAGTGGGAACTTGGAAACATGGCATTTTAAAAACAACACAGGAGATGACTATGAAATTAAGATTCTATATCACTGTTCCTCCTTCCTAAGTGCTATTTTGAAATTCGAAGCAGATATAACATCACTACGTCATGATGTTAGTACCACTTTCTATGTGTATAATACACTCTCATTTTTTTAAAGTCAATTTAAAAATCAGAATATTTAGATAACAAAATGAAAATTATTAAATACAACAAACGGTCTCCAGTTAGTCGGCAATTTGTTCATTTTAATTCTTTAACCTTGGAGGTTTCATCCAACACACTTTCCACTGCTGACTTTACGGCCTTCTGCTTTCTATCCAGCATTTTCTTTAGAAGAAATGAAAAAAACAATGTAAACGCTATTCCCTTAACAATCGAAGTAAATCCGTAAACAAGAAGGCCCAGTATGAGTACTATAAGATTAATGATCCTGATTGTAGCTGCAATATCAATTTTTTCATTTTTATGATGCAAAATTAAGGCGATCACGTCAAAACCAACAGTGGAGGCATTTGCTGTTATACATAAATAATATCCTATAGCTATCAAAATCGACGAAATGATAATCACTAAAGCGATATTCATATCGAAATTAATCTTCAATGAATAAAAAAAATTAAAAAAAACCATATAGCTAAGGGAACTTACGATTGACTTAAAAAAGTACTCTTTCCCTAGAAAAACTAAACAAATGATTAACAGTAGCCCTGTAACGAAATTGGCTAGCATGGCAATGTTATAACCCGATAATGCATTCAATAATAATGCCGAACTAGTTACCCCGCCATTGATAATTTCATTTGGAACGATTAAATAAGCATAGGCAAAGGTCATGGAAATGTTTCCTGCGATGATTTTCATCAAATCCTTCATAAACTTCTCACCATCCCAATTGTTTTTTGATAATGCTTTCCCCCCTAAATATATATTTATACTTGAACATAAGATACACATTCATCTCTTACACCAATTTGTTCGACCCTTATCCCTTTCGATATTTTTTGAATGATTTTACGTAGGGTGCATATTTTTGTTCAAGTGATTAGAAGAATTCGCTAACCAGAATCCTCTCTCCTTCTAATAAATAAAATAAAACATCCCCCTTAAAAGTTGAAGATTTCCTTGTTCACCACAAAATCATTTAGACATTGTAGAGGTTCTGTACAAAGTTATCTGAATGAATGAACTAAATTTCCACAGGTAGTACATCGAGAAGTCATCTAATAATGCTCGCTTCAAAAAATTTCCCGATTATTTCCAACAAATATTATTCCGCAATAAAAAAGTTGAGGGATATGCCCCTCAACTTTTTAGTGTTCCATTAACTATTTCCTAAGAAATGATTTATTCAATAGGTCGTGATTATCATTTTCATGTTACAGGTAATGCTGACTCATCTTTCATAAGCCTTTTTCGATAAACCATATTGGACAGCTGTACACTCACTTCATAAAGCACAAGCAAAGGGACGATAACCAAAATGTCCGAAATTATATCTGGAGGCGTAATCAGGATCGAGATTATGACCAGGACGAAATAAGAAATCTTACGAGACTTTTTCAACACGGCTGGATTGATGATCCCTAATCTGGTCAGGAACATGACCACAAGCGGCATCTCGAATAAAATTCCGAAAGGTAAGATCAAATTAATCATGAACCGAAAGTACTTTTCCGCAGTGAACATCATCTCGAACTGCCCGGCCGATAGGGAAGTGAGGAAACCCAACACTATTGGAAACAACACAAAATATCCAAATGAGATACCTGTGATGAATAAAATGAACAGCCCAGGTATGAAACGAAATGTAACTCTTCTTTCTTCCGGTTTCAAAGCTGGAGCCACAAAGCGCCATAACTGATAGGCTGCCAGCGGAATCGTTGCAGCTATTGCGCAAACCCCAGCGATTATCATATAAACCCATAGGATCTCACTCGGACCGAGCACGGCAAGCTTTCCTTCCAAATCCTTAATGAGCAGTTCATAAATATCCTGTACGAATATGAAACTCACTATGAAAAAAGCCACAAAACCTATCAGTGTTTTAATGATTCTGCTTCGGAGTTCCTCCATATGCTCAATAACGTGTAAATCCTTACTCTCCACTTTCACTCCTCCTTCTAAGACATTTTCTTGCACTATAGCAAAAGGCACTTCCCCTCGAACTCTTTTCATGAAAAGAAGCAGGCGAGTCTTTCCGCCCGCTATATCTCATTTACTTCATCCCTCTTTTTTAACAGCTCTTAACGCAGCTTTATTCTCGTTTTCATCCTCTTTTTCTGTATCATTCACTAATCCTTTTGTTGCACTTTTGAATTCGGACAATGTCCGGCCAAATGCACGGCCTATTTCCGGCAGTTTGGACGGTCCAAAAATAATCAGTGCAATCACGAGTACAATCACCAAACCAGGTATTCCTATATTTGAAAGCATTCTTATTCACTCCTCTGATCTTCTCATTTTTCTTCGCTATATCCTTGTCAAGCATCATAATGGTTCCCTATCAATTGGTCACTTTCCCCTGACTTTTCATTCTTTGTTTTTCATGTGCGCGATTATGGGCACGTGTCCGATCTTCCTCGACTTCGTTCGTTTTTTGTACACCTTCCATAACCGCTGCTGATGCAACCTTTCGCAACCCTGATTGATCCTTATCAAAAACAAAGGATGCTCTTGTCGATATATCCGCACCTGGTTCTGTCACGAATGGGACTACACGATAGTCAGCCTTCCATTGTTCTGGTGTTACTTTGCATCGGACATATCCCCGGTAATCATTAAAGAACTTTATATGTGGATTCTGACTTAGAATTTTATCCGTATCCGCACGCTTATCCGCTCCATTTCCACCAGATGTGATGGATGTGCCGACAAACTCCACACCGAAAATCTTTGAATTTGGATCATCGAAATCCGCCTTTAAATTGGCTGCCCAGCTTGCGTGTACATCACCAGTCAACACAACTAGATTTTCCAGATTGTTTCTTTTGATTACTTCAATTAAACGATCGCGTGCAGCCGGGTAACCATCCCAGGAATCCATGCTGAATTTGGGAGCTGCTGGTGTTCCATAATTCCTTTGTGCAAAGAAAATCTGCTGAGGCAGAACGTTCCACTTCGTTTTTGATTTTGATAGATTGTCAGTTAACCACAGTTCCTGCTCTGGACCTAGCAATGTCCTTTTCGGATCAAGTGACTCAGGCGTTTGCGGGGAACTTCCATCGCCGTTTGCCTGATCATCCCGGTATTGACGGGAATCCAATACAAAGAAAGAGGCCAGATCGCCATATGTGAAATTTCTGTATAACCGCATATCCGCTCCCTTAGGCAAAGATGATTTACGAAGGGGCATATGCTCATAGTAAGCTTGATAGGCGGCGGCCCTTCTCTTGATGAATGCTTCTACCGATTGTCCTTTTTCCGGAATGACATTTGCATAATTGTTTTCAACTTCATGATCATCCCAAGTCACGACCCATGGGAAAGCTGCGTGTGCCGCTTTTAAATGGGTATCGGAGCGGTATTGTGCGTACCTATTTCGATAATCCTCAAGCGTGATGATCTCCGGACCACTATGTACACGGACATTACCTGAAGAAGAAACATATTCATTTGGGCCATATTCATATATGTAATCGCCTAGGTGAAAGACAATATCCAGATCTTCTTTTGCCAAATGTTTATAGGCCGTATAATAACCATGCTCAAATTGCTGGCATGAAACAAACGCGAATGACAAGCTAGATACACTTGAACCTATTGGCGGAAGTGTTTTCGTTTTCCCAGTCTGACTTACTTCCCCTCCGCTTTTAAAACGGTAAAAATAGACCTTATCAGGTTTTAACCCGCTTACTTCCACATGAACGGAGTGGCCAAGTTCCGGCCTGGCTATTTCCTTGCCTTGCTGGACAATCTTTCTGAAATTCTCATCCTTTGCCACTTCCCATTTAACGGAAATGGCTTCTTTTGGCATTCCTCCGCCATTCAACGGATCAGGTGCCAACCTTGTCCATAAAACTACACTGTCCGAGAGCGGATCACCTGAAGCTACTCCGAGAGTAAATGGATAATCACTGAATTTCGGGGCAGCATTCACTTCAATCCCGCCCATTGATTGGGCAAGGGCAAGACCTAATGAAAGTCCGGCAAGCTTACTTGCTCCCTGGATAAAGTTTCGGCGGTCCATATTCTTACCTAATTCGCTCCAATTCTTAATTAAATCATCCATTGCTCTTTCATTATTCATTGATCTTTCCCTCCTATTATTTGAATCTGGTTCAAGTATAGAAGGGCATTTTTAAAGGTGTATGAAGAAGTGTAAATCAATAAATTTCCAATTAGGAATTTTCATTCAGGACTAATAGTCCCCATGGAACACAAAAAGAGTTTTGATTCACTCATGCATTTACATAGACCTACAAACATTAACATATAACGACAGTCTTTCGACCTAGTTCTCTTCATGAATCATTTATTTAATCGTTACAAATAACTTCCATGGGCTATTTTAACAATGAAAAATTTTTAATAAACTTATAGTATTTCATCTGTTTATGTAAGCCTAATGAAGTCTGCGGGAAAGTAGAATAAAAGCAAGATACAAAATCGGACTAATGAATGTCCAAATAATTAATGAGTAGTCACTCACTTTTTATTTAAAAACATCCTAATTTATGTAATAATGGTTTCATAATAAAAAATGAAAGTACTTGAGGGATTCTGCATTGGAGAGTATGGAAGAATTAAATGAAAAAATTGAGATATTGAGGAAAGAATTAATAACTATAGGAATGATATATGGTTTTACAGCCCCAACAACATTATATAAAAGCCAGGAACTAGATAAACTATTGAATTTACTTAGGAAAAGAAAAAGAACCAAATGATTTAAAATATGTCTAATTCTACTAATACTTCTTGGAATCATTACAACTGCACACATGGAGTTATTTTAGAATTATTTTTAATAGTCACTATGCAGTTCATGCAGCATATTTCTCTTCTTAACCACCTCGTATTCTTTTCTTGGACCCGTGGACTATTCTTTCTGTAATATATCTAATGAATGATCATCCCTTCTAACCTAATGCTTCCTAGTCAAGTCTTCTACGTCTTATTTTGTTGGTTGGAATTGTGCCGTAGAACAAATTGTTTAGGGTCATTTTGAACACATACTTTCTCCCCATTAAAAAGGCATCCAAATTGAATGGATGCCTTTTTAACGAATTTTTCTTTTATGTCCTGCATTTAATAAAAAACTATCTATCTCATCTAAATTTATGAATGGTGTGAGTTTTAAATATCAACGATTCTTTTAATTTGTCATGGCCAACCTAATATTTCCGCTGTGTTAATAATTTTTACTATTTTTGTGACTGAAGTCCTTTCAATTCAGGGACAACATTGCTTACCTCCCTTCCAGTAACCGCTGCAACGAGGTTCTTCGCCGCAAGCATGGCCATATCAAATCGTGTTTGATGAGTAGCTGAACCTATATGCGGCAAGGTAACCACGTTCGGCATGGCTAAAAGCGGATTGTCAGGCGATACGGGTTCCTGTTCAAATACATCCAAACCAGCTGCAAGGATTTCCTTATTTCGCAGTGCTTCAATGAGGGCCTTTTCGTCCACCGTCTGACCGCGGGATGTATTGATAAAGATCGCAGATTTTTTCATCAGCGCGAATTGCTCCCGTCCCATAAGATGCCTCGTCTCCGGAGAATAAGGGACCATTAAAAGAACGAAATCGGATTCCCGTAAAAGGTGCTCTAAAGAGGAGTAGGTTGTACTTAGCGTTTCCTCCACTTCGGATTTTCTTCGCCGATTATGATACAAAACTTCCATGTTAAAACCGAATTTGCCTCGTCTTGCAATAGATTCCCCAATTCTCCCCATACCGATGATGCCCAATGTTTTCCCATGAACATCAACGCCAAAGAGGGGTTCATCGCCTTTATTTCCCCACTTGCCATCCTTTACAAGCTTGTCCAGTTCCGGAATACGGCGGGCTGCTGAGAGCATTAAGGCTAAAGCTAAATCAGCCACGGTTTCATTGAGAACATCAGGTGTATTTGTACCGATTATGCTTCTCTTTTTCATTGCCTCTAGATCAAAGTTGTTGTAGCCTACCGAGATATTGCTGACAGCCTTTAGACATGGTGCATGGTCCAGAAATTCATCATTTATTTTTTCTCCTGTGATGAGCAGTCCCTCCACATCGGAAATTTCCTTTAACAGCTGGCTTCTGGTGATTGGTTCAGGGCCTTTCCATTTTTCATACTGACAATATTTCGAAATAAATGCCTCTACCTCGGCCGGTACTGGTCTTGCTATATACACTTTTGGCATCAATTTATGTCCTCCTCGATTACCCTATTCTTGAATAGGATGTTTTACAATAAACCAATAACAGATTGCGGCGCATCCGGCGATTAAACCGCCAGATATAAAGGCAAGAGAGTAAGAACCAGTTGCATCCACTATCATGCCTGCCACAACAGGGGAAAAGGCTCCACCAAAATAACCGCCAAAATTCTGAATTGCACCTACGGAAGCAACCATGGAAGGAGGAGCAATGTCACCGGCAAGTGCCCACGCGCTGCCTGTAATGGCAGAAATAAAACAAAGGGCAAGGGTCAGTAATGTTAAGGTAATAGCGAGCCCTTTGGCAAGTGGAACTGCACATACAACAATAGCGGCCGAGATGGCACATATACTAATTAAGGCACGCTTTGCTTTAATAGGTGTAGTAATTCCTTTGTCGACCCATTTTTTAGTAAGATATCCTCCGAAAATATTGCCAAAGATTCCGCCAAGCCAAGGAATACCAGCATATATACCCATTTCTTTAAGTGAGACATGATGGACATCAAACAAATAAAGGGGAAGGAAGACAAGGAAAATGTTCCAAATCCAAATGGTACAGAAGAAGCCCAGAATCATCCCCCACACGCTTCGATATTTAAATAACGAACCCCATTTTATTTTTGATGATTGAATACCTTGCTCCACTCCACCACCTTCCGACTTAATGTAATCAAATTCCTCCTTGGAAAGTTTTTGGCTTTTTTCAGGATTTTTATAAAAAATAACAAAACCGATCGCGAAGATGATGCCGATCACACCCGTTATATAAAACAGCGCTCTCCATCCAAACGTCACCATGATGAAAACGAGAATTGGCGGTGCAATGGCTGGTCCCCATTTGGACGAAGAATCCCAAATTCCAGTTGCCAAGCCTCGTTCCTTTTTAGGAAACCAATACGAAGTGATCTTAGCCATCGTCGGAAAACACGGTGCTTCTCCCACTCCAAGTAAAATCCGTGCAGCAATAAATGAACTCATTTTATGAACGGCTCCGGTTAAAATGGTCGCACCGCTCCACCAAATAAGCGCAATTGTATACACCTTTTTGGTCCCGAACCGATCAATCAGCCAGCCGGAAGGAAGCTGCATTAATGCATAACTCCAAGAAAAAAAGGTTCCCAATAACCCGATTTCGGTCACGCTCAGTCCGAGATCCTTCATCATTTCGGGAGCCGCAATGGAGAGGTTGGCCCGATCTAGATAGTTGATTATTCCCCCAATCAATAACCAGATGACGACGGTCCAGCGAAATTTCCGGCCAATATTTAATGGCTTTTCTTGCTTTGTTTCCATTCTTGCTTCCATACCTTATTCCCCCTTGTTATATAAAACGCCGTAATTGGCAGCGCTTCCAAAATTAGAAAAAGTCAAAGTTCACGCTTGGAGAATATGTATATACAAGGAGGTTATTGTTTTATAATATAAAACTCGGTTTTTGTTTTGTGACAAAAAATAAAAAGAAAATTCTATTTATTCTGTAAAGTATCGTATTATGAGGATGTGTGATTGTCAATCTTTATTCTTATTTTTAGGATTATATTCCTAGCAAACGTTTTATGCCAAGTGGGGAAAAATTGATAGACCGTTTTTTTGAGAGTAAAATCATAACAAACTTTAGCCCACGATCCATTTCCATCTCTGGCTTTGCTACCGGAAAGGCTTAGAGACGTTTTTTATTACTTTTCTATAATATAAGCAAGCGCTCCTGATACATGCGGGACATCCATAGACGTACCTGATAAAGCAGTATGTAGTTTACCAGATAAGTGGGACATTAATTGTTCGCTTGGCGCTGCTGAATCCACTTTTCTATTGGTATTACAATATCTTAATGGAAGCTGGGATGGTTAACGGAGCTTCCACTACTTCCTGATAAGCACCCGGAATACTGTTTTCATTTATTGTGAAGATTCCATCTCTATGCACATTTACTACTACTATATTTTTTAACAGCATTTTTAAAAGAGGACTGAAAGACTGGCTCATCATCCGTTCCTTACAGTGACATTAGGTTACACCTATCTCTTCTCCTTTTAGGATCTTTTGAATTTCATAATTTATTGCGGAAACGATTTATTCGATTGATCCATCTCCTGAATCTGGTAAGGGAATTCATTTATGGTATATATTTCTTCCAACGTTGTTTTCTTTTTTCAATCTTTTATTTCCGTTTATCCATTTAAAAAATTCTAAAATAATATCTCTGGTTAATTTTTTATGATTTCGCATTTCCATTTATTGCTTTTAAGCTCAAGACAACTATGCCTCATATTAAACTATTGATCGTTAGTTCAATAAGAAAAAGAGCCGTTGTAACAGCTCCTTGTCCCACTCTTTCACCCTTTTGAAACGATAGGGTAATGTTTCTCCTACTTATTTTTTACTCTTAGCATCCGTTTGTGCTTATATTGTTCAAAATCCCACTCAGACAAAAATTCTTTTGCAGAAGTATAGCCTGATTTATAGAGAAAGTCGATTTCATCCTCATTCAGTTCAAAGTCCGTTGCGTTGATGCCGCCAGTAGGAATTTGAATCGTGCGTTCAATCGTTTCTTCGTTCATATGTCGTAAATCATGGGCTTGAAGCATCGTTTTAAATATATTTTTGAAAAGGTGGATTGGCGTTGGTATTACCGGATCTATGTTAACTTCATCTTTCACAAAATGGAATCCGAATGTTGGAAAGCGAGGATTGTCTGTATCGAAAATCCATATTGGGAAGTTACTAAGTAAACCACCATCTAAAATGTAGGATTTTTTCCGGTCTTTTGATTTCCAAATAACAGGACGGAAGAAAAATGGTAGAGAGGCACTCATCATTACGGCAGTTGAAACTTTTAAATCAGCAGGAGACATCCCATAGCGTTCCAAATCATCTGGCAAAATAAGCATCTGACCATTCGAAACATCAGACGCAATTATCTTCAACTTTCCATCTG
Organism: Peribacillus sp. N1; assembly: GCF_054600815.1. Classification (NCBI taxonomy): domain Bacteria; kingdom Bacillati; phylum Bacillota; class Bacilli; order Caryophanales; family Bacillaceae; genus Peribacillus; species Peribacillus sp. N1. Next base: position 384,492 of record NZ_BAAHZO010000001.1, on the reverse strand, counting down.
GAAGATCCGCGAATGTCCTAATCCCTTTTTCTGAAAGAAGAGAATCCACCCACGTTTCCAAATAGTCGTTTTTATAAATCCCAAGGTGAACCATAAGTTCCAAAAAGGAGCCAAAAACGGGAATTCGATTTAGAATTGTCCTGCCTCGCATCTTTGAGTAGTTGATTTCACTATACCGTTCTCTAATTTCATGGCTTTTATAGCCACTAGCCAATAGAGCTGCGATTACTGCTCCTGCTGATGTCCCAGCGAGTCTTTCCCATTCTACTTTTTCCTCTTCCATTGCTTGAATCGCTCCAATAAAAGCAATTCCCCTGACCCCCCCACCTTCAAAAACGGCATCTGCTTTCATTTTTTTCCACCCCTCGATAAGAGTTATTATAATTATTAACAATACTTTCAAATAAAGCGAATTTTCACACTCTTGAAATCCAAAAATCAGCCCCGTCAGTTGAAGAATAAAACCGCTTGACATCGATGATTGGAATTAATGACGGTTCTATTTTTCTAACAAATTAGTTCGCTAACAGGATCTAGATTCTCATGGTTGTGTTTTTTTCTAACACAACTTCTGTAATATCATGTTCTTTGACCTTGCCAGCTTTTCAGGTTGTTCGCATGATTAACCGCACTTCTAATCTCTGTTTATGCTTTCCATCCCTGATTGACAATTGGTTGCATATCCATCCATTTTTCCTTTTTTATTTTTTAAAACCTTTATCAAAACTACATGTCTGTTGATTCCCTATTTGAGAAACCCTTCATCTACTATGGCTCTACTATTATATTAAAAGTGGATAGACCCCCTTAACATGGGTGAACGCAAAAGTGATGGTAATCAAACATAATAACTGTAGTAGGATGGCATCTTTTATCATGGTATGTATAAAACGAGGCAATTGCATGGACAAATTATCAGATACCTTCTAAAAAACTTTATCGAATCAAAATAATGTTTATATTGTTGAACTAATGCCTCAAAGTGGGTAAGGTCATTTATGTAAACTAACAGAATTTAATTATTTATCTTTCTTCCAAAATAGTAAAGTATCTACCCCACTTCTTCTTTTATTTAGGCTCTACTAAACTTTAAGTTATCTCAATAGAAAATTATTGGATTAATTATTCAAAAAGAATAAGGACACTAAGATTAGTATTGGGAACTAAGAGGAACGTTCAGCAGTTCTTTTTTGGTGAAAAACCAATTTATTCACTTATCAAAAAAGTAATTTTCTTTACAGGATGACCGTTATTTTTTATAGAGGTATTTTTTTAATTATGTCGAAAAGGATATGTAACAATTGAAGGAGTGAAAAAATGGAAATGAACCGTGCAAGGAAAATGTATGATTACCACGTGTGGGCTAATCAGCAAGTGTTCCAAAACCTAAAACAATTACCGGACGGAGTCTATGGCGACACGATAAAAAGTGTCTTTCCATCCATCAAGGAAGTCCTTGTTCACCTTTACGCAACAGATATTACCTGGTTGGAAATAATGAAAGGATGCACCATTCAAGATACTTTTAAGAAAGTTGAACAACGGCGGAAAGAAGTGGACGGAGTCTCAATAAGTGAACTTGAATCCTCCTATGATGAACTTGCAAAGGATTATGATATTTTTTTTACTTCACAGCCTGATTTTGAACGGACCATTGTAACCGAACATCCCAAAATGGGGGCTTGTGAGTTTGTACTTGCCGACCTCATCCATCATGTAGTGAATCATGGGACCTATCATCGCGGTAACGTATCAGCGATGCTCCATCAACAAGGCGAGCATGGCGCACCAACGGATTATGTATTTTACTGTTTAAAATAAGCGGTTTGGCAACCGAAAGTATGAAGGAACATCATTTAGGGGTCGCTTTAAACATCCAGATGAAAGCCGATGATTCACTTGCCAAGGAATCATCGGCTTTTATTTGTTGGGAATGAAAATCCAAACGCTCGTGGCATGGTTAGTCAGTACAAATGCCTTCATTATATGTTAAATGATTTTTAGAGCTTTACCCGTTGAAGGCGAAGTGCATTCAATACGACTGATACAGAACTGAAAGCCATGGCAGCACCAGCTAACCATGGTGCAAGCAGTCCGATTGCCGCAATTGGTATTCCGATTACATTATAGGCAAAAGCCCAAAATAGGTTTTGTTTGATATTTCTCATCGTTTTCCTGCTCATGAGGATTGCATCAGCAATACTGTTCAAATCACCCCGGATCAAAGTGATATCGGCAGCTTCCATGGCTACGTCCGTCCCGGTTCCTATGGCCATTCCTATATCGGCTAGTGCCAGCGCGGGAGCATCATTTATACCATCTCCGACCATTGCCACTCTTTTACCGGCTGCCTGCAGTTTTTTCACTTCTTCCGCTTTCCCTTCAGGAAGGACTTCTGCAATCACTTGGTCAATGCCCACTTGATTGCCGATGGCATTTGCTGTCCTTTGATTATCCCCGGTTATCATGATGACCTGGATATCCATTGCTTTCAACCTTTTAATCGCCGTTAGCGAGGTATCTTTTATCGTATCGGCAACGGCAATGAGGCCTGCATATTCACCTTCAATGCTAGCGAGCATTGCTGTCTTCCCTTGCTCTTCAAAAGCTTCCATCGCTGTTAGGGCATTAGTAATATCCACGTTATTTTGCTTCATCAATTTACGCGTTCCGACGTATAACACTTTTTGATCCACTACAGCTCTCACGCCGTATCCAGGAATCGCTTCAAATTCCTCAATCGCAGCAAGTGATATCTGTCTTGCTTGAATTCCTTGAACGATTGATTGCGCAAGAGGGTGTTCAGATTGTTTTTCAGCTGCGCCGATTAGAGATAAAAACTGTTCTTCTTCCATACCGTTCTCGATGAGGACATCGGTCAACACTGGGGTACCATTTGTCACTGTTCCCGTTTTATCCAAAATGACCGTATCTATATGGTGTGTGGTTTCCAAGTGTTCCCCGCCTTTAAATAAAATACCGAATTCAGCGGCCCGACCTGATCCTGCCATGATGGATGTTGGAGTGGCCAGACCTAAAGCACATGGACAGGCTATGACTAGCACTGCAATCATCGCTTCAAAAGCTGGTGTGAATTCTCCAGGGTTAACCCATATCATCCAAACCAGAAAAGTTAAAAGGGCGATTCCGACAACAATGGGAACGAAGACACCGGAAATTTGGTCAGCAAGACGTTGAATCGGGGCTTTGGACCCTTGAGCATCTTCAACCACTTTTATGATTTGAGAAAGAGCTGTATCCCTTCCGATCTTTGTCGCTTTCATTTTGAGAAAACCATTCTTATTCAATGTTGAACCGATCACAGTATCCCCGTTTGTTTTATCCACCGGAATGCTCTCACCCGTTAACATGGATTCATCAACGGCAGAGTTCCCTTCGACTACTTCTCCATCGACAGGGATCTTTTCACCCGGCTTCACCAATATCGTATCTCCCACGATGACTTCCTCAAGTGGTATTTCGAGTTCTTCCCCGTTCCTTAACACCAGTGCCGTTTTGGCCTGAAGCCCCATTAATTTTTTGATGGCCTCGGAAGAACGTCCTTTTGCTTTTGCTTCAAAAAGCTTCCCTAATAGAATGAGGGTGATAAGAATCGAACTAGTTTCGAAATAAAGTTGTGCCGTATTGTGATGGGATCCCATCGATATGATCGCCTGATAAACACTGTAAAAATAGGCAGCGGATGTTCCCATTGCGACTAATACATCCATATTGGCACTTTTATTTTTCAAGGCTTTATAAGCCCCAACATAAAACTGCTTTCCAATCAGAAATTGCACTGGGGTGGCGAATGCCATTTGCACCCAAGGATTCATGAGGAAATCAGGCATATAAATAAACGAAGTAAAACTAAAATGACTTACCATCGCCCATAACAATGGAAATGATAATATGACCGAAAGAATGAATGTATTCTTTTGTTTTTGAATTTCTTTTTGACGGAAATCCACGGATTCCGTGTTATCTTCCTTGATGATCGCCCCATACCCTAACTTCTCCACCCGTTGAATGATGTCAACTGGGGAGGCTTCGGAAGGATCATATTCGACTGTCGCATTTTCAAGCGCAAGGTTCACATTGGCCATGCTTACTCCATCCAGCTTATTTAACCCTTTTTCAATTCGGTTTGCACAGGCAGCACAGGTCATGCCCGTAATCGTAAATTCCTTTTTCTCTTTTACTACATCATAGCCAAGATCTTGAATTTTCTTTTCAAAGTCCTTGTTGCTTAATTTTTCCGTATCATATTTAATGACCGATTTCTCAAGAGCCAAATTAACGGTGGCTTCCTCAACGCCTTCCATTCGGTTTAACCCTTTTTCAATCCGGTTTGCACAGGCAGCGCAAGTCATTCCTGTAATCTGCATTGTTGTTTCTTTTATTTGGCCGCTCACATCATCCCCGCCTTCCTATACCGCTATGGGGTATATTTTTTTGTAAAAAAAAGTGCTTAACAGCACTCCCATGACTTATTCGACATCGTAGCCTTGATCATCGATTGTTTCTTTTATTTTCTCAAGTGATACTTTTTCCTTATCAAACGCTACATCTACTTTTCCTGCGTCCAAATGTACTTTTACGCTTTCAACACCTGCAAGTTTTCCTACATTCCCTTCAACTGCATTCACACAATGACCACAAGACATTCCACTTACACTCAATGTTACATTTTCCATTTCAACATCTACTCCTTTATTTTTTCATTAATTTTTGTATCGTTACAAGCACTTCATCTATAACTTCTGTATCCCCTTCATTCAGGCGTTCGACCACACAATTCCTTAGATGGCCTTCCAATAATATCTTGGCTACACTATTCATCGCGCTTTGTGTAGCTGCTATTTGGGTAATCACATCATCACAATACGTATCTTTTTCAATAAGACCCTTTATACCGCGAATTTGACCTTCAATTCGATTTAACCGGGTCGTTAAATTCTTTTTTACTGCTTCTGAGTGATGACTTCTTCGGCCGTGGGAAGAGGTCGTACAGCATTCTTCTTCATTCACAGAATCTTTATCATTCAACATTTCATCCATTTCCCATCCCTCCTTGAAATTAATATACCATACCCTCCTATCCTATGAAAAGAGAAAAGCTATTGTGTCAAATATTTCTTTATTCTTTGCTTTTTATGTATATCTATTCCTTAGTCTGTTTAACAAAACTACACACAAAATACCCCATGCGAAGCTAAACAAAAAAGGATGAACTACATGATCTACTAAGGATGCAAATAAAAACACTCATCTCCGGAGAAATGAGTGTTTTTGGATCTTAATACCCTACGCTGGCATAATCCCGATAAAGTTTAACGGATTTCAATTTTTTAGTTGGTTGTCTGTTTTAAAATTGTATAGTTAACACACCGAAATCAATAGATATGTTTGTTTTCAAATAAAGGATGTTCTTACTCCACACCTTTTAGTTGAATACACAAAAAAGTAATATATTTTTTATTGGTTATCAAACAAATAATCCAACAATCATAGCACTTAACAAGGAGACAGCCATGCCGCTAAGCAACAGCTTCCAAACATTCCTTCCGATAATGTGCGATTTTTCATCACCTAAGATAGAATTGAACGTACCATAAATCAAATCATGCCAACTGTACTGAAATTGGCAAATGAGGTGAGATACGTAACTGCCACTGCGTTCCTTTATTCGATACCAGATTGCCAGAGAAATATAGAAAGTTATAAGTAGGCGGCTACTGCAGAGTTCAAACTTTGAAGAAGCTTTTTAGGTTTAATAATATTTCAGCTTGTTAGACCTAGAGTTTTATTTTCATAGTAGTTTAATAAGCAATAAATTTACAAAAAAAAACCTTTAACTCCCAGAGGGTTTGTATCACTTTGTATCCGAGTTCCTAACACAATATGCAATGAAATTAGGATCATATACTTTTCTGTTCTCTATCTTAAGGCTACCTAAACTCCCTTAAAACTTTTTTTATATTTTCTAATTTCTGGTGATTTAGTTTCAGCATTCCATGCCCTTCTTGAGTCTTTGGTTTGCCCAGCGAAACTGTATTATTTATGAGTTCATTAAATTCTTCTAACTCTGTTAATTTACGGCCAAGTATTGTTTCAAATTTATTTATCAAAAGCGCAACAGCCCCTGACACATGTGGGGCAGCCATGGATGTACCTGATAAGACGGCAAATTGGTTACCAGGAAAGGTTGATACAACTTTCTCCCCAGGGGCTACTAAATCCACCTCACCATTAGAATTACTAAATCTGGAAATTCGTTCACGCCGGTCAACTGAGCCTACTGCCACAACTTCCGGATATGCAGCTGGATAACTGTACTCGTTTGTTTCGGCCTTACCATCGCCTTCATTTCCCGCGGCACACACGACCATTATATTAGATTGAACGGCGTTTATAATCGACGAATGTAAGGCCGGATCATTATCCGGTCCCCCTAATGACATCGAGATAACCCGTACTTTTTCGCCATTAGGACCTGTCCAATTGACAGCGTAATTAATAGCTGACGTAATGTTTTCTGTTGTTCCTTCTCCTGATCCATTTAAAACCTTAAGTACCAGCAACTTCGCTTTAGGTGCTGCACCTACAACTCCAAAACCATTTTCTGCTGATGCAATGGTTCCGCAAACATGAGTCCCGTGTCCGTTATTATCGGCAAATTTGACAGGATCACCATAATAATCGTCCGTGAAATTATATCCACCAATAATTTGATCAATCAAATCAGGGTGATCTGACTGGCATCCTGTATCGATTACGGCTACTACTATGTTCTCACCCTTAAACCCTTCTCTCCAAATAGAGCGTGCACGAATCATTCTAATACCTCGTGGAACTTCCAAGGTATTTTCTGTTATTCCTTCTACTTGGAAGGGTACTAATTGAACATTTGGCAATTCTAGCCTCTCCCTTCATATTAACCCTAAGACGGGCAGAAACACCTCCTTTTGTAATAACCATTGAGGGGAATCCACACTTAAAACCCGTTTAGGAACACTGAATCCAATAACATTGATTACAGCCTTTCTTTATCCTATGAATGGAGACAAGCTTTTGCTATAAACCTTAGTCTAATTTGATATTTTAGTTTACTAAAACAAAATACATTTAATTGAGATGGAATAGATATATCACCGTTTACAAATCCTTAGTAAAAAGAAGAAATGGAAATCTATAATCATCAGAACCTTAGCAAAAATAGTAATTACATAAACGACCTTATTGGAAAGGAAAAAAAGCTACCTCCTCGGCAGCTTTTGCACTTCCATTATAATAACCAATATAGACTTACATTTATTATGCATATATTCAAATATGGACTAGGTAAAGGGTAAATAATTGATGACTAAACGAACCCTTTTTAAAGGAACTACAATTTTCATTATAAAGATATCGAGATTCGCCAAGGGATTAGTAAACTTAGCATCTCCCTCTAACAGGTTGGGTGGATATCCATCCATCAAGGTCATTCATTCTTTAGTTAATTTTTCAACTATTTTATATTGTATATATGATTCTGTTCCTGTTTTTCGTAAATTTGCTGATAGCTGCGTACACACTCAATTATTACTCTTTTTGTATGTCTTCCCAAGGTACAAATGAAAAGGGAATTCTAATCATTTTAGCAGTCAATTCATCATAGGAAACTAAATCTTTTTTTGACAACTCCTTTAAGGAACGTTTCCCCATCGCTCTTAATGCCATTTTCATTTCTTCTATACTTGCTGTAAAGAATTTCTCTGCTGCTTTTACTCCATCTTCTATCTTAAATTGATCCTTGAATTTATCTTGATTCCAAACAACTTGTGTAGGTGGTTCAAAGGGTAGAGCATTCAATGCTTGACTATGTGAGACAGTAAATAATATGGCAGATCCTACATAAACAGCATCAGCACCGAGTGCAAGTACTTTTAAAAAGTGCCCAGGTACTATTAGCCCTTCTGAGACAATTAAACTAATTTGACCCTTCATTTTTCTCGTTTCTAAATGATTAACAGCCCAGACAACTGCATGTAATGTCGGTATTCCCATGTCATCGGATAAAATGGGTAGTAGTGCACCGTTTTGTGGCTGCTTGGCCGCCGTCAATCGTAATGATATCAACACCGAGTTCAATTAAATGGTCTATATCTTCTTCAATTTTTCCCCCTGCCCCCATTTTCACACCAATGGGAACACCACCAGTTATGCTCCGAAGTTCATTAACAATTTTTTTAATATCTTTCAATGTTTGATTTTCAAAAAAATGTTCAAAAAGACTCCATTCTCATTCTCTTTAAGCACCACCACTTCATGAGCCCGACCTGTTAAATTTTTGGGTAAAATTTTTCCACCCATCCCAGCTAGTGCGCCTTGTCCGAACTTAATTTCTATCATGTCGGCACGTTTAATAAGATCTTCTTCCTTTGACCATACTGTTTTTGAAAACTGTAAAATATATTTTCCTGCTTTATCTAATTCTTCAGGTATTACTCCGCCTTCTCCGGAATTAATCGCGGTTCCTACATTTTTTGCTGCTTCCGCCAAAGAAAGCCTTGTTTGTTCACTAAGTGTGATACCATAGGTCATCCCTGTAATCATAAGAGGAATTTGGGTTTTTTTGCTTTTTGGTCCAATGGTTACCTTAACATCAACGTCTTCTTCACCATCAATAGGAAATGGTGTCGTTTAAGCAGGGATAAAGGTAATTGGATCCAAATGCGGCCATTTTTTTGAAGAGCCTAGTGGTCGATGCAGGACGTCGCCTGCTTCAGAACTAGTTTGTTTTTTTAAACGAATACTACAGTTATGTAATTTTATTAGGTACAAAAAGTCTAGCTTCAAAGCATAAAACCGTGTTTTTTGCTCTGATCTTATACTATTGCCACATTTTTTTATTTAAAGGCACTGGTTAAATGCTGTTGATTTTTCACAAAGAAAAAAGGACCATATTAATAGGGTCCTTGTGAAACATCTTCTTCAACAAACGCAAGGTTGGTTATATAGAAATTATTAAAAAACAGCGCGATTTGTTTTACTAAAATTTTTAAAAAGAGTGTAATCAATCCGTATCTTTCACTTTTTTTGTAGTATCATTTAGGTCTTGTAGCTCTTATTTTCGCACTTTCACCTAGCTCACGTGAAAACTCTTCATTCACACGATCCGGTTCGATTTTTAAGTTATTGGGAGTTTGAGCTAATGATTTTTTTCTGCTAGATGATTTTTGATTGTTTGATCTTCCCATAATATTGCCTCCTAACTATATTTTAATCTTTATTAGTATGGCTAAGAATCACATTTATATATCTTTAGATTTGTTCATGAACGACTTTTTTCCTTATAAAATTTTTTTGGGACTGCTCCTTCTTTTACTACTACGCACCTGATAGTTCTATAAGAAAAATTCAAATTTAAGCTGAAGAGTTTTCAGTAATGACTTTTTCATTGCCTCTACAAAGTTCTTCAGTGTTTCATCAGATAATTCTAACAAGGAAAGATAGGGATTTAAATCTTCTAATTCAACTAATAAAAGTTCACCTTGTTCATTCCGACAAGCATCAACTCGTTGAATCCCCCAATCAAGATTATTCCATTCAATAAATTTGTTAGCAAAAGTTAAATCTTCTTCAGTAGGTGAATATTCTTTTAATTCCCATCTTTGCTCTTTATCTGGTGCATAAAGAGCATACTGAAATTCTTTATCGATAAAATAAAATGAAACCTCATACTCAAAGTTGATAAATGGTTGTACTAATGTGTTTTTTGATTCTGGATCAAATTTATCTATCAATTCATCTTTCGTTACAAATTCCAAACCGATTGAATCTGCACCATCTTTCGGCTTTACAATATACGTCTCTACATTAGGGAGTTTATCTAAAGAATCAAGAGTTTCTATAGCTGGAATAACAGGAAATTGAGCATTCGTTAGTTCAATTAAGTATTCCTTCCCGTTAAATGAATTGTATGTTTTCAGAATATCCAGAAACTACTCTATTGCGGAATGCTTGATACGTATCCTTAAAATTCGCTACTGGACCAGCATTTCGAAATACTATTAAGTCAAAATCTTTTTCAAACGTTTCAGTGTCTTCAGGATGACAAATGCCCAACTTAAAATCTTCTCTAAGCTTCGAAGTAAGGAACAAACCTCCTCATAATAATTTCTTCCTTTTGCTTCATAGTATAAATCTGTTACGAACAATAGTGTGTTCATTAACCCTCACCTGCTTTACATTTATTTTCATTGATTTAAAAAGGATTTAAAAACAAAAAAAGGGGTTGCCCCTAAAAGTCAGTAAAATGACTTTTAGGGGCAACCCTTTTTCGTATTGGCTTGGTGATACTTCTTTAAGGGGTACCTCCATATTTTTAAGTCATTACCATGATCGAGAAGTTTGGACTCCACTCTTAAGAACGTAAATGTGGAACCCATATATCCTCAAATCCAAAAAAGCTAATTTAAAACCGGAACTTGATTGGATAATGGGAATATTACTGTTCTTTTGAAATATTATTATTCCTTTTCTTTTTCACTAAAAGAATGATGGCAATGATAAAGGCTACTGCACTATATATCCAGGTAAACATAAAGGCAAGGCCCAATCCGATATTTGCATCCATATAGTCGTTTTTCACATGATCTATGGCTAAATATAAAAGCGGTGCAGCTCCAATGATGAACAGGATGACCCAGAGAACATTTCTTTTCGGTTTCTTGGTTGATAAAATAATAATGATGAAGGATAGCAAGAGAAACGCTTCTGAAGCTATTGTCAACGTTACCAGATTGCTCATAATAATTCACTCCTAATCGCGGTTGCATAAATGGAATATATTTATGTTCCCTTATATCTATGCTACTTTTCGTTCCTATATTATTATCTTAAAAAAACCTGAATGCCTCCAAATGAAGGATCCAGGTTTCATGTTAATTTTTCTTGGATAATTGCAAGGCATTCTTGATGCTTTTCAGTGATTTTGAGCTTCCATACATCAAGACTCCACCCCGATAGATTTTTGCTCCGATTATTCCAAGTAAAACAATCGTTAAGATCAAGACTGCAATGCTGATGGCGATTTCCCAGAATGGAACTTCAAGCATCCCTACACGCAAGAACATGATCATCGGCGTGAAAAATGGAATGAATGATGTGATCGTAATATAACTGGCTGATGGATTCCCCAGTCCAAACATCGCAATCATGAAGGCGATGACAACCAACATGGTCATCGGTGAAATCATTTGCTGGACATCTTCAATTTTGCTGACAACGGACCCAAGGCATGCCGCAAGAGTCGCGTACAGAAAATACCCAAGCAAAGCGAAGATGATTGCATAAATGATCGTTGAGATATCGGTACTGCCGAAACCGAAAAATGAAAAGAATCCTTCGTCCATACCCGTCAAGTTTTGTTTAATCGAGAAATAGCCCACCCCAAAAAATAAAATCATTTGAGTAAGACTAAGTAAAGCAACACCCATTATTTTGGCAAACATCTGTGTGACTGGCGGGACACTTGAAATCAGGATTTCCATGACTCGTGATGTTTTCTCAGTAGCTACTTCCATTGCAATCATCGTTGCATACATCAACACACCGAAGTAAATCACAAATAGGAGAACATACACGAGACCTCGTGCTTGATTGAGATCCTCTTCCGTCTTTGCATTTTTCTGAAGCGCAATCGTATCAAATGCTGGCGGCGTATTCAATTGAGCGATTTGCTGCTCTGTCAAATTCAATTCCTTCGCGGTTATTTGACCCTTCAATTGGGTTAGCGCTAAAAGCAAATCATTACTTACCGCAGAATCTGAAATTTGATTCGCTTTATACGTTCCCTTGAAGCCGAGAGTTTCATCCTTTTCGATTAACAAATACCCAACGATTTTTTCCGCGCTGACCATTTCCTCCGCTTCCTTTTCATCCTGGGCGGATATTATCGATAGGTCATCGTTCACACCTGCTATCGCTTTTTTATAAGGATCAAATAAGCTGCCTTCAGTCTGATCGATAACGGCAACCTTTTCCTGTTCATCACTGTCGAATTTATCAATAAGATTCGAAAGATTCGAAAGAACGAGAATCAGTGCCATCATAATGATTGTAGAAATGATAAAGGATTTCGTCTTTAATTTTGATAGATATGTATGGGAAAGGACAATCCAAAATTTATTCATAGACGGCACCTACTTTTTCAATGAAAATATCCGTCAGCGATGGTTCTTCCAATTCGAATTTCCGGACGAAACCTCTTGGAACAAGATCACGTAGCACGTTCTCAGCCACATCTTCACCAGTTACTTGAAGAATTTTCCCTTCCATCGTGTTCTTGACTTTTGTTACACCTGAATAATTATCCAAGAAAGATAGATCAAAATCTGCTTTAATTGAGACATTCTTTTTACCAAAAGAACGCTTGATTTCTTTTAATTTTCCAGCCACAACAGGGGAACCTTTATGCATGATGCAAAGATGCTCGCACATCTCCTCGACATGCTCCATGCGATGGCTCGAGAAAACGATCGTCGTGCCGCTGTCCTTTAAGTCAATGACAGCTTTCTTCAAGATTTCCACATTCACTGGATCCAGTCCGCTGAAGGGTTCGTCAAGGATAAGTAATTCAGGTTTATGGATCATCGAGGCGATCAGCTGGATTTTTTGCTGATTTCCCTTTGAAAGCTCTTCAACTCGCTTATCGATATACTCGGGTACCATAAAGCGGTCTAGCCAATACTCCAATTCTTTCAAAGCATCACGTTTGTTCATCCCTCTTAATCTAGCCAAATACACAATTTGATCGCGCACCTTCAGTTTTGGATATAGTCCGCGTTCCTCAGGAAGATAGCCAATCATTGAACTGGTCGTATAATCGATTTTCTTACCATCCCAGACAACTTCCCCTTCAGTGGGGTCAAGCAGGCCAAGTATCATCCGGAACGTGGTCGTTTTCCCCGCCCCGTTCCCGCCTAAAAAGCCGAACATTTCCTTCTCGGGGATAGTTAAATCAAGCTGGTTTACAGCTGTGAATTCCCCGAACTTTTTCGTAACTTCTTTAATTTGCAAAGCCAATGCACAACCTCCTAAAATATGATTCTTATTATATGTTAACGGAAAGGTTTTCCAATTTCAACTATCACCAAAGACCAAATAAATCTACTTCTCTGCGATTATATGCAAATTTCCAGAAAAAATTAACGTTTCACGTTTGCCCTTTACCCTAATAGTATTTTTTCTGCGAAACTTAAGACAAAACCCCCTTTCCCTTCCTATTGGTAATGACATGGTTAACATTTTCACATCCCCGTACGTCTCCTGCATTTCCCTAACGCAAGCATGTTACTAAACTGAAAGCCCTTTTTTTTGGAAACGAGGCAATAATAAAAATAGATTGGGTACCGTAAAGATACCCAACCTCTATAATAGATTGCTCGCTTTAAAGGACACATTTCCCAACTGTCGCTAATGATTCTATTTTATTTTACAATCGTTACTTTTACATTTCTTTTTTCAAGCAATTTTCTTGATGCTTCATCTATTTCTCTATCCGTAATGACCTCATCCACTTCACTAGGCGGAACGATTAATGAAAACGCCTTTTTTCCAAACTTTGAGGAATCCACCATCAGGATCACTGCATCCGACCTCTCGATCATTTTCTTTTTTAATAAAGCCTGCCCTTCATTAGAATCACTGAGTCCTTCTTCTAAGTGAATCCCCTTACAAGACAAAAACGTTTTGTTGACATGATACATCGTTAATGATTTCTCTGCTATCGGACCAACAAATGATAAAGACTTTGACAGTAATCTTCCCCCGGTTGAAATAACCTCTATTTTTTCTTTTTTACTCAATTCCATCACCACTTTGGTGGAATTGGTAATAACCGTTAGCGGTATGTTTGGTAAGGCTTTTGACATATACCAGGCAGTTGTACTTGCATCTAAAATAATCCTGTCACCTTCCACTATCCGCTTTGCCGCTTCATATGCTATCACTTTTTTTTCGTTGACATTTGTTATCACTCTTTCGGAAAAATGGATTTCCGAATCATCTTCTTGCAGGCTAACGGCACCGCCGTGGCTGCGTTTTAGTTTTGTTTCTTTCTCAAGCTTTTCGAGATCACGTCGGATTGTTTCCTCTGTTACTGAAAAGATTTCACTTAATTCTGTAACACGAATACTCGAACGTTCATTTACGAGTTCGACAATTTTTTGGTGTCTTTGAGCTACAAGCATACCAACTTTCTCCTATCTATGTAATCTTTGTTTACTTTTGTTTGTTTTTGTATTGTAACATATATAAAGCCCTCTATATAAATAGAGAGCTTAGGAACTGCCTTTTTTCATTGATATGGTTATTTGGCAATTAGCTTAAAACCTTCAATAATTTCTTCAATATCTTCATCACTAATATCGATTACTTCGCCAATACTTTTAGCGTACACCAATGCTTTTGCACTATATTCAGCTACTTCTAGCCTATCAAATACACTCAGTAAACTTTTTCCTGAGACAACTGCATACCCATTTTCAATTAATAGGACAGGATTATCCTCAGCTAGTTTATCTGCAATCATTCTATTATGATCTTCACCCATTCCAAAAGGCACTTTATCTATATCCCGAAGAACAATGTAGGCCTCTGGAATTATATGTGTATTATATTTAACATCTGTCACTGCATAGGCCATTAAAAATCTTGGGTTCGCAATGATTACGGATGTAAGCTCCGGGTTTAACTCATATATTTTTTGATGAAGCTCAAAAAACTCACATGGTTCCTTTCCAGCTTCACTAAACTCCTGATGAATCAGAACCAATTCATCTTCCTTAATATATTTACGGTCCTGTTGAGAAGGCGTGATTAAAATAGATCCATCTTTAAGGCGGGTTGAAAAGCTGCCTGAGATACTTGTAAAAAGCTGACGATCATATAACCGTTCCAATAAACTGATCATTTCTTGACGGCAAGAAACCTCTTCGACAGAATGGTGCTTCATTTCTATCTGTGTTAATTTATCCGCTTTATATAAATCTATTTCTTGTAAATTTTGTTCGGTCAGTTCAAATGGTTTCCCTATATTCCTTGCATTTATTTCCATACAAGCAGTATCTTCAAGTGTTTCAAACAACATAAAGGCATCAAATATAGTGGGTTTCCCTACCACAATACCATGATTCTCCAATATTACCGCATCCCCTCCTTTTGCAAATTCAGCCGAAATATTTTCCTTTAATTTGTCGCTTCCAGGGATCGCATAGGGTGCAACCTGAAGGGAATCTGCTACACTCTTATATGCATGTAAAAGCAACTTTGGGTTTGGTCCTTTACGAGCCATGCTAAAGGAAACCAAAGCCGGGGGATGTGCATGTACGATAGCTTTTATATCGGGCCTTGCTTCATAAATTCCTTGATGAAAAGGAAGCTCTACCGATGGTTTATGTTTCCCTATGAATGTACCGTCCTTTTTGACGCACATGATATCATCCATGGTTAATGTCCCTTTATCAATGCCCGATGGAGTAATCCAAAGGTCACCATTTTCATCTAGAATAGAAAGGTTTCCTCCTGAAATTGTTGTCATGCCATATTTATAGACACGTTCCATGATCATAACAATTTGTTCGGCTGGATGCAGATTTTCATTCATACTTTATCACTCCTATTATTTACATTCTTCTTTCATGGAAATTGCTTGTTTGAATTTTTCAATCAGGGATGATGATTCAATTTTTTCTTTTGGCTCATATTTTTTTATAAGGAACGAGTGTTCTATTAACTGACGTGCCGTTTGTAAATCGCTTATTTCATTGCCTGAAATCATTTGTACTAGTATATTCCCAATCGCCGTAGCCTCTGTTGGTCCAGCGTATATGGTTTTCCCGCTAAGGTCTGCCGTAAGTTGATTAACGAATTCATTTTTCGCCCCTCCTCCGACAATATGAAGTTGCTCGATTCTTTTCCCGGTTATCTCTTCTATTTGCCGAATGGACATCGCATAAATAATAGACATATTTGTAAATATACAGTTCGCTAATTCGCCCACTGTATGTGGAATCTCCTGATTCGTCTCCCGACAATACTGCTGAATTTCTTGAATCATATTTTCTGGATTTAAAAATCGTTTATCATTAAAGTTGATGAACTGCCTGCACACCTTTATTTTCTCTGCCTCATATACAAACTGCTCGAAGTTATAGTCTTCCTTTAAATGTCTTCTGACCTCTTGAATAACCCACATACCAATGATATTTTTCAGAAAGCGGTAGGTTCCGTATGCACCCCATTCATTTGTATAATTGTTTTTAAGAGCTAACTCATTCACTATCGGTTTATCGCTTTCAATCCCAAGCAACGACCACGTTCCGCTACTAATATATGCCCATTTCTCTCCATTACCAGGTGAACCGACTATGGCGGAAGCAGTATCATGTGAAGCAACGATAATCACTTCTGTATTGGGAAGATCGAAAGTAGAAAAACGTTCTTTCATCAGTTTCCCTAATCGTTCTCCTGGATTAGCAAAAGGCGGGAATTGATCTTTTGACAATGCAATCAGGTTTAGTAACTCTTCATCAAACTTCTTCGTGTTTACATTCAATAATTGCATCGAAGAAGCACTTGTAACTTCTGTGACCTTTTTCCCCGTTAGGCAGTAACCTAAATAATCTGGCACAGTCATGACATTCCTAGTGACTTTCAGGTTCTTTATATCTTCTTCGTACAATTGGTATAACGTGTTAAATGATAAGAATTGAATCCCCGTTTTTTGATAAATGATTTCTTTAGGTAGTGTTCTTGTGACCTTTTCGATTGTATTTTCGGTGCGCTTATCACGATAAGAGATAACTTCTTGCACTCTGTGTCCATCATCATCCAACAATACGTAATCCGTTCCCCACGTATCAATTCCAAGTGTACAGTGGTCGTATCCAAGCTTTTTAGCTGATTCTAACCCCTTTAAGATTTCATTCAATAAATGATCAATATCCCAAAAACATGTTTCATTTTGGGTTGTGAAACCATTCGCAAATCGATGGATTTCTTCAATTACTAATTTCCCGTTCTCCATTTTCCCTAAGACCAGCCGGCCACTTGAAGCACCAATATCCACCGCAATATGTATCATTAGTCCACACTCCTCAATTTCTTTAAACCATGCATTATGGAAATATGATCGCGGCCAAAGAAGTCATGCAGTTCTAAATAATAAGCATACAGTTGTTGATAAATACTTACATTTTCTTTAACCGGTATAAAAGTATCTTCTTTTACTTTTGCCATCTTAGAGGATGCCTCCTCTATGGAATCATACCCACCATTTATACGGCCGGCAGCCGTGGCAGCGTATATGGCTGCTCCTAATGCAACCACTTGTTCCCCATCCGCGATTTTAATTTCACGATTTAAAATATCGGCATATATCTGCATTAACAGTTTATTTTTTTGAGGTAATCCGCCACAGGCAAACAAATCGTTTATCTCTATACCATCATTCTCAAAGGTTTCAAGGATTTTCCTTGTTCCAAAGGCTGTTGATTCTAAAAGTGCACGGTATATTTCTTCCGGCTTCGTAGAAAGAGTAATCCCTGCTATCACACCTGACAAGTTCGCATCTACAAGGACTGTTCGATTGCCATTCCACCAATCTAACGCCACTAACCCAGATTGACCAGGCCTTAAGCAAGAAGCCTTTTTTTCCAGTAAGCTATGTAGATTGATACCTTCTTGCTCAGCTTCTTTCTTTACATACTCAGGAGCAGTTTGCTCAATATACCATGCAAACGAATCGCCAACAGCCACCTGTCCCGTTTCATAACTGAATGATCCGGGAATTATTCCATCCTCCACTACTCCACAAATACCTTCTACTGTTTGTTTTTTCTCAGAAATTAACATGTGGCAAGTAGAGGTTCCCATCGTCATCACAAATTGGCCTGGATGGACAGCTCCTACAGCTGGAACACCTGCATGGGCATCGATTATGGATACAGAAACAGCCGTACCAGATTTCAACCCCATCTTCTTAGCCATCCCTTCTGTTAAGCCACCCGACCGTCCAGCGATGGGTAATACTTCACCACGCATTTTTGTATCCAGTATATCCAGAAGACGTTCATCAATAGCCGCTAAAAAAGCAGGGTCCGGATATCCATCTTTTTTATCCCAAAATGCTTTATAACCGCTCATATTACTGCTGCGTACCAGCTCATTCGTCAGACGGAAGGTAATCCAATCTCCGGCTTCCATAAATAGATCCGTTTCTTCATAGATATCAGGTGATTCACGTAACACTTGTAAAATCTTAGGGAACATCCATTCAGAAGAAATTTTCCCGCCATATCGTTGCAGGAATGGTTGATTCGTTGCCTGTGCAATGCGTGTAATATCATCCGCTTCTTTTTGTGCGGCATGATGCTTCCATAATTTGACCCAACTGTGAGGGTCCCTTTTCCACTTCTCATCAAAACAAAGGGGATTTCCTTTCTTATCAACAGGCAAAATGGTACATGAGGTAAAATCGATTCCAATGCCTATCACATCATTCGCATCTACTCCGCTTAACCGAATCACTTCAGGAACAGAAGTGTATAAAACGTCCAAATAATCACCTGGATGCTGGAGAGCCCAATCTTTTTCAAGTTTACATCCGTCTGGAAGCCTATTAGACAATACTCCATGACGATAAGGTGTAACATGTGTAGCCATTTCATTTCCGTTCTCTATATCTACTAGCAGCACTCTTCCTGATTCAGTGCCAAAATCAATTCCGATTGTATATCTCTCATTCATCCCTTCATCATCTCCTAACATGCAAGTCACGCAATGATATTTAATAAAAAGGCCCCTCTAGATAGTTGAGAGGGGACTTTTCGGTCTATCTAACCTTAAAAATTAAAATCAGCTGCATTGTCTTTCGTAAAATCTGTCGGTGGTCCCATGATGATTGTTTTTCCATCCTCCCACACGTCAATTTCACCTACATTTTCAACTTTCAAACCATCTTCTGGTTTCTCCCCTTCAGCTAGACGTTTGGCGAGGGCAACTGTTAAATAACCTAGTTTGTCTGGCTCCCAAAGAATGGCTACATCTAGAGATCCATCATTTAAATATGGTGAAGAGTCTTTCGGTAGAGCAGTTCCAACGACTGTTATATCATCTTGCAGTCCTTTTTCCTGAACAGCTTGGGCTGCCCCAAGAGGTGCCGGAGTAGAAAAAGCCATGATTCCTTTTAGTTCAGGATTTGATTTTATTAAATCCAGTGTTTTTTGGTATGCCACCTGTTGTTTTTCATCTGTCGCGATTTTATCCGATACTAATTCAATACCTGGATAATTCTCTTCCAGTTCTTTTTTTGCTGCATCTATCCAGGTGTTTAAGTTTGCAGCTGAAAGCCCTCCAGTTAATATAGCGATTTGCCCTTTTTCAACACCCATTTGTTTTACGAGGGATTTAGCGATATGGCGACCGTATGCTTCATCGTCTATTTGGTGGACGGATAATTCTACAAGGGATTGATCAGCTGGTGTATCCCAATCCATTACAATTATTCCTTCATCCTTCGCCTTTTGAAGGACTGGTGAGAGTGATGCAGCGTCATTTGGTGCTACTGCGATTACATCCACATCTTGACTAATTAAGTCTTCAATGACTTTTACTTGCTGTGCAGCATCCGGTTCCGTAGGTCCTGTGTAAATGGTTTCCACACCAAGATCTTTACCTGCTTGAATCGCTCCTTTTTCAGAAGCATTGAAATATGGTATCCCCATTAATTTTGGAACTACGGCAATTTTCAACTTCTCATTACCACCTCCGCCACTTGTTTCTTTTTCACTGTTCCCCGATGCTCCTTCTTGTGATACACAGCCTGCTAACAGTCCCCCAGCCAAAATAGCTGTTGCCAATATCCCCGTCATTTTCTTCATAATGATCCCCCTTACAATTTTTCTGATTTTTCACTAAAGTATTTCCAGAGATTACATGGTCATGTAAATTACGCTACAGAGTTTGAAGGTAACTTCTTTTGATTTTTTTCGTCTAATTTCGTTTTCACGAAGTTTATGACCAATACCGTGATTAAAATAACCCCCATCATTACAGTTACGATTGATCGTGGTACACCCATTAAGTTCAATCCACTTGATAACATTTGGAAAATGACCACTGCGTAAACAGTGCCGATAACTTTGCCATAACCACCTTGAATTTCAGTTCCGCCAAGCACGGCTGCCGCTACACTTTGTAATAAATAAGAAGATCCCAGATCCACTTTTGCAGTATTATAACGGGATGTCATAATAATGGAAGCAATTGTGGCAAGAAGTGCCGCATATAAGTAAACCCTCATTAATACCTTGCTATTATTTATACCTGAAAATAATGTGGCGATCGGATTGCTACCCACCATATAAACACTTCTGCCCCATTTGGTTTTTGACAGCAATATAGCTGTTATTATTGCAAATAGTACAAAAATAATGATGGAAAGAGGAACGATCCCCATATAGTAGCCGTTTCCAATTAAGCTATAACCCTCACTGAATCCTGAAATTGAATTTCCTTTCGTAATGCTTAAGATCAAACCTTCAAAAAGCACCATCGTTCCGAGTGTTACCAGTATTGGCGAAACACCGATTTTTGAGATGAGTACGCCGTTAATCAATCCGCAGCTCAGCCCGACTAAAACACCGATTAAGATTGCGCCTAGCATTGGGTATCCGCTGCTTGCCATAAGTGCGATTGTCACGCCAGACAAGGCAGCTGTATACGTAATCGATAGGTCAATCCCTCCAGTTACAATCACCACCATCATTGCTAATGCGATTAAACCAAACTCCGGGAGCTGGAACATCATATTGGTTAAATTATTTGAAGAAAAGAATCCAGGTATTGAAAAACTCATTAACACAAACAAGCCTGCTGTAATTACACCTAAAGTATTTTCTTTTGATATTGAAAGCCGTTTCATTTTTTCACCTCTTTCTTACGCTTCCACTTCAATTTTCGCTAACTTATCTTTTGAGCGTTTATATTGAATGTGGTCGTATGACACAGCCAGTAATATAATCAATCCAGTGAATACTTTTTGCCAGAAGGTATCAATTTTTGCCAAGATAAGTCCATTTTGTACAATGCCTAGCAGAAGAACGCCCAAAACCGTTCCCAAAATGGTACCGCGCCCCCCCATGATGTTCGCACCGCCCAAAACAACGGCTGCTATGACCATCAGCTCCAGACCAAGCATTCCATTAGGATCCACAGCCTTTGTATATGCTGTTTGAGCAATGGCTGCTATTCCTGCAAGAAACCCCATATAGGAGAAAACAAATATTTGAACTTTGTCAAAATTTATCCCAACCCGAATGGCTGAATCTTTATTACCGCCAATCGCCAATACTTCGCGACCGATTAATGTGTATTTCAAAATATACCAAGTAAACAGTGCTACGGCGATAAAAATTAGAATGATGATAGATATACCAAACATCTCAAAACTGGCAAACTTGATGAATACGGTTGGAAAACTGCTGCTGTTCAAATACTGTCCATTCGTAATGTACAACACGAGCCCATTAATGATACTCATCATTCCAAGTGTCACGACAATAGCTGGAATTTGAACCTTTGCAACAAGCAGTCCATTCAGTGCACCTAAACAAACCCCAAGAAATGGCCCAATCAAAAAGAGTAATAGTATAGAGATGGGATGGTCAGGCATGAGCATCATTACTTTTCCAACGATGACACAGACAGCGCTTGTAACAGCGGCCACCGATACGTCAATCCCGCCAGTGATGATTACAAGTGTCATACCCACCGCCAGAATTCCAAGGACAGCATTCCCTTTTAGTACATCCAGCAAATTGTCTACAGTTAAAAAATACGGGCTTAAGAATGTCAATGTAATACATAGAAGCAAAACAATCATTGCGATGCTGATTTCCTTCGACTTCAAAATGGCGTTCATGCACGTACCTCCTCTTTTAGCGGAAGCCCTTTTTTGGAAGGAGATTGAGAACCAAGCAGAGCATAATTCATGATATTTTCCTGTGTCGCTTCTTCTATACCAAGCTCTCCGGCTATTCTTCCATGTCTCATGACCAAAATCCGATCACTGACAGCAAGTACTTCTGGAAGCTCTGAAGAAATCACAATAATGCCCATTCCTTCAGCTGCCAGTTCCCTCATTAACTTATGAATTTCTGACTTCGCCCCAATATCAATCCCATTCGTCGGTTCATCAATAATTAGGATTTGTGGTTTAGTAGAAAGCCACTTGCCGATCACGACTTTCTGTTGATTTCCGCCTGACAGGTCACCAGCTGCCCTTTTAGGCAAAGCGGGTCTAACATCTAGCGTTTTCATATAATGATCAGCCAGCTTAACTTCTTCCTTTCGCTTAATCAATTTGAATTTATTTCTCAATTGTTTCAAAACAGGTAATGAAATATTATTGATTATGGACTGGCGAAGGATGAGTCCTTGCGTTTTTCTGCTTTCTGGAATATATGCAATCCCTTGCTTTACAGCATGTTCAGAAGACTTGATTTTAGTAGAAACCCCATTTATTTTCATACTTCCATCGTAGGGCATGTTGACCCCGAATATCGCTTGTGCAAGCTCTGTTCTTCCTGATCCGACAAGTCCTGTAATCCCAAGGACTTCTCCAGCTTTCAATTCAAAGGAAATATCTTTAAAGTTACCTTCTTTTGATAAACCATTCAGTTCCAAAAGAGTTTTTCCTGTTTTTCCTTTTACCATATTCTTGTTATATAAAATCTGACGTCCCACCATTAGTGTGATTAATTTATCTTCATCAAGTTCTTCAGTTTCATAAGTGCCTACATATTTCCCATCTCGCAATATTGTAAATCGATCGGAAACAGTAAATAACTCTTTTAACTTGTGGCTGACAAAGATTATGGAAATTCCGCGATCCTTTAATTTTTTTATAACTTTATAAAGCTTTTCAACTTCCCCTGCGGATAGGGATGAAGTCGGTTCGTCCATTACAATCAACTTGGAATCAAAAGCGAGGGCTCTGGCGATTTCAATCAGCTGCTGTTGAGCAATGCTTAATTTTTCAACGGGTGTATGAACATCAATCTCAAATTCTAGTTCTTTAAGTGCCCGTTTTGCTGTATCCTCCATCTCCTTCCATCTAATCTTTTTCCATGGTTTTTTGTCACTATCCCGGCCAATATAGATATTTTCAGCTACAGATAGGTTTGAAAATAAACTTAAATCCTGATAAATGATTGAAATGCCTTTTAGCGTAGCATCAATCGGTTTTTGAATTTCGGCTTCTTTTCCTTCAAAGTAAAACTTGGCGCCTGGGTCCGGTCGATAAATGCCAGCTAATATTTTAATGAGCGTTGATTTCCCGGCACCATTCTCACCTATTAACGCATGAACTTCTCCTTTTTTCACTTCAAGCTGAACGCTATCCAGTGCTTTTACACCTGGGAAGGTTTTACTGACATTCGTCATTTGCAATAAGAAATCAGACATGTTTCTCTCCTTTCCAACCTTAATCAGTCATAAATTTGATTCAACTTTTGTTTTTTACCATAATAATTAATGTTATTGGTTTCACAAAAATGTTCCACTTCTGCTAGCCTCGGCACACCATCTTGGGCCCCCATTTTCGTTACCTTCATCGCCGCTACAATTGAAGCAAACTCGGCTGCTGATTCGATCGTCTCCCCATCTGCAATGGCACAAGCAAGGGCTCCTGCGAACGAGTCTCCTGCCCCCACTGTATCAACAGCTTTTACAGCAATGGGCTCGATAAAGTTTGTTTCACCGTTTTGATAAACCAATGCTCCTTGATGGCCCAACTTAATAATGCTATTCTCCACGCCAAAATGATTCTCAAAGAAAACACCCGCTTTGCATGCACTTTCCTTCGAGTTGACGTCGATCCCAGTCAACACTTTTGTTTCCTGCCAATTCGGCGTAATCAAATTGGCATACGTCAGTGCTTCAGTCGTTACCCCTTCTGCCGGAGCAGGGTCCAGGATAATAAACATATTTTTTTCTTTAGCCCTTTTCATGGCTTGTAGCACAGCCTCATTAGGAATTTCCATCTGTACAAGTAAAACAGCATAGTCATCACTGATGGTAGAAAAACAAATGTCAATATCACTTCCTGTCAAATGTTCATTGGCCCCTTTAATGACAAGCATGGTGTTTTCTGCTGTAGCATCTACTGTAATGACTGCGCATCCAGTTGGATGTTCTGCAACATGTTTCAAGGAGGATATGTTCACGTTATTTTGAAGAAGAGAACGTTCTATTTCATGCCCGAATGCGTCGTCGCCAACCGCACCGATCAGTTTTACTGGTTTTCCAAGTTTAGCGCACGTCGTTGCTTGATTTGCGCCTTTTCCACCACTTAATAGTTTCATATTTTCTCCGAAAATCGTTTCCCCATGCGCTGGATACTGATTAGTGACTGCGACAATATCCATATTAATACTCCCTACCACTACAACCCCTTTCATGCACAACCCTCGTTTTTCATTTTCATTTGCTCTAAGAATGCCCGGAGTTGGCCAACGGCATCTTCCAGTAATACATCGTTTTTAAATAAACAGGACGTCCCGCAAACCAACATGCCGGCTCCATTTTTCAATACACCCGGAATGGTTTCGAACCCAATGTTTCCATCTACCTGAATATCAATTTGGTAGCCTTCCGATTGAATTAATTCTTTTATCTTTTTTATTTTCTTATACATAAGCGGTACAAAGGACTGCCCGGCAAAACCAGGATTCACCGTCATCACCGTTACATAATCGACTACATCCAATACATGTTCAAGCTCTGTGATGGGGGTTGATGGATTTAAGGCTACCCCTGCCTTAATCCCATCATTCTTCAGCTTTTGTAGTGATCTCTGTAAATGGGCAGTTGCCTCTGCATGAATGGAAATCATATCTGCCCCCGACTGAATGAAAAGATCTAAATGGTCTTCCGGTCTTTCAACCATTAAGTGAACATCAAATGGTTTATCCGAGAATTGCCTAATGCGTTTAATTAGATCCGGGCCCATTGTAAAATTAGGAACAAACGATCCATCCATTATATCCAGATGAAAGAAATCAACACCTGCACGGTCTAATCTCATTACTGATTCTTGTAAATTCCCCATATCTGCACACATAAGTGAGGGTCCAATTAAGGTCATATAAACACTCCCGTTCCATTTCGTCTTTTATCAAGAAAGCGTTTTCCTCATAAAGGAAGCGCTTTCTTTTCTGATACTTTCACTATAAAGGGAATTGGCATAAGCTGGTAGGTGATAAAATTCGGGTAGGGGGGATTTTCTTCGGGACATTTTAATGTAGACATAAAAAAAAAGCTCCGGAATGGAAGCTTCTACTTTTTCACAAAAAACTCATGAGTATCTCGATATTGAGACGGAAGTTGTCCTGTCCATTGCTTAAACAGCCGACTAAAATATTTGGTATCTTGATAGCCTACTTTTGAAGCGATATCGTAAATCTTTAAATCTGTATGACTTAATAATTCCTTCGCCACTTTTAACCGTTCATTGGTTACATAGTCAAGCACGGTTTCACCTGTCTGATTTTTAAAATACTCACAAAAATAGGTTGAATTTAAATGGACATGATTGGCGATTTTTTTTATTGTGATGTTATCGCCTATATGTTTTAAAATCCATTCTTTTGCCTGGCGTATGGGATCTGTTTGGTCATTTTGAAATGCAGCTTGCTTTTTTAACATATTCATGACCCAGCGCTCCGTCTCCTTTTTTAAATGATTAAAATGAGAAGAATCTTCGGCAATGCTAAATGCTTCCTCAAGTAAAAGCGGAAGGTCTTTAAAACCATCACTTTTAATCCATTTATTAATAATTCTAATAGACAAATAGCGAACCGATTCTTGTATTATGAAAGGGGAAGTGACATCTTTCAGTTCGTTAAAAAATTGCCTGAGAGAACGAATGGCAGCTTCTTCACCATGCTCCATCGCCTCCACTGTCTCTTCTGCCCATTTATAGATGGATGGCGGCACTTCAATCACTTTATTATATGATACATGTTTAAGCATTTCAGTTCTGAAAATTTTATTGCCTCCTTGTATCATTCGATATTGCAAGGTAGATCGTAATTCATCTTTAATATTTACTAAAAGGGTAAGGTCATTAAACTCATTCCCAAGGGCAATGGAAACCGTAAAAGGGGTTTGCCGTTGGACACTTGTTTTTAATGTTATACACAATTGCTCCAAAGCTGTAGGGGTAGTATCCTTAATCAATAACCAACTGGCATGTAGACTATCTTTCCACATCCAATGCGTTGAATGATCATCTAGTAAGTCTGTTATAAGTTTTTTTATTACATCATTCCATCCACCCCAATCTTCTGGTGAAAAACTTTGGGTTTTGGCAGATGTATGATCGATTCCAATATGGATCAGGGAATAGGTTCCTTCTGGAAATTGCCGCGTCCATTCAAGTAATGATAAGTCCATTGCATCTTTCCACGTAATTTCCATCAGCAATTGAAGCTGCTTTTCATGGGTTAATATCATGGCTCTTTCTTCTATTTCTCCTACCTTTTCCCTTTCCTTTCGTGCCTCAATTACTTTTTCCTGCACAGTCTTCAACTGCAGTTTAAACTTTTCTCGATCAATCGGTTTCAATATATAATCGACAGCTCCTTCCCTTAGGGCAGTCTGTACATAGAGAAAATCATCATACCCGCTTATAATGAATGGAAATAGCCTTGGTTTAGTTTTTTTCAAATGTTGAATTAACGTTAACCCGTCCATGACAGGCATTTGTACATCTGTTATTAATACATCAACTTCTTCTACTTGATTGATAATTGCATCGTATGCCTCTTGACCATCGGAGTAAACACCTACAACATGCCACTCTTCCCCACAAGATTGTACTAGTCTTTCTATGCCTCTTCTTATCCTTGGTTCATCATCTACAATGACCGTCCTGACCCTTTGTATCATCTCTGTTCTTCTCCTCTCCTTGAACATACATGCTTACTTGTTGGGCATTTATTTTGGGAAGTCTAATAATCACACTCGTTCCCTTTCCGTATTCGCTATTAATTTGAAGATTATATTGTTCTCCGAACATCATGCCAATTCTTGCATTTACATTGATAATCCCAAAGCCAGAGTCCCGTTTCATCATTGGATCCAAACGTAACTTTTCATTTAATTCAATTAATTTGCTTTCTGTCATCCCTGGTCCGTTATCACTGACTATCAGCAAAAGATATTCCTCACCTGTCTGAGTTTCCTCTTCAGAAATATGTATTTGAATGTCTATTTCCTTTCTTTTTTCCAAACCATATTTAATGGAATTTTCAACGATTGGCTGTAAAACAAACTTGGGTATATAATAATTAACTACATCTGCTCCTTTTTCTATCATAAAATGCAAACGATCTTCAAAACGGAATTGTTGGATGCTTAAATAATCTTCAATGTGCTGAACCTCACTGTTTATAGGAACCAAGCTTTCTTTATTACTGATTGAAAAGCGCATCATTCTACCAAGCAGAGTCACCATCTTCACGACTTCATCGCTCTCTCCTTCTTCCACAGCCATGCCTATGGTTTCCAGCGTATTATACATAAAGTGAGGATTTATTTGAGATTGAAGGGCGTATAATTCAGCTGTTTTTTTTCGCAGTTCAATGTGGTAGTTTTTATGAATCAGCTCTCTTATCTCTGCAAGCATTGATCGAAAACTGTTCGCGAGCATCCCGACTTCATCCTCGGAATGTATAGGTATATCTACTAATAAATCACCTTTTTCCACCCGCTTCATTATATCTCCTAATTCGTTTAGTGGACGTGTAACGGTCCAGGCAAAAAAGATAGAGATCAATGTAGTAATGAGTGTAAAAAGGATAAAAACGAAAATTGTCACATTTCGGATAACATCCGTTTTTTCTGTCATGTTTTTGATAGGCATGCTATGAACGAGTACCCATGGCAGCTCATTTGATTCACTTATACTGATTAAATTCCGTTTTCCATCGATTTCTGTACGAAAACTACCATTCAGTAATGGGTAATCATGTATCCCTTTTTCCACTGTACCAATTTTTGAATGATCCTTATGATAAATTATCTTCCCCTGCTTATTCATGATCCACATCGTAACATTCTCTTCCTTTTGCAAATCCTGAAGTGATTGCTCAAAAAAGGCTACATCGATGGCTATATAGAGCGTTCCTAAATTTTTTCTATTATCGAAATCAGTAATTGTTTTGACCAGCATAAAATAGGAGGGATCCCCTTCAAACGTTAAATTAGTCTGATTAGGAAGGAGCAACTGCATCTCGCCTAGCAATCCTAGGTCATCTGCATATGGCAAGGAACCATCTTCAAAACCAAAACTGTCATAATGCAGACTTGTACTTGCAAATGTACGATTCTTGGAAACAAGAAACGCCCCCAAAATATGAGATGAATTGTTATTTAAATAGGTTCTTGTCAAGTAACTCTTCATGATATATTCATCGTGTAGCAAAACCGATTTTTTTTTTGATTGGCTGTCTCTTAAAATAGCCATAACATCACCGGAATTATAAATTAAATCAGGTAAGGTCTCTAGTTTTTGAATGTCATTTTCAATGTTGCCATTAACCTGTTTGACAAGACGGGGAATATATTCGCCTACTTCTTCTTCTATTGATTTTGTGTATTGCCAGTATGCAATGAACCCAAGGAAGGCCATAGGTAGAACCGTTAATAATGTATAGGTTGTAACTAGTTTTGTCGTTAAACGCAAGTTTTTTATCAGGATAGGCTTTTTTCCTTTAAAAATCATACTGGTTCACATTTCCCTTTGTAAAATCGATGGGTTCTCCCATAATGACCATATCACCGTTGAATTTAATCCTACCTATGTTCTTAATGTTCTGTCCTTCATACGGAAATTCATCATTCAATAAGTTTTTTGCTAAGCTAACAGTCAAGTAACCTAACTTTTGTGGACTCCATAACGTAATGGTCTGGGCAGCCCCTTCCTGTAAATACTCATTCATTAAATTAGGAGTCGATGTACCGACTACAGCAACCTTGCCGATTTTCCCTGCATCTTTCACAGCCTGAGCCGCAGCAGGAGGATTAACCGTTGAAATACCAATAATTCCTTTTAGGTCCGGGTATTTTTTAAATAAATTTTGTGTTACCTTATACGCTTTATGAATATCTTCGTTTGTATATTCCACTTCAACTAGTTTCATAGTTGGATAATATTCTTTTTGTTGGATTTGAATCCAATCAATCCATGTATTAAGATTGGCAGCGGTAGGAGATCCCGTCATAATCGCAAACTCCCCTTTTTCTTCCATTTCAATAGCGAGAGTATCCATTACATGCCTGCCAATTATCTCAGGATCTATCATGTTCACAAAAAAGCTTCTGTATGATGCATTAGTATCAGAATCCCAGGTGATCACCTTGATTCCTTTACGCTTTGCTTTTTTCAGCACCCTGCCTAATTTATATGGATCATTTGCAGATACCGCAATTACGTCCACTTTTTTTTCAATTAATTTTGTTATAATCTCTTCCTGCTTTTCAGAGCTGGGGGTAGGTGGGCCTGTATATATGACCTTAACACCTAAGTCTTTTCCAGCCTCCAACGCCCCCTCCTCTACCGCTTTAAAATAAGGTATTCCGTCAATTTTAGGTATAACAGCTATCGTATACGAATCTTTTTTATTCTCGACAGGTTTTGTATTGACGTCGATACTTTCTTCATCATTGTAAATAATCTCGTATTCTGCAGAATGAGCACAGCCGCTTAGTATAAATAAAAACAAAATAAAAAAGATGGGCATCCTTAACATGATTAGCTACCTTCTTTCTTAAATTCTAAACATTAGCACGTATCATGGATATTGTAATAAGGAATGACTTAAGAAGTGCTTTTCTCATCCGGTTACATTCACCGCTGCTTCTTTCTAAGTAAACGGTTTCATAAATGATGGATTTTACCGGGAGTATAACCTTAATTTCTTTACTAAAATAGGAAACCTTTATATACTTTCAGGTTTCCCTATAATTTATTGTCCAGCCATGTCCTTCTCTGTTATGTTCAACCACTAACTTACACCAAAAGCGAGATGGAAACTGGAAAAATCGTATTTTAGCAACAAGAGTGAGCGACTTTCTCATTCTCTTCTATATGTATTAAAAATATCTCTATTGTACATTTGAACCCCATCATTTTTTTCTTTTTATTATTGATTTTTACTGTTTTTGAAAGGTTTGTCAATTTAAATTTCACAAACATTTTTAAAATTCAAATAATATTTTTATATAGTTTCACTTGCTCATTGTGTTTCATTTTTAGTTGTATTGGAAAATTACAAAGCAGTCTACGTCATTACATTTTCTATATCCTTTTTTCATAGTGCTTTTATTATCTTAAACTGTAGATTGATACCTTCAATCCAAATCCTCCCCTTTTAGAAAAAGTTACTTTAACGATTCCTCCTCAATCCTCAGTCTAATTTTCAACTGGTTAAATCAATTTGTTGCACGAGACTCTCATTCCGGATTTAACACAAATTGACTAGCTTTCATGTCTATTTATTAACGTGCAAACAAAAAAAATATACCCATAGAAAGACCTGTGTCATAGTCGTTATAGGTATATTTTATAAAGGAATTACCTTTCTAATAAGTTTTCCTTTTTAACTATATTAATTTTCTAATTTAAACAAAAACTTTTTTACTTTTTCTCCACTTCTTCGTTATATTTCGGTAATTCCAGACCATTCACTCGGGACGAATCGGTAGACCCCATATTAATTCAGCGGAATTAGTCGCACATCGGTTTGCGGTTTCAGGACAACCTGTTATTTTAACGCTTTGCTAAGACATCACGTTCATATTCTTTCACTTGCGTCAGCCATCTTTCCTTTACCGGCACATTCATTTTTTCACAATAATAATCCCAAATTGCACCAAATGGATAGGTTTTAAATTCCTCCATTAATGCCAGTCGCTCAGTAAAATCGCCTTTTTCTTGCAGTTCTTTCAAATGATCGTTCGGTACAAGTAAGGCATATAAGAGGGCCTTAATCATATTACGCGTACCAATCGTCCAGGCAGCAACACGGTTGATGCTGGCATCAAAGAAATCAAGACCAATGATCACCTGGTTTAATGCATCATTGCGAACAATTTCAAGCGCAATTTCACGAAGCTCATCGTCTAAAATTACGACGTGGTCACTGTCCCATCGAACCGGGCGCGAAACATGAAGTGCTAGTTTATCACTGTATAATAGCATCGAAGAAATTTTGTTCGATACAGTTTCAGTCGGATGATAATGACCTGTATCCACTAAGCAAATCTTGTTATTTTTCAGTGCGTAGCCAAGGTAGAATTCATGCGATCCTACGACATATGACTCGGAGCCAATACCGAATACTTTACTTTCCACAGCATCCCAATTACATGTTTCATCCACTTCTGCTGTAAAAATTCGATCAAGGGATTCTTTTAATCTCTTTCTCGGTGTCAAACGGTCGCTTGGAATATCTTTGTAGCCGTCTGGAATCCATATATTTGTTAAGCAGGGATTGCCTAGTTCACGGCCAAAGTACTCTCCGATTTTTCGGCTGGCGATGCAATGATCAATCCAGAATTCACGAATTTCTTCATTTGGATGAGAAAGGGTCAAGCCGTCTGCTGCTTTTTCATGGGAAAATAGTGTCGGGTTAAAATCCAAACCAAGACCGTTTTCTTTAGCCCAATTCAACCAGTTTTCGAAGTGCTTTGGCTCAAGCTGATCGCGTTCGACTGCTTCTCCATTTGTTTCCGCATAAATGGCATGCAAATTGACCCGATGTTTCCCCGGAATAAGAGATAGCGCTTTTTCAAGATCCATGCGCAGCTCTTCCGGAGTAGTGGCTTTTCCTGGATAATTTCCCGTTATATCAATACCGCCAGATAATTCACTTTTGTTCACTTCAAATCCACCAATATCATCACCCTGCCAGCAATGAATCGAAATGGGCACTTTTTTCAGTGTTTCGAGTGCCGCATCAACATCAATTCCCCAATTCGCATACGCTTGTTTCGCTGCTACGTACTGTTCTTTAATTGTCATATCGTCCCATCCTTTTAACGGATTGAATTGATTACTCCATGATTCCTACTACCTTTTCACATATTCTTCACTTATCATAATGGGCAGTACATACTTAATCTATTATTTTTCGATAGATTGATTCCACCTATGACAAACCCTCCACTTAAAGCAACAAAATCCAAGAAAACAGGCAAAACCTATTCAGCGATTAAAAGCTCCAGGTACACCGCCGTCTACAGTGACCATGCAACCCGTTGTTTTGTCTGCTTTTGATGAAGCGAAAAACGCTATGGACTCAGCAATGTCTTCCGGGAATATGTTTACTAGCAATGTCGTACGTTTTTTGTAATGATCTTCAAGCTGGTCTGGTTCTATTCCGTATGCAGCGGCACGCTCTTGACGCCAACCCGATCCCCAAATGGAAGATCCTTGTAATACGGCGTCTGGCAAAACAGAATTAACACGGATTCCGAAATCCCCGCCTTCCACTGCAATGCATCGTGCTAGATGTGTTTCAAGTGCTTTGACTGAACTGTAAGCAGAAGCATTTTTTCCAGCGTAAACAGAGTTTTTCGATCCCACAAATACCATATTTCCTCCTGTTCCCTGTTGTTTCATTTGCTTAAAAGCTTCACGCGCTACAAGGAAATAGCCTGTACCCAGTACATTCATGTTTAGGTTCCATTCTTGTAAGGTTGTTTCATCAAACGGGCTGGATGTGGCAAGGCCGGCATTGTTGACGATAATATCAATTCCCCCAAATGTAAGAGCTGATTTCTCAAAGGCATCCTGTACCTGCTCTTCACTGGTAACATCCATTTTAAAAGCTGCAGCACGTATTTCCCCGTATTCTTTATTGATTTCATCCGCAACTTTTTCAGCACCTTCAATATTTAAATCAGCTAGAACTACATGGGCACCTTCAGAAACTAAACGCCGTGCTGTTGCGCTGCCAATTCCGCCCGCACCGCCTGTAATGAAGGCTACTTTGCGTGAGAACTCCGCTTCTGCCGGTGAAAGAGACAATTTATAAAGCTCAAGTGGCCAGTATTCAACGTTATATGACTCATTTTCACTGAGAGATACGAACTCGCCAAGTGCTGTTGCCCCTTTCATAACCGCAATCGCTCGATGGTAAAGTGCTCCGCTCACGTTTGCCATGGCTACGTTTCTGCCTGTGTTGACCATTCCTACACCTGGAATCAAAATAACTCGTGGTGCCGCCTCAAACATCACATCTCCTTCGTGTTTATTGCGCTCGAAGTATTGCTTATACTCTTCCTTATATTGTTGAATACCCGTTTTAACTTTTTCCACCAAGGATTCAGTCCGTTCATTTTGAGGATCCCAGTTAATGAAAAGCGGCTTCATTTTTGTATGTACAAGATGATCCGGGCAAGCGGCACCGACTTGTGATAAGGCTGCCGCATTTTTGCTGTTCAAAAATTGCAGGACATCATCTGCATCGTCAAAGGTTAAAAGCATTTTTTTCTCCTCGCCCACAGCACCGCGGATAACCGGCATAATCGAAGCAAGTACCTTTTTGCGCTCTGCTTCAGGTAAAGAGTCAAATGCCTGTCCACCAAATGCATCTTCTTCATGCTGGCGGCTTTTAATAAACTCTTCTGCTTCCGTTATGATCGAAATGGTTTTTTCATAGGCTTCTTTCGATGTTTCACCCCAAGTAACCAATCCGTGTTTTTCCATTAAAACAAGCTCGGCTTGCGGGTTATTTTTCACACCTTTTGCGATCATTTTAGACAAAGTGAAGCCAGGGCGCTCATATGGTACCCAGACAAAACGATCACCGAAAATTTCATTGGCGACTTCTTTTCCATTGTCTGCACAGCAAAGACTAATAATTGCATCTGGATGTGTGTGGTCAACATGTTTAAAGGGAAGGAAGGCATGAAGTAAAGTTTCAATCGACATACGTGGATGCTTACTGTCGATCATGCAGTGTGACAAATATTCAACCATATCTGCATCAGGCATGTCATCACGCTCGATTAAAGGGTGAATATCCGCTAGATTCAAACCTGTGAAATTGCCCGCTTTCATTGTTGCAAGGTCGGAACCGCTTCCTTTAACCCACATGACTTCAATTTCCCGGCCACGAAAATCCTTTTCCATTGTTTTCATGGATGTATTGCCGCCTCCCCAGTTGCAGACGGCTCGATCTGTACCGATTAAATTAGACCGATATACCAGTTCTTCTACTCCAGATGCCACTTTTGACGCTTCTTTATCATTCCATAAATTATTAACCATTTTGTTTTACCCCCGTTTATCTTTATTTGTGTTTGTTTTATTGTATAACACTTTTGTTTTCATTTGAAGAAGTTTTTTTAATTGTTTCCAATTTTACGAAAACAAGGAAAACCGTTGAGCGTGAAAGACAATGGATGTATCCGCATTTTCAACAATCCAAATCATTCTGCAAGGTAATATCATCTAAAAAATCACCATTTTCCTTAGATGAAGTCTGTAAAATAAACGTAAATACAACAAATGACCAGGAATGTAAACACCATGTCCCTTCCATCTTAGAAAAAGAAAGATGCAAAACTTCCCAAAGACTTCGCAGGACATTTCTAATTATCACGGGTAAACAGGCAGCTAGACAAACTTCTTTCTAATCCAAATACCATCGATGCAATAATGCTTCTCAATCCTTTTTACTGAAATTAAGAGATACAGTGTTTTTAATCGAATTCCATTTGAAAAATCGGTGCTTTGGTTCAAATAAGAAATGGTCTTGGGCTTTCACACCAAAGATGGGGTTAACCTTTTGATATTGTCTTTCGTTTTAGTACATTTGAAGCTTTTTTTTCTATTTAAAATCAAAGATTCACAAAAGAGTGGATTGGGTACAATATGAAATGAACTAGTAAACGTTATCGTAGTATTAGAAGTTTCGGGAGGAAGTTTATATGATTAATGAAAAAGTGGCTTTGATATTAGAAGATAAAATTAACGTTATTAAAAGTGATGAAACATCCATTTATTTAGTCGGCCCAATCAAATTACCCGTTAACTTAGAGGGCGAAACAATTATATTCCAGTGGTATTGCTGGTTAAGATGTGAGAATATGGCGGGTCATTTTTGTGGTGACGGCACTTATAATATAGAAAAGATCATTGAAACTTTAGCCTCTTCCAACTTAGCGGAAATGCAGCAATCAAGTGTGTTACTGTATGGAGATTTCCAACATTCAGCTGAAGCCCTTATTCGGATGCATAGTATTTGTCATACTGGGGATATATTTGGCAGCAAACGCTGTGATTGTGGCTTTCAATTAAAGCAGGCTATGAAAATGATTGCAGCTCAAGGATCCGGAGCTTTATTTTATTTAGCGAATCACGAAGGAAGAGGCATCGGATTATTTAGTAAAGCCATGGCTTATGTTCTGCAAGAAAAAGGATTGGATACGGTTGAAGCGAATTTGGAGCTTGGATTTGTGGATGATGCACGTAACTATGATGACGCCATTCGGGTGTTAAAAAAACTGCGCTCTAATCCAGTGACTCTTATCACCAACAATCCGAAAAAATTAGAAGCCCTTCAAAACTCAGGTGCCAATGTTGCAGGCAGAGTTCCGTTATGGGGTGATATTTCCGAGTTTAATGAAAAATATTTAAAAACTAAAGTGGTTCGTTCCGGTCATTTAAAAGATAGTAAAAATGAATGACTTATTTGTTTTATATGAAATTGTTTATACCCCTGAATAGGTTTGAATTTTTGGAATAATCGTGGGACCTCTAGAATCGATGAATGTATTATCCTGTAGATATGCTTTAAAAAATCATTTGTCATGGAAATCAAATGTGTTATTAAAAGATTATTTGATAAAAAGGTAAAAAAGATTTTCGATTCGACCAAACTATTTGTTGAAAAGGGAATTTATTCCAAAAAAACATATTCAATACTGAGTTTCTCACAATGTCATTCAATACAATCGCAGATTTTTTGATAAAAAAAAAGAGGGGATATCCCCCCTCTTTCTATATCATATTATCGTTGTTATATACCCTATGTCCCCAAAGCTACAAGTTTGATGACCTTCCCTTCCTTATTGCTTTTGCTGCTCGTGCAGAACACAATCATTCTTCCCGATGATATGGTTAATCAGGAGGATAACAAGGGTGTAACCGCACCGATATAAATATTTTCTATTTCCTCATGGATTACCGATAGATACCAGACAGTTGTCGTAACTATTGCAAAGAGCATTCCCAATACCGCACCTCGGCCACTGCTAAAAGGCGGGAAATAAATCAGCAAAACAACAATGACGTCTAAAGTGGTTCTTATTGCCCTAGCAAAGCAGACCGTGCTTAATATAGCTGGAGCAAAGAGAGTAATGTAATGGGAATCGGCCCTATAACAATTGTAGCAGTCCTGGCAAATCGCAGTGATTTCTATTCATTATTTCTTTAATAAAAATTGGTTATAGAAGAGTACTGGAGTTAAATCACCAAAAATCACTTATTGTTTTCCATCACCCTTCTCAGTTAATCTTGGATTTTTCCATTAATGACAACACACTTGCCATTTGTAGGTTGCTTTTTCATCCTTCCATCCTTGATGTATACAGTGTAAGTATTATTGACTTTAGCATCTAATCTTGCTAGGTCTCCCATTCCTGCTATGATATTTTTAACCGCTTCCCTCTTCAGGTTATTCATAACTTGCTTTTTCCATTGTTCCCGTTTGTTTTTTTGTATATTTTCATCAACCATCAGGATCCCATCCTTCTTGTTTGATTTATGTCTTTTCAATAATATTGTATTATTTTTTTATCATCTTGTTACACGTATGCTTTTCCTTATTAAGTTCTTTTATGTATAACATAACAGGTTACCGTAAAATGAAAACACATACGAGTATAAGGGATATAAATAAAATGGCTCACGCTAGGATAACAAGAAAATACATAAAAACAGGATGCAACGGAACGTTGCACCCTGCCTGAAAAAGGGGTTTGCTTCATTTCGAATCAGCATAAATACTCTGCGATAAACACCTCATCTACATTAGAGTAAGAACTGGTATCTGACTAGAGTTTACCATCCAAAGCAACCATCCCCTATATCTTAAAAAGTTTCATCAACTTTCAAAGCATAAATGACAATTATTGAATGAGTTTTCTGCTTTTACGTGCAAGAGAACCATCTCCTTGCTCGAATCGATTTTTTAATGAAGCTACCTGTAGTTAAGTTAAACGTCTTTAACTAACACCTCATTTACTATATGATGTGAATCATACGTAATCAGTAGCCCCTTCTTCTTTATTTATAATAACCATTAGCGGTAAAAAAATAACTGGTTGTTTATGGATATCGAGAATTGTTTAAAATCAATTATAGCTATATAATGAAAAACTCATTAGTACTCTTTCTAACGATTATCAGTAAACAAAAAAAGGCATTTAATGGTGATTTAAGTGAAAATCTTCGCAATCTCAATGACATAACAAATGCTTTGTTCCCTAACTATTTTTTTTGCACATTAATTAGTGGTATTAAAGCTAAACTAAACAGACAAACTCTACACTAAGCTCAACTCTGTCAGTTGAAATGGCGGGAAATGAGCAAAAATAAAAAGGCCGCAAGTCAGTTAGTTTTCAACGACTTTCTGGGACAGGCCCTTGCATTCTTTACTTTATCATTAATATAGAAAGGACAAAGCAAATAACCTCGCTTTGTCCTTACCTCATAGCATTATGAAGATTTGATTATTGCGCTTTCAAATCTGCACGATAATCGTCTATAATCGCTTGTATCTCCGGATTTGCCGGAACATTTGTGACGTCGTAGAGGAATCCATTGGATTCGACCAAAGTCATTTTGGCGTCAACGACTTCAAAAGTCAAATTCAGGCGGCCCAAATAATGTTCTTGTTCTCCGCCAGCTTGAGTAATTGGCACCATCACCTCTCCGTTGAATTCGTATTCGGGAGTTTCGATGACCTTGTGTGTATCTGCCCCGATTACCGCTGAAACTCCGGAAACCTGAGCCAGCTTATGGTCTTCAGGATTTCCGGCATGCGAAAGGACAATGTTAACGTCTGACTTTTCACTCACTTCAGGAAGCAACGCATTCAAGGCTTGAACCGGTTCGATGAAATCGAGGTCTGCAACATCATCCCAACCGCGAATTTCCGGCTTCATCGATGTGAGGCCGATCATGCCGACTTTAACGCCATTGAAAGCAAATACCTTCCAAGGTTTTACATTCTGAATGTACTTTCCTGTTTCCCTGTCAATTACATTACCAGTTAGGATGGGGAAATTCACGTTGCGGTGGTAATCTTTTAACTGTTCATAACGGCTGTCCGGTGTGCCCTCCCCGACAGGGTAAACGCGGAAGTCGTTGTTTCCTAGAGCCATCGCATCATAGTCCAAAGCTTTCAAAAGGGACGTCTCCAACTCTCCTTGCCCCCCCTGAAACTCGCCGCGCAGGAAGACATCCCCGCCATCGACGAGAAGCACATTCTCCTCTTCATTGCGCACATTTTCAATGATGGTGGCATACTTCGCAATAGAATTGTGATGAAGGGTTCCATCATCCAGCGTGACGATGTCATCCAGATGACCATGAAAGTCATTCGTCTGGAGAATGGTAAGTTTAAACTTCTCTCCCTCCTTGAGCTTTTCCTCCGCATCTGCCGTAACGGGCTTTGCGACAAAAACGGCAGCCATCGCCAACGAAAAGCAGCCCGTCAAAAATATCTTTCCCATTTTTTTCATACTATTTCCTCCAAGCAAAATGCTCTATTAAGTTGTAAAACAAGTTATTTAGTTTCCGGTCTTTTCGGATTTCTCAAGACCTACTAGTTTATTTTTCTCTTCAGAGTTAGTTTTTTCTTCTTTGTCATGGCTGATCAAGTCATTTGTTGCTTTTTTAAATTCTTTTAAAGTGTTTCCAAAAGCACTTCCGATTTCCGGTAATTTCGAAGGACCAAAAATGATTAACGCAATGACTAGAATGAGAATTAGGCCGGGGATTCCGATACTAGATAACAAACGTCTCACCTCCTATACCATGATGGTTTGATAGTACTCAAAAAATGCGTTCATTACTTATAAAATTGGCATACCATGACGCTCTAAAGCTGCTGCTTCTAATATAGACATACCTTGTTCTTCTGCGAATGCAGTAAGTTTATCCGAAACAACAGGTGCAAGACTTGCTGGCGGTTGAGCCTGGTTCATAGCTCGTCTACGGGTAGAATTTCTGCGTGCAAATGGTCCCCAAATCGCGAAGGTAATACCTGGTGTTTGCATATTTACAAAGAAAGTATTTCCATCTGGAGAAAATGTAGGGCCAGCAAATTCAGAACCGTTCATCATATTTTCAGCAAAAGTATAAATATTTCCTTCAGGAGTTAATCCGACAATACGATCATTACCGCCACCATCTTCGGCGATCCAAAGATCTCCCCAAGGAGTGATTGTAATGTTATCCGGTGCTTCTAAATCATTTTTATCAGTAGACTCATAGAATAGTTCTAAGGTGTTTGTCGCTGGAGTGTAGCGATAAACACGGCCAAGGCGTGCTGAACCTGCACTTGTATCATCAAACCATAAAGTACCTTCAGAAAAATAAGCCCCTTCTAAGCGGCTAAACTGAATACAGCCTTTATCCTTAGCATCTTGCTGTGCGATTTCAGGATTTAATTTTTTCCAAACAATCCCGAATTTTTGTCTAGTACTAAATTGACTTGCTGCTGCAGCCGGCAATTCCTCGATTGCTGCCGCTTCAAGTAGACCGCCCTTTTGCAGAGAACCTAGCTTTTGACTTCGGTCATGTGGGGTAAAACGGTACAAGAAGCTTGGACTTGCGTCTTCGGTTAAATACCAAATTCCTGTTGAAGGGTCAACATGCCCAGCTTCATGGGAGAAATAACCCATATCACGGATCGGTGTTCTTGACATTTCGTTTTCAGGATCAAGCGGATTTACTTCAAATACAAAGCCATGTCCCATATCACGAGTTTCTTCCATTGTTAACCAAGTGCCCCAAGTCGTAGCACCACCAGCACAGTTACGGATTGTACCTGAACTTGATACATACTGATCAATGACCTTGTTATTTTGTCCAACGATTAATGTGGTTGTGCCGCCGGCAGCACCAGCACTCCAAGGTTTTTTTCCGTTTACAGGGTAGTCCGAATTGGTCCCATTTTCATGGTTTCTTACAAGAATGGTTGTACCCTTCTCTCCTTTATAGGCAGCCATTCCATCGTGGGCAGAAGGAACAAGGTCACCATTAGGCATGATATCACCAGTTCGTGAAAGCATTTTGTAATGAAATCCCCTTGGCAGATCAAGAACTCCATTTGGATCTTTTACTAGTGGGCCATAGCCACCAAATCCACTTGTTGGATTGCTGGATTCCGCAGCAAATCCTTTTGTAGCTCCCGCAAGAGAAAATACCCCTGTTGAACCAAGTGTTAATGCTAATGTACTCATTCCGCCAACTTTTAAGAAATTACGTCTGTTTAAACCGCTATTGCTAGATTTCATCAACATTACCTCCAAAAAATCTTTTTTAGGGATGCTATATTCCTTATAGCAAACTCTACCCTTAAAATTAACAGACCATTTTAAATGCTCTGTTAAACCCATGTGATTTTATTCCTTCACATGAAAGATAAACCAAAAGTCATGGTTTATTCGAAAACAAAGGAGGTTATAACGACATTTATAACATGTAAAGGATGGAAATTGGTGGAATTAGTCAAAAATAGAGAAAAAACTAAGGATTTTGTCATAAAAAGAATGATGCAGAATATTAAAGCTTATTAATAGTTTGTAAATATAAGAGATACACTATGACAAACTAGTTAACCCGATTAATTCTACCCAAATCCAATAAAATTTTTGAAAGGGGTATCGGTTAAAGACATGCTATATAATTGATCTAGAAATATTCTAGTTGTAAACCTACTCCCACTTACTCGCATGTTTTGAATTACTGCCATTTTTCAAAATGTTAAATACTAATAATTTAAAAATATCCATCAGTCTCAAGCATATGCTCATATTTACATGCATGATAACTTTTTAATTCGTATAATAGAATAAATGGGAATCAAAGTGAGTCTAATTTACAAAAGGAGGGAGCAGATTTGTTCTGTGGAACCAAAAGGCGAAGAAATAAACAGTTTAGCATTAAAAGTCAAAGAGATTATTCAATCTTCAGGATGTCAAAATGAAGATGTAATCTTTCTGTGCATTGGTTCAGATCGATCGGTTGGGGATTCATTGGGCCCTTTAGTCGGGACGATGCTAAAAGAACACACGGTGCCTTATCGTGTTTACGGTACCTTGGAAAATCCCGTTCATGCATTTAATTTAAAAGAGACGTTGAAAGAAATTAAAAAACAATTCAAAAGGCCTCTTATTTTTAGTGTGGATGCTTGTTTAGGGGATCAAAACCAGGTCGGTTATGTTTTCTTGAAGGATGGACCTCTTGTCCCAGGGAAAGCTTTAAAAAAAGTATTACCTGAAGTGGGAGACTATCACATTATAGGAATGGTAAATTATATAGATCCGCTGCCAACGATGCAATTTTTAAATGATACTCGTCTTTACACGGTTATGAATTTGGCGAATAAAATCGTAAAAATCATTACTCAAGCGACCGGCGAGACTTCTAGACCTTATTAAAAGAATGGGCTGTCCCAAAAACCACTAATAATAATTGGTTTTGGCACAGCCCTAATTTTTTAAGTTCGAGAATTTAATTGATAACGTTATACTTAAATAATAGCCCCAGTCAAGATAGCAGTAATAATAAGGACTAATGAACAAATTAGAGCCCATTTAAATGCATACCGCTGTAGTTCCCCGATATCTGTCTTTACCATCCCTACCAGTAAAAGAGTCGAGGCCACGAGTGGACTTAAGAAATGTACAGGCTGCCCCAGTACGGAAGCTCTGGCAATTTCTAAAGGACTCACACCATAAGCTTCTCCTGCTTCGGCAAGAATTGGCAAAACACCAAAGTAGTAAGCATCATTTGATAAAACGAACGTAAATGGCATACTTGTGAACGCAACGACCATCGGTAAAAAAGAGCCTAAAGAATCCGGAATGATGGCCACTAATGAATTTGCAATGGCGTCTACCATTTTCGTTCCGGAAAAGATTCCTGTGAAAATACCAGCCGCAAATACTAATGTAACAACGGTTATAGCGTTTCCTGCATGTGACCCGATTCGCTCTTTTTGCTGTTCTAAATTAGGGTAATTAATGATCGAAGCAAGAACAAACCCGATTAGAAACAACACCGGTACAGGTACTAAGCCCATTACAAGTACGACCATGACTGTGAGCGTCAACAAAAGATTGACCCATATTAATTTAGGGCGCTTTAAATCGTCTTGTATGGCGGAAGCTACAGCTGCTTCAGCAAGAGCCCCTTTCATTTCAGGTGCAGATTTGATATAAACAACGCCAAGCCTTTTGCGCTCTTTTTTACCAAGTACATAAGCGGTAAAAAGAATAGCTGCTATTCCTGAGAATAGTGTTGGGATAATCGGGACAAAGAATTCATTTGCATCCAGACCTAATGATGCTATTGCTCTAGTTGCAGGTCCTCCCCAAGGAGTCATACCACTCATAATACTGACAGCCAGCATAGAAATAGTGGCAAGAATAAGTGGATTCATACCAAGTCGTAAGTAAAGAGGCAGCATGGCGGAAATCGTAATCATATGAGTCGTGGTACCATCACCATCCAAGGCAACGGTCATTGCGATTACCGCTGTTCCTATCGCTATTTTAACCGGATCCCCTTTTACGATTTTCAACATAGTTTTAATAAGTGGATCAAATAATCCAGCGTCAATCAGAACTCCGAAAAACAAAATAGCGAACAATAGCAAAGCGGCTGAAGGTGCGACAACCTTTAATCCATCTAGCATCATATCTCCGAGCTCTGGACCAAATCCGCCAATTAATGCAAAGATAATTGGAATGACTACAAGAGAATTAACAGGTGATAACCGTTTAGACATGATTAAATAAGTAAAGACAACGACCATTGAAATTCCAAGTAAAGTTAGAATATTAATCCCTCCCATTAAAGAAACCGCTTACAAATTGGATAAAGAGTCTTGAATAATTAAAAAATATTACATAGTTATTTTCTGCTTCCCTGTTGCTTTGTTTTCTATTTTTAGAATAGTTCATATCATTAAATAAGTGAAATACATATTTTTTGTACTTTTCCGAAAAAAAAACTTATAATCCATTTTATATTAAGTTAAGAAATCCAAAAAGCACAATGAAATTGTCAATAATTTCATTGTGCTTTTTCGTTAAAGATTGGAATTTTTATTCAAGAAATCAATAAAGTTTTTCACAGTAGAGAGTTTTAATGAATCCTGGTTATACATTAACCATGTATTTCTTAACACCGGCTTCCCATTTTTGTAGGATAACCCGTATGTATGCAAATTATCTGAAGGCTGCAGGCATATTTCCGGCAGAATAGAAACACCAAGATCATTTTTGACCATCTCTTTGCACGTCTCCTGCCGATCCGTTTCCATGGTTACAAATGGTGGCTCTGGGAATCTA
The DNA here is from genome assembly GCF_054600815.1 of Peribacillus sp. N1. Lineage (NCBI taxonomy): Bacteria > Bacillati > Bacillota > Bacilli > Caryophanales > Bacillaceae > Peribacillus > Peribacillus sp. N1. Next base: position 340,776 of record NZ_BAAHZO010000001.1, on the reverse strand, counting down.
TCATGCCACCAGCCATTTATTAAGTTTTTTAAAGAACTGTCGGTCTTATAATTTATGAATGGAAGTTCTGGCAAATTATCCAAGTCTACCTCTTTCTTAGAAATTAAACAAAGTCTTTCTTTATGCAGTAATGATTTGATTCCATACCATTCATAATTTCCACGCAGAATGCCTAATTGAACACTAGAGGAATCGAGAAGATGCATGATTTCAGTACTCCAGCCTGTATTCACATTTAATTGTACATGAGGATATTGTGTTGAAAACTTTTTCAATATCTCTGGTAGTTTATATTGGGCAAAGTTGCTGGAAACGCCAAGCCTTAACGTTCCTCTTACCTCATTTTTCATATTCAGCATATAATCTTTCGTTTTTTGCAACTTTTTCACCATTTCTTCCGCATAACCCGCTAAATGTATCCCTTCTGAAGTGAACTCAATGCCTCCTTTTATTTTGAAAAATAGGTTTGTGCTAAATTCTTTTTCTAAATTTTTGAGCCGGTACGTTAACGCCGGCTGCGATATATATAAACGCTCTGCGGCACGGCTAATGTTTTTTTCTTCATAAAGTACTCTTATCGCAATCCAATCTTTTTCGTCCACTTAACCATCCCCCACTTTTTGGATTATAAGTTTTTTTATCATTTTTATTAAAAAAATATGTATTTTACTTATGAATAAACATATCATACTATATTTTCAAAGGAACCGGTAGTGCTATATATATTGATTTGAGAAAAGGTGGTTATACAATGAAAGTACCTGTAGTTGTAATGCGCGGCGGGACAAGTAAAGGTGTGTTCCTTAATTTTGAACATATGCCTTCGAATCCCTTACACTGGGAGGAATTCTTACTTGACGTGATGGGCAGTCCGGATCGGAGACAGATTGATGGTCTTGGAGGAGCGAATTCATTGACAAGTAAAGCAGCGATCATCAAAAAATCAGAATCACCAGAATTCGATGTGGAATATACATTTGCTCAGGTCAGCATCGATAATCAAATGGTCGATTTTAAAGGAAATTGTGGAAATATTTCATCTGCTGTAGGACCTTACGCAATTGAGCAAGGATTAGTCCCTGTAAAAGAACCTGTTACAACGGTGAAAATTTTTAATGTGAATACACAAAAACTGATTATTGCAGAAGTTGAGGTTGAAAATGGACAAGTGAAATCAGAAGGATGCTGCTCAATACCTGGGGTGCCTGGTAAAGGATCACCTATTTATCTTTCTTTTACTCGTGCAGAAGGAGCAGTTACAGGAAAACTTTTCCCTACAGGAAATCCGATTGACATGATTAAAACCAAGGATCGGTTAATTCAAGTTTCAATTATTGATGTTGCCAATCCACTCGTTTTTGTAAGGGCACAGGATATTGGTCTAAGCGGAACCGAATTACCCAATGATTATTCACAGGAAAAATTAAATGAACTGGAAGAAATCCGGTCAATTGCAGCTGAAATGTGTCAATTTTCCGATAAGAAATCAGCTACTGTCAAATCTCCTGCTGTACCTAAAATGACTCTAATTGCTCCTCCTATGGATTACGTCGATCTAAATGGATCTGAAAGAAAAGCGTCAGAGATGGATTTGATGATCCGAATGATGTCAATGCAAAAGCCCCATCAAGCGCTTGCCATTACAGGAGCCATCTGTGCAACAGCAGGGGCTTACTTACAGGAAACGGTTTTATCTGAGATGGTGAACATTAAACACGAAATTTTCCGATTAGCCCATCCTGCGGGGATAATGGAAACAAAGGTTGATTTCTTGGCAGGACACATACGTGCTATTAAAGTGGTACGCACAGCAAGAATCATTTTGGAGGGATACGTGTACACGAAAAAAAATTACGAGAATTCCTATCAATTAGCTTGATTTGAATTGATCTGCAAATTACAGCAAAAAATTTTCTATCACTTGGAGGCTTGTCAAATGTGGGTCATCACTATCTTTTTAAAGGAAAATATTTGAATTTGACACAGAAAAAGAAGCGAAAGAAATATTCAAAAATATGAAAGGCACTAAATTTCTTTCCGAAATAGTTTACTTTAATGATCCTTGTTTTGTAAAAGTGAGACTTCAAAAGAGCCCAAACTCTAATGTATTTCACCTAAACCCTGTCTTCAAATTTAATGATAAACTAGGATCGAGAATATAAGTGAATTTCCCCAGATAAGCTAAACCCCCTATACAAATTAGGGTACAGATACAGATTTTTATGGTTACTATATTATTTTAAAAAAGCTAAATACTATCTATTGTTTAGAGAAAAATACCAATACACAAATCCCTCCCCTTTTTCATGCTGAATTTTGGCATCGGAGTGATAAACAGCAATATAACTGGTAAATCTTGATAAGTTAGAACTGACTTCATAAGCGTTAATGCTGATCCTTTCAAGCTGGTGCTGAACTCGAAAAGCTAGTACTGAAGAACCTTATTGTCTGGCCATCAGGGCGCTTAAAGCTATACAATCACTCCATCTGAAAAAACTCCAATAGATAATCTGTTACTAAGTTTGACCTTTTATATTCCTATATGATATGAGTTTTAGTCAAAGCATAAAGACTTTAAATATGTTAAAATACCAAACAGCCAAGGACTTTTTAAGCCTTGGCTATTTTTCATTCTTCTACTTCACGTATCTCTATTATTTTTTGGACACATTCTTATCTAATAAACCATTCAAGGAAAAGACTCAGTGATTATTGATCGTTTCAACCTTTTCTTGAGTATAGCGTGCTGCTGATGAACCAGCTAATTTTCCAAAGACTGCTCCAGACATTAACCCGGATCCACCAGGATAGTTTTCATAAAAAATCCCCCCAATCATTTCACCAGCCGCAAAGAGACCTTTTATCGGTTGTTCTTCTTTGTCTAACACATGACCCGTTGTATCTACATGCAGACCACCGAACGAGAAGGTGATACCGCACGTTACAGGGAAAGCATAGAATGGACCTTGCTCAATTCGAAGTGCCCAGTTGGATTTAGGAGGGGTAATTCCAATCGTTCCTTTGCCATCTTTCTCTGCTGGTCTATACTCGCCATCTTGTACCGCACTGTTATACTCTTCGATCGTTTTTAGAAATTGTGTTTGATTGACCGGCAGTAAACTAGCCAACTTTCCAAGCGTATCTGCTTTATAAATAGTCGCTTCTTCAAGGTCATATTCTTTACGCAGCATCGGGCGTACCTGTGCATCATAAATTTGATATGCCACATGTCCAGGCTGTTTTAATACCTCACGGCCGTATTTGGCATAGGTGTAATTTCGTAAATCTGCTCCTTCATCAACAAACCGTTTCCCTTCATTATTAAGCATGACGCTGTACGGATAAGAATGCTTTTTAAAAATATCCCCCGGCTTCGTGAAGTCCCCTACTTTTGGCGCATTATAATCTGTCCCAATAGAATGACATCCAGACCACTGCCCGAATTTTTGAGCCCCCACTGCCATAGCCATGGAAATGCCGTCTCCTGTGTTGAACTCGGTTCCACGAACAATAGCCGCTTCCCATTCTTCACCAATATTTTCACTTCTCATTTTCTTATTGGCTTCAAAGCCGCCACAAGCCAAAATCACACCGGATGTCTGAACAGTTACCATTGTATGACCCTTCTCAACAACGACACCGGTTATTGTGTTATCCTCTGATACAAGCTCCACAGCACGTGAATCGTACCAAACGTCGATGCCAATTTCTTCTGTCCGCGCAAAGAGCTGTCTCATTAAGCCAACGCCTTTATCCTCCGTTTTGATAGGCAGTCCTCCCCAAAAATTGCGCTTGCCAGCTTGTACGAAAGATTGATTTTCATAATTCAATTCAAATTTTATTCCCTGATCACGCATCCACGCAATTGTTTCATATGATCTAGAAACCAGCTGCTTTGCTAACTCAGGATTACTTTGTCCACCTGTTACTCGCATTAGATCATTGTAATAATCGGTTTCCGTGTATTCAGGCATTACAATTAATTCGGATTCTTCATCTGTTAATTCAGGTATTATATTTCTGATTGCGTCTAAATTATTGTATGCAACACGAATGGCTCCATCCGTGAAGAAAGAGTTCCCTCCACGCTTTTCCACTGGTCCCCGTTCTAATACAAGAACTCTAGCACCTCCCTCTTTTGCTGAGATCGCGGCACATAAAGCTGCGTTTCCTGCCCCTACTACAACTACATCATAATTTTGTGTATTTGACATTTTTACCCCTCCTGTTAAGTTGTGATAACTCTTCATGTAAATAATAAGTGAAAATAATGAATAAAAATAATATTGTTTTTTTATTCATTGCCATAGAAAAAATTTATGAAAGAATGCTGGAAACGCAAAACTATAGTGAGTCTATTGATTTACATAAAAAGATAGATTTCTTTTTTCATTAGTTGTATTATACTTTTAGAAATCAAATAAATTATCATTTTTTATAATTACCCATAAATATTTTTTATGGTTAAAGGAGAAAAATTTTATGGATGAAAAAGACTGGCTTATATTAATTACTCTTTACGAAGAAAGAAATATAACAAAGGCAGCACAACGACTATTTATTTCCCAGCCAGCTTTATCCTATCGTATAAAACAGCTGGAAAAAGAGTTCAAAACAAATTTAATCTCTAGAGGCAAAAGAGGTGTCGAGTTTACAGTTGAAGGGGAATATCTCGTTCAATACTCGAAAAATATGCGTAAGCAATTAGGAGCTGCAAAAGAGCATATTTCAAATTTGGATAAAAAAGTAAAAGGAACTTTGCGATTGGGTGTATCTGGCTTGTTTGCCCGATATAAACTACCATTATTATTAAAAGAATTTCTAACTCTATATCCAGAGGTTGAAATCAGTTTGAAAACTGGATGGAGTTCTCAAATTCATCAAATGCTTCAAAAAGAAGAAGCACATCTCGGGATAGTTAGAGGTCCTTACAAATGGCAGGAAAATAAAGTGTTATTTCAAGAAGAAAAGATTTGTATTGCCTCCAGTAAAAAAATTGAATTAAAAGAACTTCCTTTTCTTCCTAGAGTTAATTATCAGACAGACCAATCGTTAAGAACTACTATTGAAAACTGGTGGCAGGAAACATTTGCGTTACCACCTAAGATTTCAATGGAGGTAGATCGGATTGAAACATGTAAGGAACTGGTTCTTAATGGTTTAGGATATGCCATTTTACCAGAAATCTGTATTAAAAATGATGAACCACTGTATACTTTTCCCATTGTTTTAAGCGATAATAGCTATTTGCTTAGAGAAACTTGGGTATTTTATCGGGATGTGACTATGGATTTGGCACAAGTAAAAGCATTTATTGATTTTCTTAATGATTCTAAACAATGAAACAAGACGAAACGAAGTAAAACTAATACAAAGGAAGAGAATTAATATGAAAAAGTGGGATTTAAATAATGCAAGCAAGACAATCCAATTTTCGGCTGCACTTCTAACTGCTTTTATTGGAGGCGGCCTTTTCTCTCTTATCAGGTTTCCTATCCCCTGGCTACTTGGTCCAATGGCAGCCCTATTAATTGCATCACGTTTCAAAAACGTTAAATTAATTTGGCCCGTTTCGGTGAGAAATACTGGATTAATTATTGTAGGTTATTCAATAGGCATCTCCTTTACCAAGAGCTCACTGTCTGATATGATTAGTCACCTTCCCTCAATGTTGATCCTTACAACCTTAATTGTCCTTGTGTGTGCATGTTCTGCTTTTGTTATGTCAAAATATTCCGGCATTGACTATCCTACATCTTTAACGAGTAGTATTCCTGGAGGTTTGTCACAAATCGTTGTGTTTGCAGAAGATATGAAAGGTATTGATATTACTACAGTAACCTTTTTCCATGTTACAAGAGTGATAATGGTTGTTTTCTTAGTCCCCCTTTTAATTATCAGTCCCATTTTTGCAGCGAATAGTACCAATGATTCCTCTAAAATAACGGATAACGTTATTCCAGAGTGGAGTGGTTTATTTCCTCTTATCTTTCTGTTCGCCCTTATTTGTTTTCTGGCAGCAAGAATAGGTAAAATATTCAAATTACCAGCTCCTTACTTTTTAGGACCAGTAATCGTTGCTGCTGCAATAGGTCTTTTAGGTTTGCAGGGACCACCACTTCCTCCTACACTTCTTGATATATCTCAATTTATGGTGGGCGGTTATATCGGTTTACTATTAAAACCGGAACAACTTAACAACAAAAGAAAAACCTTATTATTGGCTTTGATGAACGGACTAATTTTGATTAGCGCAACAATGTTTTTTAGTTTTCTACTGACCCAGTATTATGATTTATCGACTATTACGGGTTTTTTAAGTTTAGCCCCTGGTGGAATGGATCAAATGGGAATCATTGCACAAGAAGTAAATGCTGATGTATCTACTGTTACCAGCTATCAACTATTTCGGATGGCTTTTATTTATGCCGCAGTGCCTCCATTACTGAAATTGGTATTAAAAATAAGTTTAAGAAGAAAAGACAAGAACAGTAATGTAAAACTAAATGTTAAATAAAAAAGGAGGAAGCTTTGCTCAAGGACAATGAAAAGTCTGATTTATAAAGAAAAGAAGGTTATCTTACACAAAATTGATGACCTTCTTTTTTGTTACTAAAAGTTGCATTAAATATTAAAAAAATTTCGTTATTGAATCACTTATCCTATGGCTTTATTTGCTCCCCTCCCCATTCTTTTTTAAAGAATAAATTATTTTGATACCAATACAAAAAAAATATGTATTTAACTTATTGTCCTCTCTGTATTACCTTTAATAAAGAAAAGCGCATAAGCATAGTGTAAAACTTATTAATCTACCAGTTAATTTTTCTGAAGAGTCACAAAATTATTTCTTAGTCATCCAGAAATCATTTGAAAGCGCATTCAAAATATGGGAGGGGATTTAATAATGTTTCTTACAATTTTAGGCATCTCCATGGTTACCGTTTTTACCTATTTAATTATGTCCAAACGTTTATCGCCCATTGTTGCTTTAACTTTAGTTCCGATCGTTTTTGCAGTAGTTGGTGGTTTTGGAAGTAAAATTGGCACTATGATGATGGAAGGCATTAAGCTAGTCGCTCCTTCTGCAGCTCTATTATTATTCGCCATATTGTTTTTTGGTATTATGATAGACACGGGATTATTTGACCCACTTATCAAAAAGTTATTAGAAGTTGTCAAGGGAGATCCTGTCAAAATTTCGATAGGTACCACAATTCTTGCATTACTCGTGGCCCTAGATGGAGACGGTACAACAACGTATATCATTACTGTTTCAGCTATGTATCCACTTTATAAACGAATCGGTATGAATCCATTGGTTTTAGCCACAGTAGCCATGCTAGCTTTAAGTGTTATGAGTGGCATGACCCCCTGGGGTGGACCTGCTACCAGAGCAATAGCAGTATTGGGACTTGATGCATCCGAATTTTTTGTTCCACTTATTCCTACCATGATCGGTGGTGCTATTTGGGTTATTTTCGTCGCATTTATTTTAGGGAAAAAAGAACGTAAACGACTGGGTGTAATACACATAGAAGAGTTAAAAAATGAAATAGCTGCTACTGTAGAAAATGAAGCCACTGATGCATTTCCTCATATTGACATTAAACGCCCTCGTTTTTTGTGGATTAACTTATTAATTGTGGTAGGTATTATGGTCATTCTCATTATGGGATTGGTACCTTCCCCTATTTTATTTTTGGTCGGTTTCGCTATTGCTTTAATGATTAACTACCCTAATCTGGAAATGCAAAAAAGACGTATATTAGCACATTCTGGAAATGCCCTAATTGTTGTTCTACTAGTTTTTGCAGCTGGAGTATTTGCAGGAATCTTTTCCGGTACAAAAATGGTTGATGCTATTGCTAATGGACTGGTTGCGATAATACCTGCTTCATTAGGACAGTTTTTCCCTGTCATTGTTGGCATTACAAGTATGCCATTCACTTTCGTTTTATCTAATGATGCCTATTATTTTGGAGTTCTCCCTATTCTTGCAGAGGCAGCTTCAGCTTATGGTATTAGTCCGTTAGAAATTGCTCGCGCTTCTATATTGGGACAACCCGCTCATTTAATGAGTCCACTTGTTGCATCAACTATTCTATTAGTTGGCATGGTTGATAAAGACCTTGGGGAATATCAGAAATTTGCATACAAATGGGCCATCTTGACATCGTTAACCTTAACAGTGTTAGCTATAATTAGCGGCGCTATTTCTTTTTTGTAAATTATAAAAGTCCTTGTTTACTTGTTTGCTAGTAAATATCCGCAGGATCCTTTCCAAAAACAACTACTAAGGACTTTTGACCAATTTCATAATGATGAGGACCTAACAACTCTTGAAAGAAAGACTCAGCGGCGTATAATTAACAGATCATCACATATTCTTCACTTAGTACTCTAATATCCCATTTGAAAGACAATGAAGAAGTTGTTGAAATTAAGCTGGTCTTAAAAATGTTGCGTCTTATAAAGTTTTGGTTATTACAAAAAATATATTCTTATTTTGTTATGAAACTGCCCTGATAGTTGCATAAAGTAAAAAGCTGCTCTAAAGACAGCTTCAATCTTATTAATTGCTCTCAAATTATAACCAATTGTATTTGAACTATACCGTAAATAACTCTTTCAAAAGCTAAAAGCAGTTGTATTTCTTAGATGAAATCAACTGCTTTCATTGTGTTTTTTTGTTCCCTATATGGAAACCTCTAAAGGTTGAGGCTTTTATGGAATCATTACTTAATAAATCCATTGAGAAATTGATATAACTCTTCTAATTCACTTTCTTTTGCCACAATACAGTTAGGGTATTGTTTTATCTCTGCTACGCTGGATAATTTAAAATCATTGGGAGTCGGGAGTCCAGAAGCACAAATCATTAAAAAGTCAGCAAAGTGAATTAACCCAGTCACTGCTGACGTTTTTATGGTCATTTGCCCCATTGCTCGCCCTGCAAACAAACCCTTCATTGCACTTTTTCCACCTGTTCTTTCTATTACTATTCTACTTTCGTCTATTATTACTTTTGTTCCTGATTTTAAATCAAAAGTTTTCATCTTCTTAACCTCCTACTTTTCCTTTAATATTACAACATCTTTATATGGAAATGGCTTATATATGTCATTTGCTTGAAAATGATCTTCAACTAACCTGCCCAGTTTTTTGAATAAGGAAAAGGTAGCAGCAACACCTTTAGTTAAAGTGTTATTATAAAGATTCATCAACAAGTTCTTTTTGGCAATTTGGGAAATATTTTTATTTCATCTACACTTACTCTAATTTTACACATTATACATCTAGTGTTAATTAAAGTGTGAGGGAATCGAATATACAAAAAAATAATAAATGGTTTTTGTCCCTAAATAGAAATATAATTTAATAGATATATGATAAGTAAGTATGAAAAGGTGGAGTTTTATTGGATATTTTATGGTGGGGTTTAACGATCGTCTTATTTGCTTTAAGTTTTGTAGGAATTGTCTATCCTATTATTCCTTCGGTTGTTGCTATTTGGGGAGGATTTGCAGTTTATCAATTCCTCATTAATTCTGATGAGTTATCGTTATGGTTCTGGATCAGTATGGTTGTGTTGAGCGGTGTATTAATCGCGGCCGACATCATCGCAAATAGTTATTTTGTTAAAAAGTATGGGGGATCAAAAACATCCGAGACAATAGCAGCTATTGCCACGATTGTTGGTTCATTTGTCTTTCCTCCTTTTGGAATAATTCTCGTACCATTTTTAGCAGTCCTCGTTTCGGAATTAATCATTCAAAAAGATATAATGAAGGCTACTAAAGTTGGGTTTGCAACTATCATCGGTTTTTTAGGCGGCAGCTTAGCCAAAATATTAATTCAATTATTGATGATTGTTTGGTTTATTTTAGCGGTAATTTTTTAATTATTTGTCAACGGCCACAATAAGAAAAAGCTGACTTTCAACAGTCAGCTTTTTCTATTAACAGAAGTCCCATTTACTTATCTGGTACAGATAATAAGAAAAAAAGTGATGGAGGAAAAGGAACTATTATTGTGGCCTAGTTTGAACAATTCTTTAACGATGGGACTCTTTTTAGAATTCTAATATAATTTTCACAACTGCTTCCTTCCGTGTCAAAACTCAAGACATTATCCCCACCCAAGTTTTCACAGCCGTCGCTAAAATCAATAAAGCCAGTATAACTTGCAGCACTTTTACATTCATATTTTTACCGGCCATCGCCCCAAGCGGAGATGCTATTAAACTCGCTCCCACCATTATCAATGCCGGATAGAAGTCAACTTGTCCCGTTGAGATTTTCCCTGCTGTTGCACCAATGGATGAAATGAATGTGATAGCTAATGAAGACGCAATCGTGACCCTGGTCGGTATTCTTAAAACGATAAGCATGATCGGAACTAATAGAAAGCCTCCTCCGGCACCGACTATCCCGGCACCTAAACCTACGATTAAGGCAAGAATGGCCGCAAGCCATTTGTTGAAGGTAACTTGATCCAAAGGAATGTCATCTATCCCTTTCTTCGGAATGAACATCATGACAGCCGCTATCAACGCCAAAATGCCATAGACGATATTCACTCCGTTTTCCGACATCGATTGTGATCCAAAACTTCCAACCACGCTTCCGATCAACACACTGATCCCCATATAGAGAATCAGCGTTTTATTTAAATGTCCGCTCTTACGATAGCTCCATATTCCTCCGATGGAAGCGAATAAGACTTGTACAGCACTTATACCTGTCACATCATGTGCACTAAATGCCGCTAAACCGAAGATTGGGGGAATAAACAGCAGCATTGGATAATTTATTATCGAACCGCCGATGCCGAGCATCCCTGAAACGTATGAACCTATAAAACCAATCAAAAAGATGGTAATGATAAAGGTGATATCCATTGTAAGTGCCTCCCTTAAAAGAAGGGAACCCTAATGGTTCCCTTCTTTTATCAGCCTTTTCTAATCCAAAATTTCAGTATATCATTTTCTTCTGCCGTTTCCACCAGTTCATGGCCACCGGATTTTGACCAAGCGGCTAAGTCTGCTTTAGCTCCTTTATCGGTTACATGTATTTCCAGCACTTGCCCGGTTTGCAAATCATTCATCGCTTTTCTCGTTTTAACGATCGGCATTGGACAAGCTAGTCCCTTAGCATTTAACACTTTATCTGAATGCATATTTCATTCCTCCTATTTTCTTGGCTTTTTATCGGTATTAACGAACCGCACAGCGATTTGGCCCGATTTCCATTTCACGCTGTTTTTCATCATCAGGCTCGATTTTCCCCATATTGGTTTCGCGAATTTCTTGATAAGCGTTTGGCTGAGGCGGTAAATTACCTGTTACCAGCTCTCTGAATTCCGTTTCATCTACAATGTTCAATCCATGATTTTCAGCAAACAGCGCACCCAACTTTTTAGCGACACTTCCATCTTCATTCAATTCATCAACGATCATGAAATGTGATGGCAATACGATTAACTCGTCTGATAATCCTCTATAACGTGTATACAGTGTTTCTCTCAAGTCGCCTACCCAATCCTCAGCCAATCCAGCTAGGTCCGGTCTGCCAATCGAATCGATGAATAGTATATCCCCGCTTAACAAGTATTTTTGATCGACCACAAATGAAGTCGAACCAATGGTATGGCCCGGGGAATATATTGCTTGAATATCAATCGAAGTATGACCAATCGTTATCACTTTCCCGCTTTCTAATGGCTGATATTCAAAGGTTACTTCAGCCGCATCTTTTGGCGGCAGCCAGTAAGTTGCATTTGTTACTTCCGCTATTCGTCTTCCACCTGAAATATGATCGGCATGTAAGTGTGTATCCAGAACATGTGTAATTTTCACCCCGATATCATCGGCGAAATCAAGGTAGGCATCAATCATTCGAGTAGAATCGATAATGGCTGCTTCACCATTGGTAACGACCATGTAAGATAGACAACCTTTACCTAGTCGAACAAATTGGTAAATTCCGCCGCCATTGATCAATTCACCGATTTTCACAGGTTCCAAGTGTTCACTCCATGCTTTCATGCCGCCCTTTAAATAAGAAACGTCCAATCCAGCATCAGATAACATTTCAGCTACCATAACGGAAGATCCTTCCTTTGCACATACTACCAGGATTTCTTTATTGGCCGGGATTTGATCGATTATTTCTTCCACGCCATCCAGTAGATCAAAGTAAGGGATATTAAGGAATTCAAAATTCTCCCCTTCAATTTTCCAATCATTGTAGTCACTTTCATTTCGAACATCCAAAATAAATAAGTCGGTTTTATTGATTACTTTCTTTGAAACCTCAGCGGCTGTCATTTGCTTAAACGCCATTTTATATACCCCCCACAGTATCAATGATGTCAAAAATTTTTCCTTCATTAAAAGGTTAATGTAGCATCAGCATTCTTAGCGAACTCCAAAAATGTGACCGCTCCACCTACTTAGATACGGTCAACGAAAGCTTCTTTTTCCATGCCCAATAAGGCCTTGGTCTTTTGACAACTGTACGTTCATTTCCTGTGCAATGGAAACTAAATCTGAAATGGAAGAAACATTTGCCTTTCTAATACCTTCGAAATAAAAGCAAATCGCCACTTCTTGATCTGTTGCTACTGCCGTTATGATGTTAAACCCTCAATACTTTTTATTCATTCACGGATTTTTGTGAAGGACCGTTCCATTGGCTCATGCCGGGTACAACATTGAATACCCGTTCAAAACCGGCCGCCGTCAGTTTTTGTGCAGCAAGATCACTTCGGCTGCCTGTACGGCAAACCACAAAAATCTGTGATTCTTTATCAAGTTCACCCATATGTTGTTCCAATTCACCCATTGGAAGGGATCTAGCTGCTGGTATATGATTAAAAGCATACTCTGCCGATTCTCGTACATCCAGGATGATCGTATTTCGGTTTTCCTGCATTAGTTGAAGAAGTTCTTCATTTGAAATGATTTTTTCATGCTTCTTCACTGCTGTTTCTTCTCCGATTGCTTTCCGAAGATAATGTTTTAGTATTGTTCCTTCTTCAACCGTACCCAAATATTGGTGACCTGAACTTTCCGCCCAGGCTTTCATGTCGGCGGTTGACCCTTTATCAGTTGCTTGAACTTCGAGTACCTCCCCCGCTTCCAGGACATTCATGGCTTTTTTCGTTTTTACGATTGGCATTGGACAGGCTAAACCTTTAGCATCCAAAACAGAATTTGTTTTAATCATTTTAGTTCCTCCTTGAGTCATTTATAGGGATGGGGGTATATTCGGATATAAAATTATTCTGTGGGACCTTCCCATTCATTCATACCACCCATCATGTTCAACACCTTATATCCATGATCCTCAAGTAACTGTGCTGCCCTTGAACTTCTGCCCCCTGAACGGCAGACGATGATATATTCTTTTGATTTATCCAGATCCTGCATTCTAAATTCCACCAGACCCAACGGGATATTCAAAGCTTTTGGTATTTTCCCTGCCTTTACTTCATCCACTTCCCGTACATCAATAATATGGACTGGGGAGTATCCCTTCAATAATGCGTTCACTTCATTCGGTAAAATTTCTTTCATTTTTTTAAGATCCTCCTTTTATTCGCGCCAAGAATTCATACCGCCTTTTACGTTTGTAACTTCATTAAACCCGAGTTTCTTCAATGCTTTACTCGCATTACTGCTCCTCATTCCGCTTTGGCAGATAACAATTACTTCTTTATCTTTTGAAAGTTCATGTGCCCTTTTGCCAAATTCGTTTAGAGGTATATTTTTAAAGTCCTTAATGTGATTGCCCCTATATTCATTAGGAGTACGAACAACGATGAATTGCCTATTTCCTTTATTATTCAACACAGCTTTTAACTCAACCGCATTTATATTTTTTATCCCCTTTGCCGGGACAAATCGCTGATATAAAAACCAAACGATGAAACCTAATATGATGAGATTAAATATAGTTCCCATTTGACCCCCCCCATTTATATAAATAAGTTTACATTTCCATCCTCTGCTTCAGCTAAATAAGCTGCAACACCTGCATACTCAATTCCATCCAATAATTCCTCTTGCTGTAAACCCAATAAATCCATTGTCATCGTACAGGCTATAAGTTTGATTTCCTGTTCTTGGGCCAACTCAATTAAATTTGGGAGTGACATGGCGTTATGCTTTTTCATTACATGTTTGATCATTTTAGGTCCCATCCCTGCAAAGTTCATGTTTGATAGACCCATTTTATCAGAACCACGAGGCATCATTTTTGCAAACATTTTTTCAAGAAATCCTTTTTTTAATGAAATCGGCTCATCCTTCCTTAAAGCATTCAATCCCCAGAATGTATGGAAGATAGTCACTTCATGATCGTAAGCAGCCGCCCCATTTGCTATGATATAAGCAGCCATTGCCTTATCATAATCACCACTAAATAAAATGATCGTCGTTCTTTTCTTTTCAGTCATTTATGTTTTCCCCCTGATTCACTCTTATATACCCTACGGGGTATATATTATGCTAAAAAATATAGTTCGTCAACCCACTTCACTAAAAATGAATGGAATAGGGTTTTCTTTATTTAATTGGTCCATGATTAATTGAAGACAAAATTTCATTCACTTCGAATATTTTTCCATTAACCTTCTCTATACCAAACCCTTTTAACCGTGCTGTGTGCATTGACAAGTACTTACATGCGGATTCCTTCGTTTCAAACAGATAAATGCCACCAGCTTCCTTTGCCTCACTGTCTTCGGTCCAAATCTTCCAGATCAATCCTTCTTCATCATTAATGCTTTTTGCTAAAACAGTAAATTCTTTTACCATTTCGTGACCAAATGGCCCCTCCATTTTAAAATCCACTTGTAAAATATAAGACATGAAAAACACTCCTTTTTCTACTAGTCAGGTCAAATTCTTTTACCTGCTTTTAATTAGTAAATTAACCGCTTCCTTGACTAAATGATCAGTGCCTTCTCCTTTCTCGACGTTTTCCCGAACGCATTCCTCAAGATTGGCACTTACGATAACACCCATGGTCCTATCGATGGCATTACGTACAGCAGACAACTGAGTGACGACATCCCTGCAATCTTTTCCTTGCTCCATCATACCAAGAACACCCTTGATTTGTCCTTCAATCCGCTTCAAGCGATGAATGCTGCTTTTATCAAACTCCATACTCCGCCTCCCATCTATTTACAACAATAGCTAATCTTTTTTCCGTTAAAAAGAGAAGTGCATCCCCAAACTCACTTCCAGTTTATTAGAAGCAATGACATGAATGTTTTCAAGTCAGGTTTCTTCATTAAAACGTTTTAGTCGGCATAATCAAACTTATCGTGCTTATGCTTATAAGCCGCTAGCCAATTAAATCGTATTTTACTCGTGAGTTTATGTGTTCTTAACTTGTGAGTTCATAATATACCTACAGGGGTATATTGTCAAGCCGTTTTATTTACACTTTTATTTAAAATAAACGCAACCTAATACTAAAAAGCACAAATACATTCAACTAGTGAAATTCAAAAATAAAAACGTACCTACTTATGGCCACGTTATGTTCGAAGTAATCACTTGTAAATGGCTTCCCTTTAGTTTCCTCGTTAAATAAACATTGACGAAATCTTGGCCAGATTTTTAGCGCAACTGTAGTATGGCGTGATGCTTCTGATTTCGGTCAAATTTTATTAAAAAGATTAGAAACGACTTCCATATTCCCCCTCCTAGTTATGACAATTGTATATAGAGTTGCAAATGTTCGAAATGGTTTTAATATCCCGCAAGTACATAATTTCTAGTGGGCAAAGCCAACATATAGGGAGATAAAATTGAAATAGTCGAGGTGGAAATAATTTGAAGGCATCTGATTTGTTTGTAAGGTGTTTAGAGAATGAAGGGGTTCAGTATATTTTTGGGATACCTGGTGAGGAAAATACGGATCTTATTGATTCTCTAATAGATTCTGACATTGAATTTATCTTGGTTCATCATGAACAAGCTGCAGCTTTTATGGCAGACATCTATGGCCGGCTAACTGGAAAGCCTGGCGTCTGCTTGGGCACATTGGGACCGGGTGCAACTAATTTATTGACAGGTATAGGAAATGCTTATCTGGATTATTCCCCTGTTGTCGCGATTACAGGTCAGGCTGGCCTTGATCGAATTCATAAGGAGTCACATCAATATGTGGACATTATTGGAGTTTTTGAGGAAGTAACGAAATGGAATCAACAAATTAAGGTGCCGCATACGATTCCGGAAATTATCCGTAAAGCATTTAAGACTGCAGTCATAGAAAAGCCAGGAGCTGTTCATATAGAACTCCCGGAAGATGTGGCGCTGATGGATACAAAAGGTGAACCACTTCCGGTTACACCAATGCCTAGATCCCGCCCAGCCGAGGAAGAAATCAAAAAAGCTGTCGAATTAATAAATCGCGCTAAAAGACCTATTATTCTAGCTGGTAATGGCGTAGTCCGTGATGAAGCTGCTGAGTCCTTACGGAAATTTGCAGAAGAGAAGCAGATTCCCGTTGTTAATTCGTTCATGGCCAAAGGAGTTTTACCTTCTGACCATCCATTGACCCTTTTTACAGTAGGGATGCAAGCAAGGGATTATGTTCTATGCGGGTTTGATTTGGCCGATCTTATTATCACCGTCGGCTATGATTTCGTCGAGTACTTGCCAAAGTATTGGAACGTTGAGGCAATGAAGCCGATTATTCATATTGATGCCCGACCGGCTGAGATTGATGCTTATTACCCCGTTCAAGCCGAATTAATCGGAAATGTTACTGAGGCACTTGAAGCCCTGACTACTGGTGTAGCAAAAAAGGAGCTTTGGCCAGAAGTGAAAAAGTTAAGGTCTCAAATCATTGAAAAATTTCATTCTTCTGATGATGTATCAGGAAGCCCTATCATCCCTCAGCGAATTATTGCCGATATAAAAAAGGCGGAAAAAGGGAATGCCATTGTCATTTCGGATGTGGGCGCCCATAAATTATGGATTGCCAGGATGTATCAGCCGGAAAAGCCTAATCACACTATCATTTCTAATGGCTTTGCATCAATGGGTATTGCGGTTCCCGGTGCCATTGCGGCCAAATTGGCAAAGCCTGATAAACCTGTCATTGCGGTTACAGGGGATGGTGGATTTCTGATGAATGGGGTTGAATTGGCAACTGCCAAACGTCTGGGTCTTGCCTTCGTTATTGTCATTTTCCATGATTCAAAATTTGGCCTTATCGAGTGGAAGCAATTGAATAAATTTGACCGTACGAATGCGATTGAATTTACAGACCCAGACTTTTTAGGATTCGCAAAAAGTTTTGGGGTTAAAGGAGTGAAAGTAACCCACTCCGATGAATTGCTTCATGCATTAGAAGAAGCGATTTCGAGTCAGGAAATTGTCTTGATTGATGTGGATGTCGATTATTCGGAAAATGTAAAGTTATCGAAAACACTAGGTGATTATATTTGTAAATTATAAAGAGCATGTATTATTGGAGGAATGTCAAATGAAGAAAAAGTGGCAATTGTGGATCGGTGGCAAATGGAGGGAGGCAAAATCGTATGAGCCTTTATTCAATCCCCATACAAATGAAGAAATTGCACAAATCGGACAGGCTGAACCAGCGGATGCCATTGAAGCGATTGTTGAGGCAAATGCCGCTTTTCAGAAATACCGATCCTACCCGGCTCATGCACGAGCAGAAATTTTATTTAAAGCTGCAGCAATCATGGAAGAACGCAGTGAAGAGCTTGCGAAAATCATTTCTCTAGAGGCGGCGAAAACGATTCGAAATGCTCGTGAAGAAATGAATCGTACGGTTCAGACCTATCGTTTTGCTGCAGAAGCGTCCAAGAACAATTATGGAGAACAAATCCCGATGGATGCGGCAGTTGGCGGGGTAAACCGTTTTGGCTTCACGGTTCGCACCCCGATTGGCGTCGTTACTGCGATTACCCCATTTAACTTTCCCTTTAATCTGGTCGCACATAAAGTTGGTCCAGCTATTGCGGCTGGAAACTCGATTGTGTTAAAACCTGCCGAACAAACCCCGTTGAGTTCACTGGTTCTTGCCGATATTTTTAAAGAAGCAGGGTTGCCAGATGGAGTATTGAACATCATACCGGGCAAAGGGGATGTTTTAAGTGAAGCATTGACGACCCATCCACATGTAAAAAAAGTGACTTTTACAGGCAGTGTAGAGGTCGGACACCTTATCCAGCAGCAGGCAGGCTTCCGTAAGCTTACCCTTGAACTCGGATCTAATTCGCCGTTCATCATTGATGAAGGAGTCGACATCGATAAAATCATTCAAAGAAGTGTGATGGGCTCATTTACGAATAATGGTCAGGTGTGTATCTCGATTCAACGAATTTATGTCCACAAATCACTATACCAACAATTTTTAAATCGATTCGTAAGTACAACAAAACAGCTTGTCATCGGTTCCCCACTGGACGAAAATACAAATATTACAGCGGTTATTTCAAAAAAATCATTGGAACGATTACAAAGTTGGATTGACGAGGCAGTACAGGAAGGAGCAAAAATTGAGTGCGGCGGTACAGTGGAAGGCAATGTACTTTTGCCTACCGTTTTAACCAATGTAAATCGTGACTCAAAGGTATTTCGTTTCGAAGTATTTGGTCCAATTGTCTGCATTTTCCCATTCGATACGCTGGATGATGCCATCAATGATGCAAATGATTCGCGTTACGGATTGAACTCAGGAGTGATGACTCCGAGTATAGAACGAGCTTTTTATGCGGCGGAACGTCTGGAAACAGGTGGAGTCGTAATCAATGATATCCCAACTTACCGAATTGATAATATGCCTTATGGTGGCTGGAAGGACAGCGGAGTTGGCCGAGAAGGCGTCAAATATGCGATGCAAGAAATGATGGAGCAGAAGTTTATCAGCTTTAAAATAAGCGACAATTGAACATAGGGAAAATTATAAACCCTTATTATATGAGACGGCGATATCTTAAAGATTTCGTCTTCTTTTTTTGTCGTAAATTTATGTTTTGATTGTAGCCGTTGTTCTTATTATTGGGTACAGTCATTTCTTCATTTCATCATCACTTCTATACATAGGCGATTTTTTACATACAGATGTAATCTAGTTGTAAAAGATAAAAAGCCACCAAATACGGCAGCTTTCACTTATTACTTCAATTCTTCAATTATTTCAGCACCATAAGAGTTGTCGATTATACAGCGCCATGTACCGGTGGAATCTTTTTTAAATACATATGTCGCGGTTCTTTCCATAGAGAATTCGGAATCTTCCTTTTGATTGGCACTTAGCTGGGCTTTTGCCACAACCAATGCCGTATCACCCGTTTCGATTATTGCCATCTTATCTTGATTGACGATTAAACTATGGTTAAAGTATTCAGCGATAGCAATGAATGCCCGACATTTCCGCTTTTCCTTTTGCAAATGTTCCAGGTTTGACAACTAAAGTTGCATCCTCTGAATAGAACTCCATTAAATGATCGAAATTCTCATTATTTATTGCCCTGTCCGCATTTTTTATGATTTGTTCCAGCTCATGATTCTGCATATTCACCATCCTATTCAGCTTCTTTTAATTGGACCACTCTTATACCAATTGATGTTCGACTGTCATGATGGAATATCCTGCTCAAGAAGATTTTAAATAAAAGTTGATATCCAATCGTATATCTTTCAGCTAAAAAACGTAAAGAAATCAATATGTCAGTTGCTGTTTCCATTGTTCTAATGAGGCAAGCAAGTTAGGCATTCCTTCCTGACCGAAATATTCCAGAGAAACAAAGCCTGTATAATTCCGCTTTCTCAATTCTTCGAGTAAGCGAATATTGTCAACATCCCCACTAAAAATGGGGGCTGGTTTGTTTTTATATCGCTCTTTATGATTGTAGTGATAATTTTTTAAATGTACATGGCTGACATGGGGGAAGATGGATTCCAATACCTCCTTCGGATTCAATTGATCAACGTATAAGTTAGCACCATCGAAAATCAGTTTTATCCGTGGATGGTCAATATCTTCTAAAAGCTTTTGAATGGCTTCGAGGTTATCAGCAAAAGAGTCATAGTGAATTTCTATTGCTACATCCACTCCATAGTGATCGGCCATTTGCCCTAATTTATTTAATTCGGTAGCCGTTTCCGACCATTGCTCCGGTGAGGCATTCCTTGATGCTATATGTCCTGCGAAAGTCCGTATTAATGGGCAGTTCAATTGATGGGCCATATCTAACAATTTTCTTGCTTGATTGATTTCGTTTTGATGTTCTTTTTGGTTCCAGAGTTTCGAAAAAGTCGTATATCCACTAATGGATGGTATTTGTAAATCATTATTTTCAAGTAATTTGGCTAACTTGTCCAGTGGTCCATGCTTCTCCTGAAATCGTTCTATATGTTTATTCCATAATTCAAGTCCTTTAACATCCGCTTGCAACGGAAGCAGCCAATTTATTATTTCCTCTATGTCCCATTCTTTAAATCCTGTAGTGCATAAACTCAGTTTCAATGTAATTCCGCCTTTCTCCTTTTATTTTTTCATTGTGATTTCTATACGCTGTACTTTTCCGAGAAGGAAGATATAAGCAAAAGCGCCAATTAGGGCCACTACGGATATAAAGGTTAACGCTGCTGCATAAGAATGTGTCGCACTAATGATTAAACCGACGATTAACGGAGATAATGCCCCTCCAATGTTTGCTACAAAATATAGTGAGGAACCCGTTAGGCCTACCATTCCTTTCGGGGCAATATCAGCTAAAAGTGCTCCGGTAACTGTTGATGCCATCCCCTGTCCAAAGAATGCTATCGCCATAAAGGTGATGACTATGTTTGGTGAATCCGTATAATTCCCTCCAAGAATCAAACAAGACAGTAACAATCCGACAATGATGGGAAGTTTACGTGCCATTCCTGTTGATACCCCGCGTGTCAGCATCCAATCGGAACATCGGCCGCCAATGAGGGTTCCTAATATGGCTACGATGTAAGGAATACTCGCATAAATTCCAGTTTTCAACATCGTCATTCCCTTTTCATCGATCAAGTAGGATGGAAACCAAGTCATAAAGAAAAACAAAGTAGTTTGAATGGAAAATTGCCCGATGAACATTCCCCAAATTTGACGGTGTTTAAGCAGTTGGCCTATTCGGTTCCAGGAGAAAGGATGCTTCTCTTCAGTTCCGATCATCCCTCCGCCTTCTTTGATATAGTTTAGCTCTTCCTGAGAAATCCGCATATGTTCCCTAGGGTTCCGATAGAATCCATACCAAACAAATCCAATAAGAATCCCTATGATTCCGGCGATATAAAAAAGGTAATTCCATCCAAAGGTTATGATGATCCAAGTAAAAACTGGAGTCAGGAAGGCTAACCCAATATATTGGGTTCCCGTATAAATCCCTACAGCAGTAGCACGTTCTTTTTTAGGAAACCACTCGGATACACACCAGGCATTAGTAGGTATGGAGGGAGATTCAAAGGCACCCAGTCCTATGCGATATGTAATAAGTGACGATATATTTTTCGCGGTTCCTACCATGAATGTAAATACAGACCATAAAACGAGGGAAACCGTGTATACCTTTCGAGGACCGAATCTATCAAGAAAGTATCCGCTGAATAGCATGGAGAAGGTATAGCTCCAGCCAAATACGGAAAATATGATTCCCATCATAGCCGGATCAATATGTAAATCGGCTTGAATATTCGGAGCAGCAAGCGAAATGATGGCACGGTCGATGTAATTAATACACGTGACTAAAGCAATTAGAAATAAGATGAACCATCGAACAGTTTTCTGTTTTCCTTTTTTTGATCTGTCAGTTACCGGTTCCGATGTGCGATCTTCTATTATTGCCTTTAATTCTGAGCTCAATATTTTTCCCCCTTAACCTAATGCCCAATATTAGTACATCGTTCTACTAAATTTTAATTTTATTGAAATTTTATAAATGCCAATATGTTTCCTTCCTTTACTTACAACATGAGTTTAATATTTTCAAGAGCAGCCCCTAGAACCATTGAATTGCAGATCCCCTTGCTGCAATGTTAAACAACTAAGGGGATTATATTCCGAATTGTGAATCATTTCTTTAAATAGTTACAGTCTTCTCTGATTCTACCTCTTCATTGTCCTCCTTGACTACCCTGTCAAAAGATCCATGTTTTTCTTGGACCAGAATATAACCGACCGCTGCGATGATACTTGGCAGGGCAAATGTAGCAAAAGCCACCTTCGGATCCATGCCTGTTGACAGAAGAAAGGCAATTAAAGTAGGAGCGAGAATTGAGCCAATCCTGCCGATAGCTTGCGAATAGCCCATACCCGTCGTACGGATTTCACGGGGGTAATATTCTGTGATATACGGATTGGCTAAGTTCATGGCACCAACAGTACAGGCACCCCCCATAAAAATCAGTAAATATACCCCGATGTTATTAGTCGTAGCGCTCAATGCGACAAAGGTAACGGCCCCTAATAAGAATAGTGTAACAAGAATTTTACGATGGCCCATTTTTCCAGCATAATAACCGCCTACTAAGGAACCTCCAATTTGACCAAGGCACAAAACCAGGTTAAATGAAAGGCTTGAGGTGATACTGAATCCGGAATCCTGCATCATTTTTGGAAGCCAGGTATTTAATCCGTAAGCCATCATCAATGTACAGAACACAGCCACCCATATGGAAACCGTACTGAATGCCCGTTTGTTCGTGAATAGTTTTTTTACTGGAGATCCTTTTCCCCTCTGTTCAGCTTCACTAAGCCTGAAATCATCTGTTTCTTTAAAATCCCCTTCTGGTTTGACTCTATTGAGGATTTCAACAACCTTCCCAATTTCCTTCTTTGCTAAATAGTAGGAAAGGGATTCAGGAAACTGCTTCATGAATATTGGAAGTGTAAGTAATGGCAAAATTCCAATAAAGTATAATACACGCCAATCCGTATAAGGAATGATATACATTCCCACTAATGATGCCATGATTCCACCGATTGAATAGCCACAATACATCGCAGCTACAATGATGGCCCGATTTTGTTTTGGGGAATATTCAGTCATTAGCGATATAACATTCGGCATTAATGCTCCCATTCCAATTGCAGCAATGAAACGCATTACTGTGAACCATGTGAGGTTGGGTGCAATCCCTGCCCCCAAGGTAAATATGCTGAACAAAATCATACAAATGACGAGAACATTCTTCCGGCCATATTTATCTGCGATCGGTGCTAAAATCAGGGCGCCAATCATCATGCCGAATAAGGAATAACTGCCGACTGCCCCTGCTTGAATGGAAGTTAAATCCCACTCTTCCATCATCCAAGGCAACCCCACACCATACATGGCTATTTCATACCCGTCGAAAGCGATGGCATAAAAACACCAAAGAAAAACAAGTAAATGAAAGCGGTTAAATTTACTGACAGCAATGATATCCGAAGCTACTACACTACGCATTTTCCGCCTCCCATCATAAAAATATCGGTTTCGAATGTATTTTCCGAGTTCTAAAATAGAAACTCGGAAAATAATCGGAAAAATCAGATAATCTTCATTGGAATTGCCCATTAACAAAGCATCTTTAGTATTCTTATTACCTAAGGGAACAAAATCCTTCTTAGAAAATCTTCACATGTATATTCTTATCGATGATTAGTTTTTCACGACAGCCTTATTGAAAACAGGTTTATCTTGTAATCTAAGTTCAAAATCTAAATGAGCCGTATAATAATCATTTTTCAATCCTTTTTCTGCACCGGAATGTTTTTCTAACTTTGTAATTAAGCTTCCGCGAACACCTTGTGCAACATCATTTTCTAAATATTCATCGCCTTCAAAATATATTTGTGTTACTAATCTATCGCCATTTTCCGGTTGGAATAAGAGATGCAAATGTGCTGGACGAAATGAATGATGATCAATCCACTTTAAGAATTGACCAGAAGGTCCATCTGTTGGAATTGAATAATTACCTGGTACAACTGTTTTTATTTCAAAATTACCATTCGCATCCGTATAAAAAGCACCACGTAAATTATCATCTGGAATACCTTCAGCGAAGTATGAGTATTCACCGTTTGTATCAGCCTGCCACATATCTATTTTGGTATTTGACAACGGATTTCCATTAACATCTTTAACAGATCCTGAAAAGTAAAGGACGTCACCTGGTTCATTTTCACGTTGTGGCAACACTCCGGGATTTTGAACGACTGGCGTATTTTCTATGTAATAAGGTCCTAGAATAGTAGGTTCCGTTCCTTTTACACTTTTATACATTTCCTGAAGTGCATGAGTTTCAAAGAAAACATCCATAAATAACGGAATTTCCCCTGCCCTGCCTAATTGATCCATCCAATCAACAAGAGCTTGATATTCATTGTGATCAATTTCGTATTCGCTAACTAATTCCTTGAATTTAACTACCAATCCATTATAAACGTCGATTACTTTTTGATTCTTCATAATACTTCCTCCAATTTTTTAAAGTTTTTATATTTGTTGATTTTCAATGATGGTACTGATTCCTAATCCACCTGCTATACATAATGTGATTAGCCCATATCTTTTTCCGGTTCTTTCTAACTCATGTATCAATTTGGTTGCTAAAATTGCTCCAGTGGCACCAATTGGATGTCCCATGGCAATGGCACCGCCATTAGGATTCACCTTATTCATATCAAGCTTCAATTCTTTGATTACTGCCAAAGCTTGTGCAGAAAAGGCTTCGTTCAGTTCAATTAAATCAATATCATTCAGTTTCAACCCTGACATTTGAAGCGCTTTCAAGGTGGAGTTGACAGGCCCAAGCCCCATGAAATTTGGTGATACGCCTGCTGCTGCTTGAGCAATCACTCTTGCTTTCGGCTTTTTACCACGCCTTTTTGCTGCTTCTTCCGACATAAGTATCAGAGCGGATGCACCATCATTTCTTCCACTACTATTTCCAGCGGTTACCGTTCCATTCTTCTTGAAAACCGGTTCTAAATTAGCCAGCTTTTCCAGACTGGTTTCTCTTGGGTGCTCATCCACATTAAATTCCATTAACCCTTTTTTCGTTTTAATTTGATACGGAACGATTTCTTTCGTAAATATTTCAGTAGAAATTGCCCGTTTTGCATTTTCTTGGCTCCTTAAAGCAAATTCATCTTGTTCAGTCCTTGAAATGGAATATTTTTCAGCCAGATTTTCTGCTGTCATTCCCATCGTTAACATCCCGTAATCTTCAACGGGCTGTGAACCTGGCTGGCTTTCCGTATTCGGATCCAATAACTGTCCATTCCCTGATTTCAATCCAAAACGGATATTTCTCATATAGTATGGGGCCGTGCTCATTGATTCCGCTCCGCCTGCAATGATTACATCCCCAAATCCGCATTGAATTTGTTGACTGGCAGAATTGATCGCTTGAATGCCGGATCCGCATTGTCTGTGTACGGTATAACCTGGTACTTCTACAGGAAAACCTGCCCGGAGTGATGCAACTCTTGCCAAATTTGACGCGTCTGAACTTTGTTTGGCTTGTCCCATAATCACTTCATCAATACTATCTTTAGGAATATCCGCTCTCTTGATAACTTCATCAAGGACAGCAGCTGCCAGGAAATCGGCAGGAACATTCTCCAATGCTCCCCCTAATTTCCCTATAGCGGTGCGAACCGAGTCTATTATTACTACATTGCTCAATTTTCTACCTCCTGCTATTTTTATTTCTTTCTTCTAAACTATCCTTATATCTTTGGTGAGCTATTTTCAGGGCAACAATCACAGACTGCTGCGATGGAGCTAAAAAGTCCGTTTTAATATTCTCTATTAAAGAATCAATATCTTTACTAAAATCAAAACCAACTATCATTCGCTTAAAAAAATCCTGGGCCAAAGTTGTTAAAAACGTAAATTCTGCATTAATGATAATGTGACTTTCTTTGTGAATTTCCAGTACCATCCCAGCGTATTTATAATTTTCATACATGCTCGTATTTTGCGGTGCCTTCGCATAGGCCGTGATTAATAATGTTGGCTGTCCCATATAAAACTACATCCTCTCAAGATTACTTGCATAAACCAGTGGGTGTTACATAATCCCCATTCCAGTTTATATTAATTAAAGACCTCTTGAAAAATGTTTTACCTTTTCCATATCCATTTCCATGCCAAATCCTGGACCATCCGGGATGATTATTTCATAATTCTCATATTTTATTTCGTTTAGCGTAATATTTTCTTTGAAAAGTAACGGTCCAAATAATTCTGTACCGAATTCAAATTTTGGAATGGTTGAATAAAGTTGTGCACAAATGGCCGTTCCTAATGATGATTCAATCATCGTTCCTCCATACAAACCAAAGCCTACACCTTCAGCAATCGCAGCTACCTTTTTGGTTTGGGTCATCCCTCCATGTTTACATATTTTCAAGGCGAAGGAATTACCTGCCCTATGTTTAGCTATTTGGAATGAATCTTGTAATGAATTCAATGATTCATCGGCCATGATCGGGACCTTAAAACGATTGGTCAATCTTGACATCCCTTCATTATCCCAAGCTGGCAGCGGCTGTTCGACCATGGAAACCCCGCCTTCCTGTAAAGCTTCAATGCAATAAATAGCCGTTGTTTCATCCCATGCTTGATTAACATCAACAGTAATGCGTGCTTGATCTCCCACGGCTTCAATAATTTTCAATACATGCTCCACATTCTTATATGGATTACCTTTGCCAATTTTCAATTTAAAGATATTATGACGTTTTTGGTGTAAGGATTCTTTCGCTTCTTCGATATCTTTACTCGTATCCCCACTTGCCAAAGTCCATGCCACCGGCAATGATTTATGAATTTGTCCACCGAATAATTCATAAGCAGGGATGTTTCTCCTTCTGGCTACTAAATCCACCATGGCTGATTCAACGACAGCCTTCGCAAAATTGTTTCCTCTAACATTTAGTGAAACTTCATGCATGATTTTGTCGTAATGGACGGGGTTTTTTCCAATGATAAGCGGGGCGATATATGTATCAATATTCACTTTGATCGCCTCAGGTGTCCCCTCACCATATGAAGCCCCGCCTATTGTCGCCACTTCCGCCCAACCTTCCGCACCCTCTTCATCCATGACACGGGCAAGAATGATCGTTTGTTCCACGATCGTATGCATGGCAAGCTGATGAGGACGAATTGTGGGTAAATCAATAATGTATACATCAACTGAACGTATTTTCATTTAATCCACCTTTTTAACATTTAATAGATAAAATCCGCTTCTGTTTTTGCTCTTACTTCTTCGATCGTTATACCTGGCATTAATTCAATCAATTTCAACTGTTTTTCAATTACTTCAAAGACTGCCAACTCGGTGATGATCAAGTCAACGCTTCTAGTGGAAGTAATCGGGTAGGTGCATTCATTTAATACTTTACTTTTACCTTCCTTACTTGTATGTGTCATGGTCACGATCACTTTTTTGGCGCCAACCAACAGGTCCATCGCTCCTCCAACACCCATGATATTCCTGCCTGGTACCGCCCAATTTGCAATTTCCCCGGTTTGACCTACCTGCAAAACACCTAAGATGGCAACATCAATGTGTCCTCCACGGATCATTGCAAACGATTCAGCACTATTAAAGAATGATGCACCAATCGATTCCCCTACTGGCAACTTGCCTGCATTAACTAAATTGGGATCGATTTCATCTTCCTCTACATCAGCAACTCCCAACAATCCATTTTCCGTATGGAAAAAAACATTTTCATCATCAATGTACTTTGCAACCAAGGTCGGAATCCCGATTCCAAGGTTCACTATACAAGGACCCGTCAATTCTTTTGCCGCGCGTCTTGCTATCATATTTTGCATTAATTCTTTCTCACTCATAAACTTTGACACCTTCCTTCGTCAGGATTTTCTTTGCCTTAATAATTCCATCGACGAATAGATGCGGTGTTACAATCTCTTCTGGCGAGAGTTCTCCAGGTTCAACTATCTCATCCACTTCCGCAATTACGACATCTGCAGCTGTTGCCATTCCCGGATTAAAGTTTCGAGCCGTTTTATAATAAACAAGATTACCAAGTGTATCTGCCTTCCATGCCCTGATCAAAGCTACATTTGCTCTTATGGCAGGTTCAAAAATATATGTAGCACCATTTATTTCCCTTTCTTCTTTTCCTTTAGCTAAATCGGTCCCTACACCCGTTTTCGTATAGTAACCGCCTATGCCAGCACCGCCAGCACGAATGGATTCCGCTAATGTCCCCTGTGGTAATAGTTCTAATTCAATTTCCCCACGTTGGTAAAACTCCCCAATTTCACGATTGCTTGTAAAATAAGAACCAATAGCCTTTTTTATTTTCTTCTGGCTTAGGAGAACTCCCAGCCCTTTTCCTTTCTCGCCTAAATTGTTACTGATTACCGTCAAGCCTGCTACATCCTTTTTGGCCAAACCATCTATTAATGTAAGAGGGGCACCGATCAAGCCAAATCCACCTACCATTAATGTATGACCGTTCTTCACACAAGATAAAGCTGCTTCTATATCTTGATGTACTTTCGTCATGTTTTCCCCACCAATCTCACGTTACTTATTTTCAATCAATGAATCACTTGCCTCAAACCAAGCAGGTATTCCAGCAGTCAATAAGCAAATTAGACCCACTTCAGCTAATTGTTCTTCCGGGGCTCCATTTAACCTTGCCGCCTCCATCCATTCCCCAACCTGTTCCCCTTTTAATTCTGTAATGAATATTCCTGTCATCAGGAGATGTTTTAGCCTTTTTGAAACCACTGAATCACTTAATATATAATCTTTGAGGGAGTTTTGGTCTTCCGATTTAACCAGTTTCAAAACATTCGAGACGAATCCCGTCTCCTCATCCCCTAATAGTTCAATCATATAAAGCAGGATTTCTTCTGCTGTTCCTTGATGGCCACTTATTTCGGGATATCGAATGCCTTTAAGTGTAAGAGCATACTCCAAAGACTTCATTCCTGTTTTTAATGCTTCTGTTCCGTTATATAAGTATGAAACTATTAGATATTCCACCAGTTCCGGTAATGTTGCCCCGCCATCGATTGCCCCTTTTGTATGGTAAACCATACTTCGTTCATACAACCTCGCAGCATTCATGCCTACAAGTAATATATCTTTCTCCTTCTTCGTCAAGGCTCCCTCTTGCATGATGTTACTGCGTAAGTTGGTATAGTGATCAAGTGCATTGGGGCTATAATCGTGCATTTTTTGCACCCAGCCTGGTACAACATCATAAACTTCTTTGAAATACAATAATCCCTCGCTCATTCGTCTGCACCTCTTTATATTAATTGTGAATCAAGTATCGATAGTGCCCTTATAGGTGAGGCTGTTGCATTTTTTAGTTTTAAAGGGATCCCGAAAAAAAGAAAGCGAGAATGCTTAGGTAATTTTTCAAGATTCACTAGATTTTCAACGATATATATATCATGGTTCAGTAATTTTTGATGAATTCCGCTTT
Source organism: Peribacillus sp. N1 (assembly GCF_054600815.1). Lineage (NCBI taxonomy): Bacteria > Bacillati > Bacillota > Bacilli > Caryophanales > Bacillaceae > Peribacillus > Peribacillus sp. N1. The sequence goes on along the minus strand of NZ_BAAHZO010000001.1, from coordinate 311,260 downwards.
CTGAGTCCTGGTTCAAATCGGCATTGGGCAAATCCAAACCGACAATATGTATTTGCTTTTCAATAAACCATTGGGCCACACTATCATCTAAGGCCTGCGCTTCAAAAAAGCCTTCTTCCCCCCATGATTTCCCCCATGTCCTGATGAGGACGATATCGTTTTTTTCTACATACACCCCCTGCCTGCGTTCCGCCTCTTCAAGTAAAGCTTTCGTAACCGGTTCATGTGTCGCTTTTAACATGCTTACATCCAGTATGAGGGCATCACCAAACATATTCTTCAGATTGATGTTTTCAACCGACTCCCCGTTTTCAAAGTAATGTGAAGGCACATCGACATGAGTCCCACTATGGTCAGAAAAAGAAATCAACTTGGAACGGTATCCTCTAGGAAGTGAATCAGATTTCCCCTTTTGTTCAAGAGGTTCATCTTTAATGCCTATTGCAGGTAAATCATTATTTGTAACTAGACCATCGTAAAGTTCCAATGTTAAATCAATGATTTTCAACCATAAAACCCCCAAATTCATTAAGCGTTTACATTATCACGACAAAAATGGCTACCCTAAACATTACTATCAATAAATGACAGCAGGTGTTTAAGGTAGCCAGTTGTTCACTAGTTGTTATTAAAAAAGGTTATTTTTTAATAGCTAATGAATAGGCAATAATTAAGTTTTTTATATATTCTTAATATTACACTATTTTCTGTTAATTTCAATATCTTTTTTAAAAATAACTGCAAAAAATCAAATTCGTTTTAAAAAAGATTTTATTCCTTCGTTAATCTCCACTCTATTTTCAAACACCATTGTATAGTGATTACATGTAGAAACGATCATTTCGATATCAGGCGTATATTTCTTCGTATCAGCATAGGCTTCTTCATAAAATAATGGAGGAAATTCCCCTATTTTCCCACTGGCATACACCAATAACGTTTTACAGGAAATTTGTCTACAAATCTCTTTAGGGACAAAAGAATAAAAACTATCAAAATCCCTAAGAATGCTATCTTCTGATGATTTATTCTCCCAGTGACCACCCACTTCATGAACCTCATACTCCGCCACACTTTGCAGGTGATCCGTCCATTTGATACCCAAACGGCTATAGATTTCCTTAATTTCAGCAATATAACTTTCCTGAGATTCATATTCTTTACTTAATCGGCCTAGTGATGGTTGTACGATGTCCCTTTGTTGTTGAGAGGAAATGGCCGCACCATCCAATAATATCAAGGCCTGTACCGATGTTAATTTGCTGGCTACAACGCTTGAGATGAAGGCTCCCATTGAATACCCTATCAAAATCGGATTTTCAACCTTTAATTCTTGAATTAACTCAATTACATCTTCTGCATGTTTAAAAAGAGAAGACTGTACATCTGCCCTCGAACTATTTCCCCTCCCTCTTAAGTCAATCGAGATGACTCTGTACTCGCCTTTTAACATTTCTGCATAATAATGCATTTGCTTATGATTACCCGTTAAACCATGTATGGCGATGATTGGCCCTTTCTCTCCAGGATAATCTGCAATTTGAATTCTTTTGTTCCCCAATTCCTTTACATACATTTCCATAGTGACATTCCCCATTTCATGATTATTAACATAAACCAGCCAGCATATTTAATAAAAAAGGCTATCTTAACTTCACCATCAAGGTAACTTGATCGAGAAATTAAGATAGCCAGTCAGTTCATTAATTTTCATTAAAAAAGGGCTTTTTTTAATGGTTAATGAATAGGCAAGTTATAAATACATGTTATGATTCCATTTTACATGAAGTTCGGATTTTTACAATTATTATTTGATAATTTAGATTTATCAGTAACTTAAAGTCGGTACCTGGGAATTTTATTGAAGGAGATCCCCTATGGTCTCACTCCAACGTTCAACAACTTCTTTAGGGTTTTTCAAGTCGATTTTAATTCCAGAGCGTATTTCAGCATACTTAGCCATATCCTCCCGTGCCTCTACTATTTGGGCGTGGAATCTTACTCTTTTATATTGGACATATGGCAGCTCTTTTAATCTCTCTAATGAAAGGCGAATATATTGTGCTTTACCTTTCCAAAACAAAACCAGTGTAGCTTTATGGGTACGAATGACATTGGCTGTAGTCGAAGTATCCGGCCATAGGCCAATCCTTAATTCCTTCCGGCTTACCGCTACGATCTCACCTACGCTAATCATTGCAGTATGCGGCCATCCTTCTTCACTTATCGTTAACAGCATCATGGCTTCATGCTGCTTATCGACAAGTTCTTTACCATTTAACAAGTCGAATATCTCTTCTGGCATTTCCATCCCATTCATTTTTTCACCTTTTTCTTTAATTCCCTAGTAATCTGTTATATTTTGGTGCGATATTTCATTCCGTCCCACCGTTTCGCACCGAGAGTATCGATTTCAAATTGATCTAACGCACGATAAGCCAGATGATCAATGATATCGTTAACATTCTCAGGATGATTATAAAAGGCTGGCATCGGAGGGAATATAATGGTCCCCATTTTGGAAAGCGCCGTCATATTCTCCAAATGAATCGTATTCAGAGGGGTTTCTCTAGTCATTAGTAATAATTTTTTTCTTTCTTTCAACATTACGTCAGCAGATCGCGTTAATAAATTATCCGCTAGCCCCATGCGAATGGAAGCTAGTGTTTTCATACTGCAAGGTGCTACGATCATGCCATCAACCCGGTACGATCCACTTGAAATTCTTGCTGCTTGATCTTTGTAAGAATAGGAATGATCAGCTAATCCCTCCACGTCTTTAACAGAATATGATGTTTCATGTTGAATGGTGGCATGTGCCCACGGGGACATGATTAAATGGGTCTCCACTTCACTGCTTTTTAGCATCTGAAGAATCCTAATTCCGAAAATGGCTCCAGTCGCTCCTGTTATTCCAACAATGATTTTCATTAATTCCCCTCCTTACATTAGTCATCGAATCGAAGCTTTATGGAAACTTACGTATTGGAAAATCCAGGAACGAATCGACTTGGATCCACCTCTTTAAATTCAGACCTTTTAAATTCATCTTTTAAATGAAATGGTACTGTGCAGTCAAAAATGGTTTTACAGGAAATACCCTTTTCCTGAATGGTAGGGCTGTATGCGGGATCTTGTGTAGGATCTAACGGGTGACAGCGCACTCCAGGAATGAAAACCGTATCAACATCACCTTGGTAACGAGTATTTAACGCCCATAAAACATCATTGCTATCGAAGGGATCCACATCTTCATCCACGATGAATACATGCTTAAGTTCAGAAAAGGCAGAGAATGCCAATAGTGCAGCTTGTCTTTGGCGCCCTTCATCACTTGGCTGACTTTTCTTGAATTGAAGAACAGCCATGTATTTACCTCCTCCTGAAGTATGGGCATAAACATTCAATAATTTGCCTGGCATGGACTTTTCCACCATTTGCAGAATGCTTGCTTCAGTTGGAATGCCAGCCATATTAACATGCTCCTCACTTGGACCAATAACTGTTTGCATGATTGGATTGACTCGGTGCGTTACGGCTTTCACTTTGATTAGAGGCAGATCCGCAACAGCTGAACCTGTATAACCAGGGAATTCCGGCATTGCTTTTCCAGTATTGGTGTTTTGATCTTCCCGAACGCGCACTCCGGGAACCAATTCCCCTTCTATTACATATTCAGCATTCGCGATAGCTTTTTCATCAATTGTCAAGCATTGGACCAATTCTACCGCTTCTTTCCTGATCGCCCCTGCAACACTCAGCTCATTAAAGCCAAGGGGAGTCGTAGGTGCTTCAAAACAAGCAGCGACTTCAATAGCAGGGTCAACACCGATACTAATGGAAATTGGTAACGGTTTTCCTGCTTTTTCAGCCTTTTCACGAAAAACTTCTAAATGACGGCCAGGAACAAAATACATGGACATCTCATCTTTACTTTGTAAACATAATCGGTGTATCGTTATATCAGATTCACCGGTTTCTGAATCAGAGGCATAGCACATTCCTATGGTGATATACGGACCTGCATCTTCCTCTGTATTCGTAGGCGCAGGTATTAATTTTCTAATATCGAAACCGGGATCTTCTGCATAGTGAACCACTTCTTGAGCTTTCGCTTTATCATTCGAAATGGTGATTGGATCAATTGGGTTTTTTACAGCTTCATTTAAAAGGAACCCGAGCCGCTCGGGTTTTGTATCCAGCATGTGGCCGACTCTTTCCCGGCTGGCTAAAAGTCCGATTACCACGCTTGAATCTTCATGACCCAAAACATGATTGAAAACCATGGCAGGACCGATTTTTGTTGGACGCATCACTGTCCCGCCAGCACCGATATGACGATACACGCCAGATAATTCAGCATGAGGATTGACTGGTTCATCCGTTTCAATCAATTGTCCTGGAATCGACTTCAGTAGGTCCAGCGCAGAACGTAAATCTGTCACTTTATTCATTTTTTCAGACATAATAAATCCCCCTGTCACTTTAAGATCAGTATCCTATGTATAGTCACATTCAAATAACCTATATGTTATCGGTTACAATTGATATTCTAAAGTGTATTTCTACTATACAGTCAATGGATATTTGAAAATTCAAGTAATTTTCTCTACAGGGATTTGCAGCTGACAAAAATCAACACTACTATCATTCTCGTAAAAGGTCGTATCCAATAAGCAAGCGTCCACAACGTCCCCAATAATTCTATAGTGATTTTCACTGATCCATTGAACCAATTCATTTAAAAACCCAATATTATATGGCATTCCATATTTATATACACAGGCATATTGCCCAGCAGGCAACGTCATCATGTTATCCATATCAGGATCTATAAAAGGTAATGCAGTATATATTCCCGCACCCTCGAAAACATCATCCATTCCAAGTTTATCCTTTAAAATAACCGTGCCAAATCCCTCAGACGGAAGCATTTCATGTTTACTTAATACATTCCAAGCTTTCATAAGCGTTAAATGTAATTCTTCACGGCACAAATCATTTTCAAATGGTATAAATAAGACATGCCTTTCAGGAAATTCTTCTATAATAGGTTTATCCAATTCACTTTTAATATTTTTGGCTTCTGAATATTTCATTAATCTCTGTTGAATATATGTACGGGTATTCATCAAGGCATTTATTTCTTTATCAATGAATTCTTGATGAAATTCCAAAAGTGACATGGCAGTGGTTAAATTCCGATTTCCTATATGGTCCTTAATATCATTCAGTTTTATGCCAATCGACTTCAAAAAGCAAATTTCCCTTAGAAACGGAATCTGAATGGCACTATAATATCGATAACCATGTTCATCTATATGTACCGGTTTAAATAAACCGATCTTATCGTAATAAATGAGTGTTTGCCTTGAGATACTGTGAATGGAAGCCATTTCACTGATTGATAAGTAATTGTCCATATGCGCTACTCCTCTGCAAATACTTTTTGTGAATTTCCTTCTAAGTCTTATATCATATATTAATTTTTTAATTTCCCTCCTTCCATTCGGCAGCTACAACCGCTTGGAGAGGGTCAGTATTCTAAAGAAATCTTCAATCCCCTCTAACTTTACCATTTTTCCATTTAAAATAAATGGATTTTAAAGGTCCTGCCTATCGAAAAAATGGATCATATCAGCATCTTCATTAATTAGGCAATATGTAAGTGACTGCAATGGATACAGAAGGAAAATACCAAAAGGTTTATTTTCTTACCAGCAATGTGGAGTGAACAGCTAATCACCTTTACAAATGATTAAAAAGAACTTCATCAATCTATCCACTGAAAAAAGAGCACCTCTTGGGCACTCTTTTTCCATAAATTTTTTTACATGATTCACAAACATATCTTGTTGCTTTTCCTTCAACACTACATTGTATATCCTCAATTTAAGCATTATTAACCGCTGTTATAAGTTTAATATAATCAGCAGTATATCGAACCCATAAAACTATTACTCACTGGTCTCTTTCATGACCTGGAACCACAATCACTTCTACCACGTGTTTATTTAGGATTTCCTGCATGTTTTTTGGTACTTCTTTGTCTGTAATCACTATATCAACGGCGTCTAAGTCACATACCTTTTGAAAAAAAGTTTTATTAAATTTCGTTGAATCTGCAATCACAATGACCTGGTCAGAACGCTTAATCATTTCGTGAACGAGGAGGCCTTCTTCCTCGATGGAAGTAGACAGTCCTTCAGAAGATATTCCGCAAGTACCAATGATGCATTTATTCACCTTATAATCTTGTACATCCCTAATGGCTCTTGAACCATAAATGGCTTGGTGTCTAGTGCTTAATGTTCCGCCTAATAAATTAACTTTTATATCTTCTCTTTGACTTAATACACTGGCAATGTTAATCGAATTAGTCACGACAGTGTTGTTCCCACTCGTTAAATATTTAGCAGCAAATTGAACTGTTGTAGAGGCATCCAAAATAAGATGATCCCCGTTGTTTATCAAAGAAGCTGCAAATTTTCCGATCTTACCTTTAGCTTCCGATGCCATGTTCATACGCTCACCATAATTATGGACGTCATTGGAAAGCAGAGCCTTTTTCGCCCCACCCCGTATTCGAATGATCTTCCTCATCTCTTCTAAATTGATTAAGTCTCTTCTGGCCGTATCTTTAGATACATTATTTATTTTACAAATTGTTTCAATATCAATTCGTTCGTGTTCGTTTAAATATTGAACAATGGCGTCTAGTCGTTCATCCTGTAGCATGATCTCACCTCGTAATTTAATTATAAGTTAATCCAAGTTTAATCACAAAGAAACATGAATTATTTTAAGGATAATTAAGCTTTTGAGGGTAGATTATTAGTAAATGCTGAACACATTAATCAATATACTTAATTATCAGAATTTCAAATCGGGGATATTAACCAGGGATTAAACATGACGGTCAGCCCACCATATTATAGATTCCGACCATTGTAAGTGGATATTCCGGACATTAAAAAAAATCAACCTTAAAATGAAGATGCTACTATCTTGGTGCAAGGCCCTTTTTAGACAGATTCATACATCTCTTTTTTACCTTCTTTTTCCCTTTGATGTCGATTATATACGAATTTAGATAAGCTGACACTGCTTTCATATAAGAGTAATAAAGGTATTGTAACTAGGATATCTGATAGAAAGTCTGGTGGAGTAATCAAAATTGAAATAACTATTAAAATAAAGTAAGAATATTTCCTGATTTTTTGCAAACGGTATGGATTTATAATTCCTAAACTTGTTAGAAACATGATAACAACGGGCATTTCAAACAGAAATCCAAAAGGCAATGTCATATGAAGCATAAACCGGAAATATTTCTCCGTTGTAAAGAAAGTAGTAAACATGCCGTTTGATAGAGACATTAAAAAATTTAGGACAATAGGAAATAAAATAAAGTAACCAAAACTGATTCCTAATATGAATAGAATAAATAGAGCTGGAATATAAGCGCTAGTAACCTTGCGTTCTTTTGCTGTTAACGCTGGACGTACAAACAGCCAAGTTTGGTGAGCAGCAACCGGTATAGTAGCCGCGATGGCAACGACGGTGGCAATAATTAAATAAACGAGTATGATATCACTCGGTCCTAACAGAGCTAGCTTAAACGGCAAGTCTTTAACTATTACATTATAAATATCTTGAACATATATAAATGTCAGTACGAGGAACAGCGTGAAAACGACTAACGTGATAATAATACGTTTACGTAACTCCTCAAGGTGCTGAATCATGCTCGTATTTTTTTGATTTTCCAACTTCATCACTCCAGGAGAAAAAGATGTAAGACAGATCCTACATCCCCTCTTCATTTATTTGATTAGCTTTCTTTCTTATTGGTCACATCTGCATTAGTGTCATCTGCTACAAGGTCTCTGGTAGACTTTTTAAATTCTCTTAATGATGAGCCAAACGCCCTTCCGATTTCCGGTAACTTTGAAGGGCCGAAAATAATAAGGGCAATCACTAAAATTAGCATCAATCCTGGTATTCCAATATTTTGTAGCATAACTTCCCCCAGCGGTATTCATATTTTGTAATTCCTTTAAAACGTTAAACGTTTATGTGCTCATCGAACCTATCCCCAATTCTTTTTTACCAAGGTTCATTAACATTGTCATACCCTTTTAATTGGTATGAAGCTTAGGCTTCACGCTATCCAGAGAACCCGAAGAGAGAGTTCCCTTATGCAATACGGCAGCACGCTTAGGCAGTCGGGCTACGGCTTCGGCCGAGCAGCTTGCTGGAATGAGTACAGCGGTCGCGGCATCGCCTACCTTTGGCCATATTTGTTTACCAGCCTCGTCTAACGGTGTAATACCACCGGTAGCAAGGGAAAGTGAGCGAGACAGGTTGTATTCGTTTGACCATCCGTACAGATCTGAGGCGAGATGTGCCTTCTGCAGCGTATCGCCAATCCCGAATGGTGACCAGTGATCCGTAATACTATCATTACCTAGCATGACGTTCACCTTATGCTTCTGAAGGAGCGGAATCGGCATTACGTCTTTGCCGATTGGAACGGTTGAGGCTATGGAAATACCCAGAGATGCAAGGCGCTTTGCCATTTCTACGTCGGCGCCATCCCCTAACGAAGCGAGCGAAAACGCATGACTGATCGTCACTTTTCCCTGCAGACCCGCTTCCTCAGTCAGATCAGCCAATCGACGTATTGCCTTCAAACCCGTTTCGCCACCTTCATGAAGGTGAATATCAATACCTGCTTTGTAGTCAACCGCGATCTGTACCATCGTTTGCAACGATTTTTCCATATCCCCGTCAACTAAGGTTGGATCAAGTCCGCCAACATGTGTAACTCCGAGCTGCATGGCTTCGCGTATCAATCCCTGAGAATTTGAACGAAGTAGGCCATGTTGAGGAAATCCAACGATTTCATGTGATATTTTATCTGAATAGTTCGCTAAGGCCCGATTTAGTTTTTCAAGATTTTTCATGCCAACGACTGGATCGATGTTGCAATGGCTTCTGACATAAGTTGAGCCATAGCCAAGAATTAGTTCAATTAATTTCTCCGCACGCTCCTGAGCTGTTGGAAGGAGCTCCAGCAGCAGTGTCTGCTCCAAGGTAATCATGTCAAAAATGCCATTTTTCCTCGTCGCAGCCGCTCTCCAAGGACCACCATAAAAGGTTTTATCCAAATGAATATGCATATCTCTAAAAGAGGGAAGTAGCAGCATGCCTTTCGCGTCGTAGCAATCGACACCTTTTCCATAAGGGGACTTGGTATCTAGTATTCTGGTAATGATGCCTTTTACAATATGGAGGTTCCTCAATACGGTTTCGGTTGCGACGACCTGGCCATTTATATACTTGTATCCACTTTCCAATCTAACATTCATCAACATGTAGGAACTGTTCTTTCCTGGTTTTTTGGTGTTATGGCCAGCCTTCCTCTCAGCATCGGCACTTGCCGTCTCAGGCATAAATAATCCCACCGTGTCCGTGACACCGAGAACAGCGGAAGCGCTTCCAATTTTACAGACGTTACCTATAAACTTTCTGCGGGACAAACCTTCTTTTTCCTGATTCACCTGTGAAATCCTCCTCTAGTACGTTCGTATTTTAAGATGATCATGATTATTAACTTCATTGGAGAACAAGAGGCATCCAGCCCGGTATTTGATTGGAACTACTCTTTTCTTCCAATCTTTCATATCTCTTCTAGTGGTGTTTTTGGATTTATTTTTTACAATTTCAATCCATTCATATCTGTTGAAATAGTCACTGGTCCAGTTACATGATGTCACCCTATAGATCCAATTATAAGTCTACTTAATTTCAATAGCAATAAAATCTGCATTATTTTAAGTTTTTTTAAGTTTTTTGTGGTAATTAATTGATTTCTCATTTTAATTTCGACATAAGATACCTTTGTTGTTTCATTCCTTGTTAATGGAAAACAAAAAGGAATGGTAAAATCCATCCCTTTTTTACTGTATGCAAAGCCTTTGTAGTTAAATGTAACCCTTAACGCCAGAAGGCCGCCAATTGGCGGCCTTCTGACATTGATAGACTTTTTGTAACTGCCCAGGTTCCTTCTTCTTTTCAGTTCGTTATTCGTTCAAATATGCCCATGCATATTGGGCATAAAGTTCTGCACCGGTAGCAAGCGCTTCTTCGTCGATGTTGAATTTCCCGTGATGGTGTGCCCATTCCGTATTTTTTTCAGGATTTCCTGATCCAACTAAAGCGAAGCTTCCAGGTACTTCATCTAAATAGAAGCTAAAGTCTTCGCCACCCATTGTTGGCTTTTCATTATATATTGCGTCATCGCCAAACGCATTTGAGGCAACTTTTTGCACTAATTTTGCACTGTATTCATCATTGATGACAGCTTGTGTTCCGCGGTAGTACTCAACCTTTGCGGTCGCACCGTAAATGTTCGCAACATTTTCAGCATAAATCTGGAGCTGCTTTTCAATATGGTCACGTGTTTTAGGATCAAAGCAACGGACAGTCCCTTCAATGACGGCATTTTCTGCAATGACATTAAATCGTGTGCCAACGACCATTTTTCCAACTGTCAAAACAGCGGGATTTTGGGGGTCGACCGTTCTTGATACGACAGACTGTACGTTCATGACGAATGAAGAGGCAACTATAGTAGCATCGATACAATCCTGTGGCATTGCACCATGTCCCCCTCTTCCTTTAAACGTTACTGTAAAGATATCTGCTGAAGCGAATGAAGGTCCTTGAGTGCAAGCAACCGTGTTTGTTGGCATTTGCGACCAAATATGTATGCCAAAAACATTATCAACACCCTCAACAGCCCCTTGTTTAACCATTTCCTTCGCACCTGTTGCCACTTCTTCAGCTGGTTGAAATATTAATCGCACATTCCCAGGTAATTCTTCTTTTATTACGTTTAGTGCCTTAGCTGCAATTAATAGCATTGAAGTGTGCGCATCATGACCACATGCATGCATTTTCCCTTCCTCTTTTGAAACATACGGCAAGTCTTTATTTAATTCTTCAACAGAAAGGGCGTCCATATCTGCTCTTAATGCTACTGTCTTTCCTGCCTTACCGCCTTTAATTTCTGCAATGACACCTGTTGGTTCCGCTTTTCGATAAGTAATTCCTAATTTTTCAAGGTAGTCACAAACAAAGGCAGTTGTATTTTCTTCTTCCCATGATAACTCAGGTTCGCTATGAAGTTTTCTGCGTATTTCTGTTAATTCATCACTATAATTTTGAATCGCTTCTTTTATCGTTTGATTAATCATTCTTATTCTACCTCCGTTAAACATTTAGCCACTTCGTAAAATATTTGCACTCCATTTGCCAAATGACGTGCATCAGACCATTCCTCTGGACAATGACTTAGTCCTGCTTTACTTGGAACAAAAAGCATGCCAACATCAGTCACATCTGAAAAAACCATCGCATCATGACCTGCTCCACTATCAATGGAACAGTATGGAATTTCCAAATCAGAACTTTTATCTTTTAATAAAGCCTTAATCTCATTACTCAATATCTTTGGCGGCATATACAACAGCTGTTCCGCCGTTGTATGGATCCCCTGTATCTGATAGGATTCGATTAATTCTTTCATCCGCCTGATGACATTGTTAATATGTTCTTCCTTGCTTGAACGAATATCTACCGAAAATACCACTTTATTAGGTATGACGTTTGCTCCATTTGGTAAAACATCTAGTCGTCCTGTCGTTATAACCGTTCCTTCTCCTTCCTCAATTGCAAAGCTCGGTAATTGAGAAATAATTTGAGCGGCAGCAACCAATGCGTCCGTACGGCGATCCATTGGGGTTGTGCCTGCATGTCCTGCCTTTCCTTCAATGGTTACTTCAAATTGAGTTAAACCAACAATAGCTTCTACAACACCAATGGGGATATTCTTCTCTTCAAGGATTGGTCCTTGTTCTATATGCAATTCGAGAAATGCTTTAATGCTATTGGGATTTCTTCTTTTCGGAAGAGAGAAATCCAGTCCAACTTTTGACATCGCTTCAATGGTTGTGATACCATCTTTATCCTTTAAATTTTTAAAACTTTCCTCACTAAGCGTTCCCACTATTCCTCTCGACCCCATTAGCCCCCCGCCAAAACGAGCTCCTTCTTCTTCAATCAGGGCAACGATTTCCAATGGATATTTAGGTGTTAATTGATTTTCTGAAAATAGGGCAGCCACTTCAAGTGCGACAATTACACCTGCTGGTCCGTCATACGCACCGCCATTTGGTACGGAATCAAAATGTGAACCTAACAGAACGCTTGGTGCATCTTTTAAAGTACCCTCAAGCTTTCCAAAAATATTTCCAAATCCATCTTCCTGTACTGTCAGGCCGTAATCCATCATTTTATTTTTTATATAATTACGTGTAAGCAAGTCTTCCTTGCTATACGTAAGCCGGGTAGTCCCTTCTCCGGGTGTTGATGTAAATTCGCCCAAATCACTTATTTGCTTTTCTATACGTTCGCTAAGACTCACTTAGAATCCCTCCTATTTTACAAGAATTGTACGAATATTCCTGCCAAAATAACCGACACGATTGTTACAGATATAAATCCGCCAACAAGCATCGGCGGCAGCATATGGCTTAGCAATGCTTCTTTTTCATTTTCATCTTTTGTTAATGAATTTACGACTTCATTGGTGATAATGTAATCAGCTGGAAATCCGTATAATGCTGTTAAAGATACAGCAAAGGCCATTTCTTTGCTGACTTTTAACAATTTCCCTGCTATGAATGAGAATATATACATACCTATCACAGCTAAGATAATGCAAACAACAAGTGGGTAAAGAATCTCCATCATCATACTTGGTGTTGCATTTTTCAATCCATCAAAGACGAAAAGCATAAGAGCCATGATCGCAAATCCAAATCCATTTGCTTTTTGCAGTGTCTGTCTTTCCAAGAAACCGATACTTTTTCCGATAACCCCGAATAGTAAGCAAAGAACAAATGCATTTATAGATATAATCGGCTCTAATCCACTCGAAACTAGGTAAGCAAGTAAAGCAACAACTGCAAGTCTTAAAAATTTGAAATATTCCGTATTATATTTTTCAGGAAGTTTCTTGAACAGCTTAAGTTCCGTCATACCTTCTGCAGCGGATGCAGTTTCATCCTTTTTTACCGTTAACTTTCCATTGCGGTATTGCCCCAAAAGCTTCTTCCCTTCTTTCTTCAAGACAATTGAAGTTAAAGGATATCCAGCGAAGCCTTGCATTACATAAATAACAATGGCAAAAACGGACAAGCTCGTAAGTCCTGCATCTGCCGCTCCTTCTGACATGATTATTGAAGAAACCATACCTCCCACTAAAGGTGGAACCGCTACAAGGACAGTTTGCAGATCAAAAATAAAGATGCCAATTCCGAATAATAGTGCAACAATTCCAAGAATGCCAGATAAGGAGATGACAATCGTCTTCCATTGATTCACCAATTCCCTTATTGAAAGCAATGTCCCCATATTCGTGATCAATAGGTACATCATCATGGTTGCCACTACCGGTGGAACACCTGCTATTGAAACGATGTCTTGCGGAAAGAATGTCCAATAACCACATAGAAATAGAATCGCCGAAATGAAAACGGAAGGTACCCATGCTTTTGTTCGAACCGCCACTATGTCCCCTACAAATAAAATCAGAATAACAATAACCAAAGCCAACATCTGTGACATATGAGTTTCCTCACCTTCCGAATTAATAGTTTGAATATTCTTATAAAATAATAACATTGAATAGTCTAAATTTAAAGATAATTTAATATATTCAGGTAAATGTACACAGATAATAGGAAATGTAAGTGTTTTATTTCTGATTTAAAACACCAAATATTCTCAAATAATTATAAGGTTGGGTATATCAAAATAATTTTTCTTTGGATACCTCTTTATCTCGGTAGTGACTAAAACAACTAACACAAACTAATCTAAACCTATTATTTCAAAAAGAAAAAGCCGTCTAAGGACAGCTCAGATTAATTAGTAATACATATCCTGTTTACTTTTTACTGTAAAACAGTTCTTGTTTCATTCGGATTCATCCTCTAGCAAGTTTTTCCTTTGTGTATACTCGAAAATGATGGTCCAGATCAATTAGTTCAACTTTTTTAGAATAAAACTGTCTAAAAGTTTATAGGCAATTGTGTTTTTATTCACCCAGTTTTTCTTTTATTATGGTGTCTTCAAGAGACAGGATCGCTTCCTTTTCATCAGTTCCTTCAGCTATGATTTTAATTTGAGCTCCATGGGCAATACCAAGTGACATAACCCCCATGATAGACTTTAAATTGGCCTTTTTGCCATTGTATTCAAGGTTTACTTCCGAGTTAAATTTGCTAGCGTTTTGAACTAATGTTGTTGCTGGGCGGGCATGGATACCCGTTTTTTCAATTATGGTAAATGTTTTTTCTGTCATTTTTAAATCTCCTTTTATCTAATATTAATTAAAATCAAGCTAAACTATTTTTATTATTTGTTAGGGTTATATGTGTGGTACACGAATTAATATCCAAGAATGTTATATAAGTTGAACTATGAATCGAGATGCTTTGAAAGGATGTTTTGTTAAGTAACGGAAAAGAGACTAGGATTCAAAAAGGGTACGAAATGATTCAGTTCATAGCATAGAAATTATGAGATTATGACGCAATAATAACCTTAATTTGGCTTCCAGCCATTACTGCCTCAAATCCTTCGCGCCATTCTTCTAAAGGAACAATTTTTGTAATCATTATGTCTGTATCAATCTTTTGTTCTTCTAGAAGTTGTAAAGCTATGTGCCATGAGCTAGGTTTTTGGGAACGTGTACCAAGATACTTTAATTCTCTCTGAACAATCGATTCTTGATCCAGCTGGTTCATTTTATTCGCAAAAATACCCACTTGTACAAATGTTCCTTTTTTCCTTACCAATGGCAAGCCTTGATTAAGCGCTGGCACTGCACCAGAGCATTCAAACACTATATCAACTCCATAACCATCGGTATGTTTCATGATAACTTCTTCTAAACTCTCTTCTTGAACATCGACAATTACGTCTACACCAAATGATTTAGCTAATTTTAAGCGCTGCTTATCCTTTGTGATGCCTGCTAAAATGACAAACGCACCTTGTGCTTTCACAACTTGGCATTGGAGTAGACCAATTGGTCCTGGTCCAAAAATAAGAACTTTGTCGCCTTTATTAATAGTTGTTTTTTCTAAAGCCGCATGTACACAACAAGCTAACGGCTCAGTTAGGGCTGCTGCTTCAAGGCTTATATTCTCAGATAAAACGTGAACACTTTCTTCGCGAGAAACTACATATTCAGACATACTGCCATTTACTTGAGTTCCGATTCCTTTACGGGAAAAGCATAAATTATAATCTTTTTCTAAGCAGTATTCGCACAAGCCGCATGTTGTGAATGTGGTTTCGCTTGTAACCCTGTCCCCTACCTTAATATTTTTTACTGCGTCTCCAACTTCTACAACAACTCCGGAAAATTCATGCCCCAAAACAACGGGAGTTTTTGAATTTCTATATTCTCCGGTAAATGTATGAATGTCCGTACCGCAAATTCCAGTGTAAGCAACTTTAATTTTAACTAAATCCCCTATTCCTTCTGGTTCTGGAATTTCTACTAGCGACATATTGTCATAACCTGGTTCTGCTTTCACTACTGCTTTCATTGTACCTTCACTCCTCTCTTGCAAATATTTACGCCTTGCCATAAGATTGTTCACGGCTAATAATCCTGTTTGAAGACTGTCTGGGTTCCTTGAGTCTTTATCTATAAGAGATTAATTTTATAAGATTAATTCTTCCATTTTTTTAAAAGTAAATTTTCTATGTTTTTTGATATATACCTATAGAAAATCCCCTTCTCGATTAGAAGATAAAGTTCTTTTTTATCTGTCTATTAGAAGGGGATCTCAGAGAGGATGGAGCTTGCTTAAAATAGCATTTTCCATCCATTGTTGTTTAAGTTCTTTTTGGAGATATAAATAAACCGTTTTAAAGTCGCAATATATTTCTCGTCCCGGTCGTCAACGCTTACTTTATGGGCAATTGTGCGTGCTAGGTGAACAAAGCACGTTTTGTGCGTGAGAATTTTCAAAAACACAAAATTTCAATGTTACGCCTTATAAGACACTCTTGTAAACAATTTCAATAATTTACAGTTCGAACATAACCTTTGTAAATACCTCTTTATTACTTATGATCCGTTCAAACATTTCTGGTCCCATCTCAAGGGGAACACGATGAGATATAAGAGGTTTTACTTGTAATTGTCCTGTATTCATACAGTGAATGGTTGCATGAAACTCCCTACCGGGGAAAGGCGAGGATATGGCGTTCCATGACCCATAAACATGTAACTCTCGACGAACTATTCTTTCAAAATAGAAACGGTCAATCGGCACATCAGCATACGGAATACCCATAAAAACTACTTCTCCCCCTTTTTTTGGTAAGGCGAATATTTGAGCAGAAGTAATGGGAGATCCGGCAGATTCAACTGCCAAATCAACTCCATGCCCGTTAGTAAATGTCATGATTTGTTCAAATGTATTTCTATCTTTCGGATTTATTAATACATCGGCTCCAACTTGTTTAGCTAAGGTTAATTTCTCTTTTTCAATATCAATAGCATATACTCTTTCTGCACCAAAAATTTTTGCCCATTGGATTACAAGTAATCCAATTGTTCCACATCCCATAACAGCAACAGAGTATCCTGGCTGCATGTTTGTTTTAAAAAGTCCATGAAGCGCAACTGCAGATGGCTCGACAAAGGCAGCTTCTTCAAAAGAAACACTATCTGGGATACAGATAACATTTTCTCTTGGAACCTTCACGTATGTAGCAAATCCGCCGGGGACTTTTGCGCCTGTTACAAGTAATTCAGGACATGCTGCAAAGTAGCCTGAACGACAATACTCACACTTTCCACAATAAAGCGCAGGACATACAGCCACTCGAGCGCCCACATGCAAATCCGTTACATTATCGCTAAATTCAACTACCTCACCAGCATATTCGTGTCCCCAAATGTTACCGGGAGTCACAGGGCCCAATTTTTTATAACGAGAAATATCTGAACCACAGATACCTGCATTTCTTACTCTAATAATAACTTCATCGTTCTGTTCAATTGTTGGCGGAGGAGACTCTTCATATCTCAAATCCTGAATTCCATAGAAACATAATGATTCCATTTCCAATACCACCTCCGTACTTACTGCATCCCATAAAATTTAATTACAGCATCAGCTGCTTTTCTTAAAGCTTTCATGTGTTAAGCATCAAATCTCCGTCGACTTATATAAATCAAATTCTCTTTTTATTTTTGAGAGTGGAGTATACATCCTGTTAAAGTACTCATCATACAGTTTAAAATTTTCTTGTGATGGAAGATACCTATCAAATGAATTAACGTGTATCTGGTCAATAAAGTTTTGCTTTAATGCTGCTAACATGGCGCCGCCTTTTGAAACAGCTTCCTCTGTTTTATAAGAAAGTACTTCGCAGTTAAGAATATCTGCTTTTAACTGTAGCCATAATGGGTTTAATGTGGCCGGGCCAATAACTTTAATACTCTTGATATCTTGATCTGTTAGATCTATATATGCGTCTTTTAAATTTCTCAATTCGAAGCATAGGCCAGCAAAAATCGAGTATAAAATATCTCTCTTTTCTGTTTGGTCCTGTATTCCATATAAGATTCCTTTAGAATGAGAATCACGATGAGGGGGACCACTTCCTCTTAAATGTGGAATAAAAACCAGCAAATTTTCTATAAACTCCTTCGAGTTTTTCTGGTATTCTTTATATAATCCATCACTCATTTGAGTTAATTCATCAAGAGAGGATAAAAAATTTCTTGTAAACCAATTTATACTATAACCAGCTGTTGGCATTGATCCATAGAGACTGAACAAATTGTCTTTTACATATAAACCATTTGAAATAGCATTTTGCTGAAAGTCACTATTTAAAAATGATTCTTTTTTCAATAAAAGTAATCCTTCTGTTGTTCCAGTTGAGTTTAGCAGTTCCTTATCCACATCCAAATTAGTAATTATTGATCCTGCCATATGATCGTGACCAGCTATTGAAATAGTTGTATTGGGACTTAATCCAACCTCAATAGCCAGAGAATCTTTAAGAAAAGAAATAGCTGTACCAGACTCAACAATAGTAGGAAACGTTTGAACTTCCAGTTCAAAGTCTTCAATTAAATGTTTTGACCATTTTCGGGTAGACATATCTAGCAGTAACGTTCTGGATGCAAGGCTCACATCTGTCGCGTATATTCCAGATAGCTTAAAAGCAATAAAACCTGACAAGCATGTCCATTTTTTAAATTTTAGATATTGATCAGGAAAATGATCTCTAATCCAAAGTAGCTTGGTAAGACTATGATTACTGTGAGAGACTATCCCAGTAATCTTATATATTTCTTCCCTTCCAACAATATTGTTGACTAGTTCAGCTTCAGATTTAGAGCGAGGATCATACCATGTAATGGTGGGTTCTAAGATTTGATTATGTTCGTCTAATAAAACGATAGTTTGAGCTGCACTGGCTATCGAAATAGTTTTTATCTCTTTTGGGTTTTTAATTTTTTTTGAGAGAACGTAAAGCCCTTCCTTCACACCCTCCCAAATTTTATCCATTTCAAACTCTGATTCTTTTTCATTCCATTTAGTAGGAGTAGAAAAACGATACACTTCCACTAATTCGAAATTTGGTAATTGAAATAGACAAAGTTTTACGTTAGTTGTTCCAATATCAATTCCAATTACATACATCTTCAACCCCATCCTTTAGAAACATTATCTATTTAAAGTGCTAAATTTATTAATAACTACTTCTTTAACCTCAGATTGTGCTTCTAGCAATACGCTAATAAGGTTATATTCATTTGGGTTTTGTTCATACCGTTTACCGACAGACGCAATAAATCGTTTACGAAGATCACTCGCAAGATTTATTTTGCGTACATTGTAATTTTTTAATTGCTTTAATATATCATCAGGAATTCCAGAGCCTCCATGAATGACTAATGGAATCTCAACAGTATCTGCTATTTCACGAAGTAATTCCAGGTTAATTTTTGGTTGTTCATCTAAACCATGAATATTTCCTACGGATACAGCTAAAAGATCGATTCCTGTACGCTCTACAAATTCTCTTGCAAGGTTAGGATCTGTTTGTGCCGAATCATCACTCTCGTGATCATCTTCTTTGCCACTTAATTCTCCTAATTCAGCTTCTACCGAAACTCCTCGAGCATGGCAATACTCTACAACTTCTCTAGTAAATTGAATATTTTCTTCATACGGTAATTTTGAAGCATCAATCATGACAGAGTTAAAACCAGCTTCTACGGCATTTTTTACATCCTCAAAGGTCATGCCATGATCTAAGTGTAAAGTTACAGGCACTTCTACTTTCTCCGCAGCAGATTTTACAATATTGGCAATGTAATCGTATCCAGACAGCTTAACGTTTGTAGGAGCAATTTGGACAATAACTGGAAGCCCTGCCTCTTCTGCTCCCCTGATAATAGACAGTGTCATTTCTAAATTGGTAGTATTAAAGGCTGGAGCAATAAGATTTTTCTCTTCTAATAATTGTAAGAACGATTTCATATTTACTAATGGCATACTAAATCTCTCCTTATAATTTAATCTACAATAACTACTTTCATAACTTCTTCATCAGGACTTGCGGCAAATGTAATCGCTTCGCCTACTTGATCAATGGCCATTTCATGTGTAATCATTTTTTCTGCATCTATTGTTCCATTTGATATGTTTAAAATAGCTTCCTCAAATTCATATGGGGATACACTGTAGGTACCGACTATTGATATTTCGTCCTTAAAGAATCTTCCTGCATCAATAGTCACTTCAGGATACTTTTCAAAGGGAGAAAAACAGATTACTCGTCCGCCGCGTCTTAGCAGTTGTACTGCTTCTGGTAACAGAGAGGAAACACCTGCAGCAATGATAACAATATCTACACCTTGATTATCAGTAACCTTATCAACAACATCCTTGAGACTATCATTTTTAATATTTACTGTGTAATCGATACCAAACTCTTTAGCTTTTGACAGCTTATACGAAGAAACGTCAGAAATAATTACATTACTTACATCCTTATGTTTTAGGAGTTGGCCATGAATCACCCCGATCGGTCCTGCCCCCATAATTAAAACATTATCTCCAGGACGTATTTCTGCAGCTTTTTGTCCATGAATACAACAAGCTACTGGTTCTGCTAAAGATGCGTGCTGGTAGCTCATACTGTCAGGAATTCCAAAAAGTAAATGGCGTACATGTTTTTCAGATAATCGGATATATTCTGCAAAGCCGCCAGGATCAATATTCGTTTCTCTAAATTCAGGACAAAGTGTATAATGCTGTCGTTGACAATAATGACAAGTGAAACAGGGAACATGGATAGCACCAACAACTCTGTCTCCAATTTTAAATTTCGTAACACCTTCCCCTACCTTAACAATCTCACCTGCATATTCATGCCCAAGAACAGTCCCTGGATTAACGGTTTTATGAATTGCTTTGTGAATATCCGTCCCGCATAATCCACAGGCTTTTAACTTCAAGAGTACTTCTCCGAAACCAATTTTTGGATCTTCAACTTCTTCTATTCGAAAATCATTAACATCGTGAAATGCAATAGCTCTCATCATTAGATCTCCTTTTTAAGAATAAGAGGCGAGGTACCTTACTAAAAGCATTGTCCCTTTAGTTAGCAAGCAAGTACCTCCTTATCTTTAATAAACTAACTTCAGATAGTCTAAGAAACATCCTTCAATTTACCATTCTCATCAAAATCTTTTTTGGTTATTTTATATGCCGACCAAATAACAAGACCTACAACTGGAATGGCTCCAATAGCATAGATATTCCCTTGGGATAACATGACCATCCAATAGCGGAATGGATTACCGCCGTCTAAGAAGCTGTTCACCAATTCTGATGCCCCTTCTGGGAATTGGAAATTAATACTTTTTGCTACTTGCGTAACAAGTGGAGCCAGATAAGAAGCGATGTATAAGTTTGCGATAATAACTGGTATACCAATAATAATTGATCGTATAATATTACCTCCGCAAGCAAGAACAATCATTGCCATTGGCACAGTTAAAGTTGATAAATCACCTAGTGGAATAATCTTATTTCCTGGAAGAATAACAGCTAGCAATATTGTAATTGGTGTCATCAATAAGGCTGTTGAAATAACTGCCGGATTACCAATCGCAACTGCAATATCAAGTCCGATGGTAATATCATCCCGATCAGGGAATCTCTTTTTTAGCAAGGCACGAATTGCATCAGACAGTGGGATTAAACCCTCCATAAGGATACGAACCATACGAGGCATAATAAGCATAACTGCTCCCAAGTTCATTCCTAATTTCAATACTCCATCCGCATCGTATCCTGCGAGAATTCCAATAATAATTCCCAAAATCAGACCGATCATCATCGGTTCACCAAATACTCCGAAGCGTTTTTGAATTGAATCTGGATCAGCTTTTAAGTTCCTTACCCCAGGTATGGAACCAATAATTTTATTTCCTAATACTCCAACTGGAAAAAATATGACTGCCGATAATGTGGGAAGGGAAATACCAGGCAAATTAAATCGTTTCTGTATATATGGAGCAGACCAATCAGCCATTTTAAGAATTGTGACTGTAGCTATGGCGGCAGCAAGCAATCCTAAGAAAAAGTTACCTGTTGCACTATAAACTAGCGCCCCTGCAAAGGCAAAATGCCAGTAGTTCCATAAATCAATATCGACAGTTTTTGTCCAACGAAGCATTATCATGGCAATGTTTAGTAAAACAACCATAGGAATTACAAACGGTGCGATTGGTGATGCAAAAGCAATTGCAGCAAGTGGCGGCCATCCAGTGTCGACCACTGGTAAATCAATTCCTGTTCTATCCACCATAGCTTGAGCTGCAGGTCCAACGCTCTCAATCAGTAGATTAAATATTAGGAAAATTCCAACAAAACCCATACCTATAATTACAGAGGATCTTAAAGCCTTCGCTGGTTTAACTCGAAAACAGATCGCTAGTATAAATACAACAATTGGCAACATAACCGTAGGTCCAAAACTAAGAATGTACTGGAATGCTTCTAATATCTGTTGTCCCATTTAGTTCACCCCTTCAACAGTTTAATAATTTTATCAAGCAGCTCTTCTTCTCCAACCCCTGTAATAATAGGTAATGCGTTGACAAGAGGTGTATTTAATTTTGTTTCTACTTGTGAAGTTACTACAATTAAATCAGCTGAGTTATCTAGTGAAGGTAATTCCCCTATGATTGCCTGTTGATACACGACATCAATCCCATGGCCTTTACAATGCTCTACTACTTTCTCTGCTACTACCGTTGAAGTTGCAATCCCACTCGAACACGCAAATACAATATTTTTTTTCATTTTGAAAATCCCCCAATTATTATTTATTGATCAGCAAATCTGTTGTCCGATTTAGTTCACCCTTTTAACAATGTAATAATTTTATCGAGCAATTCTTCTTCCCCAACGCCTGTAATAATAGGTAATGCGTTGACAAGAGGTGTATTTAATTTTGTTTCTACTTGTGAAGTTACTACAATTAAATCAGCTGAGTTATCTAGTGAAGGTAATTCCCCTATGATTGCCTGTTGATACACGACTTCAATCCCATGGTCTTTACAATGTTCTACTACTTTCTCTGCTACTACCGTTGAAGTTGCAATCCCACTCGAACACGCAAATACAACATTTTTTTTCATTTTGAATTCCTCCTGATTTATTATTTTACTCTGCAGTCAATTTCTCTTCTAGATAACTATAAAGATGGGTCTTAGACATACTCGAAATTTCACCTAGAGACCCTTCTTCTTTAATTAACTCAAAAATTTGTTTTAGAATATTTAAATGCTTTGTACTTTTCGACAAACCTAGTAGAAAAATGACTTTCACATTAATACTATTGTTTTTATCCACCATATCTTGAAATAATATTGGTTTATCCAAAACAGCTACAGCAATAGAATCTTGCTTAACATGTTGGGGTTCAGTGTGGGGAATGGCAATTCCCATGTCATAGGTTTCCAAGCCCGTTGGAAAATTTTTTTCTCTTTTTATCAAGCTTTCATAGAAACTATCATGGATAAACCCTTGATCTAAAAGTGAGTCTGCCAGTATCCTTAATGCCTCCTCTTTATTGGATACTTCTAGATCAGTGAAAATAGATTTTTCTGAGATAATAATTTTGGACATTTTCTCGCTCCTTTCGCTTTTTTCATTTAGAAAACTTCTCAATAACCGAGAATATTTCTTTCTTTGTTTCTGCATCTTTTATTTTTTGTATATCTTTTTGGCTCTCTGCCATTCTTCTAAGCTGTAATATAGGGCGAATATGTTGTTCCTTATCCACTGCAGCAATAACGCAAATAAGCTTTACAAAATTCCCACCTTCAAATTCCACTGGTTCATTCAACTTTAAAAAGCTCATACCTACTTGATAAACATCGTTTTCT
Source organism: Peribacillus sp. N1 (assembly GCF_054600815.1). Taxonomy (NCBI): domain Bacteria; kingdom Bacillati; phylum Bacillota; class Bacilli; order Caryophanales; family Bacillaceae; genus Peribacillus; species Peribacillus sp. N1. Next base: position 287,676 of record NZ_BAAHZO010000001.1, on the reverse strand, counting down.
GGTCTGGAATGGGGAATGGCAATATTTTTTGCTAACATAATATATGTACTATCGTTTTGATATTGTTCGATCATTGCCTCCACATAGTTATGACCAATACAATTGTTTTTTAACAAAGGTTCTGAAGCAAACCATAAAGCTTCTTTCCAATCTTTCACCTTATCTCGGATGTTGATTGTTTCATCATATACTAGGTCCTTAAGCGTTAATTTTGATTTTGTTTCAACATTCGTAGCACTTACAAAGCTATTTTTATTAAAAAAACTACTTAAACCTTTCAATAACCCACTGGAATCTTTGACCTCAGCATGTTTACTAATGACTTGTATAAGTTCGTTTAAATCTACATTGTTAGGTACAAGCCCATATTTTTCATGAAGTATAGTTTTCCTAATCTCGTTTTGCTCTCTCTCATTTATTAAAGATGGAACAATATACTGTTTAATATCAGTAGGTAATCTTTGTGTAGTAAATAAGACATCAATTTTTCCCTTATAATTAGAAAACTCTCTGTGGGACATAGACTCAAGGAACATAAACTCAGGAAATAGGGATTTTAAATTTACTTGCAGTAATTTTGATACTGATACACCATTAGGACAGACAACAGCTGCAATTTTCTTGTGGTTTAGTTGAACACCATGTTGAGTCAACCATCCACCAACAATCATGGTTAAAAAGGTACTCTCACTCTCAGGGATGGGACAGCCCATTAAGGATTCGATAGGACTAGCAGATACCTTGACAATCTCATGTAGATCCTCTAATTTCTCATCGAACTTAATAAACATTGACGTCATCAAACCTAAATTATATTTGATTCTATAATAGGCCGGCTTTACATGAAGGAATAACTTATCTATCAATTCCTGTTTGTTTGGAATATCAATAGCACTAATATTTTCAATAATTTTAACCATCTCAAATAGTGAGCTCTTTAAGTCTGACAACTTATTATCATTCAGAACTTGAGATGAAGATATATTCATAGTTAAAAGCTGCAAAGTAAGAAAAAGTAATTCCTTAGGTGGTATAACCTCAAGTTCAGAGAAAACTTTTGTTACGGCATGATATTCTTTAGTTTCTTTAAGATCAGAGAAATCAATATTAAAATTAGGCTCAAGGATTTTCCCTTGTTTCACTCTATTTATCCAAACAGCAATAATATAAGGTAGTGTCACTAACCTCTCGTCCGTAAATTTTATACTTAAGTGAACTTCAATCTGCTCAAGTTTTTTACGAAGAGTTTCCACCTCTCTATCCTTAAAAGAGGAATACTGTAGTAGAACCTTTTCCCCTTTATAGAATGAGACTATCGACTGGATGACCGTAATTAGTAATCGTCGTTTATCAAACTCTTTACCTTGAATTCTGTAACCGCTTTGGCGTGAGTAAATAATTTTAAGCTGATATTTTTCCAACTCGTATTGAGCTGCCTTTATTGTCCTTAATACAGTATTCTTACCAACTCCAAGCGCTGAGACCAAATGAATTAATGACAATTCCTCGTCTCTACTAAGTAGCATGAGAAGAATAACGGCAATACGCTCATTCTCAGAAAAAATATATATCTCCACATCATTATCATCATTATCAATTGGGAGTATATGCTTTAATGACGAAGAAACAATGAAATTTCCAGTTTTCGTTCTTTCAATTTTTGTTTGGTCTAAACTGCTTAACCAATTATTGATCTTTTCAAAGCTATAATTAATCTGACGCCGATTAATTCCAAGTTTGCTCTCTAAAACCGATAATGTTGTGTTTTGATTATTTAAAATTTCTTGTAATAATTTCATGCTTCTTTCATCAATCACTTAATACTCACCTCCTCCTTGACTTTATTGTAAGCGTTAGCATCATTGTCGGTATACACTATTTCATCCCCTCTTTTTGTATGTGCATTGATTCACATAAAAATATTGTTTTAATATTAAATTATTTTAAAAAACTTTACGTCAAGTAAAACTATTACTAGTTTTGTATTGCGGAAGAATTTTCACATCACAATCAGAATGAGTTGGTTATTTGGCGCAAGCTAGTAAGATCCCTGAAAGATGATTAATACTATTATCGAACCGACTATCCAATACTTCTGCTTATCGTTTTTCATCATTTCTTCTGCCTTACATTCACAGTCGGTTAATACAGTCTTTGGTATCATCTTTAATGCAATAATTATCCCTAATTGAACAAGAAATAGTAACCAAGAACGGGTATAAAATCAGGTATTAGGTCGATCGGACTGAATGCATAAGCTACAACACAAGCCGTAAATACTTTTGCATACCAAGGCACCCGTTCATCTTTACAAGCAAAGTAAAGGATAAAAAATCTGTCGTTTTGAATTTCTCGTCCAGTCTTAATATTCTCTATCATATTATCTCCTAATAATACCTAATAATAGTTAAGCTTTTATTCCTATTATAACAAAATAGGATTTACTAAAGATTGTTATTCCACTAACCTAATCATTAAACTAATCACGATTCCTCTATAATTCATAGGATTTCATAGCGATATCATTATCCATTATCTATGTAAGTTCAGCATTACTCCTCAAGGATAGGGATTTATCGAATAGCAGTCTTTACCTTTACCTTTGCCCTAGCATTGCAAGTACTTCTAATCATTAATGTTTGTGTTCAAAAAAAGGCATGCTCCCTTTTTCGGGAGTCATGCCTTTATGTAAGGAAAATAGATGTTGCAGGAAGTAACTACCCTAGCCATTTCTATCAACATTCTAAATTAAATGATAGGTTTGACTTTGTATAGTATACTTATTGATTTTTTCCATGCTTGGTTCAAAGCCAATACCGGGCAATTCTGGAACACTGATTATTCCGTTTTCCACTGTTACTTCAGGGTCAGTAATATCTTCTGCCCAATAGAGGGAGGAAGCTGCGGTATCGCCGGGAAGCGTGAAGTTAGGCAGTGAAGTGATTGCAATATTATGTGCTCTTCCGATGCCTGATTCCAGCATACCCCCACACCAAAGCGGAATTTCATGTTCAAGACATAAATCATGAATTTTCCTGGATTCAGTCAAACCTCCGACACGGCCAATTTTGATATTAATAATTTTACAGCTGCCCAATTTAATAGCTTTCCTTGCATCCGCTAATGAGTGAATGCTTTCATCCAGGCAAATAGGTGTTTTTAACCTTGACTGTAAATCTGCATGGTCAATGATATCATTATAGGCAAGCGGCTGTTCAATCATCATTAAATTAAAATCATCCAAGACGGATAACCCGTCAATATCTTGTAAGGTATAAGCTGAATTTGCATCTGCCATGAGCGGGATATCAGGATATACTTTTCTGACCTTGTCTATTAATTCAACATCCCAGCCGGGTTTGATTTTTAGTTTAAAGCGTTTATAGCCTTCACCGAGTCGAGCTTCTATTATATCTAGTGTCGAATCAATCGAATCCTGTATACCGATGCTTACCCCCACTTCAATTTTCTTTTTTGTTCCACCTAACGCATTTGAAAGAGAAGCACCCTGTTTTTTGGCATACAGATCCCAAACAGCACCCTCTAAAGCGGCTTTTGCCATGTAATTGCCGCGAATATGGGTGAAATATTTTTCGGAAATTTCATCAGGATGCTTGATTTCATTTTTAAGGATAATTGGAATTAGATAATCTTCGAGTATATGCCAGTTCGTTTTTAAGGTCTCTTCATTATACAAAGGGTCGAGCATCGCAACCGATTCAGCCCAACCGGAAATGCCATCATCACTTTTTGCTTCCACAAGGATAAAATCCCGATTGTATTCCGTCCCAAAGCTAGTTGTAAAGGGGTGAAGCAAGTCAAGCTTCAGATGCCTTAAAATAACTTGTTTAATTTTCACTAGTAGATTCTCCTTTTGGGGATAAAACTGTTTGCCCCAGTATTTTTAATAGCTGACAACAGCATATTGTTAATTCATATGTAAATATAAACCTGCTTATTTCCTTGATAGCACATAAAACTGAACGGGAATTTCCGTCATGGAATTCTTCATAAAATCTGTTACCTGCCATCCTTGCTGAAATAAATCACTAAAAATGTCCCTCGTTTTCATCCGCCATTCATTAGCCGCTTGAATATTTGTGGCTCTTATTGTTCGGAAGTCCTTTGGAATGGCCACAAAAGCTGTATCACATTTTTGTTCAGGCAGCGGAAGAGTGAAAGAAGGAACAGGCACTCCCTCATCAATGGCATCCCATTGGATAAGCGAGTTTTCTATCACAAAGTCCAACGGTAATCCTTGTCCGTTAGAATCCGTTTTCTCCTTTTTACCAATATGCCATTCGACAAGAAAGCGGTCAGAAGGAATTCCGCTGTTTAATAGATCTTCCATTTCACCATAGCAGTTTGGTATATAGGTGGAACATACCCCGCCAAGCTTGGCTATATTTAAATACCCATTAACACTTTCTAATGGATCGTATGTCCAGGTAATAAGGGAATAGCCGAGCTTTATCGCCTCGTCACGTTGTGCTGACTTTAACTTTTCCCCTATACCTTTGTTGCGAAATTGCTCATCAATTCCTAGAATATGTGAACAAAGATAGGCTGATTGCCCATTGAATCCCGGAAAGCTGTATTGAAATCCAATCAGCTTCTCCTCGCAATAAGCTCCTATAACCAAACCTCCGTTTTTCACAGCAGTTATGGTTTGGTGTGAAGGGATTGAGTCGGTTTCTCCCCAAATGGCGGATTCTAGCTTTCTTACTTCCTCTAGCTCTTCAATTCGATGAAGAGAACGAATTGCAATTTCATGTGTATTCGTCATGGTAAACCTCCTATGAAAAGCACAAGCGCCTTGATCGGCCCAACATAAGATGGACAAGTAAGTTCCACAGCTGACGGCTTATCTTGCAAGGCGCTGGAGCTATCTTTTAAATACTTTATGTTTACGAAATACTCTCTTATTTGTTATTCCACTTTACTGAAATCAGCCTCTTGCAATGGAATCACTTTTGTCCTCTTTACGATTTTATAACCTAGAAAAGCCAGGAAAAATAAAGGAAGCCCGATATAAGAAATTAAAATTCCATACCAGTCAATCTCAGGACCGAAAAATGCAGAGTAATTTTGCCCCAGGATAGCCGTAACACATAAAAATGTCGCTAATATCGGACCAAATGGATACCATTTTGATACATACGGCAAATCTTTTAAATCTCTTCCTTGTGCTATATATGCCTTCCGGAATCGATAATGTGTAATCGAAATTCCTAACCAGGATAAAAAGCCGGATAAACCTGCAGCATTCAATAACCAATTGTAAATCGTACCTTCACCGAAGAAAGAGGTCAGGAAAGCTGCCATCCCAACGATGGTAGAAAAGTACACAGCATTCACTGGAATGCCGCCTGAATTCACCTTTTTTAGAAACGAAGGAGCTTTGCCTTCTTTCGCCAGCACCCAAAGCACGCGAGAAGCTCCGTACATGGCCGAATTGCCCGCAGAAAGAACGGAAGTAAGAATGACAACATTCATAACAGAGGCAGCGATGGCTAGCCCTGCGTTTTGAAAAACTAGTGTAAAGGGACTTACCGCAATATCTTCAATATTCGAGCTTAACAAACGCGGATCATTATAGCTTATTAAAAATCCAATCACGATTATTGCCAATACATAAAACAAGAGCAGTCTCCAGAAAATTTGCTTAATGGCCTTTGGTATATTTTTTCTTGGGTTTTCACTCTCGCCGGCTGCAATTCCTACTAACTCGGTGCCTTGAAAGGCAAACCCGACCACCATAAAGACACTTATAACGGATAAAAAGCCTCCTTTAAACGGTGCCTCCCCTTTGGTGATATTTTCAAAACCTACAGCATCCCCTCCCATGATTCCTACAATCATTAATAACCCTACTGCGATAAAGATGATAATCGTCAAAACCTTTATAATGGCAAACCAGAATTCTGATTCTCCATATCCTTTTACCGATAAAATATTAAGGCCAAATATGAGTGCAAGAAATAATGCGCTCCAAATGATGCCCGGAACAGAAGGCAGCCAATATTTCATAATAAGGGAGGAAGCTGCTAATTCCAATGCGACTACGATTGCATTGTTATACCAATAGTTCCAGCCGATCGCAAATCCTAAAGCCGGATCGACAAACCTTGATGTATATGTACTAAAAGAGCCTGTAATAGGAATAAGGGCAGCCATTTCGGCTAAGCTTGTCATCAGGAAGAAAACCATGATTCCGGCAATTATATAGGCGGCTACAGCTCCTCCCGGACCCGCAGTATGAATAATGGAACCGCTTGCTAAAAATAGCCCTGTTCCAATGGTTCCGCCGATTGCGATCATTGAAAGATGCCTTGGTTTGAGTTTTCGCTCCAGTTGTTTTTCTTCAGCAGCTGTTTGGTCCCCGGTTTGTGATGTTAGTGCGGTATTTTCCATAAAACACCCCTTCATTAATTTTCTAAGTTATTCTCCTGCCGTCATCAATACTGTGTTAATTAAAATTTTCGTTCCATAAATTAGTGCTTTTAAATTGAACATCATATCCGGATGGTGCAGACCAGGCGTTAGATCGCAGCCTAACCCTATCATGGTTGCTGTTAATTCAGGATTTTTGGCTGTATAAAAATGAAAATCCTCGCCTCCTTGAGAAACACAGACCGGAACGACATTTTCCGCCCCAAGGATATCTTCTATTGCGGCCTCAGCCAGCTTTATCGCTTTTTCATGCAAGGTTGCAGCGGGGACATATTCTTCGGCTGACCAGGAGATGGATGTTTCAGTTTGTTCCATTGTCTGGTCAATAGCATCCTTCGTTAAGCGATTCAGTTCATTCATTACATCATTAGACTGCGCTCTGGCATCAATAGCAAAGAAAGCTGTTTCCGGGATGACGTTTGATGCTTTGTTGTTTGTTTCAAATTGAGTCATTTTGATGGAATAAGGAGTTTCGGTTTCCAGATTAAGCTGCTGTAATTTTTGGACAAGCAAAGCTGCTGCCTCGATTACATTTATTCCATCTTGCGGACGGGAAGCATGGGCCTGAATGCCTTTGATTGTTCCCCTTATTGTTTCGGCTGAGCCATGGACAATGACGGGGGAAGCCTTCATATAAGGAACTTCCGTACTGGGTCTTACATGAATCCCGAATAAATATGTAACATTCTCCAACGCGCCATCATTGATCATTTGAAGAGCGCCTTCCCCTTTTTCTTCCGCAGGCTGAAATATAAATCGGAGAGTGTGTTTAGGCCGGATTCCGCAGGAGGCAATGGCCAATGCTGTATATAAAACCATTGTGCTATGTGCGTCGTGTCCACATGAATGATTTGCCTTTACAACTCCATCTACTTCCTGAACAAGCGCATCCATATCAGCCCTTAATGCCACAATCTTTTTTGAGATGCCTGGAATCTCGGCAATGATTCCAAAATGGCTCTGAAATGTTTTTACGGTTATTCCCGCGTCCCTAAGACATTTTAAAATATAGCTAGACGTTCTTTTCTCCTGCCAGCTTGGCTCAGCCAAGGAATGCAGGTCATGATAGGACTTTAACAATAATTCTTGATGCTGATCAATATATTGAATCGGGTTCATAATGATGCACCTCCCCCTTTACATGAATTTAAACTCATTCATTAAACACTTCATAACTTGAATATAGCCTTTCTAATTTTTGCTGATGGGTATATATCCGTTTTGCGTCTTTTTGATGTATGCCTGCAATAACCAAGTCCAATAAGCTAATGACGGAAGCGATTGAATTCGTTCCGGTTTCTGCGTTTTCTTCAGTTGTCAGTGCAATATCAGAGATACGGCCAACAGGTGACAGGAGGCGGTCTGTAACTGAAATTAAACAAACTCCTTGTTCTTTTGCACACTCCGCAACTGTTAATGTTTCATTCGCATATCTTGGAAGGGAAAAAACAACTATCACAGATTTGTTAGTGAGATTACAAAACTTTTCATAGAAGTCGCCTGTTGGTGAACATAAACTTACATTTTCCCTTAATGAACTTAACGTATAGGAGAACCAATAGGCGGCGGCATGGGAAATACGATGCCCTGCAATTAATATTTGGTCAGCCTTGATCAAGACATCGACCGCTTTCCATATATCCTGAACGTTCGTATGATCTAATAGATGTCTTAAAATATGAACTTCGTTTTCTATCACTTTGGTAAATGGATCTTGCTTGTCATCAATGCTAAGAGTGGAATCACTATTGGATATATCCGATTGGTTTTGGTGCAGCAGCTGTTTTTGAATTCTATCCTGCATTTTACTAAACCCTTCAAATCCCAATGAATAGGAAAACCGAATGACCGTTGTTTCACTAACCTCAGCTTCCCGCCCAATTTGAAAAGCCGTTTTAAAGGCAGCTTGATCCAAATTTTCAATCAGGTAAGCGGCAACCTTTTTTTGACCTGTCGATAGATGGTCAAATCTTTCTTTCACTAATAATTTAAATGGTAGATTTTCCACAATATCACTCCTTTCTGGTGAATCAAATACTTCTTTTTAATGAAATGATGAAGGTAATACTTCTTTATTTTATACACTATCACAATTTAATTAGAAAAAGAAGAAGTTTTTGATTTTTTTGATAATTATTAACTTCGAACTTCCCTACAGTTTTTTATAAAATAATATTCCCGTAGATTTCAGAAATCCGCTCCCTTTCCGCCGACTGTCTGCCAAGCCTCCTCGGCCCAAGCGTCTGTGGGGTCTAGGCTAGCCAGTTTTTCGGCAGGAGTGTCGCAAATTTCTTCAACCTAATATGGATCACAGTACAAAAACATGAAGGATAATCCAGTCTTAAACTTGGTTCGGAATGGACCAGCCTGGCAGTTTTTATTTAAAAAACGTTCCCGGTGATTAGATCGGAAGGTGCGAGACTCCTGCGGGAAAAACGTGTAAAGGAGAGACCCCGCAGGCGGAAGCCGAGGAGGCTCCCCAGACCGCCCTCGGAAAGCGAGTACCTGAAGTGGGAATCAAATCCACCACCATATTACATTTCTTGGTTCGGGTCTCTAATTACTTTATTTGTAAAATCAATAACTTCATTGACATTAAGATATATGTTAGAATATTCTGTAGTTTCAACTTATTCAAGGGGGGCTATTTAATGGGGGAATCATCTAAAGGACACGAACTTTTACAAGTTATAACGGAAGGGAAACAGCCTCCGAATTGTGATTTAACGTTACAGATTAAAGCAAATTATGCCCAGGATGGAATTGCGAGAGGTGTATGGAAAGTAGATGAAAAGTTTATTAACGGAATTGGTGTAGCAATGGGTGGATTTGTCACTTCTGCAGCAGATATTATGATGGCTTATGCGATATCATCTAAATTAAGCATCGGACAATCCTTCGCATCGATTGATTTACATACTACCTTTCATCGACCAGTAAGATTAGGCGACGTACAAGTTGAAGCAAAAGTAGACCGAATCGGAAAAAAAACAGCTTATGTACTTGCAGATTTATTTCAAAATGATAAAAAAGTGGCGAGCGTTGTGTCATCAGTTATGATCCTTTAAACCATAAAAAAAGCATGTTGCACAAAAAAGCCCTTCGTAACATGCTTCTTTCATTTAGACATTCGATAAAATCAAGAGAGCACAAGATTCACCGCTTCGCCTAATCACCTCATTGTAAATCAATTTTATATTTTCTTTGGATAGACACCTCATCAAACAAGCCATCGCAGCACAGGGCTTTGGAGATCCATGGTGAATAGACCGTAATCAATGACGACCATTTCATCATTCTCGTTATATCCGACATTATCTAAACGCAAATCTATTGGGATAATACCGTGCCTCAGGAATTTTAATTCCAAACTGATCAGTTTCGTATATTCCTTGATTGCAAACGGCACTTTCGTGTCTACCTTCTTCATGATAATCCAGCCCGTCCCATGCTCCTTAACCGGACAAATATCCTTTTTGACTGCCTCATTACAGTTATTATAGATATAAGCTTCATTTGCATTGCTTATTAGTCCTACTTGTGACAATGCAATTTTTAAAATATAGCCATTATTTAAATCATAGACGACCCGATTAAAACCATACCCGATCATTTTATACTTGAACTTTAGCGTTTTTCTGGCGGTAGATACTAATTGTCCAGCGGTTATATAAATTTGGAATTTCCCTATTTGAGATATCCATGACTCAATGGCTTTTATCTCTTGCATGGACAGCATTGCACTTTTATTCGGCTGATGTAACCTTTCCTTACCATAGTTAATTGGCCACAACATTCCCTAAACGTCTCCTTTTTTTAAGATTTATTACTAGAGAGATGGGTTTCCAGTGAGCTGTTACAATAAGAAGATACGATAATAAGTAAAAGATTGTGTTTTGAACATTTTCTGAAAACAAACCACTATTACCCAGTTTCTTACGAATCTCTCTTCGTAACAAGATATGATATTTATGAAAAATGGCTTGTACAATTACTGAGAAATTAACATACAACAAGAATGCCCTGGTATCCCAATGTGTCCAACTCTTCCCATCCGTTGATTCACCTTCCTATACCTTAAGAAAGAGCAGCTGAATTATAGTAAAGTCCGTTTTCCTTTAACAAAAGATATGAAAAGACAGATGACAAATAGTTTGCCATCTGTCCAGCTATACTTTACTTCGACTTTGAATTAATAAAAATTAAATTTTTTTAAAAGTGCGTATGAAGATCAACTAAAAAACTTAACCATCCTCTTTATACTTCAATCCTAAAGCTGTGAGTTCACACAAGGGTTATGTTCGGCTTACAAAAGCGCATTTTTGATCACATACATTAATTTATCTCACTTATTCAAAAACTCTTCTAATTCTTCAGAAGTTGGATAAGAAGACTGTGTACCACGTTTTGTGACACTTAAAGCAGCATATGCTGTAGCCATTTTTATAGCATGAAGTACTTCGCCATTTTTCACAAAGAAATGTGCAAAACATCCTATAAATGCATCTCCAGCGCCAGTAGTATCATTCGCAGTTACTTTATGTGACTCGACAGTTTGAGTTTTTTCCTTTGTTACCCACATGACACCCTTGCTTCCCATTGTCACAATGACATTTTTTACTCCTTTTTTAATTAACCCGGACGCTGCTTCTCTAATTTGGGCCTCAGAGGCCACAGGCATTCCTGTTAAAATCTCCAATTCGCTCTCATTCGGAATAAAAAAGTCACTTTTGCACACATAATCAAAATCAAGTTCTTTTGATGCCGGTGCAGGATTCAAAATGACCGGAATGCCATGCTCATAACCAAATTCAATTGCACGGTAAACGGTTGGAAGCGGGATTTCCAGCTGAAGAACAATTAACGAGGCTGTCTTAAGTTTATCAGTTGCTCGCTCCACGTCTGCCGGCTTCAGGTGTTGGTTTGCTCCCTTAATAATCAGGATGCGATTTTTTGATTCTTGATCGACAAAAATCGGTGCAACACCGCTTGATATGCCGCTGACTTTATTGGTAAACTCAGTATCTATTCCGTGGCTTTCGAGGTTTTGAATGGTGTTATCGGCAAAGAGATCATCGCCAACCTTTGTTACCAACATAACTTTTGAGCCCATTTTGGCAGCTGCCACTGCCTGATTTGCTCCTTTCCCCCCACATCCAATCTTAAAGTCAGGCGCCTCAAGTGTTTCTCCTTCTTTCGGCATCTTATCAATGTATGAGATCAAATCAACCATGTTAGATCCAATTACTGCTATATCCATTTCCTTTTCCCCCTTATTTCTTCCCGGTTATAATCGTGAAAGACCTCTCTTCCCCTACTCCGAGCGTAATCAATGTTCCAGCTTTTTCTGCAGCATTGAAGCCTTCTGGACGGCATGTTGCAGGCAGCACGAATGATGCAACTTGCTGATTTGCATTATGTAATACCCACCTTGTGGCATAATTCAATTCCGCTGTTGAAAAACTTGTAAAGAAAGTAACTCCATCGGGAGAAGCCATTTCAAACTCAACTTCTTCCTGATATAAATTCAGCTCATCCCCAAAAAATACGATCTCTGGATCATACATTTCCGGATTGTTTAATACTGTGAGCGATTCTTCGCCATTTAGCAGCTTCTTATTATAAACCAACCATTTTTCTGTCGGCTTTACATGACCTGGAATCGATTCTCTAAGCTTGAAAACACCGTCTGGAATGTTCTGCTTCATAACTGCATTTTCTAAATATGAATAGTTGGTGTGGCACATATACTGAAGTGGCATTTCTGCACCCGATAAATTTTTTACATTCATGCTCATTTTAATAAAACCTTTTTCTTTGAACATTTCAACACTCGGAGTGGCAAGATAATGGTGACCGAACCCTTTGACATACTCTGTCTGACCAATTACTTTTATACCAATATCCGTTACTTCAATCCAAGCTCTATCCATCTCGGCACATGGCATTTCTCCATGCATTTCATGGTCATCATTCGATCCCGGACAGCCATTGCTGATTAATCCAGAATGAAAGGCAAAACATCCATATGTATCTACGATCCTCTCAACCTTTTTAGGTTGAGAGAACATGCTCTTCATTTTAAGATCTACACCGTCAAATTCCAAATCCCAAATCATCTGACCCATATATGGGAGGACAACCATTCTTCCTCGTGAATTTGTTAGCTCAATCGCTTCAATACCTGATGGATAGCGGAATAAGTTTACACCGAATTCATTGTTGGTAAAAAAGACTGTTTTGTTCTCCTTAAAATAGTCCCGTTGCAGTTCAATTGTTCCCATCATGCTTTCCATCATGCTTTCCATCCCTTTCCTAATTATATCCAAAAAGGACAGCAAAGTTTAACTGTCCTGGTCAGATGACAATTTTCTAAATTAGACTGATTCCACTGGCTTTTCTGAAGGCTGGACCGATGCACTTTGCTTTTTCATTTCACCGAAGAAATAGCAACCGACGTAGATAAAGCATGCCATCGATACAAGAAATGCTAATTGCATGGAACCGAAGAAATCAGATACAAACCCTTGAACTGCAGGGATGACCGCTCCGCCTACAATAGCCATGACGAGGATTGCTCCTGCCGTTTCTGTATATTTCTTCTCTTTTATAACTTCAAGTGTTTCAGCATAAATCGTCGCCCAGCATGGTCCAAACAGCATGCTGACAGCAACTGCAGCGTACACTGCCGTCATGTTCGGAACAAAAGCCACATACGCAAGAAGAGCTGAACCAATGATGGAGTAGCTAACCAATACCTTAGATGGAGAAAAGCGGGTCATCAAGAAATTGGCTATGAACTTACCTACAAAGAAAGCACTAAAGCTATATACCATAAAGGTTGAAGCTGTACGCTCGTTGATGTCAGGATTTAAATCGAGCGCAAGCCGAATGGTAAATGACCAAACCGTTACTTGCATACCGACGTATAAAAATTGTGCAGCAATTCCGTTCCGGAAGCGTTTGTTTCCACCTAAGTATTTCAGTGTTTCTATGATTCCAGGTGTTTTCCCTGTAACTTTGCTGCTATTCACTTCCGGCTTACAGGACGGGAACTTAGTGAAAATAAACAGTACAAGTATACCGATAAGGACAAAAATCATATATCTGTAGGGTTCTAGAGTATTTTCAAGCATTTTCAATCCAAAAGCCTGTGCCTCCGCAGGAGACATAGTCGCCAATTGCGCCTCAAGACTTGCTCCTTTCTGGAAAACAAGGTATTTCCCAAGTAAAATTCCTGAAATCGCACCAATTGGATAAAATGTTTGGCTAATATTCAATCGAAGAATCGCATACTTGCGCGGGCCAATCATGGAACTATATGTATTTGCAGCTGTCTCAAGAAAACCTAAGCCAATTGCGATGGAAAAAATAGCAAATAAAAACATTGTATAGGTAGCCATATGCGAAGCTGGGTAAAACAATGAGCATCCCACAATATAGAAAAGCAAGCCTGTAATTATGGCAAACTTATAATTAGTTTTCTTTATTACCATTGAAGCAGGTATAGCTATCAGAAAATATCCTCCATAAAAAGCACTCTGTACTAAAGCACTCGCAAAATCACTTAACTCAAACACATGTTTGAACTGTGCAATCAAAATATCGTTCAAACTGGCAGCTACCGCCCATAAAGGAAAAAGCAAAGACAACAGGATAAACTGAAAAAAAGGTGTACGATTCAAATAACCATCTGGCAGCTGAATTATGTTTTGTTTTTTCATTATCTAACATCCCCTTGTGTCTATAGTTTTTTTAAGCGCTTATGCAATTCTTAATCAGAATCAGTATCCATCCAATACTGATTCACCTTTCATAATCCTCACGCCCGAGCTTGCACCGACACGAGTAGCGCCAGCCTCAGCCATCGACTTCAAATCTTTTAAATCACGAATTCCCCCGGATGCTTTTACACCAGCCTTATCCTTAACAATCTTATGCATTAATGCAACATCCTCTACCGTTGCTCCCCCTGTTGAGAATCCAGTAGATGTTTTCACGAAATCGGCGCCTGCACGAAGTGAAATTTCGCAAGCAAGAACCTTCTCTTCTTCAGTAAGCAGTGATGTTTCGATGATCACTTTGACAAGTGCCCTTGTTTTAACAGCATCAACCACTGCACGAATGTCAGCTTCAACCTCCTCATATTCGCCTGATTTCAATAAACCAATCGCTATGACCATATCCACTTCTTCGGCGCCATTTTGAATAGCATTCTCTGATTCAATCACTTTTACTGCAGTCGTTGACGCTCCTAGAGGAAAACCAATGACTGTACATACCTTCACATCGCTTCCTTTTAGCTCCTCTGCTGCCGTTTTCACCCAGACTGGGTTTACACAAACGGAAGCAAAGCCATATTCTCTAGCTTCTTCACAAAGATTCACTATCTGTTCTTTTGTTGCCTCAGCCTTTAAAAAGGTATGGTCAATCATTTTTGCAGTACTCATTTTAATCTCTCCTCTTTCTCTAGTTAAAATAAAACGCTTTCAATATATAAAAAGGTATCGGGCGACCAGATGGGTTAAACTCCTAGTCCCCTTTTCATATAATCAAAATGTATGATCCACTGACCGGCAAGAATCCCTGATTTTAAGCTCTGGAGACAATAGATACTCCCGCTTCGGAAGCTCTCCTTTGAAACAAATCCGCTCATGCAAAAGCATAAAGGCAATCTCTCCTATAGCATTCATTGGCCTTGCAACTACACTAAGTTTCGGGCTCAAAAATGTCGCTATATCCACATCATCAAAACCTATAAATGACACCTCGCTGCCAAGCCTCCAGTTTAAATCGGCCAGCGCTTTCATACAGCCGATAGTCATCATATTGTTGGAAGAAAAAATAGCAGTTGGCCTATCATCAAGCTCAAACAGCTTTTCAGTACACTGATAGCCACTTTGCTCTCCGAAATCTCCATTAATGACATATCGTTCATCCAATTCAATGTTGTAGTCATCTAGGGCATGTTTATAACCCAAGAACCGTTCTAGCCCAGGGGTCGTGTTCTGTGGACCGCATATAATCGCTATCTTTTCATGCCCCTGAAGAATCAATTGCTGGACAGCCTGATAGGCCCCCTTCTTGTTATCAACAAGAACAGTATCCACTTCAAATTTTTTGATGCTTCGATCAACTGCTACTACAGGAATTCCCTGTTCTTCAAGCAGTTTTAGGTGCTCACCATCTTCATTGGCCGTAGTGATAATCACACCATCCACACCTCGCTCAATAAAATTTCTCACAATCTCTTCCTCGATTTTTGGGGATTCATTTGTACTGCTTAAAATAGTAAAGTATTCTTTTTCACGAGCTTTTTGTTCAATCCCTGCCATAACAAGCGGAAAGAACGGGTTCATAATATCAGGTACAATGACCCCGATTGTATTCGTTTCTTTTCGCTTCATTGTCCTTGCTGCAGCACTGCGAATATAGCCCAGTTCCTCAATGGCCTTTAGAATACGCTCTTCCGTTACTTTCCGAACGCCTCCTTGGTTATTAATGACCCGGGATACAGTTGCAATAGAAACGTTTGCAAGGTTTGCAACATCCTGAATATTTGGCTTTGACTCCATCTTTTAACACCTCAAAATGTAAACGTTTAGATTTTTTTAAAAAAAATGAGTATAAAACAAGTAAAAATCATAAAATTAATTACATTTAAAATGTAAACGTTTAGATTATTCTTGAAATTAGATTACCAGGTTGTTTGTGTAATAGCAAGTTTTTTTGTATGCGGTTACATGGAATTTTTTCACCAAGTCACTTGGATGATTTACTTTCACGTCTTTTTTACCTTTTCTAGGTTACTTCCTTTTTCCGCTTAGCCCTATTCTTTTTTTTATAATGGGTTAAGTTAATCCGCACAAGATGGACCTTTGGGTACTCCCCTTTCCTTCTTTTGCAAAGAAAATGGTATATTATACTTTGACATCAACGGTTTAAGATAAGGAGTGATGAAGTATCCGTAAAAGATGGATCATTTCTTCAATAGTTGGGTTATTGCTTATTTGTATAAGTGTTAATTGCCTACAATTATTTCGGGAGCGATAAAACTGAAAAAGGGAAAAATGCGGAAGCCAAGGAATCCAAGTTTCCTGAGGTGGAGGAATATGGCGGGATCCATCTTAAAAAAGTCGGCGATAAGGTTCGCCAAAAAAATTGGGGATCATTCACATTACTAGAATCGAAGTCTATTAATGAGTCATTTGAATTGGCACCGATGGTCATCACAGTCAAGGATATCCGCAGGATTCAATTATCATCACTCACAGATGAAGCAAAGGAGGAGCTCAAGTCCTATACAGGATTGAGTTTTGAAGAGGCATATTCGTTATATTATAAAGAGAATTTATCCATGGAGGAAATCGATCAACAGGCGGCGTTGTCTAAAACGGATATCGATGAAGAGGTTTCTTATCTAGAGATAACTTATTCTATTGAAAATAAAGATTCGAAGGAACTTCAGTTCTTCAGCATGGAAAATGTTACTTTCAATGATGATCTTACATATGATGTGCCTTCTAAAAATTTCATCCATTCCGGGGATACTTTTATAGGGACAAAAAAAGTAAGTCGATCAGATTACCAACCAGGAGAATTGAGAAAAGGCACAATTGGTTTATTGGTTGATCCAGAGGCAAAATTAGATCGGCTCGATTCCTTTTCATTCACTACCGATGATATAGCGGATGGTGAGTCTCATGAATTACTGGTGGATGGGACTTCATTTGAAATTCCCCTAAAAGAAAAGTAGTTTTATAGTCTATAAACCCTAAATAAGGGGAACCTCGAAAAAAGGTTTCACTTATTTAAGGTTTCATCTGAGCTCACTGATAACTGATATGCTTATCTCTCCCTGGCAATAGGACTCTGCGTTGCTTCCTCCATTAATATTCTGCGCAATATTTTCCCGACAGCTGATTTTGGCAGTTGCTCCCTGAACTCAAAACTTCGCGGCACTTTATATCTGGCCAATCGTTGCATGCAAAACTCCCTGATTTCCTGCTCCGAGACTGACTTTCCTTTCTTTAAGACTATAACCGCTTTTATCGTTTCCCCACGGTATGAATCCGGTACTCCATACACACAAGTCTCTTTTACGGCTGGATGCTGATAAATAATATCCTCGACTTCAATTGGATAAACATTATAACCACTTGCAATGATCATATCTTTCTTCCTGCCTACGATATAAAAATATCCGTTTTCATCCATCGTCGCGATATCCCCAGTGTAAAGCCATCCATCTCGCAAAGCTGTTGCCGTTTCCTCTGGATTTTTCCAATATCCCATCATTACTTGCGGACCTTTAATGATCAGTTCGCCTGTTTCTCCTGCTGGCAATTCATCAACACCTGATTTCAGATCGACGATTTTAGCATCGGTATTGGGATACGGAATTCCGATACTTCCTGGTTTTTTCTGTCCTATGACTGGATTGCGGTGGGTAGTGGGAGATGTTTCTGACATTCCAAAACCTTCCAATATTGTAACCCGGAATTTTTTTTCGAACTGATGAATGATTTCTATCGGGAGCGGCGCAGAGCCACAGCTGCAGTACTTAAAGCAACTTAAATCGTCAGCCGTTATATCCGGGTGATTCAGTAAAGCAATATACATGGTCGGGACACCAGGAAAAATGGTTGGCCTATGTGTTCGAATCAAATCCACTACCTTATCTATTTCAAATCTCTCTAATGTGATATAAGTTGATCCGGCATATATGGCACTATTCAATCGTCCATTACCAAACACATGGAATAATGGGGTCAAGCCAAGCATCCGTTCGCCAGGCCTTTGGAGATGAAGTGCATTCGCCGTGAAGGCAAAGTCTTGGAATACATTCGAGATCAAATTAAAATGCGTAAGCATGACCCCTTTTGATTTCCCTGTAGTCCCTCCTGTATATTGAAGAACAGCCACAGCCTCCTTGGGGTCGATAGCCAGGGCAGGAAGTTCCTTATCTTTCCTTGATAAATCCGTTTCAGTTTCTATTAATTCCTCGGCAGATATGAACGTTAATCTATCAGAAAAACTTGTTAGCACTAATTTCCCCCTTTGTTCCTCACGCCCAATGAACCAATTTGCTTCTGAATCCCGTAATATATAATCCAATTCACTAGACCGATATAGCGGGTTCACTTGAACGACCATACCTCCCAAACGATGAATGGCATAATAGGCAATGATATATTCTAGACAATTTGGCAGCATGATTGCTATGCGATCGTCTTTTTGAAATCCTCGTTTGTCTAAATTCACAGCAAAACGATCTGAGGCATCCTTTAATTCCATATATGTCATTTCCCGATCCCCATCTATTACGGCTTTGCAGGTTGGGTAAAGTTGGGCTGAACGTTCAAGGAGTCCATATAATGACAATGTTGGAATATCAATTTCAGCAGGAGTTTCTTTCGGATAAAATCCATGCCAAGCTCTAGTCAATTTTTTCACACCTCATTCTTTTCTAGTAAAATGGAGCATAGTCACTTATCAGCCGACTTGATATCCTTGCCTCATTTATCACGAATGATTTTAAAAATTCCTGTGCCCTTTGCAATGATGTTGCCTTCAGTATCTTTTATTTCTCCTTCAGTAAAGGCAATTTTGTATCCTTTTTGAAGGACTTTTGCTTCCGCGAATAGTTCCCCGCTTGATATGCTGGCTAAATAATGTACAGTTAAGCTTGTCGTCACAACTTTAGATTTGGTAACGGAACGAGTCACCATTCCTAGAATGGTATCCAGCATGGTGGCATGAATGCCCCCGTGCAGTGATCCATTAACATTAAGTAAATGTTCTTCAATGTTTAGCTTTATTGTTACATTCCCTTCTTCAAACCGAATGATTTCAAACCCTATATGTGAAAAGAATGCACTACTTTCGAATTGATTCCGAATATCCTCCACTTCAACTGGCAATCTTTCTCCCCCTCACTTATGCGCGATACAACTTATATACGGAAAGGAGCAGAAACGTATAGGGTTTCCACTCCTTTATCGTTGGCCTAAATCGTTTCAATCATGATAGCCATTCCCTGTCCGCCGCCAACACAAAGTGTAGCAACTCCATATCTTTCTTTCCTGCGAATCAGTTCATGAATTAGCGTTGTCACGATCCTTGCGCCCGTCGATCCGACTGGGTGCCCAAGTGCAATGGCGCCTCCGTTTACATTCACCTTGTTTTCATCTAGCGATAAATCCCTGATTACTGCCAATGCTTGTGAAGCGAACGCTTCATTTAATTCGAAAAGCCCAATTTCTTCAACTTTTTTCCCGGTGCGCTCCATAAGTTTTCCAACGGCTGGTACTGGACCAATTCCCATCACTTCAGGAGAAACTCCGGCAGTCGCCCAATCGACGATCTTTGCGATTGGCTGTACTTGCAACCGTTCCGCTTCACTGGCCTTCATTAATACCAATGCAGCTGCCCCGTCATTACGGCCACAAGCATTCCCTGCAGTGACGGTTCCGTTTTCCCTGAATGCCGGTTTTAAGCTTGCAAGCTTTTCCATTGTGGTATCAGGGCGTGGATATTCATCCGTTTCAATTGTAACCGTACCCTTCCTTTCAGAGACCTGGACAGGAACGATCTCATCCTTGAACTTTCCTTCTTTTATCGCTTGGGCCGCTCTTCGTTGACTTTCCACTGAAAAGGCATCTTGTTCTTCCCTGGAAATGTTGTATCGCTGTGCGACATTTTCAGCGGTAATTCCCATCCCTAAACTTTTTCCATAAATTTCTTGAGGCTGCTGTCCAGCTTCAGTATTAGAATCCACTAGTCTTGTCCGGTCTCCCCCAAAACGGGCACTTCTTAAATAAAGCGGTGCGCGGCTCATGCTTTCCGTACCGCCGGCAACGACTATATTTGCTTGACCTGAGCTTATTTGCTGTGCTGCTGAGGTGATGGCCTGCATTCCGGATGCACATAAGCGGTTTACCGTAAAAGCCGGTGCCGAATCGGGAATTCCTGAGCGCAGTGCTGCAACTCTGGCTACATTCGAGGATTCGGTCGTTTGCCTAACCTCCCCGAAAATGACTTCATCCACTTGTTCAGCTGCAATATTCGCCCGCTTGATCGCTTCTTTAATGGCAATGCTCGCCAAATGACCGGAACTGATCTCTTTAAATGCTCCACCGTACCTTCCAATTGGTGTTCGTACAGCACTCACGATCACGATATCTTCTCCCATTTCGTTCCTCCCCCTTAAAATCCGGATACCTGGGCAAAAGAGAACCTGCCCGAAAAAAACAGTAAACACTTAACACTCTTCCAAGACATTCCTAGCAATGATTAAACGTTGGATTTCATTCGTTCCTTCATAGATCTTCGTTATGCGGGCATCCCTATAAAAACGTTCAACTGGATATTCGGCCATATATCCCATTCCTCCATGAATTTGAACCGCTTTATCCGCCACCCGATTAAAAACGTCTGAAGCGAACAATTTTGCCATTGATGCTTCCTTGATCACTTTTTTTCCTTCATCAATCTTTTGTGCCGCCATCATCGTCAATGCCCTTGCGGCTTCCGTTTCGGTTGCCATATCAGCAAGCATCCATTGGATCGCTTGGTTGTCTGCGATTGGTTTACCGAATTGAATGCGCTCTTTTGCATATTTGGCTGATAATTCAATTAATTTACCGCTTGACCCCACTGCTCTTGCAGCCAAACCTACACGCCCTTCACCTAAAATTTTCAGGGCAGAGATATATCCCATTCCGACTTCGCCGATAACATTTTCTTCAGGTATGATACAATCCTCGAAAATGACCTGTGAGGTATATGATCCCCTCAACCCCATTTTTTTGTCCTTTTTGCCGACAGTCAAACCGGGAAAATCTCTTTCTACTAAAAAAGCGGTAATCCCCCCCTTTGCCCCTTTATCTTTATCCGTTAGAGCGAATACTGTATAAACATCAGCTATCGGCCCATTCGTGATGAAATGTTTCGTCCCATTCATCACCCAGTAATCACCCTTCTTTTCTGCACTTGTTGCCAAATTGGTTGCATCCGATCCCGCTCCGGGTTCAGATAAAGCAAAGGCACCAATTTTCGTGCCTGCTGCCATTTCTGGCAAGTATTTATTTTTCAAATGTTCGGATGCAAGCTTAACCAAACCTGTACTTCCAATCCCGGTGTGAGCGCTTATTAAAGAAACAAAACCATTATGGGTCCTTCCTAACTGCTCTAATACGGTAGCTTTTCCCACCGAATTTAAGCCAATTCCACCGTATTGTTCGGGAATGCTTATCCCGAATAAGCCAAGGTCTTTTGCTTTTTCCACCAAATGCTCAGGGATGGCATCTTCTTCTTCAATTTGTAAGGCGTAGGGCTCCACTTCCCTTTCAACAAAATTACGGATCATTTCCTTCATTTGCTGCATTTCCTTGGTTAAAGTGATTGTCATGAGTTTATTCCTCCTTAGGTCTGTTCATGTATAGCAGCCATTGTACAAGTTTTCTTAATAGGGCATATAGAGCTGAATGCTGTGTCATCTAACCATTTAACGGAATTCAATGTATTCTGCTAAACACACTTACAAAATCAAGCTTCACGTTCAATTATCGTAGCAATTCCCTGTCCGCCTCCAATGCAAGCCGTAATAAGAGCAAACCTTCCGGCAGAACGCTTCAATTCATGAACCGCTTTCGTAATGAGGATGGCACCCGTCGCACCTAGTGGGTGTCCATGTGCTATGGCTCCCCCATTCACATTCACTCTGGCGGGGTTCATATCAAGCTCCCGATTGCAAGCAATGACTTGAGCGGCGAATGCTTCATTAATTTCAATGATGTCCATTTCATTTAAGGAAAGCCCTGATTTCTCCATTACCTTTCTTATAGCGGGAACAGGTCCTATTCCCATATAATTTGGATCTACCCCTGCAACGGCCTGTGCCCTGATCGTCGCTAAAGGTTTAATCCCCAATTCCACCGCTTTTTCCCTCGACATGATGACCAATGCTGATGCTGCATCATTCAATCCCGAACTATTGCCTGCAGTCACGGACCCGCCTTCTAAAAACGCAGGCGATAATTTGGCTAGCCCTTCTTTCGTTATTTGCGGTCGTGGATGTTCATCCAATTTAAATTCAATATCGTCACCTTTTCTGACGGGAATGTAAATAGGTGCAATTTGCTCATTGAAACGGCCCTCTTCCACGGCTCTGGCCATATTTTTTTGGCTTTGTAGAGCGAATTCATCTTGTTCTTCCCTGCTGACCTCATATTTTTCCGCTAAGTTTTCAGCAGTGATTCCCATCGGGGGATCGCCGATCACCTTCGGGGACAACCGTGACTTTCTGAACTGTGGCGGCTTTGCACTGTATGCTTTTTCCGGACGATCCATCAAGTATGGCGCCCTGCTCATGCTCTCGACCCCACCGGCGATATAGACATCTCCTTCGCCAGCCCGGATCGCTTGTGCAGCCAAGTTGACAGCATTTATTCCCGAGCCGCATTGACGATCGACAGTCAGTCCCGGAAGATGAATTGAGAGGCCAGTTTCCAGTGCAGTTAACCTGGCAATGTTTCCACCCCCGCTTAACACATTCCCCATGATTACATCATCTATCATTCGAGGTTCGACATTCGCTCGTTTCAAGGCTTCTTTCATCACTTCTGCTCCAAATACATGGGCAGGAACAGATGCAAGTGCACCTCCCTGCTTTCCAATTGCTGTTCGAACTGCAGAAACTATGACGGCTTCTCTATTCATGTCCCATCCGCTCCTTTTCCTTTTATTCACTCCATTATTTGAAGGCATTCCTTCTCTTCACTAGTTTCATTGAATGTAAGCAGGTTCGACCCTGCTTATGAGGACTTAAGGTCAAAATTATCAGAACTTTTATTTTTAAGTTTCCCGGCCGGTTTAACGAATATGGCAAACAGGATGCCAAAAGCCAGGACAAGGATGGCCATGAACAATATCGATAGATTATAACCCAATAGTTGATTTCCTCCAGCTAGACTTATGATATAGCCAGTTAATAGAGGTGCAACAATTCCCGCTAGATTTCCTGATGATGTTAAGATGCTTGTCATCAATCCCCCCCGCTCCTGCATTTCATTGATCATGATCGTTGGTCCGATCGGTAAAATGGCATATGTAAGGCCCTTTGCTAAACACATGGCGACTATCACCCAGATTGGATTTTGAAATACCATGATTGAGGAAAAGAACAATGCACCAAGAATCATGGCGCCCGCGACGACGAATACCCTTGATGATCGCCAATTCTGATTCTTCTTGAATAAATGATCGGACGCCATCGAAACACCCATATAAATACATACGGAAACGATTCCGATTACCGCAACACTTGTTCCCATTTGACCTGGAGTCATTTTTACGGCTTCCACTAAATAAATCGGGAGCCAAACTGAAAACCAAACAACTAAAATATATGTTGAAAAATAAGCTAGTGTAGTAAACAAAGCAGTAGGTGAGGCCAGTAGCAGTAAAAAGTCTTTCACTTTTATTTTTTCAAGTTTTTGTTTCTTTTTCTTTTGTACGTTTTCATATACTTCAACTGGATTTTCCTTTGTTAAAAATTGAAAGAGGAAGAACCAAACAAGGCTTGCTGCACCAAGTGCTGCAAAGGCAACCTTCCAGCCGAATATCGTAATTAAGGAAACGAGGATCGGTGCCACGATCATCGCACCAACGGTCCCTCCGCCAACCACCACCGAATTGGCAAAGCCTTTCAGTTTCGGCGGAAACCACTTATCGGCATGACTGTAAGCAATCGGGCTATAAGGCCCTTCGAATGCTCCCAGCAAAATCCTGTATAGAATTAATAATGGAAGTGCGGTGATGGCTAAGACCCCGAATTGCAAAACGGTCCATGTCAGCATGATGAATCCCAGTACCTTTTTAGCCCCCAGCCGATCGGCCCATGCTGCCCCAAAAATCCCTGTTACTGGGTAGAGCCAATAATAACTGCTTCCAACAAGACCCCACTCCGCATAGGTAAGATCGAATTCCTTCATGATGGGAACAGCTGCGAGACCTACGATCGATTTATCTGCAAAATTGATGACGGCTCCAAAGAATAATAGAATGAGAACAACCCAACGCATATGAATCCCTCCTCTTCATTATTTTTGTTCACAATCTGGCATGCCTTCCAACTTAAGCTTCAACTTATATGTTGGAACCACATTCCCCCCCTTTCAATCCTTTTCTAATTCCTCTTTAACTAACAATCTTTTTAAAAGTTTTCCCACTGTATTTCGCGGAAGTTCTTGTCTCAATTCAAATACTTTTGGTACCTTATAAGGCGTCAATTGGGAATAACAATATCCTTCTATTTCTTCAAGATCCACGGAAGCGCTTTCTTTAGGTACGATGAATGCTTTTACTATTTCGCCTTTTTCTTTATGGGGGATGCCCACCACAGCTGCCTCTTTAACTGCCGGATGTTCATACAGAACCCCTTCTACCTCCTGTGGGTAAATATTGAATCCGCCGACGATGATCATTTCTTTTTTCCTGCCGACGATATAGAAATAACCTTCGTCATCCATCACAGCAAGATCGCCAGTATATAACCAGTCATTCTGTAAGGCCTTTTTGGTTTCGGCTTCGTTATTCCAATAACCCTTCATGATTTGCGGACCTTTTATGAGCAACTCCCCAACGCATGTGTTAGGCACTTCATTATTTTCATCGTCAATGATCATACAGTCAGTGCCTGGAAAAGGGATGCCAATGCTTCCTATTTTCCTTTTTCCGAAAGGCGGATTACGATGAGTGGATGGTGAGGCCTCCGACAACCCGAAACCCTCTCCGATTTTGGCACCGGTCAGCTCCTCGAATCGCTTAATTACTTCAACCGGCAGGGGCGCCGATCCACAAGAACAACTTTTTAAACAATTCAGTCCATAGTTTTCAATTCCAGGATGATTGACAAATGCATTATACATTTTTGGAACTCCTGGAAAGAATGTCGGACGATGCTTTTTTATTTTTGCAAGTACTTCTTCAAGTTCGAATTTAGGAAATAAGAGGATAGCAGCTCCAATATAGATACCTAGATTCATTGCACTAGTCATGGCATATACATGATAAAGAGGCGTAGCTGCCAAAACGATTTCTTCGCCAGGCTTCAGGGAATCCCCATACATTTCAAAGCTCTGCACGACATTGGAGGTTAAATTATGGTGAGTAAGCATGACACCCTTCATCTTCCCAGTGGTGCCGCCAGTATATTGGATGACTGCCGTATCTTCATGCGGGTTTATCATTTCGGGCTTCTCAATGGCCTCCCCGCTTCTAATCATCGTTTGAAGGGAATAAGAGCCATTTTGATCATTTTCCGTATCAATGCAAACATCAAATTCATATATCGTTTTCGTTTCTTGGATTGTATTCGCGGCCGTATGGTCAAAAACAATATTCTTGGTATCCGAGTCTATTAAAATTTGTAATAGTTCCCGCGGTTTATACATGGGATTAATTTGGACAACTAACAGACCTAGTGCCTGGGCAGCGTAATAACTGATAATGAAATTAGGATGGTTGGCCATCATCAGACCAATCCGTTCACCTTTAACAAAGCCCATTTCTCTCCATTTACCAGCAAGTTTGTCTACCTGCATTTTTAAATTCTCATAGTCCATTGACTGGTCTTCATAAATGATAGCTGTATGGTGTGGAAACTTACTTGCTGTTATATCAAGCAGTGAATAGACGGATATTTCCGGTAGCTTCATAGATTTCATACTTTCAACATACCATTGCTCCCATGGTTTATTTATCGTTTTTCGCACCATTATCCCTCCACACATAAACGAATTTCATATCGTGCATGTTTATTTTATACTTATATGATTATGCAACTTGCATGCCAAGTCCTATAAAGGAGTAAAACAGCAAGATTTTACGTACAACTCAATTCATTTATGAATTTTATACACAAATAATGCCTTTCTGTAGAGGATTCATCGAAATGCCCATAATTCATTTTTGAATTTCAAACAAACTCCGATTGGTTTTCTAACGATTTTAAAAAGTAGGTTTTTTCCATATTATAGATTACATCTACTCACAAATCATGATTTTGAGTTTATCATGGTGTATAAAGAAATTTGAAAAGCCTATCCAGCTAAGGATGGGCAAGTGTAATATTTAATGAAACTTGGCTTACGAGTGTATTAAATAAAGAGCTCAATCTCCATTCCAGGATTTTTTAGCGTAGGCGCATTCGCAGACTGATTTTTCCGGCGCTGAATCCAAGACTCACCCAAGCCACATAACTGGTTCAATCGATCGGACCATCCTGTTAAGACCTAATATCTCGTTCTTTCACTTTTTAGTATCTCTCTTAGCGTATGTTTGATGAACAATTCATATAAACTATGTGTCGATTAAGAAAAGGGGCTGCCGCAGCAACCCCGTTGTTTAACGAAAGCTCCCTCAAATCCTCTGGATATAGAGTGTTTTTTTGTGAATAATAAGATAATCATCACTTATGACCTTTACCAAGATTATCTGTTTTTCAATTTTACCAATTGAGAGAGTGATTGTTTTTCTGTTATGATTTACTTGTAAAGTCATAATATAACCTTGTTAATCATAACCTACTCAACATTATTTGGTTATGTATTACATAAAATTTGAAATTTGTCGGGATGAGTGATAAGGAAATGAATAATCAAAAAACACCTCAAACACCTGATTCTAATGTTAAAAGACTAGATCAGTCTGACCTTTCTCTAGCTGTTCGTTCATTTTTATCTAATTTAGATGTAAATGGAGAGTCACGATTGCCACAACGTGCTTATCTAGCTGTTCGACATGCGATTCGCCACCTTCAATTGCCGCCTGGACAGACTGTACTAGAGAGGGAAATGGCAGAAATCCTGGGCATGAGCAGGACACCTGTACGTGAATCACTTGTCCGTTTGGAAACGGAAGGCTGGGTACGGCTCATACCGCGTCGTGGTTTTATTGTTGCACCACTTGTAGCAGATGATCTTCAACAGATTTATGAAGTGGTGGAAGCGCTCGATGGTGTTGCTGGCAGACTCGCTACCGGTCGTGCTACTCACCAAGAGTTAAACCAACTTGAACATCTGATTGAAGAACAAGAAAAGGCACTAGAACTAAACGATCTACTTGCATGGACAGAACTCGATGATCAATTTCATAATTATATTGTTGATTTAGCTCAAAACCCACGCCTAAGAGGGATTGTTGATAGTCAGTCTGACCAACTCTATCGCGCACGCTTATACACAATTGGGCTTCGACCAAAGCCAACACGATCAGTGACTGAACATAAGGCGATTTTAGCAGTAATGCGAGCAGGCGAGCCTGAAGCTGTACGAACTATGTTGCAATCTCATCGCTATAGAGCGCGCAACGAAATTCTAGATGCTCTTCAATCTATGCCTCCATTACCGGAAGAAACGGGAAATAACGAGACTTTTCCATGATTTAGACATTCGTACTTAATATTTTATCATCATAAACTACCCATTATGGAAATTCCGTAATATTAAAAAAGGCTGTAGTTGATTTCTGTGAAATCTCTACAGCCTTAATTTATTAATAATGATAGATTTTTACTCCATAACTTACTTGATGAATCTTACTTGTTTACTGATTAACTCATATTGTTCTTCCTTCTTTTTATTGAACTCCACCTTATTTTCTTCAAAGATGTTATTTCCTTCTGTATCAATGGAAACGATAAGAGGACCGAACTCATTCACTTCACATACCCAAAGAGATTCTGGCATCCCAAGGTCTTTCCAGTGTACTTCTCTGATCTGTTCAACCTTTGTTGCCGCATAAACTGCATTTCCGGCTGGATAGACGAGATGCAGCGCTTTATGATTCTTGCATCCTTCTTCAGTGTTCTTCCCCATTCCACCTTTTCCAACAATAAGTTTAACACCTGTTTCTTCGATAAATTCCTTTTCGAATTTTTCCATTCTCATACTCGTTGTTGGACCAATAGAAACAATTTCGTACTGTTCCTTTCCAAGGTCTCTAACAATGGGACCTGCATGAAATATGGCTTTGCCCTTAAGATCTACAGGTAAAGGGATCTTCTCTTCTATAAGTCTCCTGTGGGCAACATCTCTGCAAGTAACCAGTGTACCTGATAGGTAGATAATGTCTCCAATTCTTATGTCCTTAAGATCCTCATCTTTTATAGGTGTGGTTAATACTTTTTTACTCATAGTGTTACCCCCTCGTGAGTACTAATTTCATAGTTCAAATTACTGTCAAAGGTGATCTTTCCTCTTCTATGGGACCAGCACCCTGTATTAATTGCCACACCAATAGTAGAAGGATGCCTTGCCGTATTCACAACATTTACACCCATGACAGATTTAGATCCCTTAAGCCCCTGAGGTCCAAGGCCAATAGCGTTAATTCCATCTTCAAGAAGCTTTTCCATCTTAGCAGCATTTTCATTTTCATTACGACTTCCAACAGGTCTCATAAGAGCTTTTTTAGAGTTCATAGCTGCTGTTTCTACAGAAGTACCGACGCCTACACCAACAAGAAGTGGAGGACAGGCATTAATTCCATAACTAGTCATCCGATCGAGAACAAACTTTACCACGCCTTCATAGCCTTCACCCGGCATTAGAACCGTCGCCACTCCAGGAAGGGTACAACCTCCTCCTGCCATATAAGTATAGATTTCCACTTTATCACTGTCTTCTGCAATTTCCCAGAAGATGCTTGGTGAACCGTCACCGATGTTCTTTCCTGTATTGTACTCATCAAATGTTTCTACAGAATTGTGTCGCAATGGAGTTTCTTGAGTTGACTTATACACACTATCCCTCAGAATGCTATCTAACTGTCCAATCAGGGGGAAGTTCTGTCCGCACTTAACAAAAAACTGGAGAACACCTGTATCCTGACATGAAGGTCTCTTTAACTCATAAGCCAGCTTTTGATTATCAAACATGGTTTTGTAAATGATTTTTGCAAGCTTATTATCTTCCTCTTCACTTAGTTCTTTCAGTTTATTTTCCACATCATCGGGAAGTTTGTAGCTGACAAGGGAGACAAACCTCGCCATCAAATCAGTCATCTTTTCTTTTTGCTGTAACTTTTCCATAATAACACTCATAATAACTCTCCTTTTTTTATCTTTAATATTTTGTGTAGAAAGAGAAGAAAATCGGTAACTGTCTTCAAATCTCAATGTAAGAATATTCTGACATCAAAACTCCGGCTCCAGCTATATCAATTGCTAAGTAAAGCTTTTCTAAATCCCTTAGCATCCACCATATGCCCATTTTCGATATACCCACAACCTCAAAGGGAGGAATCAAATTTCTTCATCAGGGATAGATGCGAAAAAAGGTTTTTCCTTCATTGCTAGCTCTCCTACCACTATTCACATCTCTTGCATGTGAACCAGAGTAATGTAAATATCTTATGAGCTAATTATTAAATAACGTATACATTAAAGTCAATGGTTTTATTTCATATTATTAAAATTAATTTCCGGGTAAAAACGTAACTTCGCCACTATATTATGTATTTTCTACATTATTTTATAAATCTCATATTAAAAAGGTTGAATATTCTAAAAATTAAGTTGACATTAACGTATACATTAACATACAATCAAATTTAGAAATACAAGGAGTGATATTATTGGTTGCGCTTTTAAACAAAATTTCCATTTGTAATCATTCTTAATCTGGAGAACTTAGATTTTAGAAAAAAGTCCTGTCACTCAAAGATTAAAGAAATGGGGGTGTACGTAAAAAAAGAGAACGTTTAATAACATTGCCCTACCAATGTATTCTCCTACATCCACGATTTGTTTTTTCGTATTATCATAAGTGATGAACATTTTTGTATACGCTTCCATTTCTAGCGAGTTAGTTTCATCAAATAAATAAAAAAGAACCTAGAACCTCATTTAAAGTTGGCCCTTCTGATAAGGTTCTGGATAAAAGATAAATATATTCAAAGCTTAATTTCGTAGTCATATACTTAACTATTTAAAATTACAAAAAACTTAGGTTCATACTTTATACGGGAGCTGGTTTGTATGTTAACATTCCTAGCATTATTAATGATCATTGTATTCATTGTACTTCTCTCAAAAAATAAATTATCTGTTTTCGGGGCATTAACAATTATTCCATTTGTCTTTGGAGCAATTGCAACCTTTGTAACGGGCGCTTCCTTTTTGGATCTGTTTGAATGGATTAAAGAAGGTATTTTATTTAGTGTAGATGAAAAAACAGGAAAGGTTTCTACTGGGGTTATTTCACCTGCTATCGTTATCTTATTTGCGGTGTTGTATTTTGGTTTAATGCTTAATGTCGGTTTGTTTGACCCTTTATGTGAATTCTTTATAAAAAAAGCAAAAGGGGACCCATTGAAAGTTACAATGGCAACCGTTTTAACTGCGACAGTAGTCACTATGAATGGTGATACTACTACAACTATTATCATTTGTGTTGCTGCTTTCCTTCAACTTTATAAACAAATGAATATTAAGCTAATTTATTTAGCAGTAATTATCGTTACCCCTATTGGAATTTTTAATCAGTTACCATGGGGAGGCCCAACAATTGCTGCAAGCACAGCAATGGGTGTAAGTATTAGCGAATTGTTTAAAGATTTATTGCCAGGAATGCTAGTTGCTGAAGTATTTGCAATTTTTATGGCTTATTTTATCGGAATAAAAGAAAGAAAACGCTTAAACTTTGATCCTAAGACAGCTAAAGATATTTCTCCAGAGCAATTGGAAAGTATGTTAAACGCTATTCGTCTAAAAGATCCTGAATTAAAGCGACCTAAACTATATTCTTTTAATTTGATTTTAACGCTAGCTATTTTAGTTATGCTTGTGATGGATGTTGCACATGGCGGTGTTTTATTTGGTATAGGTGCAGCAATTGCCCTTACGGTAAACTATAAGTCTACAAGTCTTATTAATAAACGAATTGATGACTTAGCGGCAGATGCTTTAGCACCAGCTTTGGCAACTTTGGCTGCCGGAGTTTTCTCTGGCGTATTAACAGGTAGCGGGATGTCAACCGCTTTAGCAACATCTATTACAGCTATGATCCCAGAATCACTAGGCTCAAATATGGCACCAATCTACGCATTAATTGCAGCACCTGCAATTACATTTTTACCGCAAGATGCTTTCTATTTTGGGATTGCCGGCGTTATGTCAGATGTTATGGGCCAATATGGAATTTCTGCTAGCGAAGCAGCTGTAGCTTCCATGGTGGGACAAGCATTCCGTCTAATTTCACCAGTTATTCCAGCTCTATATATGTTAGTTGATTCTACAGAGACAAACTTTATAGACTTTCAAATAAAGTATGTAATTTATGCTTGGCCCATCATACTTATATACCTAGTTGTTTATACATTAACCGGGGCATTGCCGATTTAGAAAAAAATCCTTATAAGAGCTTGATTGAAACAAATATCTTCCATTTCACTGCAACACAAATATACGCAGAATGTACATACACAAGAATAAAAGCATTCTATCAAAATCTTGTCGCTGCTACTGAATATAAGGCGTGTTTATTGAAAAGATGTAAAAGGATTACACAAATTAGTCCTGACTAATTTGTGTAATCCTTTTTTCAAAGCAAAATTCCCCTAAAAGTTACGACGCGAATCACTAGATTACTATTTACAGGAAGGGTCTCGTTGATTTTTTTGCCATTAGCATTACATTCTAACTATATATCTAGTGAATCCATAATAAACTAAGTTTCAACTTGATAAATTCCAAAAGTGAACAGTGGGATTTCAGAAATATACGGTTCTGCTGAATTTATAACATAGTTTGCTTAAGAGGAAACAGATCGAATATCTTCAGAATCGTAATTATTTTTGGTGAATTATATAAAAAATACATTTAATATGACATTTGTAGTTGTATTAACTTTAATAGCATGATCGATCAACTTGATTGTTTATAAAAAAATTACCAACTCAATTAAAATTGGTCATCACTTTTTTATTGAATTCCTTCTACTTTTTGATTCTCTTTTATACCCACATACCCATCGTTCCTTTGCATTGGGTGGCTTTTTCATTTTTTCCAACCACGTTTTCGGAGAACTTATTATCATCATCAATTTCACTTTTTCATTCACCATTCCTCATGCCCCAACATATAATACCTCAAAGGAAAACCGGGGGTATCAACATGCAAGACAATCAACATGGATCGCAAATGAATGAGGTTGAAAAGTTTGATGAATGGGTAAAAAGTTTTTTTCTGGATCCGGAAACTTGTGCGTTGGATCATCAACTTTTTTCAATTGATATATATGAAAGTGACGATGAGTATATGGTGGAAGCGGTTTTGGAAGATCATGATGTGAAAGATATTAAAGTATGCCTAAGTGATAATGAGCTATCGATCATCGTTGACGATACTCATAAGCCATTTCTTGATAAAAAAGAAGATAAACTACCCACACAGAGAAAAATCCCTTTCCCCTTTTCGATTTGCTCACGCAGAATTACCGCTGAATTCTCGAATCCGATCTTGGTGATTCGCATCCATAAGTTTTCCCCCGGAAAAACAGCAGAAGATATTAACATTGAGTAGTCCGTTCATTAAAAATAAAAAGAATGGCCTGGGGAACTCCCCTTAGCCATTCTTTTTTGTTGATTACCCAGCAAAATAAAAGGACGTCCGACTTCCTTTTTGTGTCGAAATGACTTGAAGCTGGGCATCGATTCTTTCTTTCAATTCCGGGACATGGGATATTATCCCGACCAATCTCCCGGTGCTTTGTATATCCATTAATGCTTCAATTGCATGATCAAGAGATTCAGGGTCGAGCGTACCGAAACCTTCATCGATGAACATCGTTTCAAGTGAAATTCCGCCAGCATTCTGCTGGACAACATCCGCAAGACCCAAGGCAAGTGCAAGGGAAGCCTTAAAGCTCTCTCCTCCCGAAAGGGTTTTGACATGCCTCTCTTGTCCTGTATATTGATCATACACAGATAACTCCAGACCGCTCTGGATATTCCTGCGTGTAGGATCAAGCTTTCGCAATAACTGATATCTTCCGCTTGTCATTTTCAGCAGCCTTGAATTGGCTTCTTTTAGGATATCATCTAAAAAGGCTGCCAATACATAACGTTCAAAAGTTATTTTGAAGGAGTTTTGACCTTTGGAAATCTCAGACAGATGACCGACGATACTGTACCTTTCATCCAAACTTTTCTGTTCTTCCCTGATTTGCGCCAATTTCCTATCGATTTCTTCGTTAGTCCGTTTTTCAGCCTGCAACTCATTCTGATTTAGGCGTAAAGACTCCAATTCTCCATCTATGAAATCGAAAGTCTTTTTCAATCCTTCAAGATCCGGTTTGGTAACATCTTTTAATTTCATTTCCAAGTCATGAAACAGACTTAAAACACTTTGCCAATTTTGATTATACTGCTGAACTTGATCTTCCAAATTTCCAAGAGCAGCTTCCGATTTTTTTGCTGCCGTATATTCTTTATAATTGGAAAAGCCCTGATTGGTCATTTCCGTAATTAACTTTTCCCGCTCCTCTTTCAATTCTGTCTTGAAAGCCTCTATATTTCCACTTAAGGATTCTGTTTTTGCAATGATGGCCGATTCTCTTTCCTTCACCAGTTGAAGGTTTTTTTGTGCATCTTCCAAGGCCGATTGTAAGCGTTTCTGTGTTTTTACAGCCATTTGATAAACAGCATTATATTCTTCCTCTGTCCTTATTCCGTCAGGCAGGGAATCGGTTAATCCTGTTAGTTTTGTAGAGTTTTCAATATACCTGGTTTTCCCTTCGTCCTCTTTTCTTTCTAAAGAGATTAGATTCTCCTTTAGCTGGGTTGCCTGGTCTTTTAAATCAAGTAACCTTTTTTCCAGATCATTGAATACAGACTTTTTCCGCATCAATTCTTTTAGCTGCTCTTGCAGCACTTTGCCTTTTTGTACAAACTGTGTCAAATGCTCTTCAATATCCTCAAACCTAAACTCCGGCAAGTCATTTTGTAAGTCACAAAGCTTTTCTTGTGAAGACTCTGCCAGTGCATCATATTTGGATTTCGCTTGATAATATTCACTTT
This sequence comes from Peribacillus sp. N1, assembly GCF_054600815.1. Lineage (NCBI taxonomy): Bacteria > Bacillati > Bacillota > Bacilli > Caryophanales > Bacillaceae > Peribacillus > Peribacillus sp. N1. The sequence continues at coordinate 253,140 of NZ_BAAHZO010000001.1, read as the reverse complement.
CCGCTTGGCTTTTTTGTTGTTCCGCAGATTTCAGCTTGTTTTCTTGCTCTTTCAGTTCCAAATCCGTCGGCATATGCTCATGCATTTGCGCAGGTTTTGGATGGCTTTGCGAACCGCAAACAGGACAATTTTCTCCTGAGTGCAGCATGGAGGCAAGCATACCCGCTTGGCCTGATCTCCAGTTCCGATTCAGGGTTTCCAGTTTTTCCTTCTCCTGAGTTTGTATTCTTTGTAACTCATGGAACCGAATATTCTTTTCATCCAGAACCCGTTTCGTATTAGTTATTTCATTAAGAACTTCTTGAAGCTTTTTAATTTTCGATAACGAAGAATTAGTTCTTTCTGCTTCAATTTCCTGATCACGATAAAGGGCAGCTGCTTTTTCCGCTTCTGTTATTTCTTGAGCGACTTTCTCTGCTTCCGCTTCAATCGCCAGATGTTCCGAAACAGTTTTTTCACGAAGTCGTTTACTCGTTTGCCACTCTTTTTCGTCTAAAGTAACCTGTGCTTTTAAGCTTGCAAAAGTCCTGACAGCCTCTTTTACCTGCTCAAGCTGATGAACAGTTCGGACTGCCTGCTCTCTTTCATTTCCCTTCAACATTTCCTTATCATAGGAATCCTGCTTCTCAATGCGCTCAGCCCGTAACTTCTCGGATTGCTCACTTAACTTTTGAAGTTCGGTACTAGCATCTTGTACTTGTTTGCCGATACGCAAATAGTATTGTTCCTGCTTTTCAAGCGATGCCGCTTTGTGTGCCATTTTTATTTGGACTTTCACTAGTTCCATTTCTGGCAGCTTTGCTTCAAGGTTTTCCTTTTCTTTTCGCAGTGTTTCTTTTTCCGAAAATCGATTTAATAAATCGACAGCTTTTGAAAGTTCTTGATTTACTTGATCACGGGCTTTTTGCTTTTCCTGTATTTGTTTATTTATATACTCATTTTTTTCTGTTGCTTGCAAAATGACTTCCTGTAACAAAGGCAAGACCTGCTGTTCATTAGGCTCTTCCCCTTGTAATTGCGCCTGCAATTTTTCATGATTGCCAGGCTGGATGCCTTTCATTAATTCGATTCTCCGCTGAGCACTTTTTTCACTTTGCTTTCTTAGGATCGAAGCCTCTTCTTTTAACTTTTCTTCTATTCGTTTATAAAGTTCAGTATGAAATAATTTCTGAAGAATCTGTTCCTTATCCTTGCTGTCGGAAGTTAACAGTTTTCGGAATTCATTTTGAGGAATCATCAGGATTTGCCGAAATTGATTCGCATCAAGTCCAATGAGTACTTTTATTTTTTCTTCAACTTCTCGTACATTTGCACCCAGCAATTTTTTTCCTTCGGCCAATATCTCATATAACTCAGCCTTTGCTCCAACCGTTGTTGTTCCTTCACCTGCTTTTTTCTTGCGTTCCTGCTGCGGCGACCGGGTCACCAAATACGTTTTTCCTCGCAGGGTAAATTGTAATGAAACTTCCGTCAACATATCATCTTCTGCAAACTGACTTCGCAAATCTTGCCCGCTGCGATCTTCACCGCTGGCTTTACCATATATCGCAAAACTAATCCCATCAAATATCGTTGTTTTCCCTGCGCCTGTCTTTCCAGAAATGACAAACATGGTCCGTTCTCCTAGGGAATTAAAATCAATGGTTTCCCTTCCTGCATATGGTCCGAATGCCTGCATCGTTAAAATATCCGGTCTCATTTCAAAGCCTCCTCTTTCTTAACAGCTTCAATTACCGAAACCATCAAATCCTGCTTTTTGGAATCAAAGGCCCGATCTGTCATTTCTTGATAAAACGTCTCGAACAGGTCCAATTCCGATTTCCGTTCATCTTTTACTGAAGAGAAGGAATTTTTTCTCCTAAGGTCGGTCAAATCCCATTTACGTTCTAGATGTAGTACGTTCGGATAAATCTGGCGCAAGCGATTTATGGGATCGATGAGTGCCCCCTCATCATTTAGTGTTATTTTTAAATAGTCATCCTTTTTTTGCGATTGATAAAAAACGGGATCAAGCAACTCTTCCATCGATCCGGATATTTCCCTCATATCGAACTTGGGCGCCAAAGAACGATAGCGAATATCAAAGCTTCCATCTTCTTGCATATCGACGATCGAAAGCGACTTATTCTGCTTGGCCTCGGAAAAAGAATATTTTAATAGTGATCCAGAGTAAAACACCTTAGGATGACGTATCGCGTCTGGACTATGTAAATGCCCAAGTGCCGTATAATCGAACGCATCGAATAAGTCGGATGAAACACAGCCAGAACCACCTACCGACAAGATCCTTTCCGAATCGCTCGTTTTTCCGCCTAATACAAAAGCATGTCCTACGAAGACATTCGGCTCATCCTTATTGAAATTCTCAGCAATCGTTCCGGTTATCCGCTTCATAGCTTCTTGATGGGAATGGATACTATCATCTTCAAAAAGATGGCGAACCGTCCCGGGTTCTGCATATGGAACACAATAAAAGTTCACTCCCTTGATGCGAACCGGCTCACATGTTTTTGTCAATTTCCCATGAATGTATAACTGGCTATGACGATACCATGATGAACCGAATGCCAGTCTTTCCGCAGAATCATGGTTTCCCGATATCGCAACGATCGGTGTATTCATTTTCACATTAATCGTATAAAGGATTTCATCAAGCAGCTCCACCGCTTCAGTCGGCGGAACGGAACGATCATATAGATCACCGGCGATCACAACCGCATCCGGTTTTTCCTCTTCGACAATTTCTATGAATTGCAAGAGCGCATGCCTTTGGTCATCTGTCATATGTACCCCGTGAACGATTTTCCCTAAATGCCAATCAGCCGTATGGATAAATTTCATAGTTTCACTCCGTCCTAATTTTTACTTACTATTATTATATCAAAAATTTTACGAATAGCATGGTTTGGGTACAGACGTTCTAATTTTTACCACACCGCACCATTCTTTTGAATTATTCAGAATAAAAAAAGCAAACTCCAAAAGAGTCTGCTTTTTTCATCATTAGCTGAATAAGTGTTCATATGGACCCATATTCACCTTTCTTTCAGCTAATTTTTTTTGTAAAAATTTATGATCACGTTTTGGTGTGGCAATGATATAGCCGCGTATCACTAAATCTTCCGTAATATCGCCCGCTTTTTCCTTTAACGCCAACTCTCCGATTTTCCCTGCGATTTTATGTCGTGCAACATCACGAAAAAGTTCTGGCACAGGGCTCACTAAATCTTCTAGTAATTCCTTTTGCTGCTTTGACCATAAGTGCTTTGTTTGTTCCAAATAGTATTCTTCCCAATCCATATCGGATTTCCCATCTTCTTTGGGAAATCTTTTCAGGAACTTTCGAAACATGAAAAAGCCACCTATGCTCATCAATATAATTAAAAGGGCTACCCAAAATAGAATAAACCATAAAAACCATCCGCTAAGCAAAGTACCACCTCATATGTATAGAATGATCGTCACTATTATTATAGACAGTAACCCATATCTTTACAAGACTGGCAATGCAATCATTCTTGACCGTTCACTTCCAGCAAGACAAGCGAAAAATCCCCCACCGCATTTTCTTCATATAGATTCGTGACCGAAGTTGCATAGTTAAAGATCTCTGCACGAAACTCCTCGTTTGACTGTGGAATCTTTATATCAAATACCATTTGATAAAGCAATGTTGTAATATCATGATATTCACTATGTGTAACCTTAAAGTTAAAACTGATTTTCCTGATTTCCTTACCTTCAGAATCCTTTACATTTTCAGCATGAAAATCAGTAACATGAATTGGAACATCGTTTAAAATGACCTCGTCTACCATTATCAACATCTCCTTAATAAAGTGGTTAAAGACATGTTATCACTAGGAGCTTTCAGCGCCAATCATTCAACCTTGAAAAAATGAAAAAACGTGCACAGGAAACCCGCGCACGTTTTTTTCCAATCAATTTACTTTCCCTTTTTGACGATTATTCTCCATTTAGCATCATCGATTTGCTCAAACTCCGTGATTTCATGACCTTCGGTAGCAGCCCAACGGGGAATGCTCTCCGTTGCTTGTGTGCAATCGAAATTAATGATCAATTCCTCTCCTTTTGCCATGTCCACTATCGCTTCTTTCGCTTCCACTAAAGGGAATGGACATACCATCCCAGTCGTTTCCAATACCTTTGCCATTTATATTCCACTCCTTGATCAAAAATTTTCGGCTCGTATCTTAAGCCGCTTTGGATGCAGCAGCTGTCTGCTTTTGCTTACGGATAATCGTGAAATAAGTTGCTACCCATGTACCCAGCAGGAAAAAGACAATCGCGATCCAACCTTGCCAAGCAAATAACGCCGAGTTCACCAGTCCATTTCCGATTGTGCATCCTCCGGCAACACTTGCGCCGAATCCCATGGTTACACCGCCAATTGCATTGTTACGTAACGTTTTCATATCAGGCAAACGCCAACGGAATTCCCCGCTCCCTTTGGCTGCAATGAAAGCACCAAGGAAAATGCCCAATACTAAAAACGTACCCCAATCGATTAACGCATCATCTCCGGTTATAAGGAAAGTTAAAATGTTCGCGGAAGGCGCTGTAATTCCCAGTCCGAACATTCGGCCTGTCATTGCACTTAGCGGCCATGCCATGATTGCAATAAGGCCAACCAATAATGCTGTAACAAAAGGATGCCAACGTTTCTCGAATAAGATGTGGGCCAATCCCGTCTTTTTCGGCTTCATTTTAAAAATTGGCAGTTTCGGCTTTCTCAATTCACGAATCACCAATATGCCAACCAAGAGTGTCACAATAATCACAAGCACCCAAGGCGAAACATTTAACGTTTCATGAATATACGTATCATTTGTACGATATGATAATAGATTATCTCCAGCCACTTTCCATATACCATATTTCGTCATTGCTGCCCCTAGCATATATCCAAAAAGGGCAACCCAACTTCCGATCATGCCCTCTCCGGCACGATACCATGTTCCAGTGGCGCAACCTCCTGCCAGAACCATACCAATACCAAAAATAAAGCCACCCACGATTGTTCCCAACCATGGAAAACCATCATTTCCAAACTGAATGACCCCTGTATCATTCAATGCATAAACACCAATACTTTGTATCGCTATAACAACAAATGTAGCCAAAAACATCCGTCCATCTTTAGCTAAAATCAAATCACGATATGCACCAACAACACAGAAACGGCCTCTTTGAAGCACAAATCCAAGCAATAAACCACAAATAATCCCGAACACAATCATTTGTAACATGTACCGTTTCCTCCTTAAGTAAAATAATAATAATACTAATATAATATAATCCGGATGAAATTACTAGGTTTTTGGATTTTTTTTTTTACTCATGAAAAGTTCCAGGCAAATGAAAAACCCGAGTCATCATGAATATCGACTCAGGTTTTTTTGATTATCACACCATACTGCTTCTGCCGAAACTGGCTGCTTTAACTTTTTTATATTGGTAAAGCATGGCAATTCTCCACGGAACGATCATCGCGAAAGCAAGTAAGAAAAACATTCCGCTCAATACACCGATTTCAATCGTGCTTCCAAGCATCAGTTTTGCCACCAGTCGAATCACCATGAGACCAATCAATATGAATATGAACGCTTTAGAGCGCAGAATATAAATTTTTTCATCTCTTACTTCAAATTTAGATGTTTTAATCAATAAGATGGAAAATAACATCCCTGCAACAATAGCCTCCAGCAATTCGTATCGAGTCACACGGAACATCGGGAAAATAAACATTAAAGCGCCCGTACTCATAAACAGCGGCGGTAAGATGATTTTCTTTTCATTCACTGGTTTTTTCGTTTCCTTCATCCGTAATATGAAAACACCTATAGCCATCACGATCGCTATACCTGTTGATATATATATCATCTCTTAACCATCCCTTTAAACTAAAAATAGGTAAGTACCATTAAAAATTATATATGACTTCAATTTATAAACAAAGTATATATTACCTATTTGAGATAAACAAGGAGGTGTTATTGAATAAGCTACCTTTTGATGCTTCCAATGCCCCGCCTTCGTCCAAAGGCTTGAAGAAAAAAATCTTGCACCCTGGCTTACTATAGCCTTCGATAACCATATTTTTGCTGACCACCTATAGCAGAGCTTATTATAACCTTTGCGGCATGAAATTCCTTTTTAATTTCTTAGGTCAGGATTTAATTTATATACCGACAATTCAGTGAATGACCTTAGACCCAAAATAAACGAAATTGATACCATAAGACCTAATAGCAGGCAATCAACTAGAATATTGAAAAAATAACTTATTATGGACTAAAAACCCGTGAAGCCACCGAATAGTCTAGACAGGACTGCAATTATTTTGGTCATCCAATCAAAAAACAAAATCACACCCATTACAATCATTAAATATCCGCCAATCTTCATGATGTATTGGCTGTACTTTTTGATCCATTTCAATTTTCCGACAAAGAAGGATAATATGAAAAACGGTATGGCAAATCCTAAAATATAGGCAGTCATATAGCTCATGGCGGCACTAGGATTTGTTGCACCCAGTGAAATGACAGCGCCTAATAGCGGACCTGCACAAGGGGTCCATCCAGCGGCAAAGGCCAGTCCGATAAGAATGGAACCTATATATCCGCTAGGTCGGTTCTTGAATTCAAAGCGGCTGTCTTTCATCAAAGATTTCGGCTGAAAGATTCCTACAATGAATAAACCAAAAATGATTATCAGGATGGCGCCAATCTGACGAATTAATTCTTTGTAATCCGCGAAAAAAGAACCTAGGTATGATGTGCTAAAACCTATTGCGATAAAAACCAGAGAAAACCCAAGCAGGAAGAATAAGGTATGCAGCATGCTCCTTCTTTGGAGCATGGCGTTCTCGGATTTGATTTCACCAACACTCATACCAGTGATATAAGATAAAAAGGCCGGATATAACGGTAAGCAGCATGGCGAAATAAAACTCAGGAATCCCGCCCCAAATGCTAAAAACATATTAATATCATTCAAATAAGCTCACTCCTATGTATGTCAACCTATAAACATTGTAACAAATAAGATAAAAAAATACATTTATGGAACTGTGAATATTTCATGACAGCCAATTGCCTAAAAACAGAATGGGGCGACGGTTTAATTTTCAATAAGATAACTTATTTGAATTCATTAGTCCAAGCCGATATAATTGTTATATTCATACAGATTTTACAACGAACACATAAATTAATGGTACCATGAAAAAATGTTGGGCCAGAAAGGAAATATAATGGCTAAAAAGAATGAATTTCTCGAACAGATTGAATTGAAGAGAAATGAACTTATCAAGATTGTCGCTAAAGATGGTTTGAACTCAAATGTTGCCGTTGAATACAGCCAGCAACTTGATCAATTATTAAATAAATATAATGAACTTTTTTATAAAACAGGTACAAATTTTTAACCCAGTACCTCTCCCATTGATAACCACATATATTATTATATGATTTATTTTGCTGTCAATCTCCCCTTTTTCATTCTTTCACAATTTGAATACATAGGCATGACATTTTCTATATTAAAAAACAGGCAAGCACTATGGGCGCTGCCTGTTTTCCTGTTTTTTCATTTAAAATAATGCTTAGAAATCATGTAGCAATATCAACATCGGATGTCGGTGCATAGTTTGTCACAACAAGAACGATAGGAGATCCAGCTAAGATGGAAGAACCGTCCGGAACAGTGATCACAAGACTTCCTACCCCAGTGGCACCTGGTGTGTACGTTGTTAAATCCTCCATTTGAAGCACCCCATTAATAAACACCTCATATGAACTGTTTTCAGTACTTAATACAGGCAGTACAGTCGCAGGGTCACCAGTATCCGAGAAAAAGCTTGCTGGATCAATTGAAAGCGTGGTTGGACCAGTCGATGCGGCAGGCACCTCATAAAATAATCGGGTGACCAATGGATTCACATTGATCACAGAGGTAGCCGCTATCGCTAATTTCATTATTTTTAACGGCAAAATATTCACCTCTCTTCTCTCCATGCTATGACTTTGCAAAAGGAATTATATAGACAATTTTCAGAAATGGTCCTCACGATAATCTGTACTTTAGATAAAATGTATAAGGAGATAAGAAAAGGGGAGAGTTTTAGAAATGCAAAGTAAATATTTCCGTTTCATTAAAGAAGATACAGCTATCCCGAGACCTTTGTTGTTTTTCCCTAAGTGCTCTCCCAACGAAGTTCGCTCGAGGATCCCAAAAAGAATCATTTCTTATGAATTTTATGCTATTGCAAATGGGTGCCAACGGATTTATGAAGAAAAAGACGGAATAGCTGACATAGACAATCAGGTAATACTTGATCCATCAAATGTATCCTATATGAATTTATTCATAAATGGTGTATTGCAGCCCCACGATAATTACACCGTTGAAAAAGGAAAACTTAAATTGAATACGATTGATATCCAGTACACCAATCATTTTGCAAATGTTCATTATTTAAATGAGCGGCCTGTTCCTAAACGATTCCTAAATTAAATAAAATTGAAATTGAATTTCAATATACTGATCATGAGGAAAATTGAGTAATTTACGAGTAATTGCGCGGAATTCACGAGTAAAAGTATAAAACTTACGAGTAAATGAGCAAACCTCACGAGTAAAAGTGTGAAATTTACGAGTAAGATAGATATAGCAGTAGGGTATCCGTTTGAAGACCTTAATTGCGACTATGAAATTCAAACTGAAGCTAACCTACAGTAGGAAAAAGGAATGTGTTACGGTTCTGACTTATTGTTTTGCTCCAGGCAAAGTTCATCTGTTTTCCAAAAACCCTCCTGTTGAAATAAGCCATAAGAGATAAAATTATGTTTGACAAATCACTAAAATAAGATTATCTTTAATTAAAGATAAATTAATTCGAGATAACATCTTTTTTTAAAATCACAAATCTCGAATTAAAGATATCTAAATTCAAATTAAATTCCAGGAGGAATCATAAATGATTGGTATAGGCTTATTAGTTATACGTGTAGTTATCGGTTTATCGTTTGTAGGTCATGGGGCACAAAAATTATTTGGTTGGTTTGGCGGTCATGGCTTGAAAGGTACAGGAGGCTGGTTTGATTCTATTGGCATGAAGCCAGGAGTTACTATGGCCCTATTTGCTGGTCTATCAGAGCTTATTGGCGGTGCTTTGTTTGCATTAGGTCTCTTTACACCCTTTGCAGGTATATTGATTGCACTTACAATGCTCGTTGCGATCGTTAAAGTCCATGGAGCAAATGGCTATTGGGCAACTCAAAACGGTTATGAATATAATCTTGCCATCCTTGCAGTGGCGATTGGCATAGCGTTAACGGGAGCTGGCCCATACTCACTTGATTCCTTTCTATTTTAAGGAAATCGGTGGGTTTGCTAAATCCCTACATTACGGATAACACGGAGTGGGTTTAATCCACTCCGTGTTTTTTCTTTTTCCCCATTGCTCAGAAATTTTTATCTTGGTTATCAAAGCTTAAAAATCGAGTAATGGATACTTCGATTATTGTGTTGAGGAAATAGGAACATAGGTTGTCCCATATTTAAATAAGATGGTTTCAATATTGTAATGCAAACTACCTGTGAAATCACTGCTGTACAGTAATTTTTACAAATGAGTTGGAACAATGCCATTAAATTCGAATCCTATTCTTTATGTTCCTCCAAACAATTGTTCCTAATTTGAAATATCATGTCTAAAAACCAAGACTCATAATCAGGAAAAATAGAGTACAGTAATAATGAGAATGATCATAACCTCATGTTCTTTTATCTCCGGGTGTTATTAATCTGTTGTTAGAATGGGGGGCCCATGAGGCAAGTCATTATTAATTTCATTTGCATTCTAAATAATATCAGTGATTTTATTTTTTATCTTTAGCTATGATGCTTCTTTAGATGAACATTTTATATTGTCTCTTTTACTTATCATTTCTCTGCAAATATCTTTGATATTAGCTATTCTGTTAAAAAGAGGGTAACACCAGAAGAGCAACCATTAATTAATGGTTGCTCTTCTGGTGTTACCTAACGTCCTTCCTAACCTTTTTCAAGTGTTCCGTAAAGAAAGCCCCTTTCCTCACCAAAATTTCCGAATGCATCTGCTGATGAGACTTAATTTCTAGTCAATGAAAATTCTAAATCTTTCCCCTGTTTTATTTTCCGAAACAGCTTAGAAATAGAATACTCAGTTTAAGGATTCAATTTGAAATTCACTTAATAGATTCTCACTCCTATAAGTGGTATCTCCATAAACATAAAAACCAGAATGCATTTTTTACTTTATTCTACCCCTGGGAACCATCCTGGAGAGTGGATGATCGCTTGCCATAATGGATCTGGAATATCTAGTTGCAGCTGATTATCTTTGTTTATTTTTGTCACGATTTCTGCTTCCCTGCCTTGTTCCACTTTTTGTACCCATTCAGGATCGATTATGATTTCACGGCCTAATGCGATTAATGGAATCCCGGATTGCAGTGCTTTAATCGCATCATCCGCTGTATAGATGGAACCAACTCCAATGACGGGAACTTGATCTCCGATACGTTCTTTTATAATTTCTATCCGAGGTCGGTCAACGTCGGCTCCCCGTCTTGCTTTCGACCAGAATTCCATTAATGAAACATGAAGATAATCCAAATCCTTTGTTACAAGTCCATCAATCAATGCAAGTGTATCATCCATGGTTATTCCTGGAGTTTCCGGCTCCTCCGGTGAAAAACGATATCCAACGATGAAGGGATCCTTTGCATGTTCAGCAACAGCCTTTTTCACTTCGTCCACAACCGATAATGGAAAAGTCAGGCGCTTTTCAAGGGAACCGCCCCACTTGTCTTCACGACGGTTTGAATGAGGAGAAAAGAATTGCTGAAGCAAGTACCCATTAGCACCGTGAATTTCTACACCGTCAAATCCCGCTTCAATGGCACGTCGGGTGGTTTCACCAAAGTCGAGAATGATCGATTCTATTTCCTTTTCAGAAAGTGGACGCGGAACTGCTTTCCCTTCGCCTTCCGACGGGATATTGCTTGCGCTGACTACATCACCATCTACTAATTCCGGTGGAACCTCTCGGCCGCCATGAAAAATCTGGAGAATTGCCTTTGCCCCTTTCGCTTTAATCGCTGATGCTAATCGATTTAGACTAGGTATTAATTCATCCTTATCTCCGCCAAATTCCCCATGAAAACCTTTTCCATTAGCCGTCACGTAAGTACAAGCCGTTATAACCATGCCTACACCGCTTGACCGGCGTTCATAATAATTAACTTCTGCGTCGGTAACGGTACCGTCAGAATTAGAAGAGAAATTTGTCATAGGTGCCATCACCAATCGATTTTTCAATTCTATTCCCTTTCCTAAATTGAACGATTCAAATAATGGTGTATATTTAGAATTCATTTAGTAATCCTCCATTTTGTAACCCACTGGTTTGTATAATAAATCAAATCCGCAAACTAATTTAAATATCATGCATACTTTGCAATTAATGCCGAAATGGCTTCTTTTGGCTGGAAGCCAATAGCTTGATCTACCTTATCTCCATCTTTAAATAGAATAAGTGCTGGAATTCCCATCACTCCATATTCGCTTGTCGTATTTGAATTTTCATCCACATTAAGTTTTACGATCTTAACCTGATCACCCATTTCCTCATCGATTTCATTAAGAACTGGGGCAATCATTTTGCACGGACCGCACCACGGTGCCCAAAAATCAACCAATACCAAACCTTCCTTGATTTCACTAGCAAAATTATCATCTGTAACATGTTCTATTGTCATGATCATTTCCTCCTTGTATTATCCGAAATATTTATGGTCTTTACTCACCATCTATTTAAAATCAAGTTTTGCGATTCTATTTCCCGGGATAAAAGCCTCTGATTTCCTGGCATTCATTTTCGGATGGATTTTGATGGATTCCAATTTACCGGATAACTCCATGAACCATGTTTCATCTTTAGAAAGTAAAGCCAAATCAATTAAGGCCAAAAGATGTGTTTCGTTACTGATTTCTAGATCCGGCAGCTTTTCAGTCCATCTACTTGGAATCCAAATAGATTTCCCAACCGCTTTTTCATTGTCACTTTCCACCACATTCACTTTAACAATTTCACGATTATCGCTCACGTTTTCAACGAAACCATGGATAAGTTCTCCATCTCTTGATTTTCCCTGTACCCAATCCCCATTTTTGAACAGATTGTTTTCAACCATTTCCTTAACACCCCTTTTATATTCATTTAATATTAAAACTATAGTTATTAACTGTATTAATAAAATATACATTTTGTGCAAAGAAAAAACTAAATCAATATCACGGACATTGTTTAATTTTTTCCAAAAAAGTGCTGAGAGTTATATCTTCCAAATATTTTTCAAAATACAATTCTGCTTCATCGAATATTTGATCCATGACTACCTGGGTATTGGAGGATATGACACATTTTTTCTCCGGATCGCCTGTACACCATTTCGGTTTCAAGGTTCCATGTGAGACCGTTATATAAATATCTGCCAAACTTACCTCTTCAGGATTACAGTCTAGAATATAACCTCCGCCCACACCTTCTTTCGTTTTAACAAATCCCTTTTTTCTTAAGCAGCTCATCATTTTCCGAATCCTTGCCGAGTTTGTACAAACGTTTTCTGCGATAGACTCACTGCTTGCCATATGATCTGGTAGAAAAGCTAAATAGACCAAACTATGCACAGCTATTGTAAAATCACTATTCACTTTTCGCATCCTCCTCAAGGAGATTACTGTAATTTTAATGTTTACAGTTGGTAAAGTCAACTCAAAAAACTCAACAGAGTTCTCAACTTTGTTGATTACTTTATGATTGCTATGAAATTCCCTCCTATACACAAAGGATTGAGGGAATTTCATTCAGCTAATTTTACAAACCGATAATATCATCGTTGAGAAAGATTCAAAGCCGTACTAATACTAGCCGCTTTTAGATTCACTTTCGATTGCTCAATTATATCCTGAGGATGATAATAACCTTTTGAAACCGTGTAATCACTTATTAGCCCATGTGTTTCCACAGCAGACCTCAGCTGTTCCCGTAATGCAGCCCTCAATTCAGGGGAAGCTGTTTCTGTTATGGCGAGAAAGCCGTATTTCTTATTCCAGATTTGGCAGCATTCAGAAAGTCAGTAGCAATAACCTGATCGGTCATACCACCCATCCCCGCCATATTTTGCAAAAAGTTAGTCATTGTCTTCCCTCGCCTTGGTTTACCAGGATTTCTCCTCTTTTGCCCTGGATTTCCTACTGACGGTCAAAAGCGGTATTCATACGTATGGTATCGCTTTGTCAGAAACAGCGAGTCCAGGATTGCGACAAGCATTATACCGGCAAATGGAGCAATCCATTGATTTACATGCAGAAATAACCGATTTAATGATAAGTAAAGGCTGGTTCTATCCAAATGATGTTGGAAAGCAAGTTGAATTGGATCTGAAATCAGCTGATATGGCAGTCAGCATCGCTGGGATGAAGCTGTTCCCTAACGATACTGATAGACTCGGAATGTTCGCAACGCCGAGAAAATAGAGGAGGTAGTTTAATGAGAGCCGTAACTTACCAGGGCAATAAAAACGTGCAGGTCAAAGAGGTTAAAGACCCCCAAATCAAAAATTCTGATGATATCATCGTAAAAATTACTGCTTCGGCCATTTGCGGTTCGGATTTGCACTTGATTCATCAAATGATTCCCAATATGCCAACCGATTATGTTATTGGCCATGAGCCAATGGGTGTTGTCGAGGAAGTTGGTCCTGGTGTAAATAAATTGAAAAAGGGAGATCGTGTAATCATCCCCTTTAACGTTAGCTGCGGAAGCTGCTGGTATTGCGACAACGACCTTACAAGTCAGTGCGATAACTCGAATCCACATGGGGAAATGGGCGGGTTTTTTGGATATTCAGAAACAACTGGCGGGTATGCTGGAGGACAAGCAGAATATATGCGGGTCCCTTATGGGAATTTCACTCCTTTTAAGATTCCAGAAGACTGTGAGATTGAAGATGAAAAATTGATATTACTCGCCGATGCAGCTTCAACCGCATTTTGGAGCGTTGATCATGCAGGAGTAAAACCAGGTGATACTGTAATCGTCTTAGGCTGCGGTCCCGTTGGATTACTCGTACAAAAATTCGCTTGGTTCAAAGGAGCGAAAAGGGTCATTGCCGTCGATCATCTCAACTATCGTCTGGAACATGCAAAAAGGACAAATAAAGTCGAAATCGTAAATTTCGAACAATATGAAAACGTAGGGGATTATCTCAAAGACATAACTAAAGGCGGAGCCGATATTAGTAATTGACTGTTCAGGCATGAGTGGTAAAATGACTCCCATGGAATATCTTGCAACGGGGCTTAAGCTTCATGGCGGTGCAATGGGTGGTATTGTAATCGCCTCACAAGCGGTCCGTAAAGCAGGAACCATTCAAATAACTGGTGCTTACGGAGGGCGTTATAATGGCTTTCCGCTAGGATATATATTTCAAAGAAACGTGGATTTCAAGACCGGAAAAGCTCGCGTTATCCCTTATATGCCATATCTCTATAATCTAATATCTGAAGGAAAAGTTGATCCTGGCGATGTCGTAACCCACGTACTACCATTGGATCAAGCTAAACATGGTTACCAAGTATTCGATACAAGGACAGACGGATGCATTAAAGTGGTGTTAAAATCGTAAGTATTATATAAAAAATTGAATGGCCAGGCATTCAAATTCAGAAACGATACATGAATTATAGTAAGTTTCTGAATTTGATGAATCCTGTGTAGTAGTTTGAAAGTCACATGAACTAGATTCCCTCTATATGAAACCTTTCAATCCCATGATTGCCCTCTTGCTTATCTCCTTACAACACAAAAAACCCCTCTCTCTGATTTAGTTTCCACCAGAGAAAGAAGTTTCGGATTAGTAACGAAAGATAAAGCAAAAACAAGGAAAATTTATGATGAAAGATTCACTCTTCACGGTAGTTATGATTTGCTTATCTTATAATTGCTATCTTATTTTGTTTGTTGTTTATTCATGGCGCTCATCATTTGATTAATTTTCTTTTGGGATGGTTTCATACCCATTTGCATCATCATCATTTTCAGCATCTGTTCGTTAATTGGCGGATTTTTCTTTAAGTAATCCATCATGTATTTACGAGCGATGAAAAATCCCAGCACTACTCCAGCAATCAATGCCAGTACGCCAACTAGAATGTAAACCCACATACTATTTCCTCCTTCGTGTTGTCTAACATCAGTGTACTAGACCAAAGGTTATTATACAATACCCGCTACTGAAAAGTCCCCCATTTAGACAAATTTTCTTTCTTTTATCGGTTTTAACCAACCGTATTTTTCATGTTCAAAATCAATGGCCAGAAAGCTCGCTTCATATTTTCGAATACTTTCAAAGAAAGCGGTCTCCGCTTCATAGTCTCCTTCAGCTTTTAGAATAATGGAATCATGCTGAATGATTAAAACGGCCTTACTTGATCCGTTTGTTTTTTCTAAATAGTATTTTCCATTTTGAGTCCAATAATTCATCTTTTTTTGCAAACGTTGTTCAATGGCTAACTGCAACTGGATAATCGGGACTGTTTTGGTGACATATTCGATTTGTTTTTGCAAAATACTCTTCAGTCTGCCCTTTGCTTGAATATACTCCAAAAACAAATTGAAAAATAGCCTTTCTCTTCCATAATAATGATGGGCAAATTCATCTTCGATTAAATAAATTTGATAGGTTCTCATCAGCCAATGCCTCCTAGCTTTCCTATTTTGGTCACGAAAATAACTAACCACCAGGACATTCTCCACTATTTTCCACTATTAATAACTTTCCCCTTTAACTGACACATTTAAACGAAATTTATTTATTCTCATTATATATTGACAAACTAAAAAGATATGTTGTTTGCTGGAGAAATTTTCTTCTTTTTTTGTCGAATGGAAGATTTCCCTTAGAATGGAAGCACACAATATAAATCAGGATTGTTTTTGATAAAAAAACTGACACCAAACTAGTTGGTGTCAGTTCTCCATTACTATTAGTTAAGCATTTCCTTAACACGAGCAACTACATTTTCTACAGTAAAACCGAATTCCTCCATGATCTTACCGCCTGGTGCAGAAGCTCCAAAATGATTGATGGCCAATATTTCACCCTCATCACCTGCATAACGATCCCAACCAAACGGTGAAGCCACTTCGATAGCTAGACGTTTTTTCACTGCCGGATTGATTACGCTTTGTTTATATTCTTTAGATTGAGTTTCAAATCGATCCCATGATGGCATGCTGATAACAGAAACATCAATTCCTTCGTTCGCCAAAGCTTTCTGTGCTTCCACAGCCAAGTTCACTTCGGAACCAGTCGCAAGAAGTAATGCATCGGCTACTTCTTTCTTAGAAGCAGAGATGATGTAAGCTCCTTTTGAAACACCTTCATACGCAGTTTCGGAAGTATCTTTAATTGTTGGCAATCCTTGACGAGTCAGTACAAGGGCAGTTGGTTTATTTGTAGACTCCATAGCCACTTTCCAGGCTGCTGCCGTTTCATTGCCATCAGCTGGACGGATTACCCCTAGGTTAGGCATTGCACGCAATGATGCCAATTGTTCGATTGGCTCATGTGTCGGTCCGTCTTCTCCTACAGCAATGCTGTCATGAGTGAATACATAGTTTACAGGCAGTCCCATTAGTGCTGCCATTCTTATGGCTGGACGTAGATAATCAGAGAATACGAAGAATGTTCCTCCGTATACTTTTAATCCACCATGAAGTGCCATTCCATTTAAAGCCGCACCCATAGCGAATTCACGTACACCGAACCATATATTACGGCCACTGTAATTACCAGGTAATAGATCAGTCTCACCTTTGATGGCAGTATTATTAGATCCGGCTAAATCCGCAGAACCCCCAATGAAGCTAGGGACCCTTTTGGCAATAGCATTTAGCACTTCCCCACTTGAAGCACGGGAAGCTAATGTTTTACCTTCTTCATAGACCGGAATTTCCTGATCCCAATCAGCAGGCAGTTCACCTTTGATGGCCAACTCCAATTGCTGTGCTAACTCAGGATGTGCTTCTTTGTAATTTTTGAACAATTCATTCCAAGCTTCTTCTTTTTGAGCGCCTGCATTAACAACAGATTCATTAAAGTGTGAATACACTTCTTCCGGAACATGGAAGTCCTCTTCAAATGTCCATTTATATGCTTCTTTTGTCAATTTCAGCTCATCTGCACCAAGCGGAGCGCCGTGAACAGCAGATTTACCTGAACGGTTTGGTGAACCGTAACCAATAACCGTTTTCACTTCGATTAATGTTGGGCGTGCATCGTCGGTTTTCGCTTCTTCAATCGCTTTAGCAATTTCCTGAAGATCATTCCCATCCTCAACGCGGATATATTGCCATCCATAAGATTTGAACCGGTCTGCTACGCTTTCACTAAATGATTGGCTTAAGTCGCCGTCAAGAGAAATATCATTAGAATCATATAAAACAACGAGTCTTCCGAGTTGTAGATGTCCAGCTAATGAAGCGGCTTCTGCAGAAACACCTTCCATTAAATCTCCATCTCCACAAATGCCATATGTATAATGATCGACCACATTATAAGAATCGCGGTTATAGCTTTCTGCCAAGTGACGTTCAGCCATTGCCATTCCTACTGCCATTGCGATACCTTGTCCAAGCGGCCCGGTAGTTGCATCAACACCAGCCGTATGACCGTATTCAGGATGTCCTGGAGTTTTACTGCCCCATTGACGGAAGCTTTTCAAATCATCGATAGATAAGCCATAGCCCGATAAATGAAGAAGGCTGTATAACAGCATAGAACCATGTCCAGCTGAAAGAACAAAGCGATCTCTATTAAACCAATCGGGATTTTTCGGGTTATGGTTCATATATTCGGTCCATAGTTTATACGCCATCGGCGCAGCACCCATTGGCATACCTGGATGGCCGGAATTAGCCTTTTCAATTGCATCAATTGATAATGTACGAATCGTATTGATAGAAAGTGCATCTAATTTATCTAACATATTGTAAAAACATCCCTTCCTGTAATGTACCTCTTTATATTATAGTGACAAGCATAATATCACAACTAAAATCACTATTTACTGCCTCAATATTGCAATTTTCTATAATAACAGAAGTCCCCTATTTAGATTAAACTAAATAGGAGAATACATACATGCATGCACTCCCTTTTTACTCCTAAATGCTAACAGGATACTCAAGCGGAATGTTTTATCAGAAGGATCCAAGCATTAATGTAAGTTTCTTTTTTCTTTTATATTTTTTATCTTTTGAGGAGTGACGTCATTACCTTCTGGATCAACGACCTTCACATGCTCCAACGTATCAGTCATGGACTTTCTGAATGTTTCCAAATACTCACTTCTCAATTGGGTTTGCTCTTTCGCCTCAACTTCCGTCAAACCTTCAGCCTTCGCCTTTTTAGAAAGTTCATTAATACGGGCTATTTTTTCTTTTGATAACATAATTTCGCTCCTTCATAATCTCCGGATATTGTCATGGTATTAAAAAAAAAGCGAAATTACAAGTTCTAAGATTTACTTTCATTTGTATTCAGTTGATGTTCGAGAAAACGCCTGTTCACAGTAGCCTTTGAAACATTGTATCCAAAGCCCCTTAAAGTGGCTGCGATTTCTGCGAATGTCAATCCATTGGCCCGAAGTTTAATAATTTCTTCAATAGGGATTTCCATACGGTCCCTTCCAGTGGAATTCCTTTGATTCTGAAGGTTTTTTTGAGGACGGTATCCTTTTTCAACGGCTCTTATCATCCCGCGCTTTATTTTAAGATTATGTAGTTTCCTTTGGTATTCTTCTACAATACCGACTATCTGGATGACCATGGCATCCGAATCCGATAACTCAAGCTCCCCGTCATGTGAGAGTGTATAAATTTTAACATTTTCTTTAAGGATGACATGGAAAAGGGCTATTTTGGCATTCCCTCTTCCCAGCCTTGTTTCATCCTGGATTAATAGTACTTCAGCTTCTTTAGTTTTAAATAGTTCGAGCATGTCAAAAATGCCATCCCGATTCAACTCATAACCACTTGCCTGCTCTTTTATTATGGATATAACTTCAACATCCATCTTTTCTGCCAATTTGACTAACTCATCTTCCTGCCTTGCCAATGATGTTTCCTGTGACTCTTTTTCTGTGCTGACCCTACAATAGATTACCGCCTTCATAATACCCTACCTTCACTGCTTACTGCTCACTGGCCAAATTCTGGACAAGTTCTTCCCCTTTAACCGGTATGACGATGACTTGACCAGGTTTAATTGTATCCGCCCTGACACCATTATGCTCTTCTATCCAACCAATGAATTCTTTTTTTGTCAAATTTGCTTCTTCGTATTCTTCGGCGATTCCCCATAGGGTATCACCTTCACTTACTTCTATAGAAAGGAAATCCTTTTTTGGATCATTGTTCAATGTACAAGAGAATAAAATTGAAAAGATGAATACTGATCCCGCTAATAGAATCGTATAAATATAATTTTTGTATAATTTTTTCATAAATATCCCTCCAAAGCGAATGTTCGTTCGTGTTTTATGGTCAAATTATAATACGAACGTTTGTTTCAGTCAACAACAAAATTCGAACTTATGTTTGTATAGAATTGGGGGCCATGCTATAATGTAGCAAAGAACATTGGGGAAGAGGTGCACATATGACTAAACTATCAAAAAGGCAGCAAGATATTCTTGATTTCATTAAAGAAGAAGTTCGCCAAAAAGGGTATCCACCTTCCGTACGGGAGATTGGTGAAGCAGTGGGACTTGCTTCAAGTTCAACAGTACACGGGCATTTATCACGCCTGGAAAGCAAAGGCCTGATTAGACGTGACCCAACCAAGCCAAGGGCCATTGAAATAATGAATTTGGAGGAAGCGAACAATATTCCCAAAGTCAATGTCGTGAACGTGCCGTTACTTGGAAAAGTAACAGCGGGAATGCCGATAACGGCCATTGAGAACATAGAAGAATACTTTCCGCTTCCCGAAAGCATGGTTCCACATGATGACCATGTATTCATGCTGGAAATCATGGGTGAAAGTATGATCGAAGCAGGAATTCATGATGGGGATTATGTCATCGTGAAACAACAAAGCAATGCCAATAATGGAGATATCGTCGTGGCCATGACGGAAGATGATGAAGCCACTGTAAAACGATTCTTTAAGGAACCGGATTACATAAGGCTTCAGCCTGAGAACTCGAATATGGAACCAATTATTTTACGAGATGTTTCGATACTTGGAAAAGTAATAGGCTTATATAGACAAATACACTAAAAGCGCTAACCGCGCTTTTTTTGTTTGTTTAATCTATGTCCCGAATTCTCTCAATATGCATATGGAATTTTAATAGAATCAAGTTTTCATGGGAATTTAAACATCCTTAATTACGAACGGAAGTATACGATCGCCTAATATGTACTTTGGTAACACTCTGATTACAATAAAAAAGAGAGCTTTAACTACCGCTCCCAGTTAAAATTCACTTCACTCGTAATCTTTGGTTCACTTTAATTAGGTTAAGATCTACCAAGCCGTTCCACTGTTGAATCTGCACTTGTGTAGAACCGTATGCTTTTGCAAGCGCAGAGACGGTATCCCCTTTTTGGACAATATGATAAACCTCTTCTATACTTGCATCATATTTTGTTAAATCGCTTGTTTCGATAAGGTTCACCAGTTTTTCAATATAGTTGGGATCCGAGGCGTACCCAGCATCGAAAATTGCTTTGAGTGCTTTTCTGTAATCTTTTTCTCCAATGACAGCCGTATAAAGACTTCTATTCCATGAAGTCCCCTTTGCATATAAATTGGCAAGATCTCTAAGACTTTCTTCCCAAGATGGGTATTTTCTGAATTTGTTCCATACTTGAACGGGTACGCCATTGACATATTCCATTGTCTGAATGATGACAGACTCACCCTTGAAGTCACCTTTTGTACCGAATATATTTTTTCCTTTGCTTGCTAATAAACTTGTCCCATATCCACTCTCCAAACAAGCTTGTGCAATGACAACAGAAGGTAATATTTTAAATTCCTGTTGAATTTTCTGGGCATAGGGAGCAATTTCCTTAATAAATGTTTCCTTGCTCATTAGAACCTCCCATCAATGGTTTTACTTTATTTTTCACTGTTCATCTTCATTCTTATCGTATTCTCATCTATTAAAAAGGTTACGGCCAGTCCCATACAAAAGGTTCTGATGTTTGGCTAATTGTTTTTATTATAGATTTCTTACCTAGAGTTGCCTGCTTCGAGTATTATTTATCCATTTCCCTACCAAACAGGAAAAGCCGTCAATCCATTTAATTAAATGGATTGACGGCTTTTCCTATTGAACACTGAAAATCTTCAAAACTTGTTCGTTAATTTTAAATTTGTAATTATTTATTTTTGTATAAAACCTTGATGAAAAACAAAAACTATTTTTAAAAACTTCATTTCAAGGTGGTGAAATCATGGACTACCCAACCGTCCATACAAACTTCTGGGATGCAGTGATAGCCATTCCTACCATCATGATTCTTACTCAACTTATTAAGGTCATGTTTCATATTCATCCAAAATTCGTCCCTACCATCGCTTTGGGTCTTGGCTTGTTCATTTCCATTTTCATCAGTCATCGTCATCACTTGGTTTCAGGAATTTTCATGGGCTGGTTTTATGGCTATGCAAGCATAGGCAATTATGCTGCACTCAAAACTGGTATTTTGTCTTATAGAGAATCCTACAAAAAGACGGATTAAATCTATTCTTGTTGCCTAGCTGAAATTCATCAATCTTTTTATTGCTAGATGACCTTACTAGCTTTATTTCCCATCGAACACCATTAATTTAATCGCTGTATTAGTAATTACAAACTGGCTGAATCCTTTGGCTAAAACAAACCACCCATGTTAGCACCACATTACATCAAAAAACCCTTTTCAATTAAGAGAAGGGATTTTTTTGTCGGGAAAAGTGGGTTATTATGTTTTTTACACTCCTGCCGAGGCGGCTTGGTAGGATCGGCGGAAAGGGAGCGGATTTCTGTATTCAACAGGATCTATTTTTCAAGAAAAGATTGGAGGCAAACTTCGAATTTGTCTACAGTCTGATACCCTCTCAAAGAAGAGAATGCATTTCACTATTTCTCAATATAGACCGAACGAATCAGTGTCCGGGTTCTTTCAGTACCATCCACATTTTTTTCCTTGACATCTATTGTTACATTATAAACCCCTGACTTAGGTACTTCCGGAAGTGTGCCAGTAAAATTTTCTGTATCCATTGCCTTAATTGAGCTTTTTTCACTAATTTCATTACCTGTTTCATCTATTAGATGAACCAAAAATGTTGTGCTGATTGGCCTTTTTTTATCATGCATTGGGTTCTTTATTAAAAATTTCGCATCTTTTTGCTTAACTTTACCAGCCATACTTAATGTAATGGGATTCTTTTCGTTAAATTGTGCTGTGAACAGGTAGGCGTCTTTTGGCGATTTAGTCTTCATACGCACTTTCCAATCACCAATTTCAAGGTTGTTTCTATTGAATGATTGGACGGTTGCACCATTAAAAAAGGAAGTTTCGTTTTTGGCTGAATGAACCATTAAGGAAGGTGAATACTTTTTATTGGATGGAGAAATCATTTCAACCTCGACATCATTTGATGCTGTATATATGTTTATATTGCCTGGGGCTGATTCATTTACATGGAAGCTTAGTTCGATCCAGACATTTTGTTTCAGGACATCACCCAGAACGGTTTGAGCGAGTGCGGTGGTAATGACATCATCTTCAACCCGTTCTTTATAATTGACATTATATTCATGGATTCCAGCGGTGGAGGTGCTTCTTAAATATGGTTCAATTCTTGAAAATACAGCTGAGCCGACTCGTATATTGTCGTGATCAAAGTTGGGATCTGAAAATAAATGTGTTGCATAGGGTATTTTTGTACTCCATACATTCACTAGACCATCATTTTCCCCATATGAAGATAAATATTGTCCACCCATTGATAAGGCTGATAGAACCGGGCCTCTGTTCATGCCTGCCACAGTGAAATACATGTTTTTACGAGAATTAACATGGTTATCCGTGACCGAACGAAATTCAGCCATTTTACCAACTTGTAAAGAATAAGTTCCCTCATCTTTTTGACCTAATAGGGAACCAAGCCAGCCCGCATACCAGCTATAGGCCAAATCAGCTAGGTGAGAACCATGATGGGGGGAAGCTAAAGTGATCACCCTTCCAACATACTGGTGTGCTCCATAGTGCACTAGAGCCGCTTGGGTATCTGGGCCCCCTTTGCTGTGAGCTATAATATTTACTTTTTCACCCCCGAAATGGTTACTGATTTCTGCAAGCATTTGAGCTAAAAGCCTTCCATTAGCATATTGGCTCACTGATCCATTTCCAGCTGAATCATGAAGCTGAACAAAAACAGTTTGGTAGCCTGCTTCATACGCTTTGGTATACATATCATTGACACCATGATAATCCGTTTCACCGTACCAGCTGGTTGAACTGCCGTTTTTCCCTTGAACAAACACGATCGGTGGTTTCTTTGTATCAAGATTGGGAGGAATACTTCCAAGAAACCAATCCCCTGGACTGAAAGTTTCGGATGGGGGATTTAATTTTCCTGCTGAGGAAATATCTGGCTTGGCCATAATTAATATGGTTAGAATGAGGACAAGAAAAACGATATAATTGATTACATTCCTTTTCAATTGTTATCTCCTCCAATATCATGTGGAATTCTTTCGAACTCATCCTATTTTCAACGCCCTCCTTCCATGCCTTTGATAGCCTTCATTAGTATATATTTGTACTTTTGCATACCATTACCTGCTATCTTCATAAAGATAGGAGAAAAAAACTAGAAAAAGTTCATAAAAAATGGAGATATAGTATGATGGTTTGCCTTCAATTCGTTTATGTATACAGTCATTTTCCAATTATGAAATTATCCTTATAGAGGAAATCCATATATCGAATGCTGTATGTTCACGAAAAAAGAGAATAAGCCCTTCTCCTGCAAAGGATGTAGGGCTTGACTTTATTTTTGAGCATCCAAATATTATTCTTCGAATTTGCCACTGTCCAATTGCTCCTATTCATGTTGTTTTGAAGTCCATCCAATACATTAAGTAAATTGTTGAAAAAATTCTTTCACAGCAATTGGCTGTCATTCATAGGGATCTCAGTATCAATCGTGTATTTGGATTATTAACTCCTTAAAGCCCTCCCCTAAACGCCACATACGCGTATTTCACAATGAGAACTGGATAAATAATATCAGGGCTATGCTCGCTCTTCCAATTGTATAATTTAATTATCTGATTTTCCTTTCCCATTTTTTCACCCTGTTTCGATCATTACTTAAATTTTGCCCCAGGAACGGTTACTTTGGTGAATAAATGATTGATTGTCTTGATCCTTTAACTACATTTGAAGTGTAGGTGGGGATCAAAAAAAATAATATCGTCGATCGAGAACCCTACACATTCAGCAAACAAATAAGCCTTATCGATTCGCAAAGGAATCTTATATTGCTCATAGTCAATGTAAGTCCTTTTGGCCATCTTCAGCACTTTAGCCATTTCTTCCTGTGTTAAACCTTTATACTTCCTCGCTTGTTTAAGTGTGAACTTAACGTTTGTCATATCTTGTCACCACCTATCTAAAAAAATGATATCACACTTGAAGTATAGTTACCAACAATTTTTCGCAAAATTCACGCACTTTAAGTTTACTCACCTTCACTCATGGTGTATATTCAAGTAAGAGGTGAAGAAATATGCACATTGGTGAACGGATTAAAATGTTAAGAAAAGAAAGAAAAATGACACAAGAAGATTTGGCAAATATATTAAAGGTGGCACCAACGGCAGTATCAGCATGGGAATCCGGACGGAATAAACCTTTAATGGATAAATTGGGCATGATGTCCTCATGCTTTGAAATACCGCTATCCCACCTCATCGAAGGAGCACCTAACGTTAGAAATGCTCCAGGAATGGAATTTCTAAATGAAAAGAATGTAAGATTAATTGGAGTATATGGCAATATCCCTGCTGGAGATCCTAATTTTACCAATGAATATATAGAAGCCTATATGCCGACATTAAATTCGATGCTAAAAACGAATAAAGAATATTTTTTCCTTAGAGTGAATGGCAATAGCATGAACAAAGAATTCAGTGACGGATCATTGATTCTCGTTGAAAAAACAACCTACGTTGATAAAGGAAAAATTGGAGTGGTCTTGGTAAATGGTCACGATGCCACTGTCAAAAAAGTGAATATCGATGAAGAAAATATCACACTCACTCCCTGCAGCACGGATCCTTTTTATGAAGAAAAAACCTATAACATCAAAAATGATAGAGTTCGAATTTTAGGAAAAGTGGTTCAAGCCATTAAAATATACGATTAATATCGACTTAGAGTTTCTTTATGGAGTATTAATTAAGTTCTCTTTGTTGACCGATACATATTAGGTACAAGCCATCATGGTTTGTGCTTATTAGTATTGTTCTTTATATATGTCTTTGCAAAAGATAATTAAAATTTGTGTCAGCCTATATACAAAGGCATATCCGTTTTCCCCAGATTACTTATTTCATTGAGTGAATGTTTTTGGAACTCTAAGCTTCCTAGGGCTTTTATTTCAGATTTCCCTTTCATGCAGAATGAATATAATTGTCTGTATTAGGCAATCAAATTATCATATTTTTATTATTCGGTTCACAACCTCATATGGGAATCTTATAATAGGATGATAAGCATTTGCCTCTGTAGCTCTAGAAGGGAAGAGCGCCGGAAAACATTTGTAGCCACCGGGTCGCAAGGTAAGGGTTTCAGAAGCACCGAAAAGCAAATAGCTGAGGCAGGCGGAATTCCTGCCGGTGAAAATCCGTAGGGAAGCGTGTTCTCCCCTAGCCTATGCTTACGAAAGGAGTGCGGGTTCGAATCCCGTCAGAGGCTTTTTTCTTGGAAAATGCGAGTATATATTCAATTCCACTTTAGCCCTCTGTGCAAATTTATTTATTTTTCCCTTTCACTTCTTCCGCTATTATCTAAGTACTCATTTAGGACAGTAGAATGTACACGACTATTTTATTACACGCATATTCCTGAACGAGGAAAAGCCCCTCTCTTTTTGAGAAGGGCTGAGTTTGTAGACAAAAGAGGTTCTCTCTAAAAGTTAAAACAAAGTTGATTGGAGCGGGTGGCGAGACGCCTGAGGGAAATGCGTGTCCAAGAAAACCCCGCCAGGCGCAAAGGCGTCGAGGAGGCTTCCGGACCGCCCGCGGAAAACGAGTGCCTGTAGTGGAAATCAACGTTCAAATTGTACTAATCCTTAAAAACTGTAGACAAACTCTTTTTGAGAAAGGCTTCCTGTGTGGTGTGCTTCTGGAAGTTAAAAATAATTTAACCAGGCAACTATTAATTATTCATTTAACCCGCAATTTCTGGTTTACTGTAATAGTGTACTGACTGTCAAGAGCGTTCCAATGTTTAATTTGCTGAACCGTACTGCCATAAGCCATGCTTAAGGAGTATACGGTGTCACCATTAACGACTGTGTGGTATACAGCTGTATTTTTCTTTTTAAGATCGAAGCATTTAACTAAACCGTTTACATGCCCGCGAGCCAGTGATTCGATAAAGGCTGCCGTTTTCAATTTGGCTGCGTCATTGACATTATCGATAAATCCATTTTCAGTCAGTAGTGCAGGCATGTCCGTTTCACGGAGCACATGTAAATCTCCTGTTTTTTGTCCTCTGTCTTGGATGTTGATAAGCTTCAAGACCTCTGAATGAATATGATCTTGATACGTTTTCGTAATCTGATTAGTAGACGTATAAACGTAATCCTCATACCCAGTGCCGCCGCCGGCATTGATGTGGATGGAGAGATAAAAGTCGGCTCCCCACGCGTTCGCTGCATTCGTCCTATCGTTTAAAGAGGGGTACGTATCTTGGTATCTGCTCATTTTTACAGAAACGTTATTATATTCTATTAATAAGATGTCTTTAATTCGAGTTGCAATGGATAAAGTTAAATCCTTTTCTCTCAATCCATTCCCCACCGAGCCTGGATCCGTACCGCCGTGGCCGGGATCAATAAATACTTTTACCATTTCTATCACCTCTATTAATCTTATGTTACGTATCAATAAATGCTTGTACACATAACTATCTGATTAAAGAAATTTCAAAATAAAGAATTCATCTCTCGGCCACAGTTCCAAAAAAAATACACCCTAAGGGTGTTATGGCATTATACGATAACATTCGCCAAATGGACGCAGAATTTTTTAAAGCCTTCTTCCATTTTTATACTTTTCTATCAGTAATTATTGGGCGTCTACAAATAAAGTGATAGAAGGAGATAGAGAGATAAAAAAAGTCAACATTATTAACAAAAAATCTAACAAAATGCTTGTATTTATTTAGTTATGGTTTGTTTTATTTAATTGTTCTGCACAATCTTTGATTGAGTCAATCACTATAGTTGGTTCTGATAATTGCGGAAAATGCCCACTTTTTTTTGCGACAATGTGATTGCTGTTTCTTGACAATGAAAGCAATTCCAATTGATTCTTAAGTCGTTTTTTTCGAATTTCCTCTGGCATCATTCGATTTTCTTGTCCACCAGTAATGACAAATACAGGTATTTCGGGAAATGTATCAGTTTGCTGGATTTGATCCACAGTTTTTTTTACAAAATTAACTTCATTGAATTGTTTATGCGAGGATAAGGAATCAAACACCTTGAACATCCTATTAATGGTTTTTACGGCCTTGCCTTGGTATTCATTAAGGCTTATATCTTTCGTTGTACTGGATTCTAAAAAAACTAGTCCCCCCACTTCATTTGGGTAAAGTCGGGCATATAAATTAGCATATAGGCCGCCTAGCGAATGTCCGACCAATAAGTATGGAGGTTCAAACCCCACCGTTGTTAATGCCTCACGTAAAGTGTTAACAATACTTTCCCCGTCTTGGCTTTCCTTAGGTTTATCGCTGCCAGCAACACCAAAGCGATTATAGGAAAATACAGATGATGTTTCAGAAATTACCGGTAGTATTTTCATCCAGCCCTCTATCGGTCCAGAACCACCATTAATCAAAACAATATTTGGTTTGCCTTTTCCACTAATATTATATTGTAACGTCCCTTTTGGTGTTTCCACTTTATATTTTTCTATTTTCAATATCAGCGCACCTCACTTTGTTTAGATTACTCTACGTGTGTAACGAGCTTTGGTTTCATTTATTGAAGTTCTAACATAATGCTTTAATTACGAAAGTTATCTGGGAACTTATCCTATAGCTAAAATTTTTTAAAGGAGAGTTGTATGATGAATGAATATGGTAAGTTTGAACAATTGGTTCAAAAGTTTGATCAAGGAAGCAAGCTAATTCGCGCATGGGAATTAAAAGGCGGAATTTCTGCACAGGTTACAGGCCTTGAAGTATTACATCCTTCAGGGCGGCTCATGAAAATGATCGTTCGTCAGCATGGTGATCCTGACCTAAAACGGAATCCAAATGTTGCAGCTGATGAACACAAGCTCCTAGGGATATTGAAAGCTGCAGGTTTGCCTGTACCGATGCCATATTACCTAGAGCAATCTTGCGAGATTTTTTCCAAGCCATGCATACTTATCGAGTTTATTGAGGGGAAGTCAGAATTCACACCCTCAAATCTCAATGATCATATCTTACAATCGGCAATAAATCTAGCAAAAATCCATCGTGTTGATTGTGCAAATCTATCTTTATCATTCCTGCCTAAATTAGAAAATACATATATCGAAATGTTAAATAATAACGATAGGGTAATCCTGGACGAAACATTAAATATGAGATTGATTAGGGATTTGTTAAAATATTTCACCCCTTTACCATCCATTAATAAGGAAGTGATCCTTCATGGTGATTATTGGCCAGGAAATCTATTATGGATAGAGGGTAAACTAGTTTCCATAATTGATTGGGAAGATTCAGGCTTAGGGGACCCTTTGATTGACCTTGCCAATAGTCAACTCGAAATCTTTTATCATTTTGGAATGCAAGCGATGAATGACTTCACCAATCAATATAAAACCCTGATGCCTGAGGTGAATTTTACAAACTTACCCTACTGGCAATTATTTGCCTCATTACGGTTATCTACATTTCCTGAATGGGGCTTGGAAAAGAGCAAGGAAAATAACTGGCGAAAAAGACACAAGTCATTTGTTCGTCAAGCGATTAACCGAATTCGTTTAAATTAATGCTTTTTAAAATGAGTGAAAAATCTGATATGCCCAGGATATTTTTGATAAAGGCATTTATACTAGTCCCTTTATCATTTATTTTCATAAACTAATAATGACTTTCAAAAAAAAATCCAGGAGGTGTTTAAATGTATAATAAGCCCTGGGGGCATCTGAAAGGCGGTCAATGCCCACGACAATATTGCCCACCTCACAGAATGCCTACACAGTATAATCCACCTCAAATCTCCCCAGCAAAGCAATATGTAAAAACCAATGTCATCAACACGGTGATTCCGGTTTTTCACCCGACACATACAACTACGGTGAATAAACACTTCAACACATATATACCGCATACCCGAAGTATCGTGAAAGAGTGTTATTCCCAAAGCTTTATTTGTGGAGTTCCTCAACCCCCTAGTTTTTCAAGGAGACTGGTAAGATATTAATTAAAAAAACCCCAATTCGGGGTTTTTATTAATTCCTTCCTCCATCCTTTGAATAATGAGTGTCAAAGGATTTACAACTGTCTAAATGCAAACTCCCTATACTTTTTAAAGTGTTGTTTTTGATAAAACTCTTTTGCAGCTTTGTTTTCAAACCAATAATCCAGTTCAATTAAATCTATATCATTCTTTTTGGCAATTTCATAGACCTCATTCATTAGTATTTTACCGTAACCTTTTTTGGTTTGATTTTCAACGATACTAAGCTGATGCACATAAACTGATTTATACGCATTTTTAAAAGCACTTTCTGGATATTTTTTAATTTCAATCCATACGTAACCGATCGGTTCTTCATGTTCTTTTAAAACGAGAAAAACAAAACTGTTATTTCCAACCAAACTTTTGAAAGATTCCTTCATTGCACTATAATTATATTCCTTAAAATACTTAGGATATAGTTTTGCATGCAGATCGTGGACATTTCTATTTAGTTTTGCAATTACTTCATGATCCCTGGTTTGACTAACATACATAATTATCCCCCTGACTATATCCTGTGAATTTCCATATACCAGTAATGTTCATATTCAAAGTACATTTTTTATATAGGCCAGTCAATAGCCTTAAAGAAGAATCACATTTCTAGAGAGGCAGGCAAAGTTCTTTTTTCATACTGGGTAAAAAAAAGATGCGAATTAACAGTTTGAACATACTAATAAATAAAGTGGAAAATATCATTATGATATTAGTAACCTATTTCCTTAATATACTGGAAGGTGATGATCATGACTTACCCTCTTTTTATTGTGACTGGCATTAGTGGCTCAGGTAAATCAGCAACTTCACTGGAATTGCAGAAAATCATGGTGGATTTCAATGTATTTGATATGGATCTTATCGTTAACAATGACGATTATCAAACAGCATGTGATAATTGGTTGAAGGTTGCCTATTATAGTGCTTATTCCGGACGTAATTCCGTATTATTCGGCAATGTACCCGATCCCTATAATGTTGAAATTTGCGACCATTTCCCTTTATTTGATCCAGTTCATTACCTACATCTTTATTGTAACGGTGAAGCGCGTACACAACGATTATCGGCTCGTGGCAAATGGACGGCTGACAGCATTAATTATATGAATGAACTATCTGAGAAGTTAGTTCAAGAAGCCAAAACATCAGTTCCACCAATACCTACTATAGACACTTCTACCACTTCCCCGCCCCAAGTCGCTAAGTTAATTAAACAATGGATAATGGAGAAGCTTGCCTAAATAAAGGAAAATCTTCTTATAAATGCAGATATGGACCTTTCTGATGAAATACGTACGTTTATTCCGAAATCCACTCTTGTCTGCTGCTGGCTTTCTTAGCCAAATAAACGTACCGGTATAACCAAAGCCTTTTTGTTTAGCTTTTGATTTAAGGGTCGTTAGTTGAAGAAGTAGTAAAAAGGGATCTTCCTATAGAAAATCCCTTTTTACATCCCGGTAACATCTGAATAAATTAACTAGCTTTGTATAGAGTATGCACTAAAGTGGGATACCTAAATTGTTGTGAACGTGATCTATTCTCCGCAGAATTGGAGCCCTAATCCTATTAAAGTTGTTGCTAATAGAGATGAAATACGGATTCTAAGTGTAGCTACATCATCAATTTATTCTATCGAGGTATATTTTAAAATAAATAATATACTTACAGAGGCTCTTCCCACAGTGTAAAAGTAAATTTATCCGAATAACTATTAATTAATTTCATATTCTACCGTTTCCCTATTTCTTAAGTAATATAATCGTTAAAGGAATAATTCGACAAAATTCCTAGAAATCCCTGTTCACCCTTCTTATATGTTGCTACCAGGTTCGAAGAAGCGGCTTATTGTATCACTTTAAGATGAATATTGAGCGTGAATTGCAAAGACAGAAAATATGAAACTGACTATAGGTGGTTTTAGTTTAATATGAGTCCTTTAGATGATAAGATTCTTGGGGGAAGTGGTCGAAAATAGATCAATATTTAGGAGGAGTTCATCTTGAATCCTTATGCGTTTTTGGCAATAGCCATCCTAAGTGAAGTGTTTGGCAGTTCGATGTTAAAAGTATCAAACGGGTTTAAAAGGTTATTCCCTTCCATTGGTGTGGTAATTGGAATGGGTTTGGCTTTTTATTGCCTGTCATTATCATTAATAACCATACCGCTTGGAACGGCTTATGCCATTTGGTCGGGAATAGGCACTGCTTTAACTGCTTTAGTGGGAGTTATCGTTTATAAAGAAAGCTTTAACGTGAAAAAATTTTTAGGTTTAGTCCTGATCATTGGAGGAGTTGTTGTTTTGAAACTCTCTAGTGGAGGCACTTCTTAACAATTTAGTAATCGGAGGTAATAATATGAACGGATACATAGCCTTAGGAATATCAATCATTAGTGAAGTATTTGGTACGACCATGCTTAAGTTGTCTGAAGGCTTTACACATTTATTCGCTTCATTTGGAGTTATAATTGGGTTTAGCATTGCATTTTATAGCTTATCTTTATGTCTTAAAACAATTCCGTTAAGCTTAGCCTATGCCATTTGGTCAGGAATAGGCACAGCTTTAACGGCAATGATTGGCGTACTATTATGGAATGAGCCATTTAGTATCACTACATTAGGCGGTTTAGTATTAATCATTGGCGGAGTGATTTTACTAAATGCTTCCCATACCACTAAACAAGCGGAAGGAGAGACAAACTAAGTTTGACTCTCCTCCTCTCCCCGCTCGTTCAAAAATAAAAATATCTTCAACGGCGGGGTTCTCATTTTGAATGGGACTGAACTTTCAAGAGTCAGTCCTTCATTTCTTCCTTAACCTTCACCAAGTCCTTCGTGCAAAGTCAGTGAACTTGAATTTATCGGGTCTATGCCTGGATTCGCTATATTGAAACAAGCTTCCATCGATTAAATGGACCGTACTTTTCACAACTGCCACCATATCGAAGTCTTCAATGTCCAATAATTGTTTATCTTCCTCACTGCATGGCTCCACGGTAATTTCCTTGTTGGAAAAACCAATCTGGAGCCCGAGATCCTTTTCGATATATCCATAAATAGAATCCTCACAAATTTCCTTGGTCAGGTTAGTTACGAATTCGCTTTTGAAATAGTCTTTGTCCAGTATGATTTTCTTCCCATTGATTTGGCGTACCCGGAACACCTTCCATATTTCACCATCATCAGTTAAGTCTAGAAGCTTGGCCATTTTTGAGTCGGGGGTCTCAAGCTCCAACTTGTGGATGATCGTTTTGGAATGCAAATTCAACTTTTCCACCATTTCTTTATAGGAAATCAACCCTGCTACAGGAAAATTAAATTTGCTAAAATCCAAGACAAAGGAACCCTTGCCTTTGATTTTATGGATATATCCATTTTGTTCAAGCAACTGTAAGGATTTTCTCACAGTATCCCTGGATATGTCATACTCCTCCATGAAGCTGCTTTCGGAAGGAAGCTTTGAATTTGTCGGAAAGGTTCCTTCTTCAATTTTTGAAACGATATCACCATATAGCGATAGGTATTTGCTGTTCATTTCATCACCACAATATATTTTTCTTAGTCTGTTACTCGTCCTTTTTCAACAAATAGACCACCGATTCATAGGGACGAAGGATAAAATCACCTGCAAGTTCTTTCGAATCGATATAGTTTGAGAGAAGGAGCTCTGAGTTGTATCCGGATAGGTCTATATCCTTTGGAATTTCGAAGACCGTTTCTTTTGCATAAAAGTTATTGACGACCAAAAGTTTCTCGTCTTCATAATTGCGTACATAAGCGTACAATTGGTCATGGTCGCCAAGAATTTCCTGATACTCCCCATATGCAATGATATCATGTTTCTTGCGTAAGAATATAAGTTTTTGGTAATGATGAAAAATGGAATCCTGATCCATAAGTGCGTGTTCAGCATTGATGATTTTGGCATTATCAGGCACTGCAATCCATGGAGTCCCTTTTGTAAAGCCTGCATGTTCCGCATTTCCCCACTGCATGGGAGTTCTCGAGTTATCACGGGATTTAGCTTGAAGGATTTCGATTATTTCCTTTTCTTCCTTGCCTGCCTCTTTTAAAATATTGTAATAATTAATCGATTCCACGTCCCGATATTGTCCAATATCATTGAATTTCGGGTTGGTCATCCCTATTTCCTCCCCTTGATAAATATAAGGGGTTCCCCTAAGCATATGAATGGCTGTTGCCAGCATCTTGGCCGATTCCTTGTGATACTCTTGATCATTCCCAAACCTGGATACGATCCTCGGCTGGTCATGGTTACACCAGAACAGGGCATTCCATCCATTTCCTTCTTGCATCCCATATTGCCAGCTGCTTAGGATTTCCTTTAACTGACTGAAGTCAAAATCTGCAAGTGACCACTTTTCCCCATCCTTATAATCCACCTTTAGATGATGGAAACTGAATACCATTGACAGCTCCTTTTCAACTGGAGATGAATATTTGATGCAATGGTCAATGGTCGTCGATGACATTTCCCCTACAGTCATCACCTCTTCATCTTTCCCGAAAGTTTCTTCATTCATCTCTTTTAGGAATTGATGAATCTTGGGACCGTCTGTATAAAAGCATCGTCCATCTCCATCTTTGTCATTTTCATAGATGTCAGGTTTCGAAATAAGATTGATGACATCCAAACGGAATCCTTTGACACCTTTATCCAGCCAGAAGTTTACTACATTGAAGATTTCCTCCCTCACTCTGGGATTTTCCCAATTAAGGTCAGCTTGTGTCCGATCGAACAAATGGAGGTAGTATTCATCATGTTCCGCTACATATTCCCATGCAGGTCCTCCGAATTTCGAAATCCAATTCGTAGGGGGCTCTCCATTTTTCGATTTCTTGAAAATATAATAGTCCTTATATTCTTTCTCTCCAGCCAATGCTTTTTGGAACCATTCATGCTCTGTTGATGTATGGTTGAATACCATATCCAACATGATTTGGATATCCCGCGAATTAGCCTCCTTCACCAATCTTTCGAAATCATCCATCGTCCCAAAAACAGGATCAATGGATGTATAATCAGCTACATCATATCCATTATCATTTTGAGGTGAACGATAAAAAGGGGTCAGCCAAATATAATCCACTCCCAGTATACTCAAATAATCAAGTTTTTCTATAACACCATTTATGTCCCCGATGCCGTCACCGTTCGAGTCCTTAAATGACTTCGGATAAATTTGATAGATCGTACTATTTTTAAAATCCTTCATTGTAATTCCTCCCCTGCTATCCCTGATGTATCTTTTGCCAGTATGGTAAAAAAAGAGGGAGAATGCTCTCCCTCCGCGTTATTAAGCATTTAATTTCGTTGTTTTCGTTCTTGTTTTCAAGTTCATATTAGGTCGCTTGGAGAATGCTATAGTCAAAATGAATGGAACAACGAATGCAACCAGCATCGCAAGTGCAAACATTCCCATATGCTGCGGCTGGATGGATAGGATACCTGGAATCCCTCCAACACCGATGGAATTTGCCATTACGCCAGATCCGACTGAAACGATGCCTGCGAAAAGTGAACCGATCATACCCGCTAAGAACGGAAAGCCGTATTTCAGGTTAATGCCGAACATGGCTGGCTCGGTTACACCGAGATAACATGAAATCGTGGCGGGTATGGAAACCTGTCTTTCCTCCTGGTCTTTTCTGTTGATGTAAATCATTGCTAGCACTGCCGTACCTTGTGCAATATTGGATAATGCGATCATTGGCCATAGGTTCGTACCGCCAAGTTCACTCATAAGCTGAAGATCGATTGCGTTGGTCATATGATGCAGGCCTGTGATGACAAGCGGTGCATAGGCAAAGCCGAAAACGGCAGCAAACAGCCAGCCAACTGATGAAGTCAATCCGGAATATACAACCGTAGAAATTACAGAACCGATTTTCCAGCCTATTGGCCCCAGAATGGTATGGGCAATGATTACAGTTGGAAGTAAAGCAAAAAATGGAACGACGATCATGGAAATGGAATTATGCACTTTATCTCTCAAGAACCGTTCTAAATACGCCAAGACGAACCCTGCAAGTATCGCTGGGATGACTTGTGCCTGGTAGCCGATCATATCGACTTGGGCAAAACCGAAATCCCAAAAAGGTATGTCACTTGCCTTTGTGTTTGCCACTGCATATGCATTAAGAAGCTGTGGGGAAACCAGGGTCAAACCAAGGACGATGCCGAGAATTTGAGTCGTGCCCATTTTCTTCGAGATCGACCATGTAATCCCAACAGGAAGAAAATGAAAAATAGCTTCACCTATCAGCCAAAGGAAGGCGTGTACCCCTGCCCAAAATTGTGAAATATCCACAAGGGTCTTTGTGCTGTCATCGAACATTTTTATATCCCCAATAATATTGCGGAAACCAAGAATGAGTCCGCCAACGACTATGGCAGGAATTAGCGGGGTGAAAATATCCGCAAGATGTGCAATCATACGCTGCAGCCAGCTCATATTCTGTTTTGCTGCATTTTTCACATCTTCTTTTGACGCTTCCTGAAGTCCAGCTATGGAAACGAATTCATTATAAAACGATGATACTTCGTTCCCGATTATGACCTGGAACTGGCCAGCTTGTGTAAACGTTCCTTTCACAAGCTTAATCGATTCGATATTCGTTACATCCGCCTTGGCGGGATCTTTCAACGCAAAACGCATTCTTGTCGCACAATGCGTAACCGTCGCAATATTTTCTTTCCCTCCGACATGTTGGAGCAAATCCGTTGCTGGTTCTGTGTATTTACCCATTTCACTACTTCCTTTCCCTAGAAAGCAAAATATAGTTGTTTTTATAACCTGTACGTATAGGTTCTGTATACGCTTTCATATTATCCTGTACGTACAGGATTTGTCAATAACTTTTTTACTCACTTTAAAAGGATTGATTATCATGTACTTTCAATCACTATTCTTTTATTGCTAATATGGATGTTTGATCACATTTATGTTATCCCGTAATTCTCAAGATAACGAGTAGCTGAAAAAATCCGAAATAGGGTATAATGATGACATAACCTCTCAATTAACATTTTACTGGTTAGAATTTAGCGGAAAATGGGAGATGAACTTATGTCTGAAACTAATAAATTTCCACTTATATCAGGTAATCTTTCTCTGGATTTAGTGAATACGGAACTGGTCAGTCGTGGTCAACGGCAAGACTTATTACTTTCAGAACGGGATGTGCTGGACTGGCTTGCTGTAATAAAAGGGAAAAACTCATTTTGGGATAATCAGCTATCCTTAAAAATTAAAGAGAGAATCGGGCAGGTATTTGTAGGCATTCTACAAATGCGTACTATTTTAAGAAAACAATTTGAGTTAATAGCAGATGGGAATCCGATTCCTGATGAGTTTATCGCCTTTTTAGAAAATAAAATCGAAAAATCACCTTTCACTTTTAAATTAAGTGATCAAAAACTTGTTCCCATACCTGTTGGAGAAGCGGAAGATATCCTGCAATCTTATATTGCCTTTGACTCCTTAAAATTAATTGAAGAAAATAAGCTGTCATCACTAAAGCGATGCTCGAATGATGATTGCGTCCTGTTATTTATCGATGAAAGCGGGAGACGCAAGTGGTGTTCAATGAAAATATGCGGAAATAGAAAAAAGGTAGCACGATTTCAACACCGGAAATCTGATGATGAATGAAGATCTAACTTATTAAATAAGTTTGTCTAACAGTTTTTTTAAGTTTGTACAATGTGAACGCTGCCTCCAGGGACTCGCTTTCCGCGGGCGGTCAGCCCTCGGCGCCTTTGGTGTCTCCCCTGGACGAGCTTTTCCCTCAGGAGTCTCGAACACCCGCTCCAATCAGCTTTGTTTTTACTTCTAGATAAAACCCTTTTGGCTAAAGTCTTTCCAACTTATTATATAAGTTGGTTTTTTTATGGACTTTCAAACTAACCTTTAAAATTAGTTTTGACAGGTTAGTTAATTTCATATAAAGTCTAATTATATAAAAAAGGAGGGGTCATATTGGACCGTATTTCAGTATCGAGTCATAAAGAAAAACGTTTTTTTCATATTCGTTATTTATCGAAGATGAAGGGAAAAGGAAGAAGCCCTTTACAGATAAATGTAAAGGACGCAATAACGGGACTTATTGGAGGGTTTTTAACTATATTCGCTTTAATTCTTTTAACAAAAATAACATCAGCAGTGTGGTTAATGGCTCCATTTGGTGCCAGCTGTGTACTGGCGTTCGGTCTGTGGAACGCACCATTATCACAGCCACGGAATATTATTGGCGGCCATTTCGTTTCAACATTCGTAGGTTTAGCTTCCTATCATTTTTTTGGCGACGAACCTTGGGCAATCGGATTGGCTGTCGGATTAGCAATTGCGGTGATGATGCTGACAAAAACGACGCACCCTCCAGCTGGGGCAGACCCGCTTGTAGTTATGCTTGGCCAGTATAGCTGGAGTTATTTATTTACACCTGTTTTAACTGGTGCTGTGATAATCGTTTTACTGGCATTGTTAATTAATAATTTACGCAGCAATCGGAGCTATCCAACTTTTTGGATTTGATGTAAATAGTATAAGCCTTTTGATGCGATAAACGATTTTAACGAAGAATATTCAAAATCGGAGAAAAGTGAATAATCTTCACATATATCTAAAAAACAAAAAGAGGAGCTAGGGTGCTCCTCTCAGACTGTTGCAAATTCGATATAATTGAATTTGTTCACAGCTTTTTTAGGTTTTTTTATATATGACCGTTGATTTCACCTCCAGGCACCCGCTTTCGGCGGGCGGTCCGAAAGCCTCCTCGGCGCATTTGCGCCTGCGGGGTCTCCCTTGGACGCGCTTTCTAAACAGGAGTCTCGAACACCCGCTCCAATCAACCTTGTTTTAACATTTAGATAGAACTCCTTTTGCTTACAGTCATTTTTGTTTTAAAATTGAAGTATTATAACCCTTTCGTTAACAACTGTTCTGTTCATTCGTAAACATTTAAGTTTCAGTGTTTAGTTTGACTTGTGTTTCTGCAACTTCCACACCATTTACAAGAAGTGATATTCGATGGATTCCCATATAATGTCGCCGTGTCGTCAGGTCTTTCCAATTGTGATTCCTCACTCTTTCAACTTCTTCACTACCTGAGAAATCCCTATCTAACAAAAGGAAAATTTTACGGGAAGTTTTCTGATTTGCTTTTACAAAATCGATGGCATACTCGATGCGTAGTTTTACTGAGTTCTTTTCTTGAACTCGAAAGCCGAAATGAAGTTCACTCGTTTCCCCAATAAAAATCGAGTCTGGTTCATTTCTAATAAATGCGTTTGTAATGATATTCGGATTATTCAATACATCCGTGTATCCAAATAATGAAAGGACTTCTGGATCTGCTTGTCGAACTAAGGTCCTGCATCCCCGTCTAATAATCCAAATCGTGTTGGGTTCTCCGCTTTCATACCAGCGCTTAGCTGTTTCTATAACGGTTTTGGGATGATCTTTGGCAATATCATTCAAGTTATTGGCCACACTTTTGCGAACATATAGGGATGGATCGTTTTTCAGGTTCTCAAGTAATTCCAAGACGGGTGCCGGATCGGATTTGAACATCGGTAAAGCTTGCCCCCAAGGTAACCTGGGCCTGCATCCCTCGCTAGCCAGCCTGCGGACATGCTCATCATCATGATTGGTCCATTCCTTCATCTTCTCGATCATTAAAACGGGATCAAGCAAGATAAAAGCACGGATTGCAAACTCGGAGGATGACCTTGCTGTAAAACGCTCCAACGCGTCTAGCGATAACGGCCAATCTTTCTTATTCAATCCATGTACCTCTACAAAATCCGGGAAAAATAAATATCTAAAACCTTCACAATCCTTATCAAGCCGATACAAAATATCCAAAGAATCTTGATAATCACTTGGAAGATGCTTTCCAAGAGTAATGGAAATGTGTCTTATTCGTTCTTTTAACTTCCTCTCGTCCCAATGCTCATCAATCACTTCCCCTATAAACGATTCAGTAGAGAAGGACGGATGGACACCCTTTACTTTTTCACCGAATTCACGAATGAACGTTTCATTATATAAATCCTTTAAAGGCTCAGCCATTTTTTTCACTTCTTTTCTTCAGGTTAAATTTGCTTTTGGATACTTGCACTACCTATCAGCAATCATTTCAAACTATGTTATGCACGATACAATCATTAAAAAAGGACAGCTTACTTTACAGAACAAGTCTGTCCAAAATCAAGTGAAGTTCATTCATCACTATTTGGAATGGCTGCATAATAGTTGATTCTATAGGAATCTATATACCTTTTTCCAATGGATGTAATCTTTGCACCAGAACCCGTTTCCCATAAGTCCATCTAATATCCCCATACAAAATACCTCCAGGAGTTTTCCTTTGTGTATAGTATGATAGTAGTAGCATATAAAGTAAAATATTCCTACCATATTAATGAATTAATCAAAACGACAAAAAGCCCACTCTGAAGAGCAAGGGCCTGCTTCTAGCTTTTATCAAAGAAAAAGGGTCAGTCCCCACTGAGTTAATACTTTAACACAGTGGGGACTGACCTAATTGTCTATTAGAAATTTTGATTTTAGCTTTATCTGACCTTTCTACTTATCTATTTAATTGTTTCACTTTTACAGGCTTTTTTTCCTTGCTTAATTTGATGATTTGACCGATAATACTGATGGCAATTTCTTCTGATGTTTCCGAGTCAATTTCCAATCCGATTGGAGAATGTACCTGCTCCAACTGTTCTTGCGTGACCCCTTCACTTTTTAACTTTTCAAATATGCTTATGACCTTGCG
This sequence comes from Peribacillus sp. N1, assembly GCF_054600815.1. Taxonomy (NCBI): domain Bacteria; kingdom Bacillati; phylum Bacillota; class Bacilli; order Caryophanales; family Bacillaceae; genus Peribacillus; species Peribacillus sp. N1. Next base: position 212,430 of record NZ_BAAHZO010000001.1, on the reverse strand, counting down.
TTTACTGGCTACCATCCCAACATATGCAATCGGAAATTGCAGTGCCGTTTTTAATACAATATCATCACAATCTTTTGTAACAATTACCACATATGATTTTTCATTTAGGTTGGCTGCGAGCAAAGCCTTTCCAATATCCTCGTTCACAAAAAGGTTTGTCGCATTCGGAAAGCGTTCCTTTGTACAATAACCAACGCGATCATCGACAATGCAATAAGGATATTCAAGGAAATCAGCGAGCTTTGCCAACGCATGGCCTAAATGACCGGCCCCAGCCAGAATGAGTTCAGGCCTGCTTGTATAGACTTCAATAAAGACCCGTAACGTGCCGCCACAATTCATCTGAATTCCGTCTTTTGCATGTTTATTCAATTTATATTCAACGATTTTCGATTGGCCATCTTGGATCGCCTTTACACTATCTTCGATCACATAGTGTTCAGCCAAGCCCCCTCCGACAGTCCCTTCAATGGTACCATCCCGGTAGACAATCATTTTTCCAACATGCCTGGGAGTCGAGCCCTTTGATTCAATAATCATGGCTAAAGCAAAGGTTTCGTTTTGACGCGTCAGCATGGCCACTTTTTCCATCAGCTGCATGAAAAGCTCCCCCCTATCTTTAAACATTAATTCGGTTGATATTGCTTCATGCTGAGAAAATAACGTAAAAGATGTAACGCAACGGTTTTTCTGTAAGCCGCAGTGGAGCGTTGATCGTCGATTGGTCTAATGATCTTATCGAAGGCTGCCACAATTTCAGCGATGTCTGCATCGGCTAATGGTATCGTTTTTCCAACCAGCTTCCTCTCAATATCAATGGAACGAACCATCGTAGGTCCGACCGCCCCGAAGGCAAATCGAATGTCATCGATTCGATCTTTGCTTATCCGGACGAAACCCGCAAACGATACTTTGGCAATGGCATCTGCGTTGCGGTTGCCAACTTTCTCGAAAACGACATGTGAATCTCCTAATACGAACGGCAGAATAATCTCCGTTACTATTTCATTGTGAAAGCGTTGAACCTGTCGTGGACCTTGAATGAAATCGCTAATCGCAACCATGCGATCACCATTTACGGAGCGCAACAGAAGCTTTGCATTGTATACATATAATAAAGGAAGCATGTCACCGGCTGGAGAGGCGTTGCAAATATTACCGCCTAATGTTCCCCGGTTTCTAATTGCCGGGGCAGCAATTGTTTTAATTGCATTCTTTAAAGCAAAAGGAATCAACGGATTTTCAAGTAATTCACTATAGGTACAGCAGGCCCCGATGTGGAGATCCTTGTGATGTTGATACACCTGCTTTAATTCGGAAAGATGATTAATAAAAACAATCGGTTTAGGGATTTTTGGAGGTACTCCCCTTCTACTTTTGTGAAGAACCATAACATCGGTGCCTCCGGCTATGATTGCACAATCTTCTCTATTCAATTGGCTCAAAGTTTCGTCTAAACGCTCGAAGCGATACGCTGTTATTTTCTCTATCATAAGCCATCACCTTTTTTAGCTGCTAGGTTAATCGCCTCAACAATCATATTGTAGCCCGTACATCGGCACAAATTTCCGGAGATGCCCTCACGAATTTCAGCCTCTGAAGGATGAGGATTTTCAGATAACAAAGCTGCACTTGCCATAATCATTCCCGGTATGCAATAGCCGCATTGCACTCCCCCGGCTATGGAATAGCTTTCATCTAAAATTTTAAATTGTTCCGTTTCAATGATGCCTTCGATCGTTTGAATATCGGCACCAGCAATCGAGCCAATTGGAATAAGGCAGCTGTTTTGCAGGAGGTTATTCACAAAAACACTGCAGGCTCCGCACTCCCCTTCACCACAGCCTTCCTTTGTTCCGATTAACTCAAACTCATCTCTTAGTAAATCTAGTAATCTTGCTGTAGCAGGGGCGTCAGTTTCTACCGTTCTTCCATTTAGTGTGAATTTAATCAACCCTCTTCACCTTCTTTCATCCAAAGACTTTCAATAATGACTTCCGGTGTAATCGGAATTTGCTGAAAAGAAGTGTGCAGGGCATCCTCAATCGCAGCTTGGACTGCTGGAGCGCCTCCGATTAAAGTCAATTCACCTGCACCCTTCGCCCCGTATGGACCATCAGCATAGGGGTTATCAAAGACCTTGCTTTCAATTGAAACAATATCCAATGAAGTCGGCGGTCCATAATCCGATATGCTTTTTTGTTGGATTCTACCTTGTTTTGACGTCATCTTTTCTAGATAACCATATGCTAGCCCTTGAGCCAAACCACCGTCAATTTGGCCTTTCATAATCCGTTCATCGATGACCTTCCCAACTTCATAATTGCCGTATACTTTTTCTAACTTTAAATTACCTGTTAACGTATCAACTTCTACTTCAACGATATTAACGCCCCATGAATAAGCCGGGTAGGCATCTCCAGTGAAGGTTTTCTCGTCCCAAGGAATCATTTCACGGTGAACATAGTGCTCAACCACTTCCTGTTCCACCCCTGTTTGCCACTGATTCTTAAGTTTTTTTGCGGCCCGCTCAAGCAATTTTCCGACAATCATCGTCGTCCTGGAAGCTACGGTCGGACCCGAGTCGGGAACCTCTTTTGTGTCGGGATAAGGGTACAAAATATCTTCGAACGGGAGGTTAAGTTCTTTGGCGACAATTTTACACAACGTAGTCAAAATACCTTGTCCCATATCAGAGTTTGAGATTTTTAGTGATACCTGGTCGTCCTTTGATTTAACCAGTTTCACCTTTGCTTTAATATGATCTCTTTCGCCACTGCCAGTAAATCCACAGCCGTGGAGGAACAGCGAAGTTCCTATGCCTTTTTTATAGCGCTGATTTTGTTGATTTAAGCGCTGAAAGTCTTCTTTTTTCTTGTTGTATTCTGACACGTTGAGTACGTCCTCAATCATATCTTCCACTAATATCGGGTCGCGGAATTTACCTTTGGTGATGGTGGGGTCTCCTTGTTTGACGAGGTATTTTCGTTTATATTCAAGCGGGTCGATTTTTGCCAGTTTACTAAGATGTCCAATATGACTTTCGATTCCGGCAAAGCTTTGAGGAGCACCAAAGCCTCTGAAGGCGCCGTTCGGAACGGTATTGGTTTTTAAGACATAGCCTTTTGCATGAAAATGCGGAATTTTATAAACACCGGCACTGTTTAATAATGCGCGCTGCAGCACGACAGAGCTCAATCCAACATTTGCCCCTCCATCGAGAAAGATGTCAACACACATGCTCAAAATATTTCCTTCCTTATCAAGGGCCGTCCGATATTTGAGTTTGGCCGGATGCCTTTTCGTCGTTACCAGCATATCCTCAGAACGGTCGAACACGAGCATTACCGATTTTTTTACTGCTCTTGCGGCAACGGCTACGTGACAAGCCATCATAGAAGGATAATCTTCTTTGCCGCCAAAACCTCCGCCGGTAGGACTTTGAACAACTCTAACTTCATCGTCACCACAGGCTAATGCGCTTAGCAATGCATTTTTTATATAATAAAGACATTGCATCGATCCCTGGACGACAATTTCATCATCCTTATAAACGGCGAGCATTCCTTGCGGCTCAAGATAGACATGCTCCTGATAACCCGTATCATATTCTTCTTCGATGATTTGATGGGCTCCCTGCTCGATAGCTGAAATGTTGACTAAGCTTTCCCCAAATTCATAGCTTGCCAAAACTAAGGATACTGATTTTTGCTTGATCGCTTCGTCCAATGTATAAATAGCCTGATGTTCTTCAAATTCAACCTTCACTTCATTTAACAAACTGTACAGGATATCCAGATCTTTGCCCGTGAGCATGAGAATTGGCTCACCAATATAATTGACCCACTCATTGGCAAAAATGGGCTGATCTTCTTTGATAATTTTGACATAATTCGGTCCGGGGATATGCTCTGCTCCAACAGCTTCATACCCTTCTGGAAGATTAGGTAATTGAATGGATATTATTTTTCCATATGCAATTGGCGATCGATACAAAACACCATAAACCATATTTTCCACTTTTACGTCACTAATATAGGGCAACTGGCCCGATACTTTACCTTTATGGTCCTTTTTGGGCACTGAGGTGCTTATGTCATTGAGATTCATTGCAACAACACCCTTCGACTCATTTTTTTAATGGGACATATTCTGAATAGAAACCTCTTCCAATGATTTTATCAATGAGAATGATCTTTTATGATTCATTTCTATTCAAGATTTTCGTAGTTTTTATTTTTATTTTTACTTCGAGAAATTTAAAGCATTATCATATTCAATGGCTTTTTGGTAATCCTCCGGTGTATCAACATCCATTAATACTCCCGCATCATCTACATTCATGTATTGCTTTTCGTAACCGCCCAGGACCACACGCAAATTACTTTCTGGATTGGTTTCGAGAATTTTCTGTTTCACTTCGCTTGATAATTTAATGGGATGGCCGCCTTTATAGTCAAAGCTGGGAATAACCACGTTTCCTTTGTGTTTTGCTAGTAGCTGAACAGTCTCTTTTTTTACAAGCGGACAATCGCCGGGTGTTATAAAGAAGGTTGGGTCATTCACTTCGTTGCAGCCCTTTTGAATGGAATGAAACATTCCCTGGTTAAAGTTTTCATTATAAACAAACTTGATCTGAAATGAATAGGCATTTTCACTGATAATTTTGACAATTTCCTCTTGGATGATTTCCGCTTGAAATCCAGCTACGACGATGACCTTGTTGCATAATCCTTCAAATTTAGAGATCGTTTGCTCCAACACGCTCATTTGCCCCATCGGCAAAGTCATTTTAAATGCATTCGCTCGGCTGGAATATCCAGCAGCCAGGACGATTGCTTCCATATTCGTCACCTTCTACCTATCATTTTTCTTTAATATCACAATAAAATCACAAGCGGAGGAAGGATTTGCTGTATGGACTATTAAGAGAACATAGTGTTTTTTCTTTATATGCGTAAAAGCCTCATTATATTACTCATGGTACGCTTCACCGTAGTTATTTAAGAGGCAAAAAACAGACAGGATAAATATTTTCCTGTCTGTTTTAGTTTATTCAAAATAAGAATCAGAATCATTTCACCCCTAAATTTTCACAACATTGAAATTATTTTAGGTGTAAACTATGTTCCCACATACTATATGTGTAGAGTGCTGACGGTAGGAAAAATACAAAATAAAGATGAGATGTAGTGGTGCATCTTTGCTTATCTATTTTCTTGTTCATGAATTAAAGGTATACAGCACGGTAATTTAACTAAGTTAGTTTCACCTTTTAAAACTCCTAAAGATATCATTATCTTTAACCTTATTAGGTTACACACTGTAAATAATTCTAATCAGATGGTCGTCGCCATCTTCATGAATACGTATTTGTTTATAATAATGTATATATATTGATTTAATAGTGGAATTACCTTAGAATTAAAACAAAGATTACCTTTTTAGGATATCGAACCCACCCACCTTTAGCAAAGAATGGAAGGGTTCAATGAAAGGCATTGTCGTTAGAAGTCTCCTTTACGGGACCGCTAACGACAATGCCTTTTTCTTTAACTAAATCTAAATATAAGAAAGACAAAACATTTCTAATAAAAGAATGAGTGTTGTTTCCGCTATTTATTTGAATAATTTGAAATAAGGTAATTTCAATGACTAGGAGGTCTTATAAATGGAGTTTGTTACAAGTGTAAACTCATCAGTCAACATTAAAGTAATTGGTATTGGCGGCGGAGGAAATAACGCCGTTAACCGTATGATCGAACATGGAGTTAAAGGTGTAGAATTTATAGCTGTTAATACAGATGCACAAGCTCTTAATTTATCAAAAGCAGAGATCAAGATACAAATCGGTGCAACATTGACAAAAGGTTTAGGATCAGGGGCAAATCCAGAGGTAGGTAAACAAGCAGTTAAAGAAAGCAAAGAGCAGATCCAAGAAGCATTAAAAGGTACAGACATGGTACTCATTACAGCCGGAATGGGCGGCGGTATAGGAACGGGTGCTGCCCCTGTCATTGCTCAAATTGCCCGTGAGCTTGACATACTAACCATTGGCGTTGTAACACTTCCGTTTGCGTTTGAGGGCAATAAGCGTGCAACACAAGCAGCAGGAGGAATCTCCTTAATGAAGAAAGCAGTGGACACAATAATTGTTATTCCAAACGATCGCTTATTGGAGATTTTACATAAAGATACACCAATGCTTGAAGCATTTCTTGAAGCGGATAATGTTATTCGCCAAAGTATCCAAGGTATATCGGATTTAATTGCTGTACCAGGTTTAATCAACATTGATTTTGCAGACGTGAAAACAATCATGTCCAATAAAGGGTCTGCCTTAATAGGCATTGGCAGAGCAACAGGTAAACATCGCGCTGCGGAAGCTGCAAAGAAAGCCATTTCCAGTCCGTTACTTAACACTTCCATCGACGGAGCCCAAGGTGTGCTAATGAAACTCACAGGCGCCAATATAAGTCTATATGAAGTACAAGAGGCAGCAAATATTGTTACTTCCGAGGCAGACTCAGAGTTAAATATGATTTTCGGTTCTGTTATTAATGAAAACTTAAAAGATGAAATTATAGTAATTATCATTGCTACTGGCTTGAATGATCAGGAGGTTCCATCATTGAAAATGCCTGCGCGCCCTTCAATAACAGAAATGGAAAAACGGCTTTCACACGAGTTTTGATGCAAAAATTTACTGTTTAGTATTTGACCGAACCCTGGAAGTGTAATACTCAAAAATATTTAAAATTATTGAACAATGCCACAAAGACCACAGTTAGTGAAAGTCAAATAGAAGGTATGGGGCAAGAATTATCTGAAAGTCCAGAAGATGGGACATAAATAGTTTCTATTAAGCTCCTTTTAACCTTTTCATATCCATAAAAAAGGTATGGAACCTGAAAACAGTAATAGATCAGTTTGTTTTCCCGCTTTTTCTATTAATAGATTGCTTTCTTCCACATATCATATTGAAAGGAAATGAATTGTACCTTAGGAAACATGGGAAAGTGGATTGATATGGATTCATTGAAATTTAAGAATGGGGACCTCTTTACGGAGGTCCCCATTAATGAAGGCAAGGTTTCTTGTTCAACGGTACAATTCATTACGGAATATCATGTCCCATCGAGCTTGTTAAAATGTTAAACCATTGTTCTTTTTCCATGCTTAGGTTTAGTGAATCAATGGCGCTGTCCAATCGTTCTTTCTTACCTGATCCAACGATCGGAATGATTTTTGCAGGATGTCTCAACAGCCATGCATACATCACTTCATCTATTCCATTGGCCCCGATTTCTTCTTTTACGATTTCTAACGTTTTTCTTAAGCGGACAGCCTTTTCATTCGACTCCTCAAAAATGCTTCCTCCTGCAAGCGGTGACCATGCCATCGGCGCCACGCCCATTTCCTGACATAAGTTCATGGTTCCGTCTTCGAAGTTTTCAAGATTATATGCAGAAAGCTCCAGCTGATTCGTCACAAGCGGATATTCTAGATAAGATTGAAGCATATCCCATTGCGGTTTTTTGAAGTTCGATACTCCAAAGTTACGGACCTTCCCTGATTCCTTTAATTGATTAAACGCCTCAGCCGTTTCCGCAGGGTCCATCAGGGGATCAGGACGATGGATAAGTAATAAATCAATATAATCCGTTTTAAGATTCATAAGAGATTGATCAACAGACTTTATGATATGGGCTATACTAGTGTCATAATGGTGACTTTTATGGGAAGGACGGTTTTTTGATTGAAGAACTATGCCACATTTCGTAACGATCTCCATTTTATCGCGTAAAGATGGCTTTAATGAAAGTGCGTTCCCGAAAATTTCCTCACATGTATAACTTCCATATATATCGGCGTGATCATATGTAGTGACGCCACGATCCATTCCGTGTTCAATAAGAGATAGGATTTCCTCTGTAGAAAATCTCCAATCCGCTAATCTCCACATACCGTGTACAATTCGTGAAAGACTAAGCTCATCAGTTAGATTGACTCTTTGCATGTTTTTCTCCCCTTTGATCTTGCTAATTAATTGTTTGTATTTCTATCATGATTATCCTACGTTAATTTGTGTCAGTATCATTCGCTGCTGCCTTGAACAATAGTATAATTTAAAATTTCGGAGAATCCTAATTTTGAGTGACCCTATGCCATATTTCTTTTGTTAAGGTTCATGAACTTTAACAAAAGAAATCTTGTCGTGCCATTTCACACGTTAGGTCCATTAGAAAAAGGCTGCCGCAGCAACCTCTTAAACCCTCTATCAGCATGAATCACTTCGTTAGTTCTTTTGTGTTTTCTCGTGTAATTCCACGATTTCTATTGCTAAATCTTTTGTTGTCATGGAAGTCATCAAGTGATCTTGAGCATGGATCAGGAGCATTGGAATATCGAATTCCTCACCATTCACTTCTTGTTGAATCAATGCGGTTTGGATTTTATGTGCCGCAACGAATTCTTGTTCCGCTTCCTTTAATTTATCCTGGGCATCGCTTGATTTACCTTGTTTTTGCAAGGCGATGGCTTCCATTGCACAACTGCGGGCATTCCCGCTATGGAGAATTAATTGAAATGATAATTCAGAGAGGTCCTCTTTCGTTTTCGTCATATTAACACCCCTTTTGATAGTATGTTATTTTGATATTAATTGGAGGGCCGTACGCAATACTTCCTTGCCATTACATGATCCATAATGCATGGGATTAATCGTATCTACCGGTACTCCTTTTTCATCCCCTATTTTCTTTATATCATTAAGTAAATAACGAACTTGAGGGCCTAAAAGTATAACATCGACCTCATTTATATGGTTTCTTACTTCCATAGTGGCAACAGCCTGGATTTTCACGTTCAATCCTTCTTCCATCGCCGCTTTCTCCATCTTATTAACCAATAGACTTGTGGACATTCCTGCAGAACAGCATAATAGTATATTCATCATTATTCCTCCTTAAAAATTAGGTTCAGGTTATTTAATCAATCTAAATGTGCCCCATGGTTTAATGTAATCCAGCAAAAAATGTTCCTCTGTTACAACATGGGCGACTGCATTTTTTCGTTCATCCAATGGCATGTCCCTTAAGATGACTTGAAGTTCGCCTTTGTATTTTCCAAAAGAATCATTGCCGATGAAAACGGACCCTTTGCACTGTGGGATACTTTCCCGGACTGTAAAATCTTCATTCGCATATTTTTTCCGGACCTCCACTGAACGGACCATATACTCACTGATATCACCACGGCGAAGGTGTAATTCATCCAACACAACCTTTTGCTCAATTGGTGACGCATCCGAATGGAGTTCCACTTTCAGCTCGATCATGTCACGCTGTAATGATCCCAGCATTCTTAGTTCCTCTTCACTAGCGTAAGCATTCCCGATGATGACATCATCAATTAAACCCGTTGCCCATAGATGCTTGGCTTGTACATCAATTGAAAGCTCACGATGCTGTTCTAATGTACATAATCCATCATTTATACTCCAAGGACCTATATCACCAGTTTGTGAAGTAACAAATGCAGCTGTACGAATGCCATGTTCTTTAAAACGTTTACTGCAGGCAATGAAAAAGTCGTAAGGAAGACCTGTGAATTTTTGGGGATAGAAATTATGACAGCCAATGATTTGATTTTTATTCCCTTGATGCGTCAGTATGTTCGATAAATAATCGACATCATTACTCATATTCAATTCGATTTTCAATCCGTAAGGGTTATAGGTCATTTTAGCTTCTTTCAAGCCATCGAACCCAAGGTCCAGACGAACGCCGTCAGCTCCCATTTCTGCGAAAAAACTTAAATCATCATAACTAATATCAAACTTGTCGAAAACAGCTGGAGCAACATCAAGAATGACTTCCATATGTAGCGCTTTCGCATAAGAAATAATATTTTTATATTCTTCCATGACAATTTCATATGGTTTTGAAACCGATAATAAACACGTGAATATTCGTTCAAAACCATAACTATGGGCAAGTTTAATATATTGCTTGTCTTTATCCGGTGTAGAGTGTTCCGGATAAATTGAAATACCTAATCTTCTCATAAGCTATCATTCACTCCTTTTCTACTTTCTTTCCATTGAGCCCGCTTAGCCTGTAATCCCATTAAATAATCACGGTAGCGGGAGGATACCATTACAGAACAAATAATCGTTGGTACAATGACAATTAAATAATAAGTCGATCCCATTGCGGTAAACAGAAAGATAGAAAAACTAATGATTAAAATAGACAGGCCAACCGATTTCCAGGGTGTTAATTTTTCACCTAGCCCTGTTCGGGAAAAAATGATTTGTGCCCCTACAAATGATAGAGTTGCAAATATTATTTCAAGCATATTTAATGTCCGCTTTCTTTTCTTCCGGTCCAGCTTCTATTTTATTTTCATCACGTAAATGCTGCTTCTCGAACATCTTGAAAAAGGGAAAATAGATCATTAAAGAGATGACAAAATTCAATAAAACCAGAACCCCTGCCATGATTGTCCAATTTGTACTGATGACAGCGGCAATTGGACTAAAGACCGTAAACGGCAGTTTAGCCATTATCATTGGTATTAACCCTAATTGAAAGAATGTATAAGAAACGATGACATTTACCAAAGGGGCAACGATGAACGGAACCATTAAAATGGGGTTCATGACAATCGGCGCTCCAAAAATGATAGGTTCGTTTATATTAAAAATCCCTGGAACAAAGGACAGTTTACCCAGTTCTTTCAAATACTTCGATTTTGAAAATAGGAATAGTACAACAAGTGATAATGTCGATCCCGCCCCGCCAATCCATACGAACCATTGAATGAATTGTTCGGTAAATAGATTGGGCAAATTTGCCGCATTACCCGTTCTCGCAAATGCATCCATATTCTCTAGAATCGCCGAATCCCACATCGGCCGTATGATCGGACCCAATATTGCCGGTCCATGAATACCCAGCGACCAAAAGAAAACAATGAGAAAGACTGTAAGCAGGCCACCTATTAAACTATTACCAACCAATAAATTTTTGAGAGGTGACACCAAAGTAGTGATGATCGAGTTAATGTCAAAGCCTAAACCATAACGAATGCCCCAGAAAAGAAGGACCACGACCAATGTTGGAATCAGGGCTGCAAAGGAATTCGAAACCATTGGCGGAACGCTTTCCGGTAATTTGATTTTTATATCGCGTTTAATCAAAAAATGAAAAATCTCGACGGAAATCAACGATGTTACTATTGCTCCGAATAAAGAGGCTGCGCTTAAAGAGCTGATAGGTAACCAGCGACCCGCTTCTATTACTCCTGGAACGGATTCCATGACTTGGGTAGGCACAACGCATGTAATCAGAAAAGCTAAGACTGATAGAAGACCTGCACTGAGCTGATCTAATTTATAATGTCCTGCCAGCGCTGACCCAACCCCAAAAGCTGCATATAAAGCCATTGCTCCCACTGTAAACCGAAAAGGAACATCCAAAGCGGCACGATAAGGTGCAATCCATTCGTCATACCCAGCGATTGGAAAATTCAACAAAATAACAAAGAATGATCCAATGATCGTCAGTGGAAGTGTTGCCAGAACACCGTGCCTGATCGCTAGCAGATGTCTTTGTGAACCAATTTTGTTTGCAACTGGAAGCACTTTCATTTCGAGTAACCCCATAAAATTATTCAATAACTTTTCCCCCTTTTTGAATAAGAGTCTGAAAAAACAAACAATTACAATAAATAAACATTATAACGTTATATTGATTATGTCAATATTTTTATTGAAAATATAGTTTGTGTTACAAACTTTGAAATATAGGAATACACAGTGCAGTTTTATAGCCGCTGTTGATAAAAGAGGTGCAAATCCTTCTCGTGACTCCCCCAAGTACAAAAAAAACAGGAAATTGATCACTGTCAATTTCCTGCTTTCTTTTTAAAATTACTCTTCACTTCCAGAATTGGAAAGAAGGAGGGCCAAAATGAACCACAAGCATACTTACATTTCCCTACACTATATTTGTTTAACATCAATTAAAGGTATATGATAGATTAAAAGTCTGAAGGTGGAACGACCTATCAATTCTGAAACGAAAAAACCTATAAACATTACCATCAATCCGCACTTGACTAATAGACTCGCTAATTTGGCTGAAGAAAGAGGTATCCCCATCGAAAGACTGATGGATAAAGCGGTAGACTTGCTGCTTGAATACATGGAAGACAATGAGACGGTTAATCAGGTGAAATTCAGTAACAACGAAGCGATTGAAAAGAATAAAGAAATGATTGCAAGAAGTAGAGAATTCATCAATAAAAAACAAGCACTTACCTAGGTAAAGTGCTTGTTTCATATAAACTCGATGAAAATCAATTTTGCCTACAGTTTTTTATGATTTTTACAATTTAAACGTTAAATCACTCCAGGCACTCGCTTTCCGCGTGCGGTCCGGTAGCCTCCTCGGCTTACGCCTGCTGGTTTCCCCTAGACCCGCTTTTCCCGCAGGAGTCTCGAACACCCGCTCCAATTCTTTGTTTTAACATTTGGATAGAACTCCTATTGCTACAGTCTTTTTTGTATTAAAATAGCAGGACTAAACTTGAATATGAGGATGCTTTCTATTCATGATTCTATGATATCCCACTGCGGATTCCAAACGACTTCCCAAAGGTGTCCATCAGGGTCTTGAAAGTGTGCAGAGTATCCTCCCCAGAAAGTGTCATGTGCCGGATTGGTTATGATCGCGCCAGCTTTTTTTGCTTTTTCCAACACAATATCCACTTCCTCTTTACTGCCTACATTGTGACCAAGGGTAAATTCAGAAGGGCTTGCCGGAGACAAAGGAACCTTGGCCTCATGAGCTATATCCCTGCGATTCCATATGGCAAGCTTTAGGCCTTCTTGCAGGTCGAAAAAGGCAACGGCTCCATGCTCAAATTCTTTGCCCACTATTCCTTCTGTTTGAAATCCCAGGCCATCCCGATAGAATTCCAGCGATTTTTCCAAATCATCCACACCTAATGTTATGACAGTAATACGTGGTTTCATGATTGTCCCCCTTTTTACTTACTTTCTCCTTCTATTGTTTACCAACTCTTTTAGTTCAAACGAGATCAAAATAAATACGGTTTTTTTGTCAATCCAAGCTGAATTCCTGTATAGTAGAATGATTGACTGATCGAGCTCGAATATCAGGATTTACTCATTCACCTTACTTAAAATGTAATGAACCGAAAGGAAATTCAATTACCAATGATTTCATTTATCCTCACCTTGAAACGTTTCCTAAAAGCACTCTGGTCCGCTTTTAAATTGAAGAACTTCCAGGTTCTTTTCGTATTGGTCCTCGTTATGTTATTTTCCGGCACGATTTTCTATGTTAAGCAGGAAGGTCTATCTGTGATTGAATCCCTTTACTTCTGCGTTGTTACTCTTAGCACGGTTGGGCATCCCAGTTTTGAACCACAGACAATATTAGGAAAAGTGTTTACAATGATTTATATTGTAGGCGGCACCGGATTATTTATCGGCTTAATAGGATACCTAGCATACGCAATCTTAAAGAAACCGGAAAACGAGAGCAACAGCAGCAAAATCTGAATGCAAAGGAATGCTTATAATAATCGGCATTCCTTTTTTATCGTAATACAATCACCCTTCACTACAACAAGTGCAGGTTCTCTGCCGAATAACAGTTGTTTACGTAGGGGCACAAATCCCCCTTTATATTGGAGACCGTCGAACTTTCATTAACATAGGATGTTAGTGAGACGGCATTCGAGGTGAGCAATATATATTTTATTAAAAATAATAATTTTTTTCATAAATAAAGTACTAAGCAACAATCAAAAAGAATTCAATATTAATTTTCCAAGAGACTATATTGATGCTGAAGATTAAAAATGGCGGGTAGCTCAAATATCATGCGGTGCCCGTAAATTTTAAAAATTCTTGAGCTGTTGACCTACATTATCTTTATGGAATCAAAAAAAATGTCCCTACTCAAAGCAAGTAGGGGCTTTTCAATGTTTCGCAGTCAAAAATAGGTGTAGGGTATCCACGTTATTCTTTTGTATTGATCATAAAAAACAAAAAAGACCCTCTATAAGAGTGGGCTTTGAAAGATGGAGGTACCTTGTGGAGATAATACCGTAGTTTTATTATCTCCATTAGATTTCTAATTGTTCACCTTACAAAATAAAAAGGGTCAACCAATCTGTCAAAACCCTATCTGTATACTTTTGCTCTATATATACATTTTCTTGCTGAAGCATATACGATCTATTGCCATAATCGTTGCACTTCTTCTGCAGTCACTGCATCTGCTTTGGTAACATGAACAGTACCAAATGGATGATTAGGAGGAGCATATATCGAGTAAAGCTTTAGAGGAATATTACCTGTATTGGCTACATTATGCCATGTGCCAGCAGGTATCATTATTGCATAATCATCATAGACGGTTCTTACAAAGTTTAAATTATCCTTTCTATTGCCCATTTGAACAACCCCTTGACCTTGTTCAATACGTAAAAATTGGTCAACGTTTGGGTGAATTTCTAAACCAATATCTTCACCAACTTTAAGACTCATCAATGTAACTTGCAAATGTTTTCCTGTCCATAAGGCGGTACGGTAAGTAGTGTTTTGTTTCGTACCCTCATTGATATTCAATACAAATGGCTTTGGTCCATAATCTTTTACCTCAATATTATTTCTTCCATTTGATGATTGTAAATAGCCCAAATGGTTAACATTATTTACACTCCAATAATCAGGATTTCTTAAATGGTTATACATTGGTTCATTAACATAATAAGAATTTTGATATTGATAGGGATGGGGATGGATATAAGGAGCATAGTACATTTTTCTCAACCCTTCACAGTTTATAAAATTATCATATGCACTTGTTAAGTGAATGTACTTGAAACATAAAAAGCCCCTACTCATAAAAGTAAGGGGCTTAGATTTTGCAGGAACAAGTCAGTAATAGTGGCTTTGCCAGCATTCTTATCAACAGAAAAATTTCTGGCCTTCTGGAACTTATATTAAGCTGACTCTGTACTCTTTCCTCATATAGTACACACCTTTTTCAACAGTAACGATGGCTGCCTTAATCTTAGCTCCCCATTGCCATTTGATCAAATTTTCATTTGATCTCCAATCAGGATGAGTCCCTCCTTCATAACTTGTTCAATTTTACCATTTTTCACCTTAATCCTTTTTAATGGTCTTTTAATAAATGTTAAATAACTAAATCATAAAGGCCCCTCTCGATTGAGAAGGGCCTTTAATGGGTTGCACTTAATCTTCAAGCTCCTTTTTCTTCTTCAAGAGTTGGAGATATTCCCTATCCAATTCCTCTTTTTCCTCTTCCTTCACATCACTGGATAGTTTCCCAAGTGTCTCGATGATTTGCACTTCAATCATAAGAAGTTCAGCCTGTTTATCTTGATGATCATCCTTGCGTGTAGCCGTTTTTGTTGCTTCCTGATTGATAGCACTTACTCTCGAAGGTTCATCTTCAAATGAAAGTGAATGCGTTGCAAGCGATTGGATAAATGAACGATCATGAGTCACAAAAACGATGGTTCCTGGATATGCTTTTAACACTTCGGTTAAAGCCTCTTTAGTATGAATATCCAGGTAATTTGTAGGTTCATCCAGAACCAATACATTATAATTTCCCAAAAAAACTTTAGCTAGGGAAGCCTTGACTCTTTCCCCACCGCTTAAAAGTGATACTTGTTTGTGAACGTCATTTCCTTTAAAAGCTAATCGTGATAATAGCGTACGAATAAAAGCCTGATTGTAGGGACTGTCCTCCAATATATTTTCAAGAACCGTTTTACTTTCATTCAAATTTTCTTGTTGTTGTGCAAAAAATCCAATCTTTGCCGGCTTTGCGACATATAAATCTGGGTGCCTTTCCACTATCTTTTTCAGTAATGTCGATTTTCCTGAACCATTTTGACCATTGATGGCGAGTCTGCAAGCTAGTTGGACATCTCCAAAAATATGTTGCTTCAGCATCCTTGATCCAACTTTCAGGGAACAGCCATTAAATCGAATGACCCTTTTGCTATGCAAAGATGGAAATTCTGAAATATCAAAGATGATAGGGGGATCCTCCCTCGGTTTTTCTTTTTTTGCTAATTTTTCAATCCTAGTTTCAATCGCTTCAGCAGAACGGTTCAATTTCGCCTTCTGTTTCCCGGCGCTGCGTTTATGGAGCCTTGCTTCTGAATTACCCATTCGTTTAGGGGCTTTCCTAATCGAATCAGATTTGGCTTGGAGGTTTTGTGCTGCCTGTTTCAACCGGTTCTTTTCGCGGGTATACTCTTCATATTGCTTATTTTCCTTTTCTGTTATTGCTTGCTTTTGTTTGATATACGCTTCGTAATTCCCTTCATATACCGTTACCTTGCCTTGCTCAACTTGCCATATTGTTGTACACAGATGATTCAAGAATGCTTTATCATGTGAAGTAAGCAAAATAGCGCCATTAAAAGATTTTAAATCCTTTTCCAATTGTTCAATTCCGAATATATCCAAATGGCTGGTAGGTTCATCCGCAATCAATACATTCGCATTGGAAGAAAGGGCTGCGGCGATTTTTCTTCGAGTACGTTCGCCGCCGCTTATGTTTTCTTGATCCTCATTGGGCAATTTCCATATGCTCGTTAATACACCGCTTATTTCTTGTTCAGTTTCTTCCATCTGCGGGATATAGCTGACTGTTCCATAGCTCTCTATATAACCGGAATCGGATTCCCTCACGCCCGCTAGTATAGAAAGCAGGGTCGTTTTACCTTCTCCATTCCTACCAACCAAACCAACACGGTCATGACTATAAAGATGAAGTGTATCTACAGAAAGAACTTCACGGCTCCCGTAGCTTTTCTTTAAATCATTCGCTTTTAAAAATAACATGAAAAAATCCCCCTCCATTTTTCTAGAGAGAGATCGCCTGCTACTAAATTAATATACATAAACCAAATATACCTCATCTGCTTTGATAACAGAAAAAGTAGTTGTATATGAATTAGTACCTATAAACGAACAGACGTATCCCATCTCTAAACATAATCATTAAAAATCTCACATGGGTATCTAAAAAGATTCTTGTTCAAATGAAAAAGTGAATTCACTTAACTTACCGATAAAACCGGTAAGCAAACAAAGTGACGCGTTTTTCATTGAATATATCTAACCGATAGCACCCATTGAAATTGATTTAGATTTACTGTTTATTTGATAAGATTACTGCTTCATTGTATAAGGTACCTATTCCTTCCAATGTAATGAATTAATGATTGCATATTATTAATATGTTTGTAAAGCAGATTTATACCCTTTTTTCTTAATTCATAAAAAGAGAAAATTAATTGGGCTCTACATGGACATGAACATCATACACTCCATGATCTGTCATCATCACTTTTTCTACATGTGTCGCTATATCATGTGCTTCTTTAATATCCAAGGTAGAATTGACAAGGATCACAACATCAATCACTTCGTTGTTACCGTAATTTCTCCCTTTAATCTCTTTTATCCCCTTGACTCCATCGACATTTGTAATTACATCCTTATATAGATGAATTTTATTTTCATCAAATCCGTCAGAAAGTTCATGCGAGGCTTGAATGAAAATATCCCAGGCTGTTTTGCATATTAATAAACCAACAATGATTGCAGTAAGGGGATCCAGCCAAGGCATGTTTAATTGGGAGCCAAAAATCCCTATAGCTGTTCCGATACTTACCCAAGCATCGGAAATATTATCTTTCGAAGCTGCCATAACGGCTTTACTGTTAATTTTCATAGCTAGCTTTTTATTATATCGGTATACAAAATACATGGCTATTGCTGATAAAACACCTACATACCCGGCAATAATGTCAGGAGATTCCTTTCCACCTTTGAGCATGGAAGCAACTGCATCTATTAAAACTTGTACACCAACAGCAAACATAATAAATGAAGCTACCATCGATGCAATCGTTTCACTTTTCCAATGACCATAACCATGATCTTTATCGGGGGGTCTTTGAGCTAGCCTTAAACCGATCAGTACGGCAATGGACGCAATAATATCAGTCGTGTTATTCAAACCATCCGCTTTCAAGGCCGCTGAGTCGCTTATGTATCCGATAGCCAGCTTCATGATCGATAGACAAATATAAGCAATTATACTGATGATTGCTCCACGTTCGCCTAATTTGAGATCATTATATTTTTGTTCTTCCATTCAACTTCCCCCCACAATTAAGTACCTGAATATCATATCAACTTAAAAATGGGTGGGTCTATAGCAACCTTTTTGTATCGCTTTATATAAGTAAGTGATAGATAACTATGTTGCATATGGCAAACTATCTGAATAGAATGATATTGATGAGTCTCTGACAAAATCCACGGATGTCATCCCCGCAAAATAACTTAATTCAAATGAGATTCATATTGTATTTTCGAAAGTAAAACAAAATAAAGTTCCGCTTTCATTTGAATGCAAATTATATTTTATATGAAGTGTCTTAGCTATATCCTCGATTATTTTTAAGCCAAGCCCCTTACTACTATCGATATCAAAACCAACCCCATTATCCTTGATACTGACCTCGTTATTTTCAATGGTTATCACAAGTTTATCAGCCCTCGAGTGATTCAACACATTTTGGAAAACGTTATCGAATAACCTTTGGACCCACAAGTCATTACTTATCCATTCCAACTCTTCATTTATAGGCCGATATACTAGTTCAATACCATGCATGTTATACAAATAGGCCCATTTTTTAACCATCATTTCTATTAAATCGTGCATATTCACTTCGTCATTTAATATATAGGAATTATCGAGCGTATCTGTGGATTGAATATTATATTCATTTGTTAATTCGGCAATATAATTTATTTGTTGATATAGTGATTGTAATAATGGAGCTTGATCCGTATATTGACCTTCTAAATAGAATAATTGTAATCTTACTGCTGTTAAAGGTGTATTGATGTCATGCCTTAATTTATTTAAGAGTTCCTTTTTCATTTCTTCTTGTTGCTTTAGTTCCAATTCCCGATAGGTCGTTCTTTCAATTAGTAAGTTTACCGATTTAGTTAATTCCCCGATTTCATCATTGCTATTTACCTCTAATTTATTCGGAATCTCCTCATCACTGGCAAAATTCCTGATGGTTTCATTCAATATATTTATTTTATTTAATAGCGAGTTAATAGATTTGGAAAATAAGAAGGCTAACAATAATAGTGATAAAATAAATACTCCCAGCATTGTAGGATATGCAAAAGATTCATGAAAAGGAATGTCACTATTATTGGATTTAAAGGCCATATCATAAACTATTGACATAAGGATACTGATGAACAGCAATATAAATGGCACGCTAATAACGGCAATAAATAACAATATCTGGTATTTTTTCTTTAACTTCATTTCTTTATATAGGTATTCAATCTATACCCTTCTCCATATATATTTTGGATGATCTCTCCGGTGTTATCATTGATTTTTGTTCTAACTTTTTTTATATGTACATTAATGATATTTTGATTCCTATCTTCGAGCTGCCATAAATATTCAAAAAAATGTTCCTTCGTTAAAATCTGATTCCTATTTTCATATAAATAGAAAAATATTTTACGCTCTATCGCAGTAAAAACCACTTCATTATGCAAGTCATTATTGAATACCTTTTTATGTTCGGCATCAATATATAAATGTTTAATTTGTGTAAAAGTACCATATTGATTTTCCAGCAATTTCTGCATTCTTAGTAATAGCTCCCTGGGATCAAAAGGCTTAGTCATATAATCCTCACCAATTGTCAAACCTTGAAGTTTGCTATCCATATCATTTCGGGCGGATAGAAAAATAACTGGAATATTTAATCCTAGACTTTTTACTTTCTTGGTAATTTGATAGCCATCATCTCCTGGCAGCATAATATCCATAATGACTAAATCCATCTCATGGATTATATCTATAATTCCTTTTCCTTCTTTCATCCAACATACATTATACTCTTCGCGCTGCAAAATCTTTTTCAATAAATCACCAATCATCAAATCATCTTCAACAATTAAAATATTATATCTTTTCATCACAGGACCTTTCTATATTCATTTGATAAATTCCATGGCAAGATCATATATTTCATCTGGCGCGTATAGATAAATGCTGTGCGTCCCTTTCAGTTTTATTACATCCGCTTTTAATAGTTTCCCTGCAAACTCCTCATAATCTTCATTTTTTTGTATTGTATATTTCGAATTTTTATTTTCATCGGCAACCGCATCTAAAAATAAAATGGGTGTTTCTTTTGGAATCGGCAGGTTAAAAGATTTTTTACCATTATTGTAACTTTGTAAAAGCTCTTGCTCCATATCATCATTAAAAAACTGTTTATATGATAGTGCTTTATACATTTCTTTTTCATGGTCAGTCAAGAATGATTGCCGGATCACTTCGGGATTATAAACAGCTGAAGGGATAAGACGGTGCAAACCCATTTTCGTTAAAATATTCACTCCTCTTACTGTCAATGAATCAACCATGCCCATTTTATGAGTTACATATTGGTGCGGTAAACCAATATCCAAAGCAATAATTCCCTTTACTTCACTTGGGTATTTTTGTGCCCAGTAAATAGCTTCAATACCTGATAATGAGTGTGGTACCAAAATATAAGGAGGTTTATTACCACTTTCCATTAAAGATTTCCTGCTTTGTTCCAAAATTGCATCAATATCCCTATCATCATGAAAAACATCACTGTATCCATATCCCGCTCTTTCAATGACTGCAATCTTATTTTCTTTTGCAAACTTACTATATAATCCCTTCAATTCATAAACAGGAGCAGCAATCCCGGAACCGGACATAAAAACGTATGTATCCTCCCCGTTGCCTTCCGTATATACATTAATTTCTTTGTTATTAAAATCAATGGATGTTCCTACATTAATTAATGATGATTCCTTGCCCTTTTGATAATTATGGTAAATAAAAACAGCTAATACTACAAATAAGAAGGAAGCAATGAAGGTAAAAAATATATTCTTTAATACTTTCAACATTTTTCTCATATAGAAAACTCCTTTCAAGTTATATTGAAAGGATATATGTTAAAAATAAATTTCTAATTAATTTTCATTGTATATTTTCAATAAAGAAAAATTCACCTTTTATTGTCCATTGATTTGCATTAAAAAAGCTGCGCCAGCGCAGCCCTAAGGATAAATAATATTATATGTCGGTTTAATCACACCGTTTGGGAATTGTTTCATTTCAACTAAATCTAATTTTAGACTTGGCTTAACACTGCCGAAAAGAGGGATGCCTTCTCCGATTATGACTGGATTCACTTTAAGCACCAATTGATCAATGAGTTTATGTTTTAATAACGTTCCAGCCAGTTCTCCGCCCCCGCAAAGCCATAGCTTTCCGTCACTTTGCTGTTTGAGGTTTTCTATAAACGCAACGGCGTCTCCTTCGATAAGTTCTACCTCTTCATTCGATTCAAACTGAAGGGAGCTCGAGAATATATAATGTTTCAAACCCTTATACCCTGGTTCACCCGGTTTAGCTCCGAATTGAAATCCAAATTCATATGTTTTACTTCCCATCAACACCGCTTCATATTGCTGGATATCGGATAAAAAGTCCGGGACATGATCTCCTTCAAATAAGAAAAAAGAATGATTGATATCCCCTTCCAACATTGCTTGGTCGGCAATGAAATTATCAAGTGAAACGGCTACATGATATACCAATTGTGCCACTCAGCATCCCTCCAATAGAGATTACACATTTTACACGTACTTTATTTCATTAGCCTCATATGGTATCAGATAGCCATATCGATTATTCTTTTGATATGGTCTTCATTTGTTTCGACACCCACTTGAGTACATAGGTATTCATTTAGTCTGAGGAATTCTGGGATCATACGTCTCAATGTTTTAATAATTTCATTTGAATTGCGGCCACAATCCCAACTTTCCAACAGAGATAACTGCTTTCCAGCTAATTTACTTCTATTGCCCTCGATTTTTGCCCATACTCCATAGGGGACATCTATATGCTCTTCCATTTCCATATACCAACCAGACACAATCAGCCACCGTATCCTATCAAGATTGGATAGTGCATATAACATTTCTCTTCTCATAACGGCCCTGTAGGTTTCATGGACAAAAGCAAGCAGCTTTCCTCTCCAATGCTCAACTTCATCAGGTGTAGGTTTATACACTTTCTCTGCCGATTCTTTTATAACAGGACTCATAATATTAAAAGGATCATAGATGACTTCAACCTCTTTTAACCAGATGGAGGGAACAATTTCTTCTGGTGCATGATACCAGCTATCAACTTTCACAAAGGTATTATAATGAGTGACGACATACGGTGAATAAGGATTGCAGTCTTCGTGAAATGAAACATCTCCCCAATTATTGGCTCTATCCCTTTTTCCCTTTAAAAATTCTGGTTTACATTTTGGAATAACAATGGTATGCAAATCTATATCGGAGTATTGATCATCGTTTCCTTTTGCTAATGAACCAGCAATGTAAATAGCCAAAACATCAGGATCTGCCGATAAATCTTTTAATGCATTTTCCAAAAGAATATCGCGTTGTTCCGGTAAAAATGCATCTCTTTCTATATGTTTGCTAACGAATCCCGCACACAAGACCATCTCCTTTTTTTGTAAATCGTCAAAGTAATATATATTCGTGAATCAGAATAAAATCCCTTTAGCAGAATTGCCGTGTCAGAGATATATACTACTTTTTACCTCCTGGTTTTCTTTGCTGAGTACCTCTTTACCGGGCAACTATCCTCATTCTCGCCTATGTGGTATTATTTTGAATATTAAGTTAAAAGGAGGCATCATTTCATGTTATTTGCAAATACTCCCGAACCGCCCTATTACGCTTGTATTTTCACTTCGCAAAGAAGCGATAAGGATGCCGCAAGCTATAATTCAACCGCAGAATTCATGGATGAACTTGCCGCTCAACAAGATGGCTATTTAGGAGTCGAAAGCGTAAGAGATCAAAACGGGTTAGGAATTACCGTATCCTATTGGAAGTCCCTGGATGCCATTAGACTTTGGAAGGAAAATGCCGCTCACAAAAAGGCACAAGAAAAAGGTATGAAAGATTGGTACTCGTCATACACTACCCGAATTTGTAAGGTTGAAAGAGATTATACAAGCAAATAATGACTTCAGTTTAAAAAACGTTCTAACCGCAAGCGTCTTTGGTATCTGCCAGTTACTCTCCAGGAGTATGGTAAATTTCTTCAATCTAATAAGTGTTTCATAAAAGAGTAAAAACCCATAATGGAAACTTAGTCTTAAACATGGTTTGTGATGAACAGACTAAAGTGTAAAAAAAATTCTAGTTGATTGAAATGGAAGGTACGAGACTCCTGCGGGAAAAGCGAGTCCAAGGGAGACCCCACAGGCGCAAAGAGCGCCGAGGAGGCTCCCGG
The DNA here is from genome assembly GCF_054600815.1 of Peribacillus sp. N1. Taxonomy (NCBI): domain Bacteria; kingdom Bacillati; phylum Bacillota; class Bacilli; order Caryophanales; family Bacillaceae; genus Peribacillus; species Peribacillus sp. N1. Next base: position 188,908 of record NZ_BAAHZO010000001.1, on the reverse strand, counting down.
ACCGCCCGCGGAAAGCGAGTGCCTGGAATGGAAATCAACGTTCAAATTTACAAACCCTAAAAAAGTAAAAGCGGTTTTTTTATGGGTAAAAATTCATAAATTTTATTTCTAGTGATACATTGAGTTAGTCTTCAACATGGGACCGCTAAAATCCCCTTAAGATCGGTAATAATTCCCTCAGAAAAATCGCAAAAGAGCTTCGGGTTAATTAAAAGGAAATGCCGTTAAGGTCTTCTTTTATGAGTGAGTACATATATAAATCATCGAATTTGCCACAGGTATATTCATAATGCCTTAGCAATCCTTCTCTTCTAAACCCTTGCTTTTCCACTAGCTTTTGGGATGGGAGATTGTCAGGTTCAATCAAGGCTTCAATCCTTTCCAGGTGAAAGTGACGATAACCATACATAACCACGGCTTCCAACGCTTCACTCGCAATACCTTTTCCCCATTGTTCTTTAGTTAATTCATATCCAATTTCAGCTCGATGATGTTTGGAGACCATATTCAGAAAACCACAACTTCCTATAACCTTACCGGAATTCTTTAATGTAATTCCCCATCTGATTCCCGAACCTTCTTCGAATATAGATTCGTACCACTTAATTTCATCCCATACATCATTTACTGTCTCGAATGGGTCTAACCCCATTGGCTTCACCACATCTGTATCAGATAGATATTTGAACATGTCACCCGCATCTTCTAGTGTTACTTCCCTTAATATCAATCGTTTTGTTTCAATAAGTGGAAATACCTTCTCCATCCAATTTCCCTCCTCTAAATCCCCTTTTCCATATTTAACTATTTTAATCATTACCTAATTAAAGAAGATAATCAACGCATTATTGCTTAAAAATTAATGTTAATAACTAAAAGGCGTCCCTACTTTCGTAGAAACGCCTTTTTCCCGTTTTATTTAATTCCTTCATTAAATGAATTTTTTGTTTCCTTTACTGCTGAAATGATTAAAAACATGGGTCTTCGATTTTCATCTTTCATTTCAGGAACACTTTTTAACATTTCATTAGAAGGCATCGGTTCCTTTACTGCTTTAATGCTGAACAAAACAACTTAAGCACTATTAGTGTTTAAAATTCAATATGAGGCAAAAAAAACAGCCATTAATATTGTTGTCTTTTATTTTGACAACAATAAATAGGCAGCCCTGTTTTGTTGTCCATCATTGTCCATATAGGACCCTTCCCACCCTTTGTACATAGTCTGAAAGGGTAAACAAAAAAGGAGGATTTCTTGAATGTATAATTATAATTACGGCGCTTATTACCCTAATAATGTGCATTATTATATAGATGGAGAACGAATACCTGGCCCGGGCGGCGGTCAATGGGACGGACACGGCGGTGGTCATGGCGGCGGTCACGGCGGCGGTCACGGCGGCGGTCATGGCGGCGGTCATGGCGGCGGTCATGGCGGCGGTCATGGCGGCGGTCAATGGGACGGACACGGTGGCGGTCATGGCGGCGGTCAATGGGACGGACACGGTGGCGGTCATGGCGGCGGTCAATGGGACGGACACGGTGGGGGTCATGGCGGCGGTCATGGCGGCGGACACGGTGGCGGTCATTGGGAACACGGACAATGGATTCCACGCTGTAGGAGAGTATGGGTTCCCGGATTTGGTTGGACTTGGATTTGTAGATGGTGAAAAAAAAGACAGCTTATGGCTGTCTCTTTTTTTGCTTTTTCTTCGTTTTGTCCATTAACTCCAATTACCAGTATGCTTGTTTTCCTACTCCCCATCTGATGTTCAAATTCCTTCAAACTACATCTCTTCATATTGATTTCTATCGATTGAAAACCTTGATTTAAAAGTTAAACAATCCATTAGGACTTATTCCCTAATGGGTTTTGTGGAAATAAGACTTTTTTACTCATCCTTAATAAGTTATCGAGAAGATAAGCAAACTATACCATATTGCAGCTGTACGGAATCTACCTTGGCTTAGTAAGCTACAAATTAATCCAGGTAGTAAAAAGGATAAATGTATATCGCTTAATCAAAATGTAATGGGGTGATGTTTATGAGAATGAAAAAAGCTTTAATAGGTCTCTCACTCTTATGTATGATTGTTCCTGGTATTGCCAAATCGGCTGATTCCGTTGCTGAAAATAATCGAAGCAATATCGTGGCAAATTGGAAATTCACAAAACAACATGTTAAAAGCGGTTCAATCGATAAAGGTAATTTAATTATAGAAGATACAAGCAAACATGGAAATGATTTAGAGTTAGTGACGATAGGGGATCCTGCCTCGCCTGAATTAAAAAATATGATTCAATGGTCCGAAGAAGATTATCATGATCAAGAAAAAGTGGATAGCTTGGAGTTCGCTAATTACGAAAACGCCCCTTCAGGAAGATATTTTAAAACCAAAAAGGGTTCCCCTATCAATTCGGAGGAATTCGATAAGGGGTTTACCATCGAAGCGGTGTTCAAGTTACCAAGCGATTCCAAGAATGTCATGGGGCTTTTTTCTAGACAAGGACAGGCAGCAGATCTTAATAAAATGGAAGGCGAGAAGAAAATCCTTTCTGCTTTAACTGTATCCAGTGATCAAAAAATCCACTGGACAAGCCATCCATCTAATTTAAATTATAATGTAAGCAATTGGTCTCGATCATTAAATGCTGATGAATGGTACCATTTGGCGGTTGTTAATGATGGTGACACGACGACTCTGACTTTGAATGGCGTCAGCGATTACGGAAAATCGGAAAAAGTAATCGGTATTGCAGCAGTTAAAGGGAAAGGCTGGAACATCGGAGCATCTGAGTGGGGAAATAAGTTTAATGCACTATTCAAAGGGAATATCCAGCAAATACGAATTGCCAATAAGGCTTTAACTGAAAAAGAATGGCTTGTACAGGATGCCCGTGACGATGAACCATTCGAAGGATCAAACAAAGCTTTACCTTTTCTAACGAATAAAAGGAATTATAATTTTCTATTTGTCCCGGATACCCAGAAATATTCGAGCCAAAATCCAGAGATTTTCAATAGCCAAATGAACTGGATTTCCAATAACACTAAGAAGAACAATATCATCATGAATACATTTGTTGGGGACATTGTCGATAGTGATTCAGAAAAACAATGGCAGAATTCCCTCGGAGCCATTTCCCATTTGGATAAAAAGGAAATTCCATATTTGATGGCGGCTGGGAATCATGACTATGCGAACGGCGATCCTTTCTTAACGCATTATGGGCCGCAGCGTTTTTTGAATAAAAAATACTATAAGGGGTCGTCTCACTCTGGGTATAGTTCATATGCAATCGCTAAGGCAGGGAGTTATGAATATCTAATCTTGATAGTGGATATGAAAAATTTGCATAAGGATCTGGAATGGTCAAAAAAAGTTTTAGACCAGCATAAAGATAAACCGACAATCCTCGTCTCGCATGATATTATATTCCCGAAGATTAAGAATGATAAAACCATTGCCGTCGAATCTTCTAATGGCCGGGTGATTTGGGATGAACTCGTAAAGGACCATAATCAAGTATTCATGACGGTTAATGGACATTATTATGGGATAGCACATCGGGTAAAACAAAACTCAGCAGGAAATGATGTCATTCAAATGCTGGTCAATTACCAAACGAATTATCGAGGGGGTAATGGCTGGCTAAGACTTGTAGAATTTGATGAAAAGAAAAATGTATTGTTATTCCGGACCTATTCGCCATTTGTCGACGAAATGTCCAAAAAAGAAAAATCCTATATCGATTATAAATTTTTAACAGGTGAAAATAATTCATTTAAATTAGATTGGGACTTTAAAAAAAGATTTAATTTCAGAAAGGCGGAAAAATCCAATTCCCCAGGTGTATCTGATTGACCTCATCAACCTGGGTGAATTCCTTTTTTTGGTACCTCCCCTTTGTGTTTAGTCATACATCCTCAATGATGATTCAAGAATGCTGCGATTATACTAGTCTGTTTAAGCATCTTTCATGCTGCTTTTTTCATCACCGACTTATACTTTCCGAACCCATTAACGACAAGAACCCCAAATATAGCAATAGCGCCGCCAATGACTGAAAGGGTACTAGGGACCTCCTGCAGCCAAACCCAAGCGACAAAAATGGCAATTACAGGCTCAATGTATAACAGACTGGATACGGAACTGGCTTTTCCTAATGATAGTGCAACTGCCCAAGTTACGTAACCGATGGCCGCAGGGAAAACACCAACAAAAACCGCTGATAAATGACCTTCCATCGTTGCATGTTGAATTTCTTGAAATAGCCCAGGAAAAAATATAAAAAAGGGTATTGTACCAATCCATGTGAAATATGCTGTCAATTCAATCGGATTATAACTGCTGAACAGTGGCTTTTGGAAAACAAAAAACACTGCAGAAGCAATAGCCGACATCAGCACTAAAAAGGCTCCTTCAGAAATATTCAGGGAAGGGCCTGCAGTACCTAAAGTTATTAAGGTGATTCCTGTGAACCCTATTCCTAAACCGATCCATCCGAATAGGCCGAGGCGTTCTTTTAAGACGAAAGCAGCAATGATCGCTATGAAGACAGGTGCTGAACCAATCAGCATTCCAGCCGTTCCCGCCGAAACAGTTTGTTCCCCGAATGTCACCCCAATATGGTAAATACTAATTCCAATAAATGCAAGGATCGATATCCTCAACAAATCCGCTTTTTTCGGGAGTCGAAATTTCACCCCAGGCCATAGAGCATAAAGGACAAAAATCCCTGATGCTATAAGATAACGAACAAGTACCAAATGGCCAGCTGAATACCCGCCATGCAAGCTTGCACGAATAGCAGCGAATGTAGATCCCCAAATAATAACTGTAATTGATGCCAATATAAATGCCTTAGTGTTCAAAACCTATTCCTCCCATGACCATTCACTATAAACTGAAGGTATCATGGATACGGGAGAACTTCAATAAATTTTCTATCTCACTGTGAAGTGGAACAGTAAAAATACGAATAAGACTACATTCCCGAGATGTAATCATCTGTGAAGAAATCTTTGCCATATGGGAGTGGATAGGAAATCTTCCTTTATAGATCGATCAGGTTAGAAAAGCATGCTAAACAAAAGGTGCTTCGTATAGGAAGCACCTTTTGTTTAGACTGGAGACAAACTCGATATTAAGATTGCCTATATTTTTTTGAGTGAGTGTAAAATATGAACGTTAATTTCCACTCCAGGCACTCGCTTTCCGCGGGCGGTCCGGGAGCCTCCTCGGCGCTCTTGGCGCCTGTGGGGTCTCCCTTGGACGCGCTTTTCCCGCAGGAGTCTCGAACACCCGATCCAATCAACTTTGTTTAAAAATTCAGATAGAAACCCTTTTGTCTACAAACTTGTTTACAATTACCTTTTCCAAATTTAAGCTTACTTGAAATATTGTCTTGAAGCTTTTACACTGTAACCGTTTTGTGCTGCAATACTGAAAAATAACGTTTAAAGTGTAAATTTAATTAACTATTTTCTGGTTTCCAAGAAGAAAAGCGTCTTTCAATAATGCCTAATAATGAAGTAAGAATGATTCCCGTAATCGTAATGACTAACACTCCAACAAACATACGGTCTGTTTGTAGATTTTGACCATTGCTTGTCAATTGATATCCGATACCAGCTGTCGAAGCGAATAATTCACCTACAACTACAGCAATTAATCCTTGGCCTATCCCTAAGCGAATACCGTTTAAAAGGAATGGTACCGTCGAAGGCAAAGCAATTGTTTTAAAGATCTGAAATTCACTTGCATTAAATGTTCTTGCTGCTTTTATTAAGTTTTGATCTAATGTTAACATAGCTTTTTGAGCGCTCATCACTATTGGAAAGAAGGCCATCAAAAATACTATAACAATTTTTGATGCTGGTCCTATTCCAAATGCAATAATGATTACGGGTAAAAGTGCAACTTTAGGCGTTACATATAAACCTGAAATGAAAGGGTTAACTACTGCATTAAAGTTAGAATTCCAGCCAGATAACACACCAAGTGGTATTCCAATCAGTATTGCTAAAACAAAGCCTGAAACAAATTCGTAACCACTCACCTTCATATTTTCCCAAAAAGATACTTCCTGGACCATTAAAACTGCCGCTTGTGCAATTTCAACTGGTGAGCTAATGAACAATGGATTTATCCATTTGTTTTGAGAGGCAACTTCCCAAAGCAACAGGAATATTAAAACAGATGCAACACTGATAAAAAATGATTTTTTTTCTTTTTTTATTTTCTTCGCCTTTTTTATCTTGTGCTTTGTTTGTGTAAGTTGGATCGTACTCTTCGCCATATTATTCTCCTTTCACTATATTATTTTTCTTTATTATCGAAACCTTGTTTTGAAGACTCCTGTTCAATAATGGACCATATATGGTCTACAAACTCTAAAAATTCCGGGCTGCGCTTCACATGAAGATCTCTCGGTCTAGGTATATCAACATCAACAACCTCCACTACACGTCCTGGTCTTGCTCCAAAAACAAAAACTCTATCAGCTAAAAATACCGCTTCATCAATTTGGTGTGTAATAAAAAGACTTGTCTTTTTTGTCTCATCCCATATTCTAAGTAACTCACCTTGCATAAACTCCCTGGTTTGTGCGTCCAATGCCGAAAATGGTTCATCCAGTAATATTAAGGACGGGTTTACCGTTAATGCTCGAGCCAAGTTTACCCTTTGCTGCATCCCCCCTGATAATTCGTGGGGATAATGATTTTCATAACCTTTTAAACCGACCATTTCAATAAATTCCTTCGCCTCTTTCTTTTTCTCTGCCGTTATTTGCTTTAACAGTTCAACTCCATAGAGAACATTTTCCAATACTGTTCTCCAAGGTAAAAGACTCGGGTTTTGAAAAACCATTGCCCTGTCCTTGCCGGGGCCATCAATTTTTTGCTGATCTAATAGAATTTCACCCTTACTTGGCTTAAGTAATCCAACTACAGTATTTAAAAAAGTGGTTTTTCCACAGCCGCTCGGCCCAACAATACATATAAATTCACCATCTTTGATATTCAAGTTTATATTCTGCAGGGCAATCACTTCTGCACCAGTTTTATTGTTTACGTAAGTAACATCCAAAAAACGAGTAGACAATTTGAAATTTTCCAGTTGTGCATTTTCCATCTTACCTATCATCTCCTTTCTATCTAATTATTTTTTAAATGCTTCTTCTATATAACTATTTGTCCAAATAACATCTTCAGTAGTATCCTGTTTAGTAGAAACGCCTGACAACTTGCCGAATTCAACTAATGGATCCTGGGCATTATCCCAAGCTTCTTGATTCATTTCCCCATAGCCTTTAAAAGTGTTTTTCAATCCGATTAGTGATTCCTCTAGGATATCAACATCAATTCCATCAAAATAAGATACGATTGATTCGGCTGCCTCTCTTGGATTATTACGTGTGAATTCCATACCTTTCCCTATTGCCCGAACTACTTTCAAAGATGTTTCCTGATTTTTTTCTAAATATTCCTTTTTAGCAAAAACAGCTTCCCAGACCATATTCCCATACATTGGCTCTTCACTTGTATTGATTACAATCTCACCAACATCTTTACTTTCCGCCTGTAAACCCATTGGAGGCGATGCTATACCACCGTCAACAATCCCCTCCTGCATACCGCCAATCTTCGATCCATCTCCTGCCAATTTGACAGATTTAAGCGTATCGGGGTCAACACCATGCATTTGCATTAAATAGCGGGTGTATACGTCTCCAGAATCACCGACAAGATTTGTACCAATAGTAGCGCCATTCAATGAAGCCACTCTATCTTCAAATGATGAGTCTTTAGAAACATTCTTTTTCTTTTGATATTGTTTAGAAAGAGTAATTTGATAGGTTAGCGCTGAATTTAAAGATTGAATCGCCATTAATTCTTCACCTTTATCAAGAGGAGTAAACATACTTCGAGGACCCGAGACCGCAAACTGAGCTTCACCTGATAATACAGAAGCAATTACTTGTGCTCCTCCACCACCAGATACAATCTCTGCTTCAATTCCTTCTTTTTCAAAAAAACCTTGCTCGATGGCTACATACAATGGGGCAACTGACAATAACCGTGCAGGTTCCGTAAAAGTAAGCTTTACCGCTTTTCCTCCGGAACTTCCTTCTGTAGTCGTTTCGTCACTTGGACCGCATGCAGAAACTATTAACACCAAACAAATCAGAACGAACGCCAATTTTTTCTTAAACATATTACTTACCTCCCTAAATCAATTTTTAGTCAATTGAAAATTCTCCATAAAAAGATATTACTATTCCCCCTTATTTTAGTTTTATATACAAAACATAATTTCATATATACACCAATTCTAAATCAGCTGTCCCATTTGGGTCAAATATAATTTTGGAAAATTTAGATAATTCAGTGGATTACTGCACAAAAAAACACTCTTTTAGAATAATGAGTGTCCTTTAACTCTTAAGATAAAATTTTCTTCTTCCGTAAAAATAACTCTTTTGTTCCATCCTTCAAATAAAGGAAAAAGACTTATTCTCAATCCATTAATGCTTCACCAAATTTAAACGTTTGCAATAAAAAAAGTGAAATCACTACTAAGAATATGTTTTTGTTAAGGTTAGCCCATTATAAACATAATCCCACATTGAATCATCATTAGGACCATCACTGGGTACTTGCACTGTACAAATGCCTTTGATTCCCCAGTCGATTTCATTAACACCTTTTACCTCCGCTAGTGGATCAAGGAAGAGGATATTAAATTTCCCCGGTATCATTTCGGACAAGACGGATTGCAATTCAACTGCACCGTGAACCGAAACTGCCCCCCATCTAACAAATAAGACGGATTTGCTATTTGAAATTATTTCAATAAACTTATTTATTCGGTAATTAAGTTTTTCTTTGTAAGCAGGGTAAAGATGAGTCCAATCTTGATTAGGTATTATTGGGAAATCATGGACTGAAATAATATTATAATAGGTATCTTGGATAAAATACGCGTCTTGCTGCTTACCGCCATCATCAGAAAAAACCGCATCTCCATCATCAAGATAAGAAGCGATGCCATCTACCTGCTTCATATTGTTTAAGTCCATAAATCCGACAAATCTGTTCTTCAATAATCTGCTTACATCCGGGAGTGAGTTAGATACAACCCAATCAAGAGGAAACGAAAACCGCCTCAAATTATGCCGCCTTAAATTAAGAGAAGGTCCACACCAACTGCCTAGGCTAATGATTACATCATAAGATCCTTTTATATCTTGTAATTTCAATTCAGTCATCCTCTCTACTAATTTCCCTATTTCATCAAATCCTTTTGGTAGTTAACTAATTTTAATTCCAGTCTTTTTCACTTTGTTCCGGAATTATATAGACAATCCAGCCATAACGAATTTTCAGCTCTTCAGCCATTAGGCGGTTTCTTTATCAGGAAATGTACCTGTTACTAAGCGGAAACGGTTATTTTCCGCGTTAATTATTTTTTCTTTCAATGCTTGTACCTCCTTTTTTATATCTTATGAAGCTTCCTGGAAATCTGTATAGTACTTAATAGATTACTAACAGCCCTTTTTATGTTTCTGAAAAATAAAAGAAGCCCTACTTGGATAAAGTGGACCGTTGGGATCTTAAAGAAATATCGGGAATGCAAACAATATTAATGGAGAAGACTGCCTAACCTAAATACTGCCCCCTTTCCACCTTTTATTGTAGGGTCAATAACCTTTTTCGTAATAGTGCTGAAATCATGAATCTACCGAATAACACTAGTGTAGCGATATTGCATTTCAACCGCTTTTCAGCTTTTGAATTCAACCAAGTTTTACCTCCCAAAAAACTTCATGTCTTAAAGTTTCACGCATTTTCCTAGCCAAGCTTGTAATTCCTACTTTTCATATATTTCAAGAGGCAAATCATCCGGATCACCAAAAAAAGTAAACCTTTTTCCTGTTAACCCATCAACACGGATGGGTTCACCAGGAATGTTTTCTTTTCTAAATTCTCAATTTCTTGATGAATATCTTCCACTTCAAAGGCAAGATGTCTAAGTCCTCTTGCTTCAGGATAACTTGGACGATGGGGGCTATTAGGAAAGGAGAACAATTCCAGCTGATACTCCCCTCCGACCATTAAATCCAATTTATAGGACTTCCTTTCTGCCCGATAGTTATGAAATTTCCCTTAACTGTACACAGCATCAGTAGATTGAAACACCCTTTTCAGAAACCCACGCATTGCTTAAGGTAAAAACTTCAGCAGCAGACTTAAAATAATAGTGGATAAGGGTGCAGTAAATATAGTTACACTGCTGGCATGACTTGTGGTACCGGCATGACCTTAAACGGGAAACTATGAAACTCAAAAGAGTTTTTCAATAGGTGGGGAATCAAATTTTCCGAGTTATTACTTTCTTCTCATTGAAAAATATCTCAATTTATGTCAATTGAAACCAAATTTCGAGTTTGTTATCTTAGTTAATGAACCGGTTCATGACTATTTTCTGTATGAATATTAGACACAATAAAAGGAGAGATGAAACCATGACACAAGAACGTAAATCAACAAGCGCAGTGGAGCAGTATGCTAATCTCATCCCCATGAGCGAAATTGCTTCGAACGCAGATCAATTATTTCCTTTTCCAATTTTTAATAGTTTACGACAAAATACTCCTGTAAGGTACGATGAGGCTCGAAGCTGCTGGGATGTGTTTCGATATGAGGACGTACATTATATTCTAAAAAATCCAAAACTGTTTTCATCGGAACGAGGGTCTGGAACTCTTCAAGGAAGCATTTTGACAATGGACCCTCCTAGACACACGAAAATGAGAAACTTAGTGAACAAGGCATTCACTCCTAAAGCAGTGAAGGATTTAAAAAATAAAATCGAAGAGGTGACACATTACCTTCTCGATCAAGTTAATGAGAAGGGGACTATGGATCTCGTTCATAACCTTGCTGGTCCGTTGCCTGTCATAATAATTGCCGAATTATTGGGGGTCCCTGCTAAGGATCGGGATCTTTTTAAAACCTATTCTGATGTTCTCGTGGCAGGCGCCAAAGATAATTCAAATGAAGCCTTCCAAAGAATGGCACAAAAACGCAAGGAAGGAAGTGGGTTTCTTAAAGAATATTTCAAAAAAATAATTTTAGAGAGAAAAGTTAATCCTGAAGAAGATTTAATTTCGCTATTATTAGCAGCAAAAATTGATGGGGAAAAATTAACAGAAGAAGAGGTACTATCTTTCTGTGTTTTATTATTAGTTGCGGGAAATGAAACAACAACTAATTTGATTACAAATGCCGTACGCTATATGACAGAAGATAAAAACATTCAAGAACAAGCTAGGACAAATCTGACTTTAATACCAAAATTGGTAGAAGAAACACTACGCTTTTATCCTCCAATACAGGCAATTGGCCGTGTTGCAAAGGAACATGTCAAAGTTGGGGGCAAAACAATCCAAAAAGGGGAACAAGTAATTTGCTGGGTCGCTTCGGCAAACCGGGATGAACAAAAGTTTGCAGAGCCTAATCGGTTTACGTTAGAAAGGAAATTAAACCCTCATTTGAGTTTCGGGTTTGGTATTCATTTTTGTTTAGGTGCCCCGCTTGCACGTCTAGAAGCAGAAGTAGCTCTCGTGACACTATTAAGTACATTTGCAAAATTGGAAGGTGTAAAAGGGACTGAGCTGGAGGCGATTCCAAGTCCGTTCGTTTTTGGAGTGAAAAGACTTCCTTTAAAATTCACAAGATAATGAGCCTTGCTGCCTAAGAATATATAGATTAAGTAATACAAAAACCTATCAATAACAAAAAATGAAGTTTTTTATAACCTCAGTGACCTTTTAAAATTGAATATTTGGAAAGCATTTGTTGGAGAAGATGTTAAATCCTATATTTATCCAGTTATTAGAAATCACACTGTACTAGGTTGATAAAAACTTAATATATAATACGGAATTATGACCTAAAAAATACAGAAACAAAAATGGAAATCACAAAATGAGTTCCATTTTTGTTTTGAGTGCTATTTTGTTTTAGGGCACCTTGATGAAAGACTTTTCTTATCAAAATATACATAACCCTACTGCAAATACTAATTTCCATATATTTCAAGAGGCGAATCATCCGGATCACAAAAAAAGGGAAACCTTTTTCCTGTTAACTCATCAACACGGATAGGTTCGACTGGAATGTTTTCTTTTTCTAAATCTTCAATCGCTCGATTAATATCTTCCACTTCAAAAGCAAGATGTCTAAGCCCTCTTGCTTCAGGATAACTGGACGATTTGGGCTATCAGGAAATGAGAACAATTCAAGCAAATATTCCCCTCCGACTATTAAATCCAATTTATACGACTTCCTATCTGACCGATATGTCTCCTTCTCGATATCACACCCTAATTTTTCATAATCGGAACAAATTATTGCTACATGATGTATTTTTTTACCTTCATTTGTTTCCTACCTAAGAACATTGATTATTTTAATAATCTAATTTTACCAAAGTTCTTTCGGATTCTACTGCGCATTCGTCGCTCGAGGTGGTGATTATCTCTTTATCAACTCAGACCATATTGATGAGACCAACGCATTTTCATTGTGTAACTATCGAAATGCCTCTTCCACCACTCCACCAGCTAGTTTAATTCAGCACATTAGTAAAAACTGATATACGTTTCAAACACCTCAACCTTTTTCCTAGCGAAAAAAGCGATCCAGTGAACAAATTACCTGCAAATAGTAATAACAAAATCATGTTTAGATTTTGACCGAACACTAATTTGAAAAGACTAATAAAGTTCTATTTCGTACTCGAAAAGGAGCTGAATATATATTGCATTTGTTGAATGTATGTTCGGGTTATTCTTAGTTGGTTTAGTTTATTAAAAAATAAAAGGAGAGTACATATTTAAACAAGGCAAATATGTGCTCCCCTTTATTTATTGACGATTCATGGGTTACCTGAGGTTTGTTTCAATGGGTTCTGAGGTTTTAAAACATCATAATGTTTGTATCGGTATTGGCGCTTTGAAAGGTATACTGAAAGTATAAGAGCAAGTAATAAGAATCCCGAAATCATGACGATTAGTCCATCCCATCCGAATATGGACCAAAACACACCTCCGACTGTTCCACCTACACTCGATCCAGCGTAGTAAAGAAATAGATATAATGAAGATGCTTGTGCCTTGTTATGTGAAGCACGTTGTCCGACCCAACTACTAGCAATCGAATGACAGGCAAAGAATCCAAAAGTAAACAATCCAAGTCCTAGTATCTTCACAAACAAATCAGAATCCAAAGTTAAACAGACTCCGAAGAACGAAATCAAAAGATTAATGATTAATATTTTTTGCTTACCGTGTCGATCTACCAATTTCCCAGTCCAGGCAGAGCTAAACATTCCAACAATCATAACTATAAATATCCAGCTTACTAACGTTTGACTTAATGAATAAGGCTGGGCAATTAATACATATCCAATATAATTGAACAATGCTGCATTACTTCCTAAAAGCAAAAACCCCATCGTATATAAGCAAATTAATTCTGGATCCTTAAGATGGTCAATTAAGGATTTCCCTAACCTTCCAATCTCTAATTTACGAGGTTGGAAATTTTGCGAAGGTGGTAAGCTAATCCAAAAAATCAGGGTGGCCACTAAGCTTATTAGACCGATTCCTCCTATTGCTATGTGCCAACCAAGGTAGTCGCTCAGCATACCAGAGATAATTCTACCACACACAGCGCCAATTGCATTGCCACTGATATACAGGCCCATTGCGGTTCCAAGGCTTTTAGGATCTATTTCTTCTCCAAGATAGGCCATTGCAATGGAGGGAAGGCCAGCCAATGCAATTCCTACCATAGTACGAAACACTAGTAAGAGATGAAAATTAGGGCTGAATGCTGTAAGAATACAAAGCACCGAAGCAAGGATCATAGAAATAACCATGATGGGCTTACGTCCCCATACTTCAGACAAAGAACCAAAAACCAGCATGCTGATGGCTAGAGCTATTGTTGTGACCGAAAGTGACAGACTTGCAGTAGTTGGAGAAATACTAAACTCTTTAGTGAACTCTGGCATTAAAGGCTGCGCACAGTAAAGAATAGCAAATGTATTGAAACCAGCCGCAAAGAAAGCAAAGCTAGTTTTGCGAAAGACAGGTGTACCTTGTTGAATATATCTCATAATACAATCAACCTTTGCCATCTATATTGCATAAAAAATCATTCCTTTTAACAAATTCTATTCTTGAATTTTATATTACCACCGATACCTTATGATGTATAATTCATTATAATAATGGTTTTAATGATTATATGGAATGAATGAACAGATTTATGAAAGAGGTGTCTATGGATGGAATGGCAACAGTTTGAATATTTCCAAACTCTAGCACGTATGCAACACGTGACGCGTGCGGCAGAAGCGTTATCAATCACCCAGTCTGCCCTCAGCCGATCTATTGCTCGTTTTGAGGATGAAATAGGTGTTCCATTATTTGAACGTCAAGGGCGTTCAATTAGATTAAATCAATATGGTCACATCTTTTTAAAGAGTGTGGATAGTATGATGAAGGAATTCCATAAAGGTAAACAAGAAATTCAAGAGTTGCTCGAGCCAGAGCAGGGACAAGTCTCCCTTGGTTTTCTACACACGTTGAGCACGAATCTTATTCCAGATTTAATCGCTTCTTTTCGTATGCACTATCCAAAAATCAATTTTCAACTCACACAAAGCCCATCCCATACTCTTCTTGAGCAATTACAATTAGGAGAATTGGATCTTTGTCTAATTGCGCCTATGGAAATGAAAGCGCCACTCCAATGGGCGCAACTTTGGACGGAGGAACTCTTTGTTATAGTCCCTAAAGGGCATAAATTCGCCAATTATGAAACGATCACTTTAGAAGAAATTGCAGCAGAATCGTTTATTCTTTTAAAAAAAGGATATTCCCTCCGCATAACTGTCGAACAATTGTTTGAGGAAGCAGGGATTACACCTAATATTACATTTGAAGGAGAGGAAGCAAACACCGTAGCAGGGCTTGTAGCTGCCGGGCTGGGAATCTCAATTCTACCGACCCTGAAAGGGACAGACCAAAGTGAAATATCGCAAATACGTGTTCAATGGCCGCAGTGCCAACGGGTAATTGGAGTTTCTTGGGTCGAGGGAAGATATTTATCACCTGCAGTTCGACAATTTAAACAATTTGTCTTTGATCATTTCTCCGGAGAGGAATAAGAATTTCTGTAAAGGAAGTTTTATATAAAATAACTGACTGAGTTACTAATAGAAAAACTATAGCAGTATGTAAAATATATAGTTTTTCCTTTTTTTATATACAGTTATGAATTAAGGGGATTTGACTAGGGTGAATGATGGAGCGGTCCCTCTTTCCAACCGCGCCATCGAGGATCTAGTTAAGAAATACACAAAGGCCATTCTACATATTGGGATAAATTAAGATGTCCTAACGAGTATTATTATGACCTTACTAAATTAAGTTATTTAATTAGGCCCTCCAATAAGTAATCTATATTCATCTTGTAGTTCTACCATTACGACTGCTTTACTTTACACTTCAACATACTTGGTTTATTTTTTCTCAGTAAATAACAGGGATTTAATCCGGATCCAGGGACGCTCATTCTCCCATTCTACTTTGACTGGGACCCGAAAGGTCTTTTCCAATAATTATTCGGTTAATACGTCCCTTTTTTCTCCTTTATCCATAACGTTCCCCGAATTGATTAACATAGCATGGGTTATAGATGGTACAATTTCTTCAATATGATGTGTAACATATAAAATGGTTGGGCCGTTCGGTGCAGCAGTCATATCTTCAATAGATGTTAACAGCTCTTCTTTAGAGTAAATATCCAGTCCATTGCAAGGCTCATCTAAGATTAATAATTGCGGTGAAGACATGAGGGCCCTTGCAATCATTACTTTTCTTTTTTCACCTTGAGAGAGTGTGTGGATAAATTGGTTAGACAGAAGTTTGATTCTGAATTGGTCAAGTAATGCTTTTGCTTTCTTTACATCCTCCTCTGTAATTTCCTCATATAATCCAATTGAAGCAAATTTTCCACTTAAAACTACTTCCAGTGCTGTATCATTTGGGCGTGACTGATATTCCTGATCTAATGAGGAACTCACCCAGCCGATGGATTTCCGCAGTTCAGGAATATTCGTTTTTCCAAAAAGATTCCCTAAAACAGACACTTCACCACTATTTGGCCATTGATAACCTGTAATCATTTTTAAAAGAGATGTTTTTCCTGATCCATTTAGTCCTAGAAGAGCCCAATGTTCCCCTTTTTGGACTTCCCATGAAACCCCATTCAATAACAGCTTTCCATTTCGTTTCCAGGTAATGTTTTTAAGTGAAATGATGCTTTTCGTTGGACTCACTTTTTCTCCTCCTTAAGGTATTAAATCCTTTTACAGACGTTTTTCCCCATGTACAATATTTTTTTAAATGTTTCCATGTTCCGTTGCTACGTTAATGGACGTTGACCAATGTCCCCTAGCAATCTTTTCTCTATTTTTTTAGTTGATTCCCTTCACCCAAGGGGGCAAAAGTAGAAGAATAAATCCACTACAAACATCAACGTCATATTAATATTACCTTTTAATTTAGTATCTAAATATCTTAGTTTAAAAGTAGTGATCTAATATTATCCCATCCATAAACACATTCGTTGAGTTTCTTGCCAGAAATGTTAACCTCAATGTTGTCAATTTTTTTACTCCCAAGAACCTCATAAAAAAGACGAGATTCTCTTCCAATATTATCAAATTAACAGGATAAAAAGGTGTGAATTCAGAAAAGGAATATCCCTCTTCTTAGGAGGCGTGATCCGGGTAAACGAGTTATCCAACTTAAGGCTACGAGTCTAGTGAGACGATTGAATTTCTTAAATAACATGCAAGTTGAACTTTTAAAATGTCTTCTGGATTTGAAAAGGAAATTTGAAGCTTTTCTTCGATCCTTTTTAGCCTTTGATATAAAGTATTAACATGGATATGCAAAATTTTGGCTGTTTGTGTAGCTTGACGGTCGTACTCCATATAGGCAAGCAGGGTTTGTTCTAAATCCAAAGTACCGTCTTTATCAGATTGGAGGGGATTAAAAATTTCATTTACAAAAGAGTTCAAGTCATCAATGGGTTGGTGAATAAAAAGATGATTTATGCCAATATCCTGATAGTTCACGATATTTTTAAGCTGCCTCGAGATCAGAAAAGAAAGGGCTTTATCCGCTTCGGAGTAACTTTTTGCTATATTCTCCATACTTGGATAGCAGGTACCCATCCCTATTTTTAGGGATTCTTCATGCACATTATTCCAGTTGGTATGAATAAGCGCTAGTCTCTTTTTTACATAATCTTGATCTGCAAAGTTATTAAATTGGCATATCAACGTCACTTTATTTCCATAACCAAAAACGAGTGAAACAAATATTCCTAAATGCCTTTTAATTTGGGCAATTAGTTTGTGCATTTGCATGTTAACAAAATGGAAATCTGCATGAGGATGTAGATGAATTACGATCGCCATATAATAGGGATGTTGATTAATTCTAAGCTCAATGGCATTCTTTCGTATCAGATTATATTCTCGGCTCTGAATAAAATCATTGAATAGATCATTTGTTTTTTGATAAAAAGAATCCACTAATGTTTGTTTTCTGATAATCTCTAATGCAATTACTGAGCTTGCCTGTTCAATAATCATTTTGTTTAAAGGAAAAAGGTCATCTTCCTCCATTTCTACGGCCATTATTCCAATTGGAACATCAATAGCAATAATGGGGTGAATATACAATGACTGACTATTATAAGACTCAGTAAAGAAAGATTGAGTTGGTATTTTTGTATTTATTTTTATCAGCTCTGAAGGAAGCTCCACCTTCCATGGGGTTGGACTTGAATATAATTGATCATCTGTTAAGTCTACTATCATTAATGGATGGTTTATCATCTTTTTTATTTCATTTGCGATTTTTTGTAACCCTTTACTTTGAAGTGACAGTTTTATTAAAGAATTGTGTATGGTATCTCGTTGAATTAAAAGGTCATTTTGTTTTTTTAGATTTTGGTATAGCTTCGAATTTCTTAAAACAATAGAAACCTGATCGGAAAAACTTTCTAACAGTTGTTGATCATCTTTCGTTAAAAGTGGATAAGCACCATTTTGGTAGACGATCAAAACACATAAAGTACTCTCCTCAACCTTTATTGGCACTGAAATAATGGATTGTAAATCGTCAAATTGGACAGAGTTATACAAATGAAAAAGATTACCTGGTGAAATATTAGAGGATTCTGAGAGAATTCCCTCTATATTTGTAAGAATAAAAGATTTATTATCTTTAAAGGTTTTTCCGATAATTCCCTCCCCAACCCTCATTCTCATTTTTCCAATTTCTTCATTAGGACCGCCTGTCCATGCTTTAGGAAAAAGCACGTCTAAGCTTGGTTCGTATATCCATAAAACTCCCATATTAGCTACAGGTATAACAGACAAGGCATTTTCTAATATTTTTTTTAACAAATCATCTAAATCTTCGTGTACGGATATATCACGGATGCTCTCCATCATTTTGTTCCTAATATATTTTTCTCTATCTAGCATTTCTTGCAAGTAATGTAAATCGATTATCGTTTTAAGTTTTTGCTTGCTTTCGATTTTTAATACGGATGATTTGCTGAGCCTGAGGACAATGGTTGTATGATTGACATAATGATAGTAAATATCGGTGTAATTTTCATGGGTGCGAATTTTTTCATTGTAAAATCTTTCTGGTATGGGTGTTTCTTTGTCAAAATGTTGAGATAAAACAAGTGAAAAATCTAATCCATTTAGGCTTTGCCACAGCTGAAAATGGGAAAAGCAGCAGTCACCCACTAAAAATTGTTTGATTTTCATCAATGTTTCCACTTTATACAACCTCCATATGAATATGTAGACCTCCACATAGTTTATGTAATTATTATATAGAGTCAAACATTGTTTGAATAGTTAGAATTTTTTATAATTATACAGAATTCAACTAATTTCGCTAGGAGGAATTATATGGTATCTAAATTGTCGCACTGGAAGTATGTCATTATCATCTTGCTATTTTTAGGATGGTCAATTGGAAACTTTGATCGATTTTTTATGAATTATGCGATTTTAGGTATTTCAGAGGATCTACATTTAAGTGCCTCCCAGACTGGAATTGTTTTAAGCAGCTTTTTTGCAGGTTATGCCTTAATGCAAATTCCCGGTGGGTGGCTCGCAGATCGGTTTGGTTTCCGAAAAATCATTATCATGGCTGTTTTTGCTTGGTCCGTCTTCACGATTTTGTCAGGAATGGCGTGGTCCTTCATGTCCTTAATCCTCATTCGATTTCTTTTTGGACTTGGGGAAGGCAGCTTTTTTCCATCTGCGTCAAAAGGTATTGCGAGTTGGTTTCCACAAAATGAACGTAGCCGTGCCATGTCCTTTATGCTCACTTCTGGGACAATTATGGGGGTAATAACACCAATAATAGGTACCCAGTCCATGCAAAGTATCGGTTGGAGAACAATCTTTTATATTGCGGGTGCCATTGGTATTATATTTGCCTTCCTCTATGTATTTTTTATAAAAGAGCGGAAAGATTCAACTGTAGGAAAAAGTGAAAACCCTTCAAAAATTAAAGCACCCTTAAGAGAAGTTTTAAAAACTCCGATTATCTGGAATTTGTTCATTGCCTATTTTGCCATTTATGCAGTGCAATGGGGATTAATGGCGTGGATGCCAACTTATTTAGTAGCGGAACGCCATCTCGACTTAACATCAGTCGGGTATATTTCAGCTATTCCAGCGTTTGCAGGAATTATTGCAATGATTGTAAGCGGCTATATTTTGGATAAATTACCTGAAGGGAAAGATAAGGTAATTGCAGCTGTATTTGCAGTATTAACGGCGGTTTTTCTATATTTAATGGCTTATGCACCAAATATAGCAATGTTTGCTGTCTATCAAAGTGTTGTTACTGTATTCATGTCGTTTAATATTATTCTGATCATCTCAGCTCCATTAAAAATGCTGTCTGAAGAGGTTGTAGGTACTGCAAATGGGTTCATTAATACCGGAGCCCAATTCGCTGGGGTTCTTACTCCGATGTTAATAGGATTTTTAGTCGATGCTTTTGACGGTTCTTATACAGTTGCTTTTATTATGCTGATTATGTTTGCTCTATTGTGTGCGGGATCTTTATTTTTAATTCGCACTAAGAAAGAGGTTCCTTCTTTCAAAAATAACGCAATTTAGGAGATGGAAAAATTGACTACTCTATCAGAAAAAATTACAAATTTAATAGATAATAAACGCACCTTGTTTACACAGCTAAGTGATCAAATATGGGAGTTTGCAGAAACCAGATTTGAGGAATTCCGTTCAGCTGATTTGCTTAGCGAAGCAATGGAAAAGGAAGGGTTTACCGTAAAAAAGGGAATAGCTAGTCTTGAAACAGGTTTTGTTGCCTCATATGGATCTGGTCATCCAGTCATTGCGATACTCGGGGAATATGATGCCTTGGCAGGGCTAAGTCAACAGGCACGCAGCAGTACATTCGAGCCCATTAATAAAAATGGAAATGGCCATGGCTGTGGACATAATTTGCTGGGAGTAGGTTCCTTAGCGGCAGCTATTGCGGTTAAGGATTATTTGATGGAAAATAAGCTTGGTGGAACAGTACAATATTTTGGCTGTCCAGCAGAAGAAAGTGGATACGGGAAAACTTTTATGGCAAGAGACGGTCTTTTTAAAGATGTTGATGCTGCCTTCTCATGGCATCCTTCAACAATGAATGCTGTCATGAACTCCACTGCCAATGCGGTCATCCATGCGCACTTTAAATTTAAAGGGAGAAGTGCCCATGCCGCTGCATCACCACATTTAGGAAGAAGTGCCTTAGATGCAGTCGAACTTATGAATGTTGGAGTCAATTATTTGAGGGAACACATGATTGATGAAGCTCGGATTCATTATGCTGTAACCAATACAGGAGGATTGGCTCCAAACGTTGTTCAGGCTGAGGCGGAAGTGACATACTTAATCCGTGCACCGAAACCAGATCAAGTAAAAGAGCTTTATGACAGGGTAGTTAACTGTTCCCGCGGTGCGGCACTTATGACGCAAACGAAGGTTGATTTCGAAATTCAAGGTTCCTGCCATAATTTAATCCCTAATATGACCCTTGAAAAAGTGATGCACCAATATATGCAGGAAATAGGAGCTCCTCATGCTAATGAACAGGATATAGACTATGCAAAAACAATCTATGAATCGTTGACTGACGAGGAGAAGCGTGCGGCAGCTTTACAAGTTGGAAAACAAGGAGCTTCTCAATTAGCAGAACGACCTATTGCCGACTTTATCGTTCCTTTTTCTGAAAAAGAAACATTTATGGGGGGGTCTACAGATGTTGCCGATGTTAGCTGGAATGTTCCAACCGCACAATGTGTTACTTCCACCTGGGCGTTTGGAACACCATTTCATACTTGGCAGGCTGTCGCACAAGGTAAAGAAAGCTACGCCCATGATGCCATGTTATTAGCTGGAAAAGCAATGGCATGTACTGCTATTTCGGCACTTGAAAACCCAGAAATACTTGATAATGCTAAAAAAGAATTAGCTGAAAGACTCGACGGGGAAACTTATACATCCCTAATTCCAAAAGACCTTACCCCTCCGAAAAATAAACAAAAGGGTATCAAACAAAAATTGTTTAATTGATAGTTTGATCAATGAAAAATAAAAATATCATATAGATGCATTACAGGAACCATAAGTAAAGGTGTTGCTTGTAAAAATAAATAAGCCTACTCGAGAGTGATCTCGAATAGGCTTATTCCAAATAATATTAAATGACTATAATAATGGTTTCCCACTATTCCCCCCTTTTTTACCATTTCCGAAATTCTCAGTTTTTGATACAGATTATCATTATCCTTTCAAAAAGAAGGTGCACCTCTGGACCTATTATTCTATTCCTTATTACTGCTATCATTTACCCTCCCTATTCATAAACTCACTGGGAGAATAGGAAACATACTTTTTGAAGACCGTACAGAAATGCTTATAATTGGAAAATCCTACTCGATAGGCGACTTCGTAGATCCGATAATGATTTGTTTGCAGGAGCGAAATAGCCTTCATCACTCGGTAACGATTCAAGTAATCTGTAATGGTATGGCTTGTTTCTTTCTTGAATACTCGGCTGAGATAGCTGGAGCTGACGTTTAAGCGATCAGCCATTTCTTCATTGTTGATTTTCTCAGCATAATGTTCTCTGATATATTCAATGCATTGCTTCACATAGATATTCATCGAATCCTTAGTATAACCTGCTCCTTCAAGCAGCTCTTCAAAGTAAGGCATTTTCTTTGCTCTATTTTCTATTTCACGATTATTGGCTATCTTAACTGTCAGCTTCTTTATTGTTTCGTTTAGGATTCTTGCATCCACAGGCTTTAAAATATAATCAAAAACCTCTAATTTGATTCCCTTCTGTGCATAGCTAAAGTCACTGTAGCTAGACAAAATGATTTTGTGAAAGAACAGCGACTGGCTTGCTGCTTCGATCATCTCAATTCCATTCATTTTGGGCATTTTTATATCTGTCAGGACAATATCAGGCTTCAGATCGATAATTTTCTCATAGCCCTCCATCCCATTACTTGCCTCTCCAATAATGGACACGCCTAGTGCAGTCCAATCAATTGTATATAGCAGACCTTGCCGAATCATTCGTTCATCTTCTACAATTAATAAGTTTATCAAAATTCTGTCTCCTCTCTAATGGGGAGCTTAATAAGCAAGAGACTTCCGTTTTCTTGTAAACTAAATATTCTTACTCCATAGGAGTTTCCATATTTCAGCTGAATCCTTCTATGCACATTATAGATGCCAATATGATTTGAATGGTTATTAGATGTTTTTAATAATGAACGAATCTCCTGAAGGCGTTCTTCTGAAAACCCTATACCGGTGTCGGCAATGATGAAAAGCAAACTTTTCTTTGTTCTTGATACCTTAATGTTAATAGTCAGTTTACTTACTTCATCAATTCCATATTTAATCGCATTTTCAACTAATGGCTGCGTAATAAGCTTGGGAATCAAACAGTCTTCGAGCTCTACAGGAAGGTCGATTGAATAATCCAGACGTTCTTCAAATCTATATTTCTGTATTTCTAAATAATCCTTAATATACAATAAATCATGTTTAAGCGGACTGTCCTGTTCAGTATTATTGATTGAATATCTAAGTATGGAAGATAGCATTAATAGCAACTTCTCAGCTGAGCTGGGATTCAATCGAATCATAAATTTTATGTTTTCTAGGGTATTAAATAAAAAGTGAGGATTGAATTGCATTTGAAGTTCTTTAATTTCGGCCTCAGTCTTACGAATAAGGATTTCTTTATTTTCCGATAATAAGCTGTCTCTATACTGAATCATTTCATTTAAGTAATAATTGATGTACTCCAATTCATCATTTTCTTCTAACTCTTTATATCCTTTATATGTCCCTTCATTTACATCAGAAATGGTTGAGAGGATTGTGTCAATTGATTTTGTTTTTCTTTTGGCAGCATGATTAGCAAATAATCTTGTAATCATTATAAGAAGTGCGCTAATCACCAATAATCCTAAAAAGCCAATGATATATAATTTATTGAATAAGCCCATATACCGAATTGTATGTACTTTTAATTCATCATTTACGATATCGGTTGAAACGACACTATATTCTTTCTTAGTAAATGCCCTCATCTTGCCATTATTGAGAATGAGGGATTTCTTCGAAGTGAACAACTGATAACCAAAGGGATCCGTTATCAAAATATCCGTATAATTGGATTCTTCGAAGAATCGCTTTAAGTAAGTGGATTGTAAATCAAAAATGATAAAACCCTTCACTTCATTCCCTTGATAAATCGGTGTAGTCAGCTTCAAAAAGGCGTAATCTAACTGCTCATTATCCTTTTCTTTATATATGGTAATATCCTCTTTTTGTTTTAAATTAAGAGAGGAAAGATATTTCTTATGGTAGATCTGAATAGCATTGTTTTTATAAGAATTGGTTAATAAAATATCGCCATCTACATTCACAATATAAAACTTGCTTTTAAGTCGATGATTCGTCACAATCTGATACAACTCAGTATAAACCTGTGTATGTAAATCATCACTTTGAAAGACTGTAGGTAAGGATGGATTCGCTTGCAGAATTCGCATATCTTCTTTATAGGAAGTGATTTCTTTTGTGAGAAAATTGGATAATTCCTTATTTCTTTTTATTAAGTCTTGATTACTGAAATAGTTACCAATGGAAAAGAATAATTGAAAAAACAAGACTGTCACCAGAATTGTTGGGATAATCGCAAAAAGTAAAAGAGAACGGCTGAGTTTTTCTCGATACATTTTTTTTAGAGACATATTTTCTTTCATTATAAAGCTCCAAACAGCAAGTTTGCTCTTATTCAAGTGTCAACACTTCACTTCATTATAATGCTATATCCAAATATTAAATATATCTTTATTTTATGAGTTTAATATAAGAACGGTCATCAAAGGATACATTTCCTTTTCTTAATCCCTTTGTAGTTGGTATGAGTTGATAGCATAACGGATCATTTTTTAATAAGTGTCTTAAAGCGTTTTCAGATTCTCGAAGACTTTCCTTCAAAATCAGAAAACCATCACTTGCTAATACGATCTCTGAGGCATTTCTAACATCTACAACTTTAATCATATTCGTTATCACGGGAAATCCATCTATTACTGTGTATGATAGCGGAGATGATAGCTGATTGTTTTGGTATTGGTATTGCTGCTGAAGAAACGGTTTAAGATCATTGCTACTTAAGTCCTCATTTAGTAAATCCAAGATGTCGCAAGTTAATAAATATTCACGAATGATGGAGCTCCTCATGGCAGCTAATAACGTATCGACCAATTTTTCATTGGTAATATGCCTGCCATCAATCAGACAATGACAATCCCCCACAAACCATATTTCCTGCCTTTTGTGACTGTAAATGATTATATTTGCGCCCATTCGCTTATGAGGAAAAGTATAAACCTCCTCAATGATATCATTTTTTTCATAGTATCCTTTGACGTAATCTGTTAACTGTGCAACCGCTTCAGAACAGGTTACCGTGCTTGAAAACCCTCTAATACAATCAGCTAACAGCTCGGCACATAATTTAGCTGGAGACACCCCAGAATAAAGACTCTTATTCAGAGGTGTCATTCCATCAATTACTGCTACAAAATTGTCTGTTATAACTACCTTATCTTCATTATCTACTTCGTTCCCTGTTTTCGCCTGAGTGAATTGTTCAATGATTGAATAGCTCAATACTGATCCTCCTACTTTCTCTAAATACTAATTTCCTTCGATTTACTAAACTTAAAGAAGATTAATAGGGTAATGATCGTCGTTACGGTCAAAATAGTAGACAAAGCCGCGGCTGTCCCGTAGCTTGCTCGTATAACTTCTGAATAAATGGCGACTGACATAGTCCTTGTCTGTCCTGTGTACAAGATGATTGAAGAACTCAGCTCATTGATGACCGTAATCCAGCTCAGGAGAGCACCAGCTAAGACGCCTGGCATCATTAATTTTGCTGTAATATTAATGAAGGTTTTAAATTGAGAGTATCCTAGGCTTATAGATGCTTCTTCAAGGCTCGGACTTAACTGATAAATAATCGCTGCGCTTGAACGCATGGTATAGGGAAGACGCCGGATTACATAAGCAACGATCAATATAGCTGCGCTTCCGCTGAGCATAAGCGGCTGATCATTAAAGGTAACCAAAAGGGTAATCCCCAAAACAGATCCAGGAATAATGTATGGAAACATCGCGATTGTATCCAATAACGAAGTGAAAACATTTTTTCTTCTTACAGAAACATAAGCAATCAGCATTCCTAAAATAATGATAATAATAATGGCTACCCCGCCATACAGAAACGTATTCAAAATTGAATCACCCATTCTGTCCATGACTGTAATATAACTGTCAAATGAGTAGCCCGAAACGAAAATGGAACCCTGTGTTTTTAGAAATGAGGTATATATGACCGTAACCTGTGGAATGATCGCAATCGCAATCGTAAGATAGATAAAACCATGCGCAAGAAAATTCTTCATTCCTTTTATTCTCACTGGCTTAATTGGACGCAGCGAACTCATTTCAAAGGATTTTTTATTAACGATATATTTTTGTCCAATGAAAAAAACGGCCGTAATCACAATCATAATCGAGCTTAATGCAGCAGCAAAGTATGCATTACCGCCAACCTCACTAATGAATTCCGAATAGATCAAAACAGGCATCGTGGAGAAGCCCTCACCGATCAGCATTGGTGTACCAAAGTCAGCTAACGCATTCATAAAGACTAATAAAGCACCAGCAAGAATCGTCGGCAAGATTAACGGTAGAATCAATGTGTATACCTTTCTAATCCCCGTGGTTCCAAGACTTTCAGCTGCTTCAATCAATGATGAATCCATTTTCTTAAGCGCACCCGATACATATAGATAAATGAAAGGAAACAGCTTAAAGGTAAAAACAATCAAGATTCCGGCAAAGCCATATATACTGGGTGTTTGAATGTTGAAGTGTTCTTTGAAAAAAGTCGAGACCACCCCGCTTCTCCCTAATAATAGAATCCAAGAATAGGCACCGATAAACGGCGGCGAAAGCACCGAAATAATAATTAACATTTCAAGAATAAATTTTCCTTTGATTTTTAGCGTAGTCATTAAATAAGCCAAAGGAACTCCAAGTAAAACCGCCAATATCGTTACTAAAATGGTAATGGAAAAGCTATTAAGCAATGCTTCGTAATAATACTTCTTTTCAAAGAAGGTTTGATAGTTTGCAAATGTAAAGGTATTATTCGCTGGATCCTTAAAGCTATTTATAATGAGTGAGGATAAGGGATAAACCAAGAAAATGATAAAGATAGCTAAACAAAGGATAATCATGATATTCCAAAAATCTAAATTGATTTTAAATTTCTTTTTATTCATATTTCATCACTCCTTCGATAAGGCTTTGCTCACCATCCTCCGTGAATACATTTATTTTATCCACTAATAAGGCCAGCTTAATAGATTGATTTACATCAAAGAAATGCTTGGCTGTATTAGTATCCTGACTAAGCTCAACTCTGCTTTCATTAGGCAGCTTAATTTCGTAATTAATGTATTTACCAAGGAAATTCCTGAAAACAATTTTCCCATCAATCCCTTCATCCGACTCTGCAATAGCAAACTCTTCTGGACGAACGGCAACAGTAACAAGCTGACCATCTTCAACGTCACTGCTTAGATTAGTCATTTCAAAGCTAAAGCCCCCTTCAAGAGTGATGATATCTTTGCCGGTAGCTTTCTTCACTTTTCCTTTGAATAGATTAGAATGACCAATGAAAGTTGCCACAAATTTATTTGCTGGACGCAGATAAATCGTAGTTGGTGTACCGACTTGCTGAATGACCCCGTTGTTCATGACCGCAATTCGATCAGATATGGCTAGCGCTTCCTCTTGATCATGTGTCACGTAAACAGTTGTAATTCCAATCTTTTGTTGAATTTCATTAATGGCACGCCGCATATCTATTCGCAGCTTAGCATCTAAATTTGACAGCGGTTCATCCATTAATAAGACCTTTGGATGAATAACAATAGCTCTAGCCAAAGCTACCCGCTGCTGCTGTCCCCCTGAAAGCATGGCCGGCAGACGGTCCTGGTACTGAGTAATTTGCACGGTTTCAAGAATATCTTCTAAGCGCTTCGCTTTTTCTACTTTAGATAATTTACGCGCATTCAATCCGTATTTCACATTATCCTTAACGGACATATGGGGAAAAATTGCATAGCTTTGAAACACCATGCCAATGTCCCGTTTATTGACTGGAATATGATTGATTATCTGTTCATTAAACGAAATGCTGCCTCCATCCACACTATGAAAACCCGCAATCATCCTAAGCAAAGTCGTCTTTCCACAGCCAGAAGGCCCAAGCAAGGTAAAGAGCTCGCCCTCTTTAATTTTTAACGAAAGCTGGCTAATCACTGTAAGTTCTCCATATTTTTTGGTTACATTATCAAATGTTATTTGTGTCGGCATTCGTTTTCCTCCTATTAAAGAGCCGCCTTTGCTCTAAAGAGAGCGTGACGGCTCAACTGTCTTTTTTCTTAGTTGCTGGTGAAAATATCTTTGTATTCATTCAACATATCTTCTTTATGTGCATTGGACCATTCTTCATCATCTTTAATGATTGTAATTTCGCTTAAGTCTTTCATTCCAGTCGTTTTATCAATACTTACATCTTTTAGGATTGAACGTCTGTTTAATTCAGAAGTAAGTTTCTGCTGAACTTCCTTGCTTGTTACATAATCTACGAATTTCTCAGCACTTTCTTTATTGCTGGCATTCTTGATAATGCCCATGCCGTCAGCCTTCGCGATGACACCTTCCTTAGGATAAATAATTTCTACAGGTGCACCATTTTTAATATAGTTCAGTGCTGCTTCTTCAAAAGTTAATCCGACGGTATATTCCCCATCAGCTACCCCTTTATAGACAGCGGATGATCCGCTTAGCAGTTTGCCATCTAAGTTTTTAATCAGCTTAGTAACATAATCCCATCCTTTTTCTGGATCACCATTTCCCATCGCAAATAATTGATTGATTAATTGCTCCAATGAAGAAGAAGATTTTGACGGATCTGCATTGGCAATTTTACCTTTTAGCTCTTTATTGAGTAAATCCTCATATCCTTCAATCTTAATATCACCGATTAAATTCTTGTTCACCATAATCACACTTGGAACGACAGAAAACCTAGTAATATAGCCATCTTTATTTTTAAACTCATCAGTTACCTGGTCGTCATTAGCTGAAGTGAACTTTTCAAACAACTCTTTATTCGAATCCAGCGTAGAAATGGAACCACCCCAAAATACATCTGATAAAGGATTATTCTTTTCTGATTCAACCCGCTTCAACAGCTCACCCGAACCAGCAGAGATCAATTCCACTTTGATACCGGTTTCATTTTCAAAATCCTTAATCAACGGTTCTGTGAATTCAAGCGGATGTGGAGAATATACCGTCAATTCATTTGATTTTTTCCCATCACTCGACTTATCGTCCGATGAACACGCCGCTAGTGAAAGCGCTAACAATAAACATAAAAATATGATTTTGCTTATACTTTTTTTCATTTCCCACACTCCCTTTTAGTTATATCCTAACTTTACTGGTAACTTAGCCTCTAAACAATCCACAAAACAGTTTAAACTATCCGAAATTATGAACTACGAATTGTATATATACGCATAAAACACCAATACCAATTGGTCGGTTTTATTCTGCCTTTCCAATAAAAAATGGGATTGCCTCTATTCTTTCAAAGGAGGCAATCCCATTTTCATTTATTTATAGAAGAAAGTCGTCCTATTCAGAGAAGTTTTTGCTGAATTTAGGACTCAATTAAACGGCACTCTTAAAAGATCCAGTTTCGAAAATGGTTTAAAGATTAAGTATTTGAAAAATAGTCCAGATTTAATAAAAGGTATTTTAACACCTACATTTAATTCATGTATGTTTTCTTCTTTTTATAAAGAAAGAAAATGCTAAAGAGGGGGAACAAATCATCTGGATGACTTGTTCCCCCTCTTTTTTTAGAATCCCTTAGATAGGCATGACAAAGGAATGATAGGACATGTGAGGGAATGCCTCCAGGGGTGGCGTTGGAAAATGTTCATAACATAGTAAAAAATAGAGTTCCAAGTTTCATTTATTTCACGATGCCTTAATGTCCCCTAACTTACTTCGTTTATTCGTTAACATCAATTCAAAATGAAAACTGTGAATAAGCGGGTATTGGTGAGAAACTGAGGAGGTTCAATAAGGTGAGGAGCCTGGCGGCGAAAAAAAGGAGATATAGTTTAAAAAGAATCACAAGTAGATGAAATCTATATTGTGATTCTTTTCAAGCTTAAATAAATCGAATTCAAATATTTAATTCTTCTCCCCGAACTCTTTTCCTGCTGATTTTTTATCCTTTATTTTAAAAGAAATGAGGAAGCTAATTAATGAAAGTACAGCGATGACAATAAATGAGATTTGCGCGCCATACATATCAGGATGTACTATCTCGGGACGCTGCTGAGCATTTTCGGTAGCTGTTGTCATTACAGTAACAAGTATTGCTGTACCTACAGATGCGGCAATCATTTTCATCGTATTATCCATTGCTGCACCATGGGCAATTAACCGTTTAGGCAGCTGGTTTAAGGCGGCCGTTGAAACAGGCATCATAACCATGGCTAATCCGAACATCCGTATACTGTACATTACCATTATAAATGTAAAACTTGTCGAAGGACCAACATCCATAAAAGTAAAGGAGGAAGCGGTTATGAGGAGTAATCCGCCAATAACCAGCCACCTGGCTCCAATCCGGTCAAAAATACGTCCAATGAACGGGGACATTATTCCGGTAATAAGTGCTCCTGGAAGTATGGCTAATCCAGCTTCAAACGCAGTAAATCCTCGCATATTTTGCATAAATAGCGGGATGAGCGTTTCGGCACCTATCAGACCCATAAAGGTAATGGCTCCAATAATAATGGCAAGCGGGAATAATGAATACGTGAACACACGGAACTCCAACATTGGATGCTTCAATCGTAATTGCCTTTTGATAAACCAAACAAGTGAAATTGTTCCAATGCCTAGGGATATGATGGTACTCTCGTCTGCCCATCCATAATTACCAGCAGCTGTAAATCCATACAATAATCCACCGAATCCCACGGAAGATAAGACAATCGAAAGCACATCCACTTTTGGCCGTGTAACTTCTGTTACATTTTTTAAAGCGAAGAACGCAACTATGATATCAATAATAGCAATTGGTAGAATGATAAAGAATAACACCCTCCATGAGTAGGTTTCCGTAACCCAGCCCGACAAAGCGGGTCCAATAGCCGGCGCGAAGGAAATGACCAGTCCGACCAGTCCCATAGCTGCACCACGTTTATGAACAGGAAAAATCATTAGGAATACTGTTTGCATTAACGGGAGCATTATTCCGGCTCCGCTCGACTGAATCATCCGCCCTAGCAGCAACATTCCAAAATTAGGAGCTAGCCCCGCAACCAATGTACCCGTAGCAAAAATCCCCATCGCGGAAAGGAAAAGCTGTCTGGTGGTAAAGCGCTCCAGTAAAAACGCGCTAACAGGGATCATGATCCCATTAACCAGCATAAAAACTGTTGTTAGCCACTGTGCACTATTTGCCGTAACATTCATCTCCTCCATTACAGGAGGAATGGCGGTAATCATTAATGTTTGATTCAAGATCGCAATGAATGTACCCGCAAGCAAAAGAGCAACAATTGTTGTCTGTTTACGATTTGTTGAACTCAATTATGGTCCCCCTTTACGATTTGGAAAAAAACATACTTTTGTAGATTACACGAATTCACATCAGATTTCCAGTAATTTGCTGTTAAAAATAAAAAGCCATAAAGTCGGCATTAAATCATTACTTCCCCTACAACTAAAGGGGATTTTTTTTGAAGAACAGGTTGCAATTGATGCGTATTAGCCTAGACAAAGTGTTGCTGTTGAGCCAAACACGGACGCACTTTCAATAGTCACTCCATTTTAATAGCAGATCAAATAGCGGCAGCAGACATCAAAAGACATCAAAACAATCTTATCAAGTGATCGACTTTTATCGCATAAAAAGCGCTCTTAACTGGCTATAATCACCATTGCAATTACGTTGTGATATTTGCTTAAGGTATATTTCCGTGTTTTGATACCGTAGTCCCTTTAATCTAAAAGTGAATGATACTTTTTTAACTTTGTTCAGCAAAATGTCCATTATCTACAGTATGTTTTTCCGCCATATTCATAGTTTTTTATAAATGACAATAGATGAAAGTCGTCATATTCAGAGTAGTTTTGCTGTATTTTCGACTCTATTGAATGGCGCTCTCTTAAAAGATCCATAAATGGTTTAAAAATTAAAGATATGAAAAATAGTCCAGATTTAAATATATACTAGTGAATATAATTGAGAAATTAAACCCCTTGCGGATGCGATAACCCTAGAATTTCCGGTTAATTTAACTCTTCTATTTAATTCTTTGGCTCTGTTAAACGATTATGTTGATATTTGAATAAAACGAACTCTTGTTCTATAATAGTGATATAAATAAGAACAAAAGTGAGTGGTTTCAAATGACATTAACGGACATTATTAAGGAGATTCAAAAACTCAATACCGCAGACCAACTTCGTTTGAAAGAGTTTTTCACAAAATCTCTTGCCGCATTTTCAGCTAGTAAACCTATTTTTAAAGAGGTGTCCGAACAGAAACATAAAGACGGCTACACTTGCACTCACTATCATTCGAATAATGTTGTCCGATTCGGAAAGTATTCCGTTAAAGTAGGAATGAAAACAATGGAACGGCAGCGTTATCGCTGTAAAGATTGCGGTAAAACCTTTACCGATGTCACGAATACCCCTTTGCGGGGTTCGCACCTTCCTCACAAATGGTTGGATTTTATTCAGTGTATGATTGAAGGCTACTCTTTACGCAAGGCATCTGAGTTGATTGAAGTCCATTATGTCACCCTTTTTTATTGGAGGCATAAGATTTTACCAGCTTTGAAACAAATGGATTTTGACCAATTTTCTGTATTGTTGAAATGGATGAAACCTATTTCCTATACTCTGAAAAAGGGAAACGAAATTTAAATGGGCGTAAAGCTCGCAAACGTGGTGGTGCTTCTCAATTCCGTGGCATCAGTAAAGAACAAGTTTGTGTGCTGATTGCCAGGGACCGTCAAAAACTGACTTATTCCAAAGACTTAGGACAGGGACGTATTGTAAAATCCCGATTGGATAAAGCAATCGGCTCCAAGCTATCCAAATCGAATATCCTTTGTACAGATGCGTGGCGAGCATTTAAAACCTATGCGAAAGACAAAGGACTAGAGCATTATCCTTTCAAATCGGATGGAAAGGAACGTGTTAAAGGGCTTTTCCATATCCAAAATGTTAACAACTATCATAGTCGTCTGAAAGGCTGGATGGACCGTTTTAATGGCGTGGCAACCAAATACCTCAACCAATATTTGAGTTGGTTTCAATTCTTGGATGTAATTAGATTCCGTAATGATTCTACAACGGTAAGCAAAATGGTGATTGATAGTTGTCTATTATCTACCAATGCTACTTATGATAAATTAAGATTATCAACATTTAAGTTATAACTTGCCTTATGGGGACGGGTGAATTTTAGAGAAATGTTAAAAATAACCTAAGTAGGAGGTGAGAAATTGAAAAAACAATATTTTGTTCAATTCTCAGACGATAGTATAAAAGATGATTTTGCCCTTCCAAAAGATATGTTTAAATCAATGGATGTCGGAATTAGAGACATAGATACGGACTTTCTTTATACATTGGCTCAAAATATGTTCAGCTTTCCTGTATTCTTTGTGCTGGAATCTGTGATTTTTGAACATATTGAAAAGATTATTTTGGAAAGGAATATCCCTTACTATAAGTTTGCTTCGGACGGTATTATTATCAAAATTGATTCGGTTGACACACTAGAAGTGATTTGTAGTAGTACGGTTGATTTAGTTTTAAATGGATTGAGCGTGTTTATTTTCTTTGGACAAGGACTTTCTGAAGAGAATTTAGTCCCAACAAGAAACTGGGATAAACCTATTGAATTTAAAAATCTAGCTTTTGAAAAGGTCGATACATTTATTGATGTACACGAGGTTGGACTCACTATATTTAGTAAGAATGACAAATACAACTCCCCTAAAAAAATTACACACTTTATATCAAAAGCCTACTCGCTTGATTTGGAGAACAGCGACATTTAATTAGCTTAAATAAGAACAAAATCAAGGACCTTGATTGAGGTTCTCAATTTATAATTAGCTTATATCAACAATATTATTTAACAGAGCCAATTCTTTAAAGAGCTCAATATTTTCTTTATCCATCCTGCAAATAAAAAGCACCCAATTTAATGGATGCTTAGATTTCCTTTCTTTCGTAATCTTATTTCAAATTTATCACTGAAAAATTCATTTGCATTAAAAATAGTACTAATGTCTGAAATATCACCTATGTTCACAATTAAGGCTTCATCAACTTCTTGATCTGTGAGAACTATGCGATATTCATATTGATTTTCAAAGTATTTATCTTTCCAAAAATAAATATCAGTCCCTTGATTTTTATAAGAGCTCATCCTAGCTGAGGAATTGATGTTATAATCATCATATTTTACCAAGCCCCCTCTGTAAGCATAACCTTTTTCATTGAGTGTTCTAGTAATTCTGTCAATAAATTGCGATGGGGTAACAAAAATTAAGCTATCTCCGAACTCCCTGATCATTTTATCGATTTGTTCATTAGGTAAATCAAATTTGGTATAGTAATATTTTTCATCCTCCTTAACCACTTTTAACATATCGCCGACAATTGCAAACATACAATATAATGGTCTTTTTTTATTTATATTTTTTCTGAAATTCATTATTTTAGTCCGCCCCGACATTATTAATTCATTGGTATCTTGAGTAAAGAAATTCATTGTTAGTTCCGTAAAAACATGAGTTGCTTCAAATTTGTCTCCTACACCTTTTTCACCTGAAGCACTTTCTATATCAATATACTTTTTGAAATTATTCATATATAAATCTCCAGACAAAAAACTTTCCACAAAAGGTGTGAACTTTATAAATCCAAAAACTTGACCTTTAAATCCAACGTCTGATATTTTCATACTCTTCATTCCCTCCTATTTGACTACTAAATTCGACAAAAGGGACTATTAAGGAACGTTTACTGTTAGTGAACATGTAAGAATGTATGCCTAGTTTACAAAGAATATACTTCATTAAAAAACGCTTATCCAAAGTATAGACAGTCTTTCTTCTATACAGTCTTCTTTTTAACCTCTCCTGATTTTCATAATCTCTCCCCAATAAAAAAAGCACCCAATTTAACGGATGCCCCCAATTTATCTCGTTCATTCCATCAATAAAATCCTTGTTGAAACGACTCAAAATGTAAAGTTCTTGACACCTTGGCATTACCCTTTCCCATTTCATTCTTATTTCTAGTTAGCCTAAAAACACTTCTCCTGCTTCCAAATTAAAACCACAGTTAACCGTTTAAAAAAGTTATTTTAAAAAACGTTCACTAAAAGCAAAGAACATTAATTTCCTTCGAGTGAGGATTAACTAGCATCTAAATAATTTATAGATGAATTTTATGATTTTGGGCAGTCTTCACATGTTGGTGAAGTTATCCATGTTTCATATGCATTGCTTTAATGCCACGTTATCATTCAGCATATATGCTCCGAAAAAATACGAAATAAACACTATCCACTTTTATTGTAGGGTTCTTTTTCAAATTTAATTAAAGCAGGAATCGTGAATTACCGAATTTCATTAAGGCAGTGTACTGTATAATAGAAAAATAAGTTTACATGTATTAAATGCTAATTACATAGCATTCAGCTTATTTAAACTAAAAATTAGCTACATATCGTTAGAAAGGTTGGTAATTATTGTGAGTATAAATCCAAATATGGTGGAGATAGCCTCCCTCCTAGGAGAAACGTCACGTGCAACAATACTTGCAAGTTTACTGGATGGGCGTTTTCATACTGCAGGTGAATTAGCATTGATGGCTGTAATAACACCTCAAACCGCCAGCTTTCACCTTTCTAAATTAGTGGAAGGTAACCTTGTTAAAGTTGAAAAACACGGACGACATCGTTACTATCAGCTAGCAAATGGAGAAATTGCGCATATTTTAGAATCGTTTCTTGCCATTTCCCCACCTCCTCAAGTTCGGTCGTTAAAACAATCAAGCCAAGTTAAAATGCTTCAGGAAGCCAGAACTTGCTATGATCACTTGGCAGGAAAACTGGGAGTCCAATTAACTGAATCGATGTTGAAAGCCGGATATTTGAAAAAAGAAGAGAGAGAGTTTACAGTTACACCCAAAGGAAATCACTTTTTTTCTGAATTCGGCATTGATTTACTTGTTTTAAGAAGAAAACGCCGTTCATTTTCCCACTCATGTTTAGATTGGAGTGAACGTCACCATCATCTTGGCGGAGCTTTAGGGAATGGGCTCCTTACACATTTATTTGATTTAGGCTGGATAGTCCGTGTTCCATCTATTCGCGCAGTAAAAGTAACACCTAAAGGGAAAGAAGGATTTAAAGAAGTTTTTTGTATAGAGGTATAATTTAATAATCCTTCATGATGAAAAAGAAAAAGGCTCTTTTCTTTTTCATCATGAAGGATTTTCTGTCTTTAGCGGCTTAAATCCATGCGATTACTATAAAGCTCTTTTAACTAATTTATTTTCCTTTTGGAAATTGCTATTTACAAGATAGATGCCAATGATGATAAACAGTCCGCCAATTAAGAGTGAAGTGTATATCCGTTCACCTAATAGTGCCCACCCTGATAATACACCGAAGAAAGGTGCCAAAAATAAAAAGGCACTTGTTTTTCCGGGATCACTCTTTTGTAAAAGGTAATACCAAACAGCAAATTGCACGATCGATGACATGATACTTAACCATAATAAAATGAACAACGAATTACCATTCAGTATGAAAAATGGTTTTTCAAGAATAAAGCTGCCAAGTAAAAGCAGTAAACCGCCAAAAAGCATCTGATAGGCAGATAATACCCATGTATCGGAAATCGCCCCCCATTTTTTCGCCAATAATGTGGAAATCGCCCAGAAAACAGAAGAAAGAATGCCGAAAAGAATACCAACATTAAATTCAAGTTGCGCTCCCATCGTTATAATTACTCCGACTAATCCTAATAAAACACCAATCCATTGATATAGTTTATAGCGTGTTTGTGAAAAGATCGTACCGAAAACAACAACAAGCAACGGGTTCGTGAATGTAAGAATGGAGGATTCACTTGCTGTAATCGTGCGTAAACTCAGGAAAATGCACCCCATTACTCCGGCTGTTTGAAAAGTGCCGATAATGAGCATTTTTATCCAATCCCCTTTAGAGTTTGGATGCGGTCTTTTTAAAAAGATTACGATCATCGCCATTATGAGTCCGGCAAGTGTGAAGCGTAATGCTGCTAATAATAATGGAGATGAATAAGGTAGACCAATTTTAACTACTGCAAAAGAAGAACCCATCAAAAATGTCGTTAAAAGTATCAACACTGTAAATTTGTAAACATTCATTTTTTTATCTCCTGACATATTTAAATGACCGATCTACAGATAGTATAGCCGGTGATTATTTCAGCTCTCATCGAAATATGGAATACAAGTGGATCAAACTTAATGGTATCGACATATCATAGGGAATCTTCATAGTTTAATTGATATAAGTAACC
Source organism: Peribacillus sp. N1 (assembly GCF_054600815.1). NCBI lineage: Bacteria > Bacillati > Bacillota > Bacilli > Caryophanales > Bacillaceae > Peribacillus > Peribacillus sp. N1. Next base: position 151,380 of record NZ_BAAHZO010000001.1, on the reverse strand, counting down.
TCTTTAAATCATCGTATTCATCTTTGAAATCAACTTAAAAAATAGAGGTAACCTCATCCTACTTTTCATATATTTCTAGAGGCAAATCATCCGGATCACAAAAAAAAGTAAACCTTTTTCCTGTTAACTCATCAACACGGATAGGTTCGACTGGAATGTTTTCGTTTTCTAAATCTTCAATCGCTTGATTAATATCTTCCACTTCAAAAGCAAGATGTCTAAGCCCTCTAGCTTCAGGATAACTAGGACGATGGGGGCTATCAGGAAATGAGAATAATTCCAGCTGATATTCCCCTCCGACGATAAGATCCAATTTATACGATTTCCTTTCTGACCGATATGTTTCCTTCTCGATATCACACCCTAAAATATTTACATAGAAGTTCTTTGACTTTTCATAATCGGAACAAATTATTGCTACATGATGTATTTTTTTTACCTTCATTTGTGTCCTCCCTAAGAACATTGATTATTTTTATAAACTAATTTTACCAAAGTTATACATTAATAAAAACTTAGATTTCATTGCCTCCTTCGGACCCCACTAGTACATCCATTTTCCTTTCACCGGATATAGGTCTTAACACTACTCCAAATAGATTAATTGCAGCACATGGAAAAATTGTATATTTTAATCATGAAAAATACCCTGGCCTTACTGTATGAATATATTGATAATATCGTATAAAAAATAAAAAGCCCTGTTAACTGAATTCAGTAACATCAGGCTTTTAAAGATAGTAGCTGGCAGACTTATTTCACTCTCTATATACCATTTCGAACAAACTTTTATAAATCCTAACGCCCACTTTTGCCTTCATTTATATCAATCTATTTTACAGCAGGAATTGTTTGTGGATTTTCTGATATGAAATTTTCCTTACCCGTTTTCAAGGACATAAAAGCGATAAAACAAACGACTCCGAATGAAACCAATAACCAAACAGCTCCATTAAACGATCCATCGAAAGCGTCTATGACAAAACCGATCGTTAAAGGAGCGATGAAGCCAGCCACTTGCATCCCTAAATTGACCACTCCCACTGCAGAACCTCCGATTGCTTCCGGTAAATACTTCAGCGGCAGACTAAAAATGATAGTGGATAAGGCTGCGGAAAATATAGGTATAATGGATTGATAGATGATAACTCCCGTTACCGTTTCTGCATGAAACATGAGATACACGAATAATGCTAGACCTAATCCACTAAAGCCCCCTATCCATTTTTCCCGACCAACTTTCACTTTATCCAGTACATAACCGGCGATAATATAGAAAGCCACCGACGCTATTGCAGGGATCATCTGTAAAAGACCCATGGAAATTAAATTCAGGCCACGTTCCTGCACTAAGTAAGTCGGCATCCATGACATCACTCCCCAGCTGATGAAACCATATGCAAACGAGGCAACCATCAAACTAAGGACCAAGGGGGTCTTAAACAGCTTAATAAAAGAACCTTTGACAGGAACTTCCGTTAAGGAATCTACTTCTTGCGGGCCCTGACTCCCTACTCTTGGTTTTAAAAAGAACAAATATAGCAACCCAATCGTAAACCCGAAAATCCCAATAATGCCAAACATCATCCTCCATCCGATACTAACAAGCAGAGTAGCTGCTAGAATGGGTGAAATGACACCTGCAACAGTGAGTGCGGAAAGAAACAATGACATTGCCCGGGATCGCTTTTCTTCCGCAATGGACACTGCTATCATTTTGGCCCCAGCAGGAAAGAAACTTCCTTCCCCCAATCCAAACATAAAACGAATGACCAACAACGATACAAAAGACCATGCCAATCCTGTCAGACTGGTAAAAATGGTAAAACTAAAAACAGAGACAATAAGCACGATTCTTGCGCCGAAACGATCGGCCATCCAACCGCCGGGAATCTGCATAATTGCATATCCTAAAAAGAAGATGCTTAATATCAGACCTGTGGAGGATGCGCTCAATTGGAGGTCATCGGATATATGGACAATCCCATAATTAATGACGAAGCGATCCAGTGCCGAGAACAAATTACCTGCAAAAAGTAATAACAAAATCATTTTTGGATTTTGACCGAATGCTAATTTGTTCACTAGCATAGCCCCCTAGTTTAGCTTTAATTTTCATCACGATTCTTTAAACTCTAAGGAAACAGGATCATGGAGTCTCTAATGTCGAGGATGCGGGTTCAAAGATTATCGGTGCCTTTATGTCAAACATATAGGATTTTCTATTATTATTAGACGCAGTAAATTTCCGGTAAGAAATTAAGTAGTCTTTACCTTTTCTTGTCCATATACTGGGTTTCCATCTATGAAGGTGGCCAGAATCGCTATGTCCTTAATTTCTTCTGAATGAACAGCTGTAGGGTCAGTCTCGAGAATGGTAAAGTCTGCTTGTTTTCCAATTTCTATGCTGCCTGATCGTGACTCATCAAAATTTAGTTTTGCGCCAAAAATAGTCATCGACTTTAAAGCTGTTTCTACATCAATGCGCTGTTCTGGGCCTAAAACATGACCTTCTCTCGTTATTCTATTAACTGCAGCCCATACTGAAAACAGGGGTGAGATTGGGGTAATTGGACAATCGGAATGCAGGGTGAACAATAAATTGTGTGCAACAGCTTCAGCTAACGGACTTATACGCCTTCCACGCTCCGGCCCCAGGAAAATTTGTTTATGCCTGTCTCCCCAATAATATACATGATTGATGAAGAAGGATCCGGCTACATCAAGTTCCCTCATCTTCATGATGTCCTCGGTGGTCGCGGTTTGGACATGTTCGATTCTATGACGATGTCCTGTACGAGGGCTATTGGATAAAGCATATTCATATGCCGCTAATATCGAGCCGATCGCACGATCCCCGTTTCCATGCGTTGTGATCCTAAATCCTCGTCTGTGCAGGTCTAAGACTTCTTCATTAAATGCTTCCTGCTGATGAATGAGATTTCCGTATACATCTTGATTTTGATAATATGGAAGACGTAAAGCTCCTGTTAATCCTTGGATGGAGCCGTCCTGAAACATTTTTGCGCTATCTAATTTAACCCGTCCCCCAGACCTTTCCCTGAGTTCCAGGTCCAATTGAGCTGGAGAATAACCCCCGAATGGCTCTCCTTCACGAAGCTGCTGATGCATGATCATCAGTCTCGTTCGCATCGGATTAATTTTTTGTTCAGCCGCTTTAAGATGAACCTCTAAATCTTCCAAATTATTAAATCCAACTGCAGCATCTGTATTTGTGGTAATTCCTTGAGCGACATAATCTTTTGAAGCCTTTCCTATCATGTCAACCTGTTGCCCAATTGTCATTTGGGGTATGTGATTATTTATTGGTGCCATTGCCGCTGGTTCATAAATTACCCCATTAAGTCTTCCGTTCTCATCCCGTCCATAATGTCCGCCCTGGGGATCAGAAACATCATCAGTTAAACCTGCGAATTGCAAGGCAAGCGAATTTACTGCGGATAAGTGCCCTGAAGTGTGTGTGATGACTACAGGGTTATTTGGCGAAACCTTATCTAAATCACTCCGAGTAACATGGCGCTTTTCATACAAAAGTGTATCATCATAGCCATATCCCTTTACCCATTCGCCATCGGGAGTATCTTTTGCTTTTGCACCAATCACCTCTAAAATATCGTTTATGGATTGATTGGGCGGTGTACCGCAGTTCACCTGTCCCATCGTTAATCCATACATTAAAATATGGTTATGAGTATCGATAAAGCCTGGAATTAGGGTGGATCCCTTTAAATCTACAACATCAGTGCTTGCTGTAATCTCCACTGCACTTTTAGGTGGCTCACACTCATCCCAAATCCCGACAATTTTCCCATCTGCTACAGCAATTGACCCAGCCCGGCGATTCCTGTTATCTAGAGTCAGCACATTTGCATTTTTAAATAAAAGATCGATTTTTATCATAAAATAAAGTCCCTCCCTTTTTTTGGTTTTAAATCCACTTCATTTCGTCATAGTACTAACTTGGCAAACTGACAGATGGAAATACTGAATAGATAGGGCAAATATTTACAAGTCAATCAGGAGTAAAATGACACATCCTTTCTAGAATGAAACAATAGATTTACCCCATTTTACTAGTGGTGTTAACATCACGTCGTCCGAACCAGTATAAAAGGCATAGTTACATTAAAACATTTAAATTTATAATTTTCAATATTTTCTAATAATAACAATAAATATAAGACGATAGATTATTATGTAACTAAAAGGTAGGGGTTCGGAATGTATCACTATATCTACATTTTAAATCCTTATACATTTATATGTAAAAAAAGCCCTCCAGTATGATTTGGGTGTATGAACACCACTCATCTTACAGAAGAAGCTCTATTAATTGGCACCTCAAACCTAATTTGACTGATTGAGAGACCGAGCGAAATTTATACTGCGGTATATCCGCCGTCGACAATAAGACTTGTGCCTGTAACAAATGATGCATCGTCACTTGCGAGGAAGAGAACGGCTTTCGCCACTTCTTCCGCCCTGCCTAAACGGCCGATTGGATGTAAATCGATCAAACCTTGTCTTATTTCACCTTGTGCTTCGGCAATAAGTGGTGTATCTATATATCCAGGGCAAACTGCATTGACACGAATGCCATCTTTCGCATAAGTCGAACCTAACGTTTGTGTTAACAGTTTGACCCCGCCTTTCGCAGCAGAATATGCTGTTACCCCCGGTTTCCCTGCATGGCTATGGATGGAGCCTGTATTGACAATCGCGCCGCCAGTAGATTGTTTTTGCATTTGCTCTATCGCATATTTATCGGATAGGAAGACACCGGATAAATTAATATCAATCGTTTTTTGCCATTGCTCGTAGCTTAACTCATGAATGTTTCCGTCTCTTGCAATTCCTGCGTTTGCGAACATGATATCCAGTTTTCCATATTTATTAACCGTCTCTTCGATCATATTCTTTACGTCATTTTCATTCGTCACGTCAGTTTTAACAAAAAGAGTATCATACCCTTTTCCATTTAACTCTTCTGACACAGCCTGTCCATGATCAGCAAAATCGGCAATGACCACCTTTGCTCCTTCTTCTGCAAATAATTGAGCCGTGCTTGCTCCAATCCCGCTTGCTCCCCCTGTTACGATTGCCACTTTATTTTCTAATCTCATCTCTAAACACTCCTTAGTTTTTAGTTTCTAATATCCGTTAGAAAAGTAGTTTTTTTAGCGTGCAGTCGCTCCGCCATCTATCACAAATTCAGTACCCGTCGTATAGGAAGATTCGTCCGAGGCAATGAAAAGCACTGTATTCGCCACATTTTTGACGCTGCCCAGATGTCCCAACGGGAATTCTTTACCCAATTCATCTTTTGTACTGCCAGTTTGTTCAGATGCATAGTCCGCCATCCCGGTATCGATATATCCTGGATGAATCGAGTTTACACGGACCCCTTTTGAAGCATACTCGATGGCAGCATCTTTAGTCATTGTCCGGACCGCTCCCTTGCTTGCACCGTATAAAACATGACCAGGGGCACCAATCAAGCCTGCTATGGAAGAAGCGTTTATGACTGAACCTTTATTTTGTTTCGCCATCAGTGGCATAATATGCTTCATTCCCAAGAATACGCCGGTCACGTTAATCGACATGAGACGATTCCACTCCTCCAGTTCAATCTCCGCAACCGGTTTAATGATATAAATACCCGCATTGTTGAACAGAACATCCACCTTATCAAAAGTATCGATTGTTACCTTAGCAACCTTTTTCCAATCTTCTTCATTGCTGACATCATGACGAATGAATAGGGCCTCTCCGCCGATTGCCTGAATGTCTTTCACAGCTTGATCACCGGAATCCTGGTTAATGTCAGTTATGACGATTTTTGCTCCTTCCCTAGCAAAAAGCAAAGCTGTTTCTTTCCCGATTCCTGTACCCCCGCCAGTAATGATTGCCACCTTATTTTCAAGTCTCATGATTTCACCAGATCTCCTTTACTTATTTTCTGATACTGCCATCCTTAGAGGTTCTCACTAGACTAGTATTCCTATACAAGTACATAAAGCTGACTTTAACAATTGTCCATCCCTTTAATTGGAATGCCGCTAAAAAAGCTTCATTGTCTGTCTATGCCTTTATTTTACTCCTCGTAATTTGAAATACTATCCTATAATATGCTGTATAATAATAGGGTAAGTATCCCCCTTATATAGGGGTATTTCGTTTAAGGAGAAGAGACTCGTATGACCCAGCCCTCTCATGCTTATGAAGAGATATCGTTTCAGCAATTCATATTATTCATAAAAAGCCATAACAAACAAATTGAAGAAAACATCAATATTTATTTGAATCTTGAGCCCCTTATATTAGAAGATGAACGTAAGATGATACAAACATTACTGGAATCATTTCTACTATTTTTATCTGCTCCAAACATCGAGGACATAAATGAAACATACGATAAGTATCTGGAAACTTGGCTTCAATCACATCTACCCATTTTAAATGTGAACCATTTCAGCATGTTCCGATTGATCTTTGAAAAGTCCATCGTTACCTTAATGTCCAACCTGAAACATGCCCATACCATTTCCATTTTAATGTTCTTATTATCCATTTTCTCTCATCTCATCCATAGCTATAACAAATGGATGGTTGTCGAACCAACGCAACTTTCAAAAACCCGCGAAGAAAATGCTGAACTTAAAAGGCTGCAACTATTAGACCAATTAGATGAACTTCTAATTAACTCATCAGGAATTAAGGATTTTGCTCATATCCTAAAAAAATGTGAAGAGTTCTTTCACTATAAAAGATGTGTTTTTTATGCTTATATTCCTTGGTCCAATCAATTTTACGGCACCATTGGATTGGAGCTTCCTAAGGTACAAAGCATGAGAGGACAACTCAGCTTGAAGCATTCCTTTGTTTTCAATTCAAAAAAGCCTGTATTTTTAAAGAATCCCAATCATTTTATTAAAAAGGAACATATAACGTTGTTTAATCTTTCGTCTGTCATTTTTGTACCGATTGTTCATGACCAGCAAGTTTTCGGCTGGCTGACCTTTGATCAATTAGGAGAGGAATTCGATTATTCAAAAGATGAACTGACTTTACTTGAACAGGTCGGAAAACGGTTAGGTTTATATTTATCAAGAAAGGATGATGAGGTTTCCATTGATACCGATCTACAATTGACGGAACGGGAATCCATGATTTTATCTTTGCTTGCGGAGGGGTATAACAATAAAAAGATGGCCGAATTATTGCAATTAAGCGAGCATACTATAAGGGATTATGTAAGCAGTTTAATGACAAAGTTTAAAGCCAAGAACCGTACACAAGTCGTAGTCTATGGATTTCGCTTAGGTCTATTAAAGTAAAATCAAGTTTCCTTTAATCGTTATGTAAGTCAAAATAAATCCTTACATAGTATGTTGTCGAATATATCATTTACATTAGCTGCCATATCATAATCATTGGAAACGGCTTTGAAGAAAGATTCTGTCATGGCAGCCTGTTATCCACTTCTGAAGGATCAATTCATGTACTCATATTTATAATCGCCTGTATTTTTAATAGTAACTTCCACCTGAATATTACGTATGGATTCTTCATTAAGGCTAAAATCCTCTTTAACTTCTTTCCATTTTTTTATATCCTTTCTGTAGATAACTGCTTCTAAATTATAGATGTCTATATTTTTTTCAAAAGCATATTTGTAGGTATCCCTAATTTCTTTCTCTAATGCTCCCTGTATTTTTTCTTTAAGGTGGGTTAAGGAAATGTTTTCTTCCATATCCGTTACGGCACCTTCTACTTCAATTGAAATATCGAATTCGACTTTATTATTTACATAGATTGGCTTTATATTGAATTTTGGCCTGATAAGAGATAATTGAACAATGTTGTTTTTGTTGATTTTTATTCCAATTGGGGATCTTACCGTTGACTTTGTTAACCATCTCATCCCCCCAAGATGTTTATTTGCTATCTCCCCCTTTAGCTGATTATTTTTAATAAAATAGGACCCTGATAGTTTTACGGTGTTCTGTGATTTTTCTTTTGCTTTCCACACCTCAGTTTTTAACGAAATCTTCGGTAGTTTTATTGTCATTCCTGTTTCATAATTTTGTGTATAAAATCTTTGGATCCGGATGGGTTCGACAAAGGATCTTAATTTATAAATATCATCCGGATTGAAAATGCTTGTTTGCACTGAAGAGCCGAATAAACTATTGACAAAGAGGATCTTTTCTAAGGAATCATCGGTTCCATATAACCAAGTTGTTTCCCTAATTTGCTGAAATCTTAAAATGGGATCGTTTACGTTGTCCAATCCATGTTTTAGTAAGCTTTCAGAGAAAATGATCAATTTAACATGAGCCCAATAAATATACTGGTTTGACCTTTTATAAATGTCATTCATGGCCTCGTTCATAGTTTTCCCTCGCCCTTTGGCGACCCAAACAGGTGTTGGTTTTGGTTCCAGGCCTTCTTGTTTAGCCACACCTGCAAAAGACGTCACCTGCACATAAATGACATACTGCCCATTTTGATAATCTATTCCCATTGCACTTATATATTGAATATCTTGAATATCCTTAGTATCCCAGCAGCCACTTAAAAGAGCCAGGCTCATTACAAATAGTATAAATCTAAGGATCATTTTCATTAGCGATTTCCTTTTGTTTTGTCCTTAGTTTTCAGCATTTCGGCTCGTTTCTTTCTAAAGAGATATGGCTTCACAAAGACACCGCCCCCTAGAAGATCTTTAAAGGATATTGGTGATATAGGCGCTAAGTAGGGTAAACCATAAATCTGCAGCCTTGATAAATAAAGGACAATAGAGAAAACACCGAGAAAGAATCCGAATAAACCTAAAACAGAAGAGAGAAATAATACAAAAAACCTGGCCATGCTTACAATTCCACCTAAAGATTGATTAATTAATGTATAGGTGGCTACCGCAGTAGTACCTGCCACAACCAGCATCGTCGGGGATGTAATCCCGCCTCTAATTGCCGCATCCCCTATAATTAATCCACCCACAACAGCCAGTGATTGACCGATTGCTTTTGGGAGTGTGATCCCTGCCTCTCGAAACAACTCAAATAAACCCAAAATCAAGAAAGCTTCTTGTTGAGGTGATATAGGCAACCCAAACCTAGATACGGTTATCGTCGCCAAAAATGGGAAGGGAAGCTGGTCTAATTGAAATGATATTAGTGCTATATAAAAGCCTGGCAGAAATATTGATATAACTAGTCCGATAATGCGAAAGAAATATTCGAAATTTGAATAGTAAGATGGAGTATGACGATCTTCCGCAGCTTTTAACAATAATGTAATATTACCTGGTCCAATTAAGGCAGTTGGTGACCCATCCACTAAAATGGCAAAGCGCCCATTATTTAAACTGGCCACAGTATAATCTGGCCTTCCTGTGTAATCAAAAAACGGGATTAGGTTGAATTTCCTGCCTGATAAAAATTCTTCAAGCTCAGTAGTTCCCAACAAGATATCAGTGTTTATTGAAGTGATTTTCCGCTTTACTTTTTCAATGGTTTCTGAATTTACAACATCCTTCACATATAATAAATTGATTTTTGTCTTGCTTCTTTTCCCAATGGTAAATGCTTGATTTTCGAGTGATGCCGTTTTATATCTTTTTCTGATCAACCCTAAATTAACAGAGATATCTTCAATAAATCCATCACGTGGACCTCGGATGGAAATTTCACTACTTGTTTCTTCGGGACTCCGATTCGGGATGCTTGGTAGGGAAAACATAAATAATAATTCCAATTCTTCAAATAGCATCAGAACCATCCCGGAAAATACGTTTTCCTCCACATCTTCTTTTTTAGTGGAGGAAGGGAAAACCCTGCTTACTTTAAATTCGTCTTGAGGATCCTCTATAACATCTTCTTCCTTCAGTTTAGAGTTTATGAATACATTACCTTCAAGCCGTGCTACTGATTCCCACAATTTTTTGACATCGACCAACACCTCTGAATAAATCAAAGTACAAATAAGGGGTGGATCTGTTTTCTCTTCAGATGTAATGGTATGCTTTTTGAATTTTACATCCGAGCTCATTCCGAATAAATCATTGAAATACTCCGTTTTTAGTTGGATCTCCGAAGAACTCCCCTTATTTGCCTTGTTCAATAGAGGCTCCATTCTTTTTCACCCTTTCTTTCAAAAAAATGACCATGTTAATGAAAAAGGTTATAACCAAAATGCTAATTACACTCAATTTAAAATAATATCGTTCCGTAAAATCCCTGTATGCTGGAATGTCGATTGGTATACAAAGCGCAATGATTAAGGAGACTGATATAGCAAGCAATACAATATTTTTTATTTTCTTTGATTTAATTTGAAACAGTTCCCCCATTAGGAATATCGATAACGATACACGGATAAATGCACCTGAAAGCCATTGGTATATTGATAAAAAATCCAGCCGGTTCAAATACTTACCCATGGTTAGTAACCGCCATTGAGCGTATGCAGGATTGCTGATTTTTGCAGCCTGTACCGGACCAAACTCTGTAATGGAGCCTATTATGGGTCCCATACTGATAAACAAAAGAAATAAACCTAAAAAAAGTAAACTCCTGAACTTTATTTCTGTCTTTACAAACTGTTGAATCAAAACGAGAAGAAATATCTCTGTAAAACCTCCACCTAGTATTACGACCCCGTCCCAAACAGGTGTAATTCCATTTTCAAAAATAGGGAAAAGCAAGGAGTAATCCTTATACTGTATATTTGCCGTCATTATCATAAATCCAAGTGCCACAACAAGGGGTAAAACCAATCCTCCGGCAATGGCTATTGTTTTGATTCCAGCCTCTGCAGCAATAAAACATAGGATGATGAAAGGTATGAATAATATATATTCTGGCGTTTGAATCATATAAGTACTGTTTACCCAGGAAAATGTGCTATATAAAGTGACAAACAAGTTTAATAAAATATATAAGAAAAGAAGGATTTTTATGGACCAGGCGGCGAGCGGGTGACTGTGAGTATGAAGCCAACCAATGATATGCTGTTGCTTTGTTTTATTTATTATCCAATAAACCATGGGAAGCCATAATAGAAAAAGCATCCCGGTGACTAAAGTACTTATCCATGAATCTCTTCCGGATGCACCAAGCAATGAAGGCAAAACGATAACATGGTTCATCAACCCAATAGATAGAATCAGTACCATTGTTGCTTGAAAAGTAGATATACTTTTTATCATGTGACACATCCCCTCTCTTTTAATATGAGGAGCCATTTTTGTTTTTATTCATACGGTGCATCATTTCTTTAATGGACAGATAGGTAATTGAACGTACCCTCCCGTCAATAAGCTCCGCTAAATCAACTGCCATTTATCTTCGGCTTTGATTTTAGAAGCATTTTTTGTTTACAAATCAGAAAAGTTTTGTACGGTCTCATCGAACTCTAAACAGGCACCAGCTGTTTTTAGCTGGTGCCTGTTGGCGTTTATCCCTTATACTGTATCCTCTGAGTATGAATTATACTTTAAGATGTTAGCTTTGTAGGTTGTTCATTGATAGTTTTTTCTATACTGCTGCTTTCTGATTGATCCTCTTTAATCCATTTAATGAGAGATATCTATGCCATCGCCATAATTAAGATGAGTGGAACGGAGGTAATGATTACTAATGATTGAAGAACTTGCAGTCCTCCACCAAACATCATGGAAAACGCTACAAGTTCTATGTCCAATGCCCAAAATATTTTGTGCCATCCAGCTGGCTATTGATCTAATGACAACTTTTTTGATGCTGCGCTTGCTAATGTGAATGACGAAGAATCTAGTGTAGCTGAAAGAAAAATAATGATAATAATGATTATGGCAAACAAGGCAATACTGCCGCCGGGAAGGCCCTGGTATATGGCAGCAATGGCAAAAAAGCACCTCCAATTGTTAGAATGATGTCTAACAATTGGAGGTGCAGTTCAAATTTGAAGTCGGTCTCAAATTCTTATTTAGCAAAGATAACGTTAACAAAAAATAACCCTAAGGAGCTCATTTATTAAAATAAGGGAATTTAATGAACTATTTCAACTCTTTTTGATTCTAATAACATTAGTCATTTTGCTTATCGTTTTTCACTGTTTTTCCAGATAAAAACCATCCGCCTATTGCAATAAGAAGCATGACTGACCAAAAGATTATATTCCAAATCGGTCCCTCAACAAAATCATGAGAAATAATGTGCACGGCTGGATGTGCAAGGGTGTGCATCAATAACTTTACCCCTACCCAACCAACGATCAACATGGCTGCCGTTTCGAGGCTAGGCCGCTCTGTCAGTATCTTAACGAAGTATCCTGCAGCAAACCTTATGACGATTAAACCTGCAATTGCTCCTAACAAAATAACAATGAATTTAGCCCCATCCATACCTCCTATATCACCCATCGGTGTATCTGGCAAGGCAATGACAAGAGCGACTGCAGCTAAAATGGAATCAATAGCAAAAGCAATATCAGCTAATGCAATTTGCGCAACGGTCATACGGTAGCTTTTCCCTTTTTTTTCTTTATCACCGTGGTCCCTTTTTAGTAAATGCTTTAATGAAATGAAAATCAAATATGCAGCCCCAATTGCTTGAACTTGCCAAACATGGAAAAGGTACGAAATGATGAAGATTGCACCAATCCTAAATATAAAAGCCAAAAGCAACCCAATATTAATCGCTTTTTTTTGCTGTTCTTGTGGTAAATGCTTTGACATGATGGCTAAAACCAATGCATTATCAGCAGATAATAAACCTTCTAAAAAAATTAGAATGATTAATACCCAGCCATATTCCAATAATAACGATAGTTCCATGATACCCCCCTAAAAGCATGTATAAGAATGCGTATATGACTTCAAACCCAACAACACTTTCTCCTCCAATATTGTCCCACCTTACCTACTTCCTTATTCAAACCTTCCGTCCCGTTAGCCCTGTTTGAACGAAGCAACTCACCTATTGATAGTAAGCATCCATTAGCTCTATATTATATTCTTTTTTGCTTAGCCTAAGTTCACATTGGCATTTTTATCTTCACACTTCGGCAATCACCAAATCAATACCTATTCAGCCATTAAATGATATTTCTGTAAAATGTCCCTTGTGATTTCCCTAGCTTCTGCCGATGTACCGGAGATATTCGTTACAAAAACATAGTCACTTCCCTTTGTTTCAATAAAACCAACATACCAGCCAATGTTTGTCCCCTGCCCTGTTTTTCCGTATAGTGTATAGCTGTCCACTTCAGTCTGGATCATCATCCTTTTAACGGTTTTCATGACATCCTTATCAAAAGGAAGATTCTCTCCATATAAATTTGCCATGAAATCCACTTGTTCAATAGGAGAAATTTTGAGTGAGCTGCTTAGCCAAAACTGATCTATCCCTCCACTAATATCTTGGTTGCCATAAGAAATCTTATGAATCCATTCCTCCATTCGACTCTCTCCAATGTCACGGGCCATTGCTTGATAATACCAAACAACGGAGTTCCTTAAACCAGACCCAAGCGTATGATCCTTGTTCCATATCTCAATTTCCCTTTTCACGCCATCCCAATATTTAATGTCATATTCATCCTCGACGGCACCGACCTGCAATCCGATAAGTGCATTAGGCACCTTAAAAGTCGATTGCGGCGCAAATCTTTGTTCGGCCCGTTCATTATTATAGATAAAAGTCTTACCTTTTTTCACTTCACGTAATATAAAAGTACCTTCACATTCAGCAAAAAATTCATCGACGTCGAGCTTCTTAATATTGAGTTTATCTTTTGCGGCGTTGGCTCCACTTGGCTGCTGCATGCATGTAAATATAACGGAGGCGCCAATAAGTATTAAAAAGGCTGCCAGAAGCCTGCGTTTTTTCAAATTCATCACCTCAAAAAATTATTTACAATCCTATCCATTCTATCAGATAAACTCAATATTTTTAAGATTAAGAATTCTCATCTTTACATGCTTAATTTTTAAAAAAGTCACGGCAGATAAATGGAAAGTTAAACATCATTGCGCTTTTTATGATTTAGTTGCAATATTAATCAAATGAATAAAATTATGGCTTTTCCCAAATAATAGGTAGACTAATTAAGGGAGGGATTTATATGGATGCTAAGCGTGTAAAACAGATTCTTTCTTCTTCATCTGACATTGAGGTCAGATATAATGGCACTTCAGTATGGATTGATAATTTAAATGAAGATGGAAGAACGGCTACAGTACATCTAAGAGGCCCATTAGAGGAAAGATCAGACGTAGCAATTGACGAACTTAAAGAAATATAATATTCATTAAAAACTGAGCTCCTCTCATAATGAGAAGAGCCTTTACTTATTTCAACCTTAATTTTTGACCGATATAAATTTTGTCGGGGTCTTTAATTCCGTTAAGACTAACAAGAGATTTTACTGTTGTTTTATATTTTTTTGCAATGAAGCTAAGTGTGTCGCCTTTTGTTACAGTATAAGTTGTGGTTGTTTCAGTTTTCAATGCACGGGAGTTGTGCGTCCTAAAAGTATTTATTGTATTTGTAAAATCCCTATAGGCTATATTCAAATCCACCTTTGTGCTGATCCCACTTACCTTACCTGAATCAGAATGCTGCCATATATCTGTGCTACGTCCCAACGTGCTGTTGTATCTGGCAATCCACAAAGCGTATTTCGTCAACCTTGATTCATCTAAAGTATTTTCGAGAAAGTATTTACCAGTATACAGCATAGCCGTGTATCCAGCTTCTTCAATAGCCTCCAAAAACGCGATTGCTGCATCTGTCAGCGTTTTTTTCTTTGCCTTTTTTTTATTTTCTTCAAGATCAAGAACAACAGGATAATTTAAAGCAAAAGAGCTGATAGAATCTAAAAAATAAGCAGCCTCAGCCTTTGCTTCTGCAATAGTTGCAAACTTCGCATAGTGATAGGCCCCGACTTTCAATCCCACTGACAATGCTTGTGGTGCATTTTCTTTGAAATATGATAGCTTGGAATAACTTGTTCCCTCTGTTGCTTTAATGAACACGAACTTCACGCCTGCCTTTGCAACTTCCTCCCAATCAATAGCACCTTGCCAATGTGAAACATCGATTCCCTTTATATATTCCATATTAATGACCTCCTCAAGGAAACAATCCTATGGTGGTAAATATTTATGAGTTTTATAGGAAATATTCAGTCCTACTGCCCACCTTATAATAAAATATTTGATTGAATTAAAACAAATATAAATGATGTAAAAGTATTATGTTGCTTCCTTTTGGTTTCAAAGATTATTTTATGCTATACTGATTTTATTAATATCAGAAGGGATGATGGGTGGCCGATGATTAACTAATCTTATTTTCAAAATTTGAAATCACATATTTCAAATCATACGAAATAGGATTAGTCTGCCCATTTTCTATAAATTGTAGAGCTATCATGAAAATAGCTCTTATTTGATAATGCACAGGTACGGCTAATCCTTCCATAGAACTGGGAGGATTTTTTTTATTCTCCCTTTAAGGAGAGGGATAATTATATGAAAGAACTATTAAAGTTAACCAATATCAGCTTTGAAGTATTGGACCATAACATTTTTGAAAATGTTAATGCTAGTGTTCAACAAGGGGAAATCATCGGTATCATTGGCAAAAATGGTGCCGGTAAATCTACGTTGCTGCATTTAATTAACAATGATTTAGAGCCTGTACATGGACAAATCCAATGGCTACAGCAAGACTTGAAAGTTTTTATGGTTGAACAAGAAGTCGAGTCGCATTCTTCAGAAGATAAAACGCCTACCGAAGTTAAATTACTGGATAAAATGCATGTACCAAGCCATGACTTCCTACAATTAAGCGGAGGAGAAAAAATAAAGGCCCGGCTAGCAAAAGGGCTTTCTAAAGGTGCAGACCTTTTACTATTAGATGAACCTACGAACCATCTTGATGAGGCCAGTTTAGGATTCCTCAATGAACAAATTAAGAATTATAGAGGTACCATTATTTTTGTTTCGCACGATCGTTATTTTTTGGATGCTGTTGCAACGAAAATTTGGTCGATTGAAGATAAAAAGCTAATTGAGCACAGAGGGAATTATTCTAGTTATATGGAGGTTCGCAAACAGAAAAGACTTACACAACAACGTGAATATGAAAAACAGCAAAAAATGGTTGAACGGATCGAGGGACAAATGAATGAAATCACTTCCTGGTCAAAAAAAGCCCATTCACAATCGACGAAAAAGGAAGGAGTTAAGGAATACTATCGCGTGAAAGCGAAGCGAATGGATGCACAGGTAAAATCTAAACAAAAGCGTCTTGAAAAAGAGCTTGAAAAAGTAAAAGCTGAACCTGTTGAATCAGAATATACTGTACGCTTTTCAATTAAAACAAAAAACAAGACGGGAAAACGTTTTTTGGAAGTTAAGAATTTAACTAAGACTTTTAGCGGGCGAACACTGTTTAAAAACGTCAATTTCACGATTCAGCATGGTGAGCAGATTTCCATTATAGGCCCAAACGGCAGCGGAAAGACGACATTATTAAAAATAATTCTTGGACATGAAACTTTTGCGGGCGATGTATGGATTTCACCATCCGCAAAAATAGGCTATTTGACGCAAGAAGTGTTTGATTTACCACTTGAACTTACACCCGCCCAGCTTTTTCATAAAGATACTTTCGAGTCGAGAGGGGACGTTCAAACTTTAATGAAGCATTTAGGCTTCACGGCGTCTCATTGGACAGAACCCATTAAGAATATGAGTATGGGTGAACGCGTGAAATGTAAGTTAATGGAATATATATTGGAAGAAAAAGATGTGCTTATTTTGGATGAGCCGACAAATCATCTGGACTTAGCTTCACGGGAACAACTTGAAGAAACCTTAGCACATTATACTGGAACGCTTATCGTCGTTTCGCATGATAGATATTTTCTCGAAAAAACGACAAGCAGCAAACTTGTCATTTCGAATAATCGCATACAAAAGCAATTGTATGAATCATCATCCTCCAAAAGAGATGATTTGGAAGAACTGCGATTAACACTTGAAACAGAAAGACAGGAAGTTTTGGGAAAGCTTAGCTTTATGACGCCAAATGATAAAGCGTACACGGAACTCGATAAGAGGTTTAATGAGCTTACGAAAAAAATAAATGAACTTGGTGACAAATGACTATCACTGTAACTTAATGTACTGGATGTTAACCCTTAGAAATGAATTAGTTCTAAGGGTTTTTTAGATATTACCCTGAAGTCCTGCCGAACAAAGTACAGTCTCCGATCGTTCAGGAATTTTTTACACACCTTGAACATCAAGAACCAATTGATTTGAGGTGCTAAAAGGATATCCGTAATGATACAATTTGCAAATTGAGCAGAATACTATTGTCCCCTTGTTAATAAGATTGAATGATGGTTATGTTTTAAGAGGGGGCCTTAGTTATGAGTGAGAACGCACAGGAAGCTATGAGGAATAACTCTGGAATGTTTGTTGAACGCTCCTTAGATGAGATTCGTTTTTGGTCAAGAATAATGAAGGAACACTCGTTATTTCTAAGACTAGGTTTTAGATGTGAAGATACACAGTTAATTGAGGAAGCTAATCAGTTTTATCTTTTATTTGAACGGATAGAACAGCAATCCCATTCATTTACAAATCAAGCTGATCCAGAACAAATCAGAAGATTTAACGCGGAGGTGCAACAAGCTGCCACAGGCATATTTTTGTTTAAAAGGAAGGTATTAGGATTAATACTCACCTGTAAACTGCCTGGTGCAAACAACTTCCCACTTCTAGTCGACCATACAAGCAGAGAAGCCAATTATTTTAGAAAACGATTAATAGAATTAAATGAAGGTAAATTGAAACCACTTGCAGATGCCATCATCAAGGAAAATGTATTCTTTTTAAGAATAATGGCGGATCATGCAAAATTCATTGGACATCTCCTTGATCCATCGGAAAGAAAGCTGGTGGATATGGCGCGAAACTTTAGTAATGATTTTGATCAATTAGTCTTTCAAGCCGTAGACTTAGAGTCCATGAAACCGCAATCTCAAACGGCCCCTCTTCTGGATCAATTTCTAGATCAGAACCGTGTGTCCGTCGTATCACTTCGAGACTTTAAGAAAACCGCCAGGGATTTAATCGAAGAATGCAAAATCAAGAGCATCATTCATCCACTATTGGCTGATCACGTTTTCCGTGAGGCCGAACGTTTCCTTGAAATAATCGATATGTTTGAATCCCATCTTACAGGTTAAAAAATACAATTAATTGAGTATGAAGGATATGGAAAATTACAATTATTGGATAAAGAAAATTTGCCCCTCTCGATTTAGAGAAGGGCTTTTATATGTAAAAAGTTAAGACAGGGAATTCACCAATGTATCCATTAACCTAAAATGAAGATTCAATATAGATTTATATTTATAGGACAACCTTCTATTATTTTTGTTTTTATATTTTTTACTTTGTTCTTTCACTAAAAACTTTAAATATACTTTTATTATTATTTGAGCATGAGACACATAGCAAATATAATATTTCTTAGTGTAAAACATCCTTAGTAAAAATATAATCCATATATGCTTTTGCACTTTCTTCAATCTCTTCGTCATTTGCGGTATATGTTCCATTGAAAATAAATGGCGGTAAAAATTTTGTACCTATTAGATTACTTGTTGCTTGGAAAGGCTTTAAGAGTTCACTCATAGAATAATTATTACGCCCACCCGCTTTGTACCTTTCTTTTGCACTTCCAGTCGATACTGCTAAAATGAGCTCTTTATTATGTAATTTATTCCCGTTTGAACCATAAGCCCATCCATGTGTGAGTACCCCATCCTGCCATTTTTTAAGAAGTGGCGGAGAGCTGTACCAATAGAACGGAAACTGCCAAACAATCCGATCATGTTCTTCACATAGCCTTTGCTCTCTTTCAATATCAATTTTTTCATCTGGATATTCCTTATATAGTTCATGAACAGTTACAGCGGGATGCTGCTTCAATTCTCTTAGCCATGTTCTGTTCACAATCGACTCTTCAATATTTGGATGAGCTACAATGACTAAAACCTTCATTTATTAATCCTCCAAGTATAGTTTTTGAAAAACCTTAACCTAACAAAAAACTAATCAGGAATACAATCTTCTGAAAAGTCAACCGACTACGCCCGCATTAGACCTTTTTCTATTACGGGAGGTTGAATTTTTTTTGCATAGCACAAGATATACTTGTATTTAGTAACAACCGACTAACAGTCCCTAATTATCCGCAATCAGACCAAGACTCTTTTCCCACGCTCTTCATAAAATTTATGATGAAGTTCCGTACGTGCTTCTTCAATTCCTGGCTGGAATTGAAGAAGCGCTTTGCGTCGTGTTTCAATAACCTCTGCAATTGCTGCTTTAATCTTTGCATCAGCACGTCCCGCTAATGCATTAAGTTCACCTGCAATCGTAAGTCCAGCCACTGTTCCTTGAGCCCTGGCCACCTTAGCGCTTTCAACTCCTGTGATATTGCCGGCTACATATAAACCTTTTAGATTGGTCTGCATAAATTCATTGTGCAACGGAACATGTCCTCCCAGTTCAGGAACATAGCAGAAAGAGCACCCAGCAACAGCCGCAAGTTCGGACAATGGTGTAAGGCCGCCCGCAATACAGACAAAATCAGCAGATACTGTTTTTTCTGTTCCAGGAACAACTTCTCCGTTAACAGAAATTTCCGCAATTCGGACACCCTCGACTTGGTTTTCTCCATATATTTCAAGAGCGCTTTTACGTAGCTGTATAGGAATACCCCACATTTTAAATCCATTTTTCGGGAAAAAACGCGCACCCAGTTTTGGACTTACCAGCTTTCCTCCAAACCGTAATATAGGTGAAGGAGCTAAATGTGATAGCCTTAGAAGCGATTCCATCATTTTTTCTGGCTGAGCAGCATTTCCAGCTAAAATACCCGCATTAGGAAGTAAAATACTTTCAACATGAACTCCACACAATTGCAATTCTCTCGCAATTGCTACAGAGAGTACATTAACACCAATTATAATCCCTTTTTCTCCCGGCTTCACGCGATGCACGTTTCCCATCACCTGAGCGGCTCCGATCGACATTACTCCTGGAAGAGTCCATCCCGGGATAGGAACAGGAGTTTCTGATGCTCCTGTAGCAAGTAAAAGACATTTTGACTCTATTATTTTATCAGTGGTATACACACACCAGCCATTTTCTATTTTTTTTAAATCATACACGGATATTCCGCAAAGGATATCCACGCCCAGTTGAACGGCTTGGTTATAAAGTTTTTTGGCTTCTTCGATACCATTCACCCATTTACCATCAGGCTCTTCATGCAATTGCCCTAATAAACGGCCTCCAGGCTTTAAAAACTCATCCACCACGCATACTTGTAGCCCATGTTCTGCAGCTGCAATAGCTGCGCCTAGTCCAGCGGGTCCTGCGCCTACAATAACTACATCAATCATAATGTACCTCCTTTTAATAAAGAGGCAGGAAGAGCTGTACCTGATTCAATTTGCATCTCGTTTTCCACTGGTGTTAAACAAGCACGAACTGTATTTTTCCCATTCACCCTTACTCGACATTCAAAACAGTGGCCAATATTGCAGTAAATCCCACGTGGCGTTGCTTTGTCTTCATGAAGGCGAAGAGTTCGAATTCCACATGCGAGCAAGGCAGAGGCAATTGTATCACCAACGCGTGCCGTATATTGTTGACCATCAAAGTAAATCTTAATTTCTTCTTGATTGTTAAGATCCCCGAGAACAGGATGATGTTCCACTCTCATAGAATTCATTCTTTTTCTCCTCCTAAAACACCGAATGAAACAGGGCGAACAGGAGGACGGTAGCTAAGTGGCACTTCATTAGAAATAGCTGGTCCCCCCAGCTGATCTACTAATCGATCAATTACGGTACGGCAAGTGCGCCCTCCACAAGAGCCCATTCCTGCACGTGTTCGCAATTTCACTTCACGTGAAGAACAATGAAACTGTTCAATGGTTTCTTTTATTTCATTCATTGTAATTTCTTCGCATCTGCATACTATTGTATGTTGTTCATTCATTGAACACACCTCCACTACTTTCAAAATAGCCGGTCTATTTTTTTAGGTTTTTTTGAATTGTGTTAGAAACTGCAATTTCTCATAAAAGGAATCTAGTAATTCCTTATAAGTCATTTATTTAGAAGAAAAGACATCAACATTCTTCTAGTGTAAAAATAGATGCGCAACCAACTATTTTTACGCAGAAGAGAACGTTAGATGCCTCATACGTACAATATAGAGCAGCACATCAGAAGATATGTTAAAACCTGGATTTCACTATTTACATGCTACGTTTGTTTGCTTGTCCTTATTTTTTAAATAAAACCATTATATGGTTTCTGACTGGTAGCAAAATGAGCCCATTTGATCATCGTAATGAAATCAAATACTGGAAGCTTAACGGCCCTTTGAATATCAGCTGCATATGGCGGTAAATCACTGCATTCAAGCAGAATGGCTCCAATATCCGGGTTTTCATTTACCATCTTAACAGCCGCTTCTACTACTTCTCTTCTTACTTTTTCGTTATCAAAAGATCCTCTGCTTTCAATAATGGCTGAAAATTCCGGCAATCTGCCTAGATCTTTCACTACACAAATGTTAGGATCATCTATTCCACAGCTTTTAAATAAATTTGGCGTAATTCCATGCGCATCCGCTGTCAACATGCCTATTTTTTGACTTGGTTTCAATCCTGTTTTTATCCAAGGTACTTGAACAACACTTGAAAGATAAACTGGGATATCAACAGCTGCTGCTACTTTGTCTTGAAAGTTTCCGAAAAAACCACATGCTGCACATATGGCACGAGCACCTTCTGCTTCAAATTCTTTTGCTGCTTTTATAATGTCGTCCAGCAGTGTGGGATCACCTGCATGGATTCTTTCTTGGTTACAGTCTGGCACTACTTTTAGCCGTACAGGAAAGTCGTAGGTAGAAAGGTTTGCAACATTTCCAGGTAAAACCGGATACCAGCATTCATCTAAATAAAGTATACCAACTGAATATCCCGCTACATATTGCCCTTTTTTCATGGTGATAATCTGGCTTTCCTTTTCTAAGTAGCCATACTCCCGTTCATTGCCCAATGATTTGGTAGTCAATTACGGCCCCTCCTTATAGTTTCAGAGAATAAAAATGTATTCTCTGAAACTCCTAATCTTATTTTATTCACCTTACGCTTCTGTCAGTGATTTAATTTCATATCCTAACTTGACCAGTTCCTCTTTAAGCATTATTTTCATTTCTTCAGTAGGTTGTGTTAAAGGCTTTCTCACATTTCCTCCTTTAATTCCGATCAAGTCCATGCCTGCTTTTACCGGACCTGGATATGGATTGCCTTCCGCCTCCATTAGGCCATAGAAACCTGATAATTTTCGGTTCAAATCACGTGCAGCATTTATATCACTCTTCTCAACGACCAGTTCGTACAACTCTACAAGTTCCTTAGGAAGCATGTTGACGAGAATTCCAAAAGCACCCTGTCCTCCAATAGAGAAAGTAGGAAGTATAAAGTGTTCTTCACCCGTGAATACAGTAAAGTTTTCGACATCCTTCGTCAAAGCCACAACTTCACATAAGTGACCAAAATCAGCAGATTCTTTGACACTTACAATGTTTTCTTCCTGGCTCAATTCATAAATCATTTCAGGTGAAATGGTAACACTCGTTGCACCTGGATAATTGTAAATGACGATTCCGACATTTGATTTTTCAGCCACTTCCTTGAAAAATTCACGAATTCCTTCTTCACTTGTTTTATGGTAATAAGGAGGCAAAGCCAATCCCCATGTAGCGCCGCATTCTGCAGCATAATTGGCAAGCTCGATCGTTTCCTTGGCAGTTGAGCATCCAACACCTGCCATCACAGGTACTCTTCCTGCGGCAAAATCACAGCCAGCCTTGATTAAACTTTTGCGTTCCTCCAATGACATAACGTGGTATTCTCCTGTTGTGCCTCCAACCAGAAGACCATGGACTCCGCTTTCGACTTGAAAGTCAATTACTTTCTTATAAGACTGGAAATCAATCGTTTCATCCTCATTGAACGGGGTAATTAATGGTACAAAAATTCCTTTAGGTGCAATACTCATAATTTATTCCTCCTGTTTTCTAATATGTAGAACTTACTTTTGTTATTAAACTGCGTTCGCTTTCTTATATCTAGAAAAATTCAGTTTATCAATGTTAAAGTCTGTTTGTTCGCCTGCAATCAACTGCGTTACCATTCTTCCTGTAATGGGAGCCATGCTGATACCGTCTCCTTCATGCCCGCTGGCAATAAAGAAACCTGGTACTTCTTCTACTTCCGATACAATAGGAAGGTGATCCTCAACCCAAGGCCGTACTCCTGCATAAGCTCTTATACAGTTAATTTCCTTTAGTTTCGGCAAAAATCGGATAGCCCTTTCTGCTATTGCGTGCATAACTTCGATTTCGGAATTGATGTTATAACCTTTGAATGCCCTGTGGCCCCCAACCAAGAAGTTATTGGCGTCAGTCGGTTCAATGGTAAAAGCCACATTATGTTTTTCAACTAATTCACTTACGTTTCTTTTAAACTGGATATCTTCGAATTTTGATAACATATATCCGAATTCATGCACTTTCTGGCTGGCTACTTTGAATGGCGTTTTCTCGGAGATCAATACCATTCCTTTTCTTGGCCTGATCGGTATGTAAACCCCTACCATTTCTGCTATCTTAGGTGACCATACACCGGCACAGTTCACAATCCTATTTGTTTTAAATGTGCCCCGGTCTGTCACTACACTTTCAATCCGTCCTTTGACATCCAGTGTAATATTCTGAACAGAATGATAGTCATAAACCTCCAACCCTAGCTTTCTTCCTTCTTCAACAAATGCATAACATAGTTTGTACGGATTCATGGAGGAATCTACTTCTGTCCAAATCCCACCAGCTAAATCATCAGCTAAATATGGTTCAATTTGCTGCAATTCATTTCTATCGACCATGCGCATATCATAACCATCTTTTGCTTGTTGAGAAACATATCCTTTAGCAATTTCGAGCTCTTGATCTGTTTCACAAACATATAAACTTCCTCGTGATGCAAATTCAAAATCTACTGAAAACTCTTTAGCCAATTGTTTGAAAAGCTGGATACTTGCATAACCTATTTCGGTATCAATACCTGGTTTTTTATCACAAATTAGCGCCACTGCGTCACATCTACTGGAAGTACCTGATGCAACACCGCCTTTTTCAATCAATGCAACATCAAGTCCTTTTTTCGCTAAATGATACGCTACGCTAGATCCGATTACTCCTGCCCCAATGACAATGACGTCATAACTTTTCATATATCTGCCTCCTTTCCAAGTAGGATCACTCTCCCTTACTATTATTTATTTCCCCTCAAAAAAACCTGATGGTTCTACTTTTAGATTTATGTTGATTTGCTTTGTTTCAAGGTATTCTTCAAAACCATATGTGCCCAAGTCTCTTCCAATTCCGCTTTGTTTGTACCCGCCCCAAGGCGCTTCGTTAAAAGTTGGGTGATACGTATTGATCCATGTAATTCCTGCACGTAATTGGCGAATGACCCGCTGTGCTTTGGCACCGTCTTGAGAGAAAACAGCTCCTGCTAAACCAAACGCTGTACCATTTGCTAGTTCAATCGCTTCCTTTTCGGTTTTAAACGTTTGAATGGCTAACACAGGGCCAAAAATCTCTTCCTGAACAATACGCATATCAGGGGTCGTATCTCCAAAGATGGTCGGTTCAACAAAATAACCTTTTTCAAAGTCACCTTCGATCATTCGATTGCCCCCACAAAGCAGAGTTGCTCCTTCATTTTTTCCAATTTCAATGTAATTAAGTACGGTGTTCATATGTGCTTCCGAGACTAAAGGTCCCATTTCAATACCATCATTCCAACCTGGACCTATTTTAATCATCTTCGCACGTCTAACTAGTTCAGGTACGAATTTTTCATATAGACTCTCTTCTAATAGTAAACGTGATCCTGCCGAACACACCTGGCCTTGATTTGCAAAAATGGCGTATAATGCATAATCAACAGCCGCATCAAAATCTGCATCAGCAAAGACGATATTAGGGGATTTCCCACCTAATTCCAAACTAATCTTTTTCACTGTATCTGCTGCTGATTTCATCAGTTTAATTCCTGTATCAGTACCGCCAGTAAAGGAGATTTTATCTACATTTGGATTAGAAACTAATTCTGCGCCAACTTTTCTTCCAGAACCTAAAACTAAATTAACAACACCAGGAGGAAAGCCAATCTCATCAATAATTTCAAACAAGCGGATGAGGGAAAGTGGTGTTATCTCTGCTGGTTTCACCACTATTGAGCAGCCTGCAGCGATTGCTGCAGCAATTTTTTGGTTTGCCATTACTAATGGATAGTTCCAAGGAACAATTATCCCCACCACGCCGATTGCTTCACGAACAACCATTGCCTGAATGTCATCCGGCACATCATAAGTTTGGCCATGTGGTTTTGTCGCTAATCCCGCATAGTAACGTAATTGGTTTACTGCGTCTTCAACATCGCCCAGTGACTCCCTTAATGTTTTTCCATTATTCAATGTTTCTAAATAAGCAAATTCTTCTTTTCTTTCTTCCAGCTTATTTGAAATTTGTAGAAGAAGTTCTGCACGATCTCGAGCTCTGCTATTCATCCATCCATTTTCATAGAATGCCTTTCGTGCAGACTCAATTGCTTTTTTAGCATCTTCTTCTGTTCCAACAGTAACTGTTCCAATTAACTCTCCATTTGCAGGGTTAACGATTTTACTTGTTTGATTTGATTCACTTAGAACCCATTCACCGTTAATATACATCTTCTGAGTAGTGTTGCTGCTAGTTAAAACGGATTTAATGTCTGCTGTTTCCAAAATCATCAAGATTCACCTCTTCTATGAAATTACATGTTTTATAACTTTTGTATAAGTTAAAGATAAATTAGATTGCCATATTCTTCATTGGACAGTGTGTAAAATATCTTTCTCAAATTCTTGGACGCATCTGGCATTAACTAAGCTTTCTTTGATCAGATCGCCTAACCGGATCCTCAGTTTCTTTATATTTCCCCTCCCAAAATTCGGCACCTTGGATTCCCAGCTTTGTCGGGTTAAAAACGGGGTCTTTCCCTGCTCTTTTCTGCACTTCATAATCTCTTAACACCCGTAATGCAGGCTTGGTCAGAAGAAAAATCGCAACAAGGTTTACCCAGGCCATGGCCCCCATCCCCAAATCACCCATTGCCCACACAACAGCTGCTGTTTTAACACTTCCGTAAAATGAAGTGATCAATAAGACAACTTTTAAGACATGGTTCGGCCAACTAGACTTTGTTTTTTTGCTTTGTGTCAGAAAAGCAAGGTTTGTTTCTGCTTTGTAATAATAAGACAGCAGCGTGGTAAAACAGAAAAAGAATAAAGAGATCGCCAGGAAGCCCGCACCAAATTGCGGCAGGACAGAATCAACAGCGAGCTGTGTATACACAGATGGCTCAACGTTTCCAATCTTATTCACAATAGGTGCCGCGCCTTCCGGTTCCACATTGTACATACCTGTGATCAGAATCATGAATGCGGTTGCAGAACAGATAAATAACGTATTAATATAAACAGAGAAGACTTGAACCAGTCCTTGTTTAGCTGGGTGGGATACTTCCGCTGCTCCTGATTCAAACGTTTCACTGCCTATTCCAGCTCCACTCGAATAAACCCCTCTTTGTACGCCCCATGCTATCGCAGAACCCATCAATCCGCCGAAAGTGGAGTTTAAATTAAAAGCACTGGTGAAAATCAGCGATAGCACACTGGGAATGTGGGAAAAGTTCAGACTTAACACGATAATACAAACGAGAATATAGCCAAGCGCCATAAACGGAACCATGATTTCTGCGGTTTTGGCAATCCGCTTTACGCCGCCAAAAATGATAAACCCCAGCAGCACAATGATACTGATGCCAGTTAACATAGGAGGCATTCCAAAAGCGCTGTTCATTGTTAACGCCACTGTATTAGCCTGGACACCCGGCCATAAACAGCTCATCACAATTAAAGTGAGAATGGCCGATAAAATGGCAAGCTTCCTGAGCTTCAGTCCCTTTTCTATGTAATAAGGTGTCCCGCCCCGGTACTGCCCATCGATCTTTCTTTTGTAGATCTGAGTAAGCGTAATCTCGATGAACGAAGTGGCGCTGCCCAAAAAGGCGGTAACCCACATCCAAAAAATCGCTCCGGGCCCTCCTAAGGCAATGGCAGTAGCCACGCCTGCTATATTCCCGGTGCCAACCCGGCTGCCCAATGACATAGCCAGTGCTTGAAAAG
Organism: Peribacillus sp. N1; assembly: GCF_054600815.1. NCBI lineage: Bacteria > Bacillati > Bacillota > Bacilli > Caryophanales > Bacillaceae > Peribacillus > Peribacillus sp. N1. The sequence continues at coordinate 123,963 of NZ_BAAHZO010000001.1, read as the reverse complement.
ACGTAACCCCTGCTTTTGAATCTCCTCCTTCGAAGGACAGCTTAATCATGTCTTTCACAAACCTTAACTGAACAAATCGTGTAAAAATAGAAAAAAGCAGCCCCAGCCCTAAAAATCCATACACAAGCAATGGACTCCACACATATCCATTGAGCCAATTTACTAAATTCTCCACAAACAAGCACCTCTTCACTTATTTTTTTGCTCCATCATCCTCCACATAACCTTTAAAATTAATGAAACATTCATTTAAAAATAAAATATTCACAAAATTTTAACATTAGACACTGTGTCAAGCTTTTTAGTTTATTGGTCTTACACCCACCATTTACATTCTTAATGATCTTACTTTTTATAATAAAATGAGAGAAAAACGAACCGTTCATATTCTTCAATTGGAATAAACATCTTTTAAAGTTATTTTTCGCTTCTTCTTATATAGATAAAACGATGGGACTAGGCCCATCGTTTTATGTGGTATCGACATACTCTTATTTAAAGTTGAAAGATACTTTCTGTTAACGTTTTAACTATAAATGTAAAATCATCTTCCGTAATGCTCAATGGAGGAGAGAGTTGCAAAACATTGTTATACCCTGCAACCGTGTCGCCATTTTTCCCTACTAACAAGCCTTTTTCTTTACAAAGCTGTATCACTTTGTTCATTTTTCCGACTCCAGCCGGCTCTTTTGTTTCCTTATTTTCAACCAGTTCAACCCCTAGTAGAAGACCTTTCCCGCGTACATCACCCACATTCGGATGCTTTTTTAATACTTCCAGCTCCTTTAACAGCCTTTCGCCTAACTCTCTGGAACATTCAATGAGGTTTTCATTCTCCATGATTTCCAGGTTTTTCAAAGCCAAGGCACAGGCAGCTGGATTTCCTCCAAACGTGTTTACATGGCGAAAGCGGTCATAATCATCTGTGCCTGTATAGGCCTCATAAATCTCTCTTTTTACAGCTGTTGCCGATAAAGGAAGATACGCACTGGTAATTCCTTTTGCCATTGTAATAATATCTGGTTTGACGTCATAGTTCATAAACCCAAATGCCTTCCCTGTCCGACCAAATCCGCAAATGACTTCATCACAAATAAGCAGCGCACCATGCTTCTCACAGATTTCTTTTACTTTTTTCATGTATCCATCTGGAGGCATTAGTATTCCACCTCCAGTGATGATTGGTTCCATAATCACACCAGCAACTGTTTCGCTTAGCTCCCATGTCATAACACGGTCGATTTCATCAGCACTTGCCAGTGTTTGGGCATCTTCTGGATTGCGATACGTATCAGGCGGTGCAACATGCAAGAAGCCTTGCCCTAATGGCTCATATTTATACTTTCGCTGCGCCTGGCCAGTTGCTGCAAGAGCACCCATTGAATTTCCATGATAAGCGCGATAGCGTGAAATAAACTTATAACGCCCCTGCTCCCCTTTTTGCTGGTGATATTGACGGGCAATTTTAAACGCTGTTTCGTTAGCTTCCGATCCGCTATTGGAAAAGAAAATAACGTAATCATCACCAAGCCATTCATTCAATTTCTCTGCTAATTTAATAGCTGGAACATGACTTTGCGTTAAAGGGAAATAGGGCATTTCCTGAAGTTGTTCAAAAGCCGCTTCGGCAAGTTCTTTCCGGCCGTATCCTACATTTACACACCACAGGCCGGACATACCATCTAAATAACGGTTGCCGTCAATGTCCGTCACCCATGCTCCTTCTGCACTTGTGGCAATTATATTTGCCGGATTAGAAGCCGCTCCCTTCATCGCATGCCAAAGGTACTTTTCATCTGTTTTCTGTAGGTTTTGCATTTGTTCGGTTATTTGCACAATCATCCGCTCCGTTCCATTCTTTTATGGTTTTAAATCAAATTTTTAGTAACGGGCAGTAAGCATTTTCTTTCGAGTATAGAATTCCACTCCGTCTTTTCCATTTGCATGAAGATCGCCATAGAAGGATTTTTTATAGCCCGAGAACGGGAAGAACGCCATAGGAGCAGGAACCCCAAGATTTACGCCAAGCATGCCTGCATCAATTTCTTCACGGAATTCACGAATGGCTTTTGCACTGTCTGTATATAAACATGCGCCATTTGCGAACTCAGACTTGTTTGTCAGTTCAATGGCTTCTTCTAAACTGTCCACTCGAACAATCGACAGTACCGGAGCAAAAATTTCGTCCTGCCAGATTTTCATTCCTGTTTCTACATTGTCAAAAATCGTAGGTCCAACAAAGTATCCCTGCTCATTCCCTTCATCGTTTCTTCCATCACGAATTAAGGAAGCACCTTCCGCCTTGCCAATTTCTATGTAACTGAGCGTACGTTCTTTATGGGATTCACGAATGACAGGACCAAGAAACACACCTTCATCCATCCCGTTTCCTATTGTAATTTCATCAGCTGCTTTTTTAAGCCGATCGATTAATTCGTCCGCAACATCTCCAACTGCAACTACTACTGAAGCCGCCATACAACGCTCGCCTGCAGATCCAAAAGCAGCACCGGTAATATTCGTTACAGCGTTGTCCAGATCTGCATCGGGCATGACGATTGAGTGGTTTTTTGCTCCTGCCAGAGCTTGTACACGTTTACCGTTAGCTGCTGCAGTTTTGTATATATACTCAGCTACAGGCTGAGAACCTACAAAAGATACTGCTTTTATATCCTCATTTTCCAAAATTCCATTAACCACCTCATGTGCGCCATGGACAATATTTAATACCCCATCAGGAAGTCCTGCTTCTTTAAATAATTCAGCTAAACGATTAGCCAACAATGGTGTTCTTTCAGATGGCTTCAATACAAAAGTGTTTCCACATGCAATGGCAAGTGGGAACATCCAGCACGGAACCATCATCGGAAAATTAAAAGGTGTGATTCCACCAATAACGCCAATTGGATAGCGATACATGCCTGACTCAACACCAGTAGCAATATCAGGAAGTTGATCTCCCATCATTAAAGTAGGGGCACCTGCGGCAAATTCTACACATTCAATCCCCCGTTGTACCTCTCCGTATGCTTCGGCATAACTTTTTCCGTTTTCCAGGGTAATAATTTTTGCTAAATCCTCCCAATTCTCAACTAATAATTGTTGATAGCGAAACAAAATTCGAGCACGTCGAGGTACAGCAACTTTTCTCCATTTTTTAAAAGCTTCCTTAGCAGCCAAAACCGCTTGGTTTAATTCTTCACGAGTAGAAATTGGAATGCGGGCAATGATTTCTCCAGTTGCTGGATTTGGTACTTCCTCAATTTGCTCACTTGCCGATTCCACCCATTGTCCACCAATATAGTTCTTTAACATTTGAACTTCCTTCGTTAATTCCACTATTAAAACCTCCTATTTTATGAAAACTTAGTAATACCTTGAGCTCATTATATTGGTTATATAAATACAGACCATTAGACAAGGTGTAAAATATTCTGTCATTTTTTTCTGCATCATGAATACGAGTAGATGAAATTATTTACATATTGTCATAAAAAAAGAAACCCTTTTAAGGATTTCACAGAGTGTACAAATTTGGACGTTGATTGGAACGTAGGGCGCTCGCTTTCCGCGGGCGGTCCGGGAGCCTCCTCGGCGCACATGCGCCTGTGGGGTCTCCCTTGGACTCGCTATTCCCGCAGGAGTCTCGCACACCCGCTCCAATCAACTATTTTTAAAGTTTAGATAGAACTCCTTTTGCCTACAGTCTTTTTTGTTTTAAAATAGATCTATTAAAACTTGAGGTAATGAGGATGCTTTCGAAACATCATTCTATTCAACGAGATCAACTTGAAATGATTATTTTAGATCAACTGGTACCGGCGAACCTTTTGGTTGGTAAAATTGAGGCTTCCATTGTCTTCACTTTCATTTACGACTTGGTGAAAGATATGTATTCAGAGGTGTATTCGTATATAAATTACAGCTATGAAATGCCAGGCCTATCAACCTCTTACCTACAACAAAGATTTTGATAGAGCATCCCTTATCTTGAATATGGTAGAGAATTTATATTAACGCTTTCTTTAATATTTATCTTTATTATTTTTAATAATAATTTCTTCAACTGATGCGTATTTTCGCGGTTTGATACTTTCCATAATGACATCTGCAACATCATCCGGTTCCATAAACTTGTCTTCTGAACTAGCTCCCCCCCATAATTCAGTTTTCATATTCCCAATATAAGCTCCAAATACTCTAATCGCAGTATGCTCAAGTTCAATCGCTAAACTTTCAGTAAATCCTCTTGCGCCAAATTTACTTGCACTATAAACCGACTCAATAGCTTTTCCTCGCTTACCAGACAAAGAGACAATGTTGACAATATAGCCTTGATTTCTCTTTTTCATGTCGTTTAATACTTCTTGAGTACAAAAGATGGTTCCTTTTAAGTTTATATCAATCATTTGGTGGATGGATTCTTCACTTAAATTTTCAGTCAAATCAAAGATCCCAACTCCTGCATTGTTAATTAATAGATCAATTTGTCCAACTTCTTCTTTAATTAATTGCATGACTTTTGCTACATCACTTTTAGATGAAATGTCTACTTCATAAATAGAATGATTATGGCTTAATGTTTCAGCTGTTCGAATAAGTTTTGTTTGAGTTCGTCCAAGCAAACATACATGACAGCCTAGATCAGAATATTTTTTTGCCAATGAAGCACCCAATCCACTTCCAGCCCCTGTAATCACAACAACATGAACATCCATTTGAATTCTCTCCTTTTCCTAGTAGGAATTGTAATAGCTCTCTTTAAAGGAAGATACTTATTAAAATTCCGTTCATTTACCTCCTTTGTTAGGAACAAAATGAACGGGGGAAATACCATAATGATTAGTAGTAATATATTGAGACAACTAAAATAACAATTCAAAGTACAAAATGGTGCTTTTTATGGGAAAAGAAAGATAAAAAGGGTTTAAGTGAAGTATGTTTAATCCTGACAGCAGTTACTATATGTAAAAAGGAATGAAGGAATTGCCCCAAAAAATGACTAGAAGGGAAACAATTCATCTCCCTCTAGGAAGCCGGGAGTATGGGTTTTCCCATCGGAAATGATGACTGAAAAACTTTAGACAACAAGCCAGTTTATTGAGCTTGCACTGCACAAGTGGAAGAAATGCGGCTTCACTTTGACCAGCCGGCCGCCATTGAGCTCGCATTTATACGCCAGAAACTGGCGGAACATTCCCCATTCTACATGAATCGAATACAGGGTCTTTTCCTTCTTTCTTCTGTCTTTCATAATAATCATGTAAAATGTATTCCCTCCAGTTGATTTGACGGTAATACTTTTATTGTAATTTACAATTTGTAATTAATTTTAAAAAAATGTCATTTTTAAAAAACTCAGCTGCTTTTTATGGAGATTTATAAATATGCTTATTCAACCATCTCTCTCAAAAAAATCGCAAGCAAGCATATAAATCAAAAGAGTGAACTTTTCACATGAAAAACATACCTATAAAAAACAATAGACCTAGAAAAAATGATCGATAATTAAATCAAAAAAAGAACAGATTCGTTTCTAAGAAACGTCTGTTCAAAGTGATCTACAAATGATTATACTATTACTACACTGATAATTTATCTTGTTTTGCTGGTATATCTTGCTCGACTTTCCCATATTCTTTTTCCCAAAAGTCCGCTCCTTTAATCCCTAACTTTACAGGGTCAAATACAGGATTTTCTCCTTTCTTTTTCTGCATTTCATAATCCTTAAGTACCTTTAATGCTGTCTTTGTAAGAAAAAAAACAACAGTGAGGTTTAACCAAGCTAGCGCCCCTGTACCTAAATCTCCCATTGCCCATACTGTGTCCGCTGTTTTAACACTACCATACAGTACAGTGGCTAGTAAGGTCACTTTCAATAGGTGATTTGGCCAAATTGATTTTACTTTTAAATACTGTCTAAGATAGGCAAGGGTTGTTTCTGCTTTATAATAATAAGAAGTAAGTGTTGTAAAGCAGAAGAATAACAGAGCAATCGCAAGAAAACCGGCACCAAATTGAGGGAAAACAGAATCAACTGCGAGCTGAGTATACATAGATGGTGCTACGTTTCCAAGTTTATTCGTAATAGGCTCCATCCCTTCTGGTTTTACATCATACATTCCTGTAACCAGAATCATAAATGCCGTTGAAGTACAGATCAAAAAGGTATCAATATAAACAGAAAATGCTTGAACTAATCCTTGTTTGGCTGGATGAGATACCTCTACGCAACCAGATTCAAACGTTTCACTACCTAAACCAGCTCCATTTGCATAAATTCCTCTTTGAACTCCCCATGCAATTGCAGCCCCTATTATCCCTCCAAAAGTCGCATCTAAACTAAAAGCACTATTAAAAATCAAGGAAAGAACACTTGGAATTTTAGCATAATTCAAAGTAAGAATGATCACGCACATGAGGACATAACCAGAAGCCATAAAAGGAACTACGATTTCAGAGTATTTGGCTATTCTCTTAAGGCCGCCAAAAATTATAGTCCCTAGGAAAATAACCACGAAGATTCCAGTTATGATTGGTGTTATTCCAAAAGCGTCATTCAATGCCAATGCAACTGTATTGGCTTGTACCCCGGGCCATAAAAAACCCATGACAAACAATGTTAAGATTGCAGAAACGACGGCAAACCACCTCATGTTTAATCCTTTTTCAATATAAAAAGGAATACCCCCTCTATATTCACCATCAATTTTGCTTTTGTATACTTGGGTAAGAGTAATTTCGACGAACGAAGTAGCACTTCCTAAAAATGCTGCAAACCACATCCAGAAAACAGCACCTGGTCCCCCTAACGAAATAGCAGTAGCTACACCTGCAATATTACCTACACCAATTCTACCTCCCAATGACAAAGCTAATGATTGAAAAGAATTTACCCCAGCCTTAGAACCTCCGCCTTCAAAAATTAGCTTAATCATCTCTATAAAATACCTTACCTGTACAAAACGTGTGAGAATTGAATACATCAAACCTATTCCTAGAAGCAAATAAACTAAGACTGGACTCCAGACATAACCATTTAACCAATTAACAATGTCACTCATCGAAATCCCCCTGTACAAAGATCAATTTTTTGATACGTATTCCTATTCAAAATTACGGGGTTTCACCCCACCGTAGATTGAATATTCCGGAATCTCTCTATAAAACCTCCTATTTATGAATGAGATTATTATATTGTTTATATAAATACAGACCATTGGACAAGGTGTAAGATATTCTGTCATTTTTTTCTGCATCATGAAAGAGTGTGGATAAAAAGTTATTTACAAGTTGTCATAAAAAAGCTTCTTTCAAAGGTTTTAGTAATTCTGCAATCCTTCTTTTTTAAAAAGACACAAAACAATCAGTCTGTCTTAGCTGCTATTAGAACTCATTCTTTTAGAGGTATCATTCACTTAGTTGTTTAAAACATCATTTGTATCTAAATGATGAAATAGATCTTAGCGTTTTATATCCTCTTCAGCATTGCTCAAAAAGCTAAAGGGTAAAGAGTGCTACCATGCTATAGGTTTTCTTGCTTCCAAATAATACAAAAGACCTTAGTTTAATACAATCGGTTAACCACCCGCGGAAACGTAGTATTTTCATATTCAGACTTAGACTGAGAAGCAGAAATATATTCATAAGAGGAAATGGCAACTTCTATGGCTTGACGTTTATATGGATCCATGAAATCCCTTCCAATTAATTCATATAATTTTTCGAGTCGATGATACAGGGTTTGACGTACAATGTGAAGTTGTTCGGCGGTTTCTTTTTTTGCACCTTTACATTGTAAATATGTTTTTAATGTTTTTAGTAATTCTCCACTATTCTGCTGATCTTGTGATATAACTGGACCTATATAATCTGTGATGAATTCGTTAAGGATTCCTTGATCATGAGCAGCTAATACCATCCGAAAAATATATAAATCTTCATAAAAAATACTGTTTAATTCATTGGGTATTTTTTCTCGAATATTCATAGTCTCTTTTGCTGAAGTATAGCTGTTTCTAACTTCGTTTAGATTAGTAACAAATTTACCGACGCTGAAACTGAGATCTGAAAATTTATATTTTTTAAAAGAGTCAGATTTTTTTAGAACTTCTATTCCTTCTTGTATTCTGCGCTTAAAGTCTTCTTTCTTCCATTTGTTTATAAGGATAAAAATAATTTGATTTTTCCCTATATCTGTCAATAAAAATATACCTTTTTGTTCAAACATTGAACGACAGTAGATTTTTATATAGTTAAATTCTGAACTTACTTTTTCTATGTTATCTGCTTTGCAAAGTAAAACCGTGTAAGTATTGGATTTGAGATTAGGTTCAAGCTCTGAAAGATATTTTTGAATCTGTTCAGCGCTATTTTCCCCTTCAAGCCAACGCCGTACCCATTCCGCTTCTTTAGTTTTTCTCTGTTCTTCAATATATAATTCACGCAAAAGGCTTTGTGCCAATGCTATAGCACTGCGATCTAGGATGAGGGATTCAAATTCTGTTATGGAACCCGATTCCGAAAAAACAAAGAGATCAGCAAAAGTTTGGTTTAAAGCCTGTACAGATTGATGTGCCACACTCATATGTTTTGATATGTTGTTACTTTTAAACAATTGTATTATTTTCTCTTCCTCTGCTCTTTCCTTCTTAGAAATAATTTCAATTTCACCTTGATTGGTAATATATAAAACTGTTAATTTTAAATGTTCATGTATTAACTGGAGAATTCTTTGTTGTGGGTTTGCCGAAAGAAGAAGCTGGTTTAACCTATTTGAGTAATCTTCTAAATCAGTCAAAATTCTATAATGCTTTTTAATCAAGAGGCTATGTAATTCCTGTGTAATGTCAATAAAGCGAACTTTTTTCTGAAAAACGATTAAGGGAAAGTCATTTGTATTGGCTAGTTGTAAAGCGGCTTCTGGTATCTCGGAGATGTATGTTCCTAACTCAATACAAAGACCAGCTGCGTTAGCATCAATGGATTGTTGAATTAATGAAGTAAAAGTATTTTCACCTCTTTTCCATCCAACCCCTGTAGATAGAATCAATTCATTCCCATTCAAGAGGCTTTCAATTGAATCTACCTCCATAACATGGACCCATCGAACTAGCCGATCAAGTCCTCCTTTGCCAGCCAAAACCTTAGCACTTGCAAAGTGTTTATTTTTTAAAATTTCATTTACAGATAATTTAACTTCAAAGTTCATTGACAACTTCCCCCTTTAGTTTTAAGCAAGCAATAACCATTCTTTTCCCCTCACTGAAGTTGTCTAAAAAACCTTTCAATATTCCTCCCACACTTTGAATAATTAGCATAAAAAGTTGGATGAAACGTAACACAATGTTATCTCTTCTTAACTATAAAAACATTATATTCTGAAAACTAAACTCCCATCAATATTCTTGTCATATTTTCTGACACCATTTTTTCAAAAATCTATTTGAGTAATCATAGAAGTGACATAAAACCTTATTTATCAACGTTTATATATTTTCAAAAAGAGAGCATCCATAATTTAAAAACAAAATATTTATCACTAATACAGACCTGTATTAAAGCGCTTACAATTATCTCAAAATAGTTTTAACGAAATACTTTGCTAACTCTTAATAGTCTTGCATTCTACCTTACAGAGTAAAATTTTCATTAAAGTAAAATTGATTACCTTAAGTATAAGAAATCATTATGAATTAGTAAATTGAATGTTTATAATAGTAAACATGAATTAATTCGATAGATGAGGGAGAATTAAATGACACTTAATCGGTATGAAGCCTTTAATGCTGTTGTGGAATCGGGAAGTCTGACAGGAGCTGCAAAACTTTTAAATTTAACACAATCAAGTATCAGCCATGCAATTTCTAGTTTGGAAAACGAATTAGGTTTTTCTTTACTTACACGAGGGAAAGCGGGGATTTTTTTAACAAGCAATGGTGAACGCATGCTTGAATATATTCGGGATATTCTAATCCTGAACGATAAAATGAAACAAGAAGCTTCAGAAATAAATGGTATAGAAACAGGCGTAGTCAGGATAGGTACCTTTACAAGTGTTGCTGCACAATGGCTGCCTTTTATTATAAAAAAGTTTCAAGATGCCCATCCAGGAATCATCGTAAAGTTATTTGAGGGTGATTACCTTACCATAGAAAATGAGGTTTCAACCGGAGGCATAGATTGTGGATTTCTCACTTCACCTATCACAAAATCGTTGGAATTTCTTCCTTTAAAAAAGGATAAAATGCTTTGTATCCTGTCAGATCAGCATCCTCTTCATACATCAAATACTATTTCTTTTGAACAAATTGAAACTGAGCCTTTGATTATGCCCAAAAAGAGCTGGGGCAATGAGATAGAGCAAATTTTTAAAAAGAATAATATAAAGCCTAACGTACTATTTGAGGTATCGGATGATCAGGCGATTATTGCAATGGTACAAAATAATTTAGGCATTAGTATTAGACCTGAAATGACTTTGTCGGGCATTCCTGCCAATATTGGTATTCTTAATTTAGAAATTGAATCTTTTCGCTTTATAGGCCTTGCTGTAAAACCGAATATGTCACCTGCAACTAAAAAGTTTGTTGATTGTGTCCACTCATGGTTAAGTGACAACAATTTACTTGATTTTTAACATTATAGCGTCTTTTCGCGAATAAAATTAAATGACTCAAAAAGGGGGGTACCCTTTTCGAGCCACTTAATTTTATTATAATCTGAGAACGTGCACGGAAATTAAGTCGTACAGACGAAAATTGGAGCAGCTAAATTTGAACTAGCTTAGAGATTTACGAATTCTGCAGACTAGAAGATTAATCTGATAGGGCCGTGATATACTGAGAATATGGAAAAAAACTTACCTCTAAGTTGGCGTTAAAGCTTACCTTAAGTGAAGAAGAAAATATTTCACGAATTACAAAGGAAATTTTTTCAAATTAAATACTATACTTTTCATTTTAGATATGTTTCAAGTTTCTCTTTATCAAAAACAGAAATCCATGGTAAATCCTGATTGACTTCATTAATACCTGGTTGGATAACGCGGCTATTTAAGAGGTCACAAATACAATCATTTATTAATTGGATATCCTGGTCTGATATTTTCCGGTTATATGTAGCGGCTCCTGTTTGTGTGTTCATCCCCCCTATCAAGCCTCTTTGATTTAATGAACTCCTGATCACTTCTCTGATAGCCTCTAGACTAGTCAACGGAAATACATCAAGGTGCTTAACAATCATTCTAAAAATATCCTCTCTAGATAAATCCTGTTCAAAATGTTGTCTCAAATAATCCACCCCCATTTGTCAAAACATTCTCCAAATGAAACGTAAAATCCTCCTTTTTCCCTAAAAAGGACGATACACAATTCCCTTTTGTGTACCGCACTGACCCTTTATTCCAAATATAGAAATTAACACATAAAAACCAGATTCACTGACGATTTTCCGCAACAAATACAGCGCCTGACCGTTTTGCAAAGGATGCTTCATTGTATAGAAACTCATCTGCCATAACTGAATTGATTTTTTCTTTGAAAATTAACATTCATATTTTTGGTAAATATTTGTATTATAATAAAATAAATATTTAATCTGTTACATTTTGATAAAGATTATTTAACGAAGGGAAGATTGCTTATCTTTAAGACCATTCTGTTCATTCACATTTGCGCTGGAGCAATATGTCTTATTAGTGGAATAGGTGCTATGTCTTCAAAGAAAAAAAGAGGTATGCATACAATTTGTGGTGAAATTTATCACAGTGCATATGTTGTAGTCTTTGTCACATCCCTGACTATGGCAATATTGAATTGGGAAAGCAGCGCATATTTATTTTTCATTGGAATATTTTCATATTCTTTCGCATTTATAGGCTATGTAGCTGGTAAGAAGAAATGGAAAAACTGGACTGTATCTCATATTAGCGGGATGCTCGGTTCCTATATCGCTATTTGTACAGCAATTCTTGTAGTAAATGTATCCAATATAACTATCTTCAATGAATGGAACCCATTAATTTTTTGGTTTCTTCCAAGCATTATAGGTTCCCCTCTGATATTGTTGGTTGGAAAGAAGTATAAAAAATCCAATTCGATCTAAGTTCAGTCCAAATACCTCATATTAACAAAAACCATTTAACAAATCCCAAAACAAAAAACCCTTCTCAATTAAGAGAAGGGCTTTTAACAATGGAGGAGTACCACTTAGGGGGTAGTACAATAATATAATTATCGCCAAACGAATACATTTATATTCACCCCCTTCCTCAAGTTGGTGAAAACGGCCTTACGTGACATTGAAAATTGACGCCTTAGTCGTTCCCACTCTGCCCTTCCATTACTTTTTTGCTTTGTTCCATGACCTTTCTTAAATCCTTCTTCAATAAGACGTTTTATTATAGCGGCTCTTTAATGGTTTCGAATGGAAAATAGCGTTTTATCTCCTTTGATCGGAGTGTCGTGATTGGCATTATATTAACGGATTCAAATGATTAAACGGATGGATGGTCCTATCTTTTGAATTATGGATGCCTCTTACACTATTTAATTTTCACCATGTTTCTGATATGCTTTTATCAATTGAAATAAGAAAGGTGTAGTTACAATGTTAAAGGAATTCAGGGAATTTATTACCAAAGGAAACGTTCTCGATCTTGCGATAGCTGTAGTAATGGGTGCTGCTTTTGGAAAGATCGTTTCATCACTAGTAGATAATATTATCACACCGCTAATTGGAATTTTATTAGGTGGGGTCAATTTTTCTTCGTTATCTATCACAGTTGGAAAAGCAGTTGTTCAATACGGTAAATTTGTCCAAGCTGTGATTGATTTCTTGATCATTTCATTTGCGATTTTCATGTTTATGAAGATAGCGAATTCTCTTATTAGAAAAAAACAAGCGAACGAGGAAGAGGTATTGGAAGCGGTACCGGCATCCGAACAATATTTAAAGGAAATCCGTGATTTTTTACAAAAAAATTCACGGCAGGATGAAACATCATAAGTATAATACTGAATCAGTAAAAGGGTAGAAATAGCCAAAAATTCACTAAAGAATTATATAAAGCCCCTCTCTTAATTGAGAGGGGCTTTTTAATGTCATAATGAACTACGTATCCGTTACTATAACAAGATAGGCGACACTTATTAAATAACAATCAAAAGAGGCTCTCTATCAACCCAATAGCAAGTATTAGCTGGAACTGCTGTAATAATTTTTATTATATGAACAGAATTATACAACACCCCTGCTTCTACATATTATTTATCGGCAATATTTATCCCGTAAGGCAAGGGTATACTTAACCGATTGTACTGTACCTTTTTCTTGATCTTCAATCATTTGTTCTAAAAGTTCTTTTGGAGGATAATAGTAATCTAATGGTTTAATGACTTTTAAATCATATGGAGGTTGTTCGACTTTGAAAGCTCCTTCTCCAACCGCAAAGACTCCGCCAGCACCAAGCTCTCTCTTAAAATTGATGGCATATGGAAAACACATTTCAACGTTGGCTCTAGTTAGGGTAGATTTCTCAACAAGTATTTTAAAACACTCTTCTGTATCAATATTGCCTGTCCCTACTGGTACTCCACATACCCTATAATCCTCGCCATCATGAATGATAATATGATCTTTAAAATGGGTTGTGAATGCATATGGCGCTAATTTTCTTACAGCTTCAACTGGATCCTCCCATGCCATCATTCCGTTGCCCACATCACAATGAGCGCTAACCCAAGGGTTGTTGACTTCATTTATTATTTGAATAACCTCATCTGTTAACTCTTCCTCATGATTTTCCACAGCTAGTTTTATCCTGTATTTCTCCAATAATGGTACAATCTGTTTAATATCTCCTGGTGCTTTTTTCAATCTTTCCGGATCATACTCTCCTAAGCATGTATACGTGCGAATCACATCCGCTCCGATTCTATGTGCTGCCTCAATGACCTTTTTTAGATGTTCCGGATCGCTTCCATTTGTGTCTATTTCAGCGAAAAATCCATACTTTTGAATTTCTTTTCTTACTCTCTCTAAATATTCCGGCTCAAATGATTCTAATGTACCCCATCCTGACAACCCTGGCCATGGAACAATATTGATCATGACTCCGTCTAATCCCAATTCAGCTGTTTTTCTGATAAAACCGAAAATATCCATTCGACCCGTAATAAATTGCAAGTGATAGCTTTCTGTTTCTAATCCAATTTTCATTTTTTCCCCACCTTTAATTAAGCATTTAGTTTTTTTTTGTTTACGATTTTAACTAAGCTGCTTATAATAAAACTTTTGACACCGAACGCAATCATTGACAAAAGACAAGTCTTTTGCCTTCTATTCCTGGTGATTGATTCAAAATGCTTCCATATAGAATAAATGAAAACATGGAAGGGGCATATCCAACTAAGCAGTCTGCTATAGAAACTGTTGCACCGCTTACATAACATTTTGGTTAATTTGCTAATCAATTTGAGAATTTATGGAAGAAAACACTTCTTTACCTATGGACCCTAAATAGAATGACTCCCACACCTTACGGGAGTCAACTATTTGTCTAAAAATTAAGGTCGTTTTTTTTAAGTTTAATGTCAAGAAGTTATTTTGATTCCTATAGCCCCTGCAATGATACACATAATGAATAGGTTTAATCTTAAACTTCTAGGTTCATTAAAGAAAATCATTCCTGCTAAAACACTTCCAACAGAGCCGATACTTGTCCATATTGCATAGGCAGTCCCGACTGGAAGAGAAGTTAATGACAAGGATAGAAAATAAAAGCTTAAACTCCCCAAAAAAAGACACGCTACAGAAGGGAGCAATTTTTTAAAGCCGTCTGCACGTTTCAGGCTTATAACACTATCGATTTCGGCAAATCCGGCAATAATAAGAAAAAACCAAGCCATTGAATCATCCCCTATATCAGTTCATTTCCTTTAATGTTTAGGCTCTGCTGGATTGACTTTTATTCCAATCATCCCCAATATCATTAATGCCATAAAAAATACTTTCAGTGGATTAATGGTCTCACCCAAAAAAAGCATCCCAGTTACTACAGTTCCCACCGTTCCCAATCCAGTGAAAATGGCGTAACCAGTTCCTAAGGGTATTGAATGTAAAGCTTTTGAAAGTAAAAAGAAACTAAAGATTATAATAACTACCGTAACAATACTAGGTATAATTTTGGTGAATCCGTGTGAATATTTAAGACCGATCACCCAGACAATTTCCAAAAGTCCTGCCATTATGATATATATCCATGCCATTTTATCGCTCTCCCCTTTGGCATTGACACTTATTTTTGAACCACGAAGTTCTCCATATATCGATGAATCGCATAAGCTACCCCATTTTCATCATTTTTAAGGGTTGTCGTTGTACAAGCATTTTTTATGACATCTTTTGCATTTCCCATCGCTACGCTGTATCCAACTTTCTGAAACATGGATAAATCATTGTTGCTGTCCCCGATTGCCATAGCCTTATCTAATGAGCCATTCATCAAGAAAGCCAATTTTTCAAGGGCAATTCCTTTTGAAGCTCTTTTACTGGTAATTTCAATGTTATGATCAGCAGATGAAACGACCATCAACTCACCAAAATTTTCGAATTGGTTCCAGGCTTCCTCTAATTTATTTTCATCAAAAGAACATGCTAAAATGTTATAGAATTCCTCCTCCTGTTTTAAGATATCATTATAGTTTTCAACTAAAACATATCCAAACTGGTCAAATTGCCTTTCCGCTATTTCAACTAATTCTTTCATATCTGGATTCAAATCTGCGCTTTTCAAACTTTTAATCTCATTATGGAACTGTTCTCTTCCTTTTTTAAGAGTATAGATGGCTTTATCAGTGAACACTTCGTAATAATAATTCCGTTCATCTAACCATTGGAGAATAGATTCAACACGATCTTTAGTTATCGTAATAGAAGAAATGCACTTTGCGCTTTTTGAATGAATGGTTGCGCCATTTGTCCCGATTACAAATGGGGATATCCCGGCTTTTTCACAAATTGTTTGAACGTCAAAATAAGCCCGTCCTGTTGAGATAACTACTTCAAAGCCTCTATTTTGGGCATATTGAATCGCCTTTATATTTTCTTCACTAATTTCATTCTTGTCGTTTAATAATGTTCCGTCTAAATCTATCGCAATGAAACTCATGCTATATAGCTCCTTTTCTCATTCTATCTATTAAATTTTCTTTCTAGCTTTTTTTCTGCTATCAACAAAAATCTATTCAAAAAGAGAGTACTCCCTCTTCCATCTCGATATATCCTTTTATGGGCTATGCTTGAATCCAATTGATTTCCTCTAATTTAGAATCATTTCTCCATTCCTCTGGAAATGGTTGCTCGCAGACAATCACATCTACTTTTTCTAGAGGACAAACTTTACAAAAGGTGTCGACACCAATTTTAGAGTAATCCGTTAGCAATATGACGTGCTTTGATACCTCGACCATTTTGCGTGAAACTAATGTTTCACGTAAATGATAATTACTAACGCCACTTTGAATGGAAACGCCACCAGCTGAAATGAACGCTTTATCAATATTAAATTGATTTAACATTTGTTCAGTGAGACCCCCGCATATGGATTGATGCTTTGGATCAATTTGTCCTCCAAGTAATAGAATTTGTCCTGTAAATTTATTTTGATTGAGCAATTCAGTCAACACAGACGACACAGGAAGAGAATTGGTTAAAATCGTAATGTCTTTTTTATTTTCAATACACTGTGCAAATTCAAGCATGGTTGTACCTACATCAATGGCAATCACATCTCCATTGGAAATGAGTTCCACCGCTTTTTTCCCAACCTTGATTTTCGCTTCTTGATTCACCGTTGTACGCTGTGTAAATGGAGGCTCCTCAAATTCAAAGACTGTTTTAATCGCTCCACCGTAAACCCTCTTTAACAGTCCTTTTTCCTCTAATATCATCAAATCGCGTCGAATCGTTTCCTCTGAAACATTAAATAGATCTACTAATTCTATAACTTTTACTTTTCCCATTTTGTTAAGTTCTTTTAAAATTTCATTCTTTCTTTCTTCAGGCAATACAGACATATTTCTCCCCCTAAATCATCAATACTTTATAAAATAATGCATTCTTTCTTCGGTACAAGAATTTGAACGCGTGCTCCTTGCTCAAACATTTCCCCACGGTGGTGAAGATAGTCTACATGAAAAGCGCACTCCTCTGTTTCTACTTCATACCTTAAAACATTACCTGCCATGGAGACATCCTTAATAAATCCTTTAATCCCCCAATTCTCTTGTAAGTCCAAGCTGTCCTCACCAACAGAAACTAATTGTAAAACTTCTGGACGAATGGCAACTTCATTCCCTTTTAATTCTTTGGTGCGAACAAGTTTTCGGAAAACTTCCATATTACAGACATTATAATTCCCGATAAATTTTGCAACAAATGTATTGACTGGAGAAGTATAAATTTCTGAAGGAGAACCGGATTGTACAACTTGTCCTTTATTCATGACAAAAATTCGATCAGACATCGTCATTGCTTCTTCCTGATCATGTGTAACAAAAATAGTTGTGATATCTAATTCTTTCTGTATTCTCTTTAATTCTTTTTGCAAACTTTTTCTAATTTTAGCATCTAATGCGCTTAACGGCTCATCCAGAAGCAATACTTTTGGCTCCATGACAAGCGCGCGGGCAAGAGCAACCCTCTGCTGTTGTCCACCAGATAACTGATGAGGATAAGACTCTTCTTTTCCTATTAAATCAACCATATCAATCATATTTTTCACTTTTGACTTAAGATTTTTCACCTTTTTCATTTTAAGGCCGTAAGCGATATTATCAAAAACATTCATATTCGGGAAAAGCGCATAAGACTGAAACACCATACCGACTTCACGCTGACGCGGTGATAAATCAGTAATATCTTTTCCATCAATTAAGATTCTTCCTACATCAACGTCTTCAAGTCCCGCAATGGAACGTAATAATGTACTTTTTCCACACCCGCTTTGCCCAAGAAGTGTAGCAAATTCACCTTTTTTTAATGTTAAAGAAATATTATTTAAAACTAATTGACTGTCATATCCCTTAGTCACTTGTTCGATGGTTACATAGCTCATTAGTTTTCACCTTCTAAAGTAGTATTTTATGACGGTATTTTTCTTAAAAAAATGAAGGAATTCGCTTCTTATTTTGACCCGACAGGATTTCTTTTGTTTCTAAACGTAAGCTTTAATACAGTCCCAGTTAAAAGTAAAATCATTGAATAATAGGTTATAACAATTGCACTTGTTAAGTGACCACTGCTGTTTAGTTTGTCGGATAGATAAATTTGAAGGGTTTCGAATCGGCCCCCGACAAGCAAATTGGCAAAAGCAAACTCACTAAATAAAAGAGAGACAGATAATAAGGTAGACACTAAAATTCCAGATATAATATTTGGAAACACCACCGTACGAAAGGCTTGGAATTTTGTGGCACCAAGTAATTCAGCTGCATCAACAAGTTGTACAGCATTAAGCGTACGAAGACTGTTACGAATTCCTTGATACATAAAAGGTAGAATGGTTATGAAATAAGCACCAATTAAAATCCAAGGTGTTCCGGCAATTTGAATCGGTCCAGCAGAATATAGCTTGATTAATCCAACGGCTCCAACAATCGGAGGAACTCCATAAGGAAGCATGGCAGCGGCTTGGAGTAATCCTTCCCATTTACTGAAATATACCGTGATAATAAAAATTGTCGGAAGCATAATAACAACACTAAGACCTACAGACATGACAATTAAAAACAGTGTTCGTCGGAAAGCATCATAAAACCGTTCATCTTGAAACAATTCAATATACCATTTCAATGTATAACTCTCAGGTAAAATCGTATGATCCCATTTACCAGCAATCGAGAATAAAAGTGTTCCTACAAGCGGAATTAATAAATACATAACTAGTAATCCAACAAACAATTTATGAAATGTCAATGAAGACTTCATCGTAAATCCCTCCTAACTTTACGCATCATTCGTTCATTGAACCACATCGCCCCTATCATGGTCGTTGCTAGAAGGACTCCCAATGCACTACCTAGCTGCGGCTTTAATGCAACATCGCTAGCAACTAGAGAAGCAATTTGTAATGACAATATGTTATAGTTGCTGCCGACCAATGCATAGGCTGTAGCGTATGCTCCCATCGCATTAGCAAACAAAATACTGAATGTACCTACAATACTAGGTAAAAGAACTGGAACCCCTATACGAAGCCAAAATGAAAATGTTGTCCCTCCTAATAATGAAGAGGCTTCTCTCCATTGTTGCTTAATTCCTTGATAAGACGGGTAAATGAGCATAACGGCAAGCGGAATTTGAAAATAAATATAAACAAGAATGAGGCCTGTCCAGGAATATAAATTAAAATCTGCAAACAGGTCCCAACCAATCTTGGCAAAAAGTAACGTAAACAACCCATTGTTTCCTAGTAAGATAATATATGAAAATGAAAGGGGAATCCCTTCAAAGTTCGAAGTCATATTGGTAATCATCAGTAGTCGGTTTTGTATTTTTTGAGAGAACTTTGTAAATGAATAGGCTGCAATGACTGCTACAATCACAGAAGTTATAGCAGAAAATAAAGAAATGACCAGGCTATTTTTAATGGCTTGTAAGTAAAATTCACTTTTGAATATGGTTAAGTATTGATTAATCGTAACTTGAATTCCATCATCTGCATAAAAACTATTTTTAATCATTGCCACTAATGGTCCTATCTCAAATCCAATCACAAACATAATAAATGGCAGTAAAAGAGCTAGTAAGTAAACTTTTTGTTTTTTTATTTTTCGCAAGACTTCTCGCTCCTCTATATTCTCTAACAATTTGGGAATTGGTCTAACAGTACATTCGTTCAACCAATTCCAGTCAATCTTCAATCATCATTTAATGTTTTTACAGGGTGACTTTTCCTTTCAGACCTGGAAATTGATATGAAATCATTTTATCGGACGGCTCAATATTTAATAGTTCACAAACGAGTGGTGCAAAAGCTAATTGCGGAACCACTTCACCATAAATGCCAGGCTCAACTTTTGGACTAATGATAAAGAGCGGTACATCACGTTCACCATCAGTTATGCCGCCATGGTTGCCATATTCACTCATGCCATGATCCGATGTAATTAATATGTGGTAACCTTCTTTGATCCAAATTGGCAATAGTTGTGCCAACAAGCTTCCCATTTTTAGGATTTGCTCACGATATTCTTTTGATTCCGAACCAAAAATTTCTCCTTTTACATCTACACCGAGCGGATGAATATATAAAAAGTGAGGGTCATACTTTCTGCGTAAAGCTTCTGCATCCATTAACACATGGCTATCTGGATAGTCATCGTCCCAATAAAATTTTCCGTATTGAATTGGATTGGATTCATCTTCTTGCTCACGGTCTTCAATAAAATGGAATGGCGCACGATTATAAAGTTCGCTTACCCAGTAATAGGACACTGTTCCGTTTCTTAACCCGTTTTCTTTCGTAAGATGAAAGAGACTTTTCTCAGTAGATAAACGAACGGCTTGATTGGACGTAATCCCATTTATTGAAGCCGGCGTACCTGTTAACAACACTTCATATAATGGACGGGAAAGACTTGGAAGCTCCGACTTAACTTTGTAAAGTGACGCTTGATTCGTTTCGACTAAATGCTGAATAAATCCCAGCGCTTCGCATGCTTTATCGTATCTCATACCATCAACAACAATTGCTATTACTTTATTTGACATGGACTAACACCTTTTCTTGCCAAAGCTGCGGTAAACCTTTAGCCGTTTCTTCCCAAGCTTTGTAATCTTCAATTGGTTTCGCATTTTTATACTGTTCTTCTGGAACCATTTTTTCAGCTACTTCTTTCGGAAGTTCTACATCGCGAATAGGTCGGGCAAACCCTTTAGCTAAATTAATTTGTCCTTCATCACTTAAAATATATTCTCTAGTTGCCATTGCCGCATGCGGATGCTTGGCAAATTTGTTAATAATGGTTGCGTAGCCGCTTACGACTGAACCTTCACTTGGAATGATCACTTCAAATTGATCGCGGTCAATTTGGTCAGCGTAACCAAGAGCATTAAAATCCCAAACAAGTGCAACTTCCACTTCCCCTTTTTCGATGTTAGCCGGCTTGGCATCAGTCAAGCTAAGGCGGCCTTGCTTGGCAAGCTTCGCAAAATAGTCAATTCCTGGTTGGAGATTTGTTTCATCACCGCCGTAAGCGATAGCGGCAGCAAGTACCGCCATTTGATTCTGTGTACCACGCTGTACATCTCCAACTGTTACTTTATAATCCCCTTTTAATATGTCATCCCAAGATTTAGGCGGGTTTTCTACTAATTCTTTATTAGTAAAGAATGCAATCGTTCCTTGGTAGCCAACAACCCAATCTCCATTGTCATCTTTTGCCCACTCAGGTACCTCGTCCCAATAGGAAGTTTTATATGGCATCGTTAATTCTTTTTGTTCCGCGATTGGCCCAAAGGAAATCCCTACATCGCCGATATCGGCTGTTGCATTCTCTCCTTCAGATTCCATTTTGGCAATCTCTTCGGCACTGGACAAATCTGTATCATTGTGTTCCAATGAATATTTTTTCATCACTTCATTCCAAGTTTCTCCCCAGTTAGCCCATGAATCAGGCATACCGACACTATTAATAGTCCCCTCTTCTTTTGCCTTTGTTTCAATTTCTTTCAAGGTTAACGAACTTGGATCCTTAACCACTGAAGCAGCCTCCTCATTAGTAGCTCCACAAGCAGCTAATCCCAGTACACTCACCCCTGACATCAAAGCTTGAATAGACTTGTAACAATTCTTCTTGAATGTGCGATTCATAAAAAGTGCCTCCATTTAGTGTGGAATCTTTAATGTTTATTACTGTTTATTACGGTTTAATCATAATCAGAAAACATTAATCCCACATAAACCAAATGTTAAGATTTTGTAAACCTGCTCTTTATTTCTCCAACTCATCAGCTTTTATCTTCATAAGCATTAACAACAGTCCGCAAACAGGACCAAGTAAAGACAAGTCTATAAAAGAGAATGTGAAAAATTTTCATTAAAAACATATCATCCTTTTCCCCTTCTTTTTAGCTCGCCGTTAACAAAACTCCATATTAGCTAAATACCTTTTCATGCAAAAAAAATCTCTTGATACAAGAGAGTTTTACATAGATATTATTAAACAGATAGAATTATCAATGTTTGGCTATAAATAATAATTGGTATCCCGCTTCCTCCCTAACTCTTCACCTGAGACGAATCTCTGATAAACCTTAATTTTTGAATTTTTTTGCAAAATCTCCATAAGGGTGAAGTAGATTCAACGACTGTTCAAAAAAAATTCAATTGAATAAACGCCAATAAAGCGCTCCAAAAATGGAGCGCTTTATTGGCGTTTATCTACCCAAGCACTTTAATCATTGCGTCCCCCTAGCCACTACCTGAGGAAGGGACTGAAATTCCTATAACATGGAATGTTGTATACAATACATATTCTATCGTGGTCTATTTCAAAATATTTAAAATCCTTCCGACCGTGCGCAGAAACCTACTAGAAAGCTTAGATAAATTGGGCTGAAACCACGGTATTTCAAATTTTCATAGCTTTTTGAAGACAAAGATTTTGCTTGATTAATTATACCCATTTTCTTTATTCCAATCACCATTACAACTGCTGAAGCAAGATCGAATTTTCCTCTCTCCTTACATTTACATTTATTAATATAAGGAGGAGGCTCATTTTAGGTTTTCTTTATTTATTTTCACTTTTAAACTTTATGAATTTCGTTCTATTGAAGGAGAAAATTTTAGATACGTAACATTCGATCAATCTTCAAAAGGATGCAATTACATTGATTCATAGTCTTTTATTTCAAATTCATTTAAGGGCCGATTAATCGACTTACTCAATTTTTTAATAAGCTCTTGGTAATCCTTAGTATCATTTGGATCAATACCTTCTCTGACGTTTAGTATCTCGTATCGGTCATACTGTTCTGGAATAAGTTTTCCGTCTACATGGATATAAAGCCTATATTTAATCCTCAGATTCATATTACCATCTCCTTTACTATCAGTTCGATATAGGGAGCTATTTTCCTGCAAGAAAAAATGCCTATATGTGATGCTCCATTAGCTATTCATTTAATAATCAATGTTCGTAGTTCGTATTATCTCTTATTTTTATACATTTTACATTTATGGTGAGCACATATACCGGGAGAATCTTCAGGAGGAATTGTTATATATATTAGAGAACAACATATTAATGAATGTACTGGATTGAATTCACCTGTATACTTTTGTTCTCACTGCATGAATTGTTCAAAACGAAAAAACTATGGAGGTTTTTTAAATGAATCACCCCGAGCAAGAAATGTATAACTATCACGCGTGGGCAAATGGAGTCATCATCGATCGGTTAAATGAACTTCCACAGCACATTTACCATAAGGAAATTCAGACTGGTTTTTCGTCGGTATCAAAAGTGTTGTCTCATATTTATCTCACAGATTTTGCGTGGTTTGACATTATCTCAGGTAAAAGTATGAATGAAGCAATGGCATCTTCTAATCAATTAAAAGAAGCGGTGGAAAAGAAAAGCATTGAGGAAATGAAAAAAACATTTATAGACTTATACGAAAGAAACAAAGTACTTCTGAGTACAGAGGATATGGAAAAGGTAATTGTCGTGGATAACCCGTATGCCGGATTGCTTGAAACTACCATTTCCGAATCGGTATTACACATTGTCACTCACGGATCATATCATCGTGGCAATATAGCTACCATGTTACGGCAAATGGGGCACACTTCCGTTATGCAAGATTTTGGCCTTTATCTTTATGCAAAATAAAACACCAAACTATACCCGATTCCTGATTAAGGAGATTAATAGATGGATGAACTAGTTGGCTCTTGTGTTCGCTGTGCAAGTGATGTATATTGTACGGCTGGTTTCCTGAACGGCATTCTGTTAGATAACAAGAAAATCTTATGTTTTAATTGTAAGGATATTTTAAATGCGATGACCGAAGAAGAAAGATTGGAGGAGGAAAATCAAAACTAGATATTTAAATAGGTCATGCCAAATTATTGGCATGACCTATTTTGCCCGATGAACGGTCAGATTGACCTTGTTGGTTTCACACATGAAGGTTGAGAGATGAACAGGTTCGTCGTTTGCATCGAAAGCAATCTTCACTATTCTAAATAAATTTGCGCCAATATCGCATTCTAAATATTTAGCATAGATTTTTGTAGCACCAATCACGTCGATAATTTTATCGTTACTGACTATTTCTGTATGGTAATCTTCCAAAAGGATCTTATAAGTTGATTCATCCCTTGCAATCTTCTTTTCTAAATCCGGAAAACGAAGTAACGAATAATGAGCGGTATCGTAGAAAAGCGGACGCTCATCTACATACATGAGTCGCTCAAGTTCGAGAACGGGGCTTCCTTCTTCAATGAGGAGATGACCTGCAACTTCTTTTGGTGCGGCTATGACCTCACTTCGTAAAATCCGGGAATTCGGTATCTTCCCCAGCTGATGACTAAACTCTGAGAATCCACTTATGGATAACAACTCATTATGAAACTTATTAGATGCAACAAAGGTACCCCTGCGCGGAATACGTGTCAGTGTTCCATCCTTCACCAATTCCTCTATTGCTTTTCGTATGGTAATGCGGCTAACGTTATAAGTTTCACAAAGCTCTGCTTCGGTTGGGATCTGATCATCTGGTTTGTATTTACCGTTCTGAATATCATTCTTCAACATTTGCCTTATTTGCATATATAGTGGCTGGGGGGTTGAAGGATTTAAATTCATATTAGATTCATCCTTATCCGTCAAATTTTATTATTTATTACCTATTATACATTATTTCCATTCCCAGTCACCACGCACCGAAATAGCTAATTGTTTTCGCAGCAGACTCTGTGCCCAATTCTAAACAATTGCCGATGGAATGGCCTTTCAATATTCCATAAATAAAACCGGAAATGAAGGAGTCCCCCGCCCCCATCGTATCCACCACATTCGCTTCAACGACACCGCATTGATAAAATTGAATGCCGTCATAGGCAAGTGAACCATTTTCACCTAAAGTGGCGACCGCAATTTTAGGTCCTTGATTTTTTACATCCTTTAAAAATTTGCGGATAAAAGCATCGTCCTTCGTATAAGAGAAAAAAGGATAATCAATAAACTGCGGTAAAGTCTTCACTAAATCGTGATCTAGCTGATCTGAGAAATCAAAAGACGTGAGCATTCCTTTTTCTTTAAAAAAGGAATAGTACTTATCCGCATGTCCCCAAATCCCTGAATGTATAAGCTGATATGTTTGAATGTAATGGAGTTCTTCCGTCGTTAAACAGAAATGTTCCATGACACCTTCGTCGTATTCTCCAAACCTGCGGTCATTTCCTACCATTTCAACAAAAGTAACAGCTGTTTTTCCTTCTTTCCGCGAAAGATGGGAAATATCAACACCTTTTTCCTGAATCGCTTTAACCATCTTTTCACTGTATTGATCGGAGCCCACCCAGCCAATATAAGCAGATTCAGCACCTAACCCTTTTAAATAGACAGCCACATTTAAAGGATTACCGCCAGGATAGACCTCCCCGCTCTTTTGATAGACATCCATACAGTTATCTCCGACTGTAACCGTTCTCATCATTTTCCCCCGCTTTCTTTAAAATTAAGAGCACTACTAAGTAGTGCTCCACATATCTTAATATTCCATTTGGCGATAGTATCTTCTAAGTGTTAATGGATGATTTCTTTCACGCTCAAGGTAAACGCTGATTCGACTTAATACCGACCAGTTAATACTAACAGAAAAGTGCTTTCTGAATTCTTCGCTGATACCGTCCATTTCAAAGCTTTTGGTATCAATAACCGTTAAATTTTTAGAGATATTTTCTACAAATCTCTCTACACGGTCCATCAGCGGTCTAGTTTCATCTTCTCCTTTTAGTAAAATAACACTTGTATCTTCTACAACAAGTTCAAGCGTACCATGGAAAAACTCTGCCGCGTGGATGGATTTCGCCTGGATCCATTGCATCTCCTCTAAAATGCACATGGCATATGAATAAGTGTTTCCCCATAGGTTACCAGAACCGACCATCATGTGGTAATCCGTGTCTTTATGTGCAATGGCAAATTCCTCTGCCTTTTTGTCAAAAGATTTAACGGCATCTAGAATTGCACGCGGAAGTAGAGAAACCTCCTTCGTGAATTGTTCATATTGCGGGAATTCATTATTGTTATGCATGAAACGGAAGACGACCATGTACAAAAGCATAAAGAAAGTATCAAAAGAGTGCGTTTCAGAACCTGTCGTTATACAGTAATCTGCAATTTGTGTTAACGGAGTATTTGGCTCTGCAACTAAAGCTATTGTAGTGGCGCCTTTTTCTTTACAATATTCAGCCGCTGCAACTGTTTCTTGAGTAGTCCCGGATACAGATGTAAAAATACAGACTGAATCTTTGCTGAAATGCTTATGATTCATCACCATGAACTCAGCAGCAATTTCTGCATGGACATCGATGGTAGAATTTGACTTTAAAATGTATTCATACGGATACATCATGGCTATGGTGCCACCAGCGCCGATCAGAAAAATATTGCTGTAGCCCCTTTTGGTGATTCCATCTACGATTTCTTCAATCTGGCCTCTAAAAGCAAGGCCCTCTTTTTCTACAAGATTTAGAAATAACTCTTCATCAAACTTTAGCATCAACAGCTTCCTCCCATATCCCTGTATATTTGTTATGTCTTGTATTATATCTAAACATAATAATTTGTACAATTGTTTTATTTTAAATTTTAGTGCGTTTGACAAAAGAAGGCCCAACTTCCCTTAACACATTCTGCTAAGCCACGATATCGCTGTCGTTATTTTTCTTGGATCCATATTTCCTTTCCCAATAATAGTAAACCGGCAGACCTGTTGCGATGACGATCAATGCTGCAATCACTCCTTGAATAGGCGCCCAAGTAAAAGTTCCCCAAGCCAGCCATGATGCTCCAAGAATAGCTAACACCGTCGTTAATCTCCACATTGGCATACGATAGATTGGGTTATAATCATCCCTCTTACGACATTTATAAACAGCGGCAAAGTCCATAATGTTAATAACCAATTGAATCAGTGTGAAATAGCCAAGTAACACCGTTAAATTACTGAAGCACACAAGAATACATGCATACGTAACCTGAACGATGATGGAGAAGCTTGGAGTTTCATATTTAGGATGGACCTTCGCAAAGCGTTGAAAGAATAGTCCGTCCTTTGCCATTGCATACTCAAGGCGGGGCTGAAACATTATGCAAGAGCTCAACGAACCCAAGATAACAATAATCGCTGTAATGGCCACAAATGATGATGCAATATCCGATAATCCCGGAATATATTTTACAGCTTCGGAAACAGCCGCATTGGAGTTGATTAATTCTTCAAATGGCATCAAGCCGATGACACAAATGGCTAGCAGCGTATATAAAGCCAACACGATGAATACCGAACTAATAAGAGCTCGGGGAAGTATTTTCCCTGGATTTTTGAACTCCCCAGCCATGAAACAAATCGCAGCCATTCCCGTATATGCCCATGTGGTTGCAGATACACCGCCTATCAAACTTGACTTCTGAGCACCAGGAGCTGGGGTATAAGCAAAGTTTTCAGGGTTCATATACATTATTCCAAGCACAATGACGATCAGGAAAGGAATGATCTTGATAGCCGTGATAATGACCTGGAAAAGACCTCCTTCTTTTACACTTCGATAATGAATCGATGTGATTAGCAGGATGATTGCAATACCCAATAATTTTCCGGCAACTCCCGAGAAAAATGGGAAAAAGGTTGCTAAATAAGAAACAAGCGCTAAAGCCATTATCGATATGGATGGAGGATCCAACGCCCAGAAAGTGGCCCATCCATATAAAAATGCCAAAGGCCTCCACCCAGCTTTATTTAAATAAACGTAACCGCTTCCATTTTGGGGGTATGCGGTCGATAACTCGGCCAGCACCATTACTTGAGGTATGGCAATCACCCCGCCTATTATCCAGGCTAGAATAGAAATGGAAGGAGTACCCGCAGCCCTTGCAACATCACCAGATGAGACAAAAATACCCGATCCTATAGTAGTTCCAACAGCAATAGCTAGAGCAGACCAAAAACCCAGTTTTCGTGTAAGTGTGCCATTACTCATAAAGAGTTCCTCCAAATTAGATGATTAAATTCCCAATTCCCTTACTTTTTCAATAGATTTCATAATTGCATCGCTTGGATTTTGATAATAATTTGATCCCATAATCTCTAGAGTACAACTTCCTTTGTAACCATGGCTTTTAAGACTCGTTAAATATTCTCTCCAATTTAAAACACCATCATCTAGTGCCAAATGCGTATCTGATTGACCATCTCCATCGATTAGGTGAAAATGGCTTAATTCGGGAAGGAAGGAAAAGTACTCATCAGGTGTTTCACCTGCCAGTTGCATGGAAACTGTATCTATCATTCCTTTTAGCGAAGGAGATTGGATTTCCTCTAACATTTTCTTTAACCCCTTAGAGTCAATTACCAGATTGGATTCATATTTTGTCAATGGCTCTAAAGCAAGAATCAAACCTTCCTTCTCAGCTACTTTGGTTAATTGAAAGATTGAGTCACTTGCATACTTCCATGATTCCTCCTGTGAAACAGAAAAGTCCCCTATTCCAGAAGTGATAAGCATCATGTTTGTGTCTAACTCCAGCGCGGCGTAAAGATTCTCCATAAAATATTCAATGCTTTTTTTTCGCCAATGAGCATCCGAGGATGCAATGTTATAAGGATAGATACATTGTTCTGGAGTATAGCAGATGATTTTCATATTTCTAGATTTAAGTTCCCTTCTCAAACACCTTATATTTCCTAGTATGTTGCGATAAACATACAAATGCGGCTCCCCACCCCATAATTCAATGCTTTTAATCTCAAGTTTGTCCATGCATTCCAAAAAATAATGAAAAGGGAAATGCCTAAAAGTGATATTCATCCCTGCAATATTCAATTCTTTCACCCCCTCAAAACGACTTTTTATTTGTTATGTTTTGTATTATAATTAACCAATACATTGATTGCAATATATATTTTGAATATTTAAAAAATAAACATTCGGAAAATGCGGAAAAGTCGTGATTTTATTGTTCATCACACCTTTTTATAAATTATCTATTTTTTAGTGACTACGAATGATAGAATGTTAAAGTATTTATACCTAGTGCAAAAATTTCTCTGGTACATTGTAAGTATTATGTTGGTGATTATTGTTTGAAATATGATATACCTGTAGAATGGATGTTAGCCTGGGGGATTTCCATGAGAATGTATCCTGAAATATTGTCAAGTTAGTGGTTAATAAAGAATAAACACCTCAAAAAAAGCGTAAATTGAGATTCCTTAAATGGTGTATTTTATTGGAAAATATAGGTTAGTTTTTACACTAATACTTCGTGAGACGAATTAGTTTCTTTAAAAATAGCAGACAGTACAATTTGTACTATCCTAGCGGAAAGGACGTGCCATAATAATGAATCACGAAAAAACAGCCATCACTAAAATTCGTACAGGCCCCATGTTTGCGGTGATGCTGGCTGGTGCTCTAGTCGCTTTCTTAAATCAGACCTTAATCAATATCGCATTGCCTCAATTAATGACTCATTTTGACATATCAGCTGCAACAGCTAATTGGCTTACTACAATCTTCTTATTGGTCAATGGGATTGTCATCCCGATTACCGCTTTCTTAATGGAACGATTCAATACAAGACAATTATATCTTGCTTCGATGGGACTCTTTGCATTAGGAACATTTTTATGTGGGATTGCCCCCAGCTTCTCCGTCTTATTGATCGGACGTGTGGTTCAAGCTGCTGGTGCGGGGATTTTGTTCCCGTTGATTACAAATGTAATTTTCACTTTATTTCCACCTAACAGACGCGGTTTTGCAATGGGCATATTTGGTATCGCGATGAATTTTGCCCCAGCTGTAGGACCAACATTATCAGGATGGATTATCCAAAACTATTCATGGCGGGTTCTGTTTTTTATCATTTTCCCATTCGCCCTGCTTGACTTCATCTTTGCCATTTTCATCATTAAAAAAGTAGGGAAAACCAGCCGGCCTAAACTCGATAAACTGGGTGTAATTCTATCCACTATCGGATTCGGCGGAGTTCTATATGGATTTGCTACAGGCGGCACCAAGGGCTGGGGCAGCCCTGAGGTACTGATGATGTTCCTTGTTGGAGGAATCAGTTTAGCTTTATTTGTCTGGAGGCAATTCACTGTATCTCATCCCATTTTGGAGTTTAGAATTTTCCGGTATCGGATGTTCACTTTAACGACAATCATCAACATCATCGCAACTATGGGTATGTTCTCCGGAATGATCATCATGCCAATCTATATGCAGAATATCCGTGGGTTTACTCCGATGGAATCCGGTCTCATGCTATTGCCTGGCGGGATTTTAATGGGGATCATGTCTCCTATCACCGGAAAGCTGTTTGATCGATTTGGTGCAAGATGGCTTGCGGTGAGCGGACTTGCCATCACTATCATTACAACGTACCTTTTAACGCGGCTTGAAACAGATACGTCCTATTCTTATGTGGTATGGGTATATACGATTAGAATGTTCGGAATGTCGATACTGATGATGCCTATCTTCACAGCTGGATTAAATGAATTGGCACTTAGCCTAAACAAATATGGAACAGCAATGGTCAATACATTGAGAATGGTAGCAGGCGCTGTTGGCATGGCATTCTTTGTGTCCATCATGACAAACCAGGGAACGAAACATGTACAGGAAATCTTATCTCAAAGGAATATATCACCAGATAATACATCACAAATGGCGATGGCCATTAAACAAGGCAGCGTAATGGGAGTGGATGATGCATTCATGATCGCAACAGGTTTGACCATAGTTGCATTCATACTTGCCTTTTATATTCGGCAAACATCACCACAAGAAGATACCATTACAAATCGCCTATCAAAAAAAAGCTTTTAATAATCAAGGCTAAATCAACCTATTTTCCAAGGTAAAAAAATTCTTATATTATTAAACTGACTTGCCCCATGAAGACATATAAATGCAAAAAAAAGAGACACTTTTTAAGAGTGTCTCTTTTTTTTGCCCAAATTACTTCCTGGCCTCCAGGAGACGGCCTTTATTATGACCCAGTGTAATCCCATGTCTCTTCAGAATATCTTCTGAAGAACAAAGCCAACAATTCACAAATTGTACCGGTACTTTAAATATGCTGAGTATATATTTACATTCCTCTCATATATTTTAAGATAATGATTTGGACAAGGGGAATGTATTAATGAAAAAGTTAGTTACTCTGCTTTTTTCAAGTTTTTGCATTGGAATTGGTATTAACCTGTTTATCGTTCCCATTCATCTAATAAATGGCGGGATATTTGGAATAAGTTTGTTAATCAAATATGTGTGGGGAATCCAGGTTGGACATACCATGATTATGATCAATATTCCCATATACCTTCTATCTCTTCTATACGATAAATCTTATTTCTTTAATGCCATCCTTGGGTTAGCTTTTACATCAACCATTATCGATTGGTTAACACCACTAAACGGTTTGATTCATCTACCGATCATAACAAGTGCCATTATCGGTGGAATGACGATTGGGATTGGTGTTGGTTTTATGCTGAGACAACATATTAGCCCCGGTGGAGTGGATTTACTAGCACTATTAATCTCTAAAGCTACAGCAACTAATCCTGGAATTATTATTTTTATCATTGATTCTCTCATAGTAATTGCCGGAATTATTATATTGAAAGACTTAAAGTTAATGTATTCCCTCATCACGATTTCCTGTGTCGGGTTATGCGTCATTTTAATCAATTCTTTTAAATCAATAAACTTTTTTACAAGATAAAGCCATACCTGCATGTGTCAAATACAGTGTTGGCAATGTTCACTATACATATCGACCAAAACCTCAGGAATAAAAGCAGCAAAGCTAATCATGGAATATTCTTGAAATTTTTTATCAAAATGCAGTGGTTAAAGCAGCCACTGCCTTTTACATTAAAGAAAACTCCAAAATCACCTTCAAGCAGTAGACTTTTGGAATAGAACAATTGGGCAAACGATAATCTTAATTCATGATTTTGTGATCAACTCTTTCTTAAGGATGTAAAAGATCAAACGGAGGAAATCCTCTCTAATTTTAAGAAATTTGCGGCACTCCTGCCGTAAAACTGGCTAGCCGAGTACCGTAGACGCTTGCTTTGATGCGGCTTGGCAGACAGTCGCTCGTTTACTCGGATTTCGTGCTACACTGGTGATTTCGCGCCGTTTACTCGTGAATTTTGCTGTTTTACTCGTGAATTCAGCATATTCACTCTTGATATTACCGTTGATGTTAATAATTTGTTACAGAAAGCATTAATAAAAGGAATGTGGAATATGATTAGAATGTCAATCTAAGGGAGGGAATGAGAATAGATGAAAAAAACAAAAATTATATATTGGATTTTCACAGGGCTTTTAGTGGCACTAATGGTTTTGGGTTCTATTCCGGATATAATGTCTGTTCCCGATGCAGTCGCCTTATTTAATCATTTAGGTTATCCTACCTACCTCCTACCCTTTATTGGAATTGCCAAATTATTAGGTGTCGTGGCAATACTTATTCCTGGCTTTCCGAGAATCAAGGAATGGGCTTATGCAGGTTTTGTATTTGATTTGACGGGTGCCATGTATTCAAGCATATCAGTGGGCGACCCTGCCAGTGGATGGCTGCTTTTCATTATCGGATATATTTTGATAGCCGGCTCTTATATTTATCATCATAAAATATTAAAATCCGCTTCAGTGAGTAATAAGGATAACCTAACAATATAAATAAATTAGCAATGAAAAAACATCGATATCGGTGTTTTTTCATTTGGTTATAGTGACTTTCACCTTCGTTTTCTTTTCTAAAAAGAAATTAAAAGAGTCCCAATAGGTTTCCTTATTGGGACTCTTGTTTTTAGAAATTAGATGATTAACTTACTGTTTTTGAAGTCAAATAAGCGACAAGTATATAGCGTTCAGGTGCTGACCCGATATAATCAAAGGGGTAACAGGTACTGACGGTTAGCGTTGCCCGTGGCTTTGGTACGATTACGGTTCGATCATCCTCATCCACAATTCGAACTTTTTTGATTTTGTATGTGAACTCTCCTGCCGATGTTGTTACTATCAACAAATCTCCTTCGCCAACTTGCCCGAGTTTACGGAATACCGTATCTCTATGACCGGAAAGAACGGAATTGTCATTTTCACCAGGTAGCACACTTCCTGCAAAGTGACCAACGCCTTTTTCCAATTCATCCTCGTTTGTGCCATGGAAAATAGGGAGTTTTGTTTTTAGTTTGGGTATATACAATTCCCCGATTTCTTCACCCGTTTCAGGGCGGACAGGATATAGCTCTTTCTTTGTTGTTTTATTACTTGCTGGCTTATCACTTGGTGTTTTCTGTACTGTTTCATTTACTTGACTACTTGGAGCATGAGTCTTGTAAAGAAAGTAGCCTTTTGCAAACTTATACATATTGGATGTGGAAAACCAAATCCCAAATAAAATGATGGCAATAGTACAAGAAAGCAGCAGGAGCCGCTTTTTCTTTAATTGTTTCATATTAAGCTTTCCTAATTTTTCGATACATCAAGCTTCCGATCAAGACAAGAAATAATCCTAAAAGGGCGCTAGGTAAATAATCGGAAGCGGTATTTGGCAGTTTAGCCCCTTTTACGGTTTGTTGTTCTGAAGTAGTATTGGTACTGATCTTTTGTTTTACTGGTTTAGCAATTGGAGCCTTTTCAATGGTTTTTTGCACCTCTTTTGCAGATTCCTTTATTTGCCCGCCTGCATTGGTAAGAGTATCAGAATCGACCATTTCACCTGTTATTAAAAGATCAGCCAAGAACTTCCCGTCAGTATTATATATCATTATTTTCAGGTTAGCACCCTTCAATTCTTCCAATTTCATTAAATCTAAAAGGGATACAGGCGATTCCGAGCCACTTTTCACAAGGGAATAGGAAACATTAAGCTTAAAGATGGAAAGTAACTCTTCATAGATTGAGGCCATTTCAGCTATCTGTTCAGCTGTAAGCTCGGTTGCTACATCAAATTCCTCGAAAGCCATCATGCGGTTGCCCAATTCTTCAAGTTGCTTGACTGTTTCCGGGTTGGAAAGATGGTCTTCCAAAGACATCAAGTGGTCTTCAAGCCGCTCTAATTCCTCTTCCGTTAGACCGAGTTCCTGCTCGAAAATAGGAAGAAGATCTTCAGCAACTTCGCCATCAATCCCGCCACCAGTAAGGTTCCAAACAGTTTCTTCAAGATTATCTATGTATATATAATCGTTAATATTTTCACCATTTTCTTCTAACATTTGAAGCAAGGCTTGTTTATCCAATCCATAATTCTCAATAAAATAGTCTAAGTTGCTTAGATCTGCCTTTATGACGTCACCTAGGAATTCGCTAAGCTCTTCGACAGATTCAAATTCTTCCAGGCTAAAATCATAGAGTTCCAATGACGCTTCGATATCTTCCTTTGTTACTTGGAAGCCTCTTTCCTTGCTAACCTTGGCTAAATAATTGACTAATTCTTTGTCAAAGTTCGGATCGCGTTCAAAATCGCCCTCTTCTGTATAGAAATAAACAGCTTCATCGAGGTCCCAGATAAAGATATAATCGTCTAGTTCTTCACCATTTTCGTGTAATAGATTAATCAGGCTCTCATTGGTTAGATTATAATCATCATAGATGGCATCTAAATTACTTAAATCTGCCTTAATGACTTCGCCCAAGGCTTCTTTAAGATCACCAATAGATTCAAAGTTTTTAATACTTTCGTCGTAAAAAGAAAGAGATGTTTCAATATCATCCTTTGTCACTTGAAACCCCCTGACAAGGCTTACCTCTTTTAAATACTTTGTAAGTTCCTGCTCAAAATTTTTGCTTGGTGCTGCCGATGCTAATTGCGGGAATAAGCTAATTAACAACGTAAATGAAACTAAAATCGTCCACAGTTTTTTCATACTTTTCTCCTATTCATAACATTTCATATGTTTCTA
This sequence comes from Peribacillus sp. N1, assembly GCF_054600815.1. Lineage (NCBI taxonomy): Bacteria > Bacillati > Bacillota > Bacilli > Caryophanales > Bacillaceae > Peribacillus > Peribacillus sp. N1. The sequence continues at coordinate 88,728 of NZ_BAAHZO010000001.1, read as the reverse complement.
GAAAATTATAAGGTAATAACAATAATTTAACAATGAAGTTATTTTTTCCACTAACGGAAAATTGCTATTTTACTTGCTTTGTAAACTAGCTTTTGCAGCATTTATTTCATATAAAGACGTATTTCTTCCTATTGATATATCGATTACAAAGAGAGGGATTAAAGCACTCCCGCTACTGTGACTCCAGATAAAAGAATTATTAATATTGTATGGGAAACATAACTTAGCTGAAGCAAAATGAATATAAATTCACCACCGGGCTACATCAATTTCAAGTAAAGTAGTCAGTCTATAAGTATCAGACCTCATATCCTATAAATATGCACTTTGACAAAACAAAAAAAAGACATAATCAACCCTTGAATGGTAGATTATGTCCGAGACACCTAATGCTCCTTCTTTCTATATCAATATCCTCAGCACATCGGAAACCCAAATTCCTGATGAACTATCCGGGGTATTGGAGCTTCGGGCAGCGACACGATATCTGTTACAAAATGATTTATGGCATAGGTAAGATCCCCCCTTTCATCACATGTGCTGTGCCTATTTCAGGACCAGCAGGATCATTGCTGATTTTTGCCTGTGAATGTACTTTTGAAAACCAATCCGAACACCATTCCCACACATTTCCGGATACATTGTATAAACCAAACCCATTCGGTGAAAATGCATCTACAGGAGCAGTTGAAAGATAGCTATCTTCCACTGTATTTTCTACTGGAAACTTTCCTTGCCAAATATTACAGTGGTGTTCCCCATTATAGGTAAGTTTATTTCCCCAGGGATATTTCTTCTTCACTAGGCCATCGCGTCGTTCCATGATATGTGGACGTCCGGGTGATCCATCCACTCCACAATGGATGAATCTGGACCTTCGGGATGCTTCCAGTAAGCTCCCTCCACCGCAAACCACCATGGCGCTTCCTTTGGTGAATGAAATACTCGTTTCTTCATCTCCTTAGAAAGCAATAAGTGAAACACAAAAGATCATCCATAACGTTCTGCCTCCGTAATATATCCTGTATCTTCTATAAAGTCTTGAAAATGTGCATTTGTGACAGCATAACGGTCGATCGCAAAAGGTTTTACGTATACTTTACGAATCGTCCCTTCCCCATGGCTATAGAGTGTTTATTTAATGAGGTCCCCGTATCATATCTAAGACTACTTAAATAAAAAAATGAATCAGGAAGTTAAGCAGCATTACCTGATCCATTATTATTATTTTATTTCCTTTATTGAATTCCTTTTACCTTGTTAAATAAAGAATATAGATATTTTACGCAAAGATAAATTGTTTACCATCTCCCACTCCTTTGAAATTATCTAGGTGTACTCACCCGTACAAACCTCCTAGGGCCGATACGTTGTTTAAAACATAAAAGGAGACCGACAGCCCCCTTTGCAAGTTAATTATTTTGTTCGCTAATCCAATCATTTAACTTCATCTGTAATGATTCCTGGTTAGTTAATCCATATCCAGCTTGTGAATTATAAGAGTAGTCACCATTTTTAATCGGCTAAAAAACTACTTATTGATAAGTATCGTCCTTCAGGGTTTTTGCAACAGATTATTTAAAAGTAATGAGTTCAGAGCAAGCGTTCAGCATTTTTTAAATTACCAAAGCCGAATTCATTGCTGAATCCAGCTTTGGCTAATTCTACTATTTTTCGAAAATTGCATTAGATAGAAGACGGAACAAGTAATCCGGGTGGTCGCGGAAACCTGCTTCTAACCCAATAAGAGTTACATCTTTATTCTGTTCTTTTACGATTACGGCTTGGCCCTTGGCGGTTATGTTATTTTTCCAGTGACCAGCTACGAAGAAATTATCTGAATCTGCAAGGGTCGCGACAATTTCATCATTATCAGTATCCGTGAACCATGTTGGACGATAGACAAAGCCGATATCATTTTCTCCATAACCTGCTGTTAAACCAGTTCCCTCATAATCGACTTTTACGATACCATTACTGTTGGAACCTCCTACATTAATGATGTCGTCTGTAAGACCGAGTGTCTTAGTTGCTCTAGATGCACCAGCACCTACAGCTATATATTTGCCTCCTTCATTTAAGAAGCTTGTCACATTGTCTTTAAATGCATTAAGTTGCCCGGCGTTGTGTAATCCAAATTCTTTATTAGCTTCGGAAAGGTTAGTAGAAATGAGACTTTCCGTTCCACTATAGACAAAAATATCAAAACCGTTAAGGGGATTTTTAGCCACTTCGACTGGCGTAACTTCTGTCACATCAAATCCTAGTCTTTTCAAAGCAAGCTTTGTTCCTGCGTGTGATTTCTGTTTACCCATACCTCCATCCTTTAATATAGCCACTTTTAAAGACGTAATAGCCACTGCATCTGCTGGTACATCAGCAGTTCCAACCTGTAACCCAGATTCTTTCACCGCTGCTGATACCTGATTAGCTACTGTTTTTGCAAAGAAGTTACCTTGTGCATCACGTACAATAGGTATTCCTTGCTTAAGCAATCTATTTACTAAATTTACCGATTGGACAGAGCTGTTCGGAATCATAAACGGTCCTTTTCCTGAAACCTTCCCTTGACCTGTAATCTGGTTTACTTTCGTTGCATTGACTTTAATAGGATTTTGTGTGGCTACTGCCTCGAATCCCCAAAGCTCCGGTAAGCTCCATGCGGAAATGTCGTACATTGCTGGGGTATCGTTCGTGATGTCTTCCCCATCCCAGAGCATCGTGTTTGCTAATCCAGCTTTCGCCTGATCCATCTCAACGAGATAAGTTCCTTTTGGATATAACACTCCATCCGCTTCAAATGCATTCACAGCTTGAACAACTTCAATATCATTATTGATCAAATGATTTACAGCCTTATTCGTAACAGTCGGATCCTTAGGGTCTAGTGGAAGTATGTAGGCTTTTGGAAATAACCCTTCCTTATGTAAAGGATGGTCAAAGTTAATTCCTCTTTTAAAAACTTCAATTTGATCAGTAATCATGGATTGCTTGTTAGCTGTTGCAAATTTCAGTGCTCCCATAATTGAATTATACATCCATCGTACGCCATCCCAATCATTTGTTGGAGCTTCTAATGTATGACCGTAAGCACCATGATACATCGCATACATTGGTGTGAAAATTGGTGGGTAATCATCCCAGCCAGCGGAGTCATCGCGCAGCGGAATATAGGTACCTTTCATGTTTTGATACAAGGATCCTGAATAGTTCTCATGATCCTTCATTATTTCCGCTTCCATCGCTTCTGCCTGTTTATAGGCCCATTTTCCGTATAAGTCATACTCGTAATTAGGATTATGCGGTGGCGTACAAGGCTCAATTAACCCCTGCAGATTTGGCTGATAATTCTTCACATAACCATGAGTATCAAGGAACACCATCGGGTTCCATTCTTTAATGAGCTCAACCATCTCTTTTGTTTCTGGCTGCGATTGGGTGATAAAGTCACGATTTATGTCAATTCCTTCGCCATTAAAGCGGGTGGCATCAATACGTCCATCAGGGTTTTGTACGACATTGAAAATAAGAATATTATTCTCTAAAACGTCTTTGGTTGTTGCATCATTTTGGGTAGCAAAACGTTCAATTAATTGAAGGATTGCATCGCTTCCGACAAATTCAGTCCCATGAATAGAACCATTAATCATGATTGGAACTTTAAAGTCAGGATTATTGGCAACCCATTCTTGAGCTTTGCCTGGATTCTTAAACATTTGCTTTCTAAGTGCCTTCACTTTTCCGAACTTCCCTTGTGTTGTTGGGTCGGCAATCGTGACAACATAGAGTGGGTTTCCATCAGCTGATGTTCCACGGACTTCAACTTTCACACGGTTTGAAAGTTTTTCAATCTCTTTTAATTTGGAACCAATTTGTGAAAATTTCACAAAGTCATAGTTTTCGCTATTAAACTTGCTTCCGTCCTGTTCCTCATATGTATTCACATTTGTCCATTGAGGTTTCTCAGCATGTCCAGAACTCCACGGAATTACTGTTAGTAAACTCACAGCCATCAGGCCGGATAATGCTTTTTTCTTTTTCATCCTAAAACCTCCAGTATGTATATAGTGATTTTTTTGTATATATCCCACCAAGTCGTTCAATGTTTATTTTATTGGGATTCGCTCTCCTATTGCAGCACTAGTTTCGGAAGGTCAAATTTATGTAGTGTTACTTGCTGGGGGAGCTTATCAAATTTTATAAAGAATATTTTTAACGATGTGGTTTGTTCAACGTTATAAAATTAAACCGCTTTCAACAGGGTTTGTTCAGCCCTTTAGCGAGTCATTTCTTGTTGTATTCAATTAAAATATGTATTAATTAACGCAATACCTAAACCCGCATTGGCTACTGTAGCTGATTAAATTCCTTTCTAGACTAATAAATTTCTCCTTTTCTGCACCCTACTAATATTTTAAATTTCCATACATGTTTAAGAGTATCGCCTCCTTATTAAGAAATAGTAACCCACAAACTTAGATAACTGTTTTATAATATTATACACTTATTTTTGTGAGGATTAAGAATTTTCAGTTAATAATAATTGAATTTTTTATCCTATTTTCATACTTCAGAAACATAAAATTATTTACAAATAATTTCCATGCGCTAAATTAGTAAAAATCTGTATAACTGTTTTGAAGTTTGTCCCCAACGGTCAAGTTACATGGGAAATCCCTCGAATCCTATGAAATTCATGTGCTTTTTGATATCCTCTATTCAGTATTATGTAAACTAAAATGAGCTCACTTTTCTGATAACCTTATATTGAGCATAGTAAATAGAGCAAACCACAAATGTTGAACTTCCGTACTTGGACCTGTAAATACATATTCAGTATTGCACCCTGCGAAGGAACCCCGAGAGGACTATTATAAAACTCCTAGGCCACAGTTTATAAAAAAGCAACCGTTTTATATCCAAACGGTTGCTTTTTTTCATTGCTATAAACGTTTCCAAATTCTCTTTAAATCTATTGGTACGAATACTTTATCCCCATGTATTTCCTTATGTATGATGAGATGTGAAAAGTATGGTTCTAAACTTAACCCTTCTGTTTTATGTCTAGCTGGATTTATTGATAATAAGAGCCCATTCATTGCACTTACACCATTAGATTTAAATCTCCACACACATAACTGACAAAGAACTTGAATATCATTTACAGGCATCGTACTCCATGAAATTTAATTGATTGAAGTAGCAATACAGAAAAAAATATCCTGAAAGTAGGGAAACTTACTAGAAGAACAGTGATAAATTGTTTCTACCTTTGTACTTGTACTTGATCAGGTTTTACTTTCCCATCAGTGAGATAATGAAATGCAGATGAAATAAACAACTTCCCAATTTGCAGCATAGATTTTTCTTCTACATCAAACATCGGATGATGATGCGGATACTCATGTCCCCCGCCAACATGGAAGAAAGTACCCGGCACTTTTTGTAAATAATAAGCAAAATCTTCACCACCCATTGCCTGTGGAATATGGATTACTTTTTCTTGGCCAAAAAGATTATTCGCGAGTTCCTCCACTCTTTCCGATTCTTCTGGATGGTTCCAAAGGGCAGGATAACCTCTACGATAATTATATTTTGAGGTTGCACCAGCCCCTTCACATGTTGTTTTAGTTATTTCTCCGATCGTTTTTTCTATTAAGTCTCTAACATCTTCATCAAATGTTCGAACTGTTCCAGTAATTTTTCCCGTTCCAGGAATAACATTAAATGTTTGACCACTATTAAATGAACCGATTGTCAATACAGCTGGTTTTATTGGGTTCACACGGCGACTTACAATTTGTTGTAAGTTCAACACTAGCTGGCAGCCTGTTACAAGAGGGTCCACACTTAAATGCGGCATTGCCCCATGTGCGCCTTTTCCATAGATCTCAATTTCAAAAGAATCGTAAGCAGCCATCGAATAACCCTCACGTACACCTACTGATCCTGTTGGAAACGTGGCTGCTACATGAGCTCCATAAATGACATCCACCCCTTCCAGACAACCGTCTTCAATCATGAATTTCGCTCCTCCTGGAAGCTGCTCTTCAGCAAATTGATGGATAAATACAACATTTCCTTCGATTTTGTCCTTCACTTCACTTAATACTTTCGCTACTCCAAGCAAAGCAGCTGTATGAATATCATGTCCGCAAGCGTGCATGACGCCAGGAATTCGAGATTTATATTCTACTTCTTTTTCATCTTGAATTGGAAGAGCATCAAAATCTGCCCTTAATGCTACTGTCTTGCCCGGTTTGCCTCCTTTTAGAAACCCGACTACACCTCTACCACCTACACCTGTTTTTACTTCTATTCCTAAAGTTGATAAAAAGGCAGCAATCTTTTTTGGTGTGTTTTCTTCCTTAAAGGATAGTTCAGGATACATATGTAAATCTCTTCTAAAGTTCACTAGGTCTGGATACAGTTCTTCCAATCTGTCAAATAAGTTTTCTAGCATGTTAAAAGCACCCCTTTATATCATAAAATTAATAAGACGGTTTTATTACTACCATTTTGAATGAAAAAATATTATGTTTAAAAAAAAGCTGACTTATGAAATGGGCTGGATCGAAGCCATTTTCCCTTGCTTAAAAATGCTATTCCAGCATATTTTTTCAATTTGCTAGGGTTATATTTCACGTTGCTTTAACCCTTTTCCTTATTAATAGTTATTGGACTGTTGCATTCCTATCTGGGTATTGTTTCGAATGATTATTGGTATTAAGCGTTAGTCCGACAAGTCCTGCAAAAATAGTTGATGCAATCAAGAACCAGAATGCCGCATCATAGGAACCATTGAAAGCACCAATTAAAAATCCAATAGCAAGAGGAGCTACAAATCCTGCAATCTGACCTCCAAAATTAATGGTTCCGATCGCCGTTCCAATTACTTCTGTTGGAAGCAATTTATGAGGGAGAGCAAAAACTGTCGCTAATACAAATGATTTAACGACACTTATCAAGATTGAAAAAGTAATGACAAGGGAAACTGTTGGAGCCTTAAACATAAAATAAAGAAAGACAGCCGTTAAGACGGAACTTGCAACTAAAAAAAATTTTTCACGCCCAGTTATCTTATCTAAAATCCAACCGCCCATAATAGTTGCAAATCCTCCAACAATGGCAGGCAATGCCAATAGCATACCTGATGACATCAAATCAATATTTCGTACCGTAACTAAATAAGTTGGCATCCAGGAAGCAAGTCCCCAGTTAACAATACCGATTCCAAACCAAATGACGATTAACTTCCATACTACTTGCATTTTTAATAAGTCTCTTACTGGTATTACTTTATTTTTAGAAATTTGCACTTTTTCCACTTTTGCTTCTTTTAATTCTTTTACTTCAGACCGTGGGCGAATAAACAACCAAAATAGAACAGCAACGACAATCCCAAGTACACCGGTAATAAAAAACATGTTTCTCCAGCCATGTGCAACAATTAGTGGTGTCGCAAGTATCGGTGCCAGCGCCCCGCCAAAGTAATTCGAAGACATAATCGATGACGATGCCCTTGCCCTCTGCTCCTTCGGAAACACTTCAGCAACTGTCTTTTGACTGGCAGCAGGATAGCCTCCTTCACCTAGTCCAAAAAGAAACCGGATCACGATTAGAGAAAGCATCGACCACGCAAATCCTGTTAAAATGGTGAATAAAGACCATAAGACGACCGACCAAATGAGCACTTTCCTAGAACCGAACTTATCTGCCAACCAGCCGCCAGGAATTTGCATGAGTGCATATCCTGCGAAAAAAATGCTAAGGACAGTCCCGTAAGCTTCTGGGCCCAACTGAAACTCTTCACCAATTTGTACCATTGCAATGTTAATTGAAACTCGATCAAGATAAGAGACCATCCAACCAAGAAATAAAAGTGCAAGAATTATTATTTTGTTTTGTCCTTTTCCCACTAACCGTTCCATTTTTGACCTCCCATTGCTTTTTAAATAATAGTATCCTCTGGTTACAATCTAAGAAGAATCTATTTTGAAACGGTTGATTTGCGACAAAGTGCTAAATAAAAATTCGCAGCACAACTCACGTATTGAAATTTTATATTATTCAGAATATTATTACAATGTAGGTTTTTAACGTATATATTTATGATATGTGTAAATTTTTACACTAAAGGAAGGAAGGAATAAATTGAATATATATGAAAAGATACTTGCATTTTTCAATACTAAATATATAGACTCTTCTTATCAGATTTGGATACGCAAACCACTAGAGGAGAATTTCAATTTAGCTTATAAACAGGGTAAAGAGGATATTGAAAAATTGCCATTAACTGAAATAGATTATGAGCAATCTACGCTTTTGTATGAAGGGGGAGATACATATCTATCATTTTCCTATTTGGAAGATTATCAGGTGATCGTTTGTGTGTTAGATAAAGAATGTTTTTTCAATGTTAATGAGCTCGACCATTTATATCTGCTTTTTTACTGTTTTTTTACACATGAGATGTTCCAAGTAAGAGAGAACGAACTTGAAAAACTAATGGAAAGCATGCAATCTATTAGCTCATCTCTTGATCTGGATGAATTGCTGACAAAAATAGTCGGGAATGCTCTTGCAGTTATTACTGCTGTAGATGCAGGATATTTACAACTTTATGATGCTGAAATTGAACGGTTAGTTCCAAGTGCATCGGTTGGTTTTAACCAGCAGATTCAATATTTTAAAACAAAAATTGGTGAGGGAATTACTGGAAAAGTCTTTATGGATGGAAAAGCCAGAGTTCTCAACTCTAATGAAGAAGTTATAAACGAAATGTTTGTTAACAATATGTCAAATGAAAATTTATTCTACATTTCTTCATCCGCGATAAGCTTGGATGTGAGAGCAATCATGTGTGTACCCGTTTCAATTGGAAGTAAGCGAATTGGAATAATGATTGTTCATCAATACGATACAAAAAGAAGATTGACAGAGCGTGACTTGAATTTACTACAAGGATTTGCGGATCAAGCAGCGGTCGCCATTGAAAATGCGCGCCTATACACAAAAGTGAGAATGAGTTTAGAAGAAGTTACTAAATTGAGTAATCAATTAAAGGAGAGAAATCAATTTCTTTTAAAAAGAAATGAGGTTCACGAAACGTTAACAAAGCTTTCACTGCAAAATGAGGGAGTACAAGCTATCATTATGGAATTAAATCGAATGTTAGATACCCAGATTGTTTTTGCTGATTTTTTAGGAAATGAGTTTTATTTCAATAAGCCAGATCAAATTCCTCCGTTAAGCATTGACGAAATATCAATTTTGTTCTTTAAACGTCAGTACCCTGTTTATATTGATGTATATGATCAACAAGCATACAGATATTTTATATACCCCATCATCAATAGAACCGTTTTTTTAGGCTGCTTGATCATTACTCTTCTTAGACCTCTTTCACATCTTGAGCGGATTACCATTGAGCAAGGGAGCTCAACCCTTGCATTAGAATTGGCAAAACAGCATACATTGACTGATGTGTATTACAAAAAGACACATGAATATTTTACCGAGTTATTAGAATATAAAGAGCCAGAACTACTTTTAACAAAAGGGAAAGAACTTGGTTTAAATATGAATTCTATCATGTTTGTCACCTTATTTAAAATTAGATCCTATCAAGATTTGCAAGTTTTAGAAGCTATCATTCATCGATTGGTCTCGATTATTAAACAACAAATGGCTAGAACCGAAAAGATCGTTTATGGCTTTCATAATAAAGTTACACTTCTAATTTCTTTATCAAGTGCAGATCATATTTCTTCAATTACTAAACTGCTTGATTCAATCATTAACGAATGGAACAGAAAAGACGGACCGTCATTGAGTGCCGGAATCGGTAATTCTTATTATGGTGTTGAAAATATCCGGAAAAGCTATGATGAAGCTGGTAAAGCTCTTTCGTATTTAACAGAGCAGAACAGGCCTGGTATGATAAGATATGGAGAAATTGGACTTAATCGCTTTTTCTTAAATCAAAAGCCCGAAGAAATAGAAAGGTTTTTGAACGAAATATTTTCACCATTATGGTCTCATAAAGCAAAGAAAAATGAATTAGAAAAAACATTGTTAGTCTATACAAATTCAAATCGTTCTGCAATACAGGCAGCTGAAAAATTACATATTCATATTAATACACTGTACCAACGTCTAAAAAAAATTGAAGAAGCCTTAAATCTAAGTTTCAATAATACTGAAGATATGTTGAAAATTGAGTTAGCCTGTCACTTGAAGAGAACTTTTAATGCATAGAGATGAATTTATTTTAAAAGTTTCCTTTTAAAGTCTAAGCTTAAAACAACGTTCAAAAGGTCGGTGTTTTTCATTATTTACATTAAGGGGTCCTACCGATGGAATTACCCCATGCCCTTAAAATCATACCTCATGGGGTTCCTGTATCAAGCTAAGTTAAAATTATACCTTCAAAAAGAAAAAATGCTATGCTTATCGTAAGAAGTTTACGAGAAAGGATGGTGTTTTTTTATGAATCCTATCATTTCAAATGAACTGAATCTTTTCGCACAAGATCTACAATACTTTTTATGGTTCTGGTGCAAAAACTACTCGCTAGAAACATAGAGTATCAATTTCCTTTGAATGGCTCTAACTTATGAAGCTAATCCAAATTATCTATGGATGAATTTTTTTGATTTTGGGCAGACTTCTCCCCTTGATGAACCTGCTTCTTTTTAATCATTGCTTCGCTTCTATACCACTCAATATGTAAGTAGCTGTACGAAATGTTTTTTATCCTAACATCGAACGAACTTATTTGTATGCCTTCAGGCATATGTTTCTCTTCTTTTAACTCTTGAATCGCTACGAGATAGGCTGGGTTTTTGTCCACTATTATGACACGTGGTTTACAAACATGAGAAGTAGCCAAGGCTTTCTTGAAAAAGCGCTTGGCTGCTTGTTTATCTCTTGATTCACTTAGATAAAAATCAATGGTAATCCCTTCTGAATCGACTGCACGATATAAGTACATCCATTGACCCTTTACTTTGATATACTTTTCATCGACCCTCCAGGAATCATTTGTTGGCTTAAGATGAAGCCTTACTCTTTCATCTAAATTAGGTCCATATTGATGAACCCAACGCATAATCGTTGTATGAGCCATGGGTAAGCCACGCTCCTCCATCATTTCCACCAAATCACGAAAACTTAAGTTGTACCGTAGGTATCATCTCACTGTTAACAAAATAATGTCAGGCTGATAATGTTTCCATTTGAATAAATTTTCATTTTTCATACCAATCACACCCCTTTTTTAGAGTAATAGTATCAGTATGTCCAAGATTTATAGATTACTGGCAATTGTCTTTTTTTGCACCAGAACCGAACTTCTTATGACGCATAGTACGGCAAGATACAGAGAATGACGTAATCTGCTCGAACCTCTTTTAGTAATACGATTAATGGTTGCCGTAAACTTACCCGATGAGTGAACACTTGGATCTACTCCAGCGAAGGCAACCAGTTTTTTCGGATGATTAAATCGACCGATTTCACCAATTTCAGAGATTATCGTGGCTGCGATTTTTTCTCCGATACCGGGAATCGATTGGATGATCTTATATTCTTCCAGTTCATTTGCCAGGGCCACTATACGGTCTTCCAAATTAGAAAGGTTTCCCTGGTAATGAAAAAGCAACTCCATATACATAAGAAGATTGATTACGTGACTTTCATACACGTTTTATTGAAATGGATTTTGAGATGCGAAGTCCATTATTTTTTTTGCTTTTTCCCATGCCCATTGACCCGATCGGCTAGGACAGAACTCTATAACACTCTCTGCTAGCTTACTTTCCCCGGCTGTCAATACCGCCTCTGAAGTGGGATATTCCTTTAATATCAATAAAAAACCCTTGAATATAGATCCCCGAAAACCTTCCGATATTCAGGAAACACCTGATCTAAAATGGTGTGAAACTGAAGTTTGGCTTCCACATACATATTCGTTACGATTTCCTGTTGTCAGACAAATTCCGAAGGTCTAATAGATGAATTCCTCTAATTTTATGAGGTTCACCTTTGTAATACAGCACACACAACTGGTACGCATCGATAGCGTCTGTTTTTACCTTCCGTAAACTGGTCTTCTTTTCCTGATAAGAAATAATCGGATTTAGTAAGATATATAGAATCCCTTGTTCCTCCAAGTATTGAATAACAGGAGAATGGTAATGCCCTGTAGTTCTAAAATGACCATAGGCATCTGCCCTGCCACCTCTTCAACTTTTTTAGAATGTCTAAAAATTGATCCAATTCCTCCTTGGTATGCTTCATTGAAAAGATCTTCCCATACGGTTTAGATTGGTCTAAAAATGCCTGTACTTGGCTCTCTTATTTTTCCACATTCAGACCAACAACTGGATTCATTGTTTTTTCCTCCTCTACTTACTAACCAGTACCCCTAGTCCTCCATGTAGTGTCATAGTTTCGCTTGTTATACGAGATCTGCGTCCCAACCAGTCTCAAACATGTTTCTACAAGTAGGGGGCGGACAGTTTAGTTCACGGGATCAAGTCCCACGCACCCGTTAGTTCTATAACATATAGTTGAGTTGACACAAACTGTGAAATAAAAAAGTTACCTTTCAGAAACTTAGGAGTAGAAATCCATTATTTATATTTAGTAAGCCAGTCATTTAATTGGTCATAGTTACTTGAGAACATTGCGTTGTCTTTAGTATTAGGCTGTTCAAGTGAATTAGAATATCCGTTTGTACAATTTGAACGTTGCCTCCAGCCACTCATCTCAACTTACCAGCTAAATAGGGTGTCATCTCCTTAATCAGTTCTTTTTTCCCATGCCAAAAACCCTTTCTTTCAAAACTCTTTTGGAAGGGTTTTTTCTCTATATCACAAAACCGTTATTTGGCTAAATCCAAAAGTTTTTTCAGCCGTTTTCATTTCCTTAAATTAAAATTAAAGTCATTCTACCTTAACCTTAATTTTATCAATAGCATTATACCCATAACCTTTCTTATTCCAAAAAGGTAAATTAGGTTGAATTTGACCAAATGAATCTGTTGCTCTGGATTTAATCGTGTACTCACCTTTTTCTGATATTTTCCATTCGAATGACCAACTAACCCATCCATAACCAACATTCTTACCAGGTAATATATCGGCGTTACTCCATGTATTGCCATCATCAATACTAATTTCCACCTTGGTAATAACTCCTTTTCCTGTCCATGCAATCCCTTTTATTAAATGCACACCTGTATTAATTTTTTCCATGTCCAGCGGTTTTTGGATAGTCGAATTGATATTTATTGCAGTGACCGGAAATGCATTTTGATCATTGTCTTTATTTGGATAATACATATAATCAATAGTTTGAAAAGGTCCAGTGAAAGTAGTATTAATAACACTTATCTGCTTTATCCACTTAACAGATGCCATTGCATACCACTGCGGAACGATTAATCTCATTGGATAACCATGTTTAAAAGGAATTGGCTGGTTATTATACTCATATGCAATGATTGTATCCTGATGCAGCGCCTTCTCGATAGGCAAACTCCTCGTGTAGGTGTAAACCTCATCCAGATCGGTCCTAAGGCCATAATCATACCCCTCCACGACAACTTCTTTTGCCCCTTCTCCTATTCCAGATATTTCAAGTAATGTCCGTAACGGTACACCTTTCCACTTCCCTTGACTAATGGCCCCCTTTTCCCATTGTTCTCCAAATGTTTTAGGTTCGAAGAGATTACGCTTGTCTCCTGAGCATTCAAGGACAACTTCAACCGTTTTGGATGGATATTGAAGAATGTCTTGCATGGACAGCAGTAATGGAGCTGATACCAACCCATTTATAGGAAGCCAATAGTTTGAATAAGAAAGTGTCGGATAAGTAAAGTGGTTCCTTCTAAAAAATAATTGGTGTTCTATACTATCATTATTGATGAATTGAATGGGTGTCTCCTGATTTTCCGGCAGCAAACTACGTGTAGTTAAATAGGGTCTCACTTTTTGAGGTTTTGTCATGATTCCCTCCTTATTAATATGAATCATTATAGATGTATACTTCGTTACTGCCCATTTCAGCCTACACACCATTCTGTTTAAATCCAGTTTGACTTATCCTACGGCCGAAACCATTGATTCATATTTGAATGATATTTACTGTGAATTTTCTCGCAACAAGTAATGTCAGGAAGCATTTAATCTCCAGGCCTTAGGATATTAATCCAATTGCACTTTTTAGTACTTTCGGTGCCTTTTTAATTCCTTCCGTTCCAACAAAACTGCTCGCACTCGCTATTAATATGCTTGAAGAAATGAATTTGACCACATAAAAAATTCCTGATCCAATAATTAGATCTAGGATTAAAAACCTTTTAATTGTTGAACCTTTTATTATATAAATAACGATTTGGTCGTTTTTCTTCATACTCAGAATGGTCACACCCTTATCTTTTTCTAAATGTTATGACAAAGGGGGGTTGTCATATTCTTCTGCAGCTTGTCTTTACTATTTAATAAGAACTGCTTTCTGTTAGCGTTGGGCATAACAAGCTTCTAAAAAACATATCTTTTGTGCTGCAATTTTGTGACGACTCCACATCAAAAGGTCGATATGAATGTCTTTCATTCCACCAATCTAAAATCCTTTACGAACTGAATGAGTTCTCCAGATGTGACCCTCTTCTTCTCATTTGTTCGGAATTGTGTTTTATTGACAATTAAGTCCTTTCGTTATATTCCTTAATACAAGAAACGCTCATAAAAGGTCTCTGGGTTGCTGATCGTTCTATGATTTTTGAAGGAAAAAGCTTTAGCAACCTAATCCAAGTACAAAGTAGAATTCTCACTATGGAAAAAAAACAAAATGAACAAAACTACTCTACCCTAGTTAATAAAGAAGAGCTATAGTATAAACTTGATTTATCCCCCGGATAACGGACACCTAAAAAAGTGTCCCTTATCCGGATTTTTTTCACTAGATGTAATTGGATAGGGGATTTTCGTGGACCCTGCCCTTTAATTAATGCGGTAATCTACATAAGGAGACAACCATGTATATTTGGAATATTAACAAACTTGTCATGGCGTTACAGGCAGGAATAATAACTGGCAAACAAAAGTAAAGATATCGGATAACTTTTTGGGTACTAGTTGCCCTTACAGTGTTTTCACTGCCAAGAGTTTATAACCCTTCATCTATGAATGGATATAATGTTATTGATCTAATTTTATTTTTATTATCAATGTGATTGCAATCTATCTTTTAGTCGGTATTTATAAAAAGAAAAGTAGGAAAGAATTAGATTTCTTCTTGCCCTTTTTTGGCTTACTGATTCCACTGTTTTTACGTAACAGCTTATGGACCATACTTTTACTATCATTGGCTCAATTTATATTGTCTTATTTGCTCCTTATCATTCACTTGAGGAAACTAATAATATCGATGTAAGTATTAATGCTATAGTCGAAATTGTCATGAATATTATGTTTGTCCATTACTTTAAGAAGATATATAACTAGGAAGCACCTTTTTTGGTGCTTTTTTTAATTTGACTTCACACTTTCACTTCTTCCTAACAGCTTCATTCATTCCTTATAGGTATCACGTTTCATTCCTATTAATTAAACAAACGAGAATCAGAAATGAAAAAATTTTGCCTATTAACAGCTTCTTAGTACTAATCTTTTTTTCTCCTAATAAACTTAATAAACTAACTATTTAGGAGGGGTGCAATGTTTAATCAAAAACTGGATAGTAACAGTCCACTTATAGGTAAAATTAATGACGTCACTTACCAAAAATACAAACTATATAAGAAGTCATATGAGCGGGAAGTATTCATCATAAAAGATTACGGTGAAAACCGCGGTGTTACGAATAAAAGTATAGAGTTATTCGAAGCAGTTAAAGATCATTTTGACCGTTTTAAAATAGCAAAAATTGTTAAAGAAATTAATAAAGATAATAATTTGCTTGATAGCGATCTCATCCTTATAGACAAAAAAGGAAATGAGCTACACCTATCAGGTTGTAGCTGCGGGTATGCTGGCACAGGTTCGCATGGAACTGTTGAAATTTTGAATAAGGCTGGATTCGAGATAGATAGAAGGTTTGTATTTTGTTCCAAAGGGTTCACTCTTTTTCATCCAATTGAAGAAAGAGAACTTTATGGCGAACGTTTATAAATTATCTACACTCACCTCAACTCATGCAGTTTTGCAGATGGACGCCTGTAAAGAGGATACGGTAGCATGCTAATGACAAGAAAAAAGTGAAATGGTTATTCAAATACATGGATTATGCAAGATAGAATATGGAAATCTATGAAATGGATCAGCCAGTTGGCTCCCTTTCATTAAATAATAATAAAAAAAAGCCTTGGTAACTGAGAAATCAGTAATACCAAGGCTTTAAAGCTATTAATACATTGACATTAATTGAAAATTATCAACGAAAATCGGTATATATTTCCGAAAACAGCAATATATCTACGAAAATCAGGATATATCTCCGAAAACTATAATATATCTACGAAAATCAGGATATATCTCCGAAAACTATAATATATCTACGAAAGACGAATATCGAGGTATATCTGTCTCTATTGTTTATAAAACATGTTATTCCTCAAGCATGCCTTTAATTCGCTTTACTTTGTCTTCCATCCTGCGTTCTTTATCACGACGGTCATCGATTCGGATATTCGTACAGACTCTAGCAAGACCTTTTTCAAAAGGTACTTCGTGCATCGCTTGGATCACTTCAAATAATTTAGGCAGATCGCCTTCAATGATTGTATTCATGGGTGTCAGTTGAAAACGGATTTCTCCCTTCTCTTCATATTGCTTTAATACTCTTTGAATATCTGCCACATAGCTGCTAACACTTGGAGTTTGTGTACCGACAGGAATAACCGTTACATCAACAATTGCCATTTTTATTCACCAATCCTTTTTATGTATTAATCAAGAAGCTTACTAACATCCATCCTAGTATAGTCGGGTGTTTTTTACTATTATAACTCAAACTTCGAACCTGGGAAATTTGATATGAGTTTTGGAGCGTGAGATTCGTAAATCAAAGCACTTCTACTGGCAAGAAAATTACTGTAGAATCAGCCAAATAAACAAGTCCACCTCTATTAAAATAGAGGTGGACTTGTTTTAGATCGATTTCTTATGCCTTATCTTTTCATTTATATAATCCTTATAGACTAAAACAGCAACAACAATAAAACTTAGACTAACAAACCTGAAGATCATCTCTAAACTGATCCATTTAGCTAAAATACCTAATACAAATGCGCTAACTCCAACACCAACGTCAAAACTGGAAAAAAAGGTTGCGTTGGCTGCTCCTCGTTTTTCTTCACTTACCTTTTGAACAGTCCATGTTTGTAAACATGGCATAACAGTTCCATAACCTGCCCCAAATAAAATCGCCGCAATGATAAGTTGAGAATCATTTGTCGTATACGATAGGATAACAAGTGAAAAAAATCCTAACACAGCTGACATAATGATAATAGACCAAGGTCCTTTTTTGTCATACCATTTTCCGGTAAACGGACGTAGTAAAGTTGAGACAGTTGCATTGATAAGGAAGAATAGAAAAATATGATCTACTTCCCTTTGTTCACCAAAAAGAACCAAAAATGTAATAATAGCCCCAAAACCAAGTGTTGTAATAACTGTAAGTAATGCTGGGAACCAAACGTCTTTTTCAAAAATCATATCCAAAAAATGAAATGTTTTCTTCTCACGCTTTACAATAGTAGGTGAATATACAAATTGAAGCGAAATTACTGCCAATAAGCTCAGTATTACTGATGACCATATCAAAATATTGAAGGAAAAAGAGTCATAGATTAGGATACCTATACTCGGTGCAACGATAGCCCCGACTGTCGTGGATATAGAAAAATACCCTATTCCTTCTCCTAAGCGTGTCTTAGGAATCAAATCCACTACTATTGTACTATTAGCTGTAGTTGATACCCCCCACGCTGCACCATGGAAAAGTCGTAACAATAGAATAAGCCATATAATACTAAGAAAAGGATATAGTATCGTAATGATCATTAAAGCTGCACTTGCACAAATGGCTAGACTTTTCCTCTGGTTATCAATTAAATAGTAACCTACAAAAGGCCTGATGAAAACAGCACCTATCGTAAATAATGATGTTACTAGACCAACCTGAATGGAAGATGCATCCATGCTTAACAAATAGGCGGGCAAAATAGGAAGCAACATTTCAAACCCAATAAAAACTAAAAAGTTGCTTATAAATAAAAAAAGAAATGATTTATTAAAGATTCTTTGATTTTTCATATAATTATTCCTCGCTTCTAAATTATTTTTCTAAGTTAGAAGCGTTTGGAACACTGAAACGTTTTTCAATTGTCTAAGGTTTTTAGTCAATTGACTCACCCTCTCTAAACCCTTTAAAAAATTCATCAAACAATCATATCAGAACCTCCCCTTATAAACAAGCTCTTATTTTACAGCTTTATATTAAGGAACTAAGAGAAGGACAAGTAAAAACATTTAAGGAAATTTACATTATTTTAAATAACTATTGTGGTTATATATAGGTTGTGACGGGAAAAACCCGACACTTTCTAAATGAGTAAAAAGTTATTTGGAGTAATATGGTTTTTTCTACTATCAATTAAAGCAATACAGTGAGCCAATCGTTCTACCCCTAGTTTAATTTGATTCTCGTTCACTTGAGAGATGCATAATCGAACGAGATTTTCCTTTTTATATTCTGCTAAAAACATTCTGGAGGCATCATCAACATATATATGCTGCTCGTTTAGCATATGAACCACCTGTTTTGCTTTCACATTCTCGGGCAAACTGATGGAAAGATAGAATCCGGAATTCGGTTTAGAAAAAGATGTATTAGCCGGCAGCAATAATTCACATGCTTCTTGAAGGATTTGCATTTTAGTACGGTATACCTCTTTTACTTTTTTGAGATGACTATAAAACATACCGCTTTTCAAATAGATTTCTAGCGCACCTTGAGAAAGTGCTGAACTATTAAAATCAGAACTGAATTTATATCGCAAAAAATTGTTAATCATTAATGCAGGAAGAACGACAGTACCAATCCTTAATCCTGGGAGAAAGATTTTCGATAGGCTTTTAATATAGATCACTCTCCCAGAAGGATCAAAAGAAAATAAAGGATCAGATTTTGGATTTGGATCAAGGTCTCCTAAAATATCATCCTCCACTATATATACATCGTATTTTTCAGCTAACTCAACGATTTTTTTCTTTTCGCTATTCGTGTAACTATGTCCAAGTGGATTGTGAAATCTCGGGATAATATAAAAAAATTTTATATCATTATTTCGAAAAATGTATTCCAGCCGATCAAGATCAATCCCTTCCATTGATAATTCAATACCAAAAGTAGTAGCTTGATGCAGATTGATCGACTCAATGAATCCGAAATAAGTCGGCTGTTCAATTAGAATATTGTTTTTTCCATTCGGGAATGGCATAGAAACTAATAAATTAAGGGCTTGCTGCGAGCCAGAAACAACCACTAATCTCTCCGGTTGAGTGAACACCTGTAAGTTTTGCAAATATTTCACCAACTGTACTCGCAGTGAGTAAAGCCCTTGTTGATCAGAGTATGTAAAAAGCTCTTCTTTATAATGGTCGATTGCTTGATTCATACAATGTTGAAATTCCACATAAGGCATAACATTTTTATCTGGACCGGCAGACAAAAAATCAATCACCTCATTTTCTACCGACTCTTTTTGATATTCATTCACAACATAGTAGCCGCTTTTAGGAACAGAATAAATTAAATGCTCCTTTTCAAGTTCTACGTATGCTTTAATGACCGTATTTTTGCTACATGAAAAATACTCAGATAACTGACGAATCGAAGGAAGCTTACTGCCTGCAATTAGCGAACCATCTTCAAGGCGAAACATAATGTCTTCCATTATCTTTATATATTTTGAGTTCATATATTGATCCCCCTTCATCTGTACCAGGACAGATAGGTAAAAAAATGGTTTATTTTTATTAAGCATACTCATAGTATGTTAATTATATCAAAACTGTTTTTAAGTTAAATAAAAAATGGTACAGATGTGGTACAAAGTATAAAGATTGGGGTTGGAACAGATGCGGGGAGAAAAAAGAGAAAAATTCGGATTATTTTTGGGATTAGTGGGGGTCATTTGTTTTAGTTTAACGCTCCCTTCTACAAGTATTGCAGTAGAATATTTCGGGACTACGATCGTTGGTTTAGGAAGAACGGTTGTTGCCGCTATTTTAGTAGCCGTGGTACTAATTGTTCGAAAAGAAAAGCTACCATCTCTTCGCCAATTCAAACGTCTACTTATAGTTGCTTTTGGTGCAGTTTTAGGATTTCCTCTCCTCACTTCCTGGGCAATGGAAACCTTGCCTGTTTCTCATGGAGCTGTGGAATTAGCTCTGTTGCCGTTAGCAACAGCCGGATTTGCTATATTTAGGGCAGGTGAAAACCCATCTCTCAAATTCTGGATTTCAAGTATAATCAGCTCTTTAGCGGTAGTTATGTATGCACTTCATCTTGGATTCGGCCAATTGCAATTTGCCGATTTAGCTTTACTGGCAGCAGTGATCATACTGGGACTTAGTTATGCAGAAGGGGGTGAATTAGCAAAAGAAATAGGCAGCTGGCAAGTGATTGCTTGGGCAATTATGATCGGTGCTCCATTTTTCGTTATTCCAGTTGGGCTAAACCTCACGAATGAAATGCTTCATGCCCCAATACATGCTTGGATCAGTTTCATTTATCTCGCAGTCGTTAGTCAATTTCTAGCATATGTTGCTTGGTATAGTGGAATGGCTATGGGCGGGATAGCAAGAGTTAGCCAGATTCAATACTTACAACCATTTTTGATGATTCTATTTGCAACAGTATTTCTAAATGAATCCATCACAATTTTCACTCTTATAATAGCAGTGATTGTTGTCTTTTCTGTTATATTAGGCAAAAATGCTCCTGTATCAAAAAACAGAGCTGTATCGGGGAAAACCTAACTGCATGTTCAATTGAGATTTCTGTATAATCAAATAAAAAATGTATATTCCTGCACAACTCAACACTTGCCTTCGACATTATGAGGGAACATAATATTGCGAACCTTTTTTCTTAAACATTATGGATGGCTTACGGGACTCATTTAGCGTTAATATTAAACATGAACATTTGAAGCGAAAGCAAAGATAAGTCAAAATCATCCATTACTAAGACAAAAGTTAATTGTTTAGCAACTGGAAAAAATCCCAAACACTAATGAGCAACAGTTTTCATTATTAATGAAATCAAACCTAAAAAAACAAAGTGAATGCTACTGCCCTAACGGGAGTGTTGATCAAATAAGGATTAACACTCTTTTCCTTCTCATTGAGTGGTGTGTTGAAATTCTATAATTTTTTTAAGCTAATGCATCCTATAGTTTAAGTATTTGCTATCATAAACGTTTGTAATTGGCTTGAACCCAATCCACAAAGGCTTCAATGCCATTCACGACTGCTTCGGTCCGTATGGAGTGATACAAATCAAAATTGTGCACAGCACCAGGAAGTTTGACATAAACAACCGGATTGGATGAGGAATCACGCAGCTGCTCCGTGAAGCGTCTGGAATTTCCACGGACACTAACCTGTCCTGGTCACCATTCGCCACGAAAAATGGAGGTGCTTCTTTTACCTTTTGCCACTTTATGAAATTTCACTTTTTACTATACGTCTCCAATTGGATCAACCCGGACTTGTGTTGTCCCATGAGTACAATTTATTTCTTATTCTTATTATTTTACAACTAAAATCAATTTACGGGATTTATTGGAAAATATTATTATCTGGATTTCGGATTTTTATGTTGGTCATAGGCAAATCCGCAGGAGTCACACACACCTGTTCCAATCAACTTTTTTAACTTTTAATAGAACACTTTTGTCTACAAACTGAAGAGTTTATCCTAGTCTATTGGCTTAACCTTATATCTCAAAACAGTTTTTAATTTTGCAGGTTCGACTTTTCTAAAATCTGAAAGATATATTTCTCTGTGTTGTAATGAAGTTCTTTCAAGATTATTATTTTTTATGAATTCATTCATTAATTTAAAACTTTGAGGTTCATCATCATATGGACCTACATGAAGCATTTGGACAGATAATCCATCATGAAATGTACCGAACTTTACATCATTTAGAAATGGATGTGGTTTCTTTTTTCCTACATGTTCAAATGCTCTCTCCACCACTTCTTTTGTTACAAAATCTGGTTGTCTAATCATGATCGTATATAATAATTCATCTTTATTTAAAGAATCTTTTTTTCTTCCCTCTTCTGTTAAATCCCATATTCCTTCCAATGGATATACGGTATATTCAAAATATCCATCTGGAGTGTATCCCTGCTTCGGCATCATTCTGACCGCATAAGCCAATGAATAAAGAACACCTATCTTTTCAGCGAATTCGTGCTCATTTGGATTTCCTTTTCCCTTTATCGAAAAGAATTTCTGTTCAGGAATTGTTACAAGTTCAGATTTTTGTTTTGGGATATATAAATTCTTCTCTTGTTTTCTCCATTCGTACTTCATAAGTTTTTGTTCCCCTTCTCTATAACTTTTCATTATGTTTGATTACTGCTTCAACGTCCTTTTAATTAAACCTTCATCAACAATTCCTTCAAGCCCTTATTGTTTCACTAAATCAAAATAAGCTGGGCTATTCCCGTACATCCATCAAGTATCTTTTGTGTTACCTTTTGACCAATATGATAGATAGAAAGGGTGGTACATATTTGTACCACCCTTCTACTTCTTCCACAATCGCACCTTTAATTTTATACAAGAAAAGCTTTACTCTCATATAACAATTACTTCTATATCGTCATGAAATTACTGCTGCATTATTTGAATGAGGTTGCCGCATGTATCGTCGAAGACAGCTATTGTGACTTCGCCCATTTTTGTCGGCTCCATAGTAAACTTCACACCGTTTTCCAATAATCGTTCGTACTCTTTACGAATATCTGAAACGCCAAACATTGTTGCTGGGATTCCTTCGGAAAATATCTTATTTTGATACTCCTTTGCGGCAGGATGCTCATTCGGTTCAAGTAAAAGCTCGGTACCGTCATGATCATCGGGAGAAACAAGCGTAATCCACCTGAATTTCCCCATGGGAACGTCATGCTTTTTTTCAAATCCCAGCTTTTCTGAATAAAATTCCAGTGCCTTGTCTTGGTCTTGTACGAATATACTGGTAACAATGATTTTCATAATGTTTTGCCTCCTTAGATATTTGCAAAGTATGGTGATCTGCTGACAATCTGGCTGCAAGCAAAACAACCCATATTCGTCAGAAGTCCTGTTCCAAAAGATTACTCTATCCATCCTTTCAACAAGTTCTTAAGTGGTTCGTTGTTGAACATAAGTACACGATATTTTCCCTTTCGTTTAGATTTTACGAGCCCTGCATCTTCCAAAGCAGAAAGATGTTTAGCTATCGCCTGTCTCGAAATGGAAAGGTCATGCTTCATAATGAGACGTACCGTAAGTTCATACAACGTCAACTCATTGCGTTCGGATAGTTCGTCTAATATAAGTCGACGAGTCGAATCGCCTAGTGCTTTGAATATAGCGTCTTTGTCCCAATTCATATATCGATTATAAGCAACTCTACGGTTGCTTGTCAATCATAGGCAACTGTATAGTTGCATGACAAAGGAACCGTATCATGCAATCTTATCAAGTTAAAGTGACATAATTGTAGTTTGAATCATTATAGAAATTCAAACTGTTTTTCAACTAAAAAGTAACACACTAGCATCTCATATGAAGTGTTACTCCATTGTAGTGTTTAAAATCAATTACAATCATTTAACATAGAAAAAAATCCCTGATCAAAAAGCAGGGATTTTTAATGGTCTTAGAGAACACAAAAATGATTATTCGATAATAATTTCAATATAACATCCTTTATACTGTAAGGTATTCAGCAATTACAATATTTCGATATACCCCTCTGTCCCATGCACTCGAATTCGTTGCCCATCTTTTATCAGTTCAGTCGCATGTTCCACCCCAACAACTGCTGGTAAGCCATATTCACGTGCGATAACTGCTCCATGGGTCATCAGTCCACCAACTTCGGTGACTAAGCCTTTTATGGAAACAAACAATGGTGTCCAGCTAGGGTCAGTAAAGGAAGTGACTAATATATCTCCATCCTCTAGATTAGCTTCTTCCATGTTTAAGATGACACGTGCTCTTCCCTCAATAACACCGGAGGAAACAGGCAGACCTACAATAGCTTCGGCTGGGAGATTTTCTCGTTTGTACTCACCTACAATGATTTCACCATCAGACGTGATTACACGTGGGGGAGTTAGTTTTTCAAATAATTTGTACTCGTCTTTACGTTTGCTGATGATCTGGTAATCCAGTTTGTTTGTGCGTACTACTTCGCCAAGTTCTTCAAAAGTGAGAGAGTATATATCTTCTTTTTCATGAATGACGCCTATTTGTACGAGTTGGTCGGCTTCTTTCAGTAAAGCCTGCTTATAAACGAAATAGCGACTAACCATGCCGTATTTGGGATATTCACGATAACCGATGAAATTCCGGATTAGGTCGATCATTCGTTTTGTTTCCTTGGCTTTTTGATCACCATCCGGTAATCGCTTCAATCGATCTAATAACTCTTGTTCTTTTTTCAAAGCTGCCTGTCGCCCTTGCTCAAATTTCCGTTTACTAGCATTAGGCTCAAAGTTTTTGATGTTACCCAGAATCAACGGGACAAGTGTAATTGGTTTTTCACTCCAACGAGTTCTAGTAATATCGATTTCCCCGGCACCTCGCATACCGTATTTGCCGAGATAATCATAGATAGCTTCTTGCGTTTTTTGTCCACCTTCGAACTTAACCAGTTCATCCAAAAAGTTATCATCTTTTACATGTTGTAAATAATTAATGACTTCCGGATAAGGACGAATCACATCTGCGACCTCCAGTAGCGCCAGACCCATTTCCGAGGTAATATTGTTTGGTACAGATTGAGAAAGCGTATCTGCTGCGTTTTTTTCACCTAACCACTCGTTCATTTTTTCATTGATCCATGATGAAGCATCCATAGCAGCCATAAACACAGCTGAACTTTGTGGGTCAAATAAAATCTTCTTTAATATCTGGATATCTTCCAGAATAAAATCAAATAAATCCGACCCCGATTTCGTTTGGATGTTTTGTTTTAACTCTTCTATCGATGTTTGACTGTACTTAATCAAATCAGAAACGATTGTCGGGTCGTTTTCGATTTGTGCCCTAGAATTCGCAGACGACACACTTTTATTGCTTTTACCGGAACTCTGTTCTTGCTTATCATTTGGTAAAGATTTTATAAAATCTCCTCGCTCTATTATGGTAATGAGTGCGTCTTTCATGAGCGGATCATGTTGTCCCATGGCATCTAAAAACATTTTTCTGCTGTCAGGTGAAGCCAGCATATGTGTGACATCAACAAACAGCCTCCCGCCAGCTTTACGCATAGGTGCAGGAGTGGTTAACAGGAAAAAAGACAATCCCAATGGTTTCATGGGGTCGGTCATCATTTGTTGATGACCGACAGATACATAAATGTGATTTACTTGATCATTCGCTTCAGGGATCGGGTATAAAGTAGTGATTGGCCGACTCTGGACTATATAAAATGCATCATCAACCAGACACCATTCGATATCTTGTGGGCGACCAAAACAAGCTTCGATTTGTCTTCCGATGCGTGCCAGTTGTAAAATCTGTTGATCAGTAAGTGTTTGGGTCTTTTGCTGATCCGGATCGATCTGTTGTTTCACTGTTCCGCCTTCTTTTAGTCCATGGATAGCCAATTTCTTGGTTGCTATCATCTTATCGACGATTTCCTCTTTCTGCACTTTATAACAATCGGCAGAAACCAAGCCAGAAACCAGTGCTTCTCCAAGTCCAAAACTGGCATCGATTGATAGCAGCTTTCGGTTAGAAGTTATCGGATCAGCTGTAAATAAAATCCCTGAAGCCTGTGGAAAAACCATCCTTTGAACGATAACGGATAAGTAAACTTCACTGTGGTCAAATCCATTTTGCATACGGTAAATTACCGCACGATCCGTAAATAGGGAAGCCCAACATTTCCTGATATGCTGCAAGATGGCATCGACGCCGATGATATTTAAATAAGTGTCATGTTGACCAGCAAAAGAGGCATGTGGTAAATCTTCCGCAGTCGCACTGGACCGGACTGCATATGCATGTTCATCACCAAACTGGGAGAGAAAGTGAATAACGGCTTTCACAACATCGGAAGGAATTTCTACATCCTTAATGATTTGTCGAATCTTCCTGCTGATTTCACCAATTTGTTCACGATCTTCTACTTTTAGAATTGTCAGTCGATCCAACAAAGCTTGGTACGTTTCGTTTTGTTCGATGGCTTTTTGATATCCCACGGTTGTAACACAAAATCCTTCTGGTACTTGTATTCCTTCAATTTTTGATAATTCCCCTAAATTTAATCCTTTTCCGCCAACGAGCAATAGCTGTGTTTTTTCCATCTCCTGAAAACCGAGAACCAATGAACCCATTCTATATCCCTCCCACAAATCTCAATAAAGGTCTATTGTATTTTAGCAGTAGCAATTAAGAATAAATAGTCTATATTTACCATTTCTTATATGCTATAATTAAATTAGGAAGAGTAAGAGTTCAACTATCATACAGTAACCAAATGCCCCGGTTTATCCCCTTGAAAGCAGTTTATATACCTTTTAGCCCACAATGAATATGATTAAAATTAACTTTTTTTTCATCCGTTTTGTTTATTTTTACCAAAAACACCTTATATTAATATGAGATTTCAAGCTCTTATTAAACTAACCTGCGTAGTTAGTGTAAGTACAATATTTAATTTACCATAGAATTCCTGAACCAAAATAAATTGGCCCTGTCAGAACTATATCACGATTTAAACCTAGTTCTTTGCAGGGATAATCGCAGCTACATGCCAAAGTCTACTTATTTAACGCATTCAGTCGCATCTTAAAAAGGGCTGAGTTGCCATCACTTCCCCCATCCATTCCCTCCGTCATACACATGCAGTGCTCCAGCTAGAAGCTGGAGCAGATATGAAATATGTTCACACTCGAAAAGAAAAACATGGATAAGTTTGAGGAATATACCAAAGGGATAATCGATTAAATTTTTTTGCTAAAGTTTGTGGGTAAATGGTGGGTAAATCTATTTCATTTCATTTAATTAATTTAGATTTGCCCACAAAAAAAAACCCCTGACACCAGAGGTGTAAGGGGTTTGAGGTCAGAAGGGTTGTGAAGGTTTGTACTTAAACTAACGGGGCAGGTTAGTTCATCAAGCATAGTTTGTTCCCAATTGTGAAGTCTACAATTTTAAAATAATTGTGGTTCCATATTATAATACTTCTTTAAAATATCATTAATCATCTGTACGTTTCCATCTTCATTCTGAGCTTCCATCGAAAATTCCTCACTGCAGTTATCCTTTTTTAGCTTAAATCCTGTATAAATAATATCTATATTATCCTCCAGAGTAGTTCCACCTGTTCCAAATGTACTTACACACTTATTATCTATAGGTGTTCTATGTCCTTTATCATCAACATAGAAGTATTTGTCCGTTATTGTACCGTAGTCCAAGTCCTTAGTCCTGGTCGCATAATAGCCCTTTTCATTGATCTTATGCACCTCATAGCCATCTTCTTTCTCGATTTCAGGAGCTCCTTTAACATTGTAAAATACAAAAACATCACCTTCATATCCTTCAGGTATTAGATATATATCATTTGTCTTTCTTTCTTCACTTATCGCTAAAGTAATGATTATTCCTAATCCAATTGCAACCCCTAAACTAACAATCACCTTAACCCATTTTGATAAACGCCTATTCTTACGTAACGATGAATAGACTACAAAAGAACTTACACTGAGTATAATCAACACAGGAGTTACATAAATCACACCGTAAATAGTACTTTCACCTATTGAAGGATAATATACATCTGGATCTCTATCTAAATATGGATTATAGGCCATTATTGATCCAATAATAGAGATAATGAAAGATAAAATCACTGCTGCTAATATCACTTTTAATAAATTCACAACTAAATCAGCTTCCCCTAATAACCTGTAATAAAAACAACTCAATTTTAACAAACTAAGATTTGGAAGAATACCCCCCTACTGATTATAATATTAAATAAAAAAAGAGGAATCCGTTTAGAGTCCTCCAATTGATTTATTCAATTTTGCTTAACTGACAGTTTGTGTAAACTCTACAAAAAGTCTTAATGAACTAAAGGGTGCGTTAGCTTAAGATTGGAGCTGTCTTTAAGGCAGCTTTTTCTTGTGGCACTAAAGGCGCAGATTAGTTCTATAAGGGGCAACGTCAGGAAAATGCGGATTTACAACGATAAGGAAGTCTCGAACATTAAAAAAGCGATTTACAGTTTCTTAAGAAATCGCCTTTTTATTTGTTTTACTAAGCTACCCGTTCGTGAAATTTTTTTTTGTTTTCGAACTTTTTTGATATTTACTCCTTTCGTAATTTCAATAATTTAAATTGATAAGAAAGGTATGGTAGGCCGGGGAAGATAAGAATGATAAGGAAAATTATCCCTAATACTCGAAAAAAGTTCCCAATACTTTCAGATACCCATCCCCAATTACTAAAGACACTAAGCAACCAAAATATAACGGTAGAAATGAAGAATGGAAGAGAAGCTTTCCCCATTTGATTCTTTTCTCGTTCATATTTTTCAACAGTAGTGGGTCTGTCTGTATAGATTGGCTTGGTTCCTGTAGGGGCACTAAATATATGAATTTCATTACCTACAGAACATACATGTGACCATCCAGCAACTTCAAAGAAGGCTAAATATTCATCATCTACTTCTTTTTGATAATCCAGTGAATACTCAATGTTCTTACGTTCCCCTTTTCTTAGCTTGTACCCTAGCCCTGCAAAATTTTCTAAAACCCATCCCTCTTTTGCATATTCGGCAAGCTTTTTCATCTCTTTTTCTTCAAAAAAAGCTAAACCACCACTAGGAATATATTTAACCTTATTCATGATAACTGCTCCCCTCTTCGTTTAAATACTTCTTCTGCATGTAATACCATTTCCCGTCTTCGCTTTACTTCTTTTTTCAAAAGTTCAATACCCTTTTCTGTTGCAATATAGGTTTTTCTTTTCTGATCATGATCATCAAACAGTTGAATTAATTCAGCAGCTAACAGTTTCTTGATTGTTGTATACATAGAGGCAGGTCCAATTGAAAATCGCTGATCAGTCATTTCTTCAATAGTTTGCATAATGAGGTAACCATGCTTCGCATCAACTAAAGACAATAAAATATAGTAAGCTGTGTCCGTCAGTTCACCTATTTCTAATGAGACATTTCTCCCCATGATCTTCCTCCTTTTTATATCATTAAACGATATATCATTAAATATAATATATCGTTTAATGATATAAAATTCAATGGGTTATCGCAGATTATTAAAACTATGGGAGTTAAGATTTTATTTTTGTTTTTTGATTATATAAATGTTTGGTTCTATAAAAGCATAGTTAAAAGAATATAAAAAGTTATTCGATTATAGGGCGCGATTCTTTAATAAGAATCGATTTTCTTAATGAACTAACGGGTGCGTTAGCTGAAGATCGAAGCTGACTTTAAAGGCAGCTTTTTCTTTTGGAACTAATGGGTCAGTTTATCTCAAGAAGGATTCCACAAACTTAAGGAGAATTTTTCACATATACTTTTAGATGATTTGGAGAGGAAGGGTAAACATGAGTTTTTATTTTAAAGAATGTGAACAAAGTGACGTTAGAAACTTACTCCGGGAATATGTAATTGCATTAAGTTCTCCTATTGATTCCTTCTTAGAGGATCAAATTTTTAATTCCGCATTTTATACTATCAGTTACAATTCTGAAGTTGCAGGTTATTATTCCGTTCACAGTAATCACTGCCTTACACAATTTTATTTAGACTTATCATATTTTAATGAAGCCCAAGAGATTTTTAAAAATGTTCTGAGCAATCATTCAATCCAATCTGTACTTGTTCCAACATGCGACGAACTTTTTTTAAGTTTGGTATTAGATCATGATTATAAAATCGAAAAACAAGCTTACTTTTTTCAAGATAACAAAGTGGAAATTCCAAAAGAAAAATTATATAAAGGTGGGGATTTCAGAGCTGCCGTTCCTAATGATGCTATAAAAATAACCCAGGTATGTCAGGACTTCATTGATAAAGTGGAGGAACGTATTAAAAATAGAGAAATATTTACCTTCACTAAAGGAAATATACTACTTGGAATAGGGATTGTAGAACGAAGTAAGTTACTCGACAGATATGCAAGTATCGGCATTTTTACAAATGAACAGTTCAGAAAACAAGGAATAGGTAGAACGATAATACATCACTTGAAGGAATGGTGTTATGACAATAATCTAAATCCGATTTGTGGGTGCTGGTATTATAATATTCCGTCTAAACAAACTTTAGAAAGTGCTGGTATGGTCTCTAAAACAAGATTATTGAATATCAAAGTCCTCTAAGTTATTGATTGTAGTGGTTAGGTTGTTGATCTCAGGAAGAAAAAGGAGAAAATATCGTATTAACTATAAATGATTCTGTCTTAAATATCTAAGCACAGAACTATATAAATAGAATAACATTCGTCGAAATCATTAAGCAATTATCTCCTTTAGATGCTAAAAATTCAGAAACAAAATCAATCGCTCCACCATGACCTTTTGTATATGTTGGGGCTTTCATGTTCATCAGCTCTTCTAGATCCCTGCGACTAAACGTCTCTGGCTTCTTAACAGGTTTCTTCTTCTCATCACGGTTCATTGTTCTCACCCCAATAAAAAAAGCACCCAAATTAATGGATGCCCCCTCCTTTTATTCACTACTCTTGACGTTTTTTATTAAATCATCTCTAAATGACTTTGCATCTCTTTCAAAAACTTTTTCAAAGCTTTTTTCATACTCTTCGTAGGTTATCTGACCTTTTTCAATCAGTAATTCTACTATAGCTTTAACCCTTACTCTATTCGACACTAATTCATTCGTCATATTGGACAATAAAATACCGATTTTCTCATAATCATCATTCATTTTGTCATCCCCTTCGTTTAACCAATACGACAAAAGGAGAAGTTTTCCTGCAAATAATAAGCACTTAAATGTATGAGTGCTCTATTTTAATTAAATTCATAGCGATTATCATATGTTCTTTCTAATTTGCTCAAAACGCAGTATTCCTTTTTTAAAGTTTGCAACTGATTCTCCAACTCTGAATTTATGCCGTTTGCCATTTTCTCTATAATTTCTTTTTGGACTTTTTTATTGTCAAACAACTTTTTTAGCACTTTCGCATGTTCATCAAATATATCCACCTTTTCTCCCCCTTAGTTTTCATACTATTTATATTCAACTAAAAGGCAAGGATTCCTAATTGTTTGTTCTCTCTAAAATAGGTACAAGACATTACTATCACTTTATTTGTTGTAGATCATGTATTTCTGAATGCCTAGTTTACAAGAAACATAAAAAACGCCTACCCGATGGATAGACGGTTATGATATATATTCAACAAAAGAGGGAATACGTAGCAAACATCTTTGAATGAATCATTGACCAGCGCATATTTAACTCGTGTGAAAGAGTCCGCAATCAATAAATCTTCGGTATCCGACTGGATAACCAAACACTCATTGTCATAGATCAGCTTATGGACCAAAATCTGCCAAAATCGGCTGGCTGACATGTTCGGATTCGGTCTGACATTTAATCGGTAATACATTTCGTCCTTCACAATCTTTTTGTCCTTCTTCACATAAAATTCTGATTGGCTGATGGTGCGGCCAATCATATTGATACAGGTCTGTATTGCCAATTGCTTCATGTAAATTTTTTTGGAAGTTTCTTCGATTAAATCAAAATCAATCATGAATTCCAGTTCCTTATTTCTGCTTTTTATCAGATCTAGAAATCCCAAAATCTCACCTCCTTATCTCGCAATTTAATCGGACTGTTGCATAGTATAATATTTACACAAACTATAATTATTGTTAAAATTCGGTAGATACCGATTTTTATAATTTAATTCATAAAGGGGCAAGTGTAGTGCAAAAAACCTTAGGGCTTATATCTATTCTAATTCCAACAGTTTTAACTATATTAATTATTAACTTTTTATTTGATATCGTATCCTTGAAAATTCAAGGGATGCCGCTCGTATTTCCGTTTTTAGTATGCCCAATAGGAGCGATCATTGGTTTTGTAGGATATAAAATGAATCGTAATAAACTTCCGTTAGTTGGACTAGTTTTTAACATTATTTTATTCGTATTCCCAATCTTATATAACATCGTCGTTATTCTTACACAAGGTGCATAACCTGTAGCGCAAAGGGGTTGGATTATTCCAATCCTTTTTATTTATACTTATCTGTTTTATTAGATAAAACACACAGTTTGTGTCTACTCTTAAAAATCTATATCATCCAAGAAAAAGTCCATCTCTTCTTCCAATACATCATCCGCTTTGAACAAGGCATGAATAAATGCCTGGAAGCCATCTGTTTTCCTTCTGAATTCATCCTTTTTCAGATACTCCTTGTTTCCATCCTTTTTAATGTGAACATAGACATTATTCGTATACCAGCGCATTAACGGATTGTCACCAAAAATAATATTGTGGTTTGCAAATGCTGTTTCCACTCTTGGAGCGAGCAATGAATGAATTGCTTTAGGATTGCGAATAAATTCTAGTTCGAACCCCTCAGTTGCTAGAGCTGTTTTAACTAAATTCATCCGAAAGGTATGTTCTACATAACCCAGAAGTTTACGTTACCACATATCGTTTACTCAATTTGTTCAGATTTTCGCAATTTGCATTAATCCATATTCCAGAAAGGAACGTTGACAGAACTGGTTGCTGTTGACCTAGCTCCTTTGGATGTATTGCACTTTTCACAAAGTAACTGAAAATTTGAAGCATCATTGCTGCCGAAAAGCTTCAAGGGAACAATATGGTCAATATGAATTGTGTTTTGAGGTCTAATTAACTTTGTAAGATCACAACGACATTCTGGCTTTGAGCAAGTTCCTTTGTCCCTGTGAAAGACAGCGTCCGTCAGCCATTTGGGGAATCTTTGTCTCTTAATACGGTTCTTTTCCGTCACATAGTCTGGGTGAGATGTTTTTATATCGTCAATGTAGTCCTCAATAAAATCAGCAAGCTCCAAATGAAAATCATGTAAAAACTTTCTATCTAGGAAAATAACTTGAAACGCTGAATGAATAATCAATTCGTCAAACTCACCATTATTTTCGTCAACAAACTTCTCCCACATTTCAACTATTTCATTGCAACTACAATCATTTTCATGCCATTCGTCGGAACAGTTATCAAAGTCTGGTATCGGAAGGTCTGGTTTCAAGTTTACCTGATCCAGTGTTCGAGAGATAAAGTTAAAAAGATATTCTTTTTCGTGAACATTGCCTTTTATTTTAGAAATTTCTTCAGAAATATCTTGGAAGTATGCCAAATACCCATGAACTGCCGTTGTTTTATTTGGTTTGACAATAACGTCAATTAATTCTTCTCTGAAAGTTTCAAAAGCGTTTCGTCCAGCTTCATATAAATAATTGATAGCCAATCCAGCCAAACCCCTGCTTCTTCTCCTGGCGACCAAGGGGCTCGGAGAGTCCCGCAGCGTGAATGCTG
This sequence comes from Peribacillus sp. N1, assembly GCF_054600815.1. Lineage (NCBI taxonomy): Bacteria > Bacillati > Bacillota > Bacilli > Caryophanales > Bacillaceae > Peribacillus > Peribacillus sp. N1. The sequence continues at coordinate 54,872 of NZ_BAAHZO010000001.1, read as the reverse complement.
TGTTATATGACGTACCCGACTTCTTCGAGTTACTTTCACACTGCTTTTCTGTTTCAATTTTTACTTCAGTAATGTATATTTCAGTAAAGGCTTTTTATAAAACGTCACTTACTTATTTGTTACCGAGTTGTTCCGCCAAACCGATTAGAAGTCCTTCGGTTCCACGAATGTAGCAGAGCCGATACGAGTCCTCGTACTGAACCACTTCGCCAACGAGCTGAGCACCATACTTAGTGAGTCTGGATACCATTTCGTCAATGTCTTCAACGGTGAACATGACGCGTAGATAACCGAGGGCATTTACAGGAGCAGTCCGGTGATCTGATATAGTAGGTGGGGTGAGAAATCGCGAAAGTTCAAGTCGGCTGTGGCCATCTGGGGTAACCATCATAGCAATCTCTACGCACTGAGAACCCAATCCGGTTACGCGACCAGCCCATTCACCTTCGACAGTGGCTCGCCCTTCGAGCTTCAAGCCAATCTCCTCGAAGAAAGAGATTGCGTCATCAAGGGATTCTACAACGATGCCGACATTGTCCATTCTTAGTAATTTGTTTTTTTCCATAGTTTTATCTCCTTATGTGTAAAAATTTATTATCTGATCATCTTCATAATTATTCTATTAAAAAGTTACAAATTCCTTCCAAAAAAAAACACCTTGTCACAGTTCATGATAACAAAGAAAAGTCACAGTATAGGAAAATGTGAAATTAGGTTTTCGGTATGTCATATAACATCTTGTTAACGAACAACACTTCGTAAACCCTCTACTATTGGAATATTCGCGAACCTTATTTCGTAATACCTTTTTTGTATTTTTCATAAGTTAAGTTTACCATAACCTTCTTTCACTAACCTGCCCCTTTAGATTAAGAAAAAGCTGCCCTAAGGCAGCTCCGATTTCAGCTAACGTTAAATTGAATACAAGCTTAAAATCCCAATTATCATAGCGATTATAAGAATTGATACTAAACCAATAAGTATTTTCATCCAAGTTTTCATATAATCACCTACTTGTTGGGTTTTGTGACATAAAAAAGACGGTTTTACCGTCTAATAGATTGCACTAGTTTTCTTAGTAAAAACAAAACTAATATTGCGAAAAGAGAAGATAGAATTAATCCTGGAATATTTATAGTAGTTAACAAATTCACACCGCCAAATTATATAATTAACTAAATTTTAGGTGTTATTACAAAAGTAGTCAATAATCAAGGTTCGAATAAGCTACGCTTCTAGAACTTACCTGCCCCTTTAGTTCCATAAGAAAAGAGCTGCCTTAAAGACAGCTCCAATCTTCAGCTAACGCACCCGTTAGTTAATTAAGAAAAAGGTTGCTTCAGCAACCTCCCTTATTGAAGTATTTAATCCATCAATCTATAAAACAAAAAAGGTTAGCTCATAGCTAATCTTTTTTGTTCTTAATGATAAATTCCCCTAATTTCCCCAATAAATGTAATGTGTAAATAATCATTAAGGCTCTGGCTACTACAAAACCATCTATAGCTAAGTCATATCCGCCTCGTAATAAGGCTGAATCCGAAAACCAAAAATAAATTGATATTGCCAGAGGTATTAAGAGAAAAATCAAAGCTAGTTGAGTTTTTTTATCCATAAGATCCCGCCTTATTATATGTATTTTACAAATAATAGCATTATTTCTTGAAAGAAAAAACTAAAAAGTGGAAATGATTCACTACTTAAATGGCTCTGTAAGGCATTTAAGTAAGAGGTAATATAAATACGTCAGAGGATATAATTCCGTCCACCAATGCACATCGTTTTTGGCATTTTACGATAGGTCTTATAATAGCACTCCTTATGGAAAGTTCCATAAGGAGAAGCTGCCTTAAAGACAGCTCCGATCTTCAGCTAACGCACCCGTTAGTTCTATAAGACTTATCGCAGAGTTGACACAGACTGTGAATAAAAACATTTAAAGAAAACAGGAGAATCAACTGCCATTTTTGAATATAATCTTTGAACTAAAATAAGTAGGGAGACGGTGTAGTGAGCGATATAGACAAACGAAACAGATTAAGTGAAGAACCATTTACTTATCGAATAACGAAAAAAGAAACAGTAGTAATCAATTACAAAGGTAAACAAATTAAATTTTTAAAGGATAGGGAGGCTCTGCGTCTTATAGAAAGAATCAATGAAGTTGAAAATAATATAACAGAACTACAGTTATTGTTAGCTAAAATTACGGGTAACTTTAAACGGGGTAACGAGAAGTTGGGTAAAAATAAATAAACTAAGCCTTCGTAGTTCGAGTACACAACGCTTATGGAACTAACCTGCCCCGATAGTTGCATAAGAAAAAAAGCTGCCTTAAAGACAGCTTTGATCTTCTACTAAGCACCCGTTAGTTCAACAAGGGACCAACCAACATATGTTTTCGCACCTGCATTTATTTTCGAAATTGGAACAAAAAAGCCAAGATCAAGATATGTTGACTTGTACAGTTAATATTTTTGTGTTCTTTGCAAATTGTGATCATAATAACAAAAAATTAATCATCATCCTCAGGATAAGTATGTTTGCTATTAATTAGTGTCTGTAAATCTCCTCTATAGATTGAATCTTTCAATTCCTGTATCCTAAACGGAATCAAAGGCGAAAGATAGGGAACACCTAAAGATTTAAGGCTTACCATATAAATTATTTGAATTGTTGCAGCGATGATTAATCCGTTAAATCCAAAAAAATTAGCAGTAATCAAAAAAAGCAGTCTCAAAGTGCTTTCAGCAGCAAGCATTCCTCTATTAGCGAGTAGAAAACTAGAAATAGTTGTTATACCTACTATTATGAGACTAAGTGGATGAATTAGTTTTGCCGTAACAGCTGTTTCGCCTACTACAATTGTTCCGATTAAGGAAAGCAAAATCACTGAAGTTTTTGGAATACGATATGAAGCATCTAATAATATTCTTATGATAAATAAAAGAAGTGCAATTTCCCAAAAGGTTGGTAATAACTCATTTTTAGATATAAGTGCCTTTGAAATTTTGCTAGTTAAATCTTCTTTATGAAAATTTGCTATCGCAATATAAACACCAGGTAAGTATACAGCTAAGAAAAAGCAAATCATTCTTATTATTCGATTTGAAAACCGCCCCATTTTTAAGTGATATTCATCTGGTGCCTGTAATAAATCCATAAAAAGTGTGGGTGTAATGATAGCAGTAGGGAAACCATCTACTATTATTATTACTTTTCCTTCATATAATGAGGATACAACTCCATCAATTCGTCCTGAAGTTCTTGCTAAATTGAAAATTGATCTTGGTTTTCCTTCCAATACATCTTCCACAACTTTTGAATTTAGTACATACTTTATTTTTAGACTTTTTAGCCTCTTTCGTACTTCTATTAAAATTCCTTTATCAACAATACCTTCTATAAATAATATTGAAACTGCTGTTTTGGAGATTGTCCCAAATTCCATTGCTTCTACACAGAAATCGGGAGTTTTTATTGTATTTCTTAACAAATTAATATTTGTTTTCATTTGTTCTGTTAGCCCAATAGCTGGTCCCATTGGTGACCGTTCTCCTAGTGATTCTTCAAGGCTTCTTTCCTTCCAATTGGCTGATGGTATGATAATTCCTTTTCTATAGCCATTAATCAATATAATGGTATTTCCTTGTACGATAGCTTCTATTAACTCTTTGTACTGAGTCGAGTTTTTCACATCAGCTGTTTCAATCATTCTCTCGATAATTTGATCAATAAGTGATTCATTAAACTTTACAGTCTTGAACGGCTCTAATAATGGTTTGACAACATATTCCTGTATGCGGTCTGTATCAATAATTCCATCCAAATAGACAATATTGATTTCAAAAGAACCTTTGAAGCCTGTTTTTATTTTTCTAACAATAAGGTCAGATGTATGATGAAATGTATTCTTTATATTGCTAATATTTTCTTGAGAACATTCCTGCAATTCTTTTTTAATCATTCTATTTCACCCTTAAAGTGTATTCACTTTAGTTTGAGGAAATATCTAAAATTTTATCCGTATTCAACTATCCTGCCCCGTAAGTTCCATAAGAAAAAGCTGCCTTAAAGACAGCTCCGTTCTACAGCTAACGCACCCGTTAGTTGATTAAGGATATTTTATTTTTTTAACTGTTTATTTAAAAATTCAAGACATACTCTTTGAGATTTTTCCCTTTTTATAATTCTTTTTACACGCATTGTACTTTGTAAATACTGCCTAACATTTCTATTTACAAAAAACAATCGATGATATTTTTCATCTTCGTATATACCTTTAAACCAAGTATGATTCTTCTTCTTAGCTTAATGGTGATGGGATTACAACAGAATTTAGCGGATAACATGCGTTAATCATGAAAGTCACCACGCCCGACTTCTATTGATTTTATTCCTTTACTAAATGTTCTATTATCGCTTGACAAGCATTTGTCTCCTTTGAACTAGGAGACAGATAAGAAGATAATTTTACAATCACTGTATCAGCTTTTGGTGCAATGCATATTCGCTGATCAAACTTCCCACGGGCTGAATATCCACCGAATTGATCATGGCTAACCCACCATTTATTATGATAAGAGAATCCTGATAGATGACTATGATTACTTTCCGCAAGATATTTTCGGTTACCACCTTTTTTAATTTCCCTTATAATATGTTCCGGAATAATTTGTTGGCCATTATAGTAACCATCGTTAAACATCATTTCACCAAATCGTGCCAAATCACGCAACGTAGCCCGCATACCGCCGCTGGCCATATCTGTACCAATTAGATCCAGTTGCATTAATGCGTTTTCTTCTGCCCCAAGTTTAGACCATATTATTTCTTGGATTAATTCTGCTATGTTTTTCCCTGTCAAGCGTTTGACAATCCATCCCAATGTTTCTGTTTGTCCGTTTTCATAATAAAATGCAGTACCAGGTATTTTATCTTTTTTGCTCGACAACATAAAATCATAAAGATTTTCTGGTCCATTGTAGTTTTCTGGTTTTGGCATTGAACCTGTTGCAATAAAAATGGGTGTCCCCCGACCTATTCCAAATGGCGTGTCGGCTTTCAGATATTTCACAGGAACTTGCATATCAAGCAATTGCTGAACTGTTCCATCACCAAGTCCTGTTCCTTCTAACTCAGGAATATAGAAGGAAGATTTTTTATTAATATCTAATAATCCTTCATCAGCAAGAACACTAACTATCAAGCCTACAAAAGATTTTGTAGCAGAGTTCAGTGCATGAGTCTCATAAGATCTATATCCATTAAAATACTTCTCATACACAACTTTTCCTTTATGCATCACTAAAAAAGCATCTGTGTCAGTTCTCTCAAGATAGGCTAAAACACTTTCACCATTCTTATCGTTTATTTTTTCTAGATCTAATTGGTCTTTTGCATATGATAATTGGGTAGGCTTTTGGTTTCCTCTCCATATAATACGACTGGGGCTCAGTTCACCACTATGACAATAGCGTTGCAAATTTTTTTGTGAAGTAAACCAATTATCCTTCGTAACAATATCTTCTTTAAACGGCGGAAAAATCTTCATTTCATTCTTTGTAATAGACTGCATTACAATCCCTCCTATTTTTTATTTTAGTTTAAAAAGCTCGTTATTTATTTGCATATTTTTTTCCGGAGATTATAGATAGACCCAAAATGCACATACTATCCCTATAATACTAATGCTGAAAAACATCCATCTCCACCCAAGGGAAACACCAATACCCCCTATTGTGATTGAACCCAGCGCACCACCAAACGTTTGTTCAGAAAGAAAGAACTTGCTCTACCCCTTTAAGAAAATACTTATTATAAAGCCTGATTAAAAGAGTTAAACTGTAGGTCTTTTAATCGGAATAATAGCTACTTTCATCGCCTTCCCTTAAACTTTCTTCATTCTAGATTTGTACTATATTCTGCATACTTTACTCCTTTCATGGAGTCGAAAACGCTTACACCTGTTTTTTTAAGTGATTGCAACAATTATTCTATTTATAGATTAAATAATTTTAATATTCTAAATACATTTTATATATAGTTATAAGTAATGTAAAATAGCTATATATCATATTTGTTTGAATGAAATTCATATAAAGGAGTAAAAGTTATGCATATTGAACAATTAAAATATATTGTTGAAGTGACTAAAACACGTTCTATTTCCATCGCTGCACAAAACCTTCATGTATCTCAGTCTACAATAAGTAAGGCTATTACCAATTTAGAAAAAGAATTAGGAATTAATTTGTTTACACGTTCACGTTTAGGCGCCATACCGACGGCTGAAGGCAAAAACATCATTAAAAAAGCGTATGAAATTGTTGTTAAACTTCATGAAATACAAGAAGAAGCGCAAGAACAAACTTCCTTAATAAATGGAGAAATAAATCTATCAGCCAGCGCCAGCTTCTTCACGCCAATTTTACTCAAATCATTATCAAACTTCAAAAAAGACTATCCCAACTTCCGTATTGTCATGACGGAAAAAAAATCACCAAATATTATTGAAGCTGTTTTACAAGGTAAGATTGACTTTGGATTAGCCATGATCGATGAAATTGATTGGGATGCTCATGAAGAGTTAGTTTTCGAAACACTATTAGATGGGGAAATAATGGTATGTGTTAATAAACATTCTCCATTGGCATTCAGTGACTATTTAACTCCTGAGGAATTAATCAACGAAACAGTAGTGATGTATGATGGGGAAATGTGGAAAGATTCAATTTCTCTATTTATGAATAGATACGGCCCCATGAATATTTTATTTACTTCGAACAATACTGAAGTCATCAAACAATCTGTTTCAGAAGGATTGGCGATTAGCTTTTTGATGGATATAGCACTAAAAGATGATCATTATGTAAAAAGTGGAGAAATTATCCCATTACCCTTAATAAATTTCGAATCCAACCACTCCTACCACCGATCCTTCGGATTGGTACGTTCAAAGAAAAAACATTTTTCTTTTGCAACCAGAGAGTTTTTAAAATGCATTAAATTACATTTCTCCAAATTAGAATGAGGTACCAGCCACAGATCGTTAATCGCCTGTTTAAATTGCATTAAAATTCCAAGAACAACAATCTTCTGCGAACCTTTCCTCTAGGAGACGAAAAATGGAATTCAACAAAAAGCCCTTGAGTTGCCATAAAGCAACTGCAAGGACAACACTTTTTTAACAGGCTTTAGGGAGCTATTGGCTACTCATGGCAGGCTTGACTCTCTGTGGGATTGGACAGACGTAACTAGCGCCATCTAATCTTTCCTTTAGTTCGGCTTTTGCTTGGTCAATCACTTCCGGGCGAAGCAACAATTCGACAGCGGTAGCTGCCATCACTTTGCCGGCATGAAGCATACCTTTGTGCCCAATGGATGTTCCTCCCTGCGCCACAATCTGCCAAGTATGAGGCTGCGTCCCCATTGCAAAGCAATTAGTCGCGCATTGCACAGTGGGTACAATCCAACTGACGTCTCCCACATCGGTTGAACCAGACATGTTAAATGTTTTGTTAACGAAAGGCAGGAGAACGGTGGAAAGTTCTTGTTCTTTCATCTGCTGTACTAAATCCTTGTCTGTATTAAGCTGTAGCTTATCCAGCATATGCAAAATACTTTGCTTCTCCGATTCCGGTAATGTGGTGCGTATATGACGAGCAAATTCTTTTTCTTCCTCGTCAAATTCTGGGACACCCAGCTGGCGGAAATTATTGTACATGACAGGTAGCAGAGTTTGGTTGGAAATCACATTGGAGCATCCCTTGTCAAAAATGATGTCAACTTCCGTTTCCGTCATCAAGGCTGCACCGCGGGCAATCTTGCATACCCGCTGATAAATCTCTTCCACCTGCGGCGTTTTTGGAGCACGAACCATATAGAGTACTTCCGCTTCCGCCTGCACGACATTGGGGGAAAAACCACCTGGATTAGTAATTGCGTAATGGATACGAGCTTCCGGAATGATGTGTTCACGGAGGAAGTTGGCCCCGATGTTCATCATTTCTACAGCATCTAGTGCGCTACGTCCAAGGTGAGGAGTGGAAGAGGCATGGGCTGCTTTTCCCTTAAACTTGAAATAAACCTGATAGTTGGCAAGATTAGTTGTTGCTGCGACTGCATTAAAGGGGTACGGATGCCAGCAGATGGCGGTGTCTACATCATCGAACAAGCCTTCGCGGACCATGATCGTTTTTCCTGAACCCCCTTCTTCGGCTGGACAGCCGTAGTAGCGGACCGTTCCTTTGATATGGTTTTCTTCCATATAGTGACGAACGGCGACTGCAGCAGCCAATGAACCCGTACCCAGCAAATTATGCCCGCAGCCATGACCATTGCCGACCTGCTGAATCGGCTGATGCATAGCTATTCCTCGTTCTTGGCTTAATCCAGAAAGAGCATCATATTCCCCAAGGATGGCAATGATGGGGCCGCCGCTTCCATAACTACCAATGAATGCAGTTTCCAGGCCGCCCACTCCTCGTTCTACTCTAAATCCTTCTTCTTCCAGTGTCTTGCAAAGCAAATCTGCAGAACGGAACTCTTCAAACCGGGTTTCGGCATAGTCCCAGATACAGTCACTCACATGGATAAATGTTTCCCTTTTTTGTTCAATGATTTCTGCAATTCTTTGACGGTTAAACATGAAGAACACCTCTTTTTTTTAATGGATGGAAAACCAGCTACTCCGCTTTGGAGTTTAGCTTTATATCTAGCTCATTTATTACGTCAGAATGGGTTCGTAGCGTCATCCCAACCAAAAGTGAAATGCCAAGCGCGGCGATTAAAAACCAAAACCCTGCACCATAGGAACCGTTAAACTGTTGTATCATGAATCCCATCGCGGTTGGGGCGATGACACCAGCTACTTGCCCACCCAAATACACCATTCCGGTAGCCGTTCCCATTGAAGATGAAGCTATATATTTCAGCGGCATCGTAAGCGTTGCGGTCAAGGCGAAGCAAACACCGATGTTGGCCAATGTCCCAAACAGTACAACGTAAGTAATGGAAGGAGCTTGAATAAAGAAATACAGTGAGATAATCCCAATTACAGAACCAATAACGATTAAATATTTTTCGCGTCCAACCATGTATTTGTCCAATAGCCAACCGCTGACTAGAATAGCAATAAGGCCGAAAACTTTCGGAATAACTTCCAAAGCACCCATCGAAAGTAAGTCTAGGTGGCGTACTTTAACCAAATAGGATGGCATCCATGACTGCGAGCCCCAACTCACGATAGAAATACCGAAATAGATCACGGTAAGCTGCCATAACATTGGAATCTTAAGGGCCTGTTTAAACGATATTTTTTCTCTATGTTCCTTTTTTGGAACCATTTGTTTTCCCGCAGGATGGAAATATTTCCAGTAAAAGATTGCAAGGATCAAACCGGCAAAGCCAAGGATGACAAACATGAGGTGCCAATTAAATTGACTGATTAAGGTGGCAATAACCAGTGTACCTAACACGCCTCCTACCTTCCCGGCAGCAAGAAGAAGTGATTTAGCACGTGCGCGCTCTTTCTGTGGAAAGGTTTCCGCGAGTGAGACTTGGCTTGCGGCAGGAAAACTTCCTTCTCCAATACCGAATATAAAACGGAAGGTAATTAGAGAAAGAAATGACCAGGCCATCCCAGTTATGATGGTAAAGATCGACCAAGCAATTATGGAAAATAAGATTACTTTCCGTGAACCAAACCTGTCTGCCAGACTGCCTCCAATCGGCTGCATGATAGCATAGCTTAGAAAAAAACTGCTAATTATAAGACCTACCTGTGTTTCCGTTAATCCGAACTCTTTAGAGATCGGAATGACAGCTATGTTGATGGCTATCCTGTCAAAAGTGTTGATAAACCAACCAAAACAGAGAAGTACAAGTATCAAGGTTTTGTGTTTACGGTATGCAGCAGGTGTGTCCATCAATCAACCCCCTTTTTGAAACCGTTTTCATTTAAGTTGAGAAAATCTTGAAGAAAGACATCCTTAGTTATTAAAACAAATACTCCTTTTTAGCTTCCAAATAGTATTTTTAGTTATTTGTAGACATTATGAGGACAATGATCAGACATATGAGGCAAGTGTCTTGACTTAAATTCATCTAGACCGAATAAATGCAATCTCCCTCATATTCTCTTTCAAAAATCCTAGCCCCACCAGAAGTTTAAAAGAAGTTTTTGAAGGTTGGTTTCGACTTCAACTGACTTTCTACAAATTGATAAAAAACTTCGACAGCTAATTCCTTATGAAAATCTAACGTAATACATTTTTTATTTGGATTTTCACGTGTTAGTTTCCCAGTTATGGATTTTATTTCCTTTTTCAGGTTGTTCAATATTAGTCACTTATGTTCCTAAGTAACCTAATAGATTTGAAACAAGCGTTGCTGCTTAATACAGATGATACATTTAACTCTGTTTCCCTTCTAAAATCGAATTCAAGTCATGTAGCTTCACCCTTTCAAAAGAAAATTGTTAGAAAATAATTAATTTTCATAATTTATTTTATAATTGATTTTAAAGCATGTAAAATGTCTTTTTTTCATATCTACTTGAATGAAATTCATATAAAAGAACTTTCAATGAAAATGAGCAATTAGAACATGTTATAAAAATTGTGAAAATGAAGAGCGTGTTTTGAAAAAAAGATTGATCAAAACACGCTCTTAATATATTCGGTTGAATCATTCTTTTAGGGTACCGCCACATACCCATCAAGCGAAGTTAAAAGCATACCCTCAAAATGAAAAAACACTTTGCTTATCGTAAGAAGTTTACGAGAAGGAATGGCGTTTTTGGCGAATCCAATCATTTCAAATGAACTAAATTTTCTCGACCAAGAGATACATTATCTCCGGTAGTCTTACAAGACATGTCTAAACAAGTTAGCTTTATACAGCGATTTATTGCTAGCGATTTCCTGACTGAACCATACGCAAAGGGCAATGAGTTCGTTTGCTTGATACTTAGCTTTCTTGAAGAAGCGCTTTGCAGCCTTTTTGTCTCTTGTTTTACTGAAATGTTCAAGAAGAAGAGCGAACTTGTATATAGACTTTCCAAAAACTAACCGATAGTGGATTCCAAAGGAAACACGATTGATTAACCTGCCCCGATAGTTTATTAAGAACACAAAATAAAAAGGACCCTTGGTCCCTTAAAAATCCTTTCTATACAAGTCTCTCCGCATTGCACCACTTAGATTTGCATAAATTTTGTGGTTTCACTTTTTTCATGACCCATTAAATTTTGAATCACTTCTAAAGACGCTCCATTATTCAATAAATTTGTGGCGTAACTATGTCTAAGCTGGTGGGGATGAATGCTCTTTTTAATGTCCGTTCTCTTTGCTACAAGATTTATAATGTTTCTCGCATGAGAAATACTCATTCGATGGGGTGCACGCGTTGTCACAAATAGTGCTTCCTCATGATCTTTTCGCTCACTTAAATATAGCTTCAACCATATTTCACAACGAGTATTGAAATATACTTCTCGTTCTTTATGTCCTTTACCTAATAAGATTGCTGATTGATTAGATAAATTGATTGAGGTCCTATCTAGAGTTATTGCTTCACCAATTCTGCATCCAGTTGAATACATAAACTCAAATAAAGCATTTTCGAATGTTGTTTGACAAGCTTCCCGCAAATGTTCAATTTCCTCTTCAGACAAGTATTTTGGAACCCTTAATTCTAATTTTGATTCCTTGATTTTGGAAGCAGGATTTCCATTAATTAAATTTTCATCCTGAGCCCCTCTAAATAAAGATTTAATAAATCGAATTCTGTGACCCAGACTGGATGGCTTAAGCTTTTCCCAGATAAACTTTAGGAGAATTAGTTGAAAGTTCTTGAATGGATATATTTCCAAAACTATTCACCAACAAGTTAAATTGGACATAATGGGCTTTTAATGTTTGTTGAGAATATCCTTGGATTTGCTTATCTGCCTTATATAAACCCCACACATCAGTTAAGATCATATTTAAGCAAAAGTTGCAGTACCAAAATACTTGCTTTATTATTTAGGGTATAGTATATTAATTGATGCATCAACTATTGAGCTATCAATTATTTTGTCTAACGTATGAAAAGAGGGTGTTTCTTGACGAATTCATGGTCTAATGAATCTTTTATTTTATATAAAATGAACTGCCTTAACAAACAGATAAGTTCAAAATTTGAAAGTTGTATGGGCATTAGTCAATCAAGACATGATATCTTATATCAGCTTTATCAAGTTGATGAAATTAGTCAAACAGCACTTCAAAAAGAGGTTAACATTGACAGTGCAGCGATTACCCGGCATTTAAAACAACTTGAAGCGGCTGGGATGATTTTAAGACGCAAAGATCCGGAGGATAATCGATTTACTCTTGTCTGTCTTTCAGATTATGGTCGCAAACAGATTATTCTCTACCAAGCTGAAAAGGCTCGTTTTGTCACTTTAATGCTTAAAGATTTTAAAGAAGAAGAACGTCAAGAGTTAACAGATATGCTGACACGCATTCAAAAAAATATAAGCCAAGTCTAACACTTGCTTAAATTAAACTACTAAAGTTAAAAAGAGGAGACTATCAACTATGACTACTACAGCACAATTAACAAATGATTTCAAAGAAATTGTCACAGGACGCCGCTCCATAAAGAATTACGACAAATCCGTAAAAATCAGTAGGGAAGAAATGGAGGAAATACTTACCTTAGCGACACTTGCTCCTTCTTCAGTTAATATGCAACCATGGCGCTTCCTTGTAATTGATAGTCCTGAGGGAAAAGCAACACTTGCACCTCTTGCTCGCTTTAACCAAAATCAAGTCGAAACATCTTCCGCAGTAATTGCCGTATTTGGTGATATGAACAATTTTGATAACGGCGAAGAAATCTACGGTAAAGCTGTAGATTTAGGGCTTATGCCTTTAGAAGTAAAAGAAAACATATTAGCCTCATTTGCTGGATATTTCGAAAAAATCACTAGTGAAGAGATGAAAGAGGTCGTTCTAGTTGATGGTGGTCTTGTATCCATGCAACTAATGCTTGCGGCTCGTGCTTATGGCTATGATACAAATCCAATCGGTGGCTATGAAAAAGACCAGATTGCAGAAGCTTTTGGATTAGATAAAGATCGATACGTACCAGTTATGCTAATTTCAATCGGTAAAGCAGCAGATAATGGCCATCAATCAGTTCGTCTTCCAATTGATAAAGTCGCACAATGGAAGTAATGTAATAAAGAATCCATTCATTAAATTTTTTATGCTTAACAAAAGAGAGGATGACGTTTAATGATTATCATTCATGCCGTATTCAATATTAAACCAGCAAAACAAGATGCATTTCTAGAGGAGATTCAACCGCTAATCGCAGCTTCAAGAGCGGAAAGTGGAAATGTTTCTTACAATCTTCACAAAGCTACAGAAAAAGACAATGAATTTACAATGGTTGAAGTTTGGCAAGACCATCTAGCGGTTGCAAGCCATAATTCAAGTGAGCACTTCACTTCGTTTGTTGGTAAAGCTAAAGAATTCCTCTCTTCACCTTTAAATGTTAACGCATTTGAAGGACAACCATTAAAATAATGAGTTAAAATGTATGGGATTTCCTATATCCCATCTTATAAAACAAAGAGTTGCTGCTTCGGTAAAACAAGCTGCAACTCTTGTTTATTTCTATTCTATTTTCTCAAACATCACGCGCTTATTTGGCGTACATAATCTGTGTGACAATTTCTATGGAAAGAGGAATGCAAATAGTTCCATTTATTTATCGAATTTCATTTTTACCTTTACGCTAATGTATGCGAAACACTAAATGAATTAAAAGATTTAGGCCATGATTTATTTATCGCAAGTAACGGCTAAATGCATTATTTAGAAGCCATATGTGAATATTTTAATATTACTCATCTTTTCAAAGATATATATGATGCAGATAAATTTAGTGTTACATCAAAAACAGAACTAGTTACTAAGCTAATTCAAGATCATAATATAAAAGATGGATATTTGGCCGGCGACAGAAAATCTGATTTTATTGCTGGAACAAATAATAACCTATTTACCATTGCGTGTACATACGGATATGGGACGTCCGATGAATATTCACTTGCAAATAATAGTATTAATAACATAAACGAAATAGTTTCTATAGTAATTTAGTTGATTTTCTATAGTGGCTTTAGCCACTTTTTTTATTAATCATACCGTAACAGTTTGTGTCTACACTTCCTAAGGTTTTATGAAAGAATGCCCGAAATAAAAAACCCCTGACACCAGAGGTGTCAGGGGTTTGAGTTATTAATACATTGACATATATTGTTCGCGTTCCCATGGGTGAACTTGTGTACGGAGCATACTTCTTAGCATAATCAGACATCATAAAACATCACAAATGCCTGTTTAATAGCATTTCCAAAAATACATTTTGCATTAGAAAGAATAAAATATCATGAGTTGGTGGGCAAATTGGTGGGCAAAATAAACGCACTTATTTTGAGCAACTTGATATAAAATATATGTATAAATTACTAAGATAAACCGAAAAGAGCAAAAAGGATGAACATTAATATCAAAGTCTACTTACATTCAAAAGGTACTAATTTCATGCAGAGTGGAAGCTTCCCCGTCTTAGCGTCTGACTTAAAAAAAGACCCAGATTGGACAGCTGCAGTAACAGCATATGAATGGATTCAGCAGATTAAATCTAATTTTGCAGCTAGCAAGGATTTTCGAATAGATCAAGTGGTTTATAATGATGATATTGATATAACTGAGTTAGTTAACAAGGTCTAGAATCTCTTTCTAAACAAAAACATGCCCCACTCTATTAAGAGAAGGGCTTTTCTTCATGGAACAAAAAAATTGTGTAAGAAGAAATCAGGTTGTCCAGGAACTTTACCCAAATAGTTATGCATATAACTCATAGGAGCTTCTGAGAAAAAAATGACTGATATTGTTTCCTTGGATGACGATACCCCATTTATGCATCCATGCAGGTTGCCATTTTAACTTTCCACGATCCTTAAGTATACAGAGTATCCTCTCCCTCTATAAGTTTACCTCAGTATCGAATATTTTTAGCCTTCCACTTTACGAATATTAACCACCCTTCACAAAATGAAAATCTTGAGGTTTTATTAATCTTCTTAAAATCCTCTTTGATTTTACATAAGAAATCATTTACTTTTTTCAAACAAAAGGATTTCACATATGCAAACTTAATCAATAGTACAAAACTATTAATTATATACCATTTTTTTGTTTATTTTGCATATTATTCTTCAATTATTAAAATTATTACAACTTTGTTAAAAAATGTTGCTTATTTTTTTAATATAGCGATAATAGAAAAGGTTGGATGAAAATGTCATAAGGAGGAGTAATATTGAGGAAGTTTACAAGTTTATTAATTGCTTTAGTTTTACTATTTACAACTTTTCCATACCATGTTTTTGGAGAGGAAAATGTACATCAAAATCAACCAAGTAATGATGAAGGTATCGCAATTGGATCAGAAATTAAAGAGGAAAGAACAGAGTATTCAAAAACTTATGTTGCAGATGATGGACAATATGAGAAGAAACTTTACATTGAGCCGATTCATGTAGAAGAAGATGGACAATGGAAAGAAATCTCAACTGAGTTAATATCTAAAGATGATAAAGTTACTACAGAAAGAACAAAATTAAAAACCACGTTTTCTGATATGGCAAATGAAAAACCATTCGCAACTTATGAAACAGAAAATGATACAATTAATTTTACAATTTTAGGAGCAGTGGGGATTTCAGAAGAAATAGCACCAACAAATTCAACTTCAAAAGTTGAAGGAAACCAAATTATTTATCCCAATGTATTTCCTAATGTGGATTTACGTCACATTTCCTTGAATAATGAGGTTAAAGAAGATTGGATCTTACAGGAATATACGGGAGTAAATACATTTAAATATAAAATAAACACTACTTTAAACCCTGTTTTAGAGGATAATGGTTCACTTAGTTTCTATAAAGATGGAAATGATAAACCATTAATGTCACTCCCTAAGCCAAGTATGATGGATTCTAATATTGATGAACACTCAGGCTTATCTGAACGTTCTGATGATATAGAATATAAAATTACAAAAGTTGATGAAAATACCTATGATTTTGAACTTGTTGCTAGTATCGAATGGCTAAAATCACCAGAAAGAGTATATCCGGTTTACATTGATCCATCTGTTACAATTCCAGCCCTAGGTGACACATATGCTTCTAGTGCGACTCCTACTAGTAATTTAAATAAGGAATGGAATTCAACCCTTGGTGAATATGTTCTACGAGTAGGGGAATATGATGATTCAACAGGAACAAATGAAGCCTTTTTAAAATTTTCTGTAGTTGGAGATTTTAAAGGAGCAATAATAGATAAGGCAGTGTTATCTACGTATGTAACTCATGCTTATTATGTATCTGAAAAAACAGGATTATGGGTAGATAGAGTTGATGATAAATGGTATGCTGATGAATTGACATGGAATAACAAACCCAAGTCAAGTCCTATTACAAGTACATCCGTAGCAAGGGATGAATGGGCAAAGTTTGATGTAAAAAACACTATCCAATCATGGGTAAATGGATCCAAGGATAACTTTGGTTTCAAATTACATGCTAACGGAAATGGGAAAACCCATTGGAAAAAGATTACTGCTGCAGAGAGCGCCAATGAGGCAAATCTCTCAATTACATATCACTACCCTGATTTAGAAGCTCCAAAAGTAACAGCACATTCACTTGAAACGAATATCGGGTATTTAGATGTATCATGGGAACCAGTATATGGAGCAAACGGGTATAAAGTTGCTATATTTAATGGATTCGAATATGAAACCTTCGATGTAGGTAATGTGACTAAATGGTCTACAAAAGGAAAAGGTATTTGGCCTAACGATAATCAAATAGAAAATGAAGATTACACCCTAAAACATAACGAGACAGGTGGAACAGAACTTGCCTGGGATCCAACGCCAGTTTACAAAAGAGCTTATGAAGAAGATAGTGAATATAGCGACTATGGTAATAACTATTCATACTATGTCCGTATAATAGCTGATTTTCCAAAAGGAAGTAGTCCGTTATCGAAACATGCAAGAGCAACATTTCCTATTCAGCAACCTGGTTCTGCCTTAGCAACCGCTCATACGCTAACCTCTTCAAGTGGATTCGTTGAACTAGATTGGGAACCTGTACCTTTTGCAGATGGGTATAAAGTTAGTATATTTAATGGTAAGGACTATCAAGAGTTTGATGTAGGGGCTGATACTGCTTGGTCGACTAAAGAAAAAGGAATTTGGCCAACTGTTGAAGAAATAGAAGCAGGAAAATTTCAATTACACAATGATGGATTGGGAACAGAATTAGCAAATGATCCTACTCCTGTTTATAAAAATGCTAATAAAAGTAATACTGAATCAAATTATTCTTTTAAAGTTAGCGCATATAATAAACTAGGTAGTTCTTCATCTTATTCAGATAAAACTAATATTCAAATTCCTAAAGATCAAATGTATAAAGAAGATATAGAGAAAAGTGTAGATGAAATTCCAGTTGATCACCCTGAACTAACTGATAATGATGTTTCAGGGTTAGAGAAAATTGAAACTGATGGTGAAAATACTAATGGTGGATATCAACAGCTGGGAAAAGTGAAGATATTAATAAATGCTACCAGAGTTATATGGAAAGGTGTTAAATCTTATACAAAGAAAAAAGAAGTAGAAGTAGAAAATGCTATTGAAAAAAAGTATGGAGTATCCCTAAGTAAAAATTCAGATCTTCGTAAATTCAAACTGGAAGGATACAAGAGAAAGCTTGTTTTAGAACACGGTACTCAATCTTGGGGCATGGAACATATTCTTTCAAAACATCACCCGAAATACTATACTGGAATAGGGTATGCTAGTAAATCCTATAATACTATGCTTCCACGTGAATTTACAATGAGTGATATAGAGAATATTATTATTACAATAGCTAATTACAAGGGGAATGAAAAAAAGATCATTGATAAATATAATAAGAACGAAAATGTTGTATTAGACGGTTATTATTTAAATAAAAAATATCGGTTAGTTGTAAAGAAAGGGTCCGTTACTACTCTATATCCAAAAGGATGGAATTCAGTTGATTATGACTAATTTCTTAAAAAAGGATGAACTAATTTAATGTTAAAAATTGAGACTTATATACCAAAACCTGAAGTCTTGGTTCAAAATTATTTAATAGAAAAATTAAAGTCTGGTTATTCCGGCAATATTTATAAAGATTATCCTGAATTATGTTATATCCCATTGGACGATTCAGAAAAAATAAAAGAGTTAATACAAAATGATGAAATAGAATCTTCATATATTCAAACTTGTATTGTGATAAAAAAAGGAAATGATATTCTACTTGGTTTTGAATTAAACGGATTAAATTTGTGGGATGAAATTATATTTTCGCTTAGAAATCTTGTTGAAGAGGCTGAAAGTGAACGTTTATTAGGAATTGACCCAATAATATTAAAAATGAAAATCAATAATGAGCATATAGAATGGAAAATATACGATGAAGAGCCTCCTTATAAAGTATATTATCAATCAAAAGTAAATCGCATTGAATTTATCGAAGAAATAATGGATGCAGGAAAAAACTATTATGAAACAATGACAAAATATTTCCCTAAAGAAAAAAGCTTTAAAGAACACAAGAAAATGCTTAGTAAAATTGGAAAAAAGCTTTTGAAGCTAGGAAGTAAATAGGAGCTCCAATATAACAATTATCGTTTTGTTAATAGTTTTTTACTTTATTAGAAAAACGAAA
This sequence comes from Peribacillus sp. N1, assembly GCF_054600815.1. Taxonomy (NCBI): domain Bacteria; kingdom Bacillati; phylum Bacillota; class Bacilli; order Caryophanales; family Bacillaceae; genus Peribacillus; species Peribacillus sp. N1. The sequence continues at coordinate 36,025 of NZ_BAAHZO010000001.1, read as the reverse complement.
AGCCCCTCTCATTACGAGAAGGGCTTTTAATAAATATGGAGGAATCACCACTTGGGAGAATTTAAATAGTATAGTATTAGTCTCCACGTAATTTCTTTTTATTCATCCTCTTGTTATGCAGTAAACAATTCATTGAAAGTATCTTTACCTGCTTTCTTATCCGCAGATATCCCCCGTGCCTTTTGGAGCTTATATAAAGCTGATTCGGTACTTTTTCCAAAGATAGAATCAAGTGAACCAGGGCTAAAACCTTCCATATAAAGTACACTCTTTAGAATCCATGTAATATGCCCTTTTGCGCCTTTTTTAATAGTAACGGCTGCAGCCTTAGACTTTGGTCCCCACATACCGTCAACAACTAACTTTTTATTAAATTGCTTATTAAGTTCTATTTGCAAAGCTTTGATAAGAGCTGATTTAGTCTTAGGGCCTGGAATTCCGTCCACGATTAGATTAAATCCATATCTGTTTTTCAATGTCTTTTGAATAGAAACGACAATACTATCTCCTTTGTTCTTGGATGGATCCTTACTAACATTGAGAGCACCCTCTTTTTTAGGTGGCTCAGTAACAAAACCTTCAGAATCCAGTTTAAATTTCAGGCTAAGAGTAGGTTTTTTGCCTGCATGTAACTGTGAATAGGATAAGCCACCTGTCATCTCCAAGTGAGGATAGTCCTTAAAACCTGACCAATCTCCACCCCATTTAAATCCTAGTTCTTTCCCGATTGCAGCTACACGGTTCCATTTTGTATTTACCGTCCATAATGCTGTTTTTCCATCATCACTCACAAGGAAATAATCAATGGCATATCCATAATTGTGAATAGATTGTCCTGGCTTAGCATTTGTCACTTTTGGCTTGGCTAAATTGCTATAATCCCTTCCTTTATAACTATAAAAACGGCTTTGACCATATAGTGCTGCTTGTTCTTCCATGGAACGATAACCTGCGCTTATTTGGACTTAAATCCCTTCATTGTATGCCCTTCTAATCATCTCAAATGCCGAGGCCTTCACAACAGGATTAATCCCTACTCCCATTTTTTCCACTGATCTATCCCACAATAACTCTCGAGGATTTTTGACTTTTCCTAAACCACTAGAGAATACCCGCACCACTTCATTTGTTTCGTATTGATGTATTTCATCATAAATGACGCAGCCATCACGCAAACCATCCTTAGTTGATGCGTTGGACGTACGATATTTTACAATGCTTTTTGTTGCATTATTTTTGATTTCCACTTTTGTTTTATAGAACATTCCTTCTAAAACCTTATGTTCTTCAATGGTTTCGTACATTTCCATAAAGGAGGTTTTTGCCTGGTCTTCCGAGTTTGCAACAATGGAAACATTGTACTTTGGGATACCATGCAATTCACTTATGAAAAAATTTGTTAATACAGTGATTAAACCGTTCTTACCACCACCCCGACCCATCATTATCAGGAATTCACGAAAGTAATTTCTCCCTTTATCTTTGTAAAACAAAAAAACAAATGCTGCTATGAACATTTGAAAAGGTTCTAAGGGGAAATACCATTTCTCGGTAAAACTCTTAAAATTATTTATTTGTTCTTCATCGAAATATAGATCATCTCGGGATAAAACATGTTTTTTCAAATACCCTATCAGCAGGACACGTTCTTTATTAAACTTTATGTTTCCTGATTCATACAACTTAATATATTCATCAACGTATTTATTAGAAATCATATAAGGTCACTAGCGCTATGCTTGGGCTCCTTTTCATCCTCAAAACCGAATGACTTTTCTATACTCAATAAAGAAGCATTAATCTTATTCCGTTCACCAATTAGGGGGTGGGCTTTAGTAAAAGTCTGGGATCCATTTTTCGTTGTAACGGATTCGCCCTCTTTATTGATGATCTTATTAACTCTTCTAAAAGACTTGATCAAATCAATATATCTTTCCACTTTCTCAACCTGAATCAAATCATCCAAATTTATTTTGTTCATTAGCTGTTCTTTAAGTTCCGTGATCTTTACCGCCATGTACCCACCCCCTAACGTGAAAAACTGTTGATAAATCTGGAGAATCGAGCCCCCACCCGGTCCCCGTTTTTTTCAAAATTGATCAAAGTTAATGACCGGGGGTACTACCATTTCTCATCGTCCCATTTTTTCTGCTTTGTCACTCCAAATACTCTGTTGTGTAGCTTATTGTGGCAGTTTAAGCAAACCATTACGAGGTTATCTAATACCAAAGCTAATTTTGGATAGTGTTCTATCTCATACTTATGATGGACATTGAGCTCTACACTCTTACGTTCTCCTTCGACCTTATTGGAGTCTACATGCACTTTACCCTCAAGCTTACACTGTTGGCACTCATAGTTGTCTCTTTCCAATGCTTCGAGCCTTAACTTGCTCCATTCACCAGTCCTATAGAACTTCTTCTTTTGTCCCTCTGTCTTGTACTCTATCAATGTTAGCAACTCCTTAAACAATCACCTACCATAACAGCTGCTCTTTATCAAGACTAATAAGTTACTTTACATCGTAATCAATATAACTAACATCCCATTGTATTTCAGGGTTCCAACAATAAAAAAAGCCTTACACTAAGTAAGGCTTAAAAATAGGATTTAGATAGGTTAACTTCGATATGACCAACCTTAAAATTTTTAAAATTTTTCTTTAAGTATTTCTCTATGTCCATTACAGTATCTAACAAATTCTCATTATTAGTTGCATCACTAAGTTTATAACTAAAATGTCTTACTTGGCCCTCCATTAAAAGATCATCACCACTCCAGTTTGCTGCGTCGACATTCAATCCAAAATCTCTTATAACAGATGATATATCATTATTTATTTTCATTGAATTAATTTCATTAATGGCTTCTACATCTACAGTTATATCAACCCTTGAGCCTACCTTTATATTATTTTTATTTTTATATCTCGTAGGTGTACTATTTAGATTGCTTACAACTTGTTCAATTGAATCTAAACGCTCAATAAGATATTTATTAACATCTATTTCAGTTGGGGAACTTTGCTGAATAATCATCTGGGATTCTATTGCCCTATATATCGGGTTATCTGGTGTATCATCCTTCAGTGATTCCACTATATATTTTTTTAGCCCTTCACCTAAATCTATTACACCTTGCATATCATTGGAATAAAAAATAGTTCTTTCATCAACAATGTCAAATGGAAGCTTCGTACCATTTTCACATATTTGTATAACTGGTTTTCTAATAGCATGTCTTATTGCTAATTCATACATTACATTTGGATTAAGGTTAGTTAAATTAGCTATTACCAAATCATCCTCAATAATTCTTGTAATCAACTGTTTATTAATCGATCCCGCTGTAGATATCCGGTGGGCGACCGAGATATTTTTCTCATTAAAACCTGATTCTTTTAATCTTGGAATAATTACAGCATCAATTACACCTTCTGCAGCTCTTCGAATATCTGTATTATCTCCACCGATTGGTGTAACGATAAAAACTTTTTTTTCGCTATTATCCATTTCCATTTGATGATCTCCTATCAGAAGTAAATTATTCACTTTAAAGTATATGTTAATAATACTTTTATTTGCAATCTTTTCCTTACTTAGTAAAAAACAGATTGTACTTTATTATCTTTATTTCTTCCTCCTTATAGGACCACTAACTCTTTTGTTAGTATCACGATGCACACCCATAATATGTTCCCAATCTTGATTGCTAATATTTTCTTTCCTTTTAGGCTTGAATTGAGGTTTACTCTGCTTGCTGCCTCTTCTAAGTTGATTGAATTTCTGAATATCCGATTTAGATAAATGGTCAGCAAACTTCACTTCCTCACCTTCCTTCTCCAATAGAAAAAGACACCCTAATTGAGTGTCTTGTTTAAATCCTCTTTAATTCCATCTATAAATAAAACAGCTATATCGATTACTTTTTCGTTTATATCATTATTTAAATCTTTCCATGTTTCATGATTAGTGTCACGATCATGAATAATCTTACTTACTGTATATTTCCAACCTGTTTTTTCCTTTAAGAAAGACATTAAAATGTCATACAAATTTCCTCCCTCTACTGTACGACACCTTGTTCCATAAATTACAAAGAAGTCTCCTTCATTATCATAAATTAAGTAACATTTCTCTCTATATCGATTTTTAACTATATCACTTATTATTTTTTTAATAGTTAACACTTCCTCTCATGTTAATTATCGGTTAAAAAGAGGTTAATCGACAATCCCTATCGTTCACCAAATTATGACATAAAAAGACGACACTCTATTAAGTACCACTCCTTTTATCTCTATGTTATAAACTTAAATGATTCCTTCAGAGGGTTTTCTTTATATATTTTCTTTAAAGATTTTCTTTAGGATTTCTGCTCTAATGAAGGAAAAAAATTTAGAGTACTGCGATTCAAGTACGCTAATCACCGTACTGCAATCCGAGTACAGAACATTTGTTTGTATAATTATTGGCACAACAAAACAGCTAAAGGTGCTTAGACAGAAAGCTGTTCAGGCTTCCCCTTTGAACACTTGCCCTTCCGGCTGGGCCAATAACTGCTTTGTTGGAGCAATAAAAAACATAGTGCACACGGAACTTTTTTTACTATTATTAATACTATAATTACGTAGACCCCCATTTTTAGTTGAAATGGGGAATCAAAATGACATTAATAATTGCTAATATTTTTGTATGTGTTGTAATTGAAATAACTGTAAGTCTATTTAATAACTGGCTTAACAAAAGAAATAATAAGTAATTGCGAAGGGGTCTGCTGTTCACCCGAAAGGGTTGATCACACCCCTTGAGTTGTCTTTTTACAACTTTTGTTGTAATTCTTTAATTTTGTTAATTATTGTGTTCATCCCGAAATAAAAGACACCTTACAATTAAGGCGCCTTGGAATATTAATCTATTTGATAAAGCATTTCTTTATGAAGTAAATCTTGGTCAAAGTAAACCCATCTACCTGTAGGTAACTTCAAAAATTCGTCCCCATCTCCGTGCTCTTCTTCCTCTTCAACAAATGTAATCAACTCCCAATCATCCATCGAAAGAGTCATAAGGAAGTGTTCTTCAATTGCATCTATTTCGGAATCAACAAAACCTAAATCTTTTATTTCAAACTCATTCACTGGTATCAGCTCCTTTTTCTAACTCTCATTTGAATGAGTGCTTTAGCCATTTTATTTATTTGTCATATAGCCTTTACAAATTTCAATCATTTCATTATCCAAAACTGTTTCATTTAATAGTATCCACGGGGTTTTTAAATTCCTAGACCGCTCTATGGCCATACCCTTATATACATTTTCATGTTGAGCTATAGATATTTCCCATGACCATATTTCAGTCATTCTACCCATGGTGCCCATAGGTCGTACATCATCAATCTCAACTAAGTATTGACTACAGATATTAAATTTACGCACTGACTCCAAAACTTATCACCACCTTTTGCCCAATATATTCGACAAAAAGAGATAATTACCTTCTATATCCATAAAAAGACGACACTCAATTAAGTACCGCTCCTTTTCTTTTATCTCTATGTTATAAACTTAAATGAATCCTTCAGAGGGTTTTCTTTATATATTTTCTTTAAAGATTTTCTTTAGAATTCTGCTCTAATGAAGAACTTCCGGCTGGGACAGTAGCTGCTTTGTTGAAGTAAAAAAAACACCCTTTTATTCGGATGTCTTACTTTCCCTTCTTAAATTTGCCCAACATTTGAAGTAATCATTTTATATAAATGTTCTTCCATTTTTCATAGGCATCAAAATAATTAGGTATTTCTCAATAATACAAAGCACCTTATAAAGTTTTTCTAAATGGTGCTAAATCAATCATCTGACTTTTTATCATTTTTAAGAATAAAATATTTCAACAATAAAATTCTAATACAAGTTCCTAGGAGCATTATTGAATAAATAATTGAAAATACCACAAAATAACTTAAAACTATAGACCAGGGTATAAACAAATACCATTCAAATGGTATTTGAAGGCTAGTTACTACACTGGTGAGTATAGCTAGTATTACAGTAAGACCTGTAACTGCTCCACTAAAGTAAAAGTTAAAAATTATGCTCATAAGTTCTTTCAATTGATTTTTATCAATTATTTTTGTTAATAGTTCTACACTTATAGTACCAGTGATTATTGCAAGGCCTCCGATTATAAAACCCAAAATCCCAAATAGACCGCCTATTATAATAGGATAGAGAGTGTTTAAAACCGGTATAATAGAGTTCGTCCCTTTCACTGGATTATTTGTAATACCTAAATATGCTAAGAGTAAAGTTAATGTAATACTAAAAAACAAGCTAACGAAAGCTTCTTTACTCCACAATAAATCTTTTAATTTTCCTGTATTAAATAAAAGGTCAAAAAACCTATTATTCCTATAATAATGATCAATATTGTTTGTATCCTCATTTTTTGGGGTTTTCTTCATCCTCAATCTTCCTTAATAATTCTAATTTTAAGTTTTTTTGTTCCTCTATCAATTTCTCTTTAGCGATAGCTTTCATTGAAGCTAAAGATATAATTCCAGCTCTCGTTTTTTCAGCAATTTCCGGAATACTATCTTTGTTAACATCTGCTATTCCCCTTGTATATAAGGCTTGCTCCTGGCTATTTACACTAATTGGTTCTTCAGAAGAATTTTTACCTGACGCTTTCAATTTACCATAACCAATAATTACTCCGTTAACTAAATTTTTAATGTAAGTAGATGCTATATCCAACCCTTTTTTTGTAGTCCCCTTTATACTAAAAGTGAATTTATTTCCTCCTGTTTCGCTTAATTTATCAGAATTTATTCCATAGAGTGCTTCAAAAAGCTTTTTATCATTATTTGGTGGTATCAAATCTATAGTGATTTCGTCAACATGCTTTAATTTATTTAATTTTTCATTCAGTTTTTGTTTATCTGTTTCTAATATAATTTCAACTTCTCCTATTTCCGGGACCAAAGCTTCGACTAAGTCTTTAAAACGATCAACAAATTGTTTTCTTCCAAAATCATTTTTAGGTACAAATCCAACTGTTTCTCTTCTTACATCAAAACTAAATGTCACGTAAGTTGCTTTTTTATTATCTTCTGTTTCAATTACGTCGTCTGTTTCCTCATCATATGAAACATGTACACCAGGAGCATATGCAACTAGCCTACCGTTAACAATAAAATTATCTATATCCTTATTTAAAGTAATAAATTTGTAATTAGTAGTTTTTTTCTTTTTTATTTCTTTCATTTCAATTTCAGTTTTCAGACCTAAAAACACTTTTTCTAACAAATCATCTAAAGATAACTTCCCTTCATATACTTCATATATTTTTTCATTGATATTAAATTTTGCAAAATTAACTGTTGACAATTTCTTCTCCTCCAAATAATGAAAATTGATTAAAATCAACTATATCATTATTAGGCTGTCGAATTTTGTCAATTTATGCACTTTAAATAAGAAAATAACATCATGCCTTATTACCTATGTTTTATTAATTGTAGTTGTAATCTGGTTATATGCGTTTTAAAGTTCTTATATCTCAATTAATTATATCCTTAAATTAGTAAAAGAATTCTATTTTATTTATACAATTTCATTTTCCTTTTCCTTTTCCTAATATTCATTAAAACCTTTCATTTACCTTTCTGATGAAAAATATGATTAAAATACCCCTTTGAATTAGTTATAATCCAGATTGTCTATAATTCACACTTACCCATCTACCCTTACAGTCACAAAGGATTTCATTGTCTTCATAAATGAATTGAACAACCGACAGGTTGAACCGAATTAAAAAGAGCAAAAAAAATAAAAGAACGCACAAAAAGGAAATCACCAATCAATTATCCCCTGCATTTTGTTGAGCTCATCTTGTTTAATTCCAATATAAATTAAGGTTTCCCGTTGGTCTGTATGATTGAGAATCTGTTGAAGGGCTACAAAATCGTTGAATTTTTTGTAATGATTATACCCATAAGTCTTTCGAAGGGAATGAGTCCCGATTCGTTCGAGTCCAAATTCTTCTGCCAACTGGCTCAAAATTACATAGGCCATTCCTCTTGTAACCGGTTTGTTTTTACCATTCCGACTTTTGATTAAAAACTCGCTCTTGGGCTTGTCTTTTACATAGCTCCTAATAGCTCGTTTTAATTCGTTGGACATCTTCACTTCCTTATGTTTACCCGTCCTTTTCTCCTTTAAGACAATGTCCCATCCTAATACATCCCTCACACGCAAACGAAGTATATCAGAGATACGCAATCCAGTATGGATCCCTAGCAGAAATAGGATGTAATTTCTTTCATTATTCTTTTTAAGAAAGTCCTTCATTTCCTGAAGTAAGACCTTATCACGAATGGGTTGTACAATATTCACCTTTCCTCACCTACTCTAATCTTCTTTTGAGAAAAAAGAAAAAGCACTCCTAGGAATGCCCTTAGAATTACCACCTCATTATGCTAATTGCTTAAAAAGATTTTCCCGTTCTAATCAATCTCCCGGGAGAATGGCTGGGATTGCAGTAACGGTCGCTGCACAAAATGACAGTCTGTCTTTACAAAGGAATTTCACACTTTGTAGCCCCGTAGCTATCGTTCGCAATACAGCTAGACTCCAGTTGTTCCCCCTTATTAGCCGGCAACCTTCTCAGTCATTCGATACACTCGAGTACACCATTGATATGGGAAAGATGCGTCTCCCAAGAATTTCTTCTTGAGATAATCTTATTAAAAAGGAATGAAAAAAAAGGCCACAAGTTTAGCAGCCTTTTTCTCCACATTTTATCCCTATTTTTGTCCCTGAATTTTATGCGCGTCTATTTCTAGAAGAATTATTTTGACTGATCTTAATTACTGGTTGTATTGATGAATTTACATATCTTAAAGTGTTAGGACTTAAATCTAAGAGTTCATCAACCTTTTCTTTTGGTAATTCCAACTTATCTAGAATTTCTTTTGGTGTTAATATATTATTAGTTATCAGTAATTTAATAGCTTTTTCTAGAATACTTGGAGTTGGTATACTAATTAAATCATCTAGGGGTTCTGCTTTCCTATAACCCTTAGTACTCATCTGTCTCATTAAGTTTTGGTATTGATTATAATTAATTACCTGTAAGTGATATGCGCGAACAATCATTGCGCCTATGGATACTCTCCACTTCTTCTTAAGCTCAATATAGAAGTCTAATTTATTTGGATAATGTAGATCTGAAGTAAAACTTTGTCTCGGTAATAAAAGTGAGGCTGCAAAATAATCTGCTTGTTTTTCAATCTCACGATATTGCCCCTTTGAAAGTTCCTCTATGTCCGAAATCCACCCATGCATCAACAAATGCCCCAATTCATGAGCTGCATTAAATTGTCTACGTGCTGCGGATTTCTTATCATTTCCTAGCACTATATAATATCGCTCATCACCATTCACAATTTGCTTTTGACTAAAAGCGTCAACCTTTTCTTCCCCTGTAGATAATGAAGTTATGAATATGCCGTTTTTTTCAAGTACATGAACAATGTTCTGGATGGGGCCATCACCTAATTCCCAACATTGACGGCACAAATCGGCTAATTTTTCAATATCACTTTCTTGAAAATTATCTTTATCCATTTCTCTAGTTGGCAAGTTCAAAGGTGGGAAATCTATATATTCCTCTAAGAATGAATGTATTTTAGAAAAGAAAATCATTTTTTGAATTTGTGACAAATAACTTTTTTTATTCGTAGTAGAAGAAGACCTAAAATAGGTACTTCCGATTTCTATGTCATCATCATCCTTTCCAAAAAAATAATCCCTTGGGAAATTTAAAACCCTCATCAAGTCAAATAAGGTCTCTAAACTTGGTTGACTTTTTCCGTGTTCAAACTGTGATATCGCCTGTTTAGAAACACTTGTTAAGTTGGATAAATCCGTAATAGTAAAACCTTCATATAAACGAGCACTTTTTAATCTAGAAGGATTAAAACGATTTATTTTATTCATTATCTAATTACTCCTCCTAAGAGAAGTTATTCGGTTTTACTGTCCATATTTCTTTTGTCTTTTTTTAGTGGCAGTTCAACTGAATCTTTCTCCAAAATATGTTTTTTAATCCCAATTTTGATTTCATTATTTTCGGTATCATCTGTGTTTGAATTTCCACTCTCTGTAAATTCGACCGGAATGTATTTTGTCCAATCTTCAGAATAATAATACGGATCTGCCAATTCCATTCTTGGAATATGAGCTCTAATGTCAACCAGCTTATCTTCTTTGAAGAGTATAGGTATAAGTACAAAACACTCGATATCAATTTGACCAATTAACTTAAAAAGATTTTCTTTTTTTCTATTGTATAGTTCCCCAACAACTTTTAATTCACTCTCTTTATTTGAAAAACCAAAAGGGAAAGACATTTGTTCATATTCATTCTCTTTTAAGATACTAAATACAAGGGATTCTCCAAACTTTTCATTTAATAGGCAGTATGTTTCAAAATAATGCGGACTTTTATCTATCTCATTATTTAAACGGACTGTATTTACTCTTTCATCTTTGGCAATGACGTACAAAGTTTTAGTTTCTGTATCAATAATCTGAAGGTGTTTTTGCCAATTACCAGAGGTGATGGGTCTTGTAATGTGTCTATTGTCTGAAAACGTCTGAATTAAATTTTCATAAACAAAATCCATTCGATTATAAGGACTTCCATTCTTAATGGTAGTCTTTTTAGAATCGATAAATTCTTTATAATCGTAATAACTTCCATAATGCACACTCTGCACTAGTTGCGTTTTAAATTCCTCTGTCGATTGAATAAAAACTGTACTCACTGCCTTCAACTCTCTTTCAGATTATTTGTAAATATTCTTACATTATAATCCAAAAACGTCAAGTAAATTCCAACTAATTTTATTTTTTGTATACTAAAATTACAAATTATATTATACCTAATGTTTTAGCAATCATAAAGATAGCTGTTTTCTTTTTCTCATAATAAGGCTTTTTCTGTAGACCTAATTCCATGTATATGTTAATGTCATTTTGCCTTTCTGAACCTAGATATTTCATTTCTATAATTTTTCGCTCAATACTGTCCAAGCTGTTTTGTAATGCTCTTTCCATATGAATAACCTTGAATTCATTTTCATTTTCATTGTCATTGTCTAAAAGCTTAGGAAATATTGAGAAAGAAATACCATTTTCAGTTAACTCTTGCTTGTTTTGCTGTCTGATTTTAAGAGCCTTGTAATGCTTAAGTTCTCTTGCTATCGTCTTCCGTACTTCTTTTTCATTGACATCTTCAAACAGGGATAATTGTTTTGTTTGTATAAAGGACTCAGTTTTACTTGATAAGCTGGCAGCTTCTTTCATTGAGATTCCTCCTATGCTAAAATAAAGATAAGATCTGCATAGAGAAATCTCGAATCCCCCGTCTGCAAACAGGGATTTTTTTTTTCTATAGTTTTTGCAAAGCAACTAAGATGACAAATTCCTCCTAAAACAACTTATTAGCGTCATTTGTTGCATCGATTTCTCTATATGCAGCTAAAACTAACTCATATTTCAATTCATCATAATCCAGTAATTCAATGGGCTGCCCTTGTTGGGACCGCGCCACTTCAAGTTCTTTTAACCTTCCCAAGACAAAATTCCGTTTCATTTGATTTTGAGATTGTACAGCATCATATAGCCGACCCATAAATCCTCCTCTGATATTCCTTCAACAACTCATTCATTCTCGTCCTATTATTCTCTTTAATGTAGAGATCGAGTACTGATTCATCATCAGTAAAGTTCACAGTGTTTTTCTCGTATACCAAAAACTCAATCAACAACCGGAGTGACGTATGCTTGTGTTTAACGGACTCTTGATAAAGTTCTCTAACCTTCATGTCTGCGCTCCAGATTGAGGAACAACCCATACTCTTTGATGAATGCTAGTGATGTGGTTCCAATGGGGCCATTTCGTTGTTTACCAATGATGATTTCGATAATGTTTTTACGCTCCGATTGCTTATCGTAATAATCATCCCGATAAAGAAATCCAATCACATCAGCGTCTTGTTCTATTTGGCCTGATTCACGTATATCTGACATCATAGGCCGTTTATCTTGCCTTTGTTCAACCGCCCTTGATAGCTGACTTAAGGCAATGACACATACATCCAATTCCCTTGCCATATGTTTTAGCATCCGACTGATTTCACTAATTTCTTGCATCCGATTTCCTTTATGTTTGGCTGATCCTGTAATGAGCTGCAGGTAATCAATAATGACCAGAATGTCTTTGTCTTCGTAATCCCGTTTCATCTTGCGGACCTTCGCCCAGATTTGATTAACAGTAACGCCAGGATTATCAAAGATTCTTAGATTCAGGTTGCTAACATCCCCCATGGCACCTGTTAGCTTTCCCCAATCCTTATCAACAAGGTTGCTTGTTCGGATATGCTGGGCATTAATTCTACCGTTGCTAGATAACATTCTTTTTAATAATTGTTTCCTGCCCATTTCCAGTGAGAAGATTCCCACTGCATATTGCTTCTGTTTGGCAACCCCCTCTGCAATGTTCAATGCAAAAGCTGTTTTCCCTACAGATGGCCGGGTGGCGATGACAATTAGCTCTTGTTTTTGTAAACCTGCTGTCATTCGATCTAATTCTGTAAAACCTGTCGAGATACCGGTAATTTCTCCTTTTGATGTCTCCAAATCATCATATACCTCAACTAAATCATCCTTTATGGATCCATCATCATCGTCTGAAGAGTTATCTTCCAAGCGCATCAAGTCATTAATTCCTGTCTGAATGACCACTGCAGGATCTCCAGTAAGAGCAGATTCCTTAATTTGATTCGCGACTGTGATCGCTTCTCGCCTTTGCCAGTATTCGTGAAGTATTTTCTCGTAGTATGTAAAACTGGCTGTGGATGGTACCGATGCTGCCAAGTCACCTAAATAATCTGGCCCACCAATTTTCTTAATGTTTTTCCTTCCGACTCGTTCCATAACTGAAACCAGATCAATGGGAACCCCTTTCTCGTCTAAATCCTGTAACGTCCATAAGACATTAAAATTCTTCCCTGAAGAGAGTTGATTAGGTTTTATTTTTCCGTCCTTAGGTCCTGAACCACGAACTTCCCTGGATAACTAGATTGGATTGAATCTAGTAATTCTGCAATTTGCCTTCGCTCCATGAGTCACCCTCCCTTTTCTACAAGAGCTAAAAAGCTATTTTGTTTTTTGTGCGCACTTATATTCAATGGCGAAAATGGTTTTGTTAACCTACCCGCTGCCTCTTCTGCTGTCGTGTTTCGAATAATTCCATTGGTGTAATTCTCCTTCTTGGAATGGTATGCAGGATTTTCCGTATGCGTTTTTAAGCCATACTCCACACAAATCGTTGGATGCTTGTCCCATTCTCGATACATTCCTAAAATTACAGAAGGAGAAATCTTCGCACTTACTCTTGTATGCCGTATCATTTCTAGGTAATCATCAATAATCTTTAAGATGATTGGAATACCTGAGACGCAAATTTTCAATTTGTTCGGGAATATTGTTTTTATTACTTTCCTTTACTTTCCTTTCCTTTACTTTCCTTTGGGGATTAATGTCACCATTTACTAGGGTTGATGTAGCCTTAATGCAGACATTTACGTCTTTATTGTCTGCATTAACTAGAGAAATGGAGATTTTACTAGAGCCAATATGTTCTCTATAATCTATAAGCAAAAATTCTTCGTGTAGAGTAACAGACTTCCTGCGAACAATCGCCTCTATATACCGTGATTGTATCCCCTTTGATGTTAAAACCTCATATTTATCAAATATTTCTCGATCAAATAGTCCCCAGTTAATGCAATCAATAACTATCTCTAGAACCGTGTTAATGTTGACATTTATTCGGCTTGAAAAGAGTAATTGTTCTCTTTCAGTCCATCGATAAAAGTACCCCTCTTTATAGATTTTCATGAGAAGTTTCAGTGTAATTCCAAATCCAGTTACACCATGTTTTGCTTCAATCAAAGCGATTTTATCGTCTTGGTCCATATCAACATCCAATGGAAAATAATCTAAACCTTCTTTTTTAGGTCTGGCCATCAACTCGCCTCCTATTTCAAAAATTGTTGTTGATAACGATTTTAAATTGCTAAATAAAGAACGAATGTTTGCGGCTCCATTTATAATCTGTTAAAATAAAAATATCGAAATATTGAGTAGTTGAGTCGGTAGCTCACTGCTCTTTTTTTATGTGGTTTTTTAATAGATCTTGTTTCTGGATTAGAGACAATTTCAACCATACTCCTGCGATAATCTTCATTTTACTTCCTCCAATCATTTTTCATAAAACATGGATAGTTATTTAAAAAATCAATCCCCCGATCATCGGTAATAGTTGATGAATGATATTTATGCCGTCCATACCATAAAGGAAAGCTACTGCCACTTCAGGGGCATTAGTTATTTGAACCCATTGCATGAACGTCCCTATGTCAGGAACTTTTCGGTCTTTCTCAAATTTTGAAATACAGGACTGGGACCTGCTCAGTTGGTGAGCTAACTCTTCTTGTGATAGGCCGGCCCGCTCCCTACATGCTTGCAGAACAGATCCGAACTTCATTATTTTCACCACCTTTATATGCCAAATTGGAATACTCCGCCTTGGCCATACTTGTTAAGATGAAGGTGAACAGTAATACAAAATGCGCCAAACTGGTTTTTGTCGATACAGTTTTTTAAATAGCTCGGCAGCTTCTTTCATATCATCTTTGATTTCATAGACTAGGCATGTTTCACTTTTTTTGATGTCGCCTTAGTGCACCAGAGTCATTAAACAATTGATTTTGTTGAATCACATCAGCCAAAGCATTTTTGATTTCTTGCCTTAACATTTCTCGAAAATTATCATCGGCAAAATCAAGATTTACTTGTATCATATTAGTGCTCCCTTCTTTAAAGTTTGTCGATGTTCTTATTGATCATAGTTGAATTTAGGTTCTGCAATGGATTCCTTATGCAGAATTTACATTAGTTCTCGTTATGTGAACTACTTGAGTAAAAAAAAGCGAATTTATATCTACTCCTAAAACATTGGCAACTAAAGGTAACTTATTAGCACTTAACCCTTTCTTACCAGACTCAATCTCACTGATGATTGAAGGATGTTTGTAACCAATCCTCTTAGCAAAATCAACTTGCGTCAGGCCCTGTTTAATACGCAATTCTTTAATACGAATACCTAGATCTTCTTTCAATTTGTTTCACCGCCTAACTTCTCATTTCGTGAACCTTATATATTTTAAAGTATATAATCTCGTATTGTGAATGTAAAGTAATTAATTCTCAATTCGTGAATATATTTTCTCAAATAGAGAAATGGTGATAAAATGGTTATAGTAAAAAAGGAAGTAGGGTTACTCATGGACTTTGGCGATAGATTGAAATGGTTGCGTGAAAGGTCTGGACTTACTCAAAAATTTGCAGCAGAAAAAATTGGGGTTAAAAATAATACTCTATCCAGCTATGAGTCAGCTAAAAGGCAACCAGATTATACGACTTTAAAAAAACTTGCGGATTTATATGACGTTACAATCGACTACATTATCACAGGAAATGAAAATAGCAATTCACCTGATGAAATGTGGAAGGAATTTTTAAATCCCAGAACACAAATATTCTTTAAGGATCTGAAAGATGCTCCAGAGGAAAAAATTGAAGAATTAATTCGATTTTGGGAGTTCATTAAAGAGAGAGATAAAAATTAGTAATAATTTGGGCACCCAAGACTCTTATGGGGTGTTCTAAATAAAACTCTCAACATAGTGATTTTTACTCATTTCTTTTTTACTATATTTAAAATGTTTCATTTGTTTAGTTGCAAATTTTTTTACTATTAATTTCAGGAGGGTTTAACGTTGTATAAAGAAAAATGGTATCACTCATCATGGTTTATTGGACTTTTATTTGCTGGATGGTTTTTCATCCTACCTCTAGTACCAGCCATTATATTGATCATTCAACGTAATAATGAATTAAAAAAAGCACACAGGTATTGGAAAGACAACGAGTTTGATAAAATAGCAAACACTAGAGATGAGCTTAAGAGATTATCAGATGAATGCCATATACTCAACAGCACTAAAGAAAAAATCGCAATTGAATTGGAAGAATTTAAACCACTTACAGATTTAAACATAACTAAAATACAAATTAGAGAAACAATTAGCAATTTGGAAAAAGAAAAGGAAAACCTTGTTAAAAAACTAGATGATATTACATCTATAGTCGATATTAGTGAATCGAAACAACGAATTACAATTGAAATCGATGATTTAACCACAAAGAAGCAAGAAATAGTAAATGAAATAATGAAACTACAAGACAATATTATTGAATTAAATGAAGAACTTCTAATGCAGTCTTTTGGATTCTTTGAATCAAAGTATAACTTTGAATCTTCTGAAGCGTATCAAGGAAAACTGAATGAAATTAGAAATGAACAAAAGCAACTTGTCAAAGATAAAAGAGCAACAGACCATAGTTTAGAATGGACCATTGGTTCCGATTCCAAAAAAGGGCGAGAGTTTATTCTAGACACAATTAAATTAACCATAAGAGCTTTTAATAACGAATGTGACAATGTTATCTTAAAAGTTAAATTTAATAATCTTGAGTCTAGTGAAAAGCGTATCAACAAAGTATATGAAGATCTTAATAAACTTACTGATATGCAGAATGTTTCCATTACAAAGCAATACTTAAACTTAAAAATAGCAGAACTTTATTTGAAGTTTGAATACGAACAGAAAAAGCAAGAAGAAAAAGAAGAACAATTGGCTATCAAAGAACAAATGCGAGAAGAAGCTAAAGCTTTGAAAGAACTAGAAAAGGCTAAAGAAAAAGTTGAAAAAGAAGAAAAGCACTTTGAACAAGCTATTGAAACATTGAAGCAACAACTAACAGAAACAAATGAAAACAAACAAGCAAAATTACTTGCTAAACTTAAAGAACTAGAAACACAGCTTGAGGAAACTAAGAAGAATAAAGAAGATGTGTTATACCGTGTTCAACATACTAGAGCAGGATATGTTTATATTATTTCTAATATCGGATCTTTTGGTGAAAATGTCTTTAAAATTGGTATGACTAGACGATTAGAGCCTATGGATCGTGTTAAAGAATTAGGCGATGCTTCAGTCCCTTTCACTTTTGATGTTCATGGAATGATTTTTAGTGAAGATGCACCAAGTCTTGAAAATGCATTACACAAAGCATTTGCTGATAAAAAAGTTAACAAAGTTAACGAACGTAAAGAGTTTTTCAAAGTGGAATTAGATGATATTGAGGACGTCGTTAAGAAAAATCACAACAAGACTGTAGTATTCACTAAATTAGCAGAAGCTGAGGACTATAGGAAATCACTACAATTACAAAAAGAATTTCAAACTATATCTTAAAAAGAACATGCCCAGTCGGGCTTTTCTTTTAACTGAAATTAGAACGTATATTCTGTAAGAAAGGAGAGATAAATATGCAATACACCACTTCATTGTTAGAGGACTGGATTAAAGATTTTTACTACTCCATTGACATCTTTCATGCTCACCAACTAGATTTTTTAGATGTTGCAGCACGTTTAGGACTTGTGGTTTCTTTCGCGGAAATGTCTAGCAGGAATTATGATGGTGAAATCATTATTGAGGATCGGTTATCTTCCCAGGAGCAGTGGCAGGATTTTGCCCATGAGTTATGCCATGTTCTCAGACACGATGGAAATCAAATCTTTATGCCTAAACCGTTTTTAGAATTACAGGAAAATCAGGCAAATTATTTTGCTTACCATTTTTGCATTCCTACTTTCATGCTTTTAAAACTGGAAATGCCTTACCATTGTAATCAAGCAATTTATTATTTAGCTAATACGTTTAATGTCACAAATGAATTTGCTGCACAAAGATTTGAGCGATATCACAGTCAAATTTACACTTCTCATTTGGTTGCTGAGAATTCAAAAGTGTATACGTTCTAATTCTTAGGCAATGATTACTTAAAAATTAAAGGATGTGAATTATTATGGCTTACTTTCAAAAAGTCCCTGCTAAAAATAAACAGGGCTATAAATGGAAGTGTACTGAAGAAGGCCCTCTTAATCCAGCTACTGGCAAAAGAACTCAAATTACTCGGCGTGCGGACACAAAAAAGGAAGCTTCTTTTAAGGTAGAAGAAGCTCTTAAAGAAATTAGAATTTATAATGGACAAGCTTATAACAAAGATATTCTTTTTAATGACTACTTACCTGATTGGTTAGCCACTTACAAAAAAAACGCAGTGAAAGAAAATACTTATAAGCTTCATGAGCGTAATGTCCAAAAAAAAATCCTTCCGTTAATTGGTCATATGAAGATAAAAGATTTAACCCCAACACATTATCAAAAAATCATTAATAAACTCGCTGATCAAGAAAAAAGTAAAAGAACAGTAGAAATCATCCACACTACTCTTTCCAATGCGATAAATAAAGCAGTTTCTCTTGAAATGTTATCTAAAAACCCTTGTTCTGGAGTGACTATCCCTAATAAGGCAATAAACCAGATAAAAGAAGATGAAGATTTAGAGTATCTAAGCAAAGATGAAGTGTTTAGATTTTTAGATGCTGCTCTAAAAGAAAATTGGAACTATTTTATTTTATTTAAAACACTAATCGATACTGGTTTAAGAAAAGGCGAAGCTTTAGCTCTCCAGATTCTCGATTTAGACTTTACCGAAAATAAAATTAAAGTATACAAAACTTTAAATTATGATGCATTGGATATTGATAAAATGTTTGGACCACCTAAAACTGAAACATCGTATAGAAAAATTTTAATCGATGAAAGCCTTGCCGCCCTGTTAACACGTCATGTCTTTAAGCAAAAGGAAATAAGGTTGAAATTGGCAGATAGATATCATAGAGAAACAACTCTTGTTTTCGAACGAGGGAATGGCCTCCCCTATTCAAAATCCACCTTACACAGAGCATTTAATCGCATCTGTAGAAAAGCAGGAATTACAAAACATATAACCATCCACGGTTTACGACATACCCACGCCGTTTTACTTCTTGAATCTGGAGCCAGTTTAAAAGATGTGCAGGAACGTTTAGGACATAAATCCATTCAAACAACAGCAGATGTCTATGCTCACGTGTCAAAAAAACTCGAAGAAAAAAGTGTGGACGGATATTCAAATTACATGGATTATGCCCAGTTGAATATGAAATAGTTTGAAATGTGGTCAAAATGTGGTCAGCCAGCCCGTTCCCTTTCATTTTATAAAAATAAAAAAAGCCTTGGCAACTGATAAACTCAGTAATACCAAGGCTTTAAAGCTATTAATACATTGACATATATTGTTCGCGTTCCCATGGGTGAACTTGTGTACGGAACATATCCCACTCGATTTCTTTTGCTTCAACGAAGTGTTCAAGTAAATGTTCACCTAATGCTTCTTTGATGACTTCATCAGATTTTAATGTTTCCAATGCAGCATATAAAGTAGCTGGTAGATCAACGATACCTACTTCTTCACGCTCTTCTTTATTCATAACATAGATGTTGCGGTCGACTGGAGCCGGTGGAGTCAAGTCGTTCTTGATACCGTCAAGACCAGCTTTTAGTAGAACTGCAAGTGCCAAATATGGGTTTGCTGCTGGATCGACACTACGTACCTCTACGCGAGTACTCACTCCGCGTGATGCTGGGATACGGATTAATGGGCTACGGTTTTTAGCGGACCATGCAACATAACAAGGAGCTTCGTAACCAGGAACTAGACGTTTGTATGAGTTAACAGTTGGGTTTGTTACCGCAGTGAAGCTTGGAGCATGCTTAATGATACCTGCGATAAATTGCTCAGCTGTTTTGCTTAATTCCAATTTACCTTCTTTATCATAAAATGCGTTTTCGTTGCCTTTGAATAAAGAAACGTTACAGTGCATACCAGATCCGTTAACACCGAACAATGGTTTTGGCATGAATGTCGCGTGTAAACCATGTTTGCGGGCAATCGTCTTAACAACCAATTTAAATGTTTGGATGTTATCACAAGCTGAGATTGCATCTGCATATTTAAAGTCAATTTCATGTTGTCCTGGAGCTACTTCATGGTGGGATGCTTCGATTTCAAATCCCATTTCTTCAAGCTCAAGAACGATATCACGACGGCAGTTTTCTCCTAGGTCAGTAGGCGCAAGGTCAAAGTATCCGCCTTTATCGTTCAATTCCAGAGTCGGCTCTCCGTTTGCATCCAGTTTGAATAGGAAGAATTCAGGTTCAGGTCCAAGATTGAAATCTGTGAAGCCCATTTCTCTTGCTTCTGCAAGAACACGTTTTAGGTTAGCACGTGGATCTCCATCAAAAGGTGTTCCATCTGTATTGTAAATATCACAGATCAAACGTGCCACTTTACCTTTTTCGGAAGTCCAAGGGAAGATAACCCATGTGTTTAAATCAGGATATAGGTACATATCAGACTCTTCAATACGAACGAAGCCTTCAATGGAAGATCCGTCAAACATCATTTTATTATCAAGTGCTTTTTCTAATTGACTGACTGGGATTTCAACGTTTTTAATTGTCCCTAAAATGTCAGTAAACTGTAAACGGATGTACTTAACATTTTCTTCTTTCGCTAAACGAGTGATGTCTTCACGTGTGAACTTTGCCAATTTCTATTCCCCCTAATAATTCATAAATCATATTTTTTATTGGAAAAAACGGGACATATCCCCTTGTCTTAGAGATGTTCGATGCTTGCTTCCTTGTAAAAGCTCGGAACGCAGAAGCTTGCGAAGCTCCTCGTCACTAAGGTCATGCCTTATTTTTTCCGCTTGTTCTAATTCTTGAGTTTTAGGTAAATTCTGTTCCTTTACAGTGAAAATCTTTTTAATGCCGGCCAGATTGACTCCTTGTTCGATTAAATCTTTAATCTCAAGCAGCCGATCTATATCATTTAATGAAAAAACCCGACGATTTCCATCTGTTCTCATAGGAGTAATAAGTTGATGCTCTTCGTAATACCGAATTTGGCGTGCAGACAACTCAGTTAACTGCATGACGATTCCGATGGAAAAAAGAGGCATCGAACGCCGAATGTTGTTGCCGCTCATTCTTAGCATCCTCCTTTTGTTTATCTTAAAGTAATCTTATATCATGTTATTAAACTTGTCAATATGATGTTACATTTTATAACGTGAATTTTTTCAGAAAAATTAAATGATTTGTTACTACACAAATATTTTGACTATTGTTTTTACTGGAATCCAATTGTATCTGGATTCCCATTACATACTTAATTTAAATTCATTTACAATTGAATCAGTTTTTTGTCCATTAGCGCATTCACAGCAGTCAATACAGCTATTTTAACATGGGCGTATGTCAATCCGCCTTGAACGTAGGCAACATATGGAGCCCTTGTCGGACCATCTGCCGTCAGTTCAATGCTGGCCCCCTGTATAAAGGTGCCTGCAGCCATGATTACATCGTCCTCATATCCCGGCATATAGGCAGGATATGGTGTCACATGTGAATTGATTGGTGATGCATATTGGATGGCCTGACAGAAGGCAACCATCTTATCCCGGTCATCGAATTGGACGGATTGAATCAAGTCAGTTCGCTTCGCATCCCATTTTGGGGATGTATTCATACCGAGCTTTTCTAAAAAGGCAGCTGTGAACATGGCTCCCTTAACAGCTTGTCCCACGACATGCGGTGCAAGGAAGAATCCTTGGTACATTTCCTGCAGACTATAAAGCGACGCACCTGCTTCAGCCCCTATTCCAGGTGATGTTAACCGATAAGAGCAAGCTTCAACCAGGTCCTTTTTACCAACAATGTATCCACCGGTTTTCACTATCCCGCCGCCCGGATTTTTAATGAGTGAACCAGCCATTAAATCCGCTCCGACATGACATGGTTCTTGTGTCTCAACAAACTCTCCATAACAATTATCCACGAACACGACGATTTCCGGGTTAATGTCTTTGATAAAGGAAATCATTTCCTTTATTTCATCGATCGTAAAGGACGGACGTGTAGCATACCCTTTTGACCGTTGTATACCGACCATCTTCGTGTTTGGTTGAATGGCTTGTTTGACGGCTTCGAAATCAACGGTTCCAGTTTCCGCTAACGGAACGGCTTTATAGCTGATCTGAAAATCACGTAAAGATCCGATACCCGTTCCCCGGATACCGACGATTTCTTCCAAAGTATCATACGGCTTTCCAGTTATGTATAACAATTCATCTCCTGGGCGCAATATGCCGAAAAGAGCAGTGGAGATGGCGTGTGTGCCTGATATAATTTGGGGGCGCACCAATCCAGCTTCCGCACCAAAAACATCTGCATATATCAATTCGAGCGTATCGCGGCCCATATCATCGTATCCATACCCTGTAGTCGGGATGAAATGGGAATCACTCACTTTATGTGCTTGATAACTTTGTAATACACGAAATTGATTTTCTTCAATTCGTTCGTCCACTTGCTTATGTAATGGAGAAATCATTGCTTCCACTTCCTGGGCAATGTTTTTCAACACTTCTCCATTTGTTAACTGCTGATACATCAAAATTCCCCTTTATTATGAATATTTCTCCAGCTGCCCGGTTATTGGATGATCAGCTAGACAAAAACCTTTGCATTCATATCTTTCCGATTCTTCATTAAAGGAGAGAGTGCGCAATATGGTTTCATTTTTCAGCTGTGATAATAGTTTACCCTCACTCGATGGCAGGAAAACATGATACGGGATCATTTCTTCAATCACGTACTTTTCAATTTCTTCCATGATTTCATTCAGATCCGATTGTTCATAGGCACTGATCATTAATGAAGCACGACTGGCTGATCTGACAAAATCAGCGTGAACCTTATCTTTCTTATTATACAACGTTAGCTGTGGAATGGAAGGGACATCTAAGTCATTTAGCAAATCCTGCACCGTTTTCTGATGATTAAAGTAATCTGTACTTGACGAATCCACCACATGGAGCAATAGATCCGCTTCTTTCACTTCTTCCAGGGTCGAGCGGAATGCGGCTATTAAAGACGTCGGCAAATCTTGAATGAAGCCAACCGTATCCGTCAGCAGCACGGTAAATCCGCTAGGAAGTATCGCCTTTCGTGTCATGGGATCAAGTGTAGCGAATAACTGGTTCTCTTCGTAAGAATCCGCCTCCGTCAAACGGTTGAACAGTGTTGATTTACCTGCATTCGTGTATCCCACAAGGGCTATTTGAAAGGTCTTATTACGCTTCCTTCTGTCACGATAGCGTTCGCGATGCTTCACTATGCCACTTAATTGTTGCTTGATTTCATCTATTTTCCCACGAATGTGGCGGCGGTCGCTTTCCAGCTTCGTTTCACCTGGTCCCCTGGTGCCGATTCCGCCGCCCAGCCTGGACATTGCCGTCCCCTGTCCGACCAAACGCGGCAATAAATATTGGAGCTGAGCAAGTTCGACCTGCAGCTTCCCTTCCCTGGATCTCGCCCGCTGAGCGAATATATCCAATATTAGCTGTGTCCGGTCAATGATCCTTGCCTCCAATTGCTTCGAAAGGTTCCGAATCTGGCTCGGGGAAAGTTCATCATTAAAGATAAATAAATCCGGCTCAAGCTCCTCTTCCAGATTCCGAAGTTCCTCCACTTTTCCTTTTCCTATATATGTAGCCGGATCGACGCTTTCCCTTTTCTGGGTGATGGTCATTAATACCTCACCATTCGCCGTCTTCGCCAATGAAGCCAGTTCATCAAGTGAATATTCAAAACGTTCAATAGTCTCAGTTGTTTGACACCCAACCAAAACGGCCGTTTCCTTTATTGCTTCTTCCAAATCACATGCACCACCTTCAGGTAGATTTCAGTTAATCATAACAAAAAAATTGAATATATAAAAATTTCCTGAAAACGTAGCTTTTAGCCGTTTTAAAAATTCCGATAACATGCTAAAATCAAATTTGGCTTTACCATCAAAATCAAAAAGACATAGAGGGACATTCATATGACATGGGAAGTATTAAGTTTCATAGGTACGATTGCATTCGCTATTAGCGGGACCATCATCGCCATGGAAGAAGAGTATGATATTTTAGGAGTTTATATTTTAGGAATAATAACTGCCTTTGGCGGAGGGGCAATCCGCAATCTGCTGATCGGTGTCCCCGTTTCAGCATTATGGGATCAAAGTTTCTATTTTGTCATCGCTTTAGTATCCATCACCATCGTTTTCGTTTTTCCTACAAACCTTTCAAAGCACTGGGATAGATGGGGAAACTTCAGTGATGCCATTGGCCTTTCAGCCTTTGCAATCCAAGGGGCGATGTATGCCGTGGAACTTAATCATCCAATAAGCGCCGTCATTGTATCAGCTGCATTAACCGGATGCGGCGGCGGGATACTCCGTGACGTACTGGCCGGAAGAAAGCCATTGGTCTTCAGAAAAGAAATCTACGCAGTATGGGCCATCATTGCAGGCTTGGCTTTAGGCAGTGGTGTATTATCCCAGTCATGGCAGCTTTATTCGCTCTTTGCCGTCATCACGATATTGCGCGTCCTTTCTTACACCAACAATTGGCATCTTCCTAATAAAAAATGGGTGCCTAAAACATAAATTTGAAAAGCCCGCCATCTTGGTGGGCTTTTCCATGTCATTCTTTTTCATCATCCTCGAAAACCAAATCTTGGCTGGTTAGCGTCAGTAAATCGGATTTTTCAAATGTATCCTCCAATAAAAGCCGCATTGCCTGGGCCCTAATTGACTTTTCAAGTACATTGCGGATATAACGTCCGTTAGAAAATGAAATAGGTCCCCGAAATGAACGCAATATGATTAAATGTTCTTTTAATTTCCTTTCCGCATCCCGATTCATTAGATATTCTTTTTCCTGAAGCATCCGATCGGCTATTTCCATTAATTGTTCAATTGTATAATCCGGAAAATCAATAACAAGCGGGAATCTGGAATGAAGTCCGGGATTAAGACTGAGGAAATAATCCATTTCCCTCGAATATCCAGCAAGGATCAAAATGAATTCGTGCTGCCGATCCTCCATATGCTTGACAAGGGTATCTATGGCTTCTTTGCCAAAATCCTTTTCGCCGCCTCTCCCCAAGGAATAGGCTTCATCAATAAATAAGATTCCGCCAATGGCCTTTTTAATTAAATCCCTTGTTTTTTGGGCAGTATGACCAATGTATTCCCCGACCAAATCTGCCCTCTCCGCTTCAATTAAATGCCCTTTCGATAGTACATTCATTTTTTGAAACAACTTACCGATTAAACGCGCAACTGTCGTTTTCCCAGTTCCAGGATTTCCTTTAAACATCATATGCAGTGCTTGCCTGCCAGTCTTCAGCCCTTTTGCCTCACGTTGTTTATTGATGTAAATCCAGGCATATATCTCTTTTATCATCTTTTTCATTTCTTCCATCCCGACCAGCGATTTCAGCTCATCTTCAATCTCTTTCAATGCCACATGCTGTTGGGGGATTTCCTGCACCAAAATTTCTTTTATCGGCAGTTCCTTTTGTAGCGCTTTTCTGTTTTCCGCATTAAACACAATATTGATTTGCCCGTTATTTTTCATACGGATCGGTTGTTCCAATGCATTCACCTCTCCATCTTGGACCCTTACTCTAATTCCACAAATTTTCATTCGATTTATGATAGTTACAACTAACCCATCGGAAAATTCGATTTTTTAAGCCGTATTCCCTTCCTGAAAAGCGACTTATTTTGACAGGATTCTTTCCTTTGAGGATATGTTACGACAATCTCCATTCCCATCCACCAATTTATTTGGGGGAATGTCATTTCCTGCGGTTTCCCGGAAAATAATCCGTCCCTTAATATATATTCAAAACAGGTACGTAAAATTATCGATTCTTTGAAAAAGAACAGCGAATTGCATGCAAAAAAAAAAAACAGGTCGCTATAAGCTAAACCTGTTTTTTACATACATATATATGATTATTCCTTCACTTCGTAATCAATCTGAACATTACGTTGTGGAGCAAATGTAGAAATCGCATGTTTATAAACTAATTGCTGTTTGCCCTCGGACTCAAATAAAACGGTAAAATTATCGAACCCTTTCACTTGTCCTCTAATCTGGAACCCGTTTAATAAAAATACCGTCACATACGTACCATCTTTCCGTAATTGATTAAGAAACTGATCTTGAATATTTACTGATTGTTTCATGAACTAGTCCTCCTCTTTTCTCTCTAAATTTATGTATTCGCCTTCACTGAAAAGCTTTCCTGCTATAAATCCAGATATTTCATGTATTTTTTTTGGAAAACCCTCGAGATCGGTCATATCAAACCAATTTACATCCATTTTATTCCGAAACCAGGTCAATTGCCTTTTTGCATAACGACGGGAGTTTTGCTTCAATGTCTCAACCGCTTCAGCCAATGAAGCCACTCCATCAAAATAATCATAGATTTCTTTATAGCCTATAGCCTGGATTGATTGACAATCCCTCAAACCTTTTTCATGAAATGACTCAACTTCTTGAATCAGCCCTTCTTCCACCATGACATCAACACGTTGATCGATGCGTTGATATAACTTTTCACGGTCCATTGTCAACCCAATGATGCACGTATCATATTTCAATTCTGTAGGCTGTTCATTCAGCTGTTCACTCATCGTTTTACCGGTACAATGAAAAATCTCAAGTGCCCTGATCACCCTTCTTACATTATTGGGATGAATCCGATTCGCGCTTTCCGGGTCAACGCTGCGTAATTGTTCAAAAACGGGATCAATCCCTGACTCCCTTACCTGTTTTTCGAGTCCCTCCCTATAAACAGGGTCGGATGGCGCCTCCGAAAATTGATAATCATAAATGACCGATTGTATGTATAATCCTGTTCCACCGACGATAATGGGGAGTTTACCTCTGCTTTGGATATCCTCAATACAAGCATTAGCTCGCTCTTGGAACTCTGCCGCACTAAATGGTTCATCCGGGTCTTTAATATCAAGTAAATAATGAGGAATTCCTTCTGTTTCTTCCCTCTTGATTTTTGCAGTCCCAATATCCATCCCTTTATAAACCTGCATGGAGTCTCCGCTAATAATTTCACCATTAAATAACTTTGCCATCTCAATGCTCATCTTTGTCTTCCCAACAGCAGTCGGTCCAATGATCACGAGAAGTTTTCCTTTTTGTTGTTTCACAATCTCACTGCCTTAATTGATTTTTTCCCTATCTTATCATAATCTCGAAGAAAGCAGCTAAACATCTACCCATTATGTCCAATTCAGGTACTTTTATTCAACTTTTCATCTTTATAACTCTTAGATAGTCAGAGTGTAAAATACCGAAAATGCATTTGAAGCGCATAGCTCCATTTGCGGCACTTGGGGAAAATGAATCCCCTTCTCCTGACAGCAAGGTATTCTACTCCCGATAATAGAATCATAAAATAGGCATGATTCCTTCTGTATATGAGGAATCATGCCTTTTTATCAATTTTCAATTTAGCCCAATTTTCCATTTACGGGTATGATCATCGTAACGGCCGTTTCTTTTTCCGAAGATTGTACATGAATCTCTCCATCATATCTGTTCACCAAGTCTTTAACGATGAATAATCCTTGTCCGCGAACTTTGCCCTTTTGTGCCTTTTTGGTTGAAAATCCGCTGGCGAATATTTTCTCCAAATCTAATTCCGAAATCATTGGTCCGGAGTTCGTTACCATAAACGTATACTTTTCATCATCAGCTTTGCATGCAATATTCATTCGGCGTTCTTGCTCTGGCAATTCAATTGTTGCCTCAATAGCATTGTCGATGACATTTGATAATAATTTTATCAAATCGGTTGTTTTGATCCGATTGAAGGATTCGGGTGAAACATCGATTTCAATATCGATGTTATAATTCTGGGCCGAGAGCCTTTTCGTCTCTAACAGGACAGATAAGCCCGGATGACTCACATCCAATTTCATCGATTCAATCGAATGCACTTCTTTTGAAAGACCTGTTAAGTATTCGAGTGCTTTTGCGTTTTCCTCTAATTTAAGCAGTCCATGTATCACCTGTATATGATTGGAGAAATCATGCCTTAATGAGCGGACTGAAGCAATGAGCGATTGAAATTCCGATTGATACGTATCTTCCGTATCCCCCACTTCACGTGTCAGTTCCTTTTGATACCATTTTTGAATGACAAAAAAGGTAACCAGCAGCATGATAACAAATCCACCATTATAAACAAGAATGGCAATGCTGCTTTTCAATACCTTGCCGTTAATGGCATTAATATCTTCTGTGCTCATATCAATGCCCAAAAAACCAATAATGTCGCCATCTTGATTTTTCATTGGCACTCCCACTGTCAAATACTCGCCATATTCCGGATCTTCCAGAATCCCGGTAATAAAGCTTTTCCCTTCATACGCCTGTTTGACCTGCTCCGGCGGAACAGTACATACACCACCAATAGGAAAATCCCCTTTATGATCTTTAGAAAATCCAGTAATCATAGCTTTAGATACTCGCGGATTATCAATCATGATGGTATAAACATATAATGCTCCTATTTTTTCACGGGCATCCTCTAAGTAAGCTTTTATATCCCTATATTCCCGGCTCTTTACTTGGTTATTAAGAAAACGCTGATAGGCTTCTATATCCATCGAGTCGGCGATAGATCTAGCAGCTACCAAGTTTTGATTTGCAACGGATTTTTGTACAGAATTTTTAATGCTTAAATATGTTGAAAACATATTTAGAAGAATGAAAACAATCAATAAAAGAATGGTCAAATAAAGAAATGCCCTTAACTTTTTATTTTTCATGGGATTAAACTTACCTCATCTCTAGCAGCTAAAAGTTAACGAACCTATTCTGAGTTTACTATATAAAGTGACAAAGAAATAGAGAAAAATCTAATATTCTCTGTAATTCCAGGCATATAATACTATAATTAATCAAGTAATTAACAGTTTACCCACCATTTTTTAATCATCTAACTTTTTATATTTTAATCTACACCACTTTAACTATTAATATTTTCTAATAAATCATTTTATTTCCATACAAAAAATCACATCAGTATAATTCTGTATGTGAAAATGGAAAAAATTAATGATGTGGAGTTCGATATTTTCGCTTCAAATGAATAATTTTACCCTTTATATGAAAATATTACAAGAATCTAGAGGATTCACCTGTAAAATCACACCATAATTCATATAATTTGTGCAAAATAGCGAATCACTCCTCTTTCAATAGTACATATTAACTAATTTCTCATTAATGAAAACGCCATTTCAATGAGAAGATCTCCTGAATAAAAAAATGGAATCAGAGCCTGACCCCCTGATTCCATTTACATATGATAGCTTTTATTTAATCGAATTTATGACTGCCCGCTCATACATCTTTTTAGTTACTTGATAATAGAGCAGTTGAAAAAGAAAATACGTTGCGATGACGAGGGCCGAATAGACAAACAAATTGGATCCCAATAAATCGCTTAATGCCACGTAGGCGACTATGGCATGAATCGTTCCTATCAGAAAAGGAGCGAAAAAGAGAATCCGTATTTCCGCACTTAAAATTTGCCGTATTTCTTTTTTTGTCAGGCCCAATCGATGAAGGGCGTGAATTTGGATTTTTTTATCTTCTAAATTCGTAAAAACTCGCAGATACATCATGCTTCCTTGGACGATAAAGAATAATAAACTGACAAACAAGCCGATAAAAAGTATCAAAATGCTTCCCTGTTTCATTTCTTGATAAATCGGAGCTCTTGTTTGCAATTGATTATGGTCAGGATTATTAGACATTTTTTCGATTTTAGCAGCTGTTTCCATTGATTCTTCCCAATCCTTAACTTCATACCCTCGTACTCTTACCTTCTCTTTTAAAGGTACATCAGCAGTGATCTCATGATACAGCTGATCATCGACCACCATCAGGGTCGTTGCTGATTTTATTGGAGCGACTATCGATTGATTGCGCTGACCAATCATTGTTACCTGTATGGTTTGTTTACCATAGTAAAGCTCCTTTTGCTCACCCTTTTGGACGAATTGATAGTCGAGTCCTCCATAAGGAAAAATGTATAACGCTTCTTTTCCAGATAGCTTTGCTGGATCAATTTTTCGCAATGCCGCCGCATTGTTATAATCACTTTCCGAGATTAATAATGACCAATTTTCATTGGATTCTCCCGTTCTCATATGGGGTAACATGTGGGAAATGGGCACACCTGTCATATTAACTTCGTAAAGGATCTTGAATCCATCTTCCTTTAATGTTTTCTCCACTGCGGATGGTTCAATAACGGAATAAATGGAAGCGTCATTTTCAACCCAGCCAATTGATTGCGGAATGTTATCGATCCCTTGCTTTTTTAAATCTGCACTGAACATGAAAAGTGTTCCTGCAGCTGTCAAAATCACAGCTGTAATGATCGAGGTCAAAAAGAATAACCTGGAATAGTCCTTAATATTAAATATCAGGTTTGTTTGCGTAATTAAATTCGTTCCACCATATAAGCTTTTCTTCTTCCGATAAAGCCTGCTGCATAGAGCGACAATGCTTTGGCTGAATAAAAAATAGGTGCCGATCAGTACGAAGAATAAAATGGGCATCACTCGAATATAAGAATTGTTCAACGACATCGTGGCTGCCAAGTAATAAGAAATGCTTAAGCAAACGGCTGATATTGCAATTAACCACTTTGAAACGAGGGGCGCCTTTTTTGGTTTTTGTTTATCTTTTAATAAATCGACTACCTCCGCATTTCCAATCTGGAATAATGAAAGAAGCGATAATAGCTGAAATAGCAAGATGAAACCGACAATCGTATAAACAAAGGCCTCAGGGACAAAGACAAAGGATATTGGTTGCTCTACAGCCAATAACCAAGAAACGGCCATTAAAAATAACTTTGAGAACAAAAACCCCACCCCCACTCCTATAAGGATAGATATGAGGGAAACCATCGTTTGCTCGAGGTAAATCAGTTTTCTTAATTGGGATTTGGACATTCCAAGCAGTGTCAGCAGCCCAAACTCTTTTTTTCGCGGCTGTATAAATGCGGCATTCGAATAAGCGATAAAGAAAACTGAAAATATGATGATCACTATCTCAGCTGCAATGAGTCCTTTACTAATTAACTGGCCCCCAGGGATATTCGCATGGACCACATCTGGATGAAAGATAAATGATGCGTAAATAAAAAAGATTGAGACCGAAAGGACAATACTGAAAAAATAAGCTAGATAACGTTGTGCATTTCCTTGGATATTTCTCTTAGCGAGAAGTCGGATGTTCATGATAGACTCCTCCCAAAACGCTTAACGTATCTAAAATCCTTTGATGGAAGCTCTGTCTTTCCCCTCCGCTGTGAACCTCCGAAAAGAACTTACCATCCTTTATGAATAGAATCCGGTCACAGAAGCTGGCGGCGGTCGGGTCATGAGTGACCATGAGAATGGTTGCCCCCTTTTTCTCCTGAAGAGTAGTGAGGGTATCCATTACCTGCTTGGCAGATTTGGAATCCAAATTACCAGTAGGTTCATCCGCTAAAATAATGGAAGGCTCATGAATCATCGCTCTTGCACAAGCCGTTCGTTGCTGCTGACCTCCGGAAATTTCAAAAGTCCGCTTTTCTAAAATTCCTTCAATACCAAGAAGGTTCGCCAACTGATTTACCCTATTTTCCATTTCCTTCAGTTTATAATGATCTAACGCTAAAGGAAGGAGGATATTTTCACGAACGGTAAGTGTATCAAGAAGGTTGAAGTCCTGAAAAACAAATCCAATTTCCCTCCTGCGAAATAATGCAAGGTCCTGATTTTTTAATTCATTAGGATTTTGATCATTTAGAATGACTTTACCTGTTGTGGGCTTATCAATCGTGGCCATTAAGTTAAGCAAAGTGGTTTTCCCGCTGCCTGATGGACCCATCACGCCGACAAATTCCCCTTTCTGTACATTCATGGTGAAATTATGTAGTGCTTTATGAAATAAATTCCCCTGCTTTTGAAAATAAGTTTTGGATAATTGTTCCGCTTTTAAAATTGACATCCGAAAATACCTCCCTTTCTTACCGTAAGTATAATGAATAAAGAGGGAGGCTCCCATCGAAGTTTATTACATATTCGTTTAACACCCTTACAATTCTGTCACCTTTCAAGTAAGGTATTTGTCTTAAAGAAAAATTCCACTGTAGTCCCTTCGGATACAGTCGATTGAACCGTAACGCCATGCCCAAGTCTGTTAACGATTTGCTTTACTAGATATAGTCCCATTCCAGTTGACTCTTGTTGGACTCGCCCGTTCTCTCCAGTAAAAAATGGATCA
Source organism: Peribacillus sp. N1 (assembly GCF_054600815.1). NCBI lineage: Bacteria > Bacillati > Bacillota > Bacilli > Caryophanales > Bacillaceae > Peribacillus > Peribacillus sp. N1. The sequence continues at coordinate 3,650 of NZ_BAAHZO010000001.1, read as the reverse complement.
AACACTCTCTTTACATCATGCGGGACAATTCCAATTCCCTGATCTGTTATCCTTAGGAATATCTCCGACTCTTTTTCAACAATGTTGAACGTTATGCTGTCATGCTTTTCCTGCCTTGAATACTTCAGCGCATTAAAGACCACCTGACTAATGGCGAAGTGGAGCCACTTACGATCCGAATGCACATATACATTCTCAAGCTCCGTTTCAAGCCTGGGATAAATGAACCGTTTGATGAACTGTTTCTTTTCCTCGTTAATCACTTGCTTGACTAAATTAATTAAGTCAACCCGCTCCGATTTTACATCCTCCGAAAAACGCTGAAGCCTTGCTCCATGCAATATAATTTCCAGCCCTCTGCGAAATCGATCATTTTCTTCTTCTATCTCTTTTAGATAAGCCTTCATCGGCTCATCCGAAAATGTCCTGTTGCCTTCTTGAACCAGTAAGGAAATGACTGAAACAGGAGTCTTCATTTGATGAACCCAATGATGAATCAACAGTTCATATTGCTCCTTCTGTTTGATTTTTTCTTGTAATTGTCCAATTGTTACGTGGTTCATTTGTTGAAAAAGATCCATCCACAACTTTTGTTCATTTGACAGGGGGTCCCTAAAGGCTTCGACATACTCAAATGATAAGCTCGGTTCTTGCTTCATCCTTGTTAAATGACTAAGAAAACGGTAATGCCTTATATAATCGCCCGCTAAAAATAAAAGCAGCATAAACAACGCCAGAATAATTAAATAGATGTTATTTGAAACCGATATGTGATTACCCGCTTCCAGAACGGCTAGTGCATAAGCAATAATAAGCAGGCTTACCAATAGAACGGTATAAAATATAAAATAAAGACGGTCTTTGATAAAGGATTTTAGCTTCACTTTTCTTCACCTTGCATTACTTTTAGCCGATATCCTTTTCCCCTGCTGGTTGTTATGGCATGCTTGACGCCGATATCCTCAAGTTTTTTCCTAACCCTTGTAACATTGACGGTCAATGTATTGTCATCAACAAATGAATCATCATTCCATAATGCTTCAAGCAAATCTTCACGCGAGACAATGGTGTCGTACTGTCGTAGTAAACAACTCAATAATTTCAACTCATTTTGGGTTAACGTTACCTGATTGTCTTGGTATTCGATCATCGCTTTTTCCGTATAAAGCGATAATCCATCTATTTCCTTTATTTGTTGGTGGAATGAAGATATTTCCGCATATTCACCGTAAACCCTACGTAGGACACTCTTTATTTTCGCCAGAACCACTTCCAAATGAAACGGTTTCGTTAAATAATCATCTCCCCCATATTCAATGGCCATGACTTGGTTCATTTCATCTGTCCTTGCAGAGATGAAAATGATGGGAATCTTTGAAACCGTCCTTATTAGCCGGCACCAATGGAAACCATCATAATAGGGCAGATTAATATCCAATAAAACTAAATCAGGCTTTATCTCTTGGAACTCCGCAAAGACTTGGTCCAGTTGCTTCACTTCAAAAACCTCATACCCATACCTTTTTAAGTAATTGACCAAGATACCAGCTATTTTGGAATCGTCTTCAACCAATAATATTTTATACATCTTTTTCTCCTCATTAACATGACAATAAAAAACCTTGAATGGTATGAGCCAATCAAGGGGATTACAATAAAATTAGATTTCCTCCGGGATTTTCAATCCCTCAATGAAGGATTTAAAACTCGATGCAACTTTATAAATATTTTCATCCTGGCTTGATGGATCCGAATACCAACCCTGATCCCAGAAGTAAACTCCCTTTTCCTCTTCGTTATTTATCAGCAAGATTTTACCTGCACATGTATCATTACCTATTATAATGCAATTCTTATGTAAGTCATCTCTGTTTTCTTCATGCCATTTTTGTAAATTCAGTTCTTTATCTTGAAGTTCTAATCCATAAAGTACATTTAAGCAAACGAGTGTGTCTAATCCATCTACATAAAACTTACAGTTTTGGACCGCTGTTGTTCCGCCATTATGCTTAAGGAGAAATTGTTGATAATCTGCAGGGATTTCAAAACCCACAAATTCCTGAAAATTATTCACTGCTTCTTGTGTTGCTTTGCCATATCCGGTAATATTAACCATTGTATCGACTCCATTTCATTTAATTGATAATTTTATTCTATAAGGCTATTTCACTTGCTAATCGCTGCTTATAAAATGGCCAGCTCCTACACTCCATTTATGGAGATCCTTTAAAAATAGATTATTCATTTTTATTAGAAAATAATACTTTTTTTAAATATATTAACATAATTTTACTATTCTTTTCAGTATTTTCTGATATTTTTTTTGACAATTTCGTTTCTTTTCATAAAAAGTTAGCTTATTTATGTCGAAAAATCGATAAATCGTATAATTCGTAGATAAATCAGGAGTTTTCGATGATATATCTCCATTTCCGAAGATATATTCTCGATATCGCAAATAAAAATATTATTCTATAAAAAAGGCGCCCACTTCCTCTTCAAGGTTGGCGCCTTTTACAACTCAGATAATTTTATAGTCATCATAAGTAATTAATAACCTGCTCATAGAAACTGTCTCAGCACGTAGCTTATTCTTATCACGACAATAAGCAATGATGGAACTATTGGGAATTTTAGCTGTACAATTCCATTTACTATATTTTTCATTGTACCTAGAGGATATTTCAATATTCTCACCACGGATCTTTAACATCCTGCGTTCTACCAAAGGCATCATCTCCAATTCCGATAATATTATTTACCCAAAATCAGATAAAATATTCTTGGGTCTCATTCAAGCATGGCATATTCAAAAATTATAGACATTATAGTGTTCTATATTATAGGAAATGAGAAAAAAGGTATTATCATCAGAATAATCTTAATATTTTCTCGGAATATTAAGATAAATCTTCAAACCCACCTAATAACTCTTAATTATAACTATTAAAATTATATTCGTATCACAAAAGAAATATTTGAAATTAAGAGATTAGAGTCGTATGATTAGTAGTATCGGCGGAAAACACATAAATCAAAATAAATAAGTTTAAAGGGGAATTAGATATGGTAGATGTAGTCACAAAACCTGAACATGAAACACTTAATATTTCTGCAAACCAAGAACAATTGGATATCCTAGATCAGCTTTTAAAGCCTGAGGTTCAGGAATCATTGAACACTTTAGTTGAGCAGTTACCAAAACTGACTGAGTTAGTGAATATTTTAACAAAGTCTTATGATTTCGCTCAATCGGTTGCGACTGATGATGTCTTGAAAAATGATACGGTCAGCGCCATTTCGGAGATCGCTACACCTGTAGTGGGTTCAGTGAAAGGTCTTGCGGCTAATGCCATCGAAGCTAAGGATCGTGCAGAAGCGAATACTGATGTGATCGGTCTTTTTGGTCTGTTAAAAATGATGAAAGACCCGCAAGCACAAAAGCTTTTCCGTTTCGCCCAAGCTTTTCTTGAAGTCTCTTCAGAACGTAAAAACCAAAAATAATTTGATTAACTTTCAATCAGTAAGAACGGGGGATTAACTATGTCAAAACAAATCGTCATCTTAGGTGCGGGTTACGCTGGATTGCTATCTGCCTTATCCGTACGTGAATATTACAAAAGAGATGAAGTGCAGGTTACAGTGGTGAA